>UQUR01000021.1 GCA_900544345.1 uncultured Sutterella sp. | reverse complement strand
GAGCGCAACCTTGCCAAGGTTGAGGTCGCGAGTTCGAGACTCGTTTCCCGCTCCAAATTCTCAAAAAATAGCTCGGCTGAACCGAGCTGTTTTTTTATCTATTGTCGAAGAAATCTGTTAAACCATTGAAGGCTTGCTTGGGAATAAAAGTCTGAGAAATTCCTGGCATTAATTAATTCAAATCCTAAATGAATCCAAGCTTGATTAAGTTCTCTCATCAAGTCACAGCCTAATGGTCTGGCGCCAGCTTGTTTACTGAGTTTTTCATGGCGCTCATTTAAAACAAGCGGAATATGCATGTACCGTGGTTCATTCCAGCCTAAAGCATGATAGATGGCAAGCTGCCTGGGGGTATTATCTATTAAGTCAGCTCCTCTAACGATATCGGTAACATAGCTGTCATGATCATCGACCACAACAGCGAGTTGGTACGCAAATAAACCATCAGCTCGCTTAATGATAAAGTCTCCGACAGTTTCTTCTACGTTTTGAGAATAATCTCCAAACCAACGATCTGTAAAGCTGATCATTTTACGGTCTGTAAGAAAACGCCAGGCACGAATAGGTCCATGAGGACCATTGCGGCAGATACTAGGATAGTAGTGAGTTGGTAAACCCTTTTGACGGTTGATTGCTTCGATACTGTGTCGTGTGCAGCTGCAACCGTAAGCTCGGTGAGTATTGATGAGTGACTGAAGGACCTCTGCGTATCGGTCTTTTCTTTGGCTTTGCCAAATGATCTGGGCGTCACTATTCATTTGTAATTGACGCAAAACATTCAGAATGCCTTCTGCCCATTCTTTTTTGCATCGGCTTTCATCAACATCTTCAATTCGAATCAACCACTGCCCGTGGTGCGCTTTAGCATCAATAAAGCTCGCAAGCGCAGCTACAAGGCTGCCTGCGTGCAGTAAACCGGTAGGTGAGGGAGCAAAACGCCCGATATAGTCTTTAGTCATAGAAGCTGATTTTAACGCAGAAACAGAAGGCCCCGAATATTTCTACTCGGGGCCTTTTAGCGAATGCTACTCAAAACTCTATGAGAGTTTTAACCGCAGATCTTAGTACTTATCGAAGTATTCTTGAATCTTCTTCGGATCGCTGGTCTTCGTCAAAGCCAATTGCAACAACACACGAGCCTTTTGCGGGTTCAGGTATTGGCCAGCGACGAAACCGTACTTGGCGTCATCGATTTCAGCATCCTTGGTGGCAGAGCCTGTCGGGACGCGAGAAGAACGAACAACGACGACACCGTCCTTAGCGGCCTTTTCGAGGATCGGGAACAAGTTCTTGTGGATGTTGCCGTTACCGACACCAGCCGTCACAATACCCTTGTAACCGGCCTTCAACAAAGCTTGAAGCGGTTCAGCAGGAACGTTGGAGTAGTTGTAAACAATACCAACCTTCGGCAAGGAGGTAAGCTTGGAGACGTCAAACGGGGTCTTGGTGGTGTGAGGTGTAGCGGGCGTATTGCCGAAATGCACCTTGGAGTTAAACACATAACCCATCGTACCGAAGTTAGCGCCTTGGAAGGTTTCCACAGCGGTTGTATTGGTCTTGATCACGTCGCGAGCGCCGATGATCTTGTCGTCCATGGCAACCATGGCACCACGGTTAGCAGCTTCTTTGGAAGCGGCAACCACAACAGCGTTGTACAAGTTCTTCGGACCATCAGCAGACAAACCGGTGGAAGGCAACATAGCGCCGACGAAAACGATCGGCTTCGAGCACTTAGCGGTCAAGTGCACAAAGTAAGCCGTTTCTTCCATCGTATCTGTGCCGTGCGTGACAACGAAACCATCAACCTTGTTGCAGTCTTCATTGATCGTCTTCACGAGCTTGAGCCACACATCATCGGTCATATCTTGAGAACCGATTTGAACTACTTGCTTCGGAATAACATTAGCCACTTCAGCCAAAGCGGGGACTGCAGCGACCAAGTGGTTCACGGAGACCTTACCAGCAGTATAGGCCGTACCCGTGGCCGATTGGCCGGCGCCGGCGATCGTACCGCCCGTTGCCAAAACTTCAACATTCGGCAAAGCCATAGCGGTAGCGCTGGCAGCCACTAAGGCAATGGCCAACAAAGTATGTTTCAATTGCATATACAACTCCTCAAAATACAATGAGAGGCTCGCTTTAAGTCTGGTCTGACAACACGCGAGCCATGGAGCACTAGCTCTCGGCTAACAATGATAGGTGAAATTAGTTATATAGAGCACATTTTTTAATTGAGCTTTGCCATTTCACAATATTTTGTGACTTTTTTAAATAATTGTTGCTAATTTATTGATTTATAAGGAAAAGTGATATCAAAGATTTGAATTCAATTTAACTAGTTGATTATTAATGAGAATTTTTAATTAAACAGTACAATCCCTATATTGACAAATTAAGTGTTACTATTAAAATACCCTGCTTCAGATGTGCGCCGGTAGCTCAGTTGGATAGAGTACCTGGCTACGAACCAGGGGGTCGCGGGTTCGAATCCTACCCGGCGCACCAATACTTCTGCTAAAGGGAACCTTATGGTTCCTTTTCTTTTTTCACCCGGTTCACTACTTTGCTGGCACCCGACTAAAGCTGCTGTAAAATAATCTTCTGACTATGAAGAAAATAAAATCGGACAAAACAAACGAGCCTGTCTCATTTGCTGAAGGAATTGGTCGTTTGCTTGCGATGATCATGCTTTTGCTAAGGGCTCTTGCTATCGGTGTGATTTGTTATTTTCTCTACCGCTTCATTGAGCCCCTTTTGCATTGATTATTTGAAAAACCGTAGTCTTAAAGCATTAAGGACTACCGAAGTCGAAGATAAAGCCATAGCGGTACCGCCTATCATCGGGGAGAGCATCGGTCCACCCCAAAGAGCGTGAAAAAGCCCCATAGCCACAGGTATTCCAAGAATGTTGTAGCCGAAAGCCCACCCTAAATTTTCATAAATATTGCGAAGCGCTGCTTTGGAAAGTCTCATTGCCGTCAAAACGGATTCGAGCCCGTGGCGCATTAAAATGACGTCACCAGCTTGAGCGCTGACATCGACACCATCAGCAACCGCTAAACCGACATCAGCCTGAGCTAAAGCAGGAGCATCGTTTAACCCGTCACCTACCATGGCTACTTTGAGCCCTTTAGCTTGTAGTTCTCTGATAATGCGAGCTTTATCTTTGGGTAACGCTTCTGCATAGACTTCATCTATGCCGAGCTCATCGGCAATTTTTTGAGCGGTCTTTTTATTGTCTCCGCTAATCATCAGCGTTTTGATACCTAGTGCTCTTAGAGCTTTCAAAACACGATTGGATTCTGGACGAACCATATCGGCAATGCCAATGACTGCGGCCAGTTTTCCGTTGATTGCTAATAATAGAGGCGTTCTTGCAAGAGAAGTCATCTTATTAAGTGTCTCTTTGGCTTCGGAAATATCCACAGATTCGCTCATCATTAACGCTGCATTACCGAGAGCGATCCTACTGCTATTAATAACACCGGTTAAACCCAAACCGGGTAAAACGGTTGGCTGTATGGCTTCTGTTTTACTTGCATTGGCTGCAATAATGGCTTTAGCTATTGGGTGCTCAGATCTAGCTTCCAGTCCTGCCGCATAGGATAAAACCTCTTCTTTTGTATAAGAACCGAATGTAATGGTATCGACCACTTTTGGCTTACCTAAAGTGAGTGTTCCAGTTTTATCAAAAGCAACGATATCTACTTTCCCAGTCATTTCGAGGGCAATAGCATTTTTAATTAAAACACCGAGCTGAGCACCTCTGGCCGTTGCAACCATAATCGAAGTAGGTGTTGCCAACCCCATAGCGCAAGGGCAGGCAATTACAAGTACCGAAATCATTGCTTTAAACGCAAGAGAGATAGGTTCATCAGAAAATAAAGCCCAGGCACAAAACGTCAGAACAGAAAGCAACATGACAGTCGGTACAAAGTAAAAACTTACTCGATCGGCTAAAGCTGCAACCGGTGCTTTAGAACTTTGTGCGCTTCGAACTAATCGTATGATTTGCGCCAGCGTTGTATCGTTACCTAAATGTGTGATCTCAATAATTAGAGGATGTGTGCCGTTTAAACTGCCGGCGATGACTTGACTGCCCTCTTTGACTGCAACAGGAATTGATTCACCTGTCAAAAGTGATTGATCAACTTCGCTAGCCCCTTCACGGATAATACCGTCAACTGGGATACGTTCACCCGGTTGAACCAAAACACGATCACCGATATTGATCTCATTGAGTTTTACAACGACAACGGTACCGTTGTTATAAAGTCTGGCTGTTTGTGGCACTAAGCGGATGAGTGAGCCGATTGCGTCGCCGGCTTTGCGTTTTGACTTGGCTTCCATATATTGGCCAATAGAAATCATGGTAATCAGAACGCCACAAGACTCGAAATAAAGATTCATGCAGTAGCTTCTGTCTCCACTAATAATCATGAATACAGAAAAAAGAGAATAGACAAAAGCAGCTCCTGTTCCGACAGCAACCAGGCTATCCATGTTAGGAGCACCTTGGATTAGATTTGAAAATCCATCCCGATAGAAGTGCCACCCTAAATACATGACGGGTAAAACCAAAAGCAGTTGCAAAATTGCAAAAGTTAAGGGAGTGGATTCTGGGCTAATAAAACTGGGTAGGGGAAGGCCTATCATATGCCCCATAGACACATAGAGAATCAATATGGCTAAGATAATCATAGGGGGCAATGAGCGGAACTGATTCTTCAAAGCGTTTGTCGCGTATTCATTTTCTTTTTGCCACTCTTTGACCAAATCTTCTCCTTCAGAGAGTTTAGCTCCGAAGTTTAGTTTCTGAATACGAGCAATGACAGTTTTGACTCCATCACTTTTTTTGATACCTTCTTTAAGTATTACCTGTGCCCGATTGGTAGGTAAACTAACACTGACTTTATCGACCTCAGACATTTTTCCCACAACGCGCTCAATTCTTGAAGAACAGGCAGCACAGTGCATTCCAGTAATAGACAATTCAAATTTGATCTGTGACATAAAATCTCCTCTTACTCGGGAGTCACTCTATACCCTATAGTAACTAGAGGGTGCAATATCTTTAATGAGAATTTTATAATGAGAACAAATCTCATTTGTTAGATTAAGGAGAAGAAAATGAATAAATTAAAAGTGGAAGGCATGCATTGCCAAAATTGTGTGAAAGCTGTGACGGATGTCGTCAGTGCTTTACCTGGTGCCAAAGGCGTTGTAGTGAGCTTGGAAAAAGGTGAAGTGACTTGGGAGAAAATGGGAGCGAGCATTGAAGAAGTGAAAGCTGCCATTGAAGATATCGGATTTGATGCTTCAGTTCCCAAGTGCTGCTGTTGTCAAAAATAATCGCTGATAGATTGAAGAAAACCCGCGAAATTCGCGGGTTTTTTAAGACCTATCAGAAAACGATAGATTAATAGTTTTCAGCCTTGCGTTGGAAGTAGGCCTTGGCGTGAGAGCAAACCGGGCAGATTTCAGGGGCTTGCTTACCAATCACGATATGACCGCAATTAGAGCATTGCCAAATGGTGTCACCTTCAGAAGAGAAGACCATACCGCCCTTAACGCGTTCGAGCAACTTCAGGTAACGGGCTTCATGTTCTTTTTCGATAGCAGCAACACCTTCGAACAAGAAAGCGATATCATCAAAGCCTTCTTCGCGAGCTTCGCGAGCCATACGGTCATACATGTCGGTCCATTCGAAGTTTTCACCGTTGGCAGCGTCTTGGAGGTTGACTTCCGTTGTCGGAACAGCACCGCCGTGCAAGAGCTTGAACCAAAGCTTGGCGTGTTCTTGTTCGTTCTTGGCCGTTTCTTCAAAGATGGCAGCAATTTGCACATAGCCGTCTTTCTTGGCCTGACTTGCATAGTAGGTGTACTTATTGCGGGCTTGAGATTCGCCAGCAAAAGCTTCCATCAAATTCTTTTCGGTCTTAGTGCCTTTTAAATCCATTTCTTTCTCCTTAATTTGAAATAGGACTCTTTGTTCCTGTCCTCATAGTAAATTGTTTAATGATTTTTTGCCTAGCTTAATATCAAATTTCTATGGTTTAGATAGAAAGAATGCATTTTGGACATTTTATGGATAACAAAAAATCCCGTGCACTCAATAATGCCGGGATTTTCAATGGCGGAAGGGGTGGGATTCGAACCCACGAACGCTTGCGCGTCGGCAGTTTTCAAGACTGCTGCATTCAACCACTCTGCCACCCTTCCGAAAGGTGAGATCGCTATTCTATCCGAAGTGGCGTTCTGAAACAAGAGCACCTTCATGAAAATTTAAGTATGATGGTTGAAAAACTTTCAAGGAGAGACCGATGGTTCACGAAATAACTCATGAACAAATTCCAGAAACCCTTAAAGCTAACCCGCTTTGCATCGTTAATTTCGGTGCTCCCTGGTGTATTGATTGTCGCCGAGCTGCTCCTTTTTATAAAAAATTCTCCGAAGAATTCACGGATATTTATTTCACCCATGTAGACGTCGGCGAAAGAGGCGGAGAACTAAAGGAACAGATGCGTGCACTTTACAATGTTGGCCATATTCCAACAATGATTTTTTATAAAAAAGGGCAAGAAGTCGATCGCATCGTCGAAGTGCAAACACCCAGTGAATTGAAAAAGTTTATTGAACGCTGCAAAGGTTAATTAATTTTTCTCGTAGGTCTTGAAATTTAAGAAATCACCAGTATAATTTCGAGCCTACGACACAACACCACGGAAGGGTGGCAGAGTGGTTGAATGTACCGCCCTGGAAAGGCGGCGTACGGTTATCCGTACCGAGGGTTCGAATCCCTCCCCTTCCGCCAATGAAATTTCTCTTTATAGCAGTAGCTCCCGTTTGCAAATTCAAAAATTGTGAATGAGAATAGTTTGCTGTACATCGATGCAGTTCTCAGCAACTTCAACATCAGAATCTATCCCATTAGACAGACGAACGTA
>UQUR01000020.1 GCA_900544345.1 uncultured Sutterella sp. | reverse complement strand
TTGCAGCCAAAAGTACCAGTCCTTTATTGCTTTCAAATCCATCCATCTCTGCAAGTAAAGCATTCAATGTCTGTTCACGTTCATCATTGCCGCCGCCAAGACCGGCTCCACGCTGACGGCCCACAGCATCAATTTCGTCAATAAAAATGATGCAGGGAGCGTTCTTCTTAGCGTTTTCAAACATGTCACGCACACGTGCAGCACCAACACCGACAAACATTTCGACAAAGTCGGAGCCTGAAATCGAGAAAAACGGAACCTTAGCTTCTCCAGCGATGGCTTTGGCCAAAAGTGTCTTACCGGTTCCAGGACTGCCCACGAGCAATATGCCGCGAGGAATGCGGCCACCCAAGCGCTGGAACTTTGATGGATCGCGCAAGAAATCCACCACTTCCTGCACTTCTTCTTTGGCTTCATCGCAACCGGCCACATCAGCAAAAGTGACCTTATTATTTGTGGTATCGAGTTTTCTGGCTTTGCTCTTACCGAAACTGAAAGCGCCACCCTTACCACCGCCTTGCATCTGACGCATGAAAAATACCCACACGCCGATCAAAAGCAACATTGGGAACCAGGAGATCAAAACCGTCATCCAAAACGACGGTTCTTCCTCAGGCGTACCGTAAACCTGTACACCGGACTTTCTGAGGTCATCAACCATCCACAAGTCACCGGGACTGGTGATCACATACTTCTGACCTTCAACGGGCGTTACCGTAATTTCGCGACCCTTAATATCGACACGCGCAATCTTGCCCGCCTTAGCGTCATCCATAAACTGCGTGTAGCTCGTTGAGGTAGCCGAGGGCGTTGTATCAGGCTCAAACTGTCTGAAGAGCGTGAAAAACACCAGCGCCAAAATAATCCAAACACCAATACGATTAAAGAAATTTCTATTCAATTTTCAGGCTCCTTCGCCTTTTTTTGACAGACTAGAGCTGTCACATCTCTATCCGAATTGTTAAGAATACCGATAATTACTTGACTTGCAAATATTTTTTTGCGCCTTTTTACAAGAAATTTTAAGTTCACCTTTTTTTAATATGCTTTGCCACCATGTAAACCTCTGCAGAGGTGTCACGGCTTGCTTCAGGTTTACGTGTGAGCACTGTCTTAAAGTGCTTCTTCAACGTTTCCACATACTGCGAAAAACCGCTTCCCTGAAAAACCTTTGTCACAAATACACCGTTATCTTTTAGGTGCTCAAGGCAAAACTCAAGTGCAAGTTCATTTAAAAGCAAACAACGGGCAGCATCGGCCGCTGCAATCCCCGATAAGTTCGGTGCCATATCGGAGAGCACTAAATCGACCTGTTTGTCACCGATTATTTCGGTGAGTTTATCGGCCACTTCCTGCTCTCTGAAGTCACCCTGCAAAAACGTCACGCCATCAATGGGATCCATGGGCAAAATGTCCATGGCAATAATCGTGCCCCGTACCTCTCCGTCTTTTCCGGCCAATTTTTCACGAACAACCTGAGTCCAACTGCCAGGCGCGGCTCCCAAATCCACCACGCACATCCCCGGACGAATCAGTTTTTCTTTCTCATTGAGTTCAATGAGCTTATAGACAGAACGCGCTCGATAGCCTTCCTGACGCGAACGCTTTACGAAAGGATCGTTAATGTGGCGCTCAATCCAAGCTCGGTTGGATCGTAGTTTTTTTGTTGCTACAGGCATGATTTTCTTATAAAATTCACCGATTTTGAAAACTTGTTATTTGCTCAATACCGTATTATGGCTGAACTTCTACTTGACCGCGACACCCGCCTTGCCTTACGTGGACAGGCCCATGGACTCGACCCTGTGGTTCTTTTAGGCGCCAATGGCTTAACGGAGGCGGTGTTAAAAGAAATTGATCGTGCACTTTTGGCTCATGAATTGATCAAAATTCGAGTTCCAAGCGATGAACGCGAAGAGCGCGAAGCAATTTACGCAGAGATCGCCGATCGATTAAATGCCGCACGCATTCAAATGATCGGTAAACTCCTTGTACTGTGGCGCCCGAATCCTGAAAAACAAAAGCAAGAAGCCGAGCGCGCCAGACGTCGAAAAATGGCCGAAGCCCGCCGAGGTATGCGAGGCGGCCCCACCGCTCATCGTAAAACCCGTGCTCAGGCTAAAGGTCGTACGACAAAAAAGGCTTTTGCCAATCTCTAAACTAACTAAGGCTCGGCAGAAATTCAAAACCGAGCCTTTTTTGGGTCCTCATAGGACCCTTACGAGTACATTAATTTTTAAATGTACTTAACGGTCAAAATGTCATAGGCACGATCGCCGCCCGGGGCGTGCACAATCGTCTCATCTCCTTCAAACTTGCCAATCAAGGCACGCGCAATGGGGCTAGAAATCGAAACCAGATTACGTTTGATATCCCCTTCGTCGTCACCCACAATCTGATAGGTCACCACTTCTCCCGTATCTTGGTTTTCCAATTCCACCGTTGCACCAAACACAATACGACCGCCAGCATCGAGTTCCTTGGGATCGATTACCTGTAAAGACGAGAGTTTGCCTTCAAGCTCGGCAATACGACCTTCAATATGACCCTGAAGTTCCTTGGCGGCATCGTACTCAGCGTTTTCAGACAAGTCACCCTTTTCACGGGCTTCCTTAATGGCTTGAACGACAGCGGGACGCTCCACGCTCTTCAAGCGCTTTAATTCAGCCTTTAACAATTCGGCACCACGTACAGTAATGGGAATCGCCATAGTATTTTTCTCTTTTCACACTCAATAGGTAACAAAGAAGCCCGAGCCTTACAGAGATCAGCCCAGGCCATCATTTTTATCGCTGCTAATTCTACCGCAAAATAGTGTAAAAAAACCGTTACAGATGATGCTAGATATCCTGCCCACCTTTTATCAATGCCGGCAGTCTTTCAACAAAGGCTTTGACGGCAGGCATAGTAGGTGTACCGTGTGTAACCAAAAAAAGTTTTCTACTCAAAGGGGGATCTAAAGGTCGACTTTCAACTTTAAATTTATCATTTTTTAACAGCAATTCGGGCAAAATACTCACTCCGATACCAGTTCTGACAAGATTCACAATTGAAGTAGCACCCACAGTCGTATATCGAACGGGGATCAGTTGCTGATTTTTCTTCGTTGCCTCTTCCAACTCTTTGCACCAACTGGCTCCATGCAGAATATAAGGATAGTTTTTCAATGCTGTTAAAGGTACTTTTTCGTATCTAGCCAAGTCATGACCTTTTGGGAAAATGACCTTGAATTCGTCCAGATAGAGCAACCGTACATTTAAATGCTCTTTATTTTTAGGCACATAAATGCCCACATCAATACGATCCTCTTTGAGCCAATCGGCAATCACATCGCCATTGCCAATTAAGATTTCATAATCAATACCTGGAACTTCCTGCATCAATTTTTTTAGCACAATCGGTAACCACTCATTGGCTACCGCCGTGACGGTTCCCAAACGAACGACACCGCTTTTTAATCCCGTCATATCTTGTAGGACACCAGTTAAACGCATCTCGTCACTACAGATCTGACGAATATAAGGCAAAAGTGAAGCTCCAGCTGTAGTTAAAGTTAGCCCGGTCTTTTTTCGGTTTATAAGTGCGAGCCCCCACTGACTTTCAAGATCAGCGACCATACGACTCACAGCAGATTGCGTGCAAAAGAGACGGTTGGCAGCTTCCGTAAAACTGCCGCATTCAACAGTAGTCAAAAAGGCTCGAAACTTTTTGATATCCATAGATAAATGACAATCCAGAATAATTAACAGAAGAAATATTCGCTTTTCTTATTTTAGTGAAGACTCTATACTGATTGCATCAGTGAACTTAACGATGCAATAACAATGCTTAGCGTTTTACTCATCCTGCCCGATTTTCTGGTGATATTGGTTGGTTTCCTTTTGATGAAGTTCTTCCAAGATGGGGTATTTAACCAAACATTCTGGAAAGGCGCCGAAAAAATAGTCTTCTACGTCCTTTTCCCGCCGCTCCTATTCACCTCTGTTGCCACCTCTAACCTAACGCTCGATGAAGCCGGGCTTTACCTAGTTGTTGCGATTTGCGCCATGATGTGTGCCGTTGTCATGTCATACTCGATTCGCTATCTCATTAAGGCCGATCCTGTTACTCACGCCTCAGCTTTTCATTGCGGTTTTCGTTTCAATACTTACGTAGGTTTTGCTTTAGTTTCCCGACTTTTCGGTCAGGAAGGTCTGGCATTAATGTCGCTTTTAATTGCTTTTTGGGTTCCGATCAGCAATTCCATTGCAGTAGCAGCCTTAGCCAGCGCTGTTGCTCAGCAAGAAAAAACCGAGGGTAAAAGCAATGTTTTAGCAAAAACTTTCAAAGCCATTGTGACCAACCCTTTGATTATTGCTACAACCCTGGGACTCATCGTTAACCTAGGCTCCATTGAAATACCCGCTGTTGCCATGACATTTTTCAAATCCTTGGGCAATGCCTCTCTGGCAATGGGGCTTTTGTGCATTGGCGCTGGCCTAAGACTCGGTGACGTGAAATCTGAGTGGAAACTCATTACTGCCAATACCGCCGAACGCCTTGTTGCTACACCTGCCGTAGCCTTACTATTTTGCTTAGTATTTGACTTAGCCCCTGCTGCAGCAGGCGCATTAATGATTTTTGCGATGTTACCTACCGCACAGTCTTGCTACGTTATGACGGCCAGTATGAGAGGAAATGCGCCACTTGTAGCTGGTATCACCACCGCTCACACATTAGCGGCTATTGTGACGATTCCCTGTTGGATTGTGGTTATTACGACTTTTCTTTAGAAGTAGAAAAACGGCGGTCACCAGTTGGCAGATTTCTTCCGGTGACCGCAATTTTTGATTTCTAATCTTTATAGTTCTCAGGCGCCAAGGTTCGCTCAACCAATTCGATCAGGATATGGATCGTTTTGATGTGAAGTTCTTGTACTCGGTCAGCCCATCGGCCTGCCGGTGTCACAATCGCCACATCAGCTTTTTGTGCAAGAGGACTTTCAAATTTACCGGTTAAACCCACAACCTTCATACCTTTTTCGTGTGCAACATCCACTGCATCGATGACGTTTGCACTTGTTCCCGAAGTGGTAATGGCTAAGAGAACATCCCCCGGTTGTCCTACTGCCCGAACATAGCGCGAAAAAACATCCCTATACCCGTAATCGTTTCCGACGCAACTCATATGTGAAGCATCAGCTATTGCAATTGCCGCATAACCCGGCCGATCACTTCTGAAGCGTCCAGTCATTTCCTCTGCAAAATGCATTGAGTCGCAAAGCGAGCCCCCGTTGCCGCACGATAAAATTTTGTGACCGCTGCGGATCGCTTCGATCATAAGCTCAGAGGCTTTTACAATCGCCTCTTGCGTTTCATCGGCTGCAATTAATGCTTCAAGTGCATCTCGCGCTTGTATAAGCGCCGCTTTAACATGTTCTTTCGACATAACGCTCCTACTTATCGACGAGCAAAAATAGCCCCTGCAATCGTATTAGCATCGGTAAATTCGAGTTCCACTCCAGCAGGAATCCCCCGCGCGAGTCTCGTGACCCGAACATCCGGTGCGACAGATGCCATTGCCTTTGCAATAAAGTGTGCTGTTGCATCGCCCTCCGGTGTATATGGTGTTGCTATCAGCACTTCACGCACAGCCTTATCGCTTTTCACCCGCTCAAAAAGTTTACTGAGATGAAGCTCCTCAGCTCCAATTCCTTTCACAGGTGAAACTAGCCCCATTAGAACAAAGTACAGTCCTCGATAGGTCATCGTCTCTTCAATGACGCGTTGATCAGCCGGGTTTTCGACCACACAGATTTTGCTTCTATCGCGCTTGTCATCGGCACAAATGGCGCACACCTCATCGTCGGTGAGCGTATTGCAGAGCTTACAGTGCTTGACGGTCTTTACTGCCCGATCGAGGGTCCGGACAAGCTTAAGAGCGCCTGCCCGATTATCGGACAAAAGCGATTCGGCAATGCGAGCGGCTGAGCGAGGTCCAAGACCCGGCAAGCGGCGCAATGCATCAACAAGATCGTCCAGACTAGGGCTAAGCGACATCTTCTTAGCCGACCTTAAAACGACATGCCCGGAGGTAAGGGCATACCGGCGGTGGCTGCCGCCATTTTCTCTTTCGTGATCTTTTCAATCTGATCGAGGCAGTCTTTAGTGGCCATAAAAATCAAATCTTCAACCATGTCGACATCCTCTTGCAGAAGGCTCGGATCAACCTTGACGGATTTCAAAGCATGCTTACAGGTCATTGTCACCTGAACAAGATTACCGCTGGCACTGCCCGTCACTTCCAAATGATCGAGCTCGTGCTGCAAACGTTTGATGTTTTCCTGCACTCGTGCGGCTTGCTTTAAGAGTGCTCCCATATTTCCGCGCATAATTTATCCTTTCGTTTGAAATGGTTTAAGAAATTTTCTTTTTCACCGATAACGGGTCAATCCGTGCATTAAACCGTCTCATGACGGTTTTAGCTAAAGGCGTTTTTTTGAGCGTTTCAATCGCAGCCTTGCGCTCTGCCTCATCGGTAATCGTAATGTATTTATTTTTCCGCTTTTGTTCCTCTTCGGCCTGACGTTGTTCTTTTTTAAGCCGCGCACGTTCCTGAGAAATAGTTCGGGAACGAGGTGTTTGCAATTCAAAATTAAACCTCATGCGGCGACCGAAAAGCGGATCGACAATCCGCTGCACCAAAAGCATTGCCTTTTTATTTTTAAGCCGGTTCTCATAAAGAGGATCAATGCGAAGCGTGATCAGATCGTCCTCAATCGAGACGCACTCACTTCGTTCCAATATGTCCTTAGCGTAGGTCGCCGGATAAGTGTAGCGAAGCTTTTCGTACCAAAGCTTACCCACTTCGGTAAAGTCCGGGATCTGATCGTAATCCTCAGCGTAATCATACCGATCAGCAAAGCTTGTCTCAGACTCTTGCGGCTCGACTTGAGGCTCCGAGTCAGACACGGTACTTTCAAAACCGTAATCCTCAATTGAGGGCTCCATTTGTGAGGCATATTCATCATACGCATTCACAAAAGGTGCGTCCTCTTCCTCTTTTTCAAAAGATTTTGCTAAATCCTCAGGCTCGGCGAGTTTCTCATCAATCTTATCCTGGGCAGCAGGCTTGGACTCACTGCCCGGATGAGACTCCCCCAGCGAAACATCCTCCCAGGGAGCAGGTTGCGAGGTCTCAGAAACTTTCTTCTCAATCGGTCTTTCTGCCACAGCAGGAGTTTGCGCTTCAGAAACCTTAGGCATCACTTCAGGTTGACTCTTTTGGTTTGTGAAAGAGTCAGATTTCACATCCGCTTCTTTTGCCTTAAAGCGCTCGGGAAGCTTTACCGTGACGCTACCAGCGGGCTTAAACGCAAGCATTCTCAATAGTGCCATCGTAAAGCCCGCGTACTCATCGGGCGCCAGATTCATATCGCCTCTGGCATTTAAAGCAATTTGATAATAAAGCTGCACTTCCTGAGGTGTAAAGGTTCGGGCAAGCGCCAAAATCGCTTCCCGATCCATATCGTCGGAGGCTATGCTTGCGGTATCAAACTGAGCAAGTGCAATGCGGTGCAAAAGTGAGGCCAAATCGCGGATCGCTTGACTAAAGGAGAGGCTTCGCATCGACATTTGCTGCGCGATTTGCATCATTTCGTGGGCGTTGCCTTCTGCCAAATACCCCAAAAGCTTAATGAGTACGTCGCTATCCATCATGCCAAGCATCTCGCGCACACTCTCTAGCGTTATGGGTTTATCGCCTGCAAAAGCAATCGCCTGATCCAAAAGACTCAAACCATCACGCATTGAACCTCTTGCTCCGACGCCTAATAGCTTTAAGGCAGCGGGCTCAGCCTGAATTTTTTCTTCTTTCAAAATGTGCGCCATATGGTCTGCGACCGTCTGAGGCGAGACATTTTTTAAATTAAACTGCAGGCAGCGCGAGAGCACCGTCACAGGAACCTTCTGCGGATCAGTCGTAGCCAAAATAAACTTGACGTACTCGGGCGGCTCTTCGAGCGTCTTGAGCATGGCGTTGAAAGCGTGCGAGGTGAGCTGATGCACTTCGTCGATCATGTAGACTTTGTAGCGCGCGTTGGTTGGCGCATACATCGCCTGCTCCAAAAGCGCAGTCATTTCCTCGACCGAGCGGTTGCTGGCCGCGTCCATTTCAATGTAATCTACAAAGCGGCCTTCATCGATTGCACGACAGGCTTCACAAACACCACATGGGTGATCGGTCACGCCACCCTTGCCATCAGGACCAACGCAATTGAGACTTTTAGCCAAAATACGCGACAAAGTCGTCTTACCGACGCCTCGGGTACCAGTAAATAAATAGGCATGGTGGAGCCGATTTTCTCTTAACGCATGCGTGAGAGCCTGCACAACAGGCTCTTGACCCACCACACTTTCGAAATCATGAGGGCGCCATTTACGCGCTAGTACTTGCGAAGCCATAATTTATGAACCTTTAGCAAAATGCTCAAGCGCTTCACCCGTTAAACGACAAAGCCGCCAATCATTCATTAATTTAGCACCAATTTTTTCGTAAAAACCGATGGCAGGTTTATTCCACTCAAGCACCACCCACTCAAATCGACCGCATTGCTCATCGACTGCAATCTGAGCTAAATGCTTCATGAGCGCTTTTCCGTAACCCTTACCACGGTAGGCCGGATCAACAAAAATATCTTCAAGATATAAACCCCTGCGGGTTAAAAAAGTCGAAAAATTATAAAAGTAAAGAGCAAAGCCCACGGGCTTATCATTTTCGAAAGCAATCAATGCATGGGCTGAAGCGGGTTCAGTGAAAAGCTCGCGCCGCACGTCCTCTTCGGTTGCTGTCACTTCGTTTAATAACTTTTCATAATCAGCCAAACGGCGAATGAATTCCAAAATAAGTGCACAGTCTTTTTCTTGGGCTTGTCGAATTTCAAACATTTCTTTACCTTCAGGTGCCAAAACAGGAGTAGTTTAGCGAAAAAAATAGTCCTATTTAGAAATATTAGAGCGTTGTTTCTATCCACATGCCATAGAAAACTCTTAACGCTAGGAAAATAAAAAATGCTCCGCCTACACAATTGACGATTTTTGCAGCTTTAGGTGTAGAAAGCAGACCTCTGAAATTAGAAGCAATCCAGCCGTAGCCACAATGTATAGTAAAAACAATGCAAAAATAAGTCACAGTCATAAGGACGACTTGCGGCAAAAAAGCCAGGCGGTGGTCAATAAACTGAGGGAAAAGAGAGATGAAAAACATGATGAGCATGGGATTGGTCATCTGAAGCGAGATACCCTGCAGACACAGAACACTTTTTTGTTTGATAGTCACATTGGATGCTTTTTCTTTAGAAGCCAAATCAAAACTGAAGGGTTTGGCTCGAAAGAGCTTGTAGCCCAACCAAACCATATATAAAGCACCTAAAGCCTTAATCGCTTCGTAGGTTGCCGGTGACGTTGCGATCAAAATGCCTAATCCCGTTGAAGAAATTGCCGACATGATAACCGTGCCCGTTGACGTTCCTAAAATGACATAGACAGCTGTGCGTAGTCCGTAACGAATGGCACTTGTCAACGTCAACAAAACACCGGGGCCAGGTGTGGCGACAGCTAATGCTGCTGTTACCAAAAATAAACCAAATAAAGAGGTATTGATCATAAGGGCTGCTCAGAAAATAAACGAGTCAATCATAGCAACCTGAACGCTCGAATTAAAAATAGTGAGACAAAAGCAAAAATACCTGCCGCTATAAATGAGCTCTGCGCGCCCAAAAGCTGCCATAAGGCTCCAATTAACAAACCCGACAACAGCAGAGCAAGACCGCAAAACAGATTAAAAACTCCAAAATCTGTCGCTCTTTGCTCTTTGGGCGCTATTTGTGAGACCATAGCAGCAAGAATCCCCTGCGTAGCCGCCAAGTGAAGTCCAAACAACACAATAGCTGTCAATAGACCGATTAGATTTGTACAAAATGCAAAGGCAAAGTCTGAAGCCGCTAAAAATATGAAACCGGCATTCTCGTTGCCAATGCAAAAATAGGTTTAGACACAACACCTAAAAAGTAGCCCTCGAATATGGGTCATTTTTTGTACCCGAAGCAGTTTGCAGTCACTCTAAAAAAGGAGAAATATGGATGTCCTAATTTTTCTCTTCATTACTTAAATCCCAACGGCTTTCATAAGTCATTGAATGGATATTTAGAAGACCCAAAACGGTGTGATACAGATGATCATGGGTAACAGGTTTTTGAATCGCCTTTTCAATCGCTGACTGCGATACAGCGTAGTCAGCTTTAAATCCATCAGAAAGCCACATCACCATTGGTATGATTTTTTGCTCATCAGGAGCCATCTTATAGGGAGCGCCATGCAAAAAGAGTCCCCCTTCTCCTAAGCTTTCTCCGTGGTCCGAAAGATAAATAAAAGCGGTATCTATATCCTTTTTCGATTGAAGCGTACGAAGAACCTCAGCAAGTACTCGATCCGTATAACGAATACTGGCGTCATAAGCATTGACAATTTCTTCAGGACTGCAGCGCCTGAAACTCGGATCATTGCAAACTTTGCCAAATACCTTATCTTGATCTTCTGAGCGCAGATCGTAGGCAGGACCGTGCGAGCCCATCATGTGAAGAATTAAAACCTGCCTTTCTCCTGGCTTAACGGTTTGCAATCGCTTTTTCAGATCCAACACAAAAGCCATATCCATACAGTCAGAGCCGTTGCAAAGCGTTTTATCGTCACTGAGTTTTACCGTTTTAACGCCGTCGCTAGTACCTTTACTGCCCGACTGATTATCAATCCAAGTGACATTAAATCCTGAGCGCTGAAGCAATGAGGGTAATGCCTCTTCACTTAAAATACGGTCCCGATCATAGTCCCTGCGTCCGATACGGCTTAACATACAAGGCAAAGAAACATCTGTACTTGTCCCGCAAGCCTGCACTTTAGGAATATTGATAATATCCATTGCCGCTAGCCTAGGTGTAGTCTCCCGTCCGTAGCCCGCCAATTGCCAATTGGCTGACCGAGCCGTCTCGCCTATCATCAGAACAAAAACGGTTGCACGTTGAGGCTTTTCTGTAGCATAAGGATTGGGATCCACAATATGTCTGACACGTTCGGCATCCGTATTTTTATCACGCAATAGAGTTGAGGCCGTTGAGTAAACCACATTGAAGGGTGCAATCATGTAGCGCATGGATTTGTCCATCCGCATGATGGCTGAGAAGGGCTGCAACTGACTCAAAAGTAGCAAAATCCCAATTAAAAGAAAAAGCGCAGACAACCCTAACCGCTTGAAGCGATCTTCGAGCGTTACGGTAGTGCTCTTACTGTTTTTCAGAATCAAAATCGCCGGAATAAACAAAAAAGCAAAAAGCAAAACCGAGGACACTGATAGGTACATCGAAGCTTCTTTGGTATCTGTTTGGAGGAAATTTCTCACCATATCAGGGGTCATTGTCGTGCCGTACAAAAGCGCACTGATTAAAGCAGTTACCCCAGAAATGGATAAGATCAACATAAAAAGCTGAAAAACGCGTTTGGGCGAAATAGCGAGTAACTCAATGACAGACAAGGCTACAAAGAAGAAACTTAAAGCTAGTACCACTGATAGAAAAAGTGTTTGTGCTATCAGTTCTGGATCACTGCCGGCTGTTCCAATAAGTGCTCGCCAAAAAGGAACATCTAAAAAGATTGTCCAAAATAAAGCGGCAGCAAAAACACTCTGCGCGTGACTCGTCACCGGGCCATCCTTGAGAAAACGACTGATAATTTTTTCCCGGTCAAAGAAAAGAACGTATAAAACTGCACATACGATCCAGTCAATGAGCATCGTGGCGATATTGTGCGAAACAAAATGCGCACCCTGCATCGTACGGGCGAAACCGCAGATAGAGCCGAAGACGAATACTGCCAATAAGCACCAGCGTGCATAAGCCGGATGGTGATCACGAAGGGCAAAGAAAAGAGCAAAAAGGCAAAAACCGGTGCCAGCGTGTCCTCCCGGCCAGCAGTTGCCTGCCCGAGCAACTAAAGACCAGCCCGGATCGGTGATTAGATCTGAGCCCCCAAAAACGGTTGTCGTCCAAGGACAACTCACTCCTGTTGTCTGTTTAAGCCACCAGCATAAAAGCACACTTGTGAGCATTGCGACAAACACATAGGCGTAGCGCTTGATTTTCTCTTGCCTATCTTCTATTGATTTCTGAAGCTTTAAACGAAAAAGCTGATAAATGACCCACAGTGCAAAGATAATAGGGACTGCCTTGGCACCTTTATGCAGCACTTCAGAGAAAAAAACGTTGTGATGCCAAGGCCAGTCACCGTCAATCCAGAATAGTCGGCTGACGGCAATGTCCAACTGATGCGGTGGAAAAAGAACTAAAAACGCCAAGCACCAGATGGGCAGCACAAGCCAAATCCACGGATTGTATGAACGAGTTTCTGAGTACATTTTCCTCTTTGTTTTAGCTAAACCGATACGAGTACAACTATCGTTTATGTAAGGCAAAATCAGCGTTAAAATGACGTCAAAAAACCGTAAAATCGATTGATAGCCATCAACCGAGCAGGCTTTTACTTTGAAAAGGAGTTGAAAGCGCAGTCTTCCTAGAGCAGACTGCTTCAAATAAGTAGAGTCAACTGACAAAGGGGTTGAAGTGTCTTTACCGATCTTAATAGTCGATGACAATGTCGACATTCTCTACAATGTTCGGGATTATTTAGTCATCAAAGGCTTTTCAGTAGAAACAGCTTTGAACGGAGCCGATGCACTTGAGCGCTTAAAGAATGGCTCTTACAGCCTCTGTGTCCTCGATATCGGATTGCCGCTTATTGATGGACTATCCATCTGCCAGTTATTGCGCCGTGAAGGCAATAGTATTCCCATACTAATGCTGACCGCACGCGACAGTATTGACGACCGTGTTAGAGGGCTTGAAGTTGGAGCTGATGACTACCTCATTAAGCCCTTTGCGCTCAAAGAGCTTGCCGCCCGCATAGAAGCGCTTTTGAGGCGTAGTTACGGCAGCGAAAAAGATGTATTACAGGTCGCAGACCTCACCTTCAATCTGAAAACACTGAAGGTAACTCGTGCAAACACCTCTATTAAACTTAATCCCACCTGCCTGTCAATTCTCAAAGAGCTGATGGCTAAAAGCCCCGCAGTAGTCAGTCGCTCTCGTTTGGAAACGGTTGTCTGGAATGGCTCGCCTCCTGATTCCGATAGCCTCAGGGCTAATTTATATCTGTTGAGACGCGCCATTGATAAACCATTTGATACTGCTTTAATTAAGACGCACCCCGGACTGGGCTGGTCACTTTCTGAATAATGTCAACTACCCCTGCCTAAAGGCAGAGGCTTGTGAAAGCCTTGGTTGACTAGCCT
>UQUR01000019.1 GCA_900544345.1 uncultured Sutterella sp. | reverse complement strand
CGCCTTTTTCAAAAGGCTTTCATACTCAGAGTCGCTCAAACGCTGACGTCCGATATTAAGTATTAATCCACAAGCTGTTAAGTCACAACTCACACGACTCTCTGAGAGAAAACTTTGCATTTTGAATGAGTATCCATCTTTAGAACAATACCCTAAATTTTATATATCTATTGTCGTTTAAACCCTAAAGAGTCGACACTTATTTGATTTTTCTCATAGCCCAGTACTGAACTCATCATCATTACAATTCGCGACTCTTTTGGCTTTAGAAGCCTGATTTTTTATCTTTTTGCTCGTTTAAGGAAATCATGAAAAATCTCTCTTCTTATAACGTCATTACCTTTTTCAACTACCTAAAAATCAGAGAATTAATGAAAGAGGACTATAAACGCCATTGTGGTTTCTATGACATTTTTGCGGACGCAGAAGAAGTTATCATTGAAAACGCAATCAAAGCATTTGGTTTATATCCTCTGCCATTTTTTTCACTTCATGCCAGCGAACAAAATATTGTCATTGAAGAAACTTCGGCTATAAAAAACATTTGGTTAAACGCTCATTTTCAAAGTTTCATTTTGGGAGAACACACTGGGGTAACCATAAATTCAAAGATCTCCGATCCAGAAACTTTACATGGACCATTATGCCTAAAAGACCAACACTGGAGCTTACTTAATACTGATAGCAAAAATCACTTTGTTATTGTTGATTCATTATTTAAAATGATGAAAAAATCTCATCATTCAGGTGTTTTACCCCCCCCCCGACTAAACAGCAATCAAACGATTTTCTATGATCGACTTTTTCAAACAAAACTTCCTCATGATTGTATTGCAGCGTTAACCGGTCTAACGGTTTATCGTGTTAAGCAACTTCGCAAAGGAAGTGTTCCGGAGATTGAATTCCTTCGAAAAACTAAAATTCAGAAACACCTTTTGGAGCGATATTCCTTCGATCGTTATTTTCTCTATGTCGCAACTCGATTATTTGAGCTTCTGCTTAATTTGGGATTAAACAGACTGGAAGCTTTTATAAAAACTGTCGAAGCGTTCGAACACTCACCAACTGTATTAGCCAATCACTCCAAAGATTGCCATCCAGTGATGAATCTTTATCACTGGTTTAATGCTAAAGGGCTAATCCCCTATCGCTCTGACAATCCCAAATCTGTTGTAGCCAGCGATTTCCCCTCAAGCCTTCATGCTTATTTTGATGATGAAAGCACTCCAATAATCCCCAAAATAAAAAGAATGGGACCTTTCTTAATTCCTCATCATTTCGACCAGGAACATAAGCGGCTTATTAAAGCAATCAATAGTGCAATCAAACACAGACTCTGCTTTAAAACAGTGCTTAATGCTTACATCGAAGGGGCTTTTAAATGATTTCTTTTCACCTGATCAAAAGAGCTTCTTCAGGTAATCATTTGCCAAAAATATTGCAACCAATCGAAATCGAGTTATTTTTTGAGGAAAATAAACTCTTGATTGAGCGCCTTGAAATTGCTTATTCCGATCAAGCAAGTTGGCAATCAAAAATTCTGCCTTGTATCAGGCAATTGGCTCTTGTAACCGGAAGATTACCCTATCGTCCAAAGGGAATCTTTAGCTCTGAAGGCGATCTTTTCAGAGCGAGCCTCACTGCAGCCACTTATGCCATAGAAATCATGGAAAGCACGGTGGAACTCGAGAAAAACATCATGGCTCAGCATCTCTTGCAAGGAAGACTTAAAGCTTCTGCTGCTCTGGCAAGCCTTTGCTCCTTTTTGGATACTTTTCAAAATCTTCAGATTGCTGAAGTTGCTCCTCAGCACGATGATTCATTTTTCCATATTAGTGAGGCAAACCACATCAAAAACGTTGCTTTTGAACCTCTTGCAATGCCCTACATTCAATGGGTAAAAGAGAAACTTTCAAAAAATTCTGATCTTAAATTACAACTTCATTGGAATACACAAACTCATCCCTTAAACCATTCAAAAGAAAATTTAAGGCTTTTCTTAGCTAGACACGTCCTTTATCCAGAAACACTAGCTTGGTTAGCTGATGCGGGGTCTTTACCACTTCTGGAACTGATGAATTGTCTTTCTGGAAACGCTCCTCTTACAGACATTCCATCATCAGTAATTAAAGCTCGTGATTTAGGGGTTTATCGAACCTGTCTTTTAGAACGCGAAAGACTGGGGAAAGAGTTAGGAGAAATTTTAGCTCCTGACGGTTGGCAAGAAACGCTTATTCGCATCCTTCGGACACGAATCGTTAATGATTGGGAATTAAATGCAAAAGACAGCCCTTTAAGAAAAAGGCGCAGACGGTCTTTTCCTTTTTTGGCCGGATGTCTACCCGATTCTCATCGATGATATGAAGAAACTCGGACTCGTTGATTTACCGACTGATCCCGATATATGGGCCGGATGCCTTCTTTCAAGCGGAATTTCCATGATCTCACAAAAGAGGACAGCAACTTGCATGATCTCAGTAACCCCAAATGCTAAACCCCGTGAGGCAATTAAATTATCGGATACCTACTTCTTAACAGCAAGCCGCATTTTGTACGCTAAAACCATTAAGCGCGATTTTGAAGTGAAACTCACTCTTGATCAATCTGCAGGGCTTTCGCAGTTAACTCGAGAGGTGATGCAAATTAGTAATAAAGCTTTTACTGAGCAGTTGCCTGAAAAAACGCCTTCGCAACCTACTCTTATTTGGCAATTAGCTATAGAGATCCAACAAAATGATTTCAAAGATGCTCTTCACTCTTTTACAAGCTTTATGACTTCCCACGAAGAATGCCTTTCGGAAACATTGATTGATGAAGGATTTTTCTTTTCAGAGACTCTATACCATCAGATAGACACTTCGCTTTCCTTTGAACGCTTGGTTTTAGCGCTTCTGACTTCTAATCTTATTTACCAAACAGAGCGCAACAAACCTCTGTGGGTTACACACACCGACGAAAACGCCACCCTTCAGCGAGGCGTAATCCTAAAACCTGATCTGTTTGAAGCAATACACAATCATGAGGTACTGACCTTTGATAAAGCCTTTAGTTATGTCTTTCAAAAAGCGCTTCATCCAAACTTTTCTTTCAAAGAAAAAATTGATGCCGGCGATCAATTAAGTCTTAACTTTGAAGGTGATTGATCATGAATGAAAGAGAAGAAACCTCTCGAAACACAGACTAAAATATAAGAAATCATATTATTCAAAACTTTGTTTATTTTTATTTTTGTATATTATAATAATCAAAATAAAACAAATTAATAATCTTAACTATTATGTTAAACAATATTATTTCCCGCCCAGATTATCTTAAGAAACTGACCGGTTTTCAAAATAACAATCTAATTAAAGTCATTATGGGGCCCAGACGATGCGGAAAATCTTTTTTGCTTAAGCTTTTCCAAAAAGATCTTCTTAATAGAGGTATTGAACCCGATCACTTGATTTGCATTGAATTGGATGATTTGCTTCTTAATTCTCTTCGGGATCCTAAAACACTTCATTCTTATGTTTTAGAGCGCATTAAGGATGAAAACACTTACTTTGTATTTATTGACGAAGTACAACTCTGTCCGCATTTCGAGGAGGTATTAGCGAGTTTGGTTAAACGAACCAACATCGATTTGTATGTTACGGGATCTAACGCATATTTGCTGTCAGGAGAACTTACTACCTTTTTAACGGGACGATATACAAAAATAGAAATGTTTCCGCTCTCCTTTAAAGAATTCCGTAATGCAGTAGTTAACGACAGATTGACAGCACAGGAAGATTTTGAGCGTTATCTTCAGATCGGAAGTTTTCCAGCTTTAGTACGTGATCGAAATGATCCAGACCATATAGCCATCTATTACAGCGATTTGATTCAATCCATTATTTTGAAAGACATTTCCTGGAGACTGAAGATCAGAGACACAGAAACATTATTCAAATTGTGTTGTTTTTTAGCATCCAATATTGGAAGTGCATTCTCTTCGACGAATATCATTAACATTCTCAAATCTCAAAAAGTAGAGATTTCCAGACTGACACTATCAACGTATTTGAATGCTTTGATTGACAGCTACTTTATCGAGCGCGTCCCTCGTTTTGATGTCCGAGGAAAAGCGACTTTACGAACAGAGGAAAAATATTACTTAACAGATACAGGTTTCAGACATCATCTGATCATCTCCCCAGTTAAGGATTACGGTCACATATTGGAAAATATTGTTTATCTAGAATTATGTCGACGTTTTAAAAGAGTTCGAATCGGCAAAAATGCACAAAAAGAAATTGATTTCATTGTTCAAACCAATGATGGTTTTGCATACTATCAAGTCGCTCAAACGGTCTTGGATCCCAATACTTTGGATAGGGAACTGAGCGCTTTTGAAGGTATTAAAGACGCCTATCCCCGTTTTCTATTGACAATGGATACGCTTGGCAAAGGCAGAAACTTTGATGGTGTCAAACAACTCAATATCATCGAGTGGTTACTCGAGTAGGAAATGTTCTTAGTCTGAATTCAGACAATCCTTCTCGATTTTCAGTGGACAACTTCAGGTTTACAGGCAACGATCAGATCTTTGAGTTAAAAAAAGGAGACTCTATCTCTTTTAAGGCAGATTGCAGCCATAGCTACGAAAATATTGGTCCAGAAGATGTCGAATTAAGCATGTTGATATATTATTCATGATATATATCATAGGCAACTCTTCAACTTTATGAAATTATTAAATTCAAAAGTCGCATTCATTTGAGAGGCTTCATTTCTCGGAACTGTTTTTTCAGCTGGCAAAGCATTCTGACGCAACGAACTGATCTCTTCTTCGATTCGATAACGATCGAAGTCTTGGTGTAACTGTTGCAGATCACGATCAGCTGTACGAGGAGCGACAGGCAGAACTTGGGCGAACGTCAAACCGGAGAAAGCCAGAGTGACGCAAAAGAGAAACACTCGCATCGACCACTCCACATGAAAAACGAGTGCCCACAAGAAATGAAGACAGCGATGGGGCACCCCCCATGCTTTGCAGTGTATCAGAAATAGCTGGCAAAACCTTTCTTTTTATACGAAAAAATCCTTACCAGACAATGAGATAGTCTGCCTATCTTTAGAAAAAAATTTGTTGTTTTTTTTGATTGAGTTTCATTGGTAAAAGCAAAATGAGTCCGAAAATAAAAAACAGCCGACTGCAGGGAATAATTACTCCAATTTGTGGCAACCGCCGATCTATGTCACCACTTTCGTACGTACTACGTATATCTTACTCTTCAATTGGTATGCTTTAGAATCGGGGCATACTTAAAATTCGACGTTTTGCTTTAAGCTCAAGGCGATGTCATTAGTGAAATCGTGCCAATCACTTGGATAAAGTTCTGGGATAATTGTCACTGATGTATTAAGAATATATCCCGTTTTATCTTCTTGATAAGACTTGCCTTGCAAAAGCAAAAGTTCTAAGAACTTTTTTTGGGAATACTCTACCTTTCTTAATGAACCTACTATGCTTTCAATTTTATAGAGATGGTGACTGATTAGAAGATTCCATTCGTTTTTCGTTAATTGTTTCCTCGAAAAACCTTCCTGCTTCGCCCGGACTTTATACCTAACCTGATTACTCTCTTTGATAAGATCTTTATCACTAAATCGGCTTTCTAAAAATTGCCTATCAACGAGCCCCGCTTTTAATTTGCTGTCCGCAACATGTTGATAGGACTCCATCATAGGATAATTAATAAACAACTTCCCCATGTCTGAAGAGTCCTTGAAATGAGAAGCTAATTTTTCCAATTTTCTGATCTCGGCATGGCTTGCATGAGGATCGAAATCAAAAATTAGAAAAATATCAACGTAACGATCCTGCAGAATTTTCTTTTCGTTAGGCGTTAAGTTAGGGCGTTCAGTCAAAAGTGTCTGTTGCAAATCAATATCTTCATACTTTACACCTTGAGCCTCATACATATCATATAGTTGATATATTTCTGTCTTGAAAGTAACTACTTCTACATTCTTCTCATATACCTCAAAAATTCTCTTAATAATTGACTTGTCATTTTTTCCTTCCGCTATCACCAAAACCTTTTTAGGACTCGCCATCAAACTCTCCGGCCAAATATAGTTTTTCTAAGTTATTACCTGCCCGTATTTCTCGTTTTGTTCTATTAGCTAAAGATTTTAAAATACCCGTATTTAGTTCGAAACAACAATCAGCCCGGGTTAAGGTGTTATTTAACAAGTTCGTATTGTGAGTAGTCAGTACCACTTGTTGTTTAAGAGACTTTAGAAACTTAAAAACATCTTCAGATACCTTTGCGTGGTAAAAGGCATCAAACTCATCAATGAAAATGAAACTTGTTTTGTCAAAAAAGCATGACCAATAGAAAAGCAGGGATAATGCTGATGTACCGCTGGACATTACTCGAAAGAAATTCAATTTCTGCTTATGTGCACTATAAATTTCTTTTCTATCCGGCAACTGCACAACTTCCAACTTTTCTTTCACACCATATTGACTCAAGAACTGCTCAAATTTCTCAACTAGACCGTTGTTAATGATGTATTCATCAATATTTTCAGTCTTACTGGTAAAACCAATAAAGTTACTAGCGCGATCAGCTCTTCTGAACCATAACATCGAACCAACAAAATTCATTAATTTTCTGATAGGTGAGCTTTGCTTTAAATTAGCATTATTGGCTGCATACCTTAAAAAGGACATACTTTCATCTTTATAAAGATGATTCAAAGTTGACAAACCCCAGTCCTTCAAATGCGAAAAATCCTGCTTCTTAGATCTTTTATCAAGGGAAAAAACTAGCTTTTCATTAATAAAAAGAGCCTCGGCAACAACTGTTTTATAGTCTAATTTTGAATATTCGTAGCAAACAATATCTTTGTTAAATTTAAATTTATATGAAAACCAAGCGGCTTCGGTAGGGTTGTCTGCATTTAAATAGTTTGAGTAACCAAGTGGATCTGTTTGATGATCAAATAGATGCTGAACAATATCAAATATCGCCAAACCGACATTACTTTTACCGGAAGCATTAGGACCATAAATTAAAGCTGTTTTTAGTACATCACCTTTCTTAACCAAGCAATCTTTATTAGTCTTGTAATCTCTAACATTTTCGAAATCAAAAATGAGATTTTCAAACTGCTTAAAGTTTTTAACTTGAAATTTCAATAACATAATAGTTTCGTCAGATGGTGTAAAATTTTTACGGTGTAAAAATTTTACACCATAATATTCATTTCATCTATAAGAAATAACTATTACATAAAAGCAAACTGATTTGAAGATTCTGATTCTAGAGACAAACCTAAACTATTTTTCTTTGCTGGTAAACCTCATTGGTAAAAGCAAAATAAGTCCCAAAACAAAGAATAGCCCAGTGCAAAGAAGCGCCAAACGCTGGTCATTATTGGTGATCCAAGTGATATAACCATAGGTCATGGGACCGATGATATTAGCTACCCACAAAGCCATATTCCAGAAAGAGTAAAAAGCAGCACGATCTTTTTCAGGTGCCAACACTCCAACTAAAGCACGTCCAGCAGATTGGCTTGATCCCATAGCAATACCGGCCAAATTAGCAGCAATCCAAAAAATAGGCTTCGTTTGGGCAAAATAGGCAACACCCACCATAGCCATCCAAATAAAAAGCGTCACAATGAGGGCATTTTTGTGGCCAATTCTGTCTTCAACGTAGCCAAAGGCAAAGGCACCGATTGCTGCTGTGATATTGACAAGTAAGACTAAGAGGATCGTTTCATCAGGTGCAAAGCCCATTGCCTGATCGGCATAAACGGCAGCCAACGTCACCACAACGGCAATTCCGCCTTGAAAAGACAAGCCACTAGCAACCAACCATGCAAAATTTTTGTGCTCTGGCAAACTCTTAAATGTTTTCACTAAACTGGCCTGCGACTGCTTTACCAATGGCCAAAAAGCGGCATTACTTCTGGGAACTGCTCGCTCCTTTAACCATAGTGCCAAAGGTAGCGCTGCAAACAAGAAAATAGCTGCAGTAATAAGCATTGTGTATGGCACGTAATCCTCGGCTCCCGCTCCATTTGACTGCATCACAAGCACGAGCGCCAAACTTAAACCTAATGTCAAAAGACCGCCGCAATACCCAAAGCTCCATCCCCAGCCCGAGACTTTCCCCATTGAGCGCTCATCGGCAATTTCAGGTAAAAAAGCAGAATTAAGTGTTTCTCCAACGTTATAGGCAAAGTTGCTGATAACCACCATTAAAAGAGCCCAAACAATTGTACCAGGACCTGTGAAAGCTAAGCCCACTGTCGCAGCAATACAAAGCGCACTCATTAAGACGGTCCAAAACTTTTTATTGCCTTTAAGGTCAGTTGCCGCACCGATCAGGGGCATTAAAACAATCGCAAGAATATTGCTTACCGCAATGATGCTTGTCCACAAAAGCGTAGCCCATGAGGCGTCTGCGCAGATGACGCTCACAAAATACGCATTGAAAACGGCCGTTAAAACGACCGTTGTATAACCGGAATTGGCAAAATCAAACGCAGCCCAAGACCAAACCTCTCGTTTAGAGACCCCTTCTTTTAAGTGTTCAATGGAAAAAAGCGACACGAAAACTCATCCTTTAAACATGGGCCAAAGTTCTGATATGAGCAATGACGGCTCTCGAAAGACTTCGGGGTTCGTAACCGCCCTCTAAAACACTCACGATTTTTTCATCACACACATTGCGGGCAATATCATCAATGATTCGCGTAATATGAGCATAGTCGAGATCAGAAAATTCAAGCCCTGTCATGGTATCTGACCTGTGAGCATCAAAACCGGCGGAAATAAAAATGATCTGAGGATTAAATTGTCTCAATAGAGGCTCCCATTCGCAACGAATGATTTCACAAGCCCTTTCCCCTGTGTCTCCCGCGCTTAATCCACTTTTATGAATATTGCCTGCCTGGCTTTCCAAGGCAGGATACGGAAATATATCTTTTTCAAAAAATGAGAAAAAACTGATGGCTTTTTGCCCAGCCAAAATATCTTCGGTTCCATCTCCGTGATGCGCATCAATATCAATGACTGCAATACGCTCAATCTTTAAAACGTCTCGGGCATAAAGAGCTGCAATAGCAACATTATTTAAAATGCAAAAACCGCCCGCAGAAGCCCGACGGGCATGGTGTCCCGGAGGTCTTACACAGCAAAATGCATTAGTGAGTTGTCCTTGATGTACGCAGTCAAGCGCTTCAAGCACGCATCCAGCACTCTCTAGCGCAGCCGTCCACGATTCACTGCTTACGACCGTGTCTTCACTGATATGGATTAACTTTCCGTCTTCGGTCGGAATGGATGAGCGAACATGCTCAATGTAATCAGCTTCATGAGCTCTTAAAAGATCAACCATTTGCGCTTGGCGGTGAGTTTGCTTATGCGTAAACGCCCCTTCAAGACCTGAAGCCACAAGGCGCTCTTCAATCGCTCGAATACGGTTGGGCGACTCGGGACTCATGGAGCCCGTAATATGTCGATAGCAAGAGTCGTGAGTAAATAGACCGGTAGACACAAAATATCCTTTTTTTCTTATTTTAACTCACATACCTACTCACTCAGAAAAGAAAGCAACAACCATCTCTTAGCAAAACGCACTTTTAAATGAGTCTATCGGAGCGGCAATGGAGGCAGAACTCCGTATTTTCCTCAATAGACAGGCATTTTGACAGAATTTTTGCCGCGTATATTCGCAAATTGATTTAAAATTTAGAGCTCAGTTTTAAAGATTTTGTACCTTACAATGAAGCGCTTACTTGATATTGTGCTCGTACTGGCCTCGTTACCTGTTGTCCTGCCCGTAGCGCTTATTGTAGCCATTGCCATCAAAGTTGATTCCCCCGGCCCCATTCTTTATTGGTCTCCCCGAATCGGCAAAAACAGCAAACCGTTTCCAATGCCTAAATTCCGATCCATGTGTATCGGGGCGCCGGTCGTTTCCGCTGAAGAATTTAAAACAGCCAATCACTATATCACCCGAGTCGGTGCGTTTATTCGCAAGACCAGTTTGGATGAAATCCCGCAATTTTGGTCTGTTTTAATCGGCGACATGAGCTTAATCGGTCCTCGCCCCCTATTGCCGATTGAACGTCACGTGCTACGACTCAGAAGAGAGTCCGGTGTCGATAAATTGTTGCCCGGCATTTCCGGCTGGGCTCAGGTAAACGGCCGCACCTGCATCAGCGGCGAAGATAAGGCAGCGCTTGACGAAGAGTATCTGAGAAAGCAATCCTTTTTATTTGACCTAAAGATTATTGGTCTCACGATTTTAAAAGTCATCAAGCAAGACGATATTGTGCACTGAGATCCACTTCATGCAACCCTGTTTGAGGCGACGTGTCAGCTTCAATAAACATCACCATATACCAGGGCAGATATAGATTTTTTTTAACCTACTCGATATTGCCCGAACACAAAACGGTTGCTTCAAACAGTTTCCACTCATCGATTTTCAGAACATTATCCAAGGTGGCCTGAGACTTATAGACTTTACGAGACCTCACTTCAACGGATAAAACTTTTCTATTTTTTCTACAACAAATTCGACTTTCCCGTGCCGAACGGAATTGAAATAATAGAAGCACAATTATCCCTATTTAAATTTCTAGCCAGGTTTACTTTAAATGGGACGCTCGAGCGGCACTGAAGTTTTGAGATGATAGAACCATCGATTTTTCCGATTTAATAATCTGATTTGTCGATTATTTTCTAGACATTTTGTTTCTTATTGAGTTAAGTACTTCATTTAAAAAATTTTTTAGTTTTAGCGCCAAATCGCATAAAAAAGCCGACAAAAAGAGGGCTTTTGTTTTCATTTTTTCCTCTAAGGAACTTTGCTTAACTTTTTGATCTTTTTGAAAAAAATCAACTTGTACACAAATTGAAAATCACCAATAATCTATTCAAAAAAGGAAAAGCAATTTTCCTAAAAAATGGATAAAACAATATCGGAGTACAAAATGTCCTTTAAACACTTAATTGTTTCTGCTTCTATCGCTTTGGCTTGTGCCGGATTCTCCTGCGGTGCTATGGCCGATCAAACCGCCTCTGCCAAAGAGGCTCCGACCTACACAGTCGGAACGGGAGCAACCTATCGCCCGTTTGAATTCCAAACACCCAATAAAGAGATTGTGGGTTTTGATATTGATTTGATGAAAGAGATCGCTAAGGCTCAGGGCTTTAAGGTGGAATTTATCAATACGCTTTTCGGTGTGATTTTTGAATCTGTCAAAAACGGTGATCGTGACATGATTATGAGCGGTATTACGATCACGCCGCAACGTCAGGAAGCTGTTGATTTTTCGTTACCCTATTTTGCTGCCCACCAATTGATCCTTACGCAAAAGAATCTGAAAGTAAATTCGATCAATGATTTGAAGGGCAAGAACATCTCTGTGGTCGCTAACTCTGCAGGCGACATTGCCGCTACTAAAGTTTTCGGCAAAGCAAGCAAAAATATTAAGCGCTTTGATAACACGCCGCTCGCCTTAGAAGAACTGTCTGCGGGCGGTGTTGATGCCGCAATCGGTGATGTCGGCGTCTTTGCCTACTATGCTGCACAAAACCCGGACAAACAATTCAATATGACTCGTGACCCGAGTTTTGAAGATCAATACTTCGGTATTGCAGTGCGCAAAGGCAATAAAGAATTACTTGACCAAATCAATGCCGGTTTGAAAAAGACCATTGAATCCGGTGCTTATGCCAAGGTCTATAAGAAGTGGTTCGGTGAAAACACTCCCGTTCCTCAATTACCGATTAAATAATTGATCAACACATAACAAAAAATTTCCCGACAACGTTAATGAAGACGTTGTCGGGTTTTTGAAATTAAAAAGAGGCAATCATAAATGGGCGGTTTTCGTTTAGATGTATTGGCTGAGTATTGGCCGCTGTTTGTCGAAGGCGCTGAAATCACCATAGAACTGACTGTTGGATGTGTATTTTTCGGCGTGATTTTAGGGATGATTCTCGGCATGGCTCGCATGGCTAGCGCCAGACACGATCCTTGGAAGACGATTCTTTATTACGGTGTGCGCTGGCCGGTGACGATTTGGGTGAGTTTTTTCCGTGGTACTCCGCTTTTTGTTCAAATCTTCTTGATGTATTTTGCTGTCTTACCGATCTTCATTCATCCGGTTGACGGTCTCATTATTGACGGAGCACTAGCTCGAGAACTTCGCAGCAACTACGGTGCCTTCATTGCTGGCTTTTGTGCTATCACCTTAAATGCCGGTGCTTACATGAGCGAAGTTTTCCGCGCCGGTATCCAATCGCTCGATAAAGGCCAAACCGAGGCCGCACGCTCGATTGGTATGACCTGGTGGCAAACCATGCGTCACATCATTATGCCTCAGGCCTTCCGTCGAATGCTGCCAGCGCTCGGCAATAATGCTATTGCCATTTTGAAAGACTCTTCACTGGTTTCGGCCATCGGCTTAACAGAACTCGCCTATGCCGCCCGTACCGTTGCCGGTGCCTCAGCTCGTTATTGGGAACCGTACCTCACCATTTCTTTAATGTATTGGGTCATGACTTTGGGCCTGGCCTACCTTATCCGTGAAATGGAAAAGCGTTTGGGCAAAGGAGATGACAAATGAGTAACGAAGTGGTTGTTGAAATCCGCGATCTGCATAAAAATTATGGCCCGCTTGAAGTCCTCAAAGGCATCAATCTCACAGTACATCGCGGTGAGAAAGTGGTGGTACTGGGACCGTCAGGTTCCGGAAAATCCACTATGTTGCGCTGCATTAACGCTCTTGAAGACGCTGATCGTGGTTCCATCAAAGTGGCCGACCAAGAAATTACCGATCGTAAAGTCAACATCAATAAAGTCCGTGAACATTTGGGAATGGTCTTTCAGCGCTTTAATCTCTGGCCCCATAAAAGCGTGATTGAAAATGTGATGCTCGGTCAAATGGTCGTAAGCGGCAAGTCAAAAGAAGAAGCTCAAAAACGCGCCCTTGAAACGTTAGAGCGCGTGGGTCTAGCTGATAAAGCCGATCAGTATCCGGTTCGACTCTCTGGCGGTCAACAGCAACGTGTCGCTATCGCCCGCACGCTTGCAATGGATCCTAAAGTCATTTTATTTGATGAGCCAACCTCTGCTCTTGACCCAGAATTAGTCGGAGAAGTGCTATCTGTCATGAAAAGTCTTGCCGATGACGGTATGACCATGATTGTGGTCACGCACGAAATTACCTTCGCTCGCGAGGTCGCTGACCGTGTCATTTTCATGGATGGCGGAGTTATTGTTGAAGAAGGAACTCCAGAAGAAGTGCTCGTTAATCCCAAAGAAGCTCGAACACGAGCCTTCTTGAAACGCGTTCTATAAAGTTAATCCGCACTAAAGATGATGCGGAGATGTTAAGTCAAAGACTAATATTAAACCGTAACGCTAAAAGACAGGGAGGCGTCAGCCTCCCTCAACAACCACTTTAACTCTTTGATTTCTCATTAAACCTTCATTTCGTAAGCTGCCTGATTTCTCTTTCTCAAGCCACCCTTCAGAATCGTCGGCTTATGGATCTGCCGATTGTGTCGACGGGTTTGCTTTTGAAAGTAATAACCGACCAGACGTTTTGCCTTAAGATGACCGGCGATGCAATACGCATCGGCGCAATGGGA
>UQUR01000018.1 GCA_900544345.1 uncultured Sutterella sp. | reverse complement strand
CAACGACCTTCGGGTTATGAGCCCGACGAGCTACCAGACTGCTCCACCCCGCGATCATCTAACGAAGAACTAAATTTTATTTAATCATCTGACATTTGTCAAATTTTTTTAGATGATTTTACTTTTATGCTTGCTTTTGCTGGTTCATATTTTGTTTCCACCATGCCAATTGTCTTGGCAAATGTCTAGACAGGTAAAGAGTTTCGCCCATTTTGGGAGTAATTAATTGAATCTTTTCTTTTTCAGCTTTTTGAGACAACCTTTCAAAGGGTTCATACCACAGATGCATTGAGATGCAGAATTTACCGATGTGAGCTGGGGTAAACAACTCTCGACAAATGTCGAAAGCTTTATCGTAATTGTCTAAGCAATCCGACATTGGGGTTGGTTTACAGCAACCCTTGAACCATCAGCTGATAGCCCAATCCTTGCAGATTCCGACTTGCATTCAAGTCGCTGTGCGCTCGGAGACCACAGTTCGGGCAAACGAAACGATGCTTGTCTCGTTTCCCTATCGTTAAACACGACGAACACGTTTGTGATGTATAGCGCGGATCCACATATATAACGTGGATGCCTTTTCTTTGCGCTTTATATTCAATCTGCTGCTGAAGCTCTCTAAAAGACCAGCGATGCAAGCGACTTTTCACTCGCTTGCCGCACTTGATTCGCTCTCGGATATGCGTCAAGTTTTCCAAGACCACCAACTTCGCTTTTCGCTTGAGCGCCTCTTGAACAATTGACTTACTCACAACGTGATTGATGTGTGTTACGTGGCGTCTTTCTCTACCCGAAGCCTTGCGCAAGTGCTGTCTGGCACTTTGCGAGCCATTGCGTTGTAAACGCGCACGCAACCCTAAGTATTTATCTCGTTTGAACTTTAATTGGGCGGCTTTCCACAACTGCCCGGTGGATATCGCGGCGATATTGTTTTTCCCCACATCCACTCCAATCACTTCCTCTTTGCTCAACTCCTTGGGTAAAGCCCCCAGTGTGGATTCAAACTCCAAAGTGATGTGAAGGGACCAAAAGCCTCCTTTCTTGTTCTTTCGATAGACTAAATTGCTTTCTTTAAGCTTGCCTTGCTGAAGTAATCGCTTTTGAAATTCCCCCGGACATAAATCCACTTTGACACGACCCCGTACTGTGTAGACGGTGGCTGCCGTTAAATCGGAGTGATAAGTAATGGTATTCTTATCCAAATGGATGGAGGGATTTTTAAAAACAATTCGCTTGAGCGGATCCGTCTTGTTTTTTCGCGGATGTTTGCTTAGTTCTGCTTTGTAGGCCGAAGAAACCGAACGGATAGCATTGCAAACCATCTGCGAGCCTAAATCCGGCATAGTCGCTCTCACCGTATGGTAAGCGGCATGGTGAAGATTAAAACGCTGCCAATTCCGTTGAGCGGGATCTTTGCAAACGAAGTCGACCAACAAACGACAAGCGTCACGATAGAGAGTGCGAGTGAGATGCAATTTTTGCTCGCTCTCGGCATCCACATTTAACCGAATACAAACGGTTGTTGATAGGTTAAACGGTGCGCTTAACTTACCGGCGCCCTTTGATATGTTCAGTTCTTTCAATGTATTTCTGAATCGTTTCGGAACTGACGTTGCCGGCAGTGCCCACATAATAAGACGGAGACCACAGATGACCTCCCCACAATTGTTTTTTTAATTCAGGGAATTTTACAAATAACTTTCGAGCGGTACTACCTTTTAAAATTTTGATTGCATCAGCAACTGAAGTAGCCGGTGGAATACTGACAAACAAGTGGATGTGATCCGGTTGAACTTCCAGAGCCAAAATACTCCATTGCCGTTCAAGACAGATGGCTTCTATAAGGGATTTCATCTCTGAAGCAATCGCCCCGGTCAAAATAGGTTTTCGATACTTGGGGCACCAAACCGCATGGTAAGCAGTTTGATAGACACAATTTCGATTAAATATTATGTTAATCATATATATTAATAATCACATGGTTTCTGAATTATACAAAAAAATCGCCCTAATGGGCCAGTGACAATTCCTCTCGCGATTAAAATCGCAAGTTTCCTTGTCACAATACTATGAATTTGTTTGGTAGGAAATCCCCATCGCAAAAAGTGTGCATCCGTGCCCAAAGGACAAATGATGTTCCCGATTTTGTCTTTTAATGCTATGACAGTGGGATAATCCAAATGGTCCCAATGGTCATGAGAAATAATCAAAAAATCTATATTCGGGAAGTCTTTAGGATCATAAATATGTGTTCCTTTAAAGGCCTTAGTACTCCAGGAAATAGGAGAGGCATAATCGCTTAACACTGGGTCAATCAAAATTCTTTTACCGGAAAGCTGAATATAAAAAGAAGAGTGGCCCAACCAAATCAAAATATTGTTTGGCTGTGGAAGCTGCTTAAGATCTATTTTGACTGTTGGGAGTGGGGCTGTTGGTTCAGGGTCAATTTTTGGGGTAACCAGAGATTTGGCAAAAGCCTCGACCATAGTACTGTTATCGGTGAGTACGGGAGTCGGCAGGGTGTTGTGAAAAGTGCCATTATGAAAATGCGAGCATTTTGCAAAGGCAGAAGGCGTTGATGGGATGGCTCCGAAACGAGCACTGTGCAAAAAACGGTAACCAGCGCCAAAGCAACACGCTAAAGCAATACCGACTCCAGATAGAACAAAAGCTGTTCGACGTTTCATGTTGTTTTCCTTGTTTCTTTCATAATAAAAGAAATAAGGAAGTGTCTTTCTCCTGTTTGAACTTTTTTATTGCCTGATTGAACCATTTGCCAGTCAATAGCTAACATTTTGTTAAGGCTTTATTTTTGAAGTTGTTTATAATCAGTCGCTTCGTAAAACTTCCGACATATTTGACCTCTAATTGCTTGAGATTGCTTCTGATTTTGATTGTTTCTATCAGACGATTTCACTGAATAAAAATGCCGCTGGCAACAGTCATTAATTACTTTAAAGATAAAGCAGCTCTTTGGCGCGAAAACGGATCGTCAAAAACAAGTGTTATTGTGAACTTGTTTTGGCTGGTTCTTGCTTGGATTTTGCTGCCTTTGGAATCTCAATATTTCAAAGCCTACCGGAAGGCCTTTAGCCAACTTTATCCGCAAATTAATACACAGGCTCCGAAAGCGGGAGATTGTGTTCGTTGGCTTTTTCAAACCTTTTATTTGCTTTGTTTTAACGGCTCTGGGGAAAGCGGATGGCTTTGGAATGTATTGGTCTGGTTTGGAAGGAAAATTTCCAACGCGTTAACTTTATTGGGAAACTTGGTAGGGCACTATGGAGCTTTAGCGCTTGATGGGAATCATAAAAGTTTAGATACCATTGATAAGAAGGGAGAGGAACTGCCTCGCTCTGTTAAGCTCGCGCTTTTGTGGATTTTGGGTGGGTTAGCAGCTGCACTGGCCATTTTATGTATCACACAGCCCTTTAACATTCAAGGACAGGTGGTTTTCCTTTCTGTGATGCTTCTGTCTGCTTTAGCGTTAAGAAAAATTAAAGCTCGGTTAACGCTGATGCTGCTTTTTGTGATCTCAATGGTCGTTTCTGGGCGATATCTTTGGTGGCGTTGTACGTCCACTTTAAACACAGATACCCCCGTGGGAATTTTCCTCAGTTGTCTGTTGCTAGCGGCCGAACTTTACGCTTTCATTGTCATGGTGTTGGGATACTTCCAAGTTTGTTGGGTTTTAGATAGAAAGCCCTTCCCGATGCCGGCAGATGAAGCACTTTGGCCTCATGTGGATATTTTTATTCCCACATATAATGAGTCGCTGGATGTGGTTAAACCAACGGTGTTTGCAGCACTTAATTTACAATGGCCTGAAGAGAAACTGCACGTTTATATTCTCGACGACGGCAGTCGTCCTTTGTTTGAAAAATTCGCTCAGGAAGTCGGAGCGGGTTACATTAAGCGCAAAGAGCACAACCATGCTAAGGCCGGTAACATCAACCACGCCATGACCGTTACCAGTGGTGAGTTTGTGACGATTTTTGACTGTGACCATGTGCCTTCTTCTGATTTTCTTGTAAAAACGATGGGATGGTTGATTAAAGATCCGAAAATTGCACTTATTCAAACACCTCATCACTTTTATTCTCCTGATCCTTTTGAGAAAAATCTTCATTTGGATCGGACGATACCGATTGAAAATTCACTCTTCCATGACTTTATTCAAAAAGGCAACGACACGTGGAATGCAACGATGTTTTGCGGTTCAAGTGCTGTCATGAGAAGAAAAGCCCTCGAAGAGGTGGGTGGTATTGCAGTGGAAACGGTCACAGAAGATGCGCATACGTCGCTAAAGCTCAATCGCAAAGGATGGTCTTCTGCATTTATTGATTTGCCCCTAGCATCAGGGCTTTCCACTGAAACATTGGCTGCTCATATCGGTCAGCGCATTCGTTGGGCAAGGGGAATGATTCAGATTTTTAGGCTCGACAATCCTTTTTTGGGAAAGGGCCTGACACTACCTCAGCGGTTGTGTTTTTTCAATGCGATGTTCCATTTCTTCCATGGTTTGCCTCGCTTGATATTTTTGGTAGCGCCTTTGCCTTATATGTTTGCCAATGTCTATGTCATCTATGCAACCGCGGCGGCTATCTTTGCGTATGTGCTGCCTCATATGATTCATTCGGCATTAACGAATCAAATTTTACAAAGAGGTTATCGGTATCCGTTTTTAAGCGGAGTTTATGAAACTGTTTTGTCTTGGTACATTCTTTTGCCGACAACAGTTGCATTGATTTTTCCGCATAAAGGTAAATTTAACGTTACAGCCAAAGGCGGAACAATTGGGCAGAAGTATTTGGATTGGCCTGTCTCTAAACCCTACTTGTTCTTAATTGCTTTGAATTTGGTTGGGTTATTGATTGGTTTTTACAAGGCATTTTTTGATCCCAATCCAGAATACTTGACTCTAGTCATTAACATGGGCTGGATTGCTTATAACCTGATGATCTTGGGTGCTTCTATGGCGGTCGCTGTTGAAGAGGTGCAAACGCATCAGTTCCCGAGAATTCATTGCAAAATTGATGTAAATATTTGTGATGATAAGGACGTTAATTACAAGGCGACCATGGTCCAATATTCTCAGACTGAAGTTCGGTTATTGTTAGCTGACCGCTCGCGTATCTGGTCGCCAGAAGAAGCCGTTCGCCTCTTGATGACTTATAGAGGTAAGTATTACTGTTTTAAGACAGTTGTGTTGGCAGGTGAAACTTCAGGCGCACTGGAACTGAGACTTTGTCTTGATGACTATGAAACAGAGCGAGCCTTTAATCGTTGTACCTTCTCTCGTGAGGGGATGTGGGTGCCTGAAAAATCCAACGTTGATGACCGTATGTGGGTGGGCTTTTTAAAACTTGGTTCTCTGGCCTGGTACGGCTATCGATCAATGATTGAATTTCTTCCGGGCAAGTTACAAATTGTTCCTAAACTTTTTTCTTGGTGTGCGAGCTTTTGTCCGAGACGTGCAGCTTGTGCGCTAAACTCAAATAAATCATAAATGTATAGAGTGTCTAAAGTGAATTTATCCAAAGTATCTGTCGTTTTGGTCAGTTCAGCTTTGTTGAGTTTGTCGGCAGCATCGGCTCTGGCCCAACAGGCCCTTAATGATGCCTCTGTGGTGGCTCCTGTTTGGCGTACTGATGTAACGGGTTCTTTTACTCAACAAACGGGTTTGCTGCAATTGGTTCCTGGCGGTCAAGCCACTCGTATCCGTCTAACAGGGATTAACAATATTCAGTATTTGGATTTTGGAGTACGTGCAGATGAGCTAGTGTCTTCTGCGACTTTAAATTTAGCATTTACTGCTTCCCCAGCACTGATTCCTGTTCGTTCTCAAGTTAATGTTTATTTGAATGAGCAACTTCAGCAGTCTGTCCCTGTTACAGCTGAAGCTTTAGGTAAGCTCTATCGAACTCAGGTGAGCTTGGATCCCAAGCAGATTAAGTCACTCAATCAAATTACTTTGGAATTTGTCGGACACTATCAAAATATTTGCGAAAGACCATCAAGTGAAACGTTGTGGTTAGATGTTGACGCCAAAAGCACCTTGTCATTGGTTAAACAAAAAGTCAAAATTGCTAATGATTTAGCTCGTTGGCCGGCTCCGTTTATTGATACCTATACGAATAATCCATCTGTCATTCCGGTTGTCTTTGCCAAAGCTCCTGATAATGAAACAAAGAAGGCTGCAGCGATTTTGTCTTCTTTGGTCGGAAAATTTACACAGTGGCGCGGAGCTGATTTTCCGGTGTACTACGATCGTGTTCCAACTGACGGACACTTTTTTGTTTTTGCGACGAATTCCAGTCGTCCAAGTTTTTTAAATGATCTGCCGATGGCTGATGGTCCGCAGATTTTGATGATGGATGCCCCTGAAAGCCTCAGTGACAAAATGCTGGTGATTTCCGGGCGTGATGAGGCTGATTTAGTTGTCGCCGTGAAAGCATTGGCTTCGGGAGATCATGTCTTAATTGGTGACAAGCTACCCATTAAAGACTTTAAGGAGCCCCAGAGCCGTCAGGCATATGATGCTCCGAACTGGGTGCCAATTGATGAAACGATTGCATTTTCTCGGATTATGCAATATCCGGGGCAATTGACTTCCAGAGGTTATGCTCCGCCTGCGGTTCATATGCCGATGAGTATCGCCCCGGACCTTTATATGGTGGGTACGGGTGGATTAGATGTGAATCTTAAATACCGCTATACCAAACCCGAAGGCGGAGATCAGGCACAGTTGCGCATGCGAATCAACAATTATTTGATTGATTCTGTCAATCTCTCGCATCAAAGTAGTAGCGGTGAGAGAGAAATGCGCCTGCCCTCCTTTAACGGTCCTCTTGCTACAAGCCCGTCAGAAGCTTTGGCCTTGGCTGCTCAGAATGATTTGAGTTTTGAGGTTGTGTATCGGCGTGAACTCTCGGAGGGTTCTCCAGACAATTGCAAGTCAGTTGTTCTTTTGCCGCACCAGATGGAAATTGACCCTTCATCAACGATGACGTTAAATGGTCTTTTCCACTATGCCGAAATGCCGAATCTGACGCTTTTTACCCAAAGCGCTTATCCGTACTCGGTATTTGCAGATCTGTCTCGCACCGTCGCGGTGATTCCTAAAGAAGCTGCCGCTGAAAAAGTGACGACACTTTTAAATACCACGGCTCGTATTGCAGCGGTAACGGGTGCCGTAGCGACCCAATTGACAGTTGTTGATCGTCCTAATGAAGATATTGTGGACGATAAAGATATTTTGCTCATTGGCGAAATGCCGATCACATTGCCTGACTTTAAGAAGGACAATGCCGAAACTCTCCAAAAGGCGATCGCCGATAATTTGAAGGGTGAAAAGCTTTTGCAACCCGAAGAGGTGCTTTTCAGCCCCCAAGGAGGAGTGGGAGCAATTGTTTCATTGCAGTCTCCATTTGATTCTGATCGAACAGTTGTGGCATTGCTAAGTGAAGGACAGGCTGGCAGTTATCTGCTTAATGAAAAGCTTAAAAGTCCCTCTTCTATGGCTACTGTTTCTGGTGCTGTAGCGATTATCAACGGTCAGTCTATTGTTGACTTTAAGGTAGGTGATTCTTATACGATCGGCGATCTGCCCTGGTACCACAAAATTTGGGAAACTATGAGTAATTATCCCTTGATACTGGTTTTGTGTGCTTTGGTTTGTGCTGTTTTGGTCGGCACAGGCATTTTCTACTTCATGCGCTTGTGGGTGAGAGGAAGAGCAAAATGAAAAAATTAGTTTTAGCTATGACACTCGCATTAGGCATCAGTACATCAGCCTTAGCTGATTGGCCCATGTGGAATGACTTTAAAGCTGTGGGTATTGAAAACGGTCGTGTGATTGACTACAGCGATACTCGTGCAGTTACCACCTCAGAAGGTCAGTCTTATGCCATGTTTTTTGCGCTTGTAGATAATGATCGAGAAACATTCGAGGAACTGCTGAACTGGACTGAAAATAATCTTTCTAGCGGAGATATTACGAAGCATTTTGCGGCTTGGCTTTGGGGCAATAACGGTTCTCAGTGGACGATTTTGGACACTAATAACGCTGTAGATTCTGACATGTGGATCGCCTATTGTCTTCTTGAGGCTGGCCGCCTTTGGAACAGGTCGGATTACACAGCAAAAGCTCATGCAATGTTGGAGCTTTTAAAGACACAAGTCCGCGATATTGATAACTTGGGTAAAGTTCTTTTACCAGGACATATTGGTTTTGAGCACAACGATCAGGTCAAACTCAATCCCAGTTACTATCCGCTTTTTCTTCTGAAGCGCTTTGCGCTTGAAGATAAATATTGGTTAGATGTTTTTGAAGGTTCGGCTCGAGTATTAATTCGCAGTGCTCCTGCCGGCATTTCTCCTGACTGGGCGACTTTTTCTTCTCGAGGAGAGTTGGTGCCAGTCGATAATATTGACAATACTATCGGCAGTTATAACTCGATTAGAGTTTATCTTTGGGCTGGGATGATGTCGCCCAAGGATCCGGTTTATCGAGAATTAAAGGCCCATTTTGAGCCGATGGTTAAAATTACCCGTCAGCTAAATATGCCGCCCGAAAAAATTGATGTCAATACATTGAAAATCAATCAACCGGCCTGGGATGGCTTCGGTGCCTGTTTATTGGAGCTGCTCGGTGAGGATAAATCTGCCGATCTCATTCGCACGATTCTCGCCACCTCTCCGATTGAAAAAGAAAACTATTACAGAAATGTTTTAACACTTTTTGGAATGGGGTTCGATCAGGGCTATTTTGCATTCGATGAAGATGGACGGGTTTATTTTCCTAATCAAGAAAAACAACATTAAGAACGGATAAGTAATGTCAGGTGATACGCAAGAAAAATCGAGTGTTTTTTCTTTCAGAGGGCTTGGGCTTTGGAATGTCTATTTCATTTTGAAGTTTGCCCTTGCTCATTACGAATATTTGACTTTGAACCTGCTCTATAACGGGTTGCTTTTGCTTTTTGTTTTATTGCCGATTAAAAGCAAAGCAATACGTTTTATTCAGACTGTGGTGGCTGTTATTGCTGGTGTAGTGCTGGCTTATTCTGAAAGCTGGCTGCCAGGACCGGAAAGTATTTTTAGTAATGCGCAAAATATCGCAGGTTTCTCAGCGGTTTATATTGCCCAGCTTGTAGTCGATTTTGTTAATGTCAAGATGCTGGTGGCAGGCATCGTCATAGTCCTACTTTATTGTTTACTCAAAAACTGGGTTCGTTTAAGTGTTTTTACAGTTGTGTACTTCCTTTGCTTAGTTGTTGAACCATACTATCTGGCTTGGAAAACACAGCCGACACTCACCCAGGTGGCCGAGGTTGCAAAAGAGGTTCCTTCTTCGGAAATGAAACAGGCTGAATCACCAGCAGATCCTTCAGTTATTACCTCTGAAACAATAGACAAGTGGTACACGGCATTTTTGGATTATGAAAAAGGACGCCGTGCAGAATTCCCGCAAGGGCTCTCTGCTAATGACACGCCTTTTGAAATTATTCTGATGAATATATGCTCGTTATCAAACGATGATCTTATTGCTTCTGATTTAATGAATCATCCCGTATTGTCAGAATTTAATATCCGATTTGATCATTTCAACTCGGCAACCTCTTACTCAGGCCCTGCAACGTTACGTTTACTGAATGCAGTTTGTGGGCAAGTCGACCATAACTCCCTATATGATGGAAGGCGTCCCGAGTGTGAAATCATGAATCGACTTGATCAATTGGGTTATCGCCAACACCTGTATTTAGACCATAAGGGACAGTATGACAATTATCTTCAAACGCTTCGTGACAAAGCTGGGTTGATGGCGCCTCTAGAAAGTACTGCAAAGTATCCGGTTCGTTACATGGCATTTGACGATGAAGAAATTTCTGATGATTTGGCTGTCTTAAGAGATTGGCAGAAAAAGACGGCTAAAGATAAGAGTTCAGATCGGCATGTGACACTCTTTAACTTCATAGCGTTACACGACGGCAATCGCTTGCCTAGACACAGTCGTTGGGAAGAGTTTAAGCCCAGAGCTATTCGCTTCTTAAATGATTTGCAGACTTTTATGCATGAACTTGATCGTTCGGGGCGAAAGGTGATGCTTATTGTTGTTCCAGAACACGGAGCAGCGGTGCGAGGTGACAGAATTCAGGCTCCTCGTTTGCGTGATATTCCGAGTATGCGCATCACCGAAGTGCCAATGATGGTGAAATTTTTTGGCATTAAAGATTTACCTCAAGAACCCATCCATGTTACGGGTAACACGAGTTACATGGCAATGAGTACGTTAATCGGACGAGTGTTGTCGAAAAATTACTTCAGTAAAGACGGTGGCAGTGTTCCTCTTGAAGAATTGGTACGTGACTTGCCTGAAACCAATCCTGTTTCGGAAAATGGTCAATCCGTTGTATTAACATACAGAGGAAACGATTACATACGTCAAAAGGGAAGCGAATGGCGTCCCTATCCTCGTGAACGCTAAACATGAAGACAATAGACGCTCCTCATTTTAAGTTTTGTCCGATGTGTGGTCATCCGATGGTCATTAAGTGCCCGTCGGATGACGTACATGTACGTGAGTTGTGTGAGGAATGCGGTTATATTCACTATGTCAATCCTATTCCTGTCGTCGGTACTGTTCCGGTTTGTGGAGATCGGGTTTTACTTTGTAGGAGAGCTATTGAGCCTCAAAAAGGCAAGTGGACACTGCCAGCAGGATTTATGGAAGTGCACGAAACACTGCTTGAGGGGGCGCTTCGAGAGACCTTTGAAGAAACCGGTGCACAGGCTCGGGGTGGTTTTCTTTTTACGATAATTGATGTGCCATTGGCGAGTCAGATTCATTTTTTCTTTATTACTCAGATTACTGATGTTCCGCTAAATCCTGGTGAGGAAACCTTTGAGCAGAGACTTTTTTCTGAACAAGAGATCCCATGGGATGAAATCAGTTTCACTACGGTAAAAACAACCCTGCATCACTTTTTTGAAGATACACGTCAGGGAAAACTAACTTTGCATACTTATCGTTTAGATGATTAAGTTTTGTCAGGCCTAGTCTTTCTCCGTGCTCTGAAAGCGTATTGATACTTTATCGGGTAAAATAACCTACTCGATGATCATGCCTGATTTAGGCAAATTAAACTGATTTTTCGATATAAGAGAGACAATATGCTTTACTCCATCGCCCGCAAAATTCTTTTCTCCATGGATCCCGAAACTGCTCACTCTGTCATTATGGCTAATCTGGATTGGGCCGTTAACCTTGGTGTCACCAAACTGGTGACTCGAGACCCAGTGGAGGACCCGATTGAGGTGATGGGATTGCGCTTTCCCAATGTTGTCGGTTTGGCAGCTGGAATGGACAAAAACGGCGAACGCGTGAGTGCATTTGGAGGACTAGGGTTTGGTCACGTAGAAGTCGGTACGATTACTCCTAAGGCCCAACCGGGCAATCCAAAACCCCGTTTATTCCGAGTTATTCCTGCTGAAGGTGTGATCAATCGCATGGGTTTCAACAACCATGGTGTCGACGAGGTTTTGGAACACCTGCGTAGTGCTGCTGCTTTCAGAAGCCGCGGCGGTATTCTTGGTATTAATATTGGCAAGAATGCCGTTACGCCGATTGAGCGGGCTGTTGATGACTACCTTATCTGTTTACGCAAGGTCTATAACCATGCAGACTATATCGCTATTAACATTTCTTCTCCGAACACGAAGAACTTAAGAAGTCTGCAAGCTGATTCTGAATTAAATAAGTTATTGACGGCAATTACAGACGAACGTAAGCGTTTAGTTGATGAAAATCAGGGCAAGTATGTGCCGATTGCGCTCAAGGTAGCACCGGATTTGGAAAACGATGATATTTTGAGAATTTCTGATCAACTGGTAAGTTTTGGCATTGATGCCATTATTGCAACAAACACTACCATTTCTCGTGACGCCATTCCCGGTATGCCGCACTGTGAAGAAACGGGTGGCTTGTCTGGTAAACCTCTTCGGGCTCGTTCCACTGAAGTGGTTGACCTTCTCTATCGTCATCTGCAGGAAACGATGCCCATTATTGCAAGTGGCGGCGTGATGACTGGTGAAGATGCCGTAGAAAAGATGCAGGCGGGTGCTAAGTTAGTTCAGTTGTTTACTGGCTTTATTTATAACGGTCCAGTTTTGGTGCCCGATTGTGTTGACGCGGTAGCTAAGTGGCGTAAAACTCAAACGGGAGCTGTTGCTTCCCTGAGACCTTAATAACAGGGGTCAGAAGAAGGGGCGTTACATAAATCCTATACAAAGAGGATGCATGTACGCCCTTGTTTTATTCATTTGATGAACTGTTTTTAAAAAGAAAGAAAAAATAAAGTAATAACACTCAAACTGCATTTCTATTCAAGCGCAATAGAGTGAAACTTGGATATTTTTCTTTGTTTTTTGACTTCCCTCAGATATGGTGTGAGCTTGATTGCAATGATGCGGATGACTGACCGCACGACGATTTTTATCGCCTTTTTAACCTGATACTTTAGAGTTTGGCTCTAGAAAAGCTTCATTAAAGAAATCGATTCGTTTTGCAGAAATCCTCTTCGTTTCATTTAGCAAATCCAAGTTATTCTGAAAAATCAGATTTAAAGAGCCCGCATTTTATATCACCTTCTTTTTGTACATTTTTGAACAAATTAAGGTTTGCGTTACCTTTGCAATGTACTACACTGAATCGCATAGACGAACTTTGTGCGGAGGTGCGGTATGTTCCGTAAGATCGTTATATCCATTGTCGTAGTGATCGTGGTTGCTTTTGGTGCGCTTTGGGCGGCAGCAACTTATCTTTTAGACAATGAAACTATTGCTGAGCAGCTCAAGAAAGAAGTAGCGAGCCGGTTTAACCGAACTTTGGTTTTTCAGGGTAATCTGGAAACTCAGTTTTTCCCGAAGGTTCAGTTGGTATTGCCCCCGACAACATTGTCATTTGAAGGCAGCGACAAATCTCAGTTTACTTTGAAGGGGGCTCAGGTTGGGGTAGCTGTTTTACCTTTGCTAAAAGGAGATATTCAGTTTGATGATATTGTGATTGATGGTTTGCAGGGACAAATAAATGTTTCTCGTGTGCTTCAAAAAGCAAAGGACGCTTCCGCAAAGGATCAATCAACAGAGAAAAAGTCAGAGGTTGAAAAAGCTTCTTCAGAAGGCTCTTCTTTTATCAATAGCTTAGAAATTGCTAGTTTAGAAATAAAAAATTCAGGTTTAACGGTTTATGGCCTTCAGAATCAAAAAATTTATTCTGTCAGTTCATTAAATCTTACGACCGGAGCGATTGGTTTAAGTGGAAGTACTCCTGTGAAATTCAGTACTAATTTTGCAGAAAAAACTCAGGGAATAGAAGGCCAAATTTCATTGGACTCAACAGTTACTTACGATGTCCACACGGTAGCTGCTGAATTGACAAAACCAGTAATAACACTATCAGTAAAACAAAAGGATACAGCAGCTTCGGCGGAATTGAAGGCTTCGTCATTGAAATACAGTCAACAAGACGTAACTGTCAGTTCGGCCACTCTTACTGCTAAGGTCAATGACCTAAGCTTAAAAGCCGCTTTGGCAGGAGCACAAACCCAGAAGATGCAGACATGGAGCGTCGAAGGTTTAACAATGGATGTAGCCAATGCAAAAGGCTTAAAAGCTAACGTAGCAGGTGATTTTTCAGGTACTGTGAAAGAGCTCACTATGCAGAGTAAGCGCTTAGCAGGTGAAATTCAATCTCGAGTTGGAAGTTCAACGATTCAAGTGCCGTTTAGCGGAGTAGTAGCGTTAGCTGCGAATGAAAAATTGAGTATTAATCTAAAAGGTACTTTGGATAAATCACCATGGCAAACGCAATTGCTGATAAATGGTTTCTCGGTGCCTAATGTGACAGGTAAGGTAGAAGTTGAGTCGTTAGTGTTAGATAAATGGCTTGCGCAGGAAGCTAATAGTGCTAAGAAAACTGCATTAAATGAGTTGGCAGTAATAAGAAGTGCCTACGCAGCGCCAGTACAGCAGCTTAATGTACTCAATAAAGCAAATGGGCGTGTGGAAATCCATGTTGGTTCATTGAAGTATCTGGGCTTAACAGTGACTGGAGTGAATACATCATTAGCACTGTCTAAAGGTATTTTGAGCCTAAATAATCTAGTCGCAACGACATGCTCAGGAAAGATAGCCGGGAACGCGCAAATTGATGTAGCTGAGAAGTGGGCTATAAACTTCAATGTGAATGGATTGGATACCGAAGAATTGATTCGGTCCCTCGGTAGCAATGTGAAGTTTTACGGTAAAGCGAATGCCAGCGTGAAGCTCAATGGTATCGGGATAGATCAGACGAGTATTTTGAAGACTGTTTCCGGGCAGATGTCTGCGGCAGCAAATAACGCAGTGCTGAAGGGCATTTCACTTGAAAAAGTAGCTGCAGCAGTGAAAGCCAAGAAGGTGCAGGGCCTTATTATGAGTGCTCAAGATGAAACTCGGTTTACAGCATTAAATGCAACAGCAACCGTTGGTAATGGTCAATTGGTTGTAAGGACACTGAACGGTAAAACTAATGTGGCTGAGGTAAGTGGTAATCTACAAGTCGGATTAATTGACAATGCTCTAGCAGGTGAAGTTAGTGCAAAGCTGGCGACAAGTGTAGACGGTAGACGCGTTACGGTTCCGATTAAATTGGAAGGAACAGTACAATCACCGAGTTATGGTATAGATATCGAAGCCGCTCTAAAAGCGGGATTGCAATCTGCGGTGGAGGAAGCGGTGAAGGATCCCAAACGCTTAATCGAAGGCTTAGGTAAGTTGTTTAAACATTAAACCAAAAGCGGGGGCGCAAGCCCCCGATTAAGTATGTGTGAGAGATTAAAAGCGCTTCAGATAATGTGGAAGCTTAGTTTTACTATCAGTGAAAAAGGAGAAGCATAAAAGACTGAGGAAAGATCAGAGAAAAAATATTTAAAGGAAGACTTGACAAAGCTAGAAAAGGGGTTAAAATACGCAA
>UQUR01000017.1 GCA_900544345.1 uncultured Sutterella sp. | reverse complement strand
TTGAGCAGGTATTTTGACTATATCTGATCAACCTCGACTAGGTTTTTCGTAACGGTAGGAAAAGTGCAAAGAGGACATCATCGAATTGCTCAAATAAACTCGAACCATTCTAACAAAAAAAGTTTCCTAAAAAATGTTATCTTAAAAATTTATTCTTTAATTTCATACAGTTATTCACATTTCAGTTATCTTTTTCTTTTTAATTATGATGATGCGCTCGTTTTTCCCGATTGCTATTTAGAAAAATTCGTCCTTAAATCGATTGCGTTAACAAAAAAGGAGTTAGAAAAATGCCTCAACAAAATATTCCTCCGTTAGACGAAAAGGTCTTTGAAGCGGTTAAAGCTTTAAAAGAGGAACCTGTGATTGGGAAAGCGCTTCAGAAGGCGTTTGACGAAACCGACGAAGCGATGAAGGAACAAATTGAACTCTGCGAAATTCCAGCCCCAACTTTTGAAGAAAGCGTTCGAGCTGAAGAAATCGCACGCCGGATGAAAAAATACGGTCTTAAAGATGTACACATTGATGAAATCGGCAATGTTGTCGGTTTGCGCCCTGGTTCGGGGAACGGTCCTGTTTTAGCTTTAGGTGCTCATATGGATACCGTTTTTCCTGCAGGCACAGACGTTAAGGTTCGTCAGGAAGGTAACCGCTATTTTGCTCCCGGCATCGGAGACAACTGCTCAGGCCTTCGGGCGTTGTTGCATGTTTTGCGTCTATTTAATGAACTTAATATTGAAACCGAGGGCGATATTTACTTTGTTGGAACAGTCGGAGAAGAAGGAAACGGCGACACCCGTGGTTCAAAGTTTTTCAATGAACACCATAAAGTTGATGGGTTTATCGCGATTGATAATACCGATGTCGGCCGAATTTTGAAGGGCGCAATTGGCTCTCATCGCTGGCGCTTTTGCATCGACGGCAAAGGTGGTCACTCCTACGGAGCATTTGGCGATACGCCAAGCGCTATTCACGCCATGTGCTTAGCCGGTGCAAAAGTCGCCAAACTCAAAGTCCCTGCCAATCCTAAAACAACTTTTACAATCGGTATGATTAAGGGCGGGCAGAGCGTCAACACCATTGCACCGCACTGCGAGGTCGACGTTGATATCCGAAGTCTCGATAACGAACTGCTCCTTCAAACCGAAGCAGCCATTATGAAGTGCTTTGAAGAGGGGGTAGCGGAAGAAAACGCTAACTGGCCGGTGACCGAAGAGGCCAAGATTCTAAAACTTACTAAAACCCAAATCGGCAATCGCCCAGCAGGAATTCGCCCGCCAGAATGCCCGGTACTGCAAACTGCTCGCTCTGCACAAAAGCTTTTGGGTATTGAGCTCACAAACTATGGCTATTCATCTACTGACGCCAATGCACCAGTTAGCCAAGGTGTACCAGCAACCTGTCTTTCAGCTGGAGGTGCTCAAATCAACACCCATACGGTCAAAGAATACTTCGATAAGATTGATATTCACCTTGGACCCCAGCTCATATTCCTCACAGCTGCAGCTCTTGTAGGGGCATTGGGCCACAAACCCACCTTGCCTATCCGTTAATTCTTTAACAGCTTAGGGGTCCGTCTTCTCTTTTTAAAGAAGACGGACCTATTCTTTGTGCTTTTAAAAACGCCAAGTGGCTTCTAAGCCGCCAGCAAGGCTATGGCTATCAGAGGATTCCCACTCCGATTGAATGAGTGCGTTCAAAGAAAGACCATTTTGGGCTTCAATGCCAACTTTAAGTCCTGCTTTGAAGCGATTTTTTGAATCCCACTGAGCTCTGCGGTCAAAGCTCCCGCTAAGGTCTTTTTGATTAAAGGAGAGATCCAGCCCACCTGCATCAGACAAAATTTCTCTGCCATAAGCAAGCTTCATCTGCCAATAAGCCTTATTGGGCTCAAAAACTGCTCCCTCAAACTTAACACCTAATTGAGCTTCTAGAGAATGAAAAACGGATGAATCAACAGACAAATCGGCTATACCTGCAGAATCTTCTTTAAAGCTAGGCATATAAAGCGCAAAACCCGAGAGTCCGGCGTAGGGAGCAATAGTAATGGAGTCAAGCACCTTAAACTTCAATCCCGTGATACCCGAAAGCCCGAAAGACCAATACTGAGGATCAGCCTCGATACTGTCATAAAAATTGCCGAAATGAATTGTGCGCTTTTCTTCGGCATTGATATAGCCCAAATGAGCTGACGTTTGAATAAAAGCATTCGATTGATACAAATGAGATTTTTCCCAGCTACCTGCAATCCAAAGCCCCTGGGCATTAAGTTCTCGGGCATGAGCGCTTTTACCGTCACTATTAAGTGCTACCAATGAAAGGCTGCTTTGTGTGTCACCAGACTTTTTCACCCATCCGCCGGCCAATCCTGCTACATCCATACGGCTGTGACCAGCCATTGCTGCTGATGCAGTCGCACCAAATGGATTCACCCAAGCGTAATCGCCGTCGCCCTGAGCTATAGAAAGTTTCGACTCTGATGCGCTCTGAGCCAGTCTTTGTAATGCAATCGCAGAAGCTACCATATCAATCAGTCCGTCACCAGTTAAAGCTGCAGCGGCTTCGTTAATGGCTGAGCCATTGGAATCAGACCAGTCGAGGTAAGCAAAAAGCTCTTTGGTTTCGTCTGTTACAGCTTGTGTCGCGCTGGTATCGAATATGCGAGCAATCTTTTTTGCATCCCCTTGTGCATAGCGAGAGTAGGCATTCGGTGCACGGTTGACTACCCATCCTTCGGTGTCATCGCTAATGACAAGAGTAGGAGAGACGGGAAGCTCAGAGGCACTCAAATAGTGATAGGTTAAGTTTTCTGCTGAAAGCGACTCAGCATCGATAATAATCGGCGAATCTTTATCAACTGTCACATGTCCATCTGGCATCCAACCTCCTTCGGCAGTCGCTACGATAGCCGAACCTTCTTCAAACTTAGCAGTGCCGTCAACGCTCATCGGAACAAAATGTCCGTCATGAACGGTTAGAGTCAAAGAAGCGTTATCAGCCTGATGATAGTCTCCGGAAATTGAAACAGGGTTTAGAACAGTCGAAATTACCCGACCTTTATTGTCAAATAGGGGAGTCGAATAACTGGTAGGCATCAAAAGATAACGTCCGCCTTCAACTGTAGCATTGGGTTCAATAGCAACACCGAGCACCGTTGCAACACCTCCGAAATGAAGATGCGTATCATTGACCTCAATGGTGAGTCCCTTAGGTCCCCAAATCAAATCATTAAACACAATTTCGCTTGAAGAGCTTGGCTCTCTAAGAGAAGCCGATTGTAAAGCTGATCCGAAAGTTAATGTCGTGACTAAACGATCGTTACTCTCCATGCCCGTGTGGTCGCATCCATAGAGCGTTTTTTCCATATCCCAGAGAGAAATGATATCGCCCTTAAGTTGAGCACCTGATTCAATAACTATATTTTTTACAAATGCGTTGGGCGAAATATAGATACTCGCCATATCACCTTCGACTCTGCCTTGAATTCTGAGCTCTGAGATCAATGGACCTTTCAACACATCAGGGATTTCATTTTGAGCATACCAGCCAAAACTATCATCGTATACATCAGCGGTATAGGAGCCGTAATAACCGAATTGATCTCCGAGCTCATTGGAACCGAAATCAAATGCGAGCGCAATGCCGCCTTCTCCAAGTGCTGAGACCGAGGCGCCGGACTCAATCGCGAGCTCATGGTTTTTACCCCATGAAAAAAGAATGCCTTTACCTCCGAACCCGTCAGCTTTAACAGTTGTTCCAGAGGCAATAGTCAACTGATTTTCTGACCCGTCAACACGAGCACCGATTGCGTAAGAGCCTTCGGTCATTAAATCAGCTCTTTGAGTCACTTTGTTCTTTGAGCCGTAAATATGCAACCCTATGCCCCAGTCTTGGGTACTGGCGAGTCCTTTAATCCAATCAGTTCCGTCTTCATTTCTTGCCCAATAACCATTGTGATTTTCAAGGGTTCTGCCGTCGGCGTAAAGCGAATAACCGTAAAAGCGTTTCCTGTCAAAGTCAAAGCCGATATCTTGCAACAACGCCAGTTCCGCTTCCATCAATATCATCCAGTTTCGGTATACCTGGTGGCTCATTAAACTATTTTGTAGTTCTATATGACTGCCTTCATAATATGGCTCATAACCTTGGTAACCTATCGCTTCAAAACCGTTAATTGGCAAACCCGGAACAGGATCTGAAGTATTTTCAGAATCTCCCCACACTTCAATCGGCCAGGCTAGCAGTGCGCCGTCAAGCACTTCATCGACATTTTTACCCCTAAAATACATCCCTGAAGACAGATTTTTGTAATCGACATAAATCGCTCCGGGATCCAATGTTGATAAATCGGGCCGAGACTCACTTGCATCCAAAGCTACTATCGGAATAAAGTCTTTATCTGTATACGAGGCAATTGTTTCAATACTTCTGTCATAAACATCGTTCAAGTGTTTAGTGTATTGCGTCAGATCTGATTTTTTTATAGCAACTTGACCGGTATCGTCAATATCCGTAAATAGGCTAAGACCAAAAGCATGAAATAGTTCATGCATCATTGTGCCGGGCAGATCAGAATCAATCCCATTAGAGGGCAAAATCTTAAGTTCGCTGTTATCCCAAACCGTATCTGGTAAGGTATTGTTCACAGAAATATAAGCCTGATATTGACTTTTAGGCTTACTCCCCATCCATGCCAAAGCCAATTCAGTCAGATCAGAATCCGGGAAACTGAACGCCGATGCATTGCTATCGGCTTCAGAATAGGGAACGACAAAAATATCGATAGGTCTTTGAGCTCGATAATCGTTTCCTAAAACTTGCCAAAAGTATTCAAATCCGCGTTCCAATCCGAGAATTTCGTCAGGCGAAATCGCACGTTCAGCCGGTGTAAAACCTAAAATCTCAGTGAAATCATAGGTTGCCCCAATATCGGCAAAATGTAAATTAGCATAGTGAACACCTGTCGAAGAAATGACAGGCGTTGTTTGAATGGCTAATGCTGCCGTCGGTGCAGCGGACATGGCCGAAACAGCAGAACAAAATGCATAAAAAAATGCCTGATGTCTTAAAAAGCGGGGAAGAGAAGCAGACATGCAATACCTCTAATTGATGGCTTAATATTGAAATTGTTGAAGTATCTTATGCTATTGTTAATTCTTTTTTCTGCCTTAACCTATGATTTAGGTGTTTTCCCACCTTGTTTATAAGCAAAATTTCCTAGACAATATCTGCCGATCGGGAACAATTTTTCTCCCGTCTCAACAAAAATTGAGGAGTTTTAACATGAAAAAGACTTTGCTTGCGGCCGCTTTGGCCTTGTCCATGGCTGGCAGCGCTTTTGCAGCCAATTTGCCCAATGTGGCTATTCTTGCCACGGGCGGCACAATTGCCGGCACCGCCTCTTCGAGCACCCAAGTGACCGGTTACAAAGCCGGCGATCTGGCTATCCAAACGTTGATTGACGCTGTTCCCGCTATTAAGGATTTCGCCAATGTCTCCGGCGAACAAATCGTTAAGATCAGCTCCAACAACATGACCGATGATGTGTTGCTCAAGCTCGCCAAACGCTGCAACGAATTGTTGGCCGACCCTAAGGTCTCCGGTGTTGTGATCACTCATGGCACAGACACATTGGAAGAAACGGCTTACTTCTTAAACCTCACGGTCAAGAGTAAAAAACCCGTGGTGCTCGTGGGCTCCATGCGTCCTGCTACAGCTATTTCTGCAGACGGCCCGATGAACCTTTTGAACGCTGTGAAGTTGGCTGCTGATCCCAACGCACAGGATCGCGGTGTCTTGATCGCTTTGAATGATCAAATCAACAGCGCCCGCGAAGGTACCAAGACCAACACCACGAATGTTGACACGTTCCAAGCTCCGACTTTAGGTCTCTTGGGTTATGTGGCTGGCGGCAAGAACTACTTCCTGCGCGACACCACGATGAAGCATACCCATGAAACGGAATTCGACGTGAGCAAGCTCGATAAGCTCCCGCGCGTTGACATCGTTTATTCCCACGCCAATGATGACTCCGTCTTGGTTGATGCTGCCGTTGCAGCCGGTGCCAAGGGCATCATCTCTGCCGGTTCGGGTAACGGTTCCATCCACAAGGATACCGAAGTCGGTTTAGCCAACGCTGTGAAGAAGGGTGTTGTGGTTGTTCGCTCTAGCCGTACGGGTAGCGGTATCGTGACGCCTGCAGCTGCTGACGACAAGTACGCTAAGGCTGGTTTCCTTGACGGCTATTCCTTGAATCCGCAAAAGGCCCGCTTGCTCTTGCAATTAGCTTTGACAAAGACAAGCGATCCGAAGAAGATTCAAGAAATGTTCACGAAATACTAATCTGTAGTCGATTGTAGCGCTTCGCATTCGCTACAACATACGAAAGAAAATCCCCGTAGGACGTATTTATCCTACGGGGATTATTAATGGTATTCGATATCCACGGACAAGCGCATCAACGTCAACGTTCACATGGCTTGGCAGCAAACTTTCTGTCTGAATATTAATTTGCGGAATCGAAGATTCTATATTTTATGAGGTAGGATTCTCTATCTTTAAGCCTATCAATACCGTGCGCTATTTCTTTAAAAGTGAGGCTTTCAAACCATTGTCAATAGCTTTGTTACCCAACCAGATTTTAAGAACTGCTTCATACAGTTTTTCTCCGCCGATTTTTTCACCGATGAGTTGGCCGTTAACTGTAATGCTCGTGCCTCGGGACTTCGTATAGTCAAAATCAACGATATCACCTTTTTTTACATCACCAATCAGATTCATAACAGCAATTAGCGATTGCAATTCGGTATCTAAAGACTTCCTTTCTTGTTCGGTCGTATTGTCATTAATACCGTCTTTTAACGCATCAACAAAGTCACCCGCATCCACATCGCGCAAAAGTCCCAAACGAACGCATTTATTCCCAGGCATATTGATAACGGCTTTAGCATCGGAAGTGATCTGAGGTAAGTAAAGCCCAGTTGCATACACATCCACAAAGAAAATTTCTCGAAGTCCTGCACCATTAAGTTTGAGAACAGCATTGTCTTTTTCGAGCGAATCACTGTAATTGATATCGCCAATTGTTACCGATGCAAAAGCGGGGAGCGAGGCGGCGATTAAAAGGATCGGCAATAACGATTTTTTCATAATGGATTCGGTTAGAAATGAGTTGATACAAAGTCGCAATTTTAAAATGCATTTAAGGCAATTGAGCTGTCATACAATCCCAAAAAAGAGGAGTACAAACGGATGAGTGCGCAACTTTTTACTTCTGAAAAAGCGTTTTCAAAAAAATCCATTTACTCGACAGGTGAAGAAATTGCCAATGCCGTTACTCACGGCGTTGCCGCTCTCATGAGTATTGCTGGTCTAGCTATATTAGTAGGATTTGCCGTGGCTTATTCAGGCTCTCCTACGGTGATTACTGCGGTCAGCGTTTTCGGGGCCAGCATGATTTTTCTTTATGTAGCCTCTACGCTATACCATGCCATTCCCAATCCTAAAGCGAAACAAATACTGCAACGCCTTGATCACTCGATGATTTTCGTTTTAATTGCCGGCAGCTACACACCGTTTTGCCTTGTGACTCTTAAAGGTGTGACAGGAATTGGCCTATGTATAGCAGTTTGGTCTATTGCCATTGTGGGAATTGCTTTGCAGGGGATATTGATTAAGCAGAGCAAGTGGCTCAATTCGCTCTTATATTTAGCCATGGGCTGGCTTGTACTACTGGTCATCGAACCCCTCATTGAGAGCTTACCCAATACTGGTCTGTGGCTATTAACGGCGGGCGGTCTTTCTTACAGCCTCGGAGTAATTTTCTACATCTGGAAAACCTTACCGTACAGTCATGCTATTTGGCATCTTTTTGTCTTTGCCGGCACAGTTCTTCAATTTCTAGCTGTTTTGCTTTATGTGATACCGGTTTTTCACTGATCAATGAAGCAAATAACCGAATAAAAAAAGGATGCCTGATCACTGGCATTCTTTTTTTAAAGCTAAAGCATTTAACCTTAGTTTTCGTGCTTAATGGGAATGACTCGCTGATTGGTGCTACCGAAATACTGTCCCTGTTCTTTCACTTTAAGCTTTTCAACAAATGGACCATCAACCAATGTGTCGATATATTGCATGATCGGATGGTCTTTAAAGTGCTCGTACCTGCGGCCGGTCCAAACCCAAATGGTCTTTCCGGGACAAGCCTCTCGTACGCGCTTACACAGCTCAGTGACTGCGTCAATATTTTCTTTTTCAAACGGATCACCGCCCAAAACGCTTAAACCCGACATATAAGGCCGATTGATAAAATCAATAATTTTTTCAATCGTCTCATTCGTAAAATCGTCTCCGGCATTAAAGTCCCATGACTCAGGGTTAAAGCACCCTTTGCAATGCAGGGTACAACCTGAAACAAAGAGGGACACCCGAACACCAGGACCGTTTGTCGTATCAAATTCACGTAATTGGGCGTACTTCATAACAAGGCCTCTTTACATCGACACGCGGCGCTTAATTTCAGCCATCTTGCCATCGTTCATGCGAGACTGACCGTTAACGTTGCTGTAGCCCAAGTATCCACAAACACGGCTGATAACAGACAAATTGTCGCTACCGCAGTGCGGGCACTTAAACATAACATTTGTAGAATGTTTTCCACAATTGTTGCAGTAAGCCGCATCAAAGTTCACACCTTGATAGAAACCCATTTCCATGCCGCGCTCAATAATAGCTTTATCGGCTTGGTAGTTTTCAGGATTGGTCAGGCGCACATATTGAATATGACCGCCTTCACACAAGTGGAAGCACTTAAATTCGTGATCCTGCTTTTCAAAAGGCGTAATATCTTCGGTCACATTCAGATGGAACGAATTCGTGAAATATTCAGTGCTGTAGTGTTCAGCTGTAGCAAATTCGTTCACTAACCCCATTTCCTTACAGTATTCATCATACTGGCGGGCCTGCGTAGCACACAGGCTTTCAGCAGGCGTACCGTAAATTGCGTAAAGGTAATGGTCTTCAGCTTTAAATTCATTTAGCTTTTGTTGCAGGTAACGCAGCACTTGAACCGCAAAAGCTGAATTGTCTTCAATCATGCGCTTGCCTGTCCACAGGTACGTAGCATCATCCAAAGCAGTGATACCGAAACTTGCCGTCATGTAATCGACTAAATCACCCACACGGTCATCGGGATCCTTGGTGCCTTTGTAGAAACCTCCTTGCGTAAAGGCCAAGGGGTTCGAAGAGCAACGCTGATTGCGAATGACATCGTAGCGCTTCTTTAAGAAGTCGCGGATGACCTGCAGACGGTCATCCAACAAATCCCAGAACTTTTCACGCCAATCCAAGGGATGTTCGGTCATTGCTACCTTGATCATTAAGGGAATGTTCAGGCTAACGGCGCCAATGTTGCAACGGCCGATCGTCACATATTTACCCGTTTCAGGATCCTTCCAGGGAGAAAGGTAGGCGCGACAACCCATTGGGCTAGTAATCACACCTTCTTCTCGGAAAAGACGAGAAACCGTACCGTATTCACTCGAAATACTAAGGTAGTCCGGATACATACAGGTCGACGAAGTCTTCACGGCTTCATCAAACAACTGGGCACTATGTAAGTCATTTTTGACTTGATTCTTATCATAGAGATACACGAGCTTCGGGAAAACCACAGGCTTGTGATCTTTACCATGACCATTGCGGCGCACGCGAAGCATCACGGAGTTAATCAAAGCCATCAGGCGCTTGTCTTCATCAGACCAATTAATGTCCCATTGACCGAAAGAAATCGTTGTGAAAGCGAAATCACCTCGACTGCAAGGCACGGTGTTCAGCTTCAATTCAAGTGACTGGAACCCTTGCTCTAATTCGCGCAAAAGGATTTTGTCTGCAAAGCGTCGGGCGACATCTTCATTTAAACCTAATTCCTGGGTAGCATCGGTATAGGCCTTATTCCAGGTCTTGTGAGCGTAGGGCAGGAGCACCTTATCAAGTTCAGCCAAAGTGAAGCCACCAAACTGCTGAGCCGTAGCCACAAGCGTAATATCACCAATCACCTGCAGTGCAGACAAAACGGTCTTCGGTTCAGTGTACTGAACGTTTGACATCTCAAAGCCGCCTTGCAAAACGGTCTTAATATCAAACAAGCAACAGTTCACGCATCCCAAAATCATATCGCGCAGGTCATGGATGTAGATGTCACCACGTTCAATAAGTTCTTTTTCCTTAGCAGACAAATAGAACTGTTTATAAAGGCTCTTTGTTAAGTAACCCTTGATCAAGGAACCCTTTGTGGAAACGAGAGAGCTATCAAAGTTTGCGTTTTCCCGATCGCCCAAGCGCAAAACGTCATCTGCGTCCTGGCGCAACTTTTCGAAAGTCTTTGCGTAATTGGTTTTGTAGTAGCGGTATTCGGCGTAAGCCTTAGCAACATCTTCAAAACCCGTTACAGACAAGACGGCAATCACCAATTCATGAAGTTCTGCCACGGTCACCTGATCGCGTTCTTTGATGCGACGCAAAATAGCATCAACGATCTTTTGACAAGACGCTTCATCAACCGTCTTATCACAGCGCATAGCGGCCTTATTAACAGCTACAGAGATCTTCTGTGGGTTGAAATCTTCAAGCGACTGGTCTTTCTTAACAACTTTCATGGCACATCCTCAGGACCTGCGGCACAACACCGGCAAAGAAAAAATTAGATCAATGAGCGTGTCATTTTAAACACAAGACACCGAAAATCAAATAGTTTAAGTACTAAATTTTGATGAATAAAAAACTCTTGACACAAGATATAGGTTTTGAGGTTTTGCATTTTTTTGAAAACTGAACGCTTTCAATAGGTTAGATATTTAGCTGTAGTACTCAAAAATTTGTAAAAAAGTCAAAAAACAAAAAAAAAACTATGATGCGTATAAATTGTTTCTTTCAAATGTGAACTGAATTGAGTTTGTTAAGAGTTAGATATTGTGCCCAGCCACTAATTACTAAAACCTCCTACGGGAGTAATTAAAGATTGTCCGCTTTTATTCTTTCAAATTCCTCATGCATGAGTTTAGAAAGACCTTTTTTATCCAGGATTTCTATAAGTGATCCTCCGTACAACCTGTTAATCGATTCAAAAAAAGACCTCATGATTTTTCTTTTCTTTGATGATGGGATCCTATTTTTTTCATCTTTAGTTGTCTCTTCCACCATCATTTCAATAAAGCAAGAACGAAGTGTGGGAGAGCAAAATGGCCGACGGTCAAACATATGTTTTATCTGATCTGTGTCGAACCATCCAAGACACTCTTTCAGAGACAGGGTGCAGATGGAATTCAGTTCGCACTCTGCAAGCATCTCATCAGTCCACTTAACGGCTAAGTAGTAACGCGAAAGATAGCAAGTATTAAGACCTCGGGGATAGCCCTTTAAGAAAAATTGTTGTCTAATATTAGATTTTTCTTTAGTGTTAGCAATAATATAGTTATGAAAAAATCTGTGTGAAATATAAGACCAAAACTCTGGACACATTATAATTTCGGGAGTTAGACGCCCAAAAGATCCATAAAGTCTCAAACCGATATCAGACCAAGATTCTGTTTCCTTTGGTATTTCAAGCTCTTGAACTAAAGAAACTTGAGAAAGGGTTACAATTGGAGAGATTTCCAAATCTGCCCTGCGCAATTGATCTTCAATTATGCTCCAAAACTCATTACTATCAGAACTCAAACTTCTGTAAAGATTGGTGTTAGTGTCAAATTTATTATCAAGCCATTCATAAGCCTGTGAAGAAAACATCTGGATGGACTTACTCATGTGTAGCATCCTCAATTCGTAGAGCTGGACGATCAAGCAAAAGTTGTGCATCTAGAAGTGCATCAGAAATAGTTCTTTTGCTAATATCAATTTTATGCTCCCTGAGCGCTGTTTCAATCACTTGAAGCCATAATGTTTCCTGAAAATCAGTAACAATATTTTCATTGTAATTATCTTTGGAAGGAGAATAGACTTGTGAAAGAACAGAGATAAGAGCAGGCAGGACAATTCGATCTCTAAACGTTTCTGGAAAGTTCTTTGCAACAATGCCCAGTTTATCGTAATAGGTCTTGCCAATACAAATTTCCAGTTTATCAGATCCTTCTGTAGGGTCGCATTTGACTACACCGTCCTGAATTAAATCGTCCGGAACAGATTTTAAAGAAAAAATAGACATTAACTTTATATGAGTCTCAGATCTTTGAATTTCATACCTCTCGGGTAATCTACCAAAAGCGCAAATGCGGCCCGGTGTAATTAATAAATTTAATGTATCTCCATCAATATCTACATGTTGCCACTGGGCAACACGTGTACCAGCTAAAAAGATTTCAATATCAAACAAACCAAAAAGTGAATCTACAGGTACATCAACTTTATATATGCCATCTATACTGTCTGTTTCAGTACGATGTTCCTCAACTGGGAACAACTTTTCTACGATTCTAAATTTTGTTCGATTCACGACGATTCGTATAAAAAAGGCTACGTCTTCCTGTATCAAAAGTTTTGTTAATTCTTCGGACTTGAGTTTTATTGAAAATTTTAAGTGCAACTTATCGGTTTTAAAGCTAGTCTGATCAGAGTTCACTGGGAGATTACTTTCTAAAAGCGCAACACTAAAACTGCAATTCTTCCCGAAGTCACTCGCAGCTTCTCCGTTATTCATATTTGTCGAAAAGTAAAGACATGGGCCAGAAAAAGCATTATTGGACATAATAAATCACTCTCAAAGATGACATAAGCTTTTCTTTAATGCGAACTACTAACTTAACAGGTAAAGCAGAACAAAGACCTGTCAAAAGAATTTTCCCGTTATCTATTTTGGCATTGAAACAACCTGAATTGTGAATAATTGCCTCCGGGCAAAGAGATAAATTTTTGTCTGGAGTACTATTGAATCCGCCATCTGGATTGAAGTAAAGAGAAATATTCATTCTTTCCCAACTTTGATCGGGGGTAAATTTAATAAGATAGTCGCCTTTACTTGGATCTACTGCAATAATCCTATCTCTGATATTGACAGGTATAAATACTTTATTTGTACCGCCCAAACTGCCAATACGCTGTGTTCGTTTAGTATGAGACTTTTGACGATGCGGTTTGGGTTGGTTGGCAATGCCACCTTCTTCGGTAACTTTATTAGTATTGCCACTTGGTACAGTGAGGTTGTTAGATGTTTGCGTTCGCGTAAATTTTATGGGCCTAAGTTTCAAGTCAGTTTCAACAATCTCTCCGCCGGTTAATTTTGACATTAACGCTCCAAGGTCAGAGATAGGCATCTCGTCGCCTTGGACTGTCTTTTTTAATTCTTCTTCAATTATTTGACGCACAGCTTTACGCAATTCTTTTCTTGCATTTAAAGCTCCGGAGTCTGTAGATGAGTTATTTGTCCACGATAAGTGATCCGGTGACTCTAACTCTCGAAGGTGTTTGTTATAACCCGAATCATGAATATTAATTAACCATGATACTTGACCGAGATTTCGGAATGCTTGCCAAGGAGACTCTACACGCATTCCAATACGTCGTACTGCATAAACAACCTTTTTAGCGTTCTCATCTATCTGTAACCAAAGGTCTGCTACTTTACCTCCCTTTAAACAAACGTCACGCTTTAAAAGTTGGTTTTGAAAAAACATTAATAGAAAAGACGCAGAAGCTAACTCATAATTAAAATTGTCTTCAGAAAAGATATTTCTTTGTTCCTCCTCTGGTAGCTCAAGAAGCTGCTCAAGGTAACTAGAGGCGTCTTCTACAGTTACAATACTCGACAGAGTTGTACCATTTTGCATAAACCGAGCCTGAACAACCCCGTCTCTAATTGCAGGAGCAAAATTGAAGATAAATTGCCAAATTAAAGTTTTTAGGTTATTGGTGTGCTCACTGTTTCCATTTATAAAATCAGTTGTTAAACGTGGTTCAATAATAAAAACATCTGTTCCAAAATCATCTTCTCCACGTTCAGGAAAACCTGCAGGGGCACTAAGGCTCGGTTCCCAACCATCTAGCCCGACACCAAAAAACACACGAGAATCGCAAAATCTAGAAGAATCCTCAGGATTAATAATAGAGCCTAGGTGAGCAACGCCTTGAAAATGATAATCCTTGTTTTTAAGACTGCGAGAGCCATAAAAAACCATGTATATTCGTGAGCCAACACTGTGTGCGCCACTTCCCAAACCAAAAGATCCTCCCTCTTGATTTATTTTAGATGAACTATTTTGAGCTCGTACCAACTTATGCCAAGTACCCGTTTCAGAAGTTCCGTTCTCGTCTAAGTAATCAAGACCTACCGTGTTATGATCTCCTATTCTAAGTACACGCCAGCAAGTTCTTTTCGAATTTACAAAAGAACTAATTTGGTCAAGCCAACGGTTATTTTCAATTCGATTTTTCTGACTCTCTCGCTCTCTAAGTCTTAATTTATACTCACTCAAATCCGGCAAATCATTACCATCTTTCAGATTAAAGCAATCAAAATCAATTACTACTGGTTTTTCACCAGCTCGTGCATCTATTGAGTTCTGAACAGTCTCTCGAATAAGAGAATCACATTTTTTAAAGGACTCTCCTGGAGGTGTTGATCCATAGTCTGCTTTGCCAGAGTCAAGATTATGCCATGTAGGCAAGACATTGTTTTTACTCATTTATATATTCCCTAGTTACAGACTAAAAGGCTTCTTATTCGGAGAGTCTTTAAAACTTTTTTCAATCTCTTCAATTCCAGATCTCAAGGCTGATATTACTTTTCTTGCTTCTTGTTCACTCCAATCATAGTTATTTCGGTTAGATAAATTTTGGATTAGTCTCATTTGTTTAAGACAAGAATTAACTCTAGCAGTTGCTAAACGACAAAATTTCTGATGACGGTCTTCCATTAGATTTATCCTTCTTATTTTTTTATTGCTTTAAAATTTAACATATTTTTTAAATATTATCTATATAAACAAAATATAGTTTACTTTTAAATTTATTTTTATATTTTTTAACTCTGTCTAAAATGATTTGAATTCTAAGAGTGATGCCTGATTTTTCAGTAAAAAGTGTCAAAAGGATATTGACGCCAGGTGGACTAAAAAACTGGGCAATCGTATTACGGCTATAAGACGCACGTTAAAACGGATCTGCGGTCGAGGTTGATAACGACCTCTGCGAATGTGCATGACTCTCAGGTCATTGAACCCCTATTAATCGATTCAGATAAAGGCCAAGAGTTGTATGCCGACAACGGTTATAGCGGAAAGGAATATAAAGCGATCTTACAAAAGTATGGGATGCGGGCTCAGATTCGTGAAAAAGGCTATCGATATAAAAAATTGATCGAACAAAAAATGCTCAATAGCCGAAAAAATCTCAGAAACGATGTCGGATTGAACATATATTTGCTTTCATGGAAGGGGCAATGAAAGGTTTAGTTGTGCGAACGATTGGCTTAGTGCGCGCCGCGGCCGAGGTGTTGATAATTGCCATACAACGCGATGCGGTACGTGCAAATTAAAAAATATGAGCTGAAACTACAGGTTAAATGTATCCAGAAACCGGAAAAAATGATCAAATCGATTAAAAGTGAGGGAGTTTTTCCCAGTTAAAAAGCCCCTCAGATGGATGAGTGTCGGTTAAAATCTGATGTCAGTCAAAAATCAATTTTTAGAAGTCACCTTAAGGTTTTATTTGAGCTTCTTGAAAATCACTCCTATCAAGCATCAATTCTTGTAAATAGCGGTTATTTTGGCAACACCTAGCTTGTAATCACTGTTTTTAAAACTCCAGCCACTGTCCACTTTCCTCTTCTTTTTATTGAACTGTGATACCGAGGGAGTTTTTCAGTCAACCTCTTTATAGAGCATTTAGGTACGACGAAAAATAATTTCATAACAGCCCCGTTGTTTAGTTAATGCCAACTCGCTTGAACTGTCTGAACTTAATGTTCTCTTTAATTCGGGGCTCAAAAATATTGCGGAGTTTACTTAGCCGTCGATACCACTTAAAAGCCTAATAACTAGAATTGTGAAAAGCAATTGCTAAACTGTTAGGCGACAAAGTAATATCCCCCTAAATGAACTGAACTTGGATTGGAACCCAGGAGGCAGGACAGCCTCTGTGACTTAGGATAGGCCTCCCAG
>UQUR01000016.1 GCA_900544345.1 uncultured Sutterella sp. | reverse complement strand
GGCTCCCCATTTAAAAAGCCTCGGATCAGTCGATCTCGAGGCTTTTTATTTGCCTGTCAGATACAGTTTTTTGCGTTATATCGCTGTGTTAGCGGCTAATCTGCGATAAAATCTACAGGTTAATGCATCACAGATGCAAGTTGTTATGTTCTAAGGAATACGCATGATATTCAGACGTTCACTCGTCTCGGAACTTGCCAATACCGCCGGTGCAGTCTTTACGGTGATTTTCTCGATTGTTTTGACAATCGGGCTTGTCCGTATTTTAGGTTTGGCTGCGGGCGGTCGTATCGATAGCGGTACCGTCATGGAAATGGTGGTATACGAGGCTTTGGTGAATCTGGCTCCTCTTTTGGCTGTTTCGCTCTTTATCGCTGTTTTAATGACATTAACGCGCAGCTGGCTCGACAGCGAAATGGTGGTTTGGTTCTCTTCGGGCGGCATCAGTTTACTGTCTTGGATTCGACCGGTTCTGCGCTTCAGTATCCCGATCATTTTATTAATCACAGCACTTTCTTTAGTGATTTCTCCCTGGGCAAAAAGCCAGAGCGAACTCAATCGTGAAGTCTGGTCTCAAAGAGACGACGTGGAGCGTTTGTCTCCCGGCCGCTTTATTGAAATCGCCGGTGGCAGACAAGTTCTTTTTGTTGAGGAAGTTTCAAACGACGGTCTCACAGTCAGTAATGTCTTTTTAACCGAAACCGCTATTGATTCTGAAATGGTTTTAATGGCCAAAACCGGTGAAATTAAAACCAATGATCAGGGTGACCGTTATGTGCTCCTGCACGACGGACGTCGCTACGAAGGTAAAGCGGGAAGCCCCGACTATCGAATTACTGAATTTAAAACCTACGGTATTCGCCTCGATGTGAAGCCCGAAAGTGCTATTCAGCTTCAAGACGTTGATACCCAGCCCTTGCCTTTGCTTGTTTCACAGTTAAAGAGCAATCGAGAGGCCCAGGGTGAGTTGCTGTGGCGCATTTGTTGGCCGCTTGCTGCATTGAATTTAATCTTAATTGCCATTCCGTTGTCATTTACTAACCCCAGAGCCGGCAGAAGTCTCAATATGGTTGTGGCACTTCTGCTTTTCGTTTTGTATTTAAATGGCATCAGTGTGGCGGTTACCTGGGTTGAACAGGGGACCATGCATCCGATTACGGCGGGCATTGTGCTCAATGGAGCGTTTGCGCTTTTTGCTGTCGTCCTTTTCTTAAGACGCACCATTATGCAGCGTTGGGTTCCGGTATGGATGACGTTGGGTTACTGGCGCTCAAGGAGATGACACCATGATGGTTATTACGCGCCACTTAACCAAGGAAATACTGCAGGCAACAGGTTTTGTCCTCTTGGCGCTTGTGGCTTTGTTTGCCTTTTTTGATCTGATGGGACAGATGGGGCGTATCGGTTCCCGCTACGGTCTTCTTGATGCTTTCATTATCACAGGGCTTAGCCTGCCGATGCGTATCTATGAAGTGATGCCGATTGCAGCACTTTTGGGGACCGTCTTTGTGATGAGTCAATGGGCTGCGCGCTCAGAATTTACCATTTTGCGTGTGGCAGGTTTGTCGCCCGTTCGCCTGGCAGCCATTTTGATGGTGCCGGGTCTTATTTTGGTAGCCTTTACCTACATCTTCGGTGAGTTTGTCGCTCCATCATCGGATACCTACGCCAGAGAATACAGAGCCACCATTCAGCACACGACCATGAATATCAGAGGTTCTGATACCGGAGCTTGGGTACGCGAAACCATTGATACGCCAAACGGACCTCAGGTTCGTTATATCAACATTCAGAAGATGACCCCTCTGGAAGAAGCTATTGATTGGCGAATTTATGATTTTGATGAAAAGCAGCGTTTAACCCGTGTGATTTCGGCTCAAACGGGTAATTACGTTGATCATCAGGGGTGGCTTTTGCAGCAGGCGGTTAATACTTCACTGCCCGTGTTGGAAAATCTGACGCAAACGCCGATTATGGATCAAGTCTTAATCAGTAATCCCACAAGGATGATGTTTAGGTCTGAAATCGATCCGAGTATTTTCGGTGTGATGATGTTAAAGCCAGAAAACATGTCTATGCGGGCACTCTCACGCTACGTGAGCCACTTGGAGCAAAGCCGTCAGCAATCCGGTCGTTACGAAATTGCGCTTTGGAATAAAGCCTTTTATCCGATCGCTATTTTGGTGATGATTGCTTTGGCAATGCCTTTTGCTTACATGAATCGGCGTTCGGGCGGTGTGAGCATTAAGATTTTTGCCGGTGTGATGATCGGTCTGGCGTTCTACACCATTAATAACCTTTTCTCTTACGTCGGTATGCTCAATACTTGGCCGCCTTTGATTGTAGCAATGGTGCCGACAGCCTGTATGATGGTTTTGGCTGTCATTGGGATGTGGTTTGTAGAAAGACGTTGATACACTCCTAGTTTTTCTCAAAAGCCCGCTTTAGCGGGCTTTTTCGTATCTTTGAAGCTAAGGCTACCGATACAGGTATTCAAAATGCACAGTACCGGCAGCAAACTCAGAGTTTTATATTTGTCCTTAGCCCTTGATTATGACTCCGGCCTGAGGATTAAAGGAAACAGTAACCAATGTATCAGTATCAACAATTTCAGTTCCGGGCAAGAAAGGCACAGACATGCTGAAGGGCTTTTCCTGTCCGCTTCCTTCCAAGACAACGTGATAGTCAATCCGATCGCCTTCAAAGAGCCGGTTGACAATACGCATGGCAATGCCGTTGTCTTTTTCGTTCATTCGAAGGTTCTCAGGGCGCACGACTAACAAAGATTCTTCACCGACAGCGGGCGGATTTTGTTGCCCCATACGTGCGCAAAGCACTTGACCTGCGACCGCAAAATGTCCAAGCCCCTGGGCATCAATGCTTTCCAGTCTTCCGCGAATCAGATTAGCCTGACCGATAAAGTCAGCCACAAAGGGTGTAGCCGGATCTTCGTAAAGCTTCATGGGGGTGCCCAGCTGATCAATGTGACCGCGATTCATCACCATAATACGATCAGACATGGTGAGGGCTTCTTTTTGGTCATGCGTGACATACAGACACGTAATGCCCAAATCTTTTTGAATGCGGCGGATTTCCGTTCGCATATGAAGGCGAAGCTTTGCATCAAGGTTTGAAAGCGGTTCGTCCATAAGTAAGAGTTTGGGACGCAGCACCAACACACGAGCCAAGGCTACGCGCTGCTGTTGGCCGCCCGACAATTGGTTGGGATAGCGCTGCTCTTCTTTGCTCAAACCCACCATGTCCAGCGCTTCGCGAACTTTTTTCGCGGCTGTTTCTCCGGTTTCGCCCCGAATCTTGAGCCCATAGGCGACATTGTCAAAGATTTTCATATGAGGGAAAAGCGCATAGTTCTGGAACACAAATCCCAAGCCTCGCTCATTGGCAGGCACATGCGTGATATCCACACCGTCCATGATGATCTGACCGCTCGTCGGTGTTTCAAAGCCTGCGATCATACGCAGAGTGGTTGTTTTACCGCATCCTGAAGGTCCCAGAAAGGTCAGAAATTCACCGGGGTTAACCTCAAGGTTAACATTATTGACCGCCATGAACTCTTCATTATCCTTGACGTAGCGGCGAGAGATATTTTTTAAAGTAAGTGAGACGGACATGATTGATTAGGCTCCAATATTGTCGCCGTTACGGCAAAGTACTTTCGCTAGCAGGGTCATTGCGCCCGAGGCTACAAAAACCAGCAGAATCAAAATCACTGAGAACGCACAGGCCTGAGCAAACTGCAGCTCGGTCATGCACTCGAGAATACGTGTTGTAATCAGCGTCCAGTTAACTGATACGAGGAAGATCGTAGCGCTGATTGCTGTCATTGAGTGAATGAAGAGATACTTCATACCGGCAAGAATTGCAGGCAGCACAAGCGGAATCGTGATCGAAATAAAGGTTCGGGCAGAGCCCGCGCCAAGGCTTCGGCTGGCCTCCTCAATTGAGGGATCAATTTGCGTTAACGCCGCAATCACATTGCGGATACCGGCAGACGAATATCTGAAAAGATAAGCTGCAATCAAAATGTAGATCGTACCGGTAAGAATAATCGGCTTGTCGTTAAAGGCAATGATGTAGGCGATACCGACTACGGTGCCGGGCAGCGTGTAATTTAAAAGCGAGACGGTTTCAAGCGTCTTGTGGCCCCGAATCTTAAGGCGCGTTGTAACGTAGCCCACAAGAACCGCAAGCAGACCGCCCAAAGGCGTACCGATACAGGCAATAATCAACGTGTCTTTGATGGCCTTCATGCCATGCGTGAGTACGTACTGATAGTTATCAAAGGTGATCGTGTTGTTGACACCCCAGATTTTCACGAGCGACCCAACAAGGATCACGGCGTAAATGGCAATGATAAAAGCGATAACAATCGCAACGACACTGCCCATGATGCCGGTTAAGACAAGGCCGGGACCTTTGATGCTGCTCTTGCCGCCTGCTTTGCCGCTTACGGTCACGTAACTCTTTTTGCTCACCCAATAGTGCTGCAGCGCATAGACAACCAAAGCGGGAATAAGCAGCATGAAAGAAAGTGCTGCGCCGCCCTTGAAGTCATACATGCCGGTAATCTGCAGGTAGGCTTGCGTCGGCAACACAGGGAAAGAGTGACCGCCTAAAACCTGCGGCGTGGCAAAGTCTGCCAAAGAGCAGGAAAAAACCAAAAGGAAAGCATTGGCAATGCCCGGCGCTGCCAATGGCAGTGTGACGGTTCGGAAAACTTCCGAACTTGACGCTCCCAACGAATAGGCGGCATCTTCCAGGTTCGGGTCAATGCGGGCCAGAATCGTTGAAATCGTCATAAAGGCCACGGGGAAAAACGTCAGTGTTTCAGAAATAAAAGTTCCCCAGAACCCGTAAAAATTGAAATTATCCAATCCCAAAAACTGCAGCACCATGCCGTTGGGTCCCAATAATAGGGTAAGGGCAATACTGCTTGTAAAGGGCGGCGAAATGAGGGGCAGAATCGTAATCGCGCTCAAGGCAAATTTAAGCCACGTCGGCAAATTTAAGCGCGTGGTGACAAAAGCAAAAATAAAACCGAGCGCAGTGCCTGCGACTCCGACCGAGCAGCCCAGAAGGATACTGTTGATGGCGGACTGTCTGTCATACCAGTTATCTAGGAAGGGGCGCAGGTTTGCAAAGGTAAAGCTGCCGTCGACCCAGAAAGTCATGGCAAATAAGCGGCAGAGCGGATAAAGGACAAATACGCCCAGCAAAAGCCAGAGCATGACGACCGTCAGTCGTGTAACCATGTCCTTATTGGTAGATGATGCGGACGAACTCATGGAGAATGTAACCGACAAAAAATACACATGCCGGAAACAGGCTCAATGACTTGACCCTATTTCCGGTGTTGTAAGCTCAATACGGTGAAATTACTTGATCACTTCATTGATCCAGCGTTGGGTGAATTCTTTACGCTTTTCACCCTTCCAGGTCACATCCACCGAGATGGTTTTGATTTTGGTGAGATCGAGGATGGGGTTGCTCGTCTTCACGTCATTGCGTGTCGGCACATAGTTGATCTTATTGGCAACGATAAACTCAGCAAATTTCTTTGACGCTGCCCAGTCGACAAACTTTTTCGCTTCAGCGTTGTTCTTGCCGCCCTTGACAACACCCGTAGCTTCAATACCGAAGCTCACACCGTCTTCAGGATAAGTAATCGTAACGGGGTAGCCTTGCTGCTGAATATCCAAAGCGTCCACAATGTAGAAGATGCCGGCTGCACACTGACCGGTTGCAATCGGCATGGCACCGCCCGCACCGCTCTTGGTGTACATCTGCACGTTGGCATTCATCTGCTTTTGGAACTTAAAAGCTTCGTCTTCACCCATCACTTTCACAAGCGAATAGATGCGTTCTGTTGCAGTGCCCGAAGTGCGTGCATCGGCCATTTGCAGGTTGTTCTTATAGCGGGGGTCGAGCAAGTCAGCCCACTTGGTCGGGGCCTGCATCTTGTTCTTTTCTAAGAATTTGGTGTTGGTGAGAAAGCACAGAGGAATTAAACCGATACCGGTCCAGTAATTATTGGGATCGCGGTAGGCAGAAGAAATCGCATCGGAGTTGGCCGGGCGATAAGCTTCCAAAATACCTTCTTTAATGCCCGCGGCATACATGTCGGCAGGTCCCCCCAACAGGACGTCAACTTGAGGATTGCCTTTTTCAGCCGTTAATCTTGCCAGCGCTTCGCCCGTTGAGAAGCGAAGGAAGTTGACTTTAATACCCGTGTCCTTGGTGAATTGCGCAAAGATTTGGGATGCGTACTTCTCAGGCATGATGGTGTAGGCGTTAAGTTCAGCGGCGTTTGCCGAAACGGAAAGCACAACCAACCCTGCCAGAAGCGCAGAGAGTTTCTTAGACATAATGGTTCCTCGAAGTTGTCGTTTTATTGTTTAGAGCACAAGCATGATCCGGAAAAAGTGAGACAACGGACAAACGGCCTCATTTTTCTTAAAGATCCTACTTAATTCAACATTCTATCAATGAAAGCCAAACCGCAATTGAAGATTTTCCCTAGGTTTCTGATAAGGATGGTGCAAAAAAAAAACATAGTCCACTATAGAAAAATTCTATAGCGGACTATAGGATTTTTTTCATCGAGCTCATATCTGCCAGATTGAGTGAGCAATCACATTGTCAGTCAAAAAGCGTGGAGTCTCACAGTTGCATATAACGGCGCCCATTCCTACCGGAACTCCGATAGAACTCAGTTCAGAAAAATGCCTGATCATGTCGATTTTGGGATGCGAAGACATCTTAATTTCGACGGGGTGATACAGACCGTTTCTATGAATGATCAGATCAATTTCGGTTTGTTTTTTTGCGTCCCGGTAATAATAAAGATCAGGCTCCAGTCCGTTGTGGCGCCAACTTTTAAGTATTTCTGTCACAATGAATGTCTCGAAAAAGGCACCGGCGTTGGTGTCTTTTTGCATCTCTTGCGGTGTTGAAAACTTGCATAAGTAGGCAGCAAGACCGGTATCTGCAAAGTAAATCTTCGGAGACTTGGTTAAAGTTTTAGAAGCATTGCTGGGAAAGGGAGGCAAAAGGTAGATCAGTCCGCTTGCTTCGGCGACGGAAAGCCACCGGCGAACGGTTAGCTCTGTGACGCCGGTCATTTCCGCCAACTTATTTAAGCGCAGCTCCTGACCGGTTCTCAGAGCCAAAGCTAAAATAAATTTCCTGAATTCGCGAAGCTTATCGACATTGCCGAGCGTTTTGATGTCTCTTTCCAGAAAAGTCGATATAAAAGCCTCAAAGTATTGTTCTCGCTCTTTAGCGTTCTTATCCATTAAGGCCGGCCAGGCACCCTGCCAAATCATTTCCCACAATTTTTTAGTTGAGCACTCAGAAAGCTGCTTCGGCAGCGTCGGACCGGGGACATAGGGTTGCTGCAGCGCGCCTTGCCCCAGTCTTTCGTAAATACTCAAGGGCATTAAATGGAGCTCAAAAACTCGTCCGGCCAGTGAGTCTCCGACTCCTTGCATGAGTGAAAAACGCTGAGATCCTGATAGCCAAACCTGACCGTTATCGCTTTTTTTATCAACCTCGAACTTTACCTGGCGAAACAACTTTGGAACACGTTGAATTTCGTCAATAAATAGAGGCAATGGATGTTGAAGGAAAAAAGCTCCGGGGGATTGTTCAGCCAGATCCAAATCATCAAAGTTATCTAAAGACACATAATTTCTGTCAGCTTCCGACAGATGATGCAGTAAGGTGCTTTTGCCTACCTGCCTCATCCCAGTCACCAACAGAACTTTGAAATTTTTGCAAAGTTGAGGAATTTCTTTTTCAACAGTTCTTGGCAGATACATATTTTTCGACAGAAAAAATGGTATGGATTGAGTTTGATGGTATCAAAGAGAGACGAAAAAATCTATAGTCAACTATAGGAAAATTCCATAGTGAACTATAGGATTTCTCTGAACTCTATTTAGAGCGGTTTTTAATTTTGTCGTGCTCGCATTTAAAAGCCAGCAAAGCTCGGGCCGTGTGTGACTCGGTTTTCATTACATCAGAGGGTGTCCCTTGAGCAACGACATCGCCTCCGTCAACGCCGCCCTCTGGTCCCATGTCAATGATCCAATCGGCCTGCGCCATAATATCGAGGTTGTGTTCAATCACAATGACGGTATTGCCGGCATCAACGAGCCTATGCAGTACGGCAATTAACTTTTCAACGTCTGCCATATGAAGACCGACCGTGGGCTCATCCAAAACGTAAACGGTCTTGGGAACCTTGTAGCCCCGACGTTTGATATCATCTCGAGCCTTGATGAGCTCGGTGACAAGCTTGATGCGCTGCGCTTCACCACCGGAAAGTGTCGGCGAAGGCTGACCCAGACTGAGGTATCCGAGTCCTACGTCCTGCATGAGTTTGAGCGCGTGAGCAACGGAGGGCTGCGTGCTGAAAAAGTCAACCGCTTCGTCCACATCCATTGCGAGAATCTGACCGATGGACTTGCCTTTCCAAAGCACTTCGAGTGTTTGTGTGTTATATCTGAGTCCGCCGCAAGCCTCACAGGGAATTTTCACATCAGGCAGGAAGTTCATTTCGATGGTCCGCACGCCTTGCCCTTCGCAAAGCTCGCAGCGCCCGCCCTTCATATTGAATGAAAAGCGAGAAATGCCATAGCCTCTGGCTTGTGCTTCGTTGGTGCCAGCAAAAACTTTGCGGATAGCATCCAGAAAACCGATATAGGTAGCAGGGCAGGAGCGAGGCGTTTTTCCGATCGGTGTTTGGTCCACTTCGAGCACTCGGTCAACATTTTCAAAGCCATCAATCGCTTCACAAAGCGCGCCTTGGTAGGGCTTTTTCTCTGAGAGTGTTTCAGTGAGAACGGGCAGCAGTACCCCTCGGGCAAAACTGCTTTTGCCCGATCCTGAAACGCCTGTGAGAACCGTGAGTCTGCCAAGAGGAATACGGATCTCGCGAGCTTTAAGGTTATTGAGCCTGGGCTTTTTTATGCTGAGCCATTGAGTGTCACTGTCGACCAGTCGTTTAGGAATAAAGGTGTGCTCGATGGGCTTTAAGAGGTAACGCCCGGTCAAAGAGCGCTTATTTTTCATAATGTCTTTAACGGTACCCGTTGCGATGATTTCACCGCCTCTCACACCGGCTCCGGGGCCCACGTCAATGACATAGTCGGCCTCACGAATCGTATCTTCGTCGTGCTCAACCACCAAAAGCGTATTGCCTTTTTTCACAAGCGCTTTCAGAGAGTCCAAAAGCAAGCGGTTATCTCTCGGGTGCAGCCCGATTGTAGGTTCATCAAGGATGTAGCAGACGCCCTGAAGGTTGCTGCCTAATTGCGAGGCTAAGCGGATGCGCTGAGCCTCTCCGCCCGAGAGACTCGGAGAAGATCGGTCAAGCGTTAGGTAGCCCAATCCCACTTTTTCCAAAAACTGCAGACGCAGGCGGATTTCTTTGAGTGCATCTTCAGCAATGTCTGCTTCCCGTCCGGTAAGTTTCAGTGTTTTGAAAAAGGCAGAAGCCTCCGAGACTGTCATGCGGGCCATCTGAGCAATATTAAGTCCGGCAAAGCGAACAGCTCTGGCGACTTCGTTTAAGCGTTCTCCGTGGCAAGTCGGACAGGGTTGGCTTTGCGCATCTGCCCAAATACGCTCTTCTCCGGTAGCGGTTTCATCAAAGCCCTCGATTAAAAGGCCCGTGCCGAAACAAGTCGGGCACCACCCCATGGAGGAGTTATAGGAGAAAAGCCGGGGATCAAGTTCCGGGAAACTGCGGCCGCAGATGGGGCAGGCCCGATGCGTTGAGAAAATGGTTTCGCAATTTTCTTCATCCAAAACAGTCACAACGCCTTTGCCGATCGTGATAGCTTCCTGCAGAACGCGCTTGAGCGTTTTTTCATCATCGACTCTGACGTCAATGCGGGCAACCGGCAATTCAATAGTGTGATCTTTATAGCGGGCGAGCTTCGGGAATTTTTCCGTGCTCACAAACTTGCCGTCCACATAAAGTTGGGAATAACCCTTTTTGTTAGCCCACTTGGCAAGATCGGTGTAAATACCTTTGCGTTTACTCACAAGAGGCGCCATGACATGCACACTTTGCCCCTTGTAGCGGCTCATCACGGTTGAGACAATGGCGGGGAAGGACTTGGGCTCCACTTCAACATCACAGTCCGGGCAGTACTGGCGGCCGAGTTTCACAAAAATAAGCCGCATGAAGTGATAAAGCTCAGTCATCGTAGCAACCGTTGACTTGCGGCCGCCGCGGGAAGTGCGCTGTTCAATGGCAACAGTCGGAGCAATACCGGTGATGGAGTCCACGTTGGGTTTGCTTGCAGGCTGCACAATTGAGCGGGCATACGCGTTTAAAGATTCCAGATAGCGGCGCTGTCCTTCTTTAAACACAATATCAAAGGCCAAAGTAGATTTTCCGGAGCCTGATGCACCGGTGACCACTGTAAATCGGTCGTGCGGGATATCAACGGAAATATTTTTTAAGTTGTGCTCCTTGGCCCCCTTAATGGCAATGACATCGTTTGCAGGAACCAACGCACGGTTTTCATCATTGCGGCTTTGAGTTTCTTTTGTAAAGTAGCGGGTAATGCTGCCGCCCGTGAGCGTCTTGCGATAAGTGCTAAGTGCCTGACCGGTGTAAGAGCGCTCGGTTTTGATCAAATCTTCAAGCGTTCCCTGGATGACGACATCGCCCCCTGCATCACCGCCTTCGGGTCCCAAATCGATAACCCAGTCGGCGCAGTTAATGACATCGAGATTGTGTTCGATCACAATCGCAGTGTTGCCTCGATCGATCAATTCCTGAAGCGAGTACATGAGTTTATCGATGTCATCAAAGTGAAGACCGGTTGTCGGTTCGTCAAAAATAAACAGATCGTTTTTACTGGCCTGTGAATTTTTTTGAGCTAAAAAGCCCGCAATCTTTAAGCGTTGAGCTTCGCCGCCCGAAAGTGTCGGAACGGGTTGTCCGAGTTTGATGTAATCCAATCCCACCTTGCGCAGGGGCTCTAACTTTGAAACGACGGTCGAATCATTTTTAAAGAAGTCGCACGCCTCTGACACCGACAGATCCAGTACCTGTGCAATATTGAGTGACTTCCCGCCCCGCTCAATCGTAATTTCGAGAATTTCCGGGCGATAACGGCTGCCGTTACAGGCTGAACAGCGCAAATACACGTCCGAGAGAAACTGCATCTCAATGTGTTCAAAGCCGTTTCCGCCGCACACCGGGCAGCGCCCGTCACCGGAATTAAAGCTAAAAGTCCCCGCTTTGTATTCGCGCGCTTTGGCCGCATCCGTTTGAGCAAAAAGATTGCGGATTGCGTCAAATGCCCCGACGTAGCTTGCAGGATTGGAGCGGGTCGTTTTACCGATGGGGGATTGATCCACGTAGTGGACGTTTTCGATCAGATCTGCCCCCTTTAAAGCATCAAAATGACCGGGCGACTCGGTCGGCATCCCTTTTGCCTTATAAAGAGCCGGCACCAGGATATTTTCAATGAGTGTGGATTTGCCGGAGCCGGAGACACCGGTCACTACAGAAAGCGCTCCGATCGGAAAACGCACCGAAATACCTTTGAGGTTATGTTCTCGGGCGCCGATAAGCTCAATGGCAGGCGCTTTTTTCGTAAATTTCCTCTGGCTTTCCCGGCTGCTTACTTTTTCTTTACCCGATAGGTAGCGGGCAGTGAGTGTATTAGCTTTAAGAATTTGAGTTGGAGAACCTTTAAAAATTATTTCTCCGCCTTTTTCACCTGGTCCAGGCCCCATGTCAAAGAGCGTGTCGGCGGCAAGCATCACCTGGGGATCGTGTTCTACAACCACCAGAGTGTTGCCGGAATTTTTAAGCTTTTGCATCACCCGATTGATGCGGTCCATGTCACGGGGATGTAAACCGATTGAGGGTTCATCGAGCACAAAAAGTGTGTTGACAAGTGAAGTTCCTAAAGCCGTCGTGAGATTGACGCGCTGCACTTCGCCGCCCGAAAGGGTGCGGCTTTGGCGCTCAAGCGTTAAGTAACCTACACCAACGTCAACGAGGTAGCGCAGTCGTGTCAGAATCTCTTCGACAACCATTTTTCCTGCTTCATCCATGGGCTCTTTTTCGAGCACTTCGAAAAAGTTCAAAAGCCTGGATAACGGCAGGCGCATGAGATCATATAAATTAAGCCCGGGCAGTGTGTTAAGGATATCGTCTGAGTAAGAGCAAATGGAGGGTTTATGGCGCTTAAATTCAAGCCCTTTTGTGGCTGATAGGGCCGCCTCGACGGATCCAACCCGCCATAAAAGTGCCTCGGGTTTGAGCCGTGCTCCGTGACAGTCTGGGCACTCCTGATAGTTTCTGTAGCGGGACAAAAGCACTCGTACATGCATTTTGTAAGCTTTGCTTTCAAGCCATTCAAAGAAATGCTTGACGCCGTACCATTGTCGAGTCCATTTCCCGCTCCAACCGGGCTCACCTTCAATGACCCATTTTTTTTCATTCTCGCTGAGATCCCGATACGGGACATTTAGTCGGATACCATCACGCTTGGCGTAACGCTTCATGTCTTTGAGACACTCTTCGTTGGTTTTAGTGTTCCACGGTTTAATGGCACCGCCTTCAAGCGTTAAAGATTCATCAGGAATGACCAGTGAATAGTCCACACCGATTACTCGGCCAAATCCTCGACAGGTTTCACAAGCCCCTAAAGGAGAATTGAAACTGAAAGTGGCATCTGTAGGCTTTTGATAATCGATGCCGCAGTCGGGACAAGAAAGACGGTTAGAGAAGTGCCGAATAATTTCTTTATCATCATCTGATTGAGCAACGACTGACAACTCACCCTTGCCAAACTTAAAAGCATTCTCCAGAGCTTCAATGACGCGGCTTTTCTCGGCTTTTGAAAAGCGGAAACGGTCGGCGACCACTTCAAGATAATGAGTGCCTTTAACGGTTTTTTCCCGATAGATTTTGGTAAAGCCCTGAGCCGTGAGTCCTTCGGTGACTTCCTCAGTACTCATTTTTTCAGGAACGGCCACATCAAAAAGAATGAACAGACGGGGATCGGAGAGCTCAACGCTCCAGGTCTTTAAAGCTTCATAAACACTTCCCGGATTATCTGCATGAACGAGTTTGCCACATCGGGCGCAAAAGAGTTTGGCTTCTCTGGCAAAAAAAAGCTTTAAATGGTCATTGATTTCCGTCATTGTTCCGACGGTTGAGCGCGAGGTGCGAACGGGATTGGTCTGGTCAATGGCAATGGCAGGCGGCACACCTTCAATGCGCTCGACCTGCGGACGATCCATTCTGTCCAAAAATTGCCGAGCATAGGGGCTGAAGGTTTCAACATAGCGGCGCTGACCTTCGGCGTACAAAGTATCAAAAACGAGAGAACTTTTGCCCGATCCGGACACACCGGTCACAACGGTGATTTTCCCGGTTTCAAATTCAACGTCAAGATTTTTTAAATTGTTCTGTTTTGCACCAAAGATTTTGATGTTTTGATCCATCGAAGCGCTCGCAAAAAAAGTAAATAATTCAAAAGATCATATGAACGAAATGAAATTTTAATGTTCCGAAACTGTTTAACCAATCGTTTTTTTCTTTCAAATCGATAGAAAAAGGACTATCCTGAAAAAGTCGATAAGCGTTGGGAGGAAAAGGAAATGTTAAAAAAATTGCCAGATCGGATAGCACTCAGAGCTTCATTGGGAGAGATTTTGGAAAAGCGAAGAACCAATCGTTGCTGTCAGACTGAAGAGTTAGCCGATGATGTGCTTGCAACGCTTCTTTGGGCCTGCGCGGGGATAACGACCGAAGACGGTAAACGTACGGCGCCTTCGGCAAGAGACTTAAGAGCGGTTGATGCTTATGTTTTGAAAGCCGATGGCGTTTGGCGCTATCTGGCCAAAGAACAGGCATTAGAGAAAATTTCAGAGCGTGATGTCAGAGTTGAGTCCACGACGCATCAGCCCCAGTGGGTAGGCAGTGCCCCGGCCAGCATCATTTTTGTTGCCGATCATGCCAAAGCTCCCGAGTTGCCAGCCACCACATTAAGTGTTGATGCGGGAGCGATGGCAGAAAATGCTTATCTGGCTTGCACTGCATTGGGATTGGCCGGTTGCATCAGAGCTTCTTTGAATCATGAAACTTTAAGAGAAGCCATGCAGCTGCCTCAAACTTCCGAGCCAATTTTGGCTTTTACCGTGGGCTACGCCATTTAAGCAAAAACTGTTTCAAGATCAGGTCCGATTCGGGTGCCGGAGAGCCCCGCAGTCAGATTGTTAATTTCTTCCAGAGAGCCGATCACGGCTCTCTTTCCCGTTTTTTCAACAAAGCGGCACACAGCCTCTACTTTTGGACCCATTGAACCGGCTGCAAAATGCTCTTTTCTTAAAAATGAGGGAGAAGTTTGTCTGATCAGCTTTTGTTCGGTTTGTGCCCAATTGAGGTAAATGCCCTTTACGTCAGTTGCAATGACAAAAAGATCCGCGCAAAGAGAAGAAGCTAAAAGCGAAGAGGATAAGTCTTTATCAATGACCGCTTCAGCTCCGATGAGTGCACCATTGGCATCAAAATAGACAGGAATGCCGCCGCCTCCGCAGCAAATGACGAGGTGCCCGCTTTCAACCAACGTCTTTAAAGCCGACAGACCCAAAATGCGTTTGGGATCAGGGCTGGCTACAACCCGGCGATAATGGTGGTTGTCTTTTGCCATGACCCAACCGTGGGTTTTGATTAACTGATCAGCCGCCGCTTTGTCATAAACAGGACCGACGGGTTTACTCGGGTGGGCAAAGGCCGGATCATCAGGCCAAACTTCAGTTTGTGTCAGAACACTGACGATTTTTGAGTCCGCTCCTAAAAGTCCCGTGAGTTCTTTTTGAATCATGTAGCCGATGAGTCCTATGGATTGGGCTCCCATGGCATCCAAAGGGTAAGGCGCAACCTCTTTAAAGGCTTCTTGCTGTAGGGCAATAAGACCGACCTGAGGGCCGTTACCGTGAGTGATGATGACTTCGTGAGTACGGCAAAGTGAGAGAATTTGGCGCGAAGCTTTTCTGACGTTGGCAAGCTCGGTTTCATAAGCCATCGCTTCGCCGCGCCTTAACAGTGCATTTCCGCCCAGTGCAATAAGAATTCGCATCATGCGCCTCGGATCAAAATATAACTGACAACGAAGAAATTTTAAGACTTGGAACGGATGAACTTTGTGAGCCTTCTTGTACAAAAAGACAAAAAATCCCCTCAGAAAAAATCTGAGGGGAGGGATAAAGAAAGCTAAAAATCAGCGCAGGTAGTTTTCTGCTACTTTGGCAAAGACGCTTGCTGCAATCGGCAGGCAGGCATCGTTGAAGTCATAAGACGAGTTATGCAACAGACACGGACCATCGCCATGACCTTCAAGACGGTGAGAGCCGTCGCCTGAGCCCACAAAGAAGAAAGCGCCGGGCGTCGTTTCAAGGTAGTCCGCAAAGTCTTCGGAAGGCATCACCGGTTCTTGTTCGTGAAGTTTTTCTTCACCGAAGAGTTCACGAACGGCCTCCTGCACCCGATCAACACATTCTGGGGTATTAATGACAGGCGAATATTGACGGGTAAAGGTCAGTTTAGCCTCCGCACCAAAGGCTTGCGCTACGCAACGGCTGATCTGGTCGAGTTCTTTTTCGATTAAGGAGGTGACTTCATTATCAAATGTGCGAGTTGTTCCCAAAATCGCAGCATGATCAGGGACTACGTTGTAGGCGGTACCGGCTTCAATCTTACAAATACTTAAAACGGCCGGATCAATCGGACGCTTGATACGGGTGATAATCCCTTGAATCGCTTGGCAAATTTGGATGGCGGTAAAGACCGGGTCTTTAGATAAATTGGGCATAGCGCCGTGTGAGCCCCGACCGTGAACATCAATTCTGAAAACGTTGCCGCTTGCCATCATAGCTTTTTTATTAATGCCGACTTTCATGGCCGGGGTTTCTGGCCAGTTGTGGCAACCGAGATAAAAGTCAGCGGGGAATTTTTCCATGAGACCGTCGGCAATCATGTGCTGAGCGCCAAAGCCGCCCTCTTCGCCCGGTTGGAAAACAAAATTGATGGTGCCGTTAAAGTTCTTAGTTTCGGAGAGATAACGGGCGGCAAGCAGCAGTCCCGTCACATGGCCATCGTGCCCGCAGGCATGCATTACGCCTTTGTTTTTAGAGGCGTGGGCAAAGTGATTGGCTTCCGTAATAGGCAGAGCATCCATGTCAGCGCGCAACGCGATGCGTTTCGTGCCTGAGCCGTTTTTAAGCACTCCAACCACTCCCGTGCCGCCAATTCCGGTGTGCACTTCAATACCCCATTCGGTGAGGTAACGGGCGATGGTTTTGGCTGTTTCAAATTCTTGGTTGCTGAGTTCAGGATGAGCGTGGAATTCACGACGGATACGGGTGAATTCTGGGGCTAGTTCTTCAATGCGTGCAATGCAGGACATTTTAGATTTCCTTTGACGAAAAATTGCTAGACCGCGTAAGTGTAGCGCAGAAAAAAGGGGATCTTTTTGAAGATCCCCTCAACGTTAAAAATTAATGATTAATGACCGCGAAGTTTTTCGGCAGCATCTTTCACCGAGCGGCGCAACGTATCGAAGGCTTCCCGAATGGCAAGCATCACGTCGGTGTTGGTGCGGGAGACCACCAAGTCACTACCGGAGGCGACAATCGTAACGCGCACAGTGTAAGCGCCCATTGTTTGATGGCCTTCCTGAGTAATGGTTGCGTGGCAGGGACCCAGGTTGCGGTCGAATTTGCTTAAATCATTTAATTCTTTTTGGACCGCTTGCTCTACCGCTTCTGAACGGCTGATTCCATGGAATGTAACTTGTAATGCTTGTGCCATAGATAACCCTCTTCTTGTTTTGGTTATGAGTAAGAGTGAGAAGATGGCTCTCTTCTCTTCCTAATTCATAGTGTACTGAAGTTAGAGAGCTGAAAGTGTGCTTTAAAGCAAATGTTTTCGCAAAGATGAAAGAAAATATTAATGACTCTGACGCATTTTCTGAGGCTTTTTCTGCTAAGATCGCGCAAAACTTGAATAACACCAGCGCGCAACCGATTGATTACAAAGCGCGTTTTATAAAAGGAAATTGAAGAATGCGTAAACCCTGGGAAGAATCAGGCAGCCATCGTGATGATTTTGGATTCGATGATCGTGCCCGTCGATCTGATCGTCGATTTGATAGCCGTGACAATTTTAAGCGTCGCTCCGATCGTCGTTTTGATCGGCGTGATGAAGGCTTCGGCCGCACCGATGATGGCTACGGTCGACGTGATCGCCGCCGTGATGACAGAAAGGGAAGTTTTAGCCGTCGGCGCGACGACTTTTCGGGTCAATATTTTGGTGTACGCTCAGGTCCCAGAGCCCGCGCAGCAATGGCAGGCCGCGGCAATGTCGAGCGGCGTCAAAGTGTCCCTAGCCGCAATGCGCTGATTACACTTGATGCTGATGTTGCCCGCGTGTTCGGAACAAGTGAAGCCGTTAATGCTGCTTTACGTCATTTGATTGCTTTGGCCGGCATCATGGGAGAAGAGGCTATTAAGCAGGCAGCGATTGAATCTCAAAAAGAACCTCAGGTCGACTCTGTTGAGGAAAAAGAAGAGCTGCAAGCAGAAGCTAAAGATAATGTCGATGCGATCCAAACAACGGAAGACGACGAAGAGGAAGAGTGGTTTGATTTACCTGTAGAGGGTGAAAAGACCGAATAATTGAGTAGTATCTTGGGTCGATTTTTTAGGAGGGAAAAATGCTTAACTATACGGTGAAATGTATTCCGTCCTCGGCGACTTTTTTCGTTGAGTTAAGCTTACAAGCCCGAGATGAACTTTTACTCAGACTGCCCGCATGGCTTCCAGGCAGCTACATGATCCGAGATATGGCCGCCGAAATTCAATCGCTGAAAGTTTTCTGCGGCCCAAATTCTCTTGGTGTGACCAAAATCGATAAAAGCACATGGCGAGTACGCGTGGGCGATAAGCAGCGCAAACTTTCGATTCGCTATGAGGTGTTTGCCCAAGACCCTTCTGTCAGACGAGCCTATTTGGATACAGAAAGAGCTTTTCTGACTTTTTCAAGTCTTTGTCTCTGTCCTCTTGGCAGCGAGTCTGAAGCCATTGAACTATTTATTAAAAAACCGCAAGACTGCCGTGGTTGGAAGGTAGCCACGGAACTAGCCCCTGTCAAAATAGATCGAGATGGTTTTGGGGTTTATCGGGCTAGTAATTACGATGAATTGATTGATATGCCGATGGAAATCGGTCCCTGGGAGTCAATTGAATTCGAAGCGTTTGATGTGGTGCACAGAATTGTTTTAAGCGGGAAAGTACCTCCCTTTGATCGCAAACGTTTAACCCATGACGTTAAGCGTTGTGTAGAGACTGTCATTGCTTTTTTTGAGCCAGAAACTCATCAAGCGCCCTTTTCTTCTTACACCTTCTTTTTAAATCTGTCTGAAAATCTTTACGGTGGACTCGAGCACCGGTGCAGCACAGCATTGGCGGCTTCTTTTTACGATTTGCCGATTGAAAATCAAAAAGAGGCCAGTTCGGACTATGCAAGACTTCTCGAATTATTTACTCATGAGTATTTCCATGCTTGGTGGATCAAACGTGTAAAACCTTCGGCCTTCATAGCTTATGAGTTAAGTGCAGAAACATATACGGAACTCTTGTGGGTGTTTGAGGGCTTTACGAGTTACTATGACGCGCTTTTAACCGAACGCAGTCAGGCGATTGATGCGCAGACGTACCTCAAGTCTCTGGCCTCAACTTTTAATCGCCATCTTTTGGGTACGGCCAAAACGCGTCAAAGCCTTGCTGAATCCTCCTTTGATGCGTGGATTAAATACTATAAGGTCAGAACGAACCGTAGTCGTTCGGTGACTAGTTACTACGATAAGGGCGCCTTAGTTGCTTTGACCCTGGATGCTTATATTCGAGAAAAATCGAAGGCAAATAAATCGTTAGATGATGTTCTGCGTTTGGCTTGGAAGCAATATAAAGAGTCAGGTGAAGACTATGCTGGACTTGATGAAGAAGTGATAAGCGAACTTATCTGGGATGCAACCGGAATTGACGTGACCGAGCAGCTTGATCGTTGGGTTAATCAACCCGAGGAGCCTGATTACAAATCGGCCCTTAAAGTGCTGGGGCTTGGTGTAGAAGAAAATAAGGATGAAATTGAGCGCAGTATATTGGGGGCAAAACTTACGGGGAGTGATCGACTTACCGTGGCTCAATTGGATGAAGGGGGAGATTCAGAAAAAGCTGGTCTTTGTGTTGGCGATGAATTGGTTGCAATTGACGGCATTCAGGTTAGAAAGAGCAATCTTCAAAAACTTCTCGAGCGCTACGCAGATGAAAAAGCATTTCGAATTCACGTTTTTAGAAATGGACTTCTGAAAGACTTTAATCTCAAAATGAACACTACCCAAAAACATTCCTGGAGACTAAAGATCATTGAAAAGAAAAGTGCAGCTCGTTGGCTGAAGAGTGCTAAATTACTGCGAAAATAGACGCTCTTTTTTGTCAATTAATAGAGTCTGATTGTTTAAAAAATTGGACGTAGTAGTTTATCTGTGTACGTACTGGATTGGAACCCAGGAGGCAGGACAGCCTCTGTGACTTAGGATAGGCCTCCCAGTTTACCAAACATTTACCCCACGCTCTTCTAACACCTCAACTTTTCG
>UQUR01000015.1 GCA_900544345.1 uncultured Sutterella sp. | reverse complement strand
GTCCTGGCCCATTATCACGGATATTGATTTCAAAAGGAGAAAGGCTAACGAGTTCGATACTGACTTGCGAACCTGAAGGACAGTACTTCACTGCATTTTCCATTAAGTTTCGCAAAAGACTGAAAAGATCTTCCTCACCAATATTTACAGTGGCATTGGATTGAGGATCAAGTTCATCAAAGCCCATTGCTTCAATTTCAATATTTTTCTTTTCTGCTTCGCCCCAAATTTGCTCAATCACCATTGATAACGTTTCGGAAAGATTAGCGGGTTTTTGTCTGACTGTGACTTTATCTTGTTGGGCGCGCTTAAGACTCAGTAACTGACTTACTAAGCAGACGGCTCGATCAATACTTTGACGCAGTTCTTGAACCTGCTTTTGGGTTTGAGGGGTGAGAGCTGCACTTTGCAGTCGCTCAGCTTGAAGTGACAAAGCAGCAAGAGGTGATCTTAATTCATGAGTAGCATCCGCAACAAATCTTGACTCATTTTCTCTGAGCACTTTAATTTTTTCCAATATACCGTTAAAAGCCTCCACTAAAGGCAATAGTTCTGAAGGTAGACCTTGTGGATCAATAGGTGTTAGATCATCAGGCAGTCTCTTGTTAATTGAGCTCGTGAGATCACGAATTGGTCGCATTGAGTACCAAAGTAAGAACGCAAGAATTACAAATATCGTAAATGAAAGTCCTAATAGAGGAAGGATGGCAGCAAGTGCTGTCGTCCGGGCGATCTTTTCAATTTCTTTTGTCTTTTGTGCGACAGCAATATGCTGACCGTTAGAAAGCGTCAGAAGATTTAATCGGTAGGGCGTACCTGAAATCAATAGGGTCTGGTGACCGTTATGCAGATCCTGGTCAAAAATAACTCGAATTGCCTTTCCGCCGCCATGGAGGGTTCTCACAAGAATTGTGGAGCCTGCTTTAGCAACTGATTCAGGAGAATGATCATCAACCGTAAACCAATCTTCAAAGTCATCATCATCCATCCACAAAGCACCGGGGTTGCGTCTTGAGACATCCAATCGAGCTAAAACGCCCGTGACTTCCTCGAGTAAGTCATCCTGTTCATCAAACGCTCTGTGATATGAAGCGATAAAAAGGGATACCGCCGAGAGAATCGTAACGATTAAGGCGGCCGATCCCGCCCAAATTAAAAGGCGTTTAACAAAACCATAGTGCTTATCGGAGCGCATTAGCATCAAGAACCTGCCTTTTCAACCATCCAACCTAAACCGCGTACGTTTTTTATCACATCGGGGCCAAGTTTTTTTCTTAAAGAGTGAATAATGTATTCAATGGCATTGCTTTCAGGTTCTTCTCCCGGCTCATAAATTCTTTCTTCTAATTTTCTTCTGGATAAAATTGTCCCGGGTCTAGCTAAAAGCGCTGCCAGAAGCGAGTACTCTCGTCTGGAAAGAACAATAGGAGCAGAAGAAGAGGCAAGCGTTGCTGTTTTTTCTGACGTATTGAGCGTAACCACGCCGTTTGTGAGCGCATTGTCAGTCGTCTGATTCTTACGTCTTAAGACAGCACGGATTCTTGCCAAAAGTTCACTGATGTGAAAGGGTTTGACCAGATAGTCATCTGCACCTGCATCTAAGCCTTCGAGCCTCTCATCAAGACCATCACGCGCTGTCAGAATGATGACAGGAAGATTTTTTTTCACCCCTTGTCCGTTTGCCCTAAGTGTTCTTAAGACAGTCATGCCGTCAACACCAGGTAAGCCCAAATCTAAAAGCACGAAACCGTAATCGTTTACTGAAAGCATCATGAGTGCGTCTCGACCGTTTGCGACATGTTCAACCGAATACATTTCATCGGTGAGGGCCCCCTTGACAGCCTGAGCAATCATCGGATCGTCTTCAACTAATAAAATTCTCATTTTTTAATTCCATCACGTTCTTTCATCCATTGTATTTCAAGCTGATCATTTTGCGAACATAATTTTCAATTCGTTTCTGAGACTTAGGATGAGCTAAGTTTTAACTAGGTCTTTACTAAGTTTTCACCGTTACACTGAGCTCAACTAAAAAAACAATGATGGGAGACGACAATGAAAAAAACGCTTTTAACTGCCGCCTTTTGTGCTTTAGTGATTCCTTTCTCTGCTTTGGCCCAAGCCCCTAGCGGTTTTGAAGCTCCGGTGAGCAAATCGGCTCAGCCGCAGGGCTTTGAGTTAACCACTTTGAAGTCGCTCGAAGAGGTTAAAAAGAACAGTTATGACGATCAATTAGTGACGGTTCGCGGCCGCTTTACCCGCCAGGTTAGTCATGACAAGTATGAGTTTACGGACGAAAAAGGAAACACGATTATTGCTGAGCTCGATGATGATCACAACTGGTCTCATATTGCCAAAGATGCTTTAGTGGATATTTTGGCTGAGGTAGACCGTCATCGTCAAAAGGTAGAATTGGAAGTATTGGAAGCCAAGCCTGTACGCTAAGCTCAACGGCATTTATGACATAGGAGCGAAGAATGCGTTTTGAAATCACCGGTAGTATTGATCCTTTATTGTGTGTGAGCCTTCAAAAAGGTGAAAAAGTTTTAGCCGAATCCAATGCCATGGTGGCCATGGATGGAGATTTGAGTCTTAAGGGCAAAAGCAGAGGCGGAATCATGAAGTCTCTGGCGAGAAAGTTCTTAAACGATGAAACTTTTTTCCAACAATATGTTGAAGCAGAAAAAGGAGAGGGAGAGGTTCTTTTAGCTCCTAATATTCCCGGTGATATCCTCATTTTGGACGTCGGACAAAGACAATACATGATTTCTGACGGTTCCTTTTTAGCAGCTACCGAAGGAGTTGAACTGCAAGTAAAGTCTCAAGGATTGGGGCGCGCTCTTTTAGGTGATTCAGGCGGCTTTTTTGTCATGGCAACTGAGGGAAGCGGCCAGATTGCTGTCTCAGGCTTTGGATCAGCTCGCGAGCTAGAAGTTAAAGACGGTCAGACGCTTATTGTTGATAACGGGCATTTAGTGGCATGGGACAGTCACCTTCAATATGAACTAAGCCTCAATACGTCTCATTCTGGACTTTTCGGTAAGCTAGTGAACAGTCAAATCACTGGCGAAGGAATTGTTTTAAAGTTTAGAGGGCAGGGGAAAGTGATTGTTTGTTCAAGAAACAAGGGAGGTTTCCTTGATTGGGTATTTGCCAATCAGCCGACAGATAAAGCGGCTAAAAATGAATAATGTTGCCTGAGCAGTTTTTCGGGGGCGCCGTGGCGCCCCATTTAATTAACGGATGTTTATTTTCTCAAAACTCGTTGTTGATGCATCATCAATTGGCTGGCTTTGATAAGACACAGTAGAAAAATCAATCGAATTTAGATTGACAAACCGAATTTTTTCATTCGACATTGTTTTGTAGTAAAGCTTCTTATTGGTCATATCGGCGGCACTGCTCCATTGAGTAGCACTTAAAAGTCCTGTCGGATTATCGCGATTTTGCAGTTCTAGACCGATAGGAATTTCAAAAGCATTCAGAATTTTGAAACTGTAGAGAATCGTTTCTTCGGCATTTTTTAAGGTCGGGGCCGTCGATACCATAAAGGCTGCACGCACGAAACGGGACGATGGTGTGATGTCACCGGGCAGTCCTGCCATGCCACTGCCGACTCCGGGGGAATGCAAGGTAAGGTTGCCCCATTGCACGGGCGCGGTTTTCCCCGGATTGAGGTTCATATAGTTAACCAGATTTGTAAGGTGCCATTGAAATCCCGGAGCATTGGTTAAAACACCGATCGGGTTATCGAAAAGTTGCATTTTTCCGTCAACAATCTCGATAGCGATTTGTGCACCAGTGCGGTCAGCCACTCGATAGTGAACGGTGCCTGCACCTTTAAAGCGTTCGGCTACGCGGATTTGAGGTAAAGTATTCTTCGCTTCGGCTACTGTTTCAAAAGAGCCTAGCACCCAAGCGACAAACTCCATGTCTGAGAGAGTTTTCTGACTGAGTGTTTTCTCATAACTCGGATATTTCCCGTAACCCGGAAAGAAAAAAAGTCCAGCAGAAAGCCCTTTTTCATTGAGACCTTCAACGACAAAATGTTCGTCTTCAATTGAAAGCCCCACATAACCCAATCGGTTTTGGTAGCTCATGCCGGATCCAAAAGCAGTTTGGCTTTGCGTAACCGTGTTTCTCGGCACAATGACGAGATTTGATTTTAGAACCGAAGAGCCCCACTCAATGGAGCGCGCAACAACCTGATCAGCTTTCTCGGATTGAAGGCTAATGCCTGTGCAGGCAAAAGATTGGTAAGAAAAAAGTACGGCGGCAGAGACAGCGAGCCATAGATATTTTTTGTTGTTCATTTTTTAGGCCCCTAAATTGTTTAATGCCTTCAGCCATCTTATAGCTTTTTCTCTGATCTGGTACAAAAAACTAGGTGTTTTTACATTTGCTTGCCAGAAAGTCAATTATGAATTTCTTTAAAATCAATAGAAGGTAATCGTATAACTCTCTGACAATTGAGGAGCAGACCAATGAATCAAGATCTGAAGAAAAAAGTTGAGGAATTGATCCCGAATCTTGCTAAGGTTCGCCGTGATTTGCACAAGCACCCGGAATCCGGTTGGACGGAATTCCGCACTGCTTCTATGGCTATCAAGAAGATGCAGGAATTGGGCTACACCATCACCATGGGTGAAAAGGCAGTTTGCCGTGAAGCCATGATGGGTGTGCCCTCTGCCGATGCGTTGCGTGCCCATATGGAACGAGCCATTGCTCAAGGTGCAGATCCCGAACTCGTTGCCAAGATGGAAGGCGGTTTGACCGGCTTTTGGGCAGACATGGACTTCGGCGGTGAAGGTCCTTTCCTTGCCGTGCGTTTCGATATGGACTGCAACGATGTGAGCGAATGCTCTGACGCTGATCACCGTCCCAATGTTGAAGGCTTTGCCTCTGTCAACAAGGGTGCTATGCACGCCTGCGGCCACGACGGTCATATGGCTATCGGTCTGGCTTTGGCTGAAGTTGTGGCTTCCATGCGCGACCAATTCAAGGGCAAGATCCGCTTCATTTTCCAACCGGCCGAAGAAGGTGTCCGCGGCGCTATGCCGATGGAAAAAGCCGGTGCTGTGGAAGGTGTTGATGAAATCTTCGGTATGCACATTGGTTTCCAAGCCAACAAGATGGGCAAGGTGATTTGTGGTACGAAGAATTTCTTGGCAACCACGAAGGCTGACATTACCTTTACGGGTGTACCTGCTCATGCTGGCAACGCCCCTGAAGAAGGTAAGAATGCTTTGTTGTCTGCTGCAACGGCTCTTTTGAATATGCACGCCATTCCGCGCTCCGGTAAAGGTGATACGCGTATTACCGTCGGTAAGCTCAACGGCGGTGAAGGCCGCAACGTTATTCCACCCAAGGCTGTGCTCGTTTTGGAAACCCGCGGTATTACGTCTGCTTTGGACGAATACATGTTCGGTGAGGTCCGTCGCATCGCCAAGGCTGCTGCCGAAATGTGGGGCTGCGGTTATTCGATCGACATCAAGGGTGGCACAAAGAGTGGTGAATCCGATCTCGAAGTGGCCAAGGTTGTTGCCGAAGAAGCTCGTGATATGGGCTGTTTCGACGAAGTGATCGAAGAACAAAACTTCGGTGCTTCTGAAGACTACTCTCACTTCATGAGTACGGTTCAGGCCAACGGCGGTAAGGGCACTTATGTCCAAGTTGGTTCTTCTTTGCGTGCCGGCCATCACAACAGCCATTTTGACTTTGACGAACAAAGCTTAGCCAACGCGCTCGAATTGATGAGCCGCTGTGTCTATCGCACGCTCGCCAAGTAATTTGATTGAGGTCTAATGAAAAACCGGAGCAACGCTCCGGTTTTTCGTATCATCCAATAGATAACGTACTTCTATTGTTTTTCCTCAATTACCTCTTCGGTAAACGGTTGAAACTGACTGTCAAGATCTGCCATTGACTGATCAATATGGGCAGCCTTCATTGCGGTATCCTCTTTCAATATTGTCATCTCTGAAGTCAATTCCGAGAGCATACGAGAGACTTCTTGTGGGTTGGCGCTACCTTCCGTGCGGCGACGGGCAATGATTTCCTTCGGATTTAGACTCGCTCGGAATTCTTCTTCGCTCATTGGACACTCGGTACTGAAGTCGGGCATTTCTTTACTGACGGTCTCAGCATAGATGCGTCTCATTTCTTCGTAGGGGAATGTGAGCGGCAAAATGCCGTTTGCTCGGGCATAACTCACCATGGCACTAGCGATGTGATGACCGACACGGAAAGGCAATTTATACTCATTCATTAATCGATCAGCGATTTCTTGGCTTGCCGTCCAATCCAAAGAAAGCTCTTCAAGCGCTCTTTCTTTATTAACGACAAGTGCACAGAGAATTTTGACAAATCGCTCCATCGTTTTGACACTTAAATCAGCCAAGGCAGAATGTACTTTTACAGATTTGCCATCAATCATGCCACTTGGCACATTGTGAGCCCGAGTTATTGCTAAATTGGCTTCGCTCACCACATCGCTTGCGTTTCCACGGCAACTGATCAAAAGTCCGGGATTGCGTTTTTGGGGCATAGCTGATGATACATAAGTGTTGCCATTGCCTTCAGAGAGCAAAATCCATGGACGCGGTTGAGCGTACTGAACCATGATGTCGGCAATCATCTCTCCAATATGAAGAGCAATCGAAGCTTGAATCTGAGCAAATTCAATAGGCAAATCCACCATGGCAATTTGTGTGGCGTCAAAGGCGTTTCTTGAGGGTGCACGAAAACCCAAGAGCTTGGCCATAAGCTTGCGGTTAAGAGGCCAGCCTGTTCCGTTTAAAACGCAGGAGCCCATTGGGCAGAAATTAAGACGACTATAAAATTGAGTCAGACGCACACGATCGCGTTTAAAGCCTTCGATAAATCCAAGAAGGTAGTGAGCGAAGGTCGTGGGCTGAGCGGCAACACCGTTTGTATAAGAAGGCATCACGGTGTCTTGGTGAGCACGCGCTAAATCAAGTAGCTTATCGATGACATTTTCCAAAGCTCGAGAGACATTGATTACTTCATCGCGCATGATTGCCGCACGAAAAGTCGAGTGCATATCCTGGCTTGAACGGCCGACGTGAATCTCTGTGACTTCGCTTGTGCCTGCCGCCGCGATGAGTTTGGGCTCAAAGTCAATCACTCGCTTGACACGATTGGCGGGATCCTTGCCGCTTTCTATAGCTTCTTTAAGTGCAAGCGCTGCCGTGCGGGCAAGCTGCGGCGTCAAAAGTGCTCCAGCACTATTGGCAATAATTGTGGCTTTATTCATTTGCCCTAGCCAATAAAATTCATCGCGAATCATATGTCGTTCTCCTAAAATCTTTTTAATCAAAACGCATTTGACTTTAGTGTACCTGTTACGGTGTTTTGATTGAGGTCATTTTTGCAATGATCGCATCGACTGTTTGGCTTTGCAACTCCTCTTGCATTCTTTGCGTCACTGCTGCTTTGATACCTTCACTGATTCCGTTTTTACCTTCATAAAGCGTTGCCTTCAGAGCTTCCTTTGCGCAGTCTTTTCCTAAGAGTCTTAAAACGACTGTCTGCGCTTTGACCGTAGTTTTATCAATCACATTGCGGTCAATCACAGCAATTTCCCGGGCGGCCTTTGTTTGACCGAGTGTGACAAAAGCCCATTGAGTGAGGACCTTAGTGTCAGAAGCAGAAGCATGGTTGACCAGGCAAAGACCCAACGCATCGGCGTATTGTCCCGATTGCGCACTCGTCGCAAAGGCTAGTGTCAGCACAGTAAAGAAGAGTTTTTTCATAGTGAAAATTCCTTTTTCTTCAATATTGTAGTGACAACAGATAGGTATTGGACGCCAAAATCGCTAAAATACTCAGGTCAATATGGAGAGCGGCTGTGAAGCGATTTATTGAACTCACTGTTAGAAAAGGCAGTACCCTGGCATCCCTAGAACGTCACAATCCTGAGGATTTGTATGTGGTGCTTGAAGCTTTTCTGACTTATTTACCGGATGATCTGATTTCGGCTTCAACGGCCCTTACCAAAGCACAGGAATTTTTAGATGGTGCTGGCGATTGGCTACACGAGACTCCCGTGACGATTTTGCTTCAGTCGCTAAAAAAAGGACTGATTTTTGAAGCAACGGTAGGTTATCGGAAAAATAGCCGTGATCGCTATACACGGGCTCAGTTGGAAGATGCTGTTTTGTTGGAACAAGAGCGAAGGGAGACCCTTCGCAACGTCATGCAAAAAGCGCTCCAGCAAAGAAATAGGGAAATTAATTCCAGAAAGCGTCAGACTAGCCCCCACGACCAGCAGTTTATGCGCGAGGCCCTGGAGTTTGCCCGGGAGGCAGGCCGAGCCGGAGAAGTGCCCGTAGGCTGTGTGATTGTGAAAGACGGAGCCATCATCGGAGTAGGACGCAATCGTTCAATCGAAGACAATGACCCGAGCGCACACGCTGAGGTGATTGCCATTCGACAGGCTTCAAGCGCACTTGAAAATTATCGTCTTACAGGTTGCACGCTTTATGTGACCCTTGAGCCTTGTGTGATGTGTGCTGGACTTATTGCTCACGCTCGCATTTCTCGCGTTGTTTTCGGTGCCAGAGATGAAAAGACCGGTGCTTACGGCGGATCTTTTGATCTGCAAACAGCTGCCAAACTCAATCACCGTGTTCAGGTCGATGGCGGTGTATGCGGCAAAGAGGCGGCTGCGTTATTAACAGACTTTTTTGCGGAAAAACGCCATGCCTAATTATCCGATTCGAGTGGGCTTTTGCGCCCCGTCGCGTGCCGTGTTGGACATCTCTACGCCTGCATTGGCAAAACTGTATTTCACGGACCGCGGTGCAGAAGTCGTTTTGCACGATACAGTTTTTAAAAACGTCAAACAGTTTGCCGGCACCGATGCTGAGCGGCTTGAAGGTCTCATGACTTTAGCGTGCGATAAAGATATTGACTTGGTGCTGCCTATCAGAGGTGGCTACGGTTTATCGCGTATTCTCGACAAAATCGACTACGACGCTATTGCTTCTCGCTCTCCTGTCTTTTGTGGTTACTCGGACTTCACAGCTTTTAATTTAGCCTATCTGACCAAAACCGGAAAAATAAGTTATCAGGGGCCTAACGGCACGGATTTTGTCGATACGCCCATGTTTATGACTGAAAAGAGTTTTCACTCGTCATTATTCAATGAGGAGTGGGTTGCTTCTTTCCCTTGCAAAGAGGCTCCGGACTTGGATTTTGAAGGTACGCTCTGGGGTGGCAACCTCTCTATCGTTACGGCTTTATTGGGCACACCTTATTTTCCGAACATTGAAGGTGGCATTCTCTTTTTGGAAGACTGCAACGACCGAGCCTATCGTATTGAAAGGCATATGGCGCAGCTTGATATGGCTGGTGTGCTTGCCAAGCAAAAGGCGATTTTGTTCGGTGACTTCCGCGATGCTGATCCGGCCCATCCCAGAGAAAATGATTTTCTATTTTCAGACGTTTTAGCCTATCTTCGTGAACGTCTGCCTGGTATGCCTATTTTGCATGGCTTGCCTTTTGGCCATTCTCCCGTAAAAATCACATTGCCTGTGGGAGCGAAGGTTCGTATGAGAACAGAGAAAGGCTATGTGGTACTTTCAACCAAAGAGCATCCGAGGGTGACGCCCCGATTCTGAGATAAGTTATGTTTGGTTGGCTTAAAGCACAATGGTTTCGCTTTCTCACTAACGGAGCGTATTACAGTGAAAATATGACCGTTGCTCAGTGGAGAAGGCGAAATTCCCGCGTTCTTGTCCGCCAAATTCTAAGTTCTCTGAAGCTGCAGCCTGTTGCTCTCGCGGTAGAGCTTGCCGGAGCTTGTGTAATTGCCATGTTTTTGTGGCCGGTTGTCAATCCCTTTTTACTCATCTTCTGGCTTTTACTCGTTGCGGTACATTTCTATGGGGCAGTGGATTTTAACCGTCGGTTTTGGGCCGATCGCTACCGTCATGCAAGAATTCACTTCTGGATTCGGGCCTGGATGGTCTTGGCGGTAGTCGGAGGCATCATTTGGGCTATAGCAGGACTGACTTTTGCTTATAGCGCCGCTAACGATTCTTCTGCTCAAATCGTTTTGTTTTCTGTGATTTTATCGGTCACATTTGTCTCCTGGCCCGTTTACGCCTGCTGGTTGCCAAGCCTTGTTGCTTTTATTCTTTGCGCGATCACTCCTTTAGTGTTGCGTTTAGCGTTAATCTTCGGGCTTTCTCGCCTAATGATTGCAGTTTTATTGGTAACTGTAGTTGTTTTTATGTTCTATTCGGGACGGCGCTTTAATGAAATCGTTCAGATGGCTGTTCGAAATGACCAGGAAAATGAAAATCTCGTCAAGCGGCTGACTCTTGAGAAAAATCTCGCAGAAAAACTGCGCCGTGAGACTGAGGAACAGAGCAGACTGAGAAGCCGTTTTTTTACTGCAGCTAATCACGACATTCGTCAGCCTTTGCAGGCAATCGGCATCTATATTCAACTGTTGAAAAAAACGGATGACCCTAAGACGCTCCAAATTGTTGAGCAGCTGGCAAAAACGTCTCAGGCCTTGCAGACACTTGTGGCTCAGATTCTGGAAGTCTCAAAGTTGGAAACCGGTCACAGCTCAGCGAAATTGGAACCTATTCGTCTCAGTGCTCTTTTGCAAGAGTTGGCTTTGGAATTTGAGCCTATGGCCAAAGAAAAGGGACTTCAATTCCGGCTTAAAAATTTAGACGTCAATGTTTATACCGATGCGCAGCTTTTGAGCCGAGCCATTCGTAATTTGATTACGAATGCTCTGGCTTATACACAAAAGGGCGAAATTTTATTAGCCGCACGCTTAATTGGAGAGCGTCGTGTCAGTATTTGTGTGGTCGACAGCGGTGTTGGAATTGAGCCAGAAGAGCAAAAAAAGATTTTTGATTATTTTTACCGCAGTGAAAATACCCGAGCTCAAACCGAAGGATACGGTTTGGGTCTGTCGATTGTGAAAGCTATTTGCGACCAACTGCAGATTAAATTGAGTTTGAGCTCAAAACTCGGCAAAGGTTCTATTTTCCGAATCACGCTTCCGGTTCATGAGGCTGAGCAAGCTAAAATTTTCAAACAAAATCGCAAAAAGCTCAAAACCATTCAAAAGCTCTCCGGAACGGTTGTCCTGATTGAAGACAATACCCCCGTAAGAGACAGTCTGAAAGCTCTGATTGAAAGTTGGGGTGCTCAGGTTATTGCCTCTGACAGCTTAAATGAAGCACTTGAGGAGAGCATTCGCAAGTCAGATAAAATCGATGCGGTGATTTCTGATTTTAATTTGGGAGAGGGGCAGGCCACAGGCTTAGAGTGTATCTTGAAGCTCTCTCTGATTCAATCGCAAAGGCTTCCCTCGGTACTTCTGACAGCTGTTTCTTCCGAAATCATTGAGAAACACTACATTCGTACACTCCGTGTATTAGGAGAGCGTGAAGCGGCACTTTTTGCCATGCCGAGAATTCTCCAAAAACCAGTATCTGGAGAAACGCTCAATGCCATGCTCGCCGAGCTGATGGAAGAGAATATTCACTAAATACCTACATCAAAGCCATGACGCCTTGCTTCAAGCAGTGCTTCAGTGCGGTTACTTGCGCCGAATGCCCGATAAATAGCCGTGACATGGGTTTTCACAGTCCCTTCGGAAAGGTTGAGTTCTTTACAGATACGTTTAATAGGGGCGCCTTTGGCTAACAGCTCCAAGACATTTTTTTGGCGCTCCGTCAGATGTACGCTTCCTAATTCACTGATCGGCTCTTTGTTTGTCAGAAGACCAGACTTCTGAGCCTGGTTGAGAAGCTTAACGGGAATGTAGACGCCGCCTTTGAGAACAAAACTGATGGCAGAGGTTAAAAGCCCAGCCTCAAGCGACTTGGGGATAAAACCGGCAGCTCCCATTTGCAGTACACGTACAATACTATGCTGGTCCTGCAGTCCACTCATGACCAAAATTTTTAGTGTAGGGTGTGCAGCCACAATTTCTTCCATCAAGGATGTGCCCTGTACCCCCGGCATTGATAAATCCAAAATCATCAGGTCAGCGGTTTCGCCGTACTGGTCAGCCAATGCAATGGCTTCTTCTTTTGTGTTGGCAGAAAAAACGCTGTTGTCTTGTCCGTCGTAGTCCTTTAAAAGCATTTCAAGGGCCATCGTGACAATAGAGTGATCATCAACAACTAAAAACTGCATGCTTTTCCTCACGTTTAACCCTGTTATTTTAAGGCAAGCAGAAGCTTTTAAACGAGGCCAAATTTGTCAATTTTATTAATTACAACAACCGATTCTCTCGCTTAGGTTAAAATGCCCTGGTGTTGACAATGATTTTGCTATGGCTAATCCTAAGTCCTATTACTTCACTTTCGCTAAATTTATTCCGATTCTGCTGCTGATATCAGTTGCCAGTATGGCGGCTGCGTTGCTTTGGATGCTGAGCTACTCTGACACTACTGCGATTGGCAAGGCTGATATCTACTGGGTCTTTTACCTTCATATTGCAGGCGCTGTAGTAGCTTTGACTTTTTATGCTGTGGTAGTTTTAGGCAGCCTTTTACATCTTTTAAATCCTCAGGCTTTAATGCCGATTGTTTTCTCTCAAGGTTTTGCCCCAAGCGGTTTTGTAATGACCCTTTTTGCCATCGGTTCCGGAGCGCTTTTCGGTCGGCCGATGTGGGGCGCGTTTTGGATCTGGGACTCAAGACTTACAGCGTTATTAATTTTGCTCATCTTTTTCGGTTGCTTTATTTCGCTGTCTGCATCAAAAATCAACTACCGCCAAGCCATTAATGATAAAAAGGCCTCAGTTTCTGCCTTGCTTGGCCTAGTGGTGATTCCGGGGCTTTACGTCTTTTTTGATCTGTTTACACCGATGGCGCATGACTTAGACAGTAGTCTCTTGCGTTCAAATGGACGGGATGCGTATGTTTTAATGTGTTTGTTTGGTTTAAGCCTTTTGACCTATTCTTTAGCCATGGCTTTGAGCCGTTGCAGAACGGTCATTTTGGAGCGTGAACGGCGTGCGGTTTGGGCTCAGGAAGCTGCTTTGGAAGGGGAGTTGTGATGCCAGAAGATTTCTTCTTATTTAATTTGTCAGATCAGGGCTACAGTGTTGTACTGGTTTTTATATTAGTAACGGTGCTTGCTATTATTGAAATTTGGAGCCTTAAAAATCGCCGAGCCAAAGCCTACCATGCACTTTTACGTGAGGCACGAGCCCGTTTAAGTGAAATGCGTTTACGTATTGACCGATAGTCTTATCTATAAAAGAAAAGTCGTGGCAACGGACCGATCGTTGCCACGACTTTTGTGTTTAAACAGAGCCTGTTTATTCACGTCACGTAATGTACCATAAGAATCTAATGGTTTGTACCTATTCGGTACAAAGAAACCCCAAAATTTGAGAAAAAACAAAAAAATGCTATATACAAACAAATTTTCAGATTTCCTTAAGTTTGAGTATTCCGAGGCTTACTGAGGTTTTTACCTTTCCAGTTAATGTCATTTCGCACCTTTTGCAGTCAAAGGTGGCACGATAGACATTTGGGCCGGATTTCAAAATTAAAGGATCGGGTTTAAAACGTGACTTTAAGCTAGGGTCGGCTTTAATTTTCTCAATGTTGTCTTTCAAACAAAGGCCTAAGGCGTAACGTACGCAGTGCTTTGTCACCATTAAAGGCACATCGCGTCGAATACAGCCTGTTTCGAGCGCCGGTTCTGAAATTTTTGCTCCGTGACGGCCGTAAAATTGCACAGCCTTTTCATTTAAAACGTTTGCTCTGAAATCTGTGGCATCGGGATAAGGTAAGTTTTCGCTCACGCGTGCGCGCTCTAATCTTTTGAAATGAAGCTCGCGCTCTTGACTCATTTTTTCAAGTGCTTGGCGTCGCATCTGATTGACAATGCTTGCAGGGGCAAAATAACCCTCATCCCTCATCACAAGTGATTTGATTTCGAAATCTGTGCCTCCTGTCTTTTTTAAGTTCTTTTCAATATTGAGCCGGTTTGCCTCGATCCGAGCCGCTTTCTGAGGCGAAGCATTATCAAAATGCACAGAGGCGGTATTGCCTCTGTCATCGGTAAGCGAGAAGGTAAAGCCTTTATCATCGGCCCGCCATTGTGCTTTTAGACCAATGAGCCGTTTGGCTGTAGGTTTAGAGAGCATTTCTTCCCAGGCCTGATCCCGGTTTCGGTATATCGTTAAGCCTGGAGCCAGTTGCGGATGCTTTTTAAGTATCGGACGCTCTCTCAAAGTCAGTCGCCACAGACCCGTCTGGATTTCTTCGGCTCGGTTAACAGCAAATCCCATGAGTTTTCTTTCTCGAGTGAGATATGTCAAACCGTCTGCGTTATGAATGGTCTCACGGCTTTTTACTTCTAAAGTCTCGTTTGTGACACGAACAATTTCGCCGATTTTTTCACCAGTATTTTTTGGAGTTTCAAAAACGGCTATATCATGGTGACGTCCTCGAGTGAAGTAATCGGTAAAGCCGCGATTGAAAGCTTTGGCGGGATCGGGGGTAAAGTCAATATAGCTAATCCCGTCACTTGCTCTTTTTAAATCGACTCTTTTGGCAAGAATTCGGTCAAGTACTTGTCTGTAATGAGCGGTGATGTTTTTCACATAAGAGGCGTCTTTTAGACGTCCTTCGATTTTAAAGCTCCTTACGCCAGCATCAATTAAAGCTTCTAGATTGTCAGTCTGATTATTGTCCTTAAGGGACAAAACATGGCGGTCGTGAATGAGCTCTTTGTCGCTTTCTGTGTAGACGCTGTAGGGAAGTCTGCAAAGCTGAGCACAGGCACCGCGGTTGGCGCTGCGACCGGTGGCAGCAAAACTAGCATAGCACTGGCCGGAATAGCTCACGCAGAGCGCTCCGTGGATAAAGTACTCAATTCGTGCCGACTGCAGCGCTTTGTAGCACTGAGCAATTTCATCGAGATTCATCTCACGAGCAAGCACTACCTGGGAAAAGCCGACACTTTCTAAGAATCGTGCTTTTTCAGCTGTTCGCACATCACACTGTGTTGATGCATGAAGCTGGATAGGGGGCAGATCACTGTCTAAAATACCCATATCCTGAACTATTAAGGCATCTACGCCATTTTCATAGGCAAGGTGAGCCAATCGAACCGCATCTTTTCTTTCCTCATCGTTCACAATCGTATTGAGTGTCATGTAAACTCGAGCGTTGAAGCGATGGGCAAACTCAGTGAGCTTTCGAATATCGTCAAAGGCATTGGCAGCCTCTACCCGTGCACCGAACCCCGGTCCCCCAATATAAACGGCATCGGCTCCGTGCAAAATAGCTTCAATGCCTACCTCGGCGTTTTTAGCTGGTGCTAGCAGTTCAAGGCTTTGACTTTTTTTCACGGCACGTTGTCCTTGTTATTTTCCGAAGCGGCTTGTGCGGCAGGGGCAGACTCTATGGTAGCTACAGGTGGCCAGGGGGCACAAGCGTTGATATGAAGTTTTTGAGCAAGCTTACTGTCACCGCGCTTGGCAGCGATTGCCTCGGGACTTATTCCCTGGTCATTACAAAGTGTCTTATCGGCTCCCGCTTCTAGCAATACATCAACGGTAGGCGAGGCAACAATGCGGGCAGCCATGTAAAGGGGAGTGACGCCGCGCTCTGTGCGGGCATTGACTTGCGCTCCCTTTTCAATCAGAAAACGGGTCATAGCTGTCTGACCGGTACTTGCCGCATAGTGAAGTGCAGTCCAGCCAAAATTGGCATTAACAGGAGCGCCCATTTCGATGAGCTTTTGCGCCAGCGGTTGATCTCCCTTGATTGCCGCGAGCATCAACGGCGTCTCTCCTCTTAATGTCGGTACCTTTACGTTAATTTTGAAACTTCTCAAAAGTACCTGATTGGTGCTCACCTTGGCATCCATACGGATTGCAAAAACAAGGGGCGTGTCGCCGTTGGGCAGATAGAAGTTCGGATCGTAGGCGAGCTCTCGGAGCATATAGGCGACTTTTGGCGCATCATCCTGAGCAATAGCTTGCTGCATTTGAACATCAAGCGTCACATCAGGGGTAACTGTTTGTGCACTACAGGCAAAGCTTGTCAGACACAGTGCTAAACAAAAACTATTTTTGAGCATCACAGATTCCGAAAAAACGATTGGCATTTTGCATTGTAACTTGTGCGATATTTTCAGCTGTTGTGTGACGCAAATTAGCTAAAAATTGAGCGACATAGGGGACAAAAGACGGTTCATTTCGCTTACCTCTAAGTGGGACCGGAGCAAGGTATGGACTGTCGGTTTCAATGAAAATGCGATCCTCGGGAGCTTTTTGGGCAACTTCTTGAATATCTTGCGCAGAGCGAAAGGTCACAATGCCTGAAAAAGAGAGATACCCACCCAAATCAAGAGCCTGTCGGGCAAAGTCCCAGTTGCCGCAGAAGCAATGCAAAACGAAACCACAGTCTTGAGCACCGTGTGCTTTCAAGATAGCAATCGTATCGTCCTGAGCTTCTCGAGAATGAATAATAAGAGGTTTGCGGGCAATCTTAGCAGCATCGATATGCGTACCAAAGCGCTTTCTTTGCCAATCAAGGGGTTCGTGGCAGTAGTGATAATCCAAACCAGTTTCGCCCACAGCGACCATTTTAGGCCTCAACATCCTTTGAGCAATCTCTTCGGCCGTAAGCTCGGGCAAACTTTCATCTTGAGGACTTACGGCAAAGGCGGTAAAAAGCCCTTGCACATCTTGGGCTAAAGCCTCTACAGCGTCAATTTCACTTTCTTCGGTCGCAACGATAACGGCTTGGGTGACGTTAGCCTCACGCATTCTTTCAAGTACCGCCCGTCGGTCGGTATCAAATTGAGGCATGTGAATATGGCAGTGGGTATCAAAAAACATTTTTAATCAAAGGCAAGGGGCCGCAAGGCCCCTTTGTGTTAATCAAATCGGAGAATTAATGCCTTCTGGGCGACTCATAGAGCTCTTCGATTTCGTTAGCAAAGCGCTCGGCAATTTGTCTGCGGCGAAGCTTCATCGTTGGTGTAAGAAGTCCATCCTCGGCAGTCCAGTGTTTGCGCAAGATATAAACATTGCGCGGCACACCGTATTGTGGGAAATGTTTGGCAGCCTGACGGACGCGCTTAACGATTTTTGCTCTGAGGTCTCGACAACGGTTTAACGCAGGGCTATCGGGGGTGATGCCCACTTCCTCGCACAAAAGCCTAAAGAGCATGTCGTTGACAACCACAAGGGCAGTTATGTAGGGGCGACCTTCTCCCACTACCATTACTTGCTCAAAGAGGTGATCTTCCTGAATAGCAAACTCAACATCCACGGGACAAATCTTTTCACCTGTGCTTGTAACGATAATTTCCTTGATGCGGCCTTTGATCTTAACTCGGCCACCATCGCTTAAATCTACTTGGTCACCGGTACGAAGCCAGCCGTCTTCGGTGAAGGTTTCGGCGGTTTCTTTGGGCAAATTCCAGTAACCTTTCATCATACTAGGGCCATAAACCTGGAGTTCTTCATCGTCGCCCGCGCGAACCTGGCAACGTGCCAGAGGCATACCAACTGTAGCCGGGTGATTGCCCGCCATACCGTTCATGGAAATCACAGGACTGTATTCAGTCAGGCCGTAGGCCTGACGAATATTTAAACCTAAAGCACAGAAAAATTTTGCTACCATGCCGTTTAACGCCGCTCCGCCGCTTACGATATATTTGAAACGGGGACCGAAAAGTTCGCGTACGGGCTGGGCAACCTGATCAAAGTACAATGACTTGATGATTGCATCCATTTCAGGTAGGCCATCAGCTTCAAGCGGTAAATCATTTGCACGGCAAAAGTCTCGCCAGCCAGCAGCAACGACGCGCTCTGTCATCACTTGAGCCGAATGGCCGGCTATGGCGTACTTAGATTGAATTTTGGCGTAAAACTGCTCAAGTATCCGAGGCACAGAGCACATTACAGTGGGGTGAATGTCTTTAAAATCTTCTGCAAGCTGCATTGGACCACGGCTAAAGACCAATGTGGCGCCGTGAGCAACGCAGTTGTAGTAAGTGGCTGTGCGCTCAAAAGTGTGCGACAAAGGTAGATAGGATAAGAAGAGATCCTCATCGTCCAGAGGCATTTCTTTGGCGATATCCTGAACGTTGGACAGTACGGCTCGGTGGGTGAGCATTACGCCCTTGGGACGCCCTGTGGTGCCTGAAGTATAGACAATCGCTGCAAGGTCTTCTTCACCAGGACCTTGGGGTAAATCGTCCACACTGATGTTGTTGCCCCGATCAAGCCATTTTTTAACGCCGCAGTATAGCGCCGCATTACTTTGACCTTCTTCTTCTTCGGTAGTAAAAACCACTTGTTCAAGAGTAGGCACCGGTGTGTCTGAGTGAAAGATTGCGTTCCAACGAGCTTTGGTCGTTGTCACCAGGAAGCGGCAGCCGCTGTCACTCATAATGTAGGCAGCTGACTCAGGAGTATCGATTGCGTGAAGGGGAACGGGAACCAAAGCATTGGCTAGCGCAGCCTGGTCAAAGGTGAGTGCATCGAGAGAGTTTATTAAAAGCATTGCCACTCGATCGCCACGCTTTAAATTCATCGCTGCAAAGGCTTTTCGCCAACGCATCACGCGTTCACCGAATTCTCTCCAGGTAACACTCGTCCATTTTTCCTGCTCGTAATCGTAATAGCGGTAACCTTCTTTATCAGGTTTGGTCGCCAGAGTATGCTCGAGCATCTGCGGGAGCGTTTTGAAATCATCAATGTACGTGTGACTGGCCATTTTGACGGATCTTTTCTAAAAGTTTATCTAAACAAATTATTGTACCGAAAGCTATCCTGAAAATAACATATGATTTTGTGTCATTTCTATACTGTATTTGAGTATAGAAAAGGCAGAGGGAGTATCCTCTGCCTCTAAAAAAGAAGGTTAAACACTTCTAAGCGCCGTGATTTTCGTAAAGCTTAGTGATCTCGTCCTGGAAACGGGCTTTGATGATGTGGCGCTTGAGTTTGAGCGTAGGCGTTAGCATACCGTTTTCAATCGTCCAGGGTGAAAGCGTGAGGATTAAAGCACGGGGTACTCCATACTGTGGGAAACCCTTTGTTGCTTTTTTCACACGGCGCAACAGATTCTGATGAAGCAACTTTGCACTGAGTGACTTTGGATCATTTGGATCGAGATTGAGTTCCTTGGCTAAATCCATCCAGTGTTCTTTACTCAAAACCGCCAAAATGCTCACGTAGGGCAAACCTTCTCCTACAGCCATCACTTGCGAGAACATCGGATCGGTTTCGATTGCCATTTCCAAGTCAGCTGGAGGAATCTTTTCTCCGGTACTCGTTACAATGATCTCCTTGATACGACCTTTGATTCTTACGTGGCCGCTCGGCAGAATGTCAGCTTGGTCGCCGGTTCTGAGCCAACCGTCTTCGGTGAAAACGTCAGCGGTTGCATCTGGCCGATTCCAGTAGCCCTTCATTACACAGGGGCCCTTGACCTGAAGTTCGTCATTGTCGCCGATTCTCAACTGCATATTGGGCAGAGGCATTCCTACTGTGGAAGGGTCATTTTGGTTCTCTTTATTGACAGCTAGAATGGGACTTGTTTCAGTCATGCCGTAGCCTTGAAAAATCTGAATTCCAAGGCCGATAAAGGTTTTTGCAACCGTTTGGTTCAAAGCAGCACCGCCTGAAATAAAGGCATGAGGTTTAATGCCTCCGAACACAGCTCTCAGGGATGACCCCACTTTTTTATCAAGCCAATCTGCCACCAGGCTGTCGAAGCATTCACGCCAGCTATGCTCAACGGGCAAGCCGTTTGCCTTGCAGAAACGTCTCCAACCAACTTCTACCGCCCAGTCAAAGACGTAACACGCTATAGCCCCTTTTTTTGCAAGCTGAGTGTTTAATTTGCTGTAAACAGTCTCATAGATGCGCGGTACCGACATAAGAATACTCGGACGGACGTACTTGAGATCATCAACAATTTGTAAAATGTTGCGGTTAAAAAAGATTTGATTGCCCATACCCATGGCAAGGTAGTAAGTCGTCGTCCTTTCGAAAGTGTGAGATAAGGGCAAAAATGAAAACCAGGTGTCTTGCGGAGCGGGACAGATGTTACCCATCACACCCTTAGCGTTTTCAAGAATATTTTCGTGCGTTAGCATCACACCTTTTGGGCGACCCGTTGTGCCGGATGTGTAGACAAGGGCAGCCAGATCAGAGGGCTCAAGTTCAATCTCAGCAGCAGTGATATTTTCAGCCGCGTCAAGCCAATCGGCCAATGTGCAGACATTGACTCCGACATTATTGACTTGATCGTCTTCTGGGACGGTGTCATCAGTGATAATCACGGCTTTGAGGTTGGGTAAAGTGTCAGCCTGACGGATGCCTTTCCATTTCAAATATTTAGCGGTTACAAGCACTCGTGCCCCGCTGTCATTCAAAATAAAGGCACTTGAGCCCGGAGTATCGATTGCGTGAAGAGGAACAGGAACCAGGCCGCTAGCGAGTGCTGCCTGGTCAAAACAGATGGCATCTATTCCGTTCGGTAGCAGCATGGCAACTCGAGAGCCCTTTTCCAAATTGAATTTTGTAAAGGAGCGGCGCCATCTGAGCACTCTTTCATAAAGCTCACGATAGGTGAGTGTTTTCCAGGATTTCTCTGCAGTCACGTATTGGGTGAGCGCGGGTAAATCGTCGTGTCGACCCAAATGATGGGTAAGAACTTCGGGCAAAACACGCAGTTTTAAGAAATCTTCATAACGGGATTGTGTGGTTTCCATAACGTTTTGATCTATGCAACAGCTGTTTTTATTCGAGTCAAGAATAATGGTATTTTCCCTTAATGTTAAGAGATTCATCCAAACGGATTACCTTTTTTGGTATTGAATTTGCTTATTACTCAGCATCACTTTTATACGTTTTCTACGACAAAATGCTCAGAAAAAGACATTTTCATAGGTGAAAAACCTTAATTTTGCAAAAAAATATTTATGAAAAACAAATAGATGATATTGAAAAAGTGTTTTCTTAAGTGGACGGGACCCAAATATCACAGGACAGCCTCTATAACCTAAAATAGTTATAGAG
>UQUR01000014.1 GCA_900544345.1 uncultured Sutterella sp. | reverse complement strand
GTGGGCGGATGAGGTTAATGGAAAATTAAACTCCTTTCCTCGTCCGCCTCTTTTTATGACATATATCGTTGTTTTAATTTTTCTATCGTAGAATTTAGCAAAGCGAATCAAATAAGGGCTGATTTCAAATGAAAGTGAAAGATTGTAATGCGGATCTGTTTGCAGATTTACAAAAATATGTTGAAAAAATAGCTCAGGAGCCCGGAGCAAAACTAGAAAGTGAAAATGTATTGGCAGAAAAATTCGGAGTAACCCGTTACCGCATTAGAAAAGCTTTAGATCGTTTACGTCAAGTTGGGGTATTGGATAGCGTAAAGCGTCGAGGCAGTATAGTCAAAAGTGTTGATCAATCTGCCTTATCTGAAAATCTAACTTTGCAAATGAATGTGGCTAGATTTAATGAAGATGAATATAACGAGGCTAGGGCAGTCCTTGAGTGTGCAGTCATACCTCTTGTTTGTAAAAGACAGACCCCGGCATTAATAGGTTCTCTTACAGACGAGGTTGCTGCTGTTCGAGCTTTTGCAAATTCACCTCTAAAGGCGGATAAGCATTTAATGAACTTTCATTTACTTTTGATTCAAGGATGTGGCAACAGGGTCTTACAGACGTTATCTTCTATTGTTATTCGTTATTTTTCTTCAACACACGAGCTAATAGAAAATGCACCAACCTCTTATTTTTTAGAGGCTGCGAGTCGTTTGGAGGACATTATTTTCAGTATTAAGGCAAGTAATCCTGATAAAACAGTCAAACTTTTAAATCAATATCTTGTCAGGTATAGGTCTTATAAAGGCAACAAGACGAAATAAAAAACCACCCTTAGTAATTTCAGCTAAGGGTGGCAGAGTAATTGGGAAACTAACTTAAAGCATTGACGACAGTCATCATATAGACTTTGATGAAGTTAAAATAAGCATTCAGGGAGATGCGTTCATTGGGTTTAGCCATTGCCCAGTCAGAAAATTCCTCAGCTCCTCCATAATGAGGCATAGGTGTTTTTGTTACTTTATAGATCCACGCAGCGTCAGAACCTCCGGGACACACGGCAACTCGAACATCTTTACCCATAATTTCTTTATATGAGCGTTTCGCTAGCTCGATGAATGGATCGTTGTAAGGAATATCCAGAATAGGTCTTCTGGAGGTAACGACCAAATCGTACTCATAAGATGGGTCTTGAGCTTTTATAGCATCCAGACGATCTGTTATTTCTTTTAATGCTTGATCATGTGTTTCGCCTGGTATCAGACGTCTGTCGAACCAGAACGTAACCTTTGATGGGTAGACATTTGCAGCGGTTCCGCCGTTAATTAGCGCGATTGTCAAGTGTGGAGGGGGAACATTATCGGCAACGGGTCTAGAAGTAAGCTCATCATTTAACTTATAGAGTTCTTGGATAGCCTTAGTAGCTTTTTGAATGCAGGTCTCACCATCATATAAGAGTGCTGTATGACCGGGATTGCCAATATAAGTTATTGTCCCTCTGAGAATACCGCATTGTTTAGGGTAAAGAATCCCATCTGAGGGCTCAGGACAAATACCGAAATCCCCAGTTAAAAGTTCTGGGTAGTTTTTCAGAATATATTGAACCCCTAAAGCTCCGCCATTTTCCTCATCGCACATCCAGGTAAGAGCAACGCTTCCTTTAGGATCAAAACCCATTTTGCGAAGGAACAGAACGCACATCATTGCACAGGCATCTCCGCCTTTCATGTCGCAGGCGCCTCGACCGTAAAGATAGCCATCAACAATTTTTCCAGACCATGGTCCGTAAAATCCCGGATCACGGTTATCCGGAGGAAAAACATCCATATGACCGTTAAAAACAAAGCGTTTTCCTTTTTGACTTCCGAACCATTCTGCAAAAAGATTCGGTCTGTGAGGTTTGGCTTCAATGCGTCTAACCTCAAGACCGCTTTGTTTCATCCAACGTTCAAACACAAAACTTACGGCTTCTTCATCCCCCGTAACGCTAGGCGTTTGGATGATTTCTTGAAGAAATTGAATCGCCTCATCCTTATGGGCATCCACGAAATCAGAAATTTCTTTTGCTGTGATCGTCATTGTGTTTCTCCTAAAGAGTCATCGGACACCTTCAGGGTAGTTCAATGATCTTTTAAGCACAAAGACTTTTAGTATTTGCTTTAAATACAAAGAAGTAATTACTTAAAGTAAAAAATTTATCTCTTTGGTTGCGGGGATCATTTTTTTGATTTTACTAACGACATCATTTCTGAGAATCAAGCTAGTTTGCTCTAAAAAATAATCGAAAATGAATTTGGAAGTAGTCCTTGTGCAAGCAAGTGTTATTTTTCTTGAGGAATTCGGAATATATTCAAAATGAATTTTTGACCATAACTCATGACTTTTAATAAAAGAAGTTGGGTAAGAAATAGTCCATGCCAAGCCCTGCGCAATCATTTCCAAATGAACTAAATTGCAGTCTATTTCTAATCTATTGGGGATATCAAGACAATGTTTTACTAAAAACTCAGAGATATCCCTACCGCTGCCTGTTTTTTGGGGTGAGCGGATAAATGGAAGTTGAGAGCGTAACAATACACTTATGGAGTCCATGTTTGAAGGCGGTGTCTTCATTGAACTTGGTGCGGCAATAATAAGCGGTTCATTGAAAATGACCTTAGTTATAAGGTCGGGCTCGTTAGATAAATTCCCACTTGTAACAATGATGTCTGTTTCATTATTTCGTAAGTGCTTCAGTAAAATATCAGACGTTCCCATTAAGTGTTTGACTTTGTATGTTTTTTCAGAAAGATTTTTAATGAGTTTTGTCCCGATACAGTCTGTTATTGAGTGAATCATCCCAAAACGAATTTCTGGGAGTTTATTTTTCTTGAACTGTATAGCCTGGATAGTTTCTTCAATTTCTGAGTTATAACGCTCTATTGTTTCTTTTAGCATCCGGGCTTCTGGTGTATTGATTAAAGGCCGAGTTGACCGATCAAATAAAGTTACATGCAGTTTGTCTTCTAATTGAGAAATTTTTTGGCTAACTGCGCTGGGAGACATGGAAAGTTGCTGAGCTGCTTTTGAGAAAGATCGGGTTTCAGCAACAACAAGAAAAGTTTCTGTAAAAGAAGCAATTTCGGAAACAATACTCATGGCGTTCATCAGAATAGATAATTCTTAAGTTTAAACTTAAGTAATGTTCATTGTATTGTTTCTACTTGGAATTTAGTTTCTTTGACTCATTGAGGTCCTATGAAAGTCTGAGATAAATAAAGATATCTCTAAATTTCAATCGCTTTTCTGAGTAATTTTTATGATGACATTAATCGAACATATTCACGTTATTGACTTGGAACTTTAATAAGTATTCCCTAGAAAGAGCCACAAAATTGGCTAACGAATGATTAAGGACATAGGAAAATAATGATCGTAAGATTTACAAAAGTTTGATCCGGTCGACTAACTAGAAACTCTCAAACGGATTGATAAATATTTAGCTGTAGCAGAAAAGGGAAACGATCCAGTTTTTATATAACAGCTAAAGAAACAGATAAAAGGGTAGAAAAAATCTTCATCATGATGTTTAATCCACCTCATCCTGGAGGGATATGGAAAGTAGAGTTGGATTATGTAAGGGCCTGTGTTTCCAATTTTGCTAAGCAAATAGAAGTTGATCCGGCTTATTTGAAATTGGTTTGGATGGGCAGGTTCCGATTGCGTCAGAACTCGCAGGAAAGATTCTTTTAGTGATGACTGGTCTACGTTCTGATATACGGTTGGCTCTACAGAAAGATTACGGTCAATAGCATCTATTTAATTGTATTTGGGTTTCAATAACTGAATTTACGTAGGAATTAGGTACTAGGTTAATATATTTTGCTTGCAAGAAATTGCTTACTAAAAAGCAAAAAATCAGGTACATAAGCTTTAACACTGCAATTTTTATTATTAAAATCACTCCTGTTAAATTGATAGGAGCCCCAAATGGCTGACATTGAAAAAGTCTTGCAAATGATCCAAGACAACGACGTAAAGTTCGTCGACCTCCGCTTCACTGATATGAAGGGTAAGGAGCAGCACGTGAGTATTCCTGCCCGCGCTGTGGATGAAGACTGGTTCGAAGAAGGCCAGCCTTTTGACGGTTCGTCGATGGCAGGCTGGAAAGGCATTGAAGCTAGCGACATGATCTTGATCGCAGATCCCGAGAGCGCCCGCTTAGATCCTTTCCGTGAAGAAAGCACGCTTATATTGACGTGTGACGCAACCGATCCTGCTACAGGTAAGGGTTACAACCGCGATCCGCGCTCTATTGCTAAGCGAGCCGAAGCCTATTTGAAGTCCACAGGTATTGGTGATACGGCTTTCTTTGGACCGGAGCCCGAATTTCATATTTTTGACTCCATCGTTTGGGGAACAGACCCCGAACATTCTTTCTATAAGATCGGTAGCGATGAAGCCGGCTGGGCTTCCAAGATCGAATACGAACAAGGTAACCTTGGCCATCGTCCGGGTCACCAAGGCGGCTACTTCCCTGTGCCTCCGATTGATTCCTTCCAGGACATGCGCTCTGAGATGTGCCTTTTGATCGAACAACAAGGCGTTCCCACTGAAGTGCAACACCACGAGGTGGGTGCCGGTCAGTGCGAAATCGGTACGCGTTTTAGCACGCTGGTGAAGCGCGCTGACTGGACGCAAATTCTGAAGTACACGGTTTGGAATGTAGCTGCTGCTTACGGCAAGACCGCAACCTTTATGCCAAAGCCCGTTGTGGGCAGTGCTGGTAGCGGTATGCACGTGCACCAATCTATTTGGAAAGATGGTCAAAACCTCTTTGCTGGTAATGGCTACGCCGGTTTAAGCGATATAGCCCTCTACTATATCGGCGGTGTGATTAAGCATGCTAAGGCGTTAAACGCTATTACCAATCCGTCAACAAACTCTTATAAGCGCTTGGTGCCAGGTTTTGAAGCTCCGGTGAAGCTTGCCTACTCCGCTCGCAACCGCTCGGCTTCTATTCGTATTCCGCATACGCCAAGTGAAAAGGCTCGCCGTATTGAAGTGCGGTTCCCGGATCCGATGGCTAATCCTTACTTGTGCTTCTCGGCATTACTCATGGCAGGGCTTGATGGCATCATGAATAAGATTCACCCGGGTGAAGCTGCAGACAAGAACCTCTACGATTTGCCGCCTGAAGAAAACGCCAAGATTCCGACGGTGTGCGCTTCTTTAGATGAGGCCTTGGCAGCTTTAGCCGCCGATCACGAGTTCTTGACGCGTGGCGGAGTGTTCTCTGAGGACATGATCGAAGCCTATATTGCATTAAAAGCAAAGGAGGTGGAACGCTTCCGCTTAGCAACGGCCCCGATTGAATTTGAAATGTACTATAAGCTCTAAGAAGACCTTTTCAATCTCTATTAAAATGGGTGATGAAAACAAAAATTCATCGCCCTTTTTATTACACTCATCAATGACACTTGAGACTCTTCACCAAAGATTATTAGCTTTGGGTGCTAAACCCCTTCATTACGGATATCTTTATCGAGCGCTTTTTGGCATTGTGCCTTGGCCAGATGCAGATAATCCTAAGTTTCCCAAGTCGCTTCGCCAAGCGTTGCCCGACATTAAAGCTGAAATTAATGCTGTACTTCAGGTTGTGGATCAGCAGCAGGGTGAAGAGAAAGATTCCTTAAAGCTTTTATTTCAATTAAAAGACGGTCACACAATTGAAAGTGTGCTTTTGCCAAGAGAGGGGGTCTGTGTTTCTTCACAAGTGGGTTGCGCTGTGGGGTGTGTTTTTTGTATGACGGGACAGTCAGGCCTTATTCGGCAGCTCACGGACTTAGAGATTGTTGCCCAGGTAATTGAAGCGAAGAGGCTGCGTCCTGAGACTCGCAAAGTTGTCTTTATGGGGATGGGGGAGCCCTCACACAATTTAAAAAATGTGATGTCTGCAATTGATTTTTTAGGTACCTACAGTCAAATTCCGCATAAAAATCTGGTCCTCTCGACCGTTGGCGATCAGCGCGTCTTTGATGCATTAAACGCTTCAACGGTAAAGCCAGCGCTTGCGATTTCACTTCACAGTACGATCAAAGAAAAAAGAGAAAAGCTTTTGCCTCGTGCGGGCAAAATTTTGATTGACTCGCTTGTTGATCAGGCAGAAAGCTATGCTCGTCAGACAGGCTATCCGATTCAGTATCAGTGGACGTTGATGCATGGCGTCAACGATAGCGATGAAGAGTTAGCAAATATCCGAAAACTTTTAAGCGGTAAATACGCTTTGATGAACTTTATTCCTGTCAATGCCGTAGACAACAGCCCTTATCGCCGACCCGAATGGTCACGGTGTCAGGAAATGGCGAGAATTTTAAAAGAAGCTCACATTTTGGCGAAGTTTCGTCACTCTGCAGCTCAAGATGTAGAAGGTGGGTGCGGACAGTTGAGGTACCGTCATTTGCAAAAAGAGGGCAAGGGCTTATGAGTGGATTTGATGAGTTAGGAATTGGTTTAGCTCTTTTTACTAAGACAAAAGAGTTAGGATGGGAGAAGCCCAGCACCATTCAGCAAAAAGCGATTCCCGTGATTTTAGCCGGGCGCGACTTGATGGCGATTGCCCAAACGGGGAGTGGGAAAACGGGGGCATTTTTATTGCCTATTTTGCAGCGCTTGTCTCAAAATAAATCCAAACAGAATCAAAATCCCTCTGTTTTAATTTTGGCACCCACCCGAGAACTCGCTATTCAGCTTCATAAAAATGCTGAAATTTTTAGTGAAGCTGTTGCTGAAAGTGCTTGTCTTTTAGTCGGGGGTTTGAGTGTTCTCACGCAAAAAGAGGCATTAAACCTCAAGCCTGAGATTGTGGTTGCTACACCCGGCAGGCTTCTCGATCACCTTCGAAGAAACCATCTGAATTTATCCGGCATCCAATACCTCGTGCTGGATGAAGCCGATCGGATGCTTGATATGGGTTTTTTGCCCGATATTAAGAAAATTTTGACTAATTGCCCCGAGCCCAGACAGTCTCTTTTATTTTCTGCGACGTTATCAGACGAGATACATCTTTTAGCGCAAAAGCTTTTAAAGCGCCCGATTCTCATTGAAGTTAATGCCAACCGCGATGCGGGAAGTATTGAGCAAAAAGTTTTCCGAGTACCAGAGCGTGAAAAGCCGACTTTTCTTCGAGATCTAATTGTCGATAACAGTTTGGATCAAGTGCTCGTTTTTACACGTCAAAAAGAAAGTGCAGCGAAGCTTGCGAGTCACTTAAAAGAAGACGGCTTTAAAGTGGAGGCCCTTCACGGAGATAAAACCCAAGCCAGACGTACGAAGATTCTGGAGGCGTTTAAAAATCATGAATTAAGAATTCTTGTTGCTACTGACCTGGCCTCTCGTGGCATTGACATCAAAGAGCTCCCTGTTGTGATTAACTATGAATTGCCTCAGGACCCGCATGACTATATCCACCGAATCGGCCGCACGGGGCGGGCTGGGGAAAAAGGTGTGGCCTATTCTCTAGTAAGTGAAAAAGACACTTATAAGCTAAAAGCCATTGAAACTTTGATTAAAAGAAAATTGTCACTTGAAACGCCTGTGGTCTATAGAACCTATTTTGAAAAAGAAGACAGAGTTGAAGATACTCCAATGGCTAAGTCTTTGACACGGGACTCAAAACCAAAGCACTCAGTTTCAAAAGAAAGAACACATAAAAAAGACCGTAAAGCATTTTCAGGTGAAAAAAGATCGCTTAAAGAAAAGCGCAATACGGGACTGGATTCTTTTGATTACATCTTGCCAGACTTTTAAGTCGCAAGAAAACGATAGAATATCCACCATGAAAGAAAAGATTCTTATCAAAAAAATTGGGCTTTTGTGTTTCTCGGGTCTTGTTGCAGCTTCCCTTTTGACTGGTTGCACTAATGGCCCTTTGGATCCCTTATTTGATGCGCCTTTGGGAGAGCGCACGATTTGCAGTGCCGTTAATCCCGTGCAGGGTAACGACGTTTTAAGTGTTGTGCCCTTTAATTGTCCGGATCTGGAAATTTCTACAACGCTTAACGAACTGCGTGATGCAGGCTGGCGTTTAGAGACCGTGCATATGGGAGAAGACGTGGAAGTGAACGGCACTTTAGCCTCCGAAGTCTCCATTACGGTAAGAAAGGCATATTGATATGGCTGATATTAAAAACCGAATTCAAGATTTGCGCCAAGCGATACGTCGCCTTGGCGCAAATGCTTTTTATTGCACTTTGTCTGATGCGCACCTATCGGAATATATCCAAGAGGCTGATCAATTTTTAACCTATTTAACGGGTTTTACCGGATCAAACGCTCAAGTGCTGATCACAGAAAATGAGGCCTATCTTTGGACCGATTCACGCTATTGGGAGCAGGCTAGCAAAGAATTGGAGGGCTCAGACATTGTTTTGATGAGGCAAGGAGAAGAAGGTATCCCGGAAGTTTATCAATGGCTTGCAGAACACAATGCGACAACGCCTTTTAATCTTGCGGCACCGTTAGAAACTTTGCCTTTGGTGACATTTAACAAATTGGCTCAAAGCGCTTCGAGGATCATGGATTTTGATGATGCTTTAATTAATCAGCTTTGGTCCCTAAGACCCTCTCGCGCTGTGCGTCCCCTTTATGTCCACAAGGCAAGCTCGGTAAGTGCCAAGGATAAGCTTTTGCGTCTGAAAGCTTATCTGTCAACAAAGGGTGAGGGCCAGGGAGCGCTTCTTTTAACCCGGCTTGATGATATTGCGTGGCTTACCAATTTACGGGGATCAGATATTGCCTTTAACCCTGTCTTTTTAAGTTGGGCCCTTATCAGTCAAGAAAAAGCTCATCTTTTCGTCCATCAAAAAGTATTAAATTCTGATATCGTTTCAGAACTTACGTCTTCTGGGTGGACGATTTGTGATTACTCAGAGTTGCATGAGAAGCTCAAAGAGCTGATTAGTCAAAATACTCCCATTTTGGCTCGGGAAACTGATCTTAATGCCAAGCTTTTCACTGAGATTAAAGACACTTTTAAAGATTTTAAGCACCCGGTTGCCCTTTGGAAATCGATTAAAACAAAGGAAGAAATCGAGGGTTTAAAAAAAGTGATGAAAGCCGACGGTCAGGCCTTGCAGGACTTTATTGATGAAGTAAAGGTTAGGCTTGCCCGAGGAGAGAAATTAACTGAAAACGATGCTGTAGACATTTTGCATCAAAAGCGCTCTGCTATAGAGGGTTTTATCGGTGAGAGTTTCGGAACAATCGCTGCTGTTAACGCCAACGCTGCACTGCCTCACTATGAAGCTAAAGAGGGTGAAGGTGCGATTATTCAAGCGCCTTGCGTTTTGCTCGTGGACTCCGGTGCTCACTATGATAAAGGCACCACAGATACAACGCGGGTTTGGTTTTTAGGTAATCCTGAAGATTTTCCCAAAGAGGATTTGAAAGCTTTAAAGCGCGATTACACTGCTGTTTTTAAAGCAATGAAGGCTCTTTCGGAGGCCACATTTGCAGTCGGAACCACCGGTTTTGATTTGGACAAAATCGCTCGCGCACCCATTCATGCGATCGGTGCTGATTTCGGGCATGGAACGGGGCATGGCATAGGGCTGACGTTAAATGTTCATGAAACTCCACCTACTATCTCTCCCAGAAAACGAGAGGGGACATTGACGCCTTTTGAACCCGGCATGATTGTAAGCGACGAACCCGGCATCTATCGACCGGGCAAATGGGGTATTCGTATTGAAAATATGCTCGTTTGCGTAGAAAAGCCTAATGGTCTTTTAGGATTTGAGACACTGACGCAATGTGACATTGATCCAACTCTTTTCGTCGAAAGTTAGTTACTTCTATTTGCCAAAATAAGAGAAAAAATCTCTTTAAAAGTAGAAATATGTTAAAATTCCCTTTACTTTTTGGAGTAAAGGTAATGTTAGTCTCTTTTTCTGTAAAAAATTTTCTTTCTTTTAAAGAAAAAACAACTTTTACGATGGTAGGGACATCGGAACGACAACATAGCGATCGTGTGCCTGCAGTAAAGAAATTTCGTATGAAAATTCTTCCCATTGCTGCAATTTATGGCGGTAACGCTTCAGGGAAGTCTAACTTTGTTAAAGCATTAGCATTTGTTCAAAACTTTGTTGTTCAGGGACTTGCGCCGGATTTGTCTATTGCTCGCTCAACTTTCAGGTTAGATGAGGCAATGGCTAGTGAACCGACTGAATTCGAATTTTCCTTATTGATTGAAGATCGGCTTTATGAATATAGCTTTGCTGTGGATTCAAGGACTGTTTTATCCGAAAAGCTTCAGGAAGTTAACACTTCATCGAACAAAGTTTTATTTCAAAGAAATGGTTCCGATATCCAGTTAGTATCCTTCAAGAAGAATGAAATTCTTGAATTTGTTGCCCAGGGAACTCGTGAGAATATTCTGTTTTTGACAAACTCTGTTTGGCAAAAAATTGAGGTTTTTAAACCTGTTTATGATTGGTTTAGAAGTCGTTTGCAAATTATTACACCAGTAAGTCGTTTTGTACCTGTCGACGAGCTCCTAAATGAATCAAATCCACTTTCTAAATCTATGTCGAAAATGCTTCGAAGATTGGATACTGGTATTGATCATTTGGAAGGTCAGCTAATTGACTTAGACATGGTTCTTCATGATGAAAAAGAAAAAGAGTCGTTATTGTCCATGATTCAGGAAGATCAATCTGTAACATATCGACAAAAGTCACAGATCTACGTGATTACAAAACAAAAGGGAAGTTTGATAGCTAAACGTTTAGCCGCTTCTCACGTTAATTCAAACGGACAGAGGATCTTATTTGGTTTGCATGAAGAGTCCGATGGAAATAATCGATTAATTAATCTTATTCCAGCGTTTTTCCAATTGACCAACGCTCGGTCTGAGGATGTCTTTATTTTTGATGAATTAGACAGAAGTCTGCATCCATTATTAACTAGAACACTGATTGAAAATTTCCTTTCGGTTTGTGAGTCACAATCTCGAGCTCAAATGATTTTTACCACTCACGATATTTCTTTGATGGATCAGGACGTTTTCAGAAGAGATGAACTATGGGTCACGGAAAGAAACCGAGAGGGGGAAACACGTCTTTATTCTTTTAGTGACTACGAAGGTTTACGCAAAGATAAAAACATTCGCAAGGCCTATATGGAAGGTCGTTTAGGAGGACTGCCCAATATATTAGGTTGCTGTGTTGTAAACGGAAGCTGGACTTCGGCCTATGAATAAAAAGCAATGTTTAATGAGGGAAAGATACAGACGAGGTGAGCCACAGTATTCCTTAAAACCTCGATTTGTTATTGCGATGGAAGGGGATTCAACAGAATTGGATTATTTCTCCAATCTCCAGAAATATTGTCCTTTAATTACGATTAAGTCGATTAGGAGTAAGCATCACAGCTCACCTAAAAACGTTCTTCGCAAGATGAAAGAATTCCTGCGCTCTCACCCCCTTCAAGGACAAGATCAAGCTTGGATTGTTGTTGATAGAGATCAATGGCCGGAGGTGCAGTTATTTGAAGTGAAAAAATGGGCAGACAGTCATCCTAAACACGGTCTGGCTTTGAGTAATCCAAATTTTGAATTTTGGTTACTCCTACATTTTGAACACTTCAAAGGCAGTATCACGCCCAAGGTATGTAATGAACGATTAGAGCGCTACCTATTAGATTACGATAAGTCATTAAATGATAGGGATTTCCCGCTGACTGCTATTCATCAAGCGGTACAACGAGCGCAAGCAATCCAACGGTTTGAACACGAATGGCCCAATCAGTCGGGATTAACAACGGTTTTTAATTTGGTGTCTGAGATATTGAGGTTAGGTTGTGACTAAGGCTGAAATGGATAAAAGAAGTGAGTTGGAGAATTTATTCGGTAAATCTGTTGTCGTTGTTTGCGATAGAGAACCTTTTCAATCTGTGTCAGTAAAAAGATTGGACTCTATCAGATCTGAACTGATGGCAATGGACCCCTTACTGACACCGATTCTTTTTTTGTCAACGTCTTGCTATCAAGTTGATGAAGCACTGGATCTTGTCAGTCACCTTCAGAATAACAATCGACACTATGAGGTTATTGTTCCTGCTCGTTTGGGTAGTTTAGGGACAGTTTTATCCTTGGGAGCTGAAAAAATTTACATGACCAGAATGGGAGCCTTGTCATCAATTGATGCGACGTTATCAGGTCATGGATATCCAGACATTTTCCTCAACTCAAATCGTCGATGTATCAACTTAGCAGAGTTGACTGAGTTAAGAGCTTTTTTTCAAAGCGTGGTTGATTATGATCCAAACCTATTATCAAGCATAGAAGAAGAAATCGAAAAATATATTCCCTCCTCCCTTGGGTTGGGGGCAAGAAAAAGAGAGTTAGAACTTAAAGATAAATTGCTTCGCATAATCAAAGTATTTTCTGGATTGGGTAAGCCTGAAGATTTTGTTAGTTTTTTGTTAAGAGGGGCGGGCAGTTTCGACTATTGGATGTATTACCGAGAATTAAAACGAATAGGTTTGAAAGTTGAGCTAATTCCTAGTCGTGAAGAACAAAAGGTCTTAAAAATCAATAAGGTTTTGCAAGGACAGAGAAATGAATGATGTGGAAAAATTAGTTGAGGATATTCAAAGGATTATTCCTGATTCTATTTTACTCTCAATGGTTGATCTTTCAGGATCCATTAATCATGAAATGATAGGTGTTTTTGAAAAACACTTGGAGCGTATTGTTGCTAGCTTCCCAGATGGAAAAATTTCTAAATTAGTTCTTCTCTTACACACATATGGAGGTAATCAGCCGGCTGCACGTGCAATAGGGGCTTTATTGAAAGAATTCACTTTAGATTTTCAAGTTATTGTGCCGATAAAAGCAATGAGCTCTGGAACATTGTTGTCATTAGCTTCAAATAAAATTTGGATGACTCCAGGAGCGATATTAAGTCCCATTGATCCCACAATTACTTCTTTTGCTGGTAAGTCATTCCAAACGCCGGTAAGCGTAGAGGATCTAAGGTCTCTATTTTTTGAAACAAAGATCCCGGCTTCAGATAGAGCGGAAATAATTAAAAAAATAATTAATCAAGGTGATCCGATAGCGTTTGGACAGGCTCTCAGGGCTCATAAACAGATTCGGCGTTTTGCGACTGAATTTTTATCAGAAAAACTTTCAGGGGACGCATTGTCTAAGACAGTGGATTTGCTTACAGGAAAATGGGGAACACACGAGAATCCTATAACAAGAGAGGATGCTCGAAAAATTTTTAAATTGCCTGTTGAGGATATGCCGGACTCACTTATTGTGGCAAGTAAAAGCTTAATTGATCTTTTGAAAGAAGAGCTTTCAGTAATAGATATTCCAACTATCATTGAGACAATGAAAACAACCAAACAAGGTCAATACCAGTCATTTGAGAGTTGTCCTTGTGTCATCTATAGCAAAATCGGAGGGATGGATATTTTGTTTGAGAAAGTTGGTTTTTATAAGTTTGGCATCGGCGAAAGAGATGTTCAACGAACCGGTTATCAATTACAATGGAAAGAATCACGCCCTTCTATAAATTTTGGGTAAAGTCATGGAAGATAAATCTTGGTATACCTAAATTGAATTAATTGGCTTTTTAATTACAAAGGAGCATAAAACGTCAAAGGCACCTACTGATGCCAATCGCATCTACCGAAAAATGACCGAAGAGCCGGTTAGTCGATTGGTTATTGAATTGGGCATCCCCACAATGCTCTCGATGCTGGTGACGGCGCTTTATAACACGGCTTCTACTTATTATGTTTCATACCTTGGCACTTCTGCCGTGGGTGCTATGGGTGTGGTCTTTGCCCTTCAAACCATTATTCAGGCAATTGGCATCATGATCGGGCAGGGGTGCGCTTCTCAAACATCAAGGCTACTGGGCGCACAAGACTATGTGAGGTCGAACGCCTTGGCCTCTTCCGGGCTTTTTCTGTGTTTAGTTTTTGCGTTAGTCTTTTCTCTCATTGGCTTTCTTTTTATAGAAAGCTTTATGTTTGCCATGGGGGCAACTGATACGATTTTGCCTTATGCCGTTACCTATGGTGAAGTGATTTTGTTTTCTGCGCCCTTTATGGCAGCCTCTTACACCTTAAATAATCTTCTGCGCTCCGAGGGGCTGGCGCTTGTCGGTATGGTGGGTTTAGGCCTGGGCGGTCTGCTCAACATCGCGGTTTGTCCCGTTTTTATTTTTGTTTTTGATTGGGGCATTGCCGGCGCAGCTTGGGCAACCGCGCTTTGCCAAGCTATTTCCTTTGCAATTTTGCTCACGCACTATTTACGAGGCAAGGGAACACTTCAGATGCACTGGAGTTTTATTTCTAAAAATCCTCTTCTTTACGCCTCAATTTTTAAAAACGGTATGCCCTCTTTAACCCGAAATGGTTTGGGAGCGGTCGCTGCTTCTGCTTTAAATCTTATGGCCGGACAATACGGCGATGCGGGAGTGGCTGCCATGAGTATTGTGGGGCGAGTGATGATGATCACAAACGCTTTTTTGATTGGTCTCGGTCAAGGCTTTCAACCAGTTTTGGGCTACAACTGGGGTGCAAAACTTTTTACTCGGGCTAAAGCCGCACTGGATACTACCATCGGTATTGGTACCTTGATGATGATTTGCCTGGGCGCAGTAGGTTTCATTTTTGCCGAAGAAATCGTTGCCTTTTTTGAAACCGATGACCCCGAAGTGTTGGCTATCGGTGTTTTAGCCCTAAAACTTCATTGCCTTGCCGCGATTATCATTCCGGTTAACGTTATCGGCAACATGTCTTATCAGGTCTTGGGACGCGCTGCAATCGGAACGCTCTTAGCTTCCTCCCGTCAAGGTCTTTTTTTCCTGCCCTTGATTTTCTTTTTGCCTTCTCAAATCGGTCTTTTAGGGGTTCAGTGTGCACAGCCCTTAGCAGAAGTCGGCGCATTTTTTGTCTGCGGTTTTTTCTTGTGGCACTTCAGAAAAGAGTTGGACAATCGGATCGCTATTGCGAAGGAAAGCAAAAAAGATTGAATCTTAAATAGATATTCGTCTGGATATAGCGGAGCGCTTTAAACGAGTACGCCTAGATAAAAATTTCGCTTTGTAGAATCTGAGTCAGCGCTCGGCAGTTTCATTGAACTCACTTCGATGCTTTGAATCATAGGGGTAAGTTTTTCCTAAGTACTTCGTTAACTTAACCATGGCTCTTAATCGGGAGCAGGATTTTGAAGAGCTCTTCGGAATTGAGGAAAAATCGATTTATTTAAGCCTGAACCTAAACAAAGACAGCGTCAACGGCGTCGTCAAAATAAAATGACCTTAAGAATTAGGATGCAGTTCATTAAAAATCTCCATAGGAGATATTTGTAATTTATCTCTATCTGAGATATTATCAAAATATCTTTAATGGAGATATTTATGGTAAACCAGACAACAATTTATTTGAGTAAGCAGTTAGGCACTTTATTAAAAAGCTATAGAAAATCAAAAAATATTTCGCAGGTGGATTTTGCTCAAAAAGTTGGTATTTGCCAATCCAGGGTGTCGTATTTGGAAAATCATCCAGAAGATATGAGTTTTGATCAGCTAATGCGATGGGTCTCTGTTTTGGGACTGGAGATTCGCTTAGCTGTTAAACAAAAAGATATAGTGGATACGGAGTGGTAGCGGTGAAACAAAAAGTTAATTCCATCTGGATGAAGATTCTTTGAGGTTTTTATCTGTATTAGTTTTTTTCTGGCTTTTAAGGGCAACAGACGGTCATGCAAAAAATTTCAGTATCAATCTTTTGCCTCATGGAAACTACCGCCTGAGTAAGTTTTATGACATCGTTTCGACATGGCCGGCTGTTGGCAACGGAGTTCATCAGCTGAAATTGCAAAAATTAAAATTTGCAATGGCTCGGGAAGGAAAGCGCAGGCACTATCGGATGGATCGAATTAATCTTAGTCATTTTGTCAGAACTGCAGCATTGGCTGGAATTGAAGAAAGTGAGGCAAAAGAAGTCATCGGTTTGTTGCTTCAGAGTGTTCCGTCGGCTTGTGAGTCCGTTTCTAAAATTCTGCCTGATGATTTTTCTCAAAAGGTCGCTGATAAAGTACTGGAAGGTGTTTTGAAATCATCTCAGGAATTGTCCGAACAAATCGATTAATTTCAAAGAAGCCCGTTATACTTAAGACTGAATTTTTCTTCACAACTTCCCGGAGGTCAATCCATGCAATCCGCCCTTAAAGCCATGTTTGTTGCAGGGGCCTGTCTTGTTGCCGCCAGTTTTTCGGCTCAAGCCGCTCAAACCATTCGCCTTGCGCATACGGCGGCGACAAGCCACGCTCACCATGCCGCAGCCCTTCAATTTGCTAAAAATGTTGAGGCTCGCACTAAGGGTGAACTCAAAGTGGAGGTTTATCCTTCGGGAGAATTGGGCGATCAGCCGGCATTGGCCGAACAGGTGACGATGAGTGCACTAGATATGGCGGTCGTGTCTTTAGGCAATATGGCGATGTACTCTAAAAAACTCAATGCCATGACGGCACCGTTTCTCTTTAAGAGCTACGATGAGGCCCACCAAGTAATCGACTCCTTTGTGATGCCTTGGATGAATGAGGGACTGGCCAATTACGATGCTGTAGGCTTATCCATGTTTGATTACGGTTTTCGTCAAACCACTACTCAAGACGTTGTGGTGAACTCAGCTGATGATCTCAAAGGCGTCAAGATCCGTGTGCCGCCCGCCACGGGCCTTTTAGCTGCTTTTGATGCGATTGGCGCCAACACGCAAAGCATTGCTTATTCTGAGCTTTATACGTCCTTAAAGCAGGGAGTGGTGGTCGGTGAAGAAAACCCCGTCTTTACGATTTTGGCCGATAGTCTCTATGAGACACAAAATCAATTAGCGATGACTAATCACTACTTTGACTGCCAGGTGCTTTTGATGAATAAGACCCTTTTTGAAGGGTTGCCTCAAGAGCAGCAAAAGATCCTGAAGGAAGAAGCCGTCAATGCCCAAAACCTCACTCGCAAGATGATTAGTGAAGGGGAAAGCGCCGTAGTTGAAGAATTAAAGAAAAAGGGTATGAATGTTACTTATCCGGATCGTGAGTCTTTTGTGAAAAAGATGGCTCCAGCCTATACCAAAGTGGCTGAATTGGCCGGCAAAGACGCGATGGATGAAGTGCTCAATGCCGTAAAAGCCGTCCAATAAGTAGGAAAGATCTCTTATGGTGATGTTTGCGATTTTTGCGGGTGTGTTGTTGCTTTTGCTTTTGGGCGTGACAACGGCTGTCACAATGGGTTTTGCCTCCATTGCGACCTTTTTGATGGCCGGAGGCGACATGTCTCGGCTTTTTCTTGTGCCCCAGCGCATGTTCTCGCAAGTCTCGGGCATCACCCTGATGTCCATTCCTTTCTTTTTGTTGATGGGTAATCTCATGAGCGTGGGGGGCATCTCCCAGAGCTTATTTGGTTTTGGCAGAGTTTGTTTAGGCCATAGGGCCGGAGGTTTATCTAACGCTGCGATTGTAGCCTGTATTGTGATGGCTGCAATGTCAGGGTCGGCTGCAGCGTGCGCTGCCGGAATCGGCATGATTGCGATCGCTGAAATGACTAAATCGGGCTATGACCGTGCTTTTAGTTGCGCAACGATTGCCGCAGGCGGTGCTTTGGGTCCGATTATTCCGCCTTCCATTACTCTCATTCTTTTTGCGGGTTTGACGCAAACTAGTGTCAACGCTCTTTTTGCTGCCGGTACTGTGCCGGGGCTTCTTTTGGGGTTAGCCTTCATGCTCTGGTCTTCCTACGTCTGTAAAAAAGAAGGCTACACGGTGACTCCAAAAGCTTCATGGGCTGAGCGCTGGGAGGGCTTTAAGGATGCGTTTTGGTCCCTTTTGACCCCTGTGATTGTGATCGGAGGGATGTTTGCCGGGCTTTTTACGGCAACTGAAGCCGCTGCCGTTGCCTCCTTTTATGTTTTTATCCTGGGGCTTTTTGTTTTTAAGACCCTTAAACTGAAGGATCTTCCGTCCATTTTTTGGAATACAGTTGAGCAAACCGCAAAAGTGATGTTCGTAATTGCTACGGCCGGCTTTTTCCAATATGTGCTTTTGTACACGCGTATTCCGCAACAAACAATTGCGTTTGTTTCAAGCACCTTCTCCTCGGTAGCAGTGGTCCTTTTAATCATCATTGCGATTTTGGTGATTATGGGGTGCTTTATGGAGGGAACGGCAATTTTGCTCATTACGGTGCCGATTTTCGTGCCCATTGCAAAAAGCTTTAACTACGATTTGATTCAGTTGGGTATCGTGATGTGTATTGCACTGGCCGTTGGAGTACTAACGCCTCCGGTTGGGCTTAATCTTTATGTAATGGCGTCTATCACCGGAGAAAAGGTGATGATGATTGCTAAGCACGCTCTGGGCTATGTGGTGATCATGATTTTAGTGGCGATAGCTGTAGCGTTTATTCCGGGGCTTTCTTTGGGCTTGGCAGCTCTTGTGGAGTAGCAGATGATTGAGTTACTGAAAACTATTGATCATTGGGTTAGCCGCATCACGCGCTTCATTTGTGTGGTGGCGCTCGCTGCTATCGTCATCATGTTTCTTGCGAATGTTTTTGTGCGCTTTGTTCCCATCTATAACTTCACGCAGACCGATGACTGGATTCAGATTTGCCTCATATGGATGATCTTTTTGGGTGCACAGGAATTGGTGCGCACAAGAAATCACTTCGTAGTGGAGGTCATGACCGAGCGTTTGGAAGGAAAGACCGCGAAAATTTGCCGTGGGATTGTCTGCGCAATTGAACTCATCACTTATGTGCTCATCTGCTACTACGGCTTTGTCTGGGTGATGAGAGCACACGCCTATATGCAGTCCATCCCCTGGATGCAGGTCAAAGTCGCCTATGCCGCTATTCCGGTGAGCGCCTTTTTTATGTCATGCTATGCTCTAAGAGACTTTATTTTGGCCATCCGAGGCAAGTATGATGACTTTGAGGCTTGATTTAAAATTTGGCTTTAGTAAGCAGAAACACTGTTGAGAAAATCAATAGAGCTCCCACGACTTCGACTGTCTGAAAGCTCGTGCCTAGAATTATGACTGAAAGCAGCACCGCTGAAAGCGGTTCAAAACAATTGAGAATTGAAGTAATTGACGGCGGGACAAATTCGAGGCTTTTTAAATAACACCAAAAGGCAATGATGGTGCCAAAAAGAACGATGTACCCATACAAAGCGATACATTGCACATTCCATTGAACATTCATATCAAAGGGGTTAATGACTACGCATCCTACAGCACCTCCGATGAGCATCCCCCAGCCAACAACGGTGGTGACAGAGACGCGTTTGATGAGTTGTCTCGGTTGAATGGTGCAGAAGGCTCCGCAAATGGCAGAGACTAATCCCCAGAAAACGCCGATACTTGAAAAATTAAGTTGAGAAAAATCCCCTTTTGTAATAAGGCAGATGACACCCACGGCCGATAAGCCGATTGCTCCCAATTCAACGCTCTGTACTTTTCGGTGATCAATGAAGGCTAAAAAGCTAATCACAAAAAGCGGACCGGTTAAAACCAAAATACCGGCAGTGGCCGCGTTGGCGTGTTCAATGGAAAGAAAAAATGCCCATTGAATACCTAATACGCCCAAACCATAGACAGCAATATCTCTGAGGTTTTCCCATTTAAAAACGGTCTTGAGATGATTTTTGGGCGATAGGATGCAGTCAATCATGGCTAAAGCAAGCCCGGCTCCAAAAACTCTGAGCGCAGTGAGATTTTCAGCCGAAAAGCCGTAATGCGTCATCAGGTACTGGGCTGCCACAGCCATTGAGCCCCAAGAGGTTCCAGCCGTCAGCGCCAGAAGAAACCCTTTGAAAATTGCAGAATGCATCGCCATTTATTCGAATTGAAATAGTTTTATTATTGACCGCGGTTAGTAAAACCTCAAACAGTATTGATGTTAATTATTTTGGGTTCAAGATGACTTTTGGGGAATAAATAATTTTTTAATTGAGTTGACTGAGTTCGATACAATGCAATCATGTTTGTCTTTTTGTGGTGAGCCGTTTATGTGGGAGTCTGAGTCGTTGATTTCTGCCCGAGAGCACTATCTGAGCCAACCTGAAGTGCAAGGGTTTACTGACTTTTTAGCTCGATTTATTGTCGGTCGTGTTTTTGATCCTCCTTACCTGACACAAACTAAGCGACCTAAAGCACAGTACTGCTTTACAAGTCTTCAAGATGCTTGGGAGCAATACATTCAGGAAGAGCCCAATAGAGCCTTTCAAGAGCGTCTCATAGAGTATGAAAAGCCCCTAAAGGAGGCGTTAGATAAGCGCGACGATGCCGCTTTTATCAATATTGTAAATACCATTTTCGGTGCAACAAGCCTTTTGTATCACTCAAACGAAAAGACGCTTTTAGAGATGAAAGATTTATGTGAGTCAGTGGCTTTCGCAGTGAATCAGCTTTCAAGCGACTCGCCCAATGAAGACGCCTTCGGGCGCTTTTATGGTCCAAGAATGACGAGTTTTTTCTCTCGCATTTATGCCACGCTGATTCCTGATTTTTTAGCCTATGAGAGCCGCGTAGCGGGCGGTCTTTGTTATTTGATTCGTCTCTATTGCATCGAAAGAGAAATTTCTTTGCCTTTGACGCTGAAATTAGGCTGTGTTCATGGATGGGGAAAGGATAAGAAAAATGTCTCCCGTAATGCCTCTTGGGGTGATAATGACTTTACGTCTTTAGATACCATTAAAAAGCGGCCTTTGCGTGAAAGAACTTTTGCGCACAGCAATTACTTAGCCACGTGGCTTGTTGTAGAAGCCCTTTGCAAAGCTAAAGCCATGGATGAAAAGGGCAGTAGTTGGATAACTGGCTCTCACCCCATCCGCAAAGTGGAGGCTTCGCTTTATATGTTGGGAGCGGAGCTGCCGCCGGTTGATTAAAAAGCTTTTCGACTTGAACCTATAAAAACGGCGGGAAGTTCATCTCCCCGCCGTTTGAATATGAGCGATCTAACAATTCATTAGAAAGAGGCAATCTGACCGTCGGTGCGTTTTTCCGTACCGGCGCAAAGGATTCCCGTCTTTTCATCACGCAAAATCACTTGACCGCGTCCCATGTGATAGGGATCGGGTTGCACAACGATGTCGTGACCCATGCGTTGAAGCAGGCGAACAAGGTGATTGGGCATATCGTGTTCAACTTCCACCTTCTTGCCGCCAATCCATTGCCAACGCGGGGCGTCGAGGGCCTGTTGGGGATTCAAATGGAAGTCAATCATATTCATGATGACTTGCAGGTGGGCCTGGGGTTGCATCCAACCGCCCATGATGCCCATGGCAGAAATCGGTTGATCGCCCTTAGAGATAAAGGCCGGAATAATCGTGTGGTACGGGCGCTTGCCGCCTTCGTAAGCATTGGGATGCTTTTCATCAAAGCGGAAGTTTTGAGCGCGGTCATTGAGCGAAATACCCGTGCCAGGAACGACGATACCGGAGCCGAATCCACGGAAGTTACTTTGAATCATGCTCACCATGTTGCCTTCGGCGTCAGCCGTAGCAAAGTAAACGGTAGAGCTGTAGCGCGGATCTCCCACTTCGGGCATCAAAGCAGAGTCAGGCTTGATGAGTTTTCTGCGGTCATCAGCATACTTTTGGCTCAAAAGCTGCTCGGAGGTAACAATCATGTGTGAGGGTTCGGCCACATATTCCATCGTATCGACGAAAGCAAGCTTCATAGCTTCGATTTGCTTATGAAGCGTGTCGATGGTGTCGCGTTCGCCGAATGTGAAGCCCTTCAAAATATTCAGAGCCATCAAAACGGTGATGCCGTGGCTGTTGGGCGGAATTTCCCAAACGTCGTAACCGCGGTAATCGGTCTTTAACGGTTGAACCCATTCGGGATGGTAGGCCGCTAAGTCTTCTGCCGACAAGAATCCGTTATGTTCCTTCATGAAGGCATCGATCTTTTGAGCAAGCGCTCCGCGATAGAAAGATTCCCCCTTGGTGCGGGCGATTTCACGAAGGGTTTCGGCCATATCATGGCTCTTAAAGACATTGCCCGGACGCAGCCACGTATCGTTCGGAGCAAAGGTATCAAACCAGCCTTTAAACTCCGGACGGTCACGGTACTTGCTGTAGTTTTTATAAGCCTCTTCCCACAAACGACTGATGTTAGGTGAGACCGGGTAGCCATTTTCAGCGTAATCAATGGCAGGAGCCATCACTTCTTCTAAGGGCAAGCGACCGAAGCGCTCATGCATGGCCATCCAGCCGCCCACTGCACCCGGCACATCAATGGGTTCGACGCCATAGGGCGGAATGCTGTCAAAACCGCGTTCTTTCAATTTAGCAATGGAAGCAGCCTTGGGCAGCGGACCTGAACCATTGATTCCGTAGAGTTTGCCCTTATACCAAATGAGCGCAAAGCAGTCAGCACCCAAACCGTTACCCGTGGGTTCGACGACAGGCTGCGCGCATGCGACTGCGACGGCAGCGTCAATGGCGTTGCCGCCTTTTAAAAGGACCTGAAGACCGGCGGCAGCGCCAGAAGGATTGCCCACACAGGACATCCCGTTTTTGGCATAGACCACGTGGCGCTTGGAGGCGTACGGATAGTCTTGAGCATCAAACTTAAACATGATGTTTACCCTTTCAAAAAGTGTCGATCAAATAAATCGTTTCGTTTAATTGTGACCTTACGGAACAATGAATGTTTCAAAGATACCGGCAATGATGACGGAAACTGAGGTCACAGTGGTAAAGCCCGCTACGAGATACTTAGACATAATGGCATCGAGTACCACCTGTTTTTCTTCGTCATTTTCTGCGGCAGCCGTTGCCACTTCGTTTGCAATAAGGTAGGTCGCAGGGAATCCTAGGAGCTGAGCTGCTGCGACACCCAATGCCACGTTTTTATGACCCTGTACTTTCCAGAGCGGCAAAATGGCAAAGCAGACATAAAGCAGAACGAAGACCACAACGAAAACGACTACAGTGCTGTAACCTAAGACAATTAATTCATGGAAGTCAATCTTGGCTAAGCTTGGGATGATGGAGGCAAACACTGCAACGTTAAAGATGCCGCCCGATTTGGCTTGAGCCATGATGTTTTTGGGCACATAGCCGGTCGTAGACATGATGGCACCCAAAATCAAGCACCAAATCGTGTAGCTTAAACCGGTCATTTGACCGATGATGGAGGCCACCCAGGAGAAGAAAGCCATGATGCCTAAGCAGACAAATTGACCGTAGTACTTCTTATTTTTTTCAGCAAAGGTGGGCTTGGGCTCTTCTCCGGGCTTTGCAATGGGTTTATTAGGATTGACGCCCGTTTGACGGTAGACTGTGAGCACCTGGCGAGCTTCGCGCAAACCAAAATAGGAGGCAAAGGGCGTGCCGAAGAATTTTTGCACGGCGTACAAAATCGTACCCAAGGCAGCGGCCATTTCTAAGCCGTTTTCCATTGCGGCAGAAGTCATAATTTGAGTGGCCACAATACCGCCGTTAATAATCGGAATAGCAACGATTGTTTCGTTGTAGCCGATTAAGGGCACAAGCACCACCATACCGATCCAAATCACAGCCATCGATAAGCAGGCAGTTGCCACCGTGCGCCACTCAGCAATGAGTTCACGCATATTAATGGTCGTGCCCATGCCGAAGACCACAAAGCCCACGGCCCACTTGCCGATTTGGGTGAGACCGGCCTGATTGATCACGTCATCCGGGATCCAGTCGGCCATGAAGAAAACGAGGAATAACAGTAGGCTCACGAAAACAGAAGAAAGCTTCGCTTTAGTGGCTACGCCTAAGAAGTCGCCGATCGCAAAAAATGCTAGGCAGACAAAGATGTAAAAAAGCATGCCCTCAAACATGGGAAATTCCTTTCTTGGTTTGTTGGTAAATGATTAATGGGACAAAATCCGCATTTTTACCATCGTAATGAGGGCTGAGTCTGAAAGAAATAAGCATTTCTCCTAGATATAAGGCAATTGTTCTAGGGGAATACACGAAACAGACAAAAGTGATTTTGAAAGGCAAAAATTCCTTTTATATAAGGAAATGCTTTTTCTTTCCCTCCTTAATTGAGTTGGTGGTAGATCACTTCAATAGCTTTTTGCATAATTGAGTCTCTTTGCATAAGCGGTGTTTTAGCAGGAGCTAACAGATGCAGTGCTACGTAGTAGCGATCGCCTTCGTCGGAGACAAGAATGGCGTGCAAAGCTCGGGAGCTGCAGTTGGAATCTGACCCAGCACCTGACCGATCGTATAACAGCCATCCGTTACGAAAAACCTAGTCGAGGTTGATCAGATATAGTCAAAATATCTGCTCAACTTTCAGTTTCTCTTCCTCCATCATCGGGATGAGTTTCACTCCAGATCTCTCTGAAGCCAGCGCTCATCTCTCACCAAAACACCCTCTCGCGAAAGTCTTTCGGGCCTG
>UQUR01000013.1 GCA_900544345.1 uncultured Sutterella sp. | reverse complement strand
TCTATAACTATTTTAGGTTATAGAGGCTGTCCTGTGATATTTGGGTCCCGTCCAAACGGGCCCTCTTTTAATGGTTGACTTTTAGAGATAATTAGAACGGAATATCTTCGTCGAGATTATCCAAACCGTTTACAGGAGCGGGAACCGGTTCAACCTGGCGAGGTTGTTGGTAGGTTGAGGCCGGAGCATGCTCTGTATGCACAGGGGCCGGGCGACGCGGAGCGGATTCAAAGCCGCTACTTGGTACGCCTTCAGAGCGCTCACGGTTGCCGAGCATTTGCATTGTTTCAGCAATAATTTCTGTTGAATAGCGGTCTTGTCCATCCGGGCCCTGCCATTTACGGGTACGGAGACGACCTTCAATGTAAACTGGGCGGCCCTTTCGTAAATACTCTGCAGCGATTTCTGCCTGACGACCGAAAAAGACGACGCGGTGCCATTCCGTTTCTTCCTGCGGTTGACCGTTTGAATCTTTGTAACGACGGGAGGTCGCAACCGTAATAGTTGTAATGGCTGTGCCGCCCTCAGCGGTGTAGCGCGTATCCGGATCACGGCCCAAATTACCAATAATGATGACTTTATTTACCGAAGCCATATTCGTTCACTTCCAAAAAATAACGATACCAACCTAAGGCTAGTATCAAACAAATTACACACCCAAAGGCTTCAAAGTGAGAGGACTCACCCGTTCGCACTCGAGACACTTGGTGAGCATATTCTTCAAAAATACGCTAAGCGCTAATTGTGTAGAAAGTTTAAAAAAATGTCCATACTCCAAACTATGATTTTCTTTTTTCTTCTACATAGAATCAAAGTAAAAGTGCTTATTTGCAGGGAAATAGAACTTACAAAAAAGATTTTGTGTTTACCTCAATGTTGACTCTAAAATTAAAAGTTAACTTCCGATAGGTATTGGACTATGCACGGTGAAATTCATATTCGTGGCGCTCGGACCCATAATTTGAAAAATATAGATTTGGATATCCCTCGGAACCAATTGGTTGTGATCACCGGCTTGTCTGGGTCGGGGAAAAGCTCTTTGGCTTTCGATACGCTTTATGCCGAAGGGCAGAGGCGCTATGTGGAAAGCCTTTCCGCCTATGCTCGTCAGTTTTTAGATTTGATGGAAAGGCCCGATGTAGACCTCATAGAAGGGTTGTCACCTGCTATTGCCATTGAACAAAAGGCAGTCAACAGTAATCCGCGATCAACAGTAGGGACCATTACGGAGATCATGGACTACCTTCGCCTGCTTTTTGCCCGAGCTGGGGTGCCGTATTGTCCGATACACGGTTTGGCTCTGGAAGTAACACCGGTCTCAGATATGGTGGATCGAATTCTTCAGGGTCAGACGGACTCGAAAATTATGATTTTGGCGCCAGTTGTCAGACAAAAAAAATTGGACTTTGAGCGGTTTTTCCAGGATATGCAAACTCAGGGTTTTATTCGCTTTAAGGTTGATGGCGTGCTCTATGAAGCAGAAGCTATCCCCGAGCTTGATGCTCGAGAAAGACATGATGTCGATGTGGTTGTTGATCGTTTGAAGATTCGAGATCAGGCCGCTCAGCGGTTGGCTGAAAGCTTAGAGACTGCATTGAGATTGGCAGATGGACGTGTTGTTGCCGAAAATATGCAAACGGGTGAGCGGCAATCGTTTTCGAGTCACTATTGTTGCCCTGAGTGTGGTTACAGTATCGAAGAGTTGGAGCCTAGACTCTTTTCTTTTAATAATCCCATGGGAGCATGCCCGGTCTGTAATGGCATGGGGCAGAGCATGGTGTTCACAGAAAAAAGCGTCGTTTGCCATCCAGAATTATCGTTGAGTTCAGGAGCAATCCATGGTTGGGATCGTCGCAATCTTTACAACTTTGATTTAATTGAAGCTGTTGCAAAAAAAGTAGGCTTCGATGTGGATACGCCTTGGAGTCAGCTGAAGAGAAATGAGCAGGAAGCTATTTTATGGGGACTGGGAGACCAAACGATAGAAATGCCTTATCGACGGGCAGGTTCGGTTAGTTATAAAAAAGAACTTTTTGAGGGAGTAATCGCGATCTTAACCCGCCGCTATGCTGAGACTCAAAATGAGGCGGTCAAAGAGGAGCTTAATCGCTTTCGTGAATTGAAGGTCTGTGATGCCTGTATGGGCACACGACTTAAAGAGGCAGCAAGGCACGTCTTTATCGGTCAAGGCCAACAAAAAAAAGCTATTTTCGAAATTACAGCTATGCCACTGTCTGAAGCTCTGGCTTATTTTCACAAACTTCGTATTACCGGCAGCAAAGCTGAAGTAGGGAGAAAATTGATCAGAGCTATTGAGCAACGTTTAACTTTTTTAAATGATGTGGGCCTAGGCTATTTAACTTTAGACAGAAGAGCAGATACTCTATCGGGTGGGGAAGCGCAGAGAATCCGCTTGGCAAGCCAAATTGGTTCTGGCTTAACCGGTGTGATGTATGTACTCGATGAACCCTCTATTGGTCTGCATCAAAGAGACAATGATCGCTTAATTGAAACACTTAAGCGTCTAAGAGATTTGGGCAACTCGGTTATTGTTGTTGAGCACGACGAAGATACAATTCGGGCTGCTGACTTTGTTGTAGATATGGGGCCACGCGCCGGAGAAAATGGCGGATATGCAGTAGCTTGTGGCTCTCCTGAAGAAATCATGAATAATGCAAATTCTTTGACGGGACTATATTTGTCCGGTCAAAAGAATATGCTACCAAGCTCTCGAGTAAAAAAGAAAACAGGTGAAGTATTTCAGTTGAAAGGGGCTAGAGGGCACAATTTGAAAAACGTCGATATGGAAATCCCGATTGGATTGATTACGGTCGTAAGTGGTGTATCGGGTTCTGGGAAGTCGACTTTGATTAACGATACACTCTACCGTGCTCTGTCTCAGAAATTGTATCGTTCAAGCGCCTCACCCGAACCCTTTGATTCAATGCAGGGAGCGGAGTATTTTGATAAGGTAATCAATGTTGACCAAAGTCCGATTGGGCGCTCTCCTCGTTCTAATCCTGCCACTTACACGGGCCTTTTTACTCCGATTCGAGATCTTTTTGCTCAAACTCCCACTGCAAGAGAGCGCGGCTACGATGCAGGTCGTTTCAGTTTTAATGTGAAGGGCGGACGATGCGAAGCTTGTCAGGGTGAAGGTTTTATTAAAGTGGAAATGAATTTCCTGCCGGATATGTATGTACCTTGTGAACATTGCCACGGGCAGCGCTATAACAGAGAGACGCTAGAGGTTTTGTATAAAGGGCTTAATATCGCGCAGGTACTCAATCTGACTGTTGAAGAGGCAAGAGGCGTTTTTTCGGCTCACCCGGTTATTTCGAGAAAACTGGACACATTAATGGATGTAGGACTGGGGTATATCAAATTAGGACAAAGTGCACTGACTTTATCTGGAGGTGAAGCACAGCGGATGAAGTTAGCTTTGGAGTTATCCAGAAAAGACACATCAAAAACGCTTTATATTCTTGACGAACCAACAACGGGGCTACATTTTGAAGACGTCAAAATGCTGGTTGAGGTGATCAAGAAGTTACGAGATGCCGGCAACACCATCGTGATTATTGAGCACAACTTGGATGTTATTGCATCAGCTGATTGGATTATCGATATGGGACCGGAAGGAGGGGATGCTGGCGGTGAAATTGTTGCTTGCGGAACTCCCGCCCAAATCATGAAGAGCAAAAAGAGTGTTACAGGGGCTTATCTAAAAAAACACTTGGATTCTATCAAGGGGAAGCACTAATGAAAGTGGTGCTTTTCGGTCAGAGTGGTCAGGTTGGAGAAGCGATTTTAAAGGCAGATCATGACGATATTGAATGGATTTGTCCAAATCGCTCGCTTGCTCAGGGAAATCTTTTAAATCCTTGTGCAATTACCCAATTTTTGAGAGATGTAAAACCGCAGGCAGTCGTAAATGCTGCGGCTTTTACGTCAGTTGACGACGCTCAGAAGGATTTTGAAAAAGCTCAAATCGTCAACGCCGAGTCACCGAAAGTAATGGCCCGTACGGCAGCAGAGATTGGGGCGTACTTTATTCACTTAAGTACTGATTATGTGTTTAACGGCTCAGGCCGCAGGCCTTGGTCTGAAGAGGACATTGCCGAACCGATCAATGCATACGGTCTCACAAAGCTTTTTGGGGAAAGAGCGGTTTTAAAGGAAAATAATTCAGCCCTGATTTTAAGACTGAGCTGGCTTCATGCTCCGGGACATAAAAATTTCGTCACAGCTATTTGTGAGCGGCTCAAAATACAGCAGGAAATCATTGTTGTTGATGACCAGTGGGGAAGTCCCACTGCGGCAAATGACGCTGCAGAAGTCATTTTAAAAATTTTGTCTCGGTTTCAGGAAGGGCGAGCGTTAACCGGGCTTTACCATTTTGCCAACAGCGGCTTTTGTTCCCGCTTTCAATGTGCCCAGGAAATGATCAGACAACTGCAAAAAAGCGGAATTTCCTGGGCGTTTGATAAAAAACTGACTGCCGCTAAAACAAATGACTTTTTTCAGGCGCAGTCCCGACCGCTTAACTGTCGGCTCAATACTGAGAAGCTGTGCAGAGAGTTAAAAATCTCACCCCGCCCCTGGCAAGAGGCTTTGGGTGCGACTTTAAAGTTTTTCGATTAAGCTTCAGAGCAGTTCTTTTGGAAAGCCCATGAGTGACGGCACATATCGTCAAGTCCGTATTGTGCTTTCCATCCTAAAAGTTCAAAAGCACGTTTGGGGTTGGCCCAGTTGCTTGCAACGTCTCCGGGGCGCCGGGCCACTATTTCGTAGGGAATGGGTTTGCCGCAGGCTTTTTCATAAGCATGAATAATGTCAAGAACCGAGTAACCGATTCCGGTGCCAAGATTAATAGCAATCCAACCGGTGTGTGAGAAGCTGTATTGAGCAGCGTTGACGTGACCTTTGGCGAGGTCAACGACGTGGATGTAATCGCGTACTCCGGTGCCGTCGGGTGTATCGTAGTCGTTGCCGAACACTCGTACGGCCTTAAGTTGACCGGCAGCAACCCGTGCAACGTAAGGAAGGAGGTTATTCGGAATACCTCTCGGATTTTCTCCGATTAAGCCGCTTTCGTGCGCTCCGATCGGATTGAAGTATCTCAGGCAGACAGCAGACCATTCGCTGTCGCTTGCACAAAGATCGGACAATATTTCCTCGACCTGCAATTTCGTTCGCCCATAGGGGTTTGTCACCGAAAGCGGATGATTTTCATCAAGAGGTAAATACTGGGGGGTGCCGTAGACTGTCGCGCTTGATGAGAAGATGATTCGCTTGATATTTAAATCTTTCATCGCTCGCAAAAGTGTGATGGTTCCGGAAATATTATTGTCGAAATATTCCAAGGGTTTTTCTACCGATTCTCCCACGGCTTTGAGGCCTGCGAAATGAACAACCGCTTCAATTCGGTGGCGTTGAAGGACATCTTTTAGGCGTTCGTAATCACGGATGTCACCTTCTTCGAATGGCAGGCGGTATCCGAGAATTTTTTCCAATCGATCCAATACAGAAGCGTCGCTATTGGAAAAGTTGTCAAAAATCACCACGTCATGACCGCTTTGAGCCATCTCAACAGCGGTGTGCGAACCGATAAAGCCCGCGCCGCCCGTTAACAAAATACGCATCGGAAAATTCCTAAATGTTTGATGGATAGAACAATGATACTTCAATAGATTAGCAGAAACCGCTAAGATGACTGTTAACTCTCAATGCAGAATCTGATTTATGCGTAAGCTGACTCTTTTTTCACTGATTTTAATTTTTATGGTTGCCTTTTTATGGGTAACTCCGCCTGCGTGTGCCTTATCTGAAAGTTCGGTGCAGCCTCGACCGAAAGTGGCATTGGTGCTTTCGGGCGGCGGAGCCAGAGGCTTTTCTCATGTCGGAGTCATTAAGGTACTGCAGGAGTTAGGCGTCAAAATCGATATTGTGGCCGGTACCAGCATGGGTGCAATGGTTGGGGGCGGCTACGCATCAGGTTATTCTGTCGAACAGATGCAGGGCATTATTTTGGGGGTGAATTGGCAGGAAATGTTTGCTTTGCGCCCTGACAGAAGTGATTTAAATTGGCGGCGCAGACAAGACGATTTTAAGGGGTTGGGCTCCGGAGAGATCGGTTTTTCGGATCAGGGCGTTCTTTTACCCGACTCAGTGGTTCCGGCTCAGCACTTGGAGATTTTCCTGCGCTCTATCACCAGACACGTGAGTTCCGTTACCGACTTGTCAAAGCTTCCCATTGCTTTCGCAGCGGTCGCTACCGACCTTGATAACGGAGAGCCTGTTGTGATGCAAAAAGGGGTAACACTTGCAGACGCCATGCGCTCTTCCATGTCAGTGCCCGGCGCCTTTTCTCCTTTTCCTTTTAAGGGTCATGTTCTGGTTGACGGAGGACTGGCCCAAAACCTGCCGGTTGAGCTTGCTCATGCTATGGGAGCTGACATCATTATTGCCGTCAATGCCGGCACGCCCCTGGGTAAATCCAAAGATATTCATTCAGTGGCCGGAGTCATGGGACAGATGGTCGGGATTTTGACAGAGAGAAATGTCGATCACTCAAAATCGCTGCTCACAAAAAATGATATTTTGATAACCACTGATTTGAGAGGCTTTACCGCGGGCGATTTTGATAAAGCAAAAGAAATTATTGAGGCAGGAGAAAAAAGCGCCAGAGCATATGCAGATCAACTCAAGCGCCTGGCGGTAGCTGAAAATGATTACATTGCTTGGAACAATGAAAGAGAGTCTGCCGTGAAACCACCTGAGCCCAGAGCAATTGCCCGGGTGAGGGTAGAGGGACTTAAAACAGTGAATCCCGCCGGCGTGCTGAAAAGTGCTGATTTGGATCTGAGCGAACCGGTCTCTGAGGAGCAGATCGCACAGGCCAGTGCCCGGATTTGGGCAATGGATGACTTTACTTTGGTTCCTTATGAATTTGAACCGGGGCCTAATGGAACCGAAACACTGGTATGGAGACCGCAGGAGAAGCCCTGGGGGTATAACACCATTCGTGTCGGCGGAAAGATTTCCACAGACTTTAACCAGGAACACACTTTTGATTTTCTGTTGGCTCATACGATGGGTTGGTTAAATTCTTGGGGAGGAGAATGGCGCAATGAGGCGCAAATCGGCAAAGACAGTTATTTTTCGACGAGTTTTTACCAACCGTTAGGTGAGGCAAGTCCTGTTTTTATCATGCCCGAAATTCGCTTTGAGTCTCAGCGCTACGACTGGTATAACGGCTCAAGCCATGCCCAGGCAACGATGAAAAATCAAACGCTCGAGGGCTCCTTATCTTTGGGCTTGGAACTTGGTAAATCATCGGTTGTTACCGCGGAAGTGGGCTATGTTTCCGCAAAAAGTAAAGTGTCTGTCGGGCGTATTGCGGGCTATGAAACAATGGATGATACGGCCGCTTTTGCGGGATTGACTTGGCGCTACGATACGTTGGATAACATCAATTTTCCGACCAGAGGATTTTATTTGGATGCTCAGGCTCGCCGCTATGACCATATGGACTACTCTGCCGACACAGAGGTCTCAGACTTTTACGTTGAAGCGCTTTGGCCCTGGGATTGGGGAGACGGTTGGGTGAGCATTTTATCGGCCAAAGCGGGCTCTTCTACGATTCCCGGCCGCTATCCCTTGGGCGGACTCTTTAACATGTCAGGCGCTTACTACGGCCGCTACAGCGGTTCGGACATGTTTTTGGGTCGGGCAATGCTCATGAAAAAGCTCAACCAAACCGATATTTTGGGTTTCCCGATTTACCTGGGTGCGGGCTATGAAATGGCAAGAGTTCAGGAAGATGCTTTACCTAATTACCTAAGTGACGAGGATTTAGGCGTTTGGAAAAAAGCCTTCAGCGCTTATGCGGCGGCCGATTCACTGATCGGTCCTTTGTATCTGGCGTTGGGACACACAACCGACGGCGACTCTGCCCTGTATTTCTTCTGGGGCCGCCCATTGCAGTAGTTAAGAATGGCGGCGGGAGGAAGTCTGCCCGCCGCTCAAATTCTAGCGATGCTCTACGCTCAAACCAATGGCTTTTGTTGAAAGAGAAACTTCTCTGACAAAGTAGATGGTTGACATCAGCAAAAAGCCGATGGAGATAATCAGGGCTCCGAGTTTTAAGTAATCAAGATTCAACATCAGAAGACACTCAATAATGCCAGCTAACACCTGAAGGCCACTGAAGGTAGCTGAGAGAACCACAGTTAGAATTGATTTCCTTAAAAGGGAAGCGCGTTCAAAAATTAAATCAATTTCGTGATTAAGATCACTGTCTTCTCTGGGGGCAATGGAATTGCGTTCACGAAGAAGTTGCCGTACACGATTTGTTGAATGGTTATAGCGTGCGGTCATTGCTAAAAGCAAAAGACCGACACCTGAAATCAAGGTCACCGGGGGCAACGATGTAGCAAGCATCTGAGGATATTCAACCATATTCGTCTCCCTTAGTGGTGCACACTTAAGCCCAGCGCTTTCATTGAAGTGCTGACTTCTTTTGCAAAAATCAGAGTTGAAATCACAACCATTGCAATGGCGATGAGGAGCAAAATTGACTTCAAGACCATCAAGTCATCACCCATGGCAATTTCAAAGATGCTCATTAACACGAGTAAGGCACTGAACATACCAGAGAGAACAATGAGCATGATAGCCTTGCGCAGCAAACGAACTCGTAAAAAGATTAATTCGATAGCGTGATCCAGATCCGAGTCTTTTCGCGGTTTAATGGCATCACTTTCCCGTAAAAGTTGCCGTAAGCGGTCTGTTGAGTGGTTATAACGATTAGTCATTGAGACTAATAGAAGTCCTACGCCCGAAATCAAAGTAATCGGGGTGAGGGCCGCTTGCAATACTGTGCCGTAATCAATCATGGCAAACAAAAAAGTCAGCTAAAAAAGAAAATCGCCATGATAGACCTTTTTAGCTGACTTGGAAAGTAAGGGTTAACGCCAAAAATCCAGACGCATCATATGTTTAAGTGTTAGGTTGCACCTCTTTTAAGAAGTCAATCAGTTCAGGGTGAACGATGCGTTTATAGTCTTCAGTATTGATAATAATTGAGTGGTCGCGAAGACCAGCATTAAAGGCGAGTTCTTTGTAACGTTCATAAAGGCTGGGGTCAGCGACTAATTTAAGATCGGGGTGAAAACTAACTGGAGGGACAGCACCGAAAATGCAACCGGTCAATTCCATCACTTCATCGGGACTCGCCAAAGAAGCTCTGCGGGCCCCTAAAGCAATAGCCAATTTGCTGAGATCAGCCTGTTTGTCAGCAGGTAAAACTGCTAAAACGTACAGCTTCAGACCATTCCCCTTTACATGACATACCAGTGCTTTAGCCCCCTGTCCTAATTCTGTTCCGCGAATCTCAGCAACTGATTGGCTTGATTGCCCTGCCTCAGCGTGCTCAAGCACGCGAAATCTGGCTTGTCCTTTTTCGAATAAATCAATGAGTTTGCCTAAAACGTTTTCAACCATAATTGACCTCAATTAAAAAATTGTGCCCATCATAGCGCAGGCAATTAGGATGTGTGAAAATATTTAACCGAGTAACTCCATAGGTGAAATGATGGCGGAATTTATTTCTTATAAAAATCACTTTCTTATAGCGGCTCCCAATATGAAGGATCCGACGTTTGAGGGAACCGTCGTCTATATATGTGAGCATACAAAAAGCGGTGCAATGGGTATTGTGATCAATCGTTCGATCCATTTAAGCGTTGAGTCACTACTTGAGCGAATTGGGATAGAAAATAAGAATTCCGCGCTAAAGGAGATCTATCTTTATGACGGCGGTCCTGTTCAGGTTGAGCGGGGCTTCGTACTGCACTCGGCCAATAAAAAATATCACTCCACAATGCAGGTAACCGATAGGATCTATTTATCGACCTCTAGGGATGTATTGGAAGCAGTAGCAATTGGAGAAGATGCTCCGGAAAAATTTTTACTATCTTTGGGCTACAGTGGCTGGAGCGAAGGGCAGTTAGAGGCAGAGTTGGCTGTAAGTGGTTGGCTTATTGCGCCGGCAGACGAATCGATTATTTTTGATACGCCGGAGAATCTGCGCTATGAAAAAGCACTGAAATTAATTGGAATTGATCTCTCAACGCTCGAAGCTTGGGGAAATGATGCGGGGCATGCATGACAGACGGTGTTGTGATTGGATTTGATTTTGGAGCAAAGCGCATCGGAGTGGCAGTTGGCAATACGGTGACGCGAGAGGCCAGACCCTACAAAATTTTAGATTCCAGAACGAATGATGTTCGGTGGAAAGGGGTGCAGGCAGTAATTAATGAGTGGAGTCCGGTAGCGTTAGTGGTAGGCATTCCCTGTTATCCCGATGGCACGGCCCACGAAATGACTCAGCGCTGTGAGCGTTTTGGCAGGCAACTCGAAGGTCGTTTTCATCTTCCCGTTCACCGTGTTGATGAACGCTACTCCTCGGCAGTGGTAGAAAGCGATGCTGATTTTATAGACGACGAGGCTGCGTGTATTATTCTGCAGCAATTTTTTAATCAATCCTAGATAGTTTATGAATAAAGTTGTCGGCAGTTACCGTTTCGTTTGTGCCCTGTTTTTTGCCTTGGCCTGCATCGTATTGGTCCTTTTTTATTTGCAGTGGGTCAAGCCTGAGGCTAAGCGAAACATTATCCAAAGTTGGGCAAGGACTTTCATTAAATTAATCGGTATGAAATTCTCAGTGCAGGGCGAGGTATATGACAAGTCCTGTCTTATGGTTGCCAACCACATTTCTTTTGTGGATATTTTTGCACTCAACGCCTTAAAACCCGGTCGCTTTATTGCTAAAAGCGAAATTGCGGGCTGGCCCGTCTTCGGTCGTATCGCTAAAGGGGTTGACACGCTTTTTATCGAGCGAAAGAACCATCGTTCCATCATTGCGGTCAACGAGAAAATCAGTGCCGCACTGATGCAAAAGCAAACCGTCATGCTTTTCCCGGAAGGCAAGACTAGTGTAGGCGTATCGCTTTTGCCGCTCAAAGCTAACTTAATTGAACCGGCAGTCCTTTCTGGAACCCCAGTTCAGCCGGTCGCTATTTGCTATAGCGAAAACGGGCAAAAGACAACGAAAGCGTCGTATGCCAATATCTCTATTTTTGATTGTCTTTGGACGATTTGCAGTACGCCGGGCCTTGCTGTCACACTTAAAGTTTTACCGATCATTGATGTCACAGGAAAGACTCGTCATGAAGTTGCCCAAGAAGCGGCTGCCTCAATGAGTCGGGCAATGGGAGTGCCTAACCCCATGCAAAATCAGCCCGAAGGCTTGTATCATCACTGTGACGCTGTGGGCAGTGAGCAAAAAGTGGCTTAAAGATCCTATTATCCAAAAGGATCGCAGTATTGGGGAGCTTTGACCTGGAGCACTTTTCTTTGAGGCAATTCAATGGCGCTGAGTGCTCCGCCCCATACGCATCCCGTATCGAGGGCAATGATGTGTTTTTGATTAACCAGTCCCAATGTTGACCAATGACCGAACACAATGTTGTCGTTCTGTGTTTTTCTACATGAGCATTCAAACCATGGCATTAAATGCTTGGGAGTCTGTCCCGGAGCATCTTTCACTTTGTAGTCAGGAACTCCTTTTTTATCTACAAATCGGATGCGGGTAAAACCGTTGAGAATAGCTCGCATACGGGCAGGCCCTGTTAAGTTGTTATCCCATAAATCTTTACCGTACATCTCCTGCAGATAGTCTTTCCAATGTTCACTACGAAGCTCATCTTGGACCTCTTGGGCTAAATGACGGGCTTTTTTCAATGACCATGCGGGATCAATTGCAGCATGAACAAATGTGTAATCCTGCCAATCAAAAAGTAAATATTGGTGACGAAGCCAGTCAATTAAATCCGAGGCATCTGGGGCACTTAAAATTTCTTCAATTGTGTCTCTTCTATTTGGCTTACCAGCGCCAGCAGCAGTGGCAAGCAGGTGCATTTCGTGGTTGCCCAAAATCAGTGTAGCCCGATCTCCAAATGATCGAACAAGCCGCAAAGTCTCTAAAGAAGCCGGTCCGCGGTTAATAATGTCTCCGATAAAGATAAGAGGAGAATCTGTAGGGATGAGTTCCAGCAGTTTTAACAGTGTCGGTAAACAGCCGTGTACATCGCCGATGACAGTTACATTTTGAGAACTTTGCATGAGTGTAAATCCTAAACTTCGGGCAGAGCCAAAAAGATATTCGATATACTTAACGCAATCGCATTTTAATTCTTTAATCTCAACATTATGAAAGACGTTCGAAAAGTCGTATTTCCGGTTGCCGGATTGGGAACTCGTTTTTTACCTGCCACTAAGGCTATGCCGAAAGAAATGCTTCCGGTGGTCGATAAGCCTTTGATTCAGTACGCGGTAGAGGAAGCTTATGCCGCGGGTATTACGGAAATGATCTTTATTACGGGACGCTATAAACGTGCTATTGAAGATCATTTTGACAAAGCTCCCATGCTGGAAAAAGAGTTAATTGAAAAGGGTAAGACGGAGCTGTTGCAAACTGTTCGGTCAATTGCTCCTATGGGTGTCACGTTTATTTATATCCGTCAACCCGAACCGCTTGGCTTGGGCCATGCTGTTCTTTGTGCTCAGCCAGTTGTGGGTGATGAACCTTTTGCTGTGATGTTGGCTGACGACTTGATTGATGCACAACAGCCTGCAATCGGGCAGTTAATCCAAGCACGAAAAGAAGTGGGCGGCAATATTTTGGCTGTGCAGGATGTGCCCAAGGCCGATACTAAAAAGTACGGCATCGTGGGTGTAGAAAATAGCCAGGAAACAACAAGCCGAGTGCATGAAATGGTGGAAAAGCCTGATCCTGATCATGCTCCCTCCACTTTAGCTGTAATTGGCCGCTATGTGTTGGAACCCGAAATTTTTGAACGTTTAAAGAAAGTTCAAAAGGGTGTGGGAGGAGAAATTCAATTAACCGACGCTATTGCCAGTCAGTTGGATCTCGGCATGACCTACTCGCATCGCTTTGACGGCATTCGCTACGATTGCGGATCTAAACAGGGCTTTTTGGATGCGACGGTGCGTTTTGCCCGTAAGGCAGGCTACCAAATTTAATGGTTGATTTTCTTACTTAAGAAACAGACGGGACCATTTCGGTCCCGTTTGCTTTTAGTGATAAGAGGTTACTTTGAGAATTTTCTCTGCATTGGCAATTCTTTCTGCCGTTGGGGCAGAGACGTCAGTCAAATCGTACTTTAATCCCAATTCCTGCCACTTATACATGCCGTATGAATGGTAAGGGAGAACTTCGACACGACGGACGTTCTTAAGTGTTGAAATGAAGTCGGACAAGCGTTTAAGGGCCTGGTCATCATCGGTGTGACCGGGGACCAAAACGTGACGAATCCAGACGTCTTTGTGAATCTCATCAAGATAGCGGGCGCAGTCGAGAATTGTTGCGTTGGACTGTTTGGTGAGCACTCTGTGCTTGTCATCATCGATGTGCTTGAGGTCCAGCATCACAAGATCGGTGTAGTCCATCAACTCTTTAAATTTAGAAAAGAAGGGCTCCTTGTGAGTAAAGGGCCAGCCGGCAGTATCGATGGTTGTATGAACCCCTTCGGCTTTTGCCAGCTTAAAAAATTCGAGCAGAAAATCAATTTGCAGTAAAGGTTCTCCGCCGCTTACGGTAATGCCGCCTTCATCGCCCCAATATGACTGATAGCGCAAGGCAAAATCGAGAATTTCACGCGCGCTTTTTTCCTCGCCGATCCCTAATTTCCACGTATCAGGATTGTGGCAGTACTGACAGCGCATTTTGCAGCCCTGCAAAAAAAGGACAAAGCGCACACCCGGACCGTCGACAGAGCCAAAGGTTTCATAGGAGTGGACATTAGCCATTGCCATATCGGATATTCCCCAAAAATAACACGCCTTCGATGCCTCAAAAGGCTATCGAAGGCGCGTGCAGTCAGTCAATTACATTGATTTGTGGCAGGTACGTGAAATCACGTCAAGTTGCTGTTCGCGGGTAAGGTCAATGAACTTAACCGCATAACCGGAAACTCGAATGGTGAAATTGGCGTACTCCGGTTTTTCGGGGTGTTCCATCGCATCAATCAATTTTTCGGTACCGAAAATGTTGACATTGAGGTGATGTGCACCGCGGGCAAAATAGCCGTCCATCACACGAACCAGGTTGCTGACACGTTCTTCGAGCGAGTGCCCCAAAGCATCGGGGCTGATGGTCTGCGTATTGGAAATGCCGTCCAAGGCATATTCATACGGCAACTTCGCTACAGAGTTCAAAGAGGCCAGAAGACCGGTTTGCTCAGCACCGTAGCTAGGATTGGCACCCGGAGAGAGCGGCTCGCCGGACTTACGACCATCAGGCAAATCGCCGGTAGCTTTCCCGTACACAACATTTGAGGTAATCGTTAAAATCGAAGTGGTCGGTTCCGAATTGCGATAAGTGTGGAACTTGCGAAGCTTCTTCATAAAGGTCTTCAAAAGCCACACGGCAATGCTGTCGGCACGGTCGTCGTCATTGCCATAACGCGGGAAATCCCCTTCTGTTTCATAGCCGATGACAATACCCTGATCGTTGCGAACGGTTTTGACCTTCGCGTACTTGATTGCACAAAGCGAATCTACAACGTGTGAGAAACCAGCAATGCCGGTAGCAAAAGTACGGCGAACGTCGGTGTCAATCAAAGCTAGCTCGGCAGCTTCGTAGTAGTACTTGTCATGCATGTAATGGATAAGGTTGAGAGTGTTGACATAAAGACCTGCCAACCAATCCATCATTTTGTCGAAGCGCTCCATCACCTCATCGTAGTCCAGGTATTCAGAGGTAATCGGGCGCAATTCCGGCCCCACTTGCATGAAGGTCTGTTCGTCAACACCGCCATTAATTGCATAGAGCATGCACTTAGCCAAATTGGCACGAGCGCCAAAGAACTGCATTTCTTTGCCGGTTTCTGTGGCCGAGACGCAACAGCAGATGGAGTAGTCATCGCCCCAGATCGGACGCATCACATCATCGTTTTCGTATTGAACCGAGGACGTATTAATAGAGATCTTGGCCGCATAGTCGCGGAAAGCTTTGGGTAGATGCCGCGTATAAAGAATCGTGAGGTTCGGCTCAGGAGACGGTCCCATGTTTTCGAGCGTGTGCAGGAAACGGAAGTCATTCTTGGTAACCATAGAGCGGCCGTCCATGCCAAGACCTGCGACCTCCAGTGTCGCCCACACTGGGTCGCCGGAGAAAAGCTGGTTATAGGACGGAATACGGGCGAACTTCACCATGCGGAATTTCAACACAAGGTGATCGATTAATTCCTGTGCTTCGGATTCAGTCAAAGTACCTTCGGCCAAATCACGCTGGATGTAAATATCCAGGAAAGTGGAGATACGGCCGACGGACATGGCCGCACCGTTTTGCGTCTTAATGGCTGCCAAATAACCGAAATAGAGCCACTGTACGGCTTCTCTTGCATTTTTAGCCGGACCGGAAATGTCAAAGCCATAGTCGGCAGCCATTTCCTTCATTTGCATAAGGGCTCGGATTTGATCGGTGATTTCTTCACGCTGACGGATGATGTCATCGGTCATGGTGCCGCAGCCGCAATAGGACATATCTTCCTTTTTCTTAGCGATAAGGAAGTCAATACCGTAGAGAGCTACGCGTCGATAGTCGCCGACGATACGGCCGCGGCCGTATGTATCTGGCAAGCCCGTGATAATTTTATTTTTACGAGCCAGACGCATTTCAGGCGTATAGGCATCGTAGACCCCTTGATTGTGGGTCTTATGATATTCTGTGAAAATCTTATGGAACTTAGGATTGGGCTTATAGCCATAAGTCTCACAAGCTTGTTCGGCCATCTTGATGCCACCAAAAGGCATAAAAGCTCGCTTTAGTGGCTTATCGGTTTGAAGTCCGACAACTTTTTCAAGCTCTTTGGTGTCTTCACCCATATAGGCAGCTTTGTAAGCCGTGATGCCGGAAACCACTTCGGTTTCCATATCCAAAACACCACCCTTGGCCCGCTCTTCTTTCTGTAAGCCTTGCAGGATATCCCAAAGCTTGGAGGTTGCCTCTGTGGGCGGCTGCAGGAACGAATCATCGCCGTCATAGGGAGTGTAGTTATTTTGGACGAAGTCACGGACATCGACTTCATCGACCCAATGAGTACCTTTAAAGCCTCTCCATTCGGTTTTCATATGTTGCTCCAAGTGATCTAAAAATATTCTGACGCTGTACCTTATTTAAAGGCACACAACTTCTAACGGACTTTCTTATATAAGAAAAAAAAGCCGCGCGAAATCTTTTTTACAGCTCTATTATTCTTAGCTTATTTTGCACTGTCAATAGTATTTCGGATATGAAAATGACAGACTGTGTAAAAGTAGGTTAATTTCTATCAGTGCGAAATATTTGTTCTATCGGCAGGCAATCAAAAAGATCTTTTTAATAAAAAGAAGCCGAACCTGCTTGTCACAGATTCGGCTTTTTTACGTTTAATCTGAATTAGGACAGATTATTTTTCACACTTAATCGTGCAGCGGGGCTTGATTTGCTTGAAGAAATCATTGCCCTTGTCATCGACCAAAATGAAGGCAGGGAAGTCCTGAACTTCAATCTTGTAGACAGCTTCCATGCCGAGTTCAGGCCATTCGATGCATTCGATGCTCTTAATGGAGCTTTCGGAGAGAACAGCAGCAATACCGCCGATGGTGCCGAGGTAGAAGCCGCCGTGCTTCTTACATGCATCGGTGACCACTTGTGTACGATTGCCCTTGGCAATCATGACCATGGAGCCGCCGTGGCTTTGGAAGAGATCCACATAAGGATCCATGCGGTTAGCCGTTGTCGGGCCCATAGAACCGCAGGGATGACCTTCTGGGGTCTTGGCAGGACCGGCGTAGAGAACCGGGTGATCCTTGATGTATTGGGGCAGATCCTTGCCGCTGTCGAGCAATTCCTTCATGCGGGCGTGAGCGATATCGCGGGCAACGATGATCGTACCCGTTAAAGAAACGCGCGTAGAAACCGGGTACTTGGACAGTTCCTTGCAGACTTCGCTCATCGGCTGATTCAGATCGATCTTAATCGTGGAGCCTTCGCCGGCTTTGCGGAATTCTTCAGGAATCAATTCACCGGGGTTGGAATCCAATTTTTCAATCCAGATGCCGTCCTTATTGATCTTGGCCTTAATGTTGCGGTCAGCCGAGCAGCTCACACCCATTCCGACCGGGCAGCTTGCGCCGTGACGCGGCAGGCGGATCACGCGTACGTCGTGAGCCATGTATTTACCGCCGAATTGAGCGCCGAGACCGATATTTTGAGCAGCTTCAAGCAATGTCTTTTCAAGTTCGAGATCACGGAACGCACGACCCGTTTCATCACCCGTGGTGGGGAGGTTGTCGTAGAAGTGTGTGGAGGCAAGCTTCACCGTCAACATGGTTTTTTCAGCAGAGGTGCCGCCGATCACAAAAGCGATGTGATACGGAGGACAAGCAGCCGTACCCAAGGTCTTCATTTTTTCAATGAGGTAGGGAACGAGAGTCTTCGGGTTCAAAATGGCCTTTGTTTCCTGGAAGAGGTAGCTCTTGTTGGCAGAACCGCCGCCCTTGACTACGCACAGGAAGTTGTATTCGTTGCCTTCAACCGCTTCAATATCGATTTGAGCCGGGAGATTGCACTTGGTGTTCTTTTCTTCGTACATGGACAACGGTGCGTTTTGGGAGTAGCGCAGGCTGTCGGTCGTGTAAGTTTGGAAAACACCCAAGGACAGAGCCTCTTCATCACAGAAACCCGTCCAAACAGCTTGGCCCTTTTCACCGTGAATGATTGCTGTGCCCGTATCCTGGCAGAAGGGCAATTCACCTTTGGCAGCTACTTCAGCATTACGCAGGAAAGACAGAGCAACATACTTATCGTTATCGGTTGCTTCAGGATCCTTCAGAATCTTGGCGACCTGTTCGTTGTGAGCACGACGAAGCATGAAGTTCGTGTCATGGAAAGCTTGCTTGGCAAGCAAGGTCAATGCTTCGGGTTGAACCTTCAAAATTTTGTGACCTTCAAATTCGCCTTCAGAGACGTAATCTTTGGTCAAAAGGTAGTATTCCGTGTCGTCTTTTCCGAGCTGGAACATCGGAGCGTATTTAAATTCAACAGCTTCAGCCATTTTGTTATCTCCTTAACATTTTTCTTTTTTTGTCACCATCGGGGAAAAAGGGGGGTGGCCGAAAGGTGACATCGTCAGTGTGTTATTCAAAGAAAACGGCAAGTAATTGAAGGATTCAACTACCTGCCGTATTTCATTTGCTAGATACTCGCAATAGGGTTATCGATTAAACGAAACCGTACATGGCAGCGAGCAACCAACCCGTGATGGAAGCAACGATCACACCAGTCAAACCGGGGAGAATGAAGGAGTGATTGATCACGAAGCGGCCAATCTTTGTCGTACCGGCGCGGTCGAATTGAATAGCGGCCAAGTCGGACGGGTAGGTCGGCAGAATGTAGTAGCCGTAGCAAGCGGCAGAGAATGCCACGATGATGCCGGGGGAGACGCCGACACCCAAAGCGGCCGGAACAATAAGGGCCAAAGCGGCAGCCTGAGAGTTCACGAACTTGGAAACCAAGAGCAACACAATGGCGTATGTCCACGGATATTGGTTCACATAACCCACCAAAGCGTTCTTCAAGTCAGCCAAGTGAGCAGCGATCATCGTATCGGCCATCCAAGCCACACCGTACACGGCCACGACAGCCACGGCACCGGAGCGGAACACGCTGTTCTTAGCCACGTCAGAGGCCTTCACATCGCAGAAGATGACCATCAAGGCACCGGCGACCAACATGAACATTTGAATAGCCAGCGTCATGGACAAGCCTTTCGGGCGCAATTGCGGGAACATACCGAGAATAGCAACGATAACCACCACGCCCAAGAAGAGGTACAGGGAGAGCCATTGCTTCTTGGAGAACTTGCGGCCGATCAACGTAGCCGTTTCACCGTAGACGTATTCCTTCATTTCCGGATCGGAAATCAATTTTTGGAATTCTTCGTCCTTGTCCAAATCCTTACCACGGAACCAGGAGAAGAGACCGACGGCAAACACACCGACGATACCGCCAGGGATGGTGATGGAGAAGAGGTCAACGAAACCGAAGGGCTGACCATTGATGGTGTAGCCTTCCAACATGGCAATCGTAGAAGCGGTTGCCACAGCAGCCGGCGAGCAGATCACACCCATTTGGGAAGCAATCGTAGAGCCAGCCAAGGGACGTTCCGGACGGATGTTGTTTTTGATAGCAACGTCGTAAATAATCGGCAACATCGTGTAAACGACGTGGCCGGTACCGCACAAAACGGTCAGGAACCAGCAGACGTACGGAGCGAGGAAGCAGACGTAACGGGGATTGCGGCGCAAAATCTTTTCAGCGATTTGAAGCAAGCAATCCAAGCCGCCAGCAGACTGCAAAGTAGCAGAACCGCAGACCACGGCTAAAATGGTCAACATCACGTCGACCGGGGGTTTGCCGGGTTTTAAGCCGAAGCCGAAAATCAAGACGAGCAAGCCAATGCCGCCCAACAGACCCAATGCCATGCCGCCCTTGCGAGCGCCATAGAACAAGCAGAAAAGCACAACTAACAGTTGTAGCCAAAAGTCTAAACCAATCATGGTAAGTTTCCTTTATTTCTTTTTAACAATAGAAGAGGCTACGTCTCCGTAACCTTTTCTAAGCACCGAAATTTTCACACATGTCACAACTGTTGTGTTTAGTGGCATAGTTTTGTTTTTGAGCTAAGGCTATCAATTGACAGTTTCTTAACAAAAGTGGTCAAAAGTTGTTAGGGAAAACACTTAAATTTTTATAAAGTAGGTAGGTATTTATTCAAAAAAGTATCAAATATTATATGTCTGATATTAGGGTTGTACCTGAAACGGTCAGGTTAAAAATAATTCGAATAAAAAAGCGAGGCGCTAACCTCGCTTTTTTGCTCAATCTCTAGATTTTTAGAGCATGACTTGAGAGATAAACCAACCGGCGGCAGTACCTGTAACAACGAAGGCTAGTCCGGGTCGCATGTAACTGTGGTTGAACACAAAGCTGCCTAAGCGTGTGGTACCCGTACGGTCAAAAGCTGTACAGCCGATCTGAGCGCCGCCAGGGATCACAAAGTCACCGTAGCAGGAGGCCCAAATACCGACCAAAAGCTGTGGGCTCAAACCTAAGGCTAAGCCGATCGGCATCAAAATCGTGGTACTGACTGTCGGGGAGAAAATCACCGAGCTAAAGCAGAAGCACACGATACAGAAAATGATCGGAGAGGAGCTTGCGATATCGGAGAAGTAGTGAACGAATACATCCTTGTGCGTATCAAAGAAGGTACCAGTCAACCAGGAGATACCGAATACGCCCACCACACCGATTAAGCCAGAACGGAAAACGGAACCGGAAGCAAATTTATCGCTAGGAACTTTGCAGACAACAATGATCACTAAGGCCGTAGCCAACATAACCATCTGAATTAAAGACGGAATAGGCAATTGGCTGATTTTGCCAGCAACTTCCCAAGACGGACGCAACGTTTCAGAAGAGCCGATCGTAATAGAAGTCAAAATACCGATGGCAAAGATCAAAACGCCGATCTTTGCACCCTTACTGGGTTCTTTATAAATACGATCGGTGTGAGCAACTTGCAGTTCGGTGTACTGGCCAGTTTGAACACGATGTAGGAATTCAGGATCTTTTTCCAATTCACAACCGCGCCAGTTAACTGATAAGCAAGCGGCCAATACAGCAATGAAGTACGTGGGAACGGAAACACTTAAGATATCAAGCAGGGTGTAACCGTAGGCCGACATAATACCAACCATAGCAGCCATGGCGGCACTCATAGGACTGGCCATCACACCGATGCCGGCACAAATCACAGAGGCTGAAACAGCTCTTTCCGGCCGGATTTTTTGAGATGCAGCCACTTCTGCCACCACTGGATAAACAGCAAAAGCAACATAGGCGGTACCTACGAAAATAACGAAAATGGAGCAAACGACAGGACCGACAAAATTAATGGCACGAGGCCACTTGCGAAGTAGCTTTTCAGCTAAACCAACCAAATAATCCAGACCCCCGGAGCCTTGCAAAACGCTCGTACAGGCGATGACCGCGGTAATAATTAAAAGCACAGAGACGGGAGGAGAGCCCGGTTGCATACCGAAGCCAAGAACGAGAATGCTGACGCCGAAACCGCCAGCAGCGCCCAAACCTACACCGCCGAAGCGACCGCCGACAGCCAAGCAGACTAAGACAACGGCAAGTTGGAGCCAAAATTGGACATCAACCATTTTATTTTCCTTGGAAATAGACAAAAGAGAGGAGCAAAAACAGACTCCACCGTATTTGCGGCTAATCGTATGCGCCTTTTACGCGATTTTCAAACTTTAGAAGTTTTCAACAAATATCAACAATATGAAAGATAGAAGCTTAAATTGTTGAATAATTCCCAAATTTTCAAGTGCTTACCAGTTCGTTGCACTCTAAACTAGATAAAATGATGCATCGGGAAATTACTAATTTGTCGACAAATGTGGAATAAATTTTATATCGAATACCCTAGAAATTTTAAAGATAATCAATGCTTAAGGCTGAATCGGTCTATAATGCCCTTCAACATTTTTTGAAAGGTCTCGAACAAAATGCGACAAAACGACAATTTGTTTGAACAAATTCGTGATCATTTACAGGAACAAGCAAAAAACGGGGAACGTATCGACACAGAAACGGAATTGGCTAAGCGTTTTGGTGTGACACGTTATCGCATCCGTAAAGAATTGGATATTTTGACGCAGATGGGTATTTTGGTCCGTACCCCAAAACGGGGAACGACGGTTAGAGAGGTGGGTGCCAATAGCTTGCGTAATCAGATCCAGATGCGTTTTGATGTTGCGAATTTCGATGTTCAGGAATTTATTGAAGCCCGCGCATTAGTAGAGTGCTCGTTGATGTCTTTGGTCAGTCGGCGCATTACACCGGCATTGGCTTCACGCCTTGAAGGAACGCTAAATAAAATTGAAGAGCATGCCGATGAACCATTGGTGGCCGATAAATACGACCGAGAATTCCATTTGTTGCTTCTTGAGGGTTGTGGAAATCGTGTTCTGCAGGTTTTCTCAGGAGTGTTAGTGACTTATTTTGAAAAAACCTCCCACCGAATCGCTAATATGGATGAGCAGTTTTTCCTCGATATTGCACGTCAGGAAAGGGAAATCCTTAAGGCTATTCGAATGGGGGATGCTCAAAAAGCTTCTGAATTGCTGCGGGCTCACTTGATGGAGCAGTCTCAGCTTTTACCTCTGTAGTCAGTTCCTGGGAGAGGTGTCTGTTTGCCTCTCCCATATAGTTTTTTATTCTTTAATTTTTTCTACGAAATTTGACAGCCCTGGGTAGGCTTGCTCAAGCCAACTGACAATATGAGTATCGATGGCATCCGTTGCTTTATCTTTTATTTCTCTTACCAAGTTTTCAAAGCCTTTGGAAGGCGTCACAATCCATTGAGTTCTGCGAATTTCAACTCCAGGTATCGGTATGACTTGAATGGCTTCGGTCCACTTTCTACCTTGCCAAATTCCCAATGCAGGCATTATTGCCCAGCCTAGGCCTTGGGCAACTAAGCCGACCATTGTGAAACTGCCCTCTACACCGATTGATTCATTTTGTTCAATGTTTAATTTTCGGAAAACTCGTTCACATTGAATACGATCTGTACTATCGACGTTATAGCGGATATAGGGTAGACGCTGAGAAAGATTACGTAGCTGGTTTAGGTTTTTAATGCTCTTTTCGGTTTGAGGCAATACCAGTAAATACTGTTCTGATAATAACGGTTCGCGGAAAAAACTCTGTTCGTTGTCAAAGGACTCAGGGGAAATCAAAATATCCAGTTGTCGCTTTTCCACTTGTTCTTTGAGTGTTTGAGTCATCGCGGTAAAAGCCGAGAAAGTTTTGACTCGAGATAAAAGAGCCCCACAAATCAGAGGAGCCAGCGAGTGGCTGACAGATTCTGAAAAACCTAAGCGCAGGTGTAAATTTTCAGGCACAGTTGACTTAATAGCATTAGTGAGGTGCCAAGCATCTTTAAGAATTTTTTCTGCCTCCTGCATCAACTGCCTTCCCCCTAAACTTAATTGAAGTGGGCGGGTTTTGTGATCAAAGAGTTCCACACCGAATTGTTTTTCTAACGATGCAATATTTTGTGATATGGCCGAGGCACTCAAGCCGTATTGTTCAGCTGTTTTTTGCATGCTGCCCGTTTGGGCTAAAGTCAGAAAAATTTGAATGGAATTGAGATCTGGAAGTTTAGAAAGAGTCATTTAAGAAAAACTGCAAGAGAAAATAAGTTTTAATAAACAAAGTATACGAAAAGTCCCGAGTTGCAGACAATCAAGATAAGTTTTGACTAACCAAGGAGAATATTCATATGGCTACGAGAATTGAGCGGGATTGCCTCGGTGAAATGGAAATCGACGATTCGGCTTATTTTGGCATCCAAACTCATCGTATGATGAAAGTTTCTGGGGCTGCAGGCTATCCTGTTATTGCTTATCCAGATATGCACCGTGCTTTGTTTGTAATTAAGAAAGCTTGTGCAAAAGCTAATGCAGAAGTTGGAGCGTTGAGTGAAGATGTCTCTCAGGCTATTGTTCAGGCATGCGATAAATTGCTTGAGGGCGGCTATGAGAAGGAATTTCCTCTTGATATGTGGCAAGGGGGTGGTTACACGTGCGTCAATATGAACGTCAATGAAGTCATTGGCAATATGGCCAATGAAATTTTGACCGGCCATAAAGGTAGCGAAAAAGTCCATCCTAATACTCACGTGAATATGGCCCAATCAACGAACGACACGATTCCGTCGGCGACTCATTTGGCCATTGCTCCTCGTTTGGATCTAATCATTGAACGTCTGGAAGCTTTACAAAAGAGTTTTGAAGCGAAGGCAGAAGAATTTAAAGATATCGTCAAAGTGGGCCGTACCTGCTGGCAGGATGCTCTTCCTCTGACGCTTGGTCAAGAGTTTGGAGGCTATGCAAGCTTGATGAAGCGTTTGGTTGCCAAATTGAGAGCGGTCCGACCCGGCTGCTTTGAATTAATCATGGGTGGAAGCGCTGTAGGAACTGGTTTGGGAGCTTCCAGCGGTTATATGGACGCATTCTACCGTCACATTAGCCAAGACTTGCATGAGGAAGTTAAACCGCAAGAAAATATCTTTGACGGGTTCCAAAATGGTGACTTCTTTGTGACGGTTTCCGGTGTTATCAAAGAAGTAGCCACTTCGCTTTCGAAGATCTGTAAGGATCTTCGCTTAATGAGTTCCGGTCCCCGGGCTGGTTTTATGGAAATCTCTCTTCCTGCTCTGAGCCCTGGAAGCTCTATTATGCCGGGTAAGATTAATCCGACTGTCCCTGAAATGGTCATCCAAATTGCTCACCAAGTGGTTGGTAATGATGTGGCTATTGCTATGGCCTATGATGAAGGTGAATTGGATTTGAACGTTTGGGATGCTACTTTCTATAAGTGCCTGTTCGAAAACCTTCAGTTGGTCGGAGAAGAGATCTTGATTCTCAAGCGTGATTGCGTTGACGGAATTGTCGCAAACGTTGATCGTTGCCGCTACGAGGCCGAATCGAGTCTGGCAGTTTCTACAGTTGTCGCTGCAACTCAAGGCTATCCACTCGGTGTTAAGGTAGCGCACTATGCAGAACAAAAAGGACTGACGGTCAAAGAAGCTGTTCTGGAAATGGGCGTTATGACCAAGGAAGAGGCCGATGTTCTGCTCGATCCGATGCTTTTGGTTGATCCGCAAAAGATGGCTCAGGCCATTGCTGCATGGAGAGCCGGCAAGCGTTAATTGAAGTATGCGGTCCGGAATTGATCAATCCATGCTTCCGGACCGGAAACCTTCGAGATCCAGGGTCACGTATTTCCATCCGAGTGATTGAAACTCTTTTATCAAATCGCTTCGGATGGAAATGATTTTTTCCAGTTTGTCAGCATCAACCTCAATTCGAGCAATGTCATCGTGTGAACGGACACGGATTGCGCCTAAATCAAAGCTTTTTAACCAATTTTCTGCCTGATCAATTTGCAATAAGGTCTTTGTCGATAAACTTTTACCATAAGGTAAGCGCGTAGCTAAACATGACCCAGAAGGTTTTTTGGCTGCGGCTAACCCAAAGTAGCTTAGCCAACGTCTGACTGCTACTTTATCAAGTCCTAATTCTTTAAGCGGACTGATTGCCCCAGACTCTTTGAGAGCTTTTAACCCAGGTCGATATTTTTTTAAATCGTCCACCTGAGTGCCTTCCAAGATGGTAGAAGAGCTGTGGATGTCAGCGAAGATTTTAATTGCCTCAAAAACAGCCTTTTTACAGAGGTAACAGCGATTTTTAGGATTGCTTTTAATACCTATTGACTCAGGAGAGTCAAGTTTAATGACTTGTAGGTCTGTTTGTAACTGTTTGGCAATTTCTTGTGCATCTAATAACGCTGAGCGAGACATCCAGTTGCTGTCAACATAAACGGGATAGACCGGAAAAGTGTTTTGAGCAGCGTCCAAAGTAAGCTTTAACAGTAAAACGCTGTCGGCTCCGCCTGAGAAGGCAACCGTAACAGGGCCAGTGATAAGTTTTTCGAAATAGGATCGGATTTTTTCAAGATCAGTCATGTTCAGCAATATTTTGAATGATTCGGTAAAGCTCACTTAAACTGTGATGCGTTTGAAGTGATAGAGCCTTTACACTTTCATACTCAGGGTAGTAGCGTGTGTGCAACTGTCCTGCTTCATCGGGTACTTGACAGACTTTGACTTTAACAACACCTAAAGGGGTTTCAAGATCACGAATCTCACGTTCGAGAATTCGGCGTGTCAACTTCTTCGAACGAATACCAATAGATGTCGTGTGCTTAAAAATAACGTTTTCAATAAGTCTTTGCTGCTCAGGCTTACAAAGTACAGACAAAATGTAAGCAGGGCGGTTTTTCTTCATGAAGACGGGACTAAACCAGGCTTCAAGAGCACCGGCAGCATAAAGTCGTTCAAGCGCAAAACCCAACATCTCTGCTGTGCTGTCATCAATATTGGTAGAGAGCTCCACAACTAAATCGTGTTCGCTATTTTTTTCAGTAGCTTCAATTAACGTTGCTCGTAAAAGGCTAGCTCGCTCGTAGCTTCTTTTGCCTGCGCCAAGGCCAGACTTCAGAATTTTGTATTGTTCCGGCATGCACTGTTTGGGCTCAAGTGCGGCAATGATGGCGGCTCCGGTTGGTGTGATAAATTCTCCGCGGCAGTTAATGTGAGAAAGAGTGAAACCATAAGTTTGTGCAATGTGGGAAACAGCCGGAACCGGTATGGGCAAAATACCGTGTTGGCAGCGAATCTCGCCAAACCCTTCCCCAAGGGCGGTTACAATGGTCCGGTCGATTTTTAAGTCATCAATCAGCACTGCAACGGACAAAATATCCACAATGGAGTCCAAGGCACCCACTTCGTGAAAGTGCACCTCTTGAATCGACACGCCATGCGCTTTGGATTCGGCCTCGGCAACAATACGGAAAATTTGTTTGGCAAGCGCCTTTGCCTTTACCGTTGCATTTGTTTGATCAATCAGGTTTTCGATATCTGATAAGTGTCGGTGCTCATGGTGATGGTGGTGATGATGCTCTTCATGATGCACATCCTCATGAGGATGTGAGGGCTGAGAACCTTCGGATTCGCCGAATAAGTAATGCATGTCATGATCGTTGTTGGCAGCGCCGTTGGTTAATGTGACACTAAAGTCACAGGCGTTGAGCGCATTCTTTTTTACGCGGCTGACTTCAACTTTAAACTCCTGATCAGGAAGACTTTTAAGAACCGTCTGCAGTTTTTCGAAGTTAGCGCCTAGATCTAAAAGAGCTGCGACAGTCATATCGCCGCTAATACCTGTTTGAGCATCAAGCACCAGAGTTGTCATGGTTAATTATTCCTTTTTAGCAGCCAGGCGATTAATTTGGGAAGCTAAAAAACCTGCTCCGAAACCATTGTCAATATTGACAGTGGCTACACCGTTTGAGCAGCTGTTAATCATTGTCAAAAGAGCTGAAAGACCGTGGAAATTTGCACCGTAGCCGACAGAGGTCGGCACGGCAATGACGGGATTGGCAACAAGACCGCCGATCACAGACGCTAAAGCGCCTTCCATACCGGCAACCGCTACTACGCAGTTGGCTTTTTGTAACCGATCGACTTTGGATAGTAATCGGTGCAGACCGCTTACACCGACATCATAAAAGCGTTCTACGTATTGACCGAAAAATTCCGCTGTTTGCGCACATTCTTCAGCAACTGCAATATCGGCGGTTCCTGCTGTGCAGACAGCAATGAATCCGGTACGTTTTTTCGGCTGCTCGATTTTGGCAATACGGCTTAAAGGATCATAGGAAAGATTGGGTAAATACTGTTTTAACGCTTGGAATTGCTCAGCCGAGCACCGAGTACCCATGACTTCGCCGTACGTTTGATAAAGATTGGAAAAAATTTTGATTAAAAAATCATCCGCCTTATTCTGGCAATACACCACTTCAGCAAAACCGGTTCTGATTGAGCGGTGCGTATCAAGCTTGGCAAATCCCAAGTCTTCGTAGGGCGCACGGGCGAGCATTTGCTTAGCTTCAGCGATATCTATTTTGCCGTCTTTGACGGCTTGCAAAAGTGATTCAATCTGCATGGCTTTTCTCAAACATTAAAGCAAAATCTTTGATCTCATTGCCCACTCGGCTCATCACAACCGTTTCTATATGGGTCAAACCCAATGCAGTCAGGGTGTCTTTATCGTACTCCGGCCGGCGAAATTGTGTCAGGGGCAGCATTTCTGCAATTTTTTCCATGACCGAGACGTCTATACCGTCAATATTTTGGTGCGTACGTTGATAATTCGGATTCGGAAAATTGGGATCGCTTAGGTAACGGTAATGATTGCCGTCGAAAATAATGAGTTTGCCGCCAGGGTTAAGCCAGGTTATCCATTGGCGGTACGCTTTCTGCGGATCAGGAAGATTCCAGACGAGGTTTCGAGAGACAATGACATCAAAAGTCTCGTTGGCAAATACCTCATCGCCTGCATCAGATAAGATGAAATCAATCTGAAGTTCCCTTGAATTATTTCGGGCTTCTTCGAGCATAGCAGCGCAGGAATCAACAGCCTTTACGTTAAAGCCTAAATGGGCAAGCTCAATCGCAAGAAACCCCGGACCGCATCCTATGTCCAGTGCAGATTGGTCGGTATGGTTGCCGGGGAGCCATCTTTTTAAGATTTCACGGTACGGATTATCACGACTTCGCAGCTCATCGACAGTCGATAAGCTGTAGCCTTTGGATCTGGATTGCCAGTAGTTTTGGATTGTCTGGTTGAGCTTCTGCGAATCGGACATCTTCTTTTCCTACTCTACGTTATTTTGATGATAACAAACGATTCTTTCAGGACGATAAAAGTGGAAAAAATCAACCAGAAAAAAGTGAAAATAGGCAAAAAAGCGCCCCGAAGTGGGGCGCCGTGATGCGAGTCAGGGATTAAATATCGAATTGAGCCGTTGTAGTGGGTTTAGAGCCTAAAAGTTTAACAACGGGGTCAAGTGAAGGCTGATCCTTTAAATGCAAGAGGAACTCAGCAATGCCTTCAACCACTTCGGGCGGAAAGACCATTCCGGCAATATCGCGGTATTTGCTCATCAGAGCTTCGTCGCTTACTGGGTTTTGCGGAGCGCCTAGCGGGAATTCGACCCGTTCGGTGTAGCTTTGACCATCATGGGTAAAAACCGTGACAATCGGTTCGTCTTCGTCTTTTTGCGTTTTATCGATTTCAAACTCAACCAGGTCCATGGCTTGGCGGATGCGCGGATCATGGCGGTTAGTGCGGGTGTAGGCCGTTAAATTCGCTCCTCCGAAAACAAGACGTGCAGCGATACCGTAGGCAATGCTCATTTGAGCAGCAGGCATGGGATCCAACTTTCTGCCGCCACACATGCCATGGACAAAGGGATTAATTTTGATATGAACTTTTTCAATATCAGCAGGTGCTAATTGGTGCGCATCCATAATGATATTGACAGCATCGATTGATGAGTGAGAGCTTCTGCAAGAAGCATGAGGCTTGATAGAAACTCGCCCGAGTTTCCAGTTTTTGCCTAAATCTCGCAACCAGGCATCTGGGTCCTGACTGTTCGGAGCAAAGGTTTTGGAGAAGCCGCCCCAGACTTGTTCAAATGCCATCTTGGGTCCTGTGAAGCCTTCTCTAGCCAGTAAACAGGCAAGCAGTCCGCCGTGAGAGGCATTGCCAACGTGAAGGCGCTTATTTTGAGCACCATCGTGAACAAAGGACCATTGACCGGCCGCAAAACTTGTTGCAATGCCTAATGCAGCCTGCATTTTTTCAACATCCAGCCCTAATAGGCGGCCGACAGCAGCTGCGGCACCAAAAACGCCGCAGGTACCCGTGGAGTGCCAGCCTGCACCGTTGTGAGGCTCGTAGGCCCCGCAAGATTCAAGTGCACGGCGTGCCAAGTCGTAGCCTAAAGTGACGGCAACAATAAATTCCTTACCATCAATCGGCCGGTCGCAAAGACTCAGAGCCGCAAATGCAGCTGGTACAACAACGGCTCCAGAGTGATCACAGCCGTTTGTATCGTCAAGCTCAAAGGTGTGTGAAGATACGCCGTTACTTAATGCGGCATTACGGGCACTTACCTTAATGCCTTTACCCCAAAGGGGAACATTGCCTCCTGTTTCTCCGCAAATTGCAAACACTTTGTTGAGGAGTTTGGTTTCAGGGCTCACGGCACCGGCAATGCCGGCGCCAACCGAGTCGAGGATATGGCGTTGTGCCTTAATGACCAGTTCCTCGGGGATATCTTCGAATTTCGTCCAAACAACAAATCGGGCAAGTTGTTCGGAAATCAGTTGCTTGTTTTCTGTTTGCATAAAAAACTCTTCAAAAATGTATTCAGGCAAGGTTTGGAGTGAGCATAAAGCTCACTCCAAGCGTTCCTTCATTTTAGAAGAAAATAAAGCTAAGGAAGTAACCAGCGGCTACGCCGGAGATGATATGTACGAAACCCGGGATGATGTAGCTGTGGTTGACCACGTACTTACCGAGGTGTGTGGTACCGGTGCGGTCAAAAGCTGTACAGCCGATCTGAGCCCCACCCGGAATGATGAAGTCTCCGCACGTGGCAGGGAACAAAGCAACCAATAAACCGGCTGGAATACCGATGGAAACACCAAGGGGCATGAGTGCAGCGGTTGTTGCAGAGGGACTTAAGATTACAGCGGAGAAGCAAAAGAGCACGATACCAAAGAGCATCGGAGCAGATTGAGCCATGTTTGTGAAAAGATCCACAAAAAGCGGCTTATAAGCTTCAAAGAACGTGCCGGTAAGCCAAGAAACACCGAACACACCTACAACACCGATTAAGCCAGAAACAAAGACTGATCTGGATGCAAATTTGCTGCTAGGTACCTTGCAGAACACGATGATAAACAGACCGAAAGCAAGCATGATCATTTGGATCAAAGAAGGAATCGGCAGTGTCGATATTTTGCCTGCGGCTTCCCAAGACGGAAGAAGCTCTTTAAATGTACCGAAGATAATCACGGTCACAACGCCCAAAAGGAAGATGCCGACAGAAAGCTTTTGACCTTTTGTTGCTTCAAACGGTTTGTCGTCTCTGGCTACAACCAACTCTTGGTATTGGCCGGATTGCACGCGACGAATAAATTCAGGATCTTTTTCAAGTTCCGTACCCTTCCAGAAAACGGACAAGCAGGTGCACAACGTAGCCACAATAAAGGCAGGCACAGAGACAGCAAGAATTTGGATAAGAGAAACATCCAAAATCGCTAAGCTCGCAACCAATGCGGCCATCGCTGCACTCATAGGACTTGCCACCACGGCAATACCGGCCGAAATGACCGATGCAGCAATTGGTCTTTCGGGACGTACTTTGGCGGAGGCAGCAACTTCGGCTACCACCGGATACACGGCAAATGCTACATAGGCCGTGCCGCACAAAACCACGAAGAGAGAGCATACAAAAGGCCCAACAATTGTGATGGCGCTAGGCCATTTGCGAAGCATTTTTTCTGCTAGACGGACCAAAAGATCGAGACCGCCGGCGCCTTGTAAAATACTAGTGCAGGCGATAACGGCCACAATAATCAAAAGCGTAGAAACAGGAGGCGAAGCAGGCTGAAGTCCAAAGCCCAAAACGAGAATGCTCACACCTAAGCCGCCTGCAGCGCCAAGTCCAACGCCACCGAAGCGTCCGCCGACACCGATACAAACAAGCATGACGGCAAGCTGTAGCCAGAAATTTAAATCAGTTTCCATGATGATTAATTTCCTTACTCAAATAAAACTATTGAAGTTTTTGAGCTTCGTTTTCTAAAACTCTTCGAGCAACATCAAGTTGATGACGTACGGCTTCGGGAGCTGTGCCGCCATAGGATTTACGAGCCTTGACACAGGTTTCCAGAGCGATTTCATGACGGATATCTTCTTCGATTTTGTCGTTAAAGCTCTTGTATTCTTCAAGACTCAGGTCGTCTAAGCGTTTGCCGTGTTTGATGCAATAGTTGACCATAGAGCCGACCACATGGTGAGCCTCACGGAACGGCACTCCTTTGCGGGCAAGGTAGTCGGCCAAATCTGTAGCATTGGAATAACCCAGATCGGCGTTTTGACGCATTTTCTTTGCATTGACGGTCATCTTGGCAATCATGGGGGTCATAATGCGCAAACTGGCCAAAAGCGTATCAATGGAGTCAAAGACCTGTTCTTTATCTTCGGAGAGGTCAGTGTTGTAGGCCAACGGTAAACCCTTCATGATGGTCAGCATTGCCATGAGATTGCCGTAGACACGACCTGTTTTACCACGGATTTTTTCGGCAATATCAGGATTTTTCTTTTGAGGCATGATGGAAGAGCCAGTGCAGAAGTCATCCGAAAGTTCAATGAACTTGAAGTCTTGAGTGGAGAATGTCACCAATTCTTCGGAAAGACGGCTCAAATGCATGTAGCACATGGCTGCACAGGCATTGAATTCCACCATATGGTCTCGATCACTTACCGAGTCAATAGAGTTTTCTGTCGGTGCATCAAAACCCAAGGCTTTAGCTGTAAATTCGCGGTCAATTGGGAAATCGGTACCCGCTAATGCAGCAGCGCCAAGCGGGCAGCGACCCATACGGTCGTAGAGGTTATCAAAGCGAGTGAAGTCACGCTCTAGCATCCAGAAGTAGGCCATCATCCAATGAGAAAAGAGAATCGGCTGGCCGGTTTGCATATGGGTGTATCCCGGCATGATGACGTCGAGATGATTTTGAGCAATTTCTACGCATTCCTTTTGTAAGTTGCGGATTGCTTCTTGAACTTCGCGAATCGTGGCGCGAAGCATCATTTTGGTTGTCACGGTTGTTTGGTCATTACGTGAACGGGCAGTATGCAAGCGACCGCCTGCGGGACCAACGATTTCAGTCATGCGCTTTTCAATAGCCATATGGATGTCTTCATCGGCGGTACGGAAGACAAATTTCCCGTCTCGGATTTCTTGAGCCACTTGGTCAAGTCCCTTGCAAATAGCTTCAGCATCTTCTTTACTGATGATGCCTTGACGGCCGAGCATGGTTGCGTGAGCTTGAGAGCCCTTAATATCAAAGGGGCAGTTACGCTGCTCAATCATGATCGTGGCGTTGAAATCCTCTACCAATTTATTTGCCGACAAATCAAAGCGACCACTTCTAGACTTGCTATCCATCTTTAACTCCTTGAATATTAAAAATAAATATAAAAATTAAAAAAAATAGAAAAGGAAAATAACCCAATAAAATCAGGTAATCTAACTTTACTCTTATTTGTCGACAAAATATACAAATAAGTAAACAAATAAAAAGTTTTTTTAATTTTATTTATCTATTCAATGAGTTAGAGGTTATAGGAAAAACCCTAATCTTTGAGAATGAATAAGAAAAAAACTCCGAAAAAAGAAATTTCGGAGCTTTTCGTCAGAAAGAAATTACTTTTTTTGAAGATTAAGATGACTAATTTTTTGTAATAGGGCAGTAGTGGAGCGTTGATGTTCAAATTGCACTGTAACAGTTTTAGCTCCCCATGTGGCTACAAGCTTTGCTTCTGGTAAGTCTTCAATCCGATAGTCTCCGCCTTTTACGTAAATATCCGGATGGGCGGTTTGTACCGCTTTAAGAGGTACCTTATCTTCAAAAACAACCACTAGATCCACGCTCTCGAGTGCGGCTAATACTGCTGCTCTGTCTGTTTGAGTATTAATGGGGCGCTCATCACCTTTACCAAGCATTTTGACTGAGGCATCCGAATTAATCGCTACTACAAGACTGGCTCCCAATGCACGGGCTTGGGCCAAATAGGTGACATGTCCTCTGTGCAATATATCGAAAACACCGTTTGTCATGACAACAGGATGAGGCAGTGCTGAGGCACGCTCTTGTAAATGCTCCATATCGGTGATTTTGCTTTCAAAATCAGGTGCTGGAAGTCGAGTGCTCATAAAGGATGTTCCAAAGTGATGAAATTGGTAGCTTCTAGAAGGTTCTTAGCCGTATGAGTACATTCTTCAACGGGCTCGGGACGGACAAGTCCGTCTTTGCCGACAAGTATTCTAGTCCCAATGCCGGCAGCTGCCGCAGCTTGCATATCGCTTACTTTATCGCCCACCATCAGGCTTGCTTTCATGTCAATCGACCATTTCTGTTGGGCAGCCAAAAGCATTCCTGGTTTGGGTTTTCGACAGTTGCACTCGCAACGATACTTTTCAAGTGCCTTTTGCGGATGATGTGGACAGAAAAAAATGTCGTCAATTCTGATGCCTTTTTGTTCAAATTGGCTCTTCATCCAATCGCAAAGGGCATTGAAACCCTGTTCGCTGTAATAACCTCGACCGATACCACTTTGATTGGTGGCAATAATCAGCAAAAAACCCGCAGACTGCAGTTTTCTGCAGGCTTCGAAAACGCCATCTATAAACGAGAATTCTTCTGGGGTGTGGACATAGGCGTGATCAACATTGATCACGCCGTCACGATCCAAAAAAGCAGCCTTTTTTAGTGTCATTTGGCTTCGGCAATTGTGGGATCGGCTGCGACATCTCGGTAGCGCGTTAAAAGATCGGTAACATAGTCCGCGGTGCCTTCCTCTACACTTCTAAAATGAACGTCACAGCCGGCAGCGCGAAGTTTGGTGAGATCGGCCTGTGTGTAGGCTTGATATTTGCCTTTTAACGATTCCGGGAAGGGTATGTAGCGGATAAAGCCTGCTTGGACAGCTTCTTGCAGAGAGATTTTTTCTTGTCCAGCGTGAGCGCGCAAAGCGTTAACAACACCTAAAGAGACATCGTTAAACGGCTGAGCACGACCTGTGCCGCAGTTATAAATTCCAGTGACCGGTTTATCGAAAAAGTGCAGATTGACAGCAACGACATCGTCAACATAGACAAAGTCTCGTTCCTGTTCGCCGTTGCCATATCCAAGACAGCCTTCAAAAAGACGTACGTAGCCGTCTTTACGGAATTGGAAAAATTGGTGGAAAGCAACACTAGCCATACGGCCTTTGTGTTGCTCATGGGGGCCATATACGTTGAAATAACGCAGACCAATCACCGGAGCCTTCACTTCGCCTTTTGCCAGCTTAGCTCTGAGCACTTGGTCAAAGAGGAACTTAGAGTAACCGTAGACGTTAAGCGGTCCTTCGAATTGAGGATCTTCGACAAAAGTGGAGCTTGCTCCGTAAGTGGCTGCTGAGGAGGCATAAATCATCGGAACGCCAAGCTCTTGGGCCCAGTTGAATAATTCCAGTGTATACCGATAGTTATTCTGCATCATGTAACGGCCGTCCGTTTCCATTGTGTCAGAGCAGGCCCCTTGATGGAAAATAGCTTCGGGTTTGGCGATTTTACGTGCGCGAACCAACTCAATGAAATCACGCTTATCAAAATAGTCGCTGATTTGGCATTCGGCTAAATTTTTAAATTTGTCGGCATGGGTGAGGTTGTCGACAGCAATAATATCCGTGTATCCACGTTTATTTAAAGCCAAAACATTATTGGCGCCGATAAAGCCGGCAGCCCCCGTAACAATGATGCTCACAATTTTTCTCCTGCAAAAAGATCCTCATAGCCATTTGGGAAAAGCTCTTCGAAACTGACAGTGGCTGTGCCTAACTTGCCGACAACAATTCCACCTGCACGATTGGCGATGCGCATGGATTCTTCTAAACTTTCACCCATTGCCATCATCGTGGCCATAACGGCAATGACCGTATCACCCGCTCCAGAGACATCATAGACTTCAAGCGCCTGAGCAGGGATTGTTTTTTCACCGGCATCCGTATATAAGGTCATGCCTTCTTCGCTTCGGGTTAAAAGCAAAGCGGTGAGATTAAGCTTTTCGCGCAGCGTGTGCGCCTTCTGGGTGAGCTCTTCTTCACTGTTCCAATTGCCCACCACCTGAGCGAGCTCTGAACGGTTCGGAGTGATCACCGTGGCGCCGCGGTAGCGGTCGTAATTACTGCCTTTGGGGTCGATCAGAACGGGAATATTTTTCTTTCGTGCACAATCAATCATTCGGGCAATATGATCGAGTCCGCCTTTACCATAGTCTGATAGGACAATGACTTCACAGTCATCAATTAATTTTTCATACTCGCTAAGGTGCTTAGCCAAGACCGCAGTAGTCGGTCGATTTTCAAAATCTGCACGCAGCATTTGTTGCTGGCGAGCGACAATTCTTAATTTAACTGTTGTTTTGAGGTCGGGATCTCGGTGAAGGTGTGGCTCAATGCCTTTTTCGTTTAAAAGGCGCTCAACAGTAGAGCCAGCTTCATCACACCCAACGACGGATAATAATTTGGCTCTGGCTCCCAGAGCACAAATATTTAATGCGACATTGGCCGCCCCTCCTAAGCGTTCTTCCTGACGAGTAATGCGAACAACCGGAACCGGAGCTTCGGGGGAAATACGGTTGGCGTCGCCAAACCAGTAGCGGTCAAGCATGGCATCGCCAGCAACTAAAATCTTCTTTTGGCTGAAACAGTTAGCCACGTTAATATCCTTTATTTAGCATTTTTCGCCAATTTTAAGCATCAGAATGTCTTTTTGCCCGAAAAAGCTGTATCTAATAGTTATTTTCAGGGTATTTCTGTGGCAAGGGAAAAATCCCCAACGTACAATGGCACGTATATTCATTGTGAGCGTCAACAATAAAGACGCTTTGTTTTTTTATGTTGGTAAAACCATGACTGGCGGTATTGCTTTTTTGTCAGAAACTCGATCAGATTGTGAATTAAGCGCTTGCGCAATGACGCTCAGTATCGGACGTCAGCGTTTGAGCGACTCTGAGTATGAAAGCCTTTTGAAAAAGGCG
>UQUR01000012.1 GCA_900544345.1 uncultured Sutterella sp. | reverse complement strand
GGCCGTCTCCGCTATGCGTTCTATGTTTAACTCTTAGATCGTAGCGAATTCCAGAGCAGTCAGCAGCAGGCAGCACACCGACAAAACGCTCTTCAATAAGCTCGCCCAAACTTGAATCTGCTAATTCTGCAGCTTGGCTATAAAGTAGGTTCTCTTTTTGTTTTAACTTCCAAAGGCCTTTATCTTTTTGAAGTTTGAGATCAAGAGTTTTTGCTTGCCAGTATAAGTCTCCGTCTTTAGTCAAAGATTTTGATAAAACGGCGTGCAAATTGCCTGCTGCATCAAATAAACGAAGCGTATTTTTGTCTGCTAGGAGATAGAGAAGAGGTTTGACAGAATCGGCTGGAATAAGAACAGTTGCTTCGTTGAAAAGATCTGCAGGCTGAGGATAGTCACTGAGAGACAGAAGTTTTTGTCCTCTCTGATAAGGTAGCTGAAATTTTGCTTTGACACTTTTGCCGACTACAAGTCCATTGAGCTGACTCTTGTCAGTTTCAATTGTGCTGAAAACATAGGTTTTGTTTTCTTACGTTTGAAGTGTCACAGTGTTCATAGAGGCATCTATAACGGAGCCTTTAATAACGCTGGTGGTTCGAAAGCAACCGGTAATGCATAAGCATGAAGCCAAAGCAATCCAAGTTTTCTGCATAGTGGTTATATTTTTTCTGTTGGGCATATTTTGCGTTGAATCATTAATAATTTTCTTTGAAAAATCAAGCCATTGAATCAATTAATTGGGCTAAAAAATTTCAAAAACACAACATATTGTATAAAAGGGTAAACCCTAACAAAATAAAAAGAGCAAAGAAAGGTTGAAAAACAACAGGTTTTAGCCGTTGTGGATAACTTTCGTTTCTAAATATAGTGTTCAAAGTCAAAGAGCTCAATTTTTAAGCACTCAAACACATTGCTCTTCATTACAGTAAAGCAAGAAATCGTTCGGATGTTCAGAGCGATAGGTCTATTGGAGAATCCCTGATGTTAGAAACCAAGTTGTCGCACTTAATCAAGCGCGATGGCAGTGTGAAGGATTTTGACGCAAGCAAAATTGTCTCTGCTATCGCCCGAGCCGGTAAGGCAACGGGTGAGTTCGATGAAGCGCGAGCCGCCCAGATTACAGAAGAGCGCGTTTTGCCGAGTTTAAGAGCGCTCAATTTAGTGACGCCTCATATCGAACAAGTGCAAGATGCCGTCGAACATGCCCTTTTTGATGAAGGGTATTTCAAGACGCTTCGCGCCTATATTGTTTATCGTGAACAGCGCCAAAAGGCTCGCGATGCAAGACAAAGCTGGGTGAATGTTGAATCTTCCATTAATGAGTACCTTCAGCAGCTTGACTGGCGTGTTAACGCCAATGCCAATCAAGGATACTCATTGGGCGGCTTGATTTTGAATGTTTCCGGCAAAGTAGTGGCCAATTACTGGTTAAATTACATTTATCCGGCTGAAATCGGGCGTGCCCACCGTGAAGGCGATTTCCATATTCATGATCTGGATATGCTTTCGGGTTACTGTGCCGGATGGTCTTTGAGAACGCTTTTGAATGAAGGTTTAAACGGTGTGCCTGGCAAGGTTGAAGCTGGGGCCCCTAAGCATCTGTCCTCAGCTACCGGTCAGATTGTCAACTTCTTGGGAACCATGCAAAACGAATGGGCCGGTGCTCAGGCTTTCTCATCATTTGACACCTATTTGGCACCTTTCATTAAAAAAGATAACGTTCCTTATGAAGAAGTGTTGCAGAGCATTCAGGAGCTGATCTACAACTTGAATGTCCCCTCACGTTGGGGTACACAGACGCCTTTTACTAACCTTACCTTTGATTGGACGTGCCCGGATGATCTGAAGGATCAGCACCCGATCATTGGGGGCGAGGAAATGCCCTTTACTTACGGTGAATGTAAGCGCGAAATGGACATGATTAATCGCGCCTATATCGAAGTGATGACACAGGGCGATGCCAAGGGTCGAGTTTTTACCTTCCCAATTCCAACCTACAACATTACGCCTGACTTTGATTGGGAAAGTGAGAATGCTGACAAACTTTTTGCCATGACGGCAAAGTACGGTCTGCCGTATTTTCAAAACTTTATCAATTCCGAACTCAAGCCCAATATGATCCGCTCAATGTGCTGCCGTCTGCAGCTCGATTTGCGGGAACTTTTAAAGCGTGGCAACGGCTTATTCGGCTCAGCCGAACAAACTGGTTCTTTAGGTGTAGTGACAATCAATTGCGCTCGCTTGGGCTACCTTTTCAAAGGCAATGAAGAGGGACTGTTAGCAAGGCTTGATCACTTGCTGGATTTGGCTAAAACCAGTCTTGAAATTAAGCGTAAAGTCATTCAGCGCCATATTGATCAGGGGCTATTCCCATATACGAAGCGTTACCTCGGAACGCTGCGTAACCACTTCTCGACGATCGGTGTTAACGGTATCAATGAGTGCATTCGCAATTTCACGCACGATGAACACGATATCACCGATGACTGGGGACACGCTTTTGCATTAAAACTTTTGGATCACGTCCGCGCTCGAATGGTGCAATTCCAAGAGGAAACAGGACATATGTATAACTTGGAAGCAACGCCGGCCGAAGGTACGACGTACCGTTTTGCCAAGGAAGATAGAAAACGCTTCCCAGATATTATTCAGGCCGGTACGGAATCGAATCCTTATTACACGAATAGCTCCCAGTTGCCGGTAGGCTTTACTGATGATCCGTTCCTTGCACTGGAAATGCAGGATGATTTACAGCGCAAATACACCGGCGGTACGGTTTTGCACCTTTATATGGCCGATGCCATCAGCTCTTCTAAGGCCTGCAAAGAACTCGTTCGTCGAGCTCTCACTCGATTCCGTCTGCCGTATCTCACTGTAACGCCAACATTTTCAATCTGTCCGAAGCACGGTTACATCTCAGGTCGGCATGATTTCTGTCCTATCTGTGATGCCGAATTGATTCGTGCTAAGAAAGCTCAGGCAACAGCCTGCGCAAAGGCTGATTGCTGATTTTTTTGAGGAATTTAAAAATGGATAAAAAAGAAGAGAGAATTGAACTTAAAGATAGCGAACGCCAACCTTGTGAAGTTTGGACTCGCGTGATGGGATATCATCGTCCAGTTTCTTCCTTCAATACCGGTAAAAAGGGTGAATTTTACGAACGCAAGTGCTTTGTAGAAAGTAAGTGCCATCTCGATAAATAATTGAGAACGGGGCGTTGGGATAAAGTATCCCGGCGCCTTTTTTATCTCATCTTTGGAAAAGTACATCAATGTCCTCAAATGCCCATCAAGTCAGTGCCGAGCATCTAAAAATCGCCGCCATTACGCCTTATACCAGTATTGATTATCCAGGTTATTTTTCTGCTGTAGCATTTATACAGGGTTGTCCATGGCGGTGTCGTTATTGCCACAATCCGCACATGCAACCTAGAGATTTTCCGAAAGAATATTTACACAGTTCATGGGAAGAACTTCAAAGGCTTCTTACGCGTCGTCAAGGACTTTTGGACGCAGTAGTGTTTTCTGGCGGCGAACCTACTCTGGATCCGGCTTTAGCCGATGCCATGAGTAAGGTGAAATCTATGGGCTTTAAAGTTGGACTTCATACCTCAGGTTGCTACCCGGAGCATCTTTCCCGCGTGATCGGTTTCGTCGATTGGGTGGGGCTGGACATTAAAGCATCACTAGCGGATTCTGAGGCTTATTGTTGGATTGTAGGACTACAGAAGTCAGATCCTGCAAAAAATGTCTCAGAAGCATTAAATTTGATCCAAAAGGCAGGTGTTTCATACGAGTGCCGAACAACCGCTCATCCCGACTATTTGCCTGATGAGAAGATTCTCAAGCTTGCTCAGCAATTAAAGGGGCGAGGAGTCGAGACCTTTGCTCTTCAGATCTACCGCAAGCCTAAAGAACTTGATTTACCTTTTGACAATGTCGGTCACGAGTACCCGGAGCCTGAAACAATTGAGATATTGAAGTCGACTTTTCCACACTTTGAATTACGCCGCGAATAATCTAAAGATGAATACGCATGCCGCAACCGGCCCAATCTACATCGTCAAATACTTTGGCTAAAGCCGCTGCGGCTCGAAAACCCGTGCAATGATTCGGTCGCCAGCGTTTGACTTTAAATCGTTTCAATGCCTCTAGCCATTTTGGTAAGTCTTCATTAGCTGCGGCACTTAAATGTGTGCCGCCTAAAACTGTGTCAAAAGTATCTATTCCAAATTTCTCTTGAGCGTAGCTCAAAATATTAGGCAATCCCGCATGTGCGCAACCTAAAACAACGCTGTATCCATTCTCGCCTTTAACGAGCAGCGACAAATCATCATCAAAAGTATCGGCAATAACTTTACCGTCTAGAGTCTCTTGCCACATATTTTTAGAGTTTACAAATTGGCAATCGCGCCGGTTTTCAGGGACAGTAAAAGCTATCACTTCGTCAGTAATATGCGCCCAAGAATCGATAGGATTAGTCAGAGCTGAGACTAAAAAGGTGCCTCCACCGCTCATGCGGCGATGATTTTCGTCACCCCAGCGAAGAGTGCAAATAGATTTGGCGCCCCAACGCTTAGCTTGAGGAGCGAGCATTATGGCATCAATTAGACCAGCAGTATGATCAAAGTGACCATGAGATAGAACGATGTGATCGATCACTTGAGGATTAATTCTGAGTGCTCTGAGATTGTGAACAAAGGCATGAGACTCCGATCCGGTATCTAAAAGCAAGTGAGTTTTTTCGCTTTCTAGATACAGGCAATATCCCCATTCAGATCGAAGGGCGCGGTTAGTACAAAAATTTTCAACGACAACAGTAACTTGCATAGCAAAAGGGGCGAAATTTTCTTCAATTGGTGTTAATATAGCGCCGCCTTTGTAGTTTCGAGAAGAAAAATTTCGCTAACTCGTTAAAAAGTCAGCGAAAAGTCCTCTTTTTGTGCTTGCAAAGGCCTAGATTATTTATTACAATCACGGTTTTCTGTCCTTGCCACACCGGAAATAGACGCTCCGGGTGGCTTTTCCCGTAAGGAGACAATACCAATGCGTCATTATGAAATTTGCTTTATTGTGCACCCGGATCAAAGCGAGCAAGTGCCCGCTATGATCGAACGCTACAAGGCTCTGGTCGCTGAACAAGGCGGCAAGATGCATCGTGTGGAAGACTGGGGTCGTCGTCCCTTGGCTTATCCGATTCAAAAGTTGGTCAAGGCTCACTACGTTCTCATGAACGTTGAATGCTCTCACGAAACGCTCGCTGAGATCGAAAACGGCTTCCGCTTCAACGACGCCGTGTTGCGTCATTTAACGATCAAGATGAAGAAGGCTGAAACTGCTCCCTCTCCGATGATGAAGATCGTCGAAAGAGAAGAACAGAAGAAGGCTGCCAGCGAAGCTGCTCAGGCTCAAGCCCAAGCTGCTCAAGCTCAAGAAGCTGCCGCTGCTTAATTAATTTTTAATCCTGTCGGAAACAATAAAGAGACGCCAGTGAACACGATCAGATTAACGGGCGAGTTCACACAAAAAGCCCAGATGCGGTACACACCCGCGGGGTTGGCGGTTTTAGAAGTGGTGTTTCACCACGTGAGTGTGGTTAAAGAAGCCGGTGAAGACCGTAGATTGGTTTTTGATTTTGCCGGCAAAGCCTGCGGCGATATCGCTCTGGCATTAGACAAAGAACCGTTAGGATCGATTTTTGAGGTCTCTGGTTTTTTGGCACCTCGCTCACAGCGTTCCCGACAAATGATCGTTCATATTACGCAATACTCACAAGGAGTTTAAAAATGGCTTTTGGTGCAAAGGGCAAGGGTAAGCCGCGCCGTGGCAACCAACAAAACGCGCTCTTTAAGCGCAAGAAGTTCTGCCGCTTTACGGCTGAACACGTCGAAATGATCGACTACAAGGATGTGGAAACGCTCCGTGACTTCATCCAAGAAAACGGCAAGATCATGCCGGCTCGTTTGACGGGCACGAAGGCTCACTATCAACGTCAACTCGACACGGCCATCAAGCGCGCTCGTTTCTTGGCTTTGTTGCCGTACACGGACAATCAATAATCGAGTGAGGAGTTAATCAAATGCAAGTTATTCTTCTTGAAAAGATTATCCACCTCGGTGAATTGGGTGACATCGTTAAGGTTAAGGATGGTTACGCTCGTAACTACTTGATCCCCACCAAGCGTGCTAAGCGTGCTACGCAAGCCGCTATTGCCGAATTCGAACAACGTCGTGCAGAACTTGAAAAGGCTCAGGCTGAACGTATCGCTGCTGCTGAAGCGATCGCTGCCAAGTTGAATGGCGACGTGGTTGAAGTGGCTAGCAAGGCCGGTGTTGACGGACGCCTCTTCGGTTCCGTTACGAACGCTGACATCGCTGAAGCTCTTCAAGCTCAAGGTTTCGATATTAAGAAGGCTCAGATTCGTTTGCCCAACGGCCCGATCAAGGCTTTGGGTGAAACTCCGATCACGATTGGTTTGATGACGGATATCACTGCCGAAATCACCGTTCGCGTTATCGCTGAAGCTTAATTCAGTATCCTGACCGGATAGAAGGCTCGGTTCCTTTGGAATCGGGCCTTTTTGTTTATTAATGCCAAAAGACTAGAAGGCGGTATATTGTGATATGCCCATAACAGAGAGCAAGGTTGTTGACAGCAAAGCGGGATCACAAGGAAGCTAAAAGCAAAATTTTGTTTTGACAAACTGTTCCTTCATTTGAGAATGAAAAGACTGTTAGCCGTTATCTCTCATTACAATTTGAAAATAAAAAATTTAACAATTTAATTTTAAGATTACAAATTTTCAGAATATATATTTAACAGATTGATTTAAAAAAGATTTGTTCAGAAATAATCGGTTAAATAAATTCAAAGGTAATAAATCCCCTTTGCTAAAATACCGAGCACAGTTTAAAAGGAATTAAGTAAAAGAAGATGCCTGAAGTAAAAACAACGGATACGGTACGACTGCCTCCCCATTCAACTGAGGCTGAGCAGGGTTTATTGGGAAGTTTATTGATCGATAACCGTGTCTTTGACATGGTAAACGATGTTGTAACCCCAGAGGATTTTTATCGTGGGGATCATCGCCGCATCTATGAGCATATTGTTCAGCTAATCAGTCAGGGTCGACCTGCTGATGTTTTAACTGTTCATGATTCTATGGCTTCTGTTGGTTTGGGCCAAGAGGGTACAAAGAGTTTCCTAAACTCTTTGGCAATGAACACCCCAAACTCCGCCAATGCAAGACGTTATGCAGAAATTGTCCGTGATCGCAGCATTCTTCGCAACTTAGTCAATGTCGGTTCGCAAATTGTTGACTCCGCCCTTGATACCAAAGGAATGGAAACCAAAGATATTTTGGATCGGGCCGAAAGTGCTATTTTTAAAATTAGTGAAGATGCACAGGTAGCTGGCGCTGGTCTCAAACCAATTAAAGGTGCTTTAGCCGAGGTTAGCGAACAGATTACTAAGCTTTATAACTCTAAAAATCAAAATCCAATCACTGGTATCCCAACAGGCTTTATTGATTTAGATCGTCTCACCAAGGGCATGCATCCTGGTGAATTAATTATCGTTGCTGGTCGCCCTGCTATGGGTAAAACTACCTTTGCCATGAATATTGCAGAGTATGTTGCATTGCGTGCGGAGATGCCTGTTGCTATCTTTTCGATGGAAATGCCGGCAGAGCAGTTGGCCATGCGCCTAATTAGCTCTTATCAGAGAATTCGTCTGGAGCATTTAAGAAACGGTCGTTTGGAAGGGGATGAATTCCAAAAAATGGGAGCGGCCATTACGGACATTTCCAATTCGAAAAATATCTTTATCGATGATTCTTCAGGTTTGACGATTTCTGACCTTCGCTCTCGCGCGAGGCGCTTATCTCGTGAAGTCAAACAGCTGGGGTTGATCGTTGTGGACTATATTCAGTTGATGTCGGGAGACGGCAGAGGAGAAAACCGTGCACAGGAAATCTCCGAAATGTCGCGAGGTTTAAAACTTTTAGCCAAAGAATTAAATTGCCCGATTATTGGTCTTTCTCAGTTAAATCGCTCTTTGGAACAACGTCCTGATAAGCGGCCGATGATGAGCGACTTAAGAGAATCCGGTTCTATTGAACAGGATGCTGATGTGATTATTTTCCTTTATCGTGATGTGGTTTATAACCAGGATCTGAGAGATACGGATCAGGAGCGCGATGCTGAAGCAATTGTACGTAAGCAGCGTAACGGTCCGACTGGAACCGTGGAGCTCACGTTCTTTGGTGAATACACACAATTTAAAAACCGAGCAAGGGTCTAAAGATGGATGCTTTGATTACCTATGGCCTTTATGGCGTTGCTTTTTTGCTGATTCTCGTAGGCTTAGCTGGCACAATTATTCCAGCGTTGCCCGGCATACCGATGATTTTTGCCGGCGGTTGGCTTATAGCTTATATGGAGGACTACCAATATTTTAGTTGGGGTACTCTGATTGCTTTAGGGGTCTTAACCGTTATTTCCATCATTATTGATTGGGTAAGTCAGACGTTAGGAGCGCAAAAAGCCGGAGCTACTAAATTGGGATTAACCGGTGCTTTAATCGGCACGATTGTCGGTATCCCTTTTGGCTTATTAGGAATTTTTCTTTTCCCAGTGATTGGTGCATTTGTTGGCGAAATGATTGGTCATCGTGATATGCGTCAGGCCGGTAAAGTCAGTTGGGCCACTTGGATCGGCATGATTGCAGGTATTGCAGCAAAACTAGCCATAGCTTTTATCATGATCGGCATTATGTGCGTGATGAGATTTGTCGGATAGGTGACTGACAGAATTCTAGTGAGAATAATATTAAGTTGATATCATAATAAAAGTGCCCGGGTTGGGCACTTTTTTTATTCTTTAAGTCGATCTTTCAGTCCGCTTGAACGTTCTGTTTTTCTTAAGACAGACGCTCGAATCGTTTTTGACGTGCCAAAAACAGCCGCTTCTTTTTGAGCACGGGTTACACCGGTATAGAAGAGTTCACGAGAGGCTAAAAGGCTCTCTTCACTGCTTGGTAGCAACACGGCAACGTGCTCAAACTGTGAGCCTTGAGATTGGTGAATTGTCATAGCAAAAGCCGTATCGTGCTCGGGCAATAAGCCCACGGGAATACGTTTATTCCTGTCTCCGATATAGAGTTCAAAGCGATTGGACTGTTGATTTTCTTCAATCACAATACCAACATCACCGTTATAGACATCCAAAGACGGAGTGTTTTTACGGATAATGATTAGGCGCCCAGGGTAGAAAAGCGCATCAGCAGGACTTGCCGTTTTTTCACGAACAACGGTTTCGATGAAACGGTTAACAGCATTGACTCCATTGGAACCGGTTCTTTGAGCACAGAGAATCCGAAAACTTTCTGCGATGAGCCACAGGGCTTTGAGTTTTCTCTCATCGGAAAACAGCGCTTGATTTTCTGTTCTGAAATCTTCCAAAGCGTAAAAATATTTTTTCAGATGCGGTGTAAGCCATTTGATAACATTTCGATCCACTGTTTCATTAGGTTTATAAAGCTTGATGCTAACCTGATCTTTACCTTCTTTAGCCTTTTTGAACGCGTCAATAAAGTCTTCAACTTTAAAGGGGCTTTCAGGTGTTTTGATCGCCTGAGCCAATCGGCCAACGTTAGAGTCGCTTGTAAAGCGGTGACTGACTGTCAGTTCAGCCAAATGAGAAGATAAAGGACCAGTGGGATCCGTCATATCCGCTAAAACTGAACCAGGACCAACAGCAGAGAGTTGATATTTGTCACCCAACAAAATTAAACGTGTCCTAGATGAATCTAGTACGCTCAAAAGACGTTTAGCAAGCCTTAAATCAATCATGGAGGCTTCATCAACAATCATTACATCGATATCAAGCGGATTTTCTGCGCTAGGCATTCTGCCTTTTTCATCTCGAGATAGAAGCCATTTGTGAATCGTACGCGCGGGTAGCGTCTGCGATTGCACGCGACTGATGACTTTCGGAAAGTGATCTGGAAAATGTTCGCAAGAGCCGTAAAGTGACTGCATAATCCGACTTGTTGCTTTACCGGTTGGGGCAGCCAAAGCGATTTTTAAATCGGGTTGATCTTTTAGAAGACTTTCGAGGAGTTTTGCTACTACCGTTGTCTTCCCGGTACCCGGGCCGCCAGTGATAATGCAAAAAGGTTTTTTCAGGGCTAATGCGACAGCAGCTTGTTGCTCATGCCGGCTTTTTTCATCTGTTTCATCCGCTTTACCGTATTGCAAGCCGTTAAAACCTTGGAGAGCTTTTTGTTGAGCTTTACTGATAGCCTCATCCGGTCGGTTAATAAAAGAAAGTAATTTAAGAGCAACTTCGCGTTCTTCTGAAAAATGCCTTTGTTGGTATATGCGGGTGATATTGCCTGATTGATCAAGAACAAAGGGGATTAGGGGATCGGGCTCATCAGCCAAACGCTTGGGTTTTAAAGCTAAAAGCCCACTGTCCATTAAAACAGCCAGCTCCTCTTTGGATAAAAGCGAAGCATGATCATTTTGCCATTGAACGCAGACACTGCCTCTTTCTTCGCTTAACGCAAACAGATCCATAAGTGAATTAAGGCAGGAAGGTACCTCCTTAAAGCTATTTTTACCTCGGCAAACAGTTCGCCAGAGCGCTCGTCCTATGACACGGTAGGCTTTTTGATTTTCTGTTAGTTGTGTTTGTGCTTCAGCCATAATGAATTCTTTAAGAAAAATGGTTGCCTGCAATGTCAAAACAGGTAATAGCGTTTTCTCGCCACATATTAACTACGATGTCCCGATCATCCACAGCAAACAAAATTTCATAGAAGGGTTCAATCAATTCTCGGTACATTTTTAATTTAAATTCCGGATCAGACAACTCTGGGTGACCGCTCAAAATGAGTTGATTGTAATGAATCTTATTTTGTTCAAGCCAACTTTCAGTTTGGGGTTTAAACCGTAAAGGACGAGCTGAGAGCAGAATTACTTTAATACCTTTTTCTTCTGCCATATCCACTAATGCTTTGGTGGGGGCAATGACACTATCAAACACACAGGCAGAATGAAATTCATCACGGCGCTTCGGACGCTCACGCATAAAATGAACGCGATGTTCGCAATTGCAAAGGGTTCCGTCTAAATCCAAAATAATAGCTAAAGGTTTTCTTCTGGCCATATCAATTGTCCTTTTGAGCTGCAAACTGGCGAATTGTTCTTTCGTCATAACCGTGAGCAAAGAAATCATCTAGGCATTGAATGATTGCAAGGGGCGGTTGCGCAGTTAACACGCCATAAGGAGGGTAATCATTTGCATGGATGCCACGAATAAATGCATAAATGACTCCGCCGATTTTTTGATCCGCATCCTCAATGCCGCAGAATTTTAGGTGCCGTCTCAGAGCAACAAGATAAATAAGATATTGAAGGCTGTAGTGATGACGGTCCACCTCCTGCAACATCCTTTCAGCGTTAAATCCTTCGGGCTGATCAGCAAGCTTTGTTCCCTTCCAATCAAGTACAAAAAAGCGCCCCTCAAATTCAAAGGTGAGGTCTATGGCGCCAGTTAAATAGCCTTTAAGCGTGTGGTTGTTTTCGATTTCAATGTGATAAACGGAATCGAAGTGTTTTAAAAGGCGGCTTAAATTTTTCGCACTTATTGCCTCTCGACCTTCTAACGTCTCACCGATTGGGATCGTAAAACTCATTTCAGAAGTTTTAGCGCTTTGAGCCAGCTCGCATAGTCTTAGATCATTTTGTGTTCCAAAGATTGACCGATCAACGATCCTAGAGCAAAGCACATCTTTGAGAAGACGATTAAAAACAGGTAGCCATTTCTCAACGCCATAAGGTTGCATGTGGTATTTGAAGGGTTGAACTTGTCGCAAAAGCTGATGGTTGAGCTTTTGTTCAGCTTCATCATTACCTTCAAAAGCCTCTTTAACCAGGGAAAAATCGGCTTTTTCAAAAAGTGCATGAAGAAATGTTCCGCTCTCCAGACCCCGCTCGAAATCCATAATGCTAAGTTCCGAGGCTGCCGGTTGATTTTCTGAGGGTGGGGCAATTAATACATCATTATCTTCAATTGATGAATCTTCTTTTTCTTCAATAAGGGTAAGTGCTTCAGAAGTCTCTGCTGCACCTCGCGCCAATGCAGTGTAGCTCGTCGGGAACCATGAGGTAGGAATACTTTGCCCTTGTGCTGCGCTGAGCTCTTCTGTGTGCACGTTTTCAAGCTTGGTGGCGACACATTGCTGATGCCAATCTAGAATTTGGATCTCGTCATCGAGATTGCGGAGAAATATTCCAGAATCTTTCCCCTGATCAAAAAACGATTGGACTTTAGTTTCAAACTCCTCACTTGAAACCGAAGATTTTCCAATCAGACTCCTAGTGTAGGCGTTGTCAAAACCCTTCAGTTTGGAGTTGCTTTTGAAGTAAGTAAGCGGCATCACAAGTCTTTGTGAGGCACGCGTCATAGCCACGTAAGTCAAGCGTAGGATTTCTAACTCTTGTTCGTGGTTAATCGATTCTACGACCTCAGGGTAAAGTTTCGTGAAACTGATTTTGAGTGTGATTTTCCCATTGCGAACTTCTTTAAAAACATTCTTTTTGTACCGTGCACCACCTGAAACATTAAGCTCATTGGCATAAAGCAAAAAGACCACTGGAAATTCTAGCCCCTTACTTTTATGAATCGTCATAACATTGACCAGATTGGCGTCACTGTCAATTCTGAGGTGATAACGTTCGTCATCAACAGGATGAGCAATTTTTTGAGTTAGCCACCTCGTGAGACCTGAAATTCCTTTAAGTGATAAGGAAGCTTCCTGCAAAAATTCGATTAACTGCTGATAGTTTGCAAGTCGCCTCTCACCGTTTTGAACGGGGAGTAAACGATTTTGGGTTTTGCACTCGAGCATGATGCGTGAAAGCGCAGCAGCAATCCCTCTTTTTTCTGCCAGTATGAGTGCCTGTTCAATCAATTCTCTTGCTTTTAATGCTGCCTGATCATCAACTTTTTCATCATCAGTGCTAAAAGCTTCGGGCACGATATTGTTGATGCTCTCTCCCATGAGCCGTGTACTACGGGCTAACTTCAAAGTGCGCACATCCTCAGGCGACTCTATCGCTTTTAGAACTAGCAGCATCTCGCGAGCTTCTTCAGTCTGAAAGATGTTATTGTCATCCTGAAAAAGCACGCGAATACCTTTTTTGGTTAAATATTCAATGAGGCAGTGTGCGTCCTTTTTGTGATGAACCAAGATGGCGATGTCACTGGGAAGGAGTTTTTTGTCAGCAGCTTTATAAACCGAACCAGATAAAAGGGCTTCAATTTCGTTGGCAATTAATACGGACTGCTGATCTCTGCTAGAAGCGGGATTGAGTGCCGTGTTTTCATTTTTTTGCCACACTTCAAATACAGGAAGCTCTTTTTCGCCTTCTGGTGTTCGGACAAGCAAAGCGGACTTAGTTGCTCCTGCTTTAATGGCTCGATAGTCAATACCGGAGTCCAGGAAGGGTTTTTGACTTGTACAGTAGAAACGATTGAAAGCATCTAAAAGTTTAGGGCTTGAGCGATAGTTTACGTCAAGCTCATAGACTTCCGCGATATCAGCTTTAGCTGCGAGATAGGTGTTTAAGTCAGCGTTTCTGAACCGATAGATTGACTGTTTGGGATCACCCACAAAAAAGACCGATCGGGCTGTGCTGTCACCGGATAAAAAAAGTCGCTTAAAAATTGCGTATTGAATGGGATCGGTATCTTGGAACTCATCGATGAGCACCCCATCATAGCGTTGTTGCACACCTTTGATAAAGAGGGTGTTGTTGAGTTGAGCGTACATATCCATCAACAGGTCATCAAAAGAGCGAATTCCGGCTTCGCGCTTTTTGCTCCGGAGTTCTTCTGGTACTGTCGCGATAAATCGCTCTAAAATCTTTCTCACAGCTTTTTCAATAGCCACTTGATCATCGGTAAGGTTGTTTTGAGCCTGACCTGTCCTCGGATCGATAAAAACTTGCTGCTCAAAAAATTCGATCGTTGAATCCATAGGAGCTGCTGTGATAGCGTCCAAAATATCCCGCCAGGGTGAAGATGATAAAAGCACAGCCTTTAAACGGTCATCCGATGCCTCTGTAAGTTCTTTGCGCAGGAATTGCTCAATCACTTCATTTTTAAAATCAGTATCCTCTCCGAATTCAAAGTCAAAGCCTTCTGAGCTGGAGAAGCGGTGTTCATCAAGCATCTTTTGGCAGAAGCTGTGAATGGTGCAGATTGAGGCATCATCCATACGATCAATAGCCTCTTTAAAGACTTCCTCTTTAATGCCCATCAAGCGCCATTTGGCGATTAACTTTAAAAGCGTTTTGTCATAGCGTTCGTCTTCTTCTTTTGATTCAAGGAAAGCTTCATGTGCTTGAATCAAAAGGTTTCTGACGCGCTGCTTTAACTCAGCGGTGGCCGCTTTGGTAAAGGTCACCAAAAGAAGCCGATCTATGGCAATCTTTTCCTCAATAATAAGTCGCAAAACAATATGAATCAGCGAATAGGTCTTGCCGGTTCCCGCACTTGCTTCAATTAGGTGACGGCCTGAAAGAGGAGTTTTTACAACATCAAAGACTTTGCTCATAACCGCTCTCCGTTGAGCAAGTTCATTAAGCTCATTTCAAAATTTTCTATTTTTTTATCTGATTGAGCTTTCTTGCGCTTTTTAGTTTGAGGAAAGATGATCTCCGGTGTAATGAGTTCAATTGCCTTATCGAAAAAAGTCTCACTGAGTGTTTTAACCGTGTCGTAATCACGGCCGCGCCACAATACGGTTTCCATTTTGTTGTATTCGCCTTTTGACGTCATAAAACAGGCTTTTTCTATTTGTTTACTCATCAAGTCTATGAGGCTTTCAACAAAATAAGAGGCATTTTTTGTTTGAATTGAGTCAAATACTTTAACGAGTTTCTCATCAGTGCTGTCTAAAACAATAATTTTTGGTTTTAAACCTAGGTAACTAAGTATGGCCACCTGTACGAATATACGATTCAGTGCCAAATTTGAGGTGCATTCAGCCACTATATAGGAGCAATTTGTATCCAAGGACTTAAGCCAAGGAGCTTCATTTTCAGAAATCTCTTTGATGAAGCGATAAAGCTTAACATCTTCGGCAACCAGTTCACTGAAGTAGCCCCTCTTCGGTAAAGCTTTACTGAGTGTCTGCACGGTGGCCGTTGTTTTGGATTCAATCTCTTCTTTTATGGCTTGAATGTTTTGGGCTACAGTAATTTCACCCATACATGATAAGAGCCTTACGGCAGGCGTTCCTTTAGACGGATCACACTGCAATCTTTTCTCAATCGCCTCGATGCTTTCACCCCGAGCCAGTTGTTGAGCAAGAGAGCGCCTGAGAATGGCTAGATCCAAGGGATTCATTTTTGCTGTTAGCGCAACCGTCTCCTCAAGTTCTGTTTCGTAGAGCCTGAAGTCTATTTTTCTTTGTACCCAAGCGGTAGGATCCTTGTAAAAACTTAACAAATCTTCAAGATAAAGAGTTTCATTGATCAGATGAGAAGCAAAAGGACCGCTGAGCATAATAGGTTCCATGCTTTGATAGCCGGAGGATCTGGCACAATTTATTGCATCAAGTGTGCTTTGCATGAAACTTTTCCAGTACCTAGGGCCTTCTGTTTTGAAATTGTCTTCTGCCGTATCGGTTAGGGTAATTTCCGCGGTAATGGATTTTATTAAACGGGCTTTGGCTTCAAGAACCGTTTCTTTGCCCTGGGCTTTTGCATTAAGAGTCAGCAAATCAAGCCAATCCACTACGACTGGCGATGGGTTTAACGGTGTTTTTTTGTCTGTTCCGATACAGTAAGAGCAGATAAAACAGTCTCTGGCTGAAAGGAATAGGTCCAAAAAGACATTACGGTTATCTGATCGACTGTCACGATCATTTTGTCTTTTGAGTTCGTCAACACCCATTAAGTCGAATTCCTCAAAACGCTGGTTGCCCGGGAATCCTGACTCTTCACCCATACCAAGCGCAAGGATGACTCTGAAAGGAAGAGCTCTGAAGGTTTGCATTGAGGCTAGCGTAATGCGGCCTACGGCGGGATTTCGGTCTATTGGTGAAGCAATTTTGTCAGACAGCGCTCGCCAATAAACAGAAAGGGGCATCGTGATAGGTTCAGGCACAGTCGTCAGTGCCCACTCGTGAGCTCTGAGGCAACCTCTCATTGACATGACAGAAAAGTGATCTGCACTTTCACTAAAGAAGCGGTCAATGAGTCCATGGGCCCAAAGTGACATGTCTGCCGGAAGCGCCTCATCTCCGAGAGCGGTCATTGCTTTAAAAGACTCTTCAAGCTTTTCACTCAAACGGCAGAGTTTTAAAAAAAGCGATTCATTTTCCGCAATCGTTGCAAAGCGATCAGATCCGTGTTGGATGGGTAAGATATCAATAGGGCATGATTGATTGTCTTCTTTAAATACGTATCCCCAGGCAAGACGCTCAATGGCCCGCTCTAGTGTTCCATCTGCGGCCTCAGTTATGCTGATTGCATCGGCTTGTGGGTGGGTGTGGCGGTAATGCTCAATATTGATTCCGTTACGAAAACCAGCAGCTAGAAGCCAATCGTGCAAAATATTGAGTTCGTCCAGAGACAGTCCCATACTTTGACCGACCAAGGGCAGCTCAAGCCAAGCATTTAGTTTAGGCAGTGAAAGTTCCTGCATGATAAGCAAACCTAAATCAATGAGGCTTTGTGCACTTTTATCAGTATCAATCTGCGATTGGCCCATGATTTGATAATCCATCCGATATTCAGAGGGCAGTGTCTGCATGCAGGCTTCAAAGACAGGAGCTGTCTTATCAATCTCAGGGGTGACAATAAGTATATCTTCAGGCTTTAAAGCAAGACTTTTATCGGTAAAAAGAGCCTGGATTATATTGATTGCATTCTGAACTTCTCGGGTCAAAGTCGGTGCTTGAATTAAACGCACCGAGCGATCGTTTGAATCAAAAACATCAGGAATTTCATCTGAACAATTTTCAACGATAGCCTTTTGAACTTGATGCAAAAGCGAGCCGTCATTGATAACGAGATCAAGCCGTTCCGTTTCACTTTGTGTCCAAATAGGAAGTTTTTGAATCGGGGCGCAGGTTAAGTGTTGCAGTTCTGTTGGCTTATGATCACCACTTTCGACCCCTTCCGGTGTAAAAGTCCAAAAGCGGTTGATCAGCGCTCGTGTGGAGGCAGCGTTTTTTCTCAAGTAGGTGAGTGCTTTTTCACTTTTATTGTCATCAAAGCTTGACTCAAACCAGTATTCAACGCAAGGGTTCATGAGATAGACGAAGACTTGATGAGCACTTTCAGAGAGCATCTTGATGACAGGTAGCATCAAAGGCGATAGGCCAGCCGGCGCAAAAAAGTGCAGGGTCCGTGGCTCATTGGCGAGTTTAATTTGTAGTGATTCGGGACGAGCGTAAAGCTTTAATGTTTCTCTTCCGGCCCAAACCGTCGTTTGAGCTAGTTTTTCCCAGATGGCTTTTTGCCAACTATAGTCTGGATGTATTTCTAGGGCTTTTCGTTCATTTTCAATTGATTGTTCTACGTCTTTACCGTAAAGCGCCTTTGACTCAATCTGACCAAGTCCCATCCAGTTGGCAACCCAATCAAAACGATAATTGACGTATTTATCAAAAACCGAGGCGATTTTTTGCGCTAATTCATATCGTGCAAGCGCTTTTTCCTTCGAGCCGACTCTATGGCTGAAATAGGTTTTTAAACGATCAAACTGATTGATGAAATCGTCTGTGAGCACTGACCAAATTACCCAAACAAAGTCCTGGGCTTCATCGGGTTCGCCAACACCAATGCCTGCATAGTTGTGAAACCAGGATTGTGTAGTCCAGAAATCAATACCCGAACAGATTCCGTTTTCCTTTGCTAGATGTTGGCGCAGTCGGTTATTGATTGCGCCCGAAGAAGAAATAATTCTGACGCGCTCAAAAGGGTTAGCCGCCTTTTTTTTATCCTCCGCCATTTCAGCCGTAAGATAAGCTTCGAGAATTTCGTAGGCGTTACTGTAAATGGTTTTTAGCATCTTCAATCAACCTTATTACAAGGCATTTTTTTCTACACGAATAATCCCCGAGACTTCTTTCCATGTATTGATCCAGCCGTCAAGCAAAATGCTGTCTTCAATGTCAACTGTCAGTACATAATGCCCATTGTCTAGCTTTTCGATCCGCTGTGTTTTATTAAGTGGCGCTTCAGTTAAATTAGTGGCCATGGCTTCAGCCGTAAATTCAAGCGTTAGTTTGATCATGGGCGTTGAAGCATTTGAATAGTTAAAGTGATGTGCCTTAACGTACTTTCTAAGATCAAAATTTTGTTCTTTGATAATCGGCTCACTAAGCACTTCAGAGTGGCTAATACGGTGTAAAGCAATATGTCGGATATCCAGATAGCCATCAAAGCGGCAGACGAGATAAAGTCGGAAATCTTGTTGAACCAATCCTAGAGGGGAGACAGTCTTAGTTTTTTGCTCGCCTTTGAGATTGTGATAAGTGATTTTGAGTTTTTTATTTTCAAAAAGTGCGTTAGAGACGCAATCAAAAACACAAGGTTTAATATTGGGTGGAATTTGCGGCAAAGTGTTGGAGACAACTGCTACTTTACTCAACCACTCATTTTCACGACTCATTCGCCCCTGAATCTGTGAAAGCGTCTGGCGGGCTGCGTCATAAAATGGTTCCATGGCTTTGTTGAGTTTGCCAGGCAATTGATAGCGCAAATTCTCTTCGACAAGTCTGAGCATCATCGCTTCTTTGGGAGAAAGCTGAGTAAAGGGGAAGGGAGTTGTATCTGTTCCCATCCTATAGCGATACGGTTTGCTTGTGTCGTCTCGCTCAAGCGGTAGGTCGGCTGAGTCGTAGAGTTGCTTTAAATAGCGCTGCAGGGTGAGTGTCTGCACATTGATTCCAGCCGCTTGGAGACTGTTTTGTATCTCTACTGAAGAAATAAAACGATGTCTAGGAATACGTTTGATGACTTCTAAATAAAGCATTGCTTGATTGATAGCACTCATTTGTCTGGCCATTTTAGTTAGTCTCCGTTAATAGTTACATTCATTCTATCAATTTAAGATGGAGCTAAAAATATTTTTATTCTTCGTTTCAAACTCAACTTTAAAAACTTTAGAAGTTGACTTTCAAAAAAATAAAAGTATTCTCTTTGAAACTAAGAAATTAGTTCTGGGTAATATTTTTAAAGAACACTGAAAAAGAATTTTCAAAATATTGATCATTTTAAGGTTCTGATTTTGTCGTTCTTTTCAGAAGGAATATCGAAAAGTGAGGTGAATAATGCATTCTTCAGATTTACTCACCATGATAGGTTGGGCTGCAGGCGGCACAGGCTTCACCTTTATGATGACGACTTTAGGAGCGGCAAGCGTCTTTTTCTTCAGAAAAACCATTTCGGACAACATTCACCGTTTGGCCTTGGGCTTAGCGGCTGGCATTATGATTGCCGCTTCAGTCTGGAGCCTTTTGATTCCTGCTATGGAAGCCGCCGAAGAGGCCGGTGGCATGGGGTGGCTGCCTGCTGCTGGCGGTTTTATTTTAGGAGTGGCGTTTTTACTTTGTTTAGATGAATTACTTCCGCACTTGCATCCTGGCTCTAAAAATCCAGAAGGTCCAAAGTCGCATCTTTCTCGTGCATCGCTTCTATTTTTTGCGGTGACGTTGCATAACATACCGGAAGGCATGAGTGTAGGGCTTTTGTTTGTTGTTGCTGGTCAAACAGGTGATCCTCTTGCATTGTCAGCAGCTTTCGCTCTAGCACTCGGTATGGGTATACAAAATGTACCTGAAGGCGCTGCAGTGGCTCTGCCTTTGCGTCAGGAAGGGTACAGCGCAAAAAAAGCCTTTACCTTCGGAGCTCTTTCTGGTTTGGCAGAGCCAGTGTTTGGCATTTTGGTAGTTCTTTGCGCAAGCTGGATTTCTCCTTTTATGCCTTGGCTTTTAGCATTTAGTGCAGGGGCGATGATGTATGTTGTCGTCGAAGAATTGATTCCCGAAGCTAATTTGGGCGAGCACTCCAATATTGGTACCCTAAGTGTGATGGCAGGATTTGTACTCATGATGACCCTGGACTGTGCTTTAGGATAAAGAAGTGGCTCCTTTCGGAGCCATTATTTTTAGAGTGATTCGCTTGCAAAATCAGCTAATCTGCTTCTTTCACCACGTTGCAGTGTTACGTGGCCAGAATGCTCCCAACCCTTAAAACGATCAACCACATAGGTTAGTCCCGATGAACCCTCTGTCAGGTAAGGGGTATCAATTTGTGCAATATTGCCTAAACAAACAATTTTGCTACCGGGTCCGGCGCGGGTAATCAGTGTTTTCATCTGTTTGGGCGACAGATTCTGTGCCTCATCAATAATGACAAATTTATTTAAGAACGTGCGTCCTCGCATAAAACTCATGCTTTTTACCTTAATGCGGCTTCTGATTAAATCATTTGCAGCATGCCGGCTCCAGTCACTGCCTGAATCAATGTTATTGAGCACTTCAAGGTTATCTTCTAAAGCTCCCATCCATGGCAGCATCTTTTCTTCTTCCGTACCGGGCAAAAAGCCAATTTCCTCTCCAACGCTCACAGTAGCGCGGGTAAAGATAATTTCAGAAAAGCGCCGCATATCGAGCGTCTGCGTAAGTGCTGCAGCTAAAGTGATAAGTGTTTTGCCTGTGCCCGCTTGCCCCAATAGCGTCACAAAATCGATATCGGGGTTCATGAGTAGGTCAAGAGCAAAACACTGTTCGCGGTTTCTAGCGGTAATGCCCCAGACCGAGTGCTTTGACTGCATGTAGTCGCGAACGACACAAAGGGTAGCCGTTTTTCCTTCAATTTTTTTGACCTGTGCCATGAAAGAATTATCCGGCAGATACACAAAAAGATTGGTGAACCACTCGGCAACGAGGGGGCCTGTGACTTTGTACCAAGTTCTGCCGTCCTCTTTCCAGCTTTGCATTTTCTTGCCGTGCGTCTCCCAAAAGTCTTCAGGCAGCTCCGTCCTGCCCGAGTAGAGCATATCGGTATCGTCAAGCGTTTTATCTGAGAAATAGTCTTCAGCCAAAAGCCCCATGGCGGTAGCTTTAATACGCATGTTGATGTCTTTGGAGACTAGTACCACCGAGCGCTCTTTTTCATGATTTTGTAGCGCTTGAACGACAGCCAAAATCTGATTGTCTGCTTTGCCTTGGGGTAGCCCCTGAGGCAACTCGGCATCAAGTGAGTGCGTTTGGAAAAAAAGTTTTCCTTTTGCTTCAATATGTCCAAGGGCGTTTAGTTCAATGCCTTCAGTGATGGAGCCGCCGCTGTGACTCAATAGCTGATCAAGGTAACGAGAGACCTGACGGGCATTTCGTGCAACATCACTCATTCCTTTTTTATGCCCGTCCAATTCCTCAAGTGTCATCATCGGAAGAAACACATCGTGTTCTTCAAACTGAAAGAGTGAAATCGGATCGTGCATGAGTACATTGGTATCCAACACGAAAAGTTTTTTGCCGTGAGTTTTTGCTCGATAGCCCTTAACGCGTTTTGAGGTTGTACTCTTTACTGTTGTGAACAATTTCGACTCAGAAACGGCAGCCGGAGTTGATTCTGTTGCGGTGACTTTTCTGCGCACACGAGACTTTTTACTCACGAGTGCTTCTTTGACAACTGGCTCTTGAGTTTCCTGAGTCTGTTTTTCAATGTCTTTTAGAATGCAGCCCATTTCAGTAGGCAGGGGAGGAAGCGGCATGCGAACTACTCCTTAAGGCTTTTGAGATGATCCAAGACAGCCTGAGCGTGGCCTGCGACTTTTACTTTACGCCATTCACCGCAAATTTTTCCTTCCGGATCAATCAAGAACGTACTTCGCTCAATGCCCATATACTCTCTGCCATAAAGTTTTTTGAGTTTGATGACATCAAAAGCACGGCAAAGCGATTCCTGCTTATCGCTGATGAGCGCAAAGGGAAAGGCCTGTTTGGCGCAGAAATTGTTATGGCTTTTGACTGAATCGCGTGAGACGCCGATGATTTCACAACCTTCATTTTTGAATTGATTGTATAGCGCTGCAAAGTCTCTGCCTTCCATGGTGCAGCCGCTGGTATTGTCTTTGGGATAAAAATACAAAACTGTGTAGCGGCCTTTAAACATGTCTGAAGAGATTTCTCCGCAGGTTGCTTCTGCGTTAAAGACCGGAATCGTTTCACCTAAAGAAATGGCCATGATTTTTGTCCTTTAAAAAAGTTTAAGCACCAGCTTAACAAAGCTCACGCCTCTTGGCGTACAATCTTCGCAAATTTTTTTGACACTATCATGACAAAAGACGGACCACTTTGGCTAGTAGTAATAAGCGTTGCAACGGGTGCCACACTGGGTGCCATGCTTCGCTGGGGCCTAACATATGCTTTTAACAGTACCTCTTGGTTTTTAGCTTCACCCTTGGGCACACTCCTGTCCAATCTCTGTGCCGCGTATTTAATGGGTTTGGCATTGGCTTGGCTTTCCACACGGCCGGAGATTTCTCCCGCAGTTCGTCTTTTTGTGATAACCGGTTTTTTGGGTGCCTTTTCTACTCTCACAGCCGTTTTGGGTGAAAATCTCCACTTTATGCTTAACGGTCAATGGCTCTCCGCTCTGGAGCATTTCTTCATGCATATAGGGGGATCATTTCTTGCGCTCGTTTTGGGTGTGATCACCATTCGCGGTCACCTTTAAGTTTGCAGATTCTTTTCTGTGACAATCTGTTTCTAATAATCTATCTCTTTGAAAAATAAAGAGAATGAAAACTTATTTTGCCTCTTGAAAATTCTTTTTCTTCCCCCATATAGGACTTAGCAAGATGTGTTTCACCAGTCAATAGAGGTGAAGCAAAAGGATATGAAACAATGAGACAAGATAAGTTAACGACAAAATTCCAACAAGCTTTGGCTGACGCACAAACGATTGCGCTTGGCAACGACAACCAAATCATGGAGGATATACACCTTCTCGCAGCATTTTTGCGCGATGAGGACGGATCCACGAAGTCGTTGTTGCAAAGAGCGGGTGTCTCGGTTCAAAGATTAATTCAAGAAGTGGAAGATACGGTTCGCCGTTTGCCTAAGGTAAGCGGTACAGGTGGAGATATTCAACCTGGACGTGATTTGATCAATTGGTTAAATCTCACCGAAAAAGAGGCGATGGCTCACGGTGATGAGTTTATTTCCGTGGATATGGCACTTTTGGCTTTAACGCAAGCTCAAGGAGAAGCCGCGCGTATTGCCAAACGGTGCGGTCTTACTCGCAAAGCGTTAGAAGCCTGCATCGCAGAGGTCAGAGGTGGAGATAAGGCTGATAATCCCGATGCAGAAAATCAACGTGAAGCGCTCAAAAAGTACACGATTGACTTAACCGCAAAGGCTCGGGAAGGCAAACTCGATCCGGTGATTGGCCGTGATGATGAAATTCGACGTGCAATGCAGATTTTGCAGCGCAGAACGAAGAATAATCCGGTTTTGATCGGTGAGCCGGGTGTGGGTAAGACTGCAGTAGTCGAAGGTTTGGCTCAGCGTATTGTCAACGGTGAAGTGCCTGATACGCTTAAAAATAAGCGTATTTTGAGTCTGGATATGGCAGGGCTCATTGCTGGAGCTAAATACCGCGGTGAATTTGAAGAGCGTCTCAAAAAACTCTTAAAAGAAGTTACCCGCGCCAACGGTCAGATTATTCTTTTTATTGATGAATTGCATACCGTTGTGGGCGCCGGTAAAACTGAGGGTTCGATGGATGCTGGCAATATGTTAAAGCCCGCACTGGCTCGCGGAGAATTGCACGTAATTGGTGCTACAACGCTTGATGAATATCGAAAGTACGTTGAAAAGGATGCTGCTCTTGAGCGCCGTTTCCAAAAGGTCATGGTTGATGAACCGAGCGTAGAAGACACCATCGCTATTTTGCGCGGTCTGCAGGAAAAGTACGAAGCACACCATGGAGTGGAAATTACTGACCCAGCTATTGTGACTGCTGCAGAGCTCTCACACCGCTACATCACTGATCGTTTTTTGCCCGATAAGGCGATTGACTTGATTGATGAAGCAGCTGCTCGTGTAAAGATGGAAATTGACTCCAAGCCCGAAGAGCTCGATAAATTGGATCGCAGAATCATTCAATTGAAGATTGAACGAGAAGCGATGAAGAAAGAAACCGATGATGCGAGTAAAAAACGTCTAGCAGCGATTGAAGATGAAATCACCGAACTGACAAAACAGTACGGTGACTTGGAAGAAATCTGGAAGAAGGAAAAGATCGAGGCGCTAGAGGCCAAGACCGTTCGTGACGATATTGAAAAGACACGTCACCAGATGGAAGAATATCGCCGCCAGGGCCAGTTTGAAAAATTGGCTGAGTTGCAATATGGGGTTCTGCCAAAACTCGAAGAAAAACTTCGCAAGGAAGAGTCTAAGAAAGATGAAACTAAGCCCAAGCTTTTGCGTACAAGTGTAGGCGCAGAGGAAATAGCTGAAGTGGTTTCTCGTGCAACCGGTATCCCTGTTGCAAAGATGATGGAGGGTGAGCGCCAGAAGCTTCTTAACATGGCTGAGGCGTTGCAACGCCGTGTAGTGGGTCAACCAGAAGCTGTAAAGGCGGTGGTTGAGACTATCCTGCGTTCAAGAGCAGGTCTTTCGGACCCCAACCGTCCGTACGGTTCTTTCCTCTTTTTAGGACCCACGGGTGTCGGTAAGACGGAATTAACAAAGGCTTTGGCTGAATTCCTCTTTGATACTGAAGACGCAATGATTCGTATCGATATGAGTGAATTCATGGAAAAGCACTCAGTTGCTCGTTTGATCGGTGCGCCTCCGGGATATGTTGGTTATGAAGAAGGCGGTTACCTGACAGAAGCCGTACGCCGTAAACCCTACAGCGTGATTTTGCTCGATGAGGTTGAAAAAGCGCATCCGGACGTCTTTAACGTCCTTTTGCAGGTGCTCGACGATGGTCGTATGACCGACGGCCAGGGCAGAACGGTGGACTTTAAGAATACGGTCATTATTATGACGAGTAACTTAGGTTCGCATGAGATTCAGTCCCTAGTGGGTGCCGGAAAAGATGAGATCCGTACGGCTGTGATGACTCAGGTGCGGGAGCATTTCCGTCCTGAATTCATCAACCGTATTGATGAAATTGTGGTCTTTAATGCGTTGGGTGAATCGGTGATTAAAGATATCGCTAAGATCCAATTGAAGAAATTGGCCGAACGTGTTGAAGCACAAGACATTAAGATGGTGGTCGATGAGGCAGCCCTCTCGGAAATCGCCAAGGTTGGCTTTGATCCTCTCTATGGTGCTCGTCCCTTAAAGCGCGCCATACAAGATCATATTGAAAACGCTCTCTCGCGACTTCTCTTAGCGGGTAGCGTCAAACCGGGTGATACGGTAACCGTGAGCGCCAAGGGTGACGAGTTCACTTTTGATGTGAAGGCTTCAGAAGCCTAATTTCAGTTGTTCTAATCTAAACTACTTAAAAAAAGACCCGAAATTTAAAATTCGGGTCTTTTTCTATCTTTACCACTATTTACAAAGTCATTTTTTTAGCGTTTAATAAACTTCGAAAGTTGATAGAGGCGCGACGCGAATCAGTATCGGCTCGAGGGGACACCCTGGGACAGCTCGAAAAAGGTCAAGTCGCCGAAACGATGATTCCGGTAGGGATCACCAGTTGGGCATGGAAAGAATATTTCTATGACTCCTGCTTCTGATAACGAAGTGGAGGAGCTATCGATCGCAAACGGCTGTCATCGCCTGATTAGATTGACAAAAGCAAGGTTGCATCGATGGATGCAACTTTTTTTAGCTTTGGGTCATTCTTCATAAGGATTTTAAGATGACAACTAACTCTGCAGCCAATAACCTGCAAAGTGAACGCACAGAAATGCGTCGCGATGTGACGCTTTTCGGTGGCATCTCAGTTTTGGCAGGTATCATGATCGGTTCCGGTATTTTCTATATCGGTGCAATCGTTCTTCAGCGCGCGGGTATGAGCCCGGGCTTGTCCCTTTTGGTTTGGTTAATCGGTGGTTTGGTAACGCTTTTGAGCGGTATCTGCTTTGCCGAATTGGGAGCCATGATTCCGAAGGCTGGCGGCTATTACGTTTACCTTCGTGAAGCTTACGGCGAACGTATCGCTTTCATGTGTGGCTTCGGCAATTTCTGCCTCTCTAACCCTGGCTCTATCGCTGCATTGGCGGTGGCTTTCGCTGCGGCCCTCAATTCAATTTGGACAATTGACCCTGTTACGCAAAAGGTCATTGCCATTTCGACCGTATTATTGCTTACCCTTATTAATATTCGCGGGGTGGGTATCGGTAGCCGTTTGGGCAACGTTTTCATGGTTTTAAAGATGCTACCGATTCTTCTTATTTTGTTTGCCGGTCTGCTTTTAGGTGAAGAGTCTCCTGATCTTTTCATGTACCCAGGTGAAATGCCATCGATTTCTACGCTGCTTTCCATGATCGGTTTTGCTGTGATTGCAACGTTATGGGCTTATGAAGGATGGACGAACCTCAACAACATTGCAGAAGAAATCAAGAACCCGAAGAGAAACATTCCTTTAGCCTTAATTTTGGCTATCGTAGGTGTTGCACTTTTGTACGTACTCTTTAACTACGCTATCTTCCGCGTGGTGCCCTACGGCAAGATTGTTGAAATGGTCAATTCCGGTAACTATTACCTTGGAACCGAAGCAGCTAATATGCTCTTTGGCAGCGCAGGTCTTTACATTGTGGGGGCTGCCATGATTTTGGCTATCTTCAGTTCTTTAAACGGCTGCGTTTTAGCTTTCCCGCGTATGACCTACGCCATGGCTCGTGACGGAGCATTCTTTAAGCCCTTTGCGAAGCTGCATCCGACGTACCGTACACCCGTGAACGCCCAATTGGCTTCAGCCGCCCTTGCTATTGTTTTGATTTTGTCGAGAACCTTGGGTGAACTCACAAGCCTCGTAGCTTTGTGTGGCATGATTTTCCACGGCATGACGTTCTTCTCCGTTATCGTTCTTCGTCGTAAATATCCGGATTTGGAACGTCCGTATCGCGTTTGGTTCTATCCGATTCCTATTTTCATCATTTGTGCAGTTATGATCGGATTGATCATCAACACGATCGGCAATGACCCCATTACGGTTTTGTTAGGTTTGATTGTTCCTTTGCTCGGCTTGGCTATCTATGAAGTAATGTTCCGCAAGCAGCACGATGCACAACTCGCCGCTCAAACAAAGGAAAATGGAGAATAAATATGTCTACCTTAATTTATAACGCCAATATCTATGTTGAACGCGGTGTCTTTGCTCAAGCGCTTTTGGTGGGCGATGACGGACGGATTGCTGCAGTGGGCACAGAAGCCGAAGTCCGTGCGGCCGCACACGGTAATGTAACTGAGTACGATGCTCAGGGTCGCACGATTGTTCCCGGATTTAACGACTCGCACCAACATCTTTTTAATACCGGTATCGCTTTGGCTGCCGTACGTCTTCAGGGAGTGACTTCAATTAAGGAAGTGATTGAACGCTCTCGGCGCTATATCGAAGAAAATCATCCTCAGCCCGGCGAAGTGATTCACGGTATGGGGTGGAATCAGGACTATTTCACAGACGAACATCGTCTTTTGACCCGTCATGATTTGGATAAGATTTCAACCGAACATCCTATTATCTTTGATCGTGCCTGCGGACATATTTTGACGTGCAATACAAAGGCGCTTGAAATGGCCGGTATCACCACAGAGACCGTGCCTAATGCTGGTGGAGCCATTGATCAGGAAAACGGCGAACTCACAGGAGTCTTTCGTGAAAATGCCCGTGCTCAGGTACGATGCCTAATGAGCGAGCGCTCTTTGGAAACCAAGAAGCGTTTGCTTCGTACTGCAATTCGTCACGCAAATGAAACCGGAGTAACCTCTGTTCAGACTTGTGACGTTCGTTTGGGTGATTGGGAATCCACGCTTGAAGCATACGATCAGGTCTTAAGCGAAACGCCCACTGTGCGTGCCTATCATCAATTTAGTTTTATGGAACCCAAGGGTTTTCAGACTTTTTTAAATAAGGGCTATCGTACGGGCACAGGTAATGACTTTAACCGCATTGGTCCTTTGAAGTTATTTGTTGACGGTAGTCTTGGTGCAAGAACTGCTTTAATGCGTAAGCCGTATGCTGATGATCCGAGCACATGTGGGATTGCCACACTGACGCCGCAGGAAATCGATACGCTTGTCGGTATGGCGGTTCAAAATCAGTGCGGGGTGGTCATTCATGCTATCGGTGATGCGGCTATTGAAAATGTGCTCAATGCTTATGACAAGGTTTGCGATGGTACGAACCCCTTGCGTCTAGGCATCATTCATGTTCAGATCACCGATCGTCCATTACTGGAGCGCTTTACTAAAAACGATATTCTGGCCTTGGTACAACCGATTTTCCTACACTACGACACTGGTATTGTGGAAGATCGTGTCGGCAAGGAGCTTGCTGCAACGAGTTACGCATTTAAGACATTGGTGGATTTGGGTGTTCATACGAGTTTCGGTACTGACAGTCCCGTTGAAGATATGGATCCGATTGCTAACATCTACTGTGCGGTCACACGCAAGAACCTCCGAGGCGAGCCGCAAGGTGGTTTCCATCCGGAAGAATGCATGGATGTTTATCAAGCTGTTGACGCTTACACAATTGAAAGCGCCTATGCTTCCTTTGACGAAAAGGTGAAAGGGCGTTTAATGAAGGGCTACTTTGCTGACCTTGTGGTTTTAAGTGACAACATCTTCACAGTTGCTTGCGATGATATCCTGAAGGTGAAAGTCGACGCGACTATGGTTAATGGTCATTTTGTTTATGAACGTTCTTAGTTTCTAAGTTGAATCTGTGACATGTAGGGGCTCACCGATTGGTGAGCCCTTTTGCATGAATATGCAAAAATCTGCAAGTTCTAAGGAGGGCGTTCTACCATAAAGCTATCAGAAATTTTTTTGAAGGAGACTCTCAATGAAAGCCTTAAAGTCTTTAGCTGTAGTCGCAGTTGCTTTAGCCGGTCTAGGGACTTCCTTTGCCACTGAAGTCAAAGCTCCAATTGATACGGTCTTTGCCCAAGGACCAGCCAACCCATATGGGAAATTTTTTACAGGTCAGTCGTACTTAACAATGCTTTCTGAAAATGATAAGACGTTTAACGCTCCGATTGGCAACGTTACATTTGAACCGAAGGCTCGAACTTTCTGGCATAAGCATTCAGGCGGTCAAATTTTGTTAGTGATTTCCGGTGAAGGACGTTATCAAGAACGCGGTCAGGCCGTCCGTATTATTAAAAAAGGCGATGTGGTACGTATTGCGCCAAATGTTGAACATTGGCATGGAGGAGGCATTGATACCTGGATGACTCACATCTCTGTTGAAACGAATGTTCCCAACAATCAGAGTACGTGGCTTGAGCCCGTCACTGACAAAGATTTTGCTAGTGAAGCGAAGTAGCTCTTAAATGTAAATGAAGAAAGCGCCCGTGTTCGGGCGCTTTGAGTTAGTTTAATTGGTAAAGGGTAGGGGTGAGATAAGAAATTTCTTCTTTCATGTAAGGCTCATGGAGCTTTCCGTCAAAAGCGGGATAACGTATTTCCTCATCTTCATCTTCAAGCATAAATGTGCCCTCTGCAATGATTCGAACCTGATCGTGGGTAAAGTTGTGAAGCATTAGTGTTGACTCTAAACTGGTGAGCACCTCTTCGGGGTCATCAAAAAAGATAGGCCAACCCAAGCCTTGGTAGACTTTGGAATTTTCTCCTTTAAGACTGATCCCAATACGAAATTCAGCCATTTTGGCCTCTCCCGGTATTGTTGGTTCATAAAAAGGAGCAATCGTAATCTGCAAGTCTTTTAAGGCATAACCATCAGTCTGCTGAAGTTTAGCCAGAGCTTCTTTGAGAGAAAAGTGTCTAAAAAGACGACCGGCTTCCATAAGAGAGGCTAGGCAAGGCAGCATAATGCTAGTGTTGTAATTTTTAGGATCATCCACTTTCAACAAATACTTCCGCATTTCGGTCGAAAGATGCTGGACAAATTCCATATGTGTGGCCGGGTAGTGTTCTTGGAAAATTCTTTGAAGTGCAAAAACTAAATTCTTCTGTCTTTTATCAAGACTTGCTTGTGGGACAAAAGTGTCAAGGGGCAACTTAGGCAGCGGCGTACTGACGATGAAAGGAATCAAACGAATATCAGCTACGAGTTCTGTCATTTCCTCGCGGGTTTCATCTGAATCAATAAAGCGGCAGATACCGGGTTTTGTTTTGGCTACCCATTGTCGGATACGGCTATTGAGTTCATAAGGTCGCAAACTGAAGGTTTCGGTATTGACCATATCGCGGTTAATGCGGACTTCATAATCTTTTGTGAAGAGACCCTTTAAGAAATGCTCAATCTTATCGAGTGCTTCTGCGGGCGTTTCACCGAAAGGCAATCCGTAGGCACTAGAGGCCATAAAAGGCAACACCATCAAAGAGTGCGTGAAATGTTTATCAACCACATTACAGGAGATGCACTCAAAGAAAAAAGTCCAGCGCATGAGTTCTGCAAACTCGTAACCTTTTGCCTCAAGTTTTTGAATCGTAGCAGTGATAAAGTCGCCTTCTACAGCACTGAAAGCTTTAGCAGTGCTAACCTGCAGCTTGGTATAAATTGGGTACTTAGAGTCAATGTCAGAGGCTGAATCGGCCTGGATAATAAAGTCAACCAATTCATCGACGGTTTTATCAAAAAACTTTCTTTCAGTCACGATTATCTTTGAAGGGAAATAGTTCGGAGGGCTTGAGCTTTTATCTCAAGCCCTCCTGAGGATCTACGTATGCTCTTTAGAGTGTCTTGGTATGCACCTGAATGAGCGGCGTGTCATCCAATGGCGGCAAGATTTTACGCGGACGACCCGGATAGATTACGGGAGAATAGTCCACAGGGTGAATAAGTTCAGGACGCGTATGAACGACCGTTAACCCGCTCTTGGCTAAAGCTTCATCAAGACCGTCTGTCAGGCGTGCCATAGCATCGGTTTCTTGGCAAGGTTCTTGAGTTTCTTGCAAAACTTGAACTTCTTGCGTTTGAAGCACTTCTTCGACTACTGGCTCAACATGAATTTTCGCTTCAGCCTCTTGTGTCGCTGCGAGCTCTTCAGCGCGCGGTCTTTCTGCCACTGCCTTTCGTTCTGGATTGGCGATATGGCTTTCCACATTCACATGACGCGGTTCAATCGTAGCAGCCTGAGTATCTTTATTAACACTTAGATCACCTTCATTTAAAGGTGCGGTGCGCAGATCCGTCTCCTGCATATATTCTTCAGGCGGCACAATCGGAGCACGATTCATTTCTTCGGCTTCGATTTCAGGCGGAATGCGGTCACGGCGGCTCATCGGCTCATCGTTGGTACGACGGCGACGGCGCGGGCGACGTTCCATTTGGGGACGATCTGCCATCTCTTCGGTTTCGACAGAGCCAGTTGGCTGAGCTGTTACCTCAACAGATGCCGGATCAATGTTTGGCATGGTATCGGTTGCAAAATTAAAATCTTCATCAGATTTTTCAACCACAGGCTCTGCTACTTGAGGTTTGGGCAAAGCGACCTTTGTTTCCGGAGCCGGTAAGAGTTCAGTGGCTTCTTCACTCTTAGTGCGGCGACGCGGACGGCGACGGTTTTGTGTTTCTTTTGCTGTTTCCTTTTCAACCATCTTGGCTTTTTCGGTCGGTTCGCTTTTCTCTGTGAAGAGTGCCTTGTCTTCGTCTTTTTCCGTACGGGTACGTTCGCGGCGGCTACGTCGACCGGAGCCATCCTTTTCACGTCTGTCACGAGGATTGCGACGGGTACGGCGATCTGTGCGGTTCTTCTTTTCTTCTTCTTTTTTCTCTTCAGCTTTGTCAGAGCTTGAGCCGAATAAGAAATTGATCAAACGCTTAATCAGACTCGGTTCTTGAGCGGCTTGAGCACGTTTTGCCGCTTCTTCACGGGCAGCCTTTTGTTCTGCTTTCTTATTGATGAGGCGATCAGCTTCATTGTGCTCGGGCGCTACTTCCGGCATAAAGTTGCGCAAAACAGGTTCTTGGCGCTTTGCAGCCGGTTTATCTTCAGGCTTTTTCACGCGATAAGGATCAATTGCTTCCTCATCGGGTTGGATTTCTTCGGCGCGTTTATAGCTTGCTACTTCATCATCCAGACGTTCGTCATCGTAGCGCAGACGCTCAATGTGGTAATGAGGCGTTTCGAGGAACTTATTCGGAATCAGCACGATCGGCAAGCGGTGACGCTGCTCAATCTTGGCAATATCGCGACGTTTTTCATTTAAAAGGAAGCTCGCCACATCAACAGGCACCTGGGCGTGGACAGCACCAGTACCTTCCTTCATGGCTTCTTCTTCCAAAATACGCAAAATTTGCAATGCGCAACTTTCTGTATCACGAATGACACCGACACCATTGCAGCGCGGGCAGGTAATGTGATTGCCTTCTGCAAGAGCAGGACGCAGACGCTGACGGGACAACTCCATCAAACCAAAACGGCTGATTTTAGCCATTTGAACGCGTGCACGGTCGTACTTCAAAGCGTCTTTTAATCGTTGTTCAACAGCACGCTGATTCTTAGGATCGTTCATGTCAATGAAGTCGATCACAATCAGACCGCCTAAGTCGCGCAGACGCATCTGACGGGCAACTTCGTCGGCTGCTTCGCAGTTGGTTCTGAATGCGGTTTCCTCGATATCGGAGCCGCGGGTTGCACGGGCTGAGTTTACGTCAACAGCAACAAGTGCTTCAGTGTGGTCAATTACGATAGCGCCGCCCGAGGGCAGGGGAACAGTGCGCGAATATGCCGTTTCAATCTGATGCTCAATTTGAAAACGGGAGAAAAGGGGAGTTTCTTCACGATAGCGTTTTACGCGTCCCACCATGTCAGGCATCACATGAGCCATGAACTGACGGGCCTGATCATAGATTTCGTCAGTATCAACCAGAATTTCACCGATTTCGGGTTGGAAATAGTCGCGAATGGCGCGGATAACAAGATTGCTTTCTTCAACAATCAGAAATGGAGCCGGATTGGCGCGCTTTAAAACTTCACCGTTGGGACCGACTGACTCTGTCACGTATTTCGTGACAACTCGGTTGCCTTCACGAACTTGCACTTCATATTGAGGTTCGGCAGCTTCGCAGATTGCTTCCCAGAGTTTGAGCAAATAGTTCAAGTCCCACTGAAATTCGTCGACTGTGCGGCCGATACCTGCTGTACGGGCAATAATGCTCATACCGGCAGGTAACTTTAACCGATCCATCGTTTCGCGCAATTCCTGGCGTTCTTCGCCTTCGATGCGTCGCGAAACACCACCTCCACGAGGGTTATTAGGCATGAGCACCAAATAGCGACCGGCAAGCGAGATAAAAGTCGTTAATGCGGCGCCTTTATTTCCGCGCTCTTCTTTTTCAACTTGTACGATTAGCTCTTGACCCTCAACCAATGCATCTCGGATCGTGGCGGTACGAACATCGACACCTTCCTTAAAATATTGGCGGGAGACTTCTTTAAAGGGTAAAAAGCCGTGGCGATCTTCACCGTAGTTGACAAAGCAAGCTTCAAGACTTGGTTCGATGCGGGTGATGATACCTTTATAGATATTGGATTTGCGTTGTTCACGGCCGGCGGTTTCGATATCAATATCGATCAGCTTTTGGCCGTCAACAATACCCACGCGCGTCTCTTCGGCGTGCGTGGCGTTAAATAACATGCGTTTCATTGCACACTCCGGGCTGACAACCACTCACGCAGGTTGTCAAAGTCAGGCGTGCCGTCTCAAAGAACAGTATCCGTGACAAAAGCGAAAAGGAAAATTTCCTCAGATTCGCCCGGTCTTTTCTCAAAAAGAAGCCAACCCGAGAGTTTCAACAGACGGGCAGGTTGAGAAAACAAATTGTTAGACTTGTGTCGCCTGCAAATAGCGGCGGTAGGGAGAGCACCGAAACGAACGAATTCAAAACAGAAAGCTCTGTTTTGCATCAATGAGCTCAATCCCTCACATGGGGTCTACTAAACATCTAATTGCATCATTGCACTGACAAGTCTGATTGTCTGCATCACTGGCAAACATCTCGGTGGGACTTGTCCGACCACGGATATTGTTTGAACGGCAAATTACTTTAGCCTCTCAAGTCTTTAACTAGACGAAAGGCACTTCACAAAACATATACCGTTTGCTGCTCACATAAGCGCATACGCGCAGGCTTCACTGTTTGCGAATCTTTTTTCGCAACTCCACCTTATTGTCCTGCAAAAGCAGCTTTTTACAGGTACACAAAAAACTTTATTGAAGCACACTTCAATAAAGACAATCTTTTAATCAAAACATGGCTACAATGCACATGTTGATTTTTCAATGAAGACGAGCGGATCAACCACGATTTGTTGTCCGAAATCGACTCGTTCCACATTATATAGAGTTATGGCAAATTTAGTAGGTAAAACCCCTGTATTTATTCCCTCATCAAAGGCACAAGCTCGCCCTGATCAGGTCGTTTGGATCAAAATCGGTCCAGATGCTGACGGTCAGCGCTTGGATAACTATCTTTTTCGTATTGCCAAAGGGGTTCCAAAAAGCCATCTCTATCGAATTGTCAGAGGCGGAGAGGTTAGAGTCAATAAAAAACGTGTCACAGTGGACTCACGTCTTCAACAAGGCGATGAACTTCGAGTACCCCCGATACGGGTCTCTGATAGTTCAAAAAAGGAAACTGCTCGACCGATTGATGATATAGAGCTCCCAATTCTCTATGAGGATGAACATATTCTTATAGTGGATAAGCCAGCAGGGCTTGCTGCACACGGAGGGTCCGGTGTGAGTTTTGGGCTCATCGAGCGCATGAGAGCCTCGCGTCCCAATCAGCCCTATTTGGAACTGGTTCATCGGCTTGATCGTGAAACTAGTGGTGTGATGATGCTTGCAAAATCCCGTAAGGCGCTTGTGAGACTTCACGAAATGATCCGAGAGGGACAACTGCATAAATCCTATAAAACCTTGGTTTTAGGCGATTGGGTCAATGACCGTCAACACATTAAAGCTCCGTTACATAAATTTGTGACACCAAGTGGTGAAAGGCGGGTTTGTGTGGATGAACAAAAAGGCTTGCCCAGTCATAGTGTTTTTCAGCTCATTGAGCGCTTTGGATTAGTTTCGTATTTAAATGTGGATCTTAAGACTGGCCGCACTCATCAGATACGTGTTCATGCACAGTGGGCGGGACATCCGCTTGTGGGTGATGATAAATACGGTGACTTTGAAGAAAATAAAAAAATCGCTAAGGGCAGTTTAGGGATCCCCTTTAAACGGATGTTCCTACACGCTTACCGTTTAGAATTCAAACATCCGGTCAGTGGTCAGCCCATGAGTATTACAGCTCAATTGCCTAAAGAATGTGCAGATTTAATTCAATGCTTAAAGCAAGGAAAGGAAAACCAATAATGTTTGTGCCCAAGTTTGATCTCTTTGTTTTTGATTGGGATGGAACAGTGATGGATACGACAGAGCCGATTGCTGCTGGTATTTGCCATGCTTTTGTTGCCTTGGGTTACAAAGATCCGGGCATGAAAGTTGCTCGCAGTGTAATCGGTTTGGATTGGAGAAGCGCAATTTTATCGATTGAACCGAACTTCCGTTTTGATCACTATGAAGACTTTGAAGCGGCTTACCGTGAATACTATCTCGTCAAAGAAAAAGAAATTGGTATCTTCCCCGGACTTGAAAATTTATTGAGAAAGATGAAGGCAGCGGGGCTTCGTTTAGCTGTTGCAACTGGCAAAAGCCGTAAGGGACTTGATCGGGTCTTTGCTCAAACAGGTGTGGGTGATATTTTTGAAGCGACAGTGACCGCCGATGAAAGTGCAGGTAAACCTGATCCTTTAATGCTTCAGATGCTTTCTGAACAAACTGGGGTTGATATTCATCAGATGGTGATGATTGGTGATACAGAACATGATTTGTGGTTGGCTAAAAACGCGGGATGTGCCTCGGTTGCTGTGAGTTACGGTGCCTTCCCAAAGAGCGAACTCATGAAGTGGAAAGTACCCATTGTTGATGACGTACCACAGTTAGCAACAGCACTGGGAGTGGATGAACTCTTGAAATAATAAGTCAGAAGCTCCGAAATGGAGCTTCTGACTTATTATGCCTGCCTCCAAAAACTTCCTTGTTTTTTATGGAAGTGATTTTTTATCGGCTTAGTCGAATTCTCCTTTTGCTTATTCTTGGTTGCGAGAATCGCAAAAATAGTTGGCAACTTAGGTAGCTCAATCGGGTCTAAGAGCCAATCTTGAGCCTTCCGTGTTTTGATGAATTCATGGTCTCCCGTGATGTCACAGGCAACTGTAATTCTCGTTAAAGGTTGAAGTGTTTGTGCGAGAAACGCTAAAAAAGCCTGATTGCGATAGGGCGTTTCAATAAATAGCTGTGTTTCTCCGTGAGCGCTTTGCTTTTCGGCTGCTTTTAAGGCCTGCGTTCGTGCGGGTTCCTTAATGGGCAGATAGCCCAAAAAGCGGAAGTGCTGACCGTCCAATCCGCTTGCCATTAAGGCTAAGAGTATCGAACTAGGGCCCACAAGCGGTTTGACCGTTAGACCTTTTTCCTGGGCTTGAGCGACAATGCTTGCACCGGGATCGGCAATGCCGGGGCAACCTGATTCACTTACTATTGCGATATCATGGCCTTCAAAAAGAGGTTTGAGCCAGTCGTTAATCTTTTTTTCGTCCGGCTCGTGCCCAATTTCTTCAATGTTGAGTTCAATAATAGGCTTGGGGTGATGAGCGGCTTTTAAATAAGCTCGGGCGCTCTTAGCATTTTCAGCCAAAAAGTAGCGTGTGGAGCGCAAAACCGCTAAGGTTGAAGAGGGTAGCGTTTCTTCAACCGGGCGATCGGCAATTCGATTCGGTAATAAATATAGAGTACCAGCCATCTTAGGCCTCGCCAATTCCATCAATCACTTCGAGCCCGGCTTTGGCAAGAAGGTTCACGGTTTCAATAAGAGGTAAGCCGATCAAAGCAGTGGGGTCGGTCGATTGCACTTCTTTCATAAGCGCAATGCCCAACTTTTCAATTTTGGCTGACCCCGCACAGTTAAAAGGCTGCTCGCGATCAAGATAATGTTCAATCGTTGATTGTGAGAGTTTTTTCATCGTGACCACCGTCGGCACCATGGTTTCAAAAATCTCTCCCTTTTCTCCCACTACACAAAGCGCAGTCAGAAAATAAACGGTTTGTCCCTGCATAGCAGAGAGCTGCTCAATTGCTCGCTCACGGGTGTGAGGTTTTCCTAAAATACATTCACCCAGGACTGCGACTTGGTCACTGCCGATTACAATCGCCTCAGGCGCAAGCTCTTTGACTTTAAGTGCTTTTTCCCGAGCCAGTCTTACGCAAAGCGCTTGAGGCGTTTCACCCTCTTTTCTGCTTTCGTCAATATCGGCTGAAATGCACTCAAAGGGAATACCCAGGCGTTGCAATAATTCTTTTCTGTACGGGGAACTTGACCCCAAAACCAATTTCTTCTGTAACATACGGCTCGTAACCTATCAGTGGAGTTAGTGATGTCGAAAGCTCAAAATTTTTCAACCGTCGACATTTTTTCAATTGCTTCCAATCGCCAGAAGATTAACACAAAGGTGGCGGTTTCGGAGATGCCGGAGTTAGAGAGTCTAATTATTAATAGTGAAGAGTCTGATTCCTTTGAAGTGGAAATTGAAGGGATTGAAGGTGTAAGGGGGCTGCCGGCAGCACTGCTTACCGTCAAGGGCAAATTGCAGATGCGATGCATTCGCTGTACGCAACCCGTTGATGTTGAAATTGATCGAGAAGTGCCATTTTTATTTGTCAGAAGTGAAGCTGAGGCCAACCGTATACCGGTTGAAGAAGACGATGAATGGGAAGTGATTGTGGGCTCTGAACACCTCAATGTTGCCGAATGGGTGCAAGAAGAAGTGATTCTGTCTCTGCCGTCTTTTCCGAGGCACGATGACTGTGCAGCTCCTCAAAGTTCGGTTTTAAATGAAGACGTTGAGCATGAGATACTTGAAAAGCCGAAACCTTTTGCTAACTTGCGAGACTTATTGAAGAAAAACTGATATAATCGCAAAACTTTTTTCCAAGCTTTAGGTAATGGCATTGGCAAAATGCGCATATCTAGGGTATAATCGCGTGTTTTCTTAAAGTGGGGTATTGCTATGGCAGTCCAACAAAATAAAAAATCGACCAACAAGCGCGGCAATCACCGTGCTCATGATTTCTTGACGAACCCGGCTACGGCTGTTGAACCGAAGACCGGTGAAGTTCACCTCCGTCACCACATCAGCCCGAATGGCTTCTATCGTGGTAAGAAGGTGATCGACGTTAAGGGTGAATAATTCACTTAATTAGAAAATTACTTTCGAGCGTTTTTCTCGACTTTAGCCTTCGCCGGCAACGCCGAAAACCCCACAGCCAATGTGCAAAACGTTGCGGTGGGAGACAAAACGAGTAATGCTCGTAAAATTAATTTTCTGACAGTCGATTTAAAAAGAAGGGGATCCAGGACGGATTCCCTTTTTTGTTCTTACAGCCTTCCTTTCTTTTCTCTCTTTTTTTGCTTCCTAGTCTTTATTGCATCAGTTTGTGATTTAAGGTGTTTTTTGTTTCGCTTTTGTCTCTTTTTCGTCACAAATCTGCCTCTTTTAAGCAACTTTTCATTTCAGGTTGACGGATATCAATAGGTTAACTAAAGGGGGGGGGTAACATGGCGCTGATATACCTATTTAAACGGAGGTTTAGGTATGAATAAAACTTTTAAGGTTATTTTCAATAAAGCGCGTGGATCGTTTATGGTCGTAAACGAACTCACTTCTGCTATTCAGAAAAAAGGCACAAGAACTGTTGTTGCTGTTGCAGTTGTCTCTGCTTTGAGTAGTGGAGTTGCTGGAGCTGCAGATTATTCTTTAACAGAAGGAAACAGTGGTTATTCCAGTACAACAGCTCAAGAAACTCAGAAGGTTTTTAATGACTCTCTTAACATGAGTATTACCGGAGAGAACACTCAGGCTTATGGACTTTTAGCTAGCGGTAATGGTCATTCATATGTCAATAAAGGCACAATTAGTCTTAATAATGCCTCTGAAAATGCAGCCAAATACTGGAAAGTCAAAGGCATGATGGCTGATCAGGGTGGTACCGCAATTAATGAATCCCTTATTGAAGTTTCGAATGCGTATGGCATGACCGTTGGTAGCTCCAAAGGTGATGGAGAAAGCAATACGATTATTAATAAAGGGACGATTAATGTCTCTTCTGGTGTTGGTATGGAAGCGGCTCCGACAGGAGTGAGCGGAACTGTTGGAACAGCTCGTGCTATTGCGCAAAATAGCGGTGTCATTAATGTTACAAACGGTACTGCTATTCTGGTCAGCGGTGATGAAGGCTTGATTACAAACGATAATACAATCAATGCTGCCAATCAGTATGCTGTTATGGTCCAAAAAGAAGAAGGTAAGAGCGCGAAGAATAATGTAATTAATTTCACAGAGAATTCAACCACAGTTGGTAACATATTGGTAGGCGCTGGAGTTGAGGATACAGAATTAAATTTCGAAGATGGAGCTACATTCTCAGGGCGCATCCTCGTCAATAAAGGTACAAAAACCAAAGTCTCTGCTTTCTTTGATGTAAACGATCAGATCCTTAAAGGAGGCAATGGAGCTGGGGCTGTTTTCTTTATTGGCGATGCTCACTCAAGCTTAACGCTTCATGGAAGTACTTTTGCAAATAATTCAGTAGTAGACAGTGATGATGTTTACGGTGGTGTTATTTACTCGTACGGCTCTCCGCTAAATATTGAAGATGCCACCTTTACGGGTAATTCTGTACATTCAACGGGAGCTAATGTAAACCAAAACGGACTTGTTCAAACTGGATCTGGTGGCGGTGCTGTCATGATCAAAGGAAGTCCAGATACCGTTTTCAAGGACACACTCTTTACTAATAACTCTGCAATCTCTTTGAAGACGGAAGGTACAACTGGAGGCTACGCAATTGGTGGTGCTATTTCGGTTGATTATTCAACTGGAAATGCAACTGATGTAGAACGCGACTCTGATGTAACTTTTAAGATTACTAAGAATTTGACGTATTTTGGCAATACAGTCTCCTCTGACAGTACTGCAGAATCATTTGATACCTATGGCTACCACCTGACTTCTGCAACTGCCGGTGGTTTCTTGTTCCTTGATCGTGGTTCAGATGCTGTTTTCGATATTGATGAAGGAGCAACATTGACTATTGGTCAAGGTGTTACAACTGATGATACCGATAGTATTGCATCTTCTATCCCAAATACAGGTACTAAAAACAATGATGGTAAACACGCCAGTATCACAAAAGTTGGTGCCGGTAATTTGGTTATCAATAGCTCCTTGAATAAATACTACGGTACTGTTGATGTTGAAGCCGGTCGCTTAAGCGTTAATTCAGACTGGAATATCAAAAATACAGCAACAGTTGATAGCGGAGCACAACTTGCTCTTGCCTCATTTAGCATAGCTGATGCTGCCAGCAGCGGAAACCAAAATGTTAATGGCGAAGCCATCGGCGGCAAGTTGGTTATTTCCGGTACTTTAGAAACTTCTTCTGCTCAAGTCTTCACCAAATCTCTTGATGCCGAAGCTACTGTCACTGACGCTGAAGCTCTGAAATACACAGCTGACCAAGTTACTTTCAATGAAGGCGCTACTTTAGGCATCACTGACGCCCAATACAATTTAGCTTATGCTCAAAGCGCTGGAGATTTGTTAGCTAACGCTAAAGTCGTCATGTTAGGAGACTTGGTCGGCGAAGTTGACAACACGGTCACTCTCGAAGAGATTGAAAATGTGGGTGCCAATGTTGAACTCAATGAAGTGACAGTCGATGCTGAAGATAAAAATGTTCAGATTGGCGGAGTTCCAAGCACAGATGTGGCCTATCGAGAAGAAAGTTTGAGTGTTGGTGCGATTGATTTGGGTGAAGCAAATACTGTGACTGTTACCGGTGGTAAAGAGCTCTCACTTGCTGGCAACGGCGCAGAAATTATTTCAACTTCTGGAAAACAACCTGTCAATGTTAATGTTGAAGAAAACTCTAGTCTCAACCTTGGTGGACAATATGCTAAAGGCGGTCAAATCTCTGGCAAGGTGACTACTGCGTTAAATTCAACTGTTAACGTAACAGGCAATCAGGATTTTGTCATTGACACTATTTCTGGTTCCGGTACGGTTAATGTTGGCTCAGACAATGTTGCAGGTAACCTGACTGTCAATTCTTTAGAAGGAATGACAGGCATTATTTTTGTTGACCCGGCATGGAAAGAAGGTACTAACAATATTGCCGACGCTTCCTATTTCGGCTACACAGGTAACGAAACCTTGACTGTCGGTTTAGTCAGCGGCCGCAACGCTGTAGTTGGCTTTGGTGGTACTAAAGCTGATGCGACGTCTGCGTTTGAAAAGATTGCCTCAGTCAATGATTTGTCTTGGGGCCCTGATGGTATTACCTCTGCTTTCTATACCGCAACGACAGTTGATTTAGGTACTACGGGCGGTGTTTTGGTTGATGGTAGTCTGACGGCTGCTCCTGCCTCTGTTGCCAATGCTTTGACGGTTAATAAACAGGGCATGTTGATTGTTGATCAATCCAAACTCTCCGGTCCTGCCGTTAAAGGCAATATTGTTTTGAATGACGGTAGCTACTTAGGTATCAGCAATGCCTCTATTTCTACTTTAACTCTTGCTTCCGGTGAGGTTACGGATAACGGTACGAGTGTCGTGACCGATAACCCATTCATTGAAGCTAAGATTGATGGAAATAAGGTTGTTGGTTCCTACGATGTTGATAACGGTCTTTCTGCTTTAGCATCGACCGGTATCCAGGCAATGACTCGCCGTGCTGACATGATGTTGGCTCAGTCCATTGCTGATCGCACTTCAATCGATCAGGACTTTGCTCAAGGCGCAAACCTCTGGGTTGATGTCAGCGGTGAAAGCTATGATGCTGACCATCTCGATCACGGTGGAAACTTTGAAACGGATATGGGCTACGGAGCCTTCGGTGCTGACTTTGCACTCACTGATACCATCACTGCCGGCGGTGCCATCCAATACGGTGCAGGTTCTCTTAATAGTTCTGTTTCTTCCATCAAGAATGACATTAAGAATTATGGCGTGGCCTTCTATGCTGCTAAATCGTTCGGTCCTGCCAAGTTAGTGGGTGAGTTGGCCTATGTGCAGTCTGATAATGATATTTCGTCATCACAGGCAGCAATGAATCAAAGCGTTGATGCCAAGATTTATTCTGCAGGTGTTCGTGCTCAGTATCAGTTGACGGCCGGTGCCTTCCAGTTCGTTCCGAGCATTGGTGTCCGTGTTTCTAAGCTCAAGACTGATGCAATGGATGTCGGTACGGTCAAGGTCGACGATCAGGATCAAACGCTTGTTCAGGTGCCGATCGCTTTGCGTATCAATGCCTTTGAACAAAATGCAAACGGTTGGAGCTTTGCACCGACAATGCGCGTAGCTTACATCCCGACATTCGGAGATAAAGAAATTGAAGTCTTTAACCATGAACAGGATGTGATCGACACAAGCCCGGTTCAAGCTGATTTTGGTCTGAGAGCTCGTAACGGCAACTTGCTTCTTAACGCTCAAATGACTGTTGGCGGCGGTGAAGATGGAGCTTCTTCTATCGGCGGTAAAGTCGGTGTGAAGTATATGTTCTAACACCAACTTCTAACCATCAATAAAGTCCTCAAAGCTTTCGAGTTTTGGGGGCTTTTTAGTTTTAATTTTTTTCAGTTTTATGAATTGAACTCTTTAGTTGATCTCGATCAATATTAATTTTAGGGGAGGGGGAAAATAGCCGACAATTGAATTCACTTTTAAGGATCATAACATGTTGAAATGTTCTACTCTTCAGACGGCTATCTTAGCCGCGCTGCTTACTCTATCTTCTACTACGTATGCAAAAAGCATTAGTAGTTTCGATGTTGGAAACAAAGATGCTACTTTTCAGGAAGGATCTTTAGAAAATCCCAATTTGGCCCAAGCGATTTATTGGAGCAACAAAAAAACTTTGACAGTGACCTCGGATGATATAACTGCCACTGCGAAAATAAACTCGATTTTTGTCGGCACAGAGTCTACTGTCAATATTTTAGGTCAGAACACAGTTGTGCTCAGTTCAGGCTCTACAACAGGAACATCTACAAATATTAATGCGTTAAGAGTTGAATCTGGCAGCACATTAAATGTAACCGGAACTGACATTGTCGTCAAAGCTTTATCGGATGGTTCTCAAGCAGTCAATGCAATAAAGGCTGATCTCGGAGGATCAGAAAAGTCTTCAACTATTAGAATGGGAGACGAAAAGACCAACTCGATTTACATCACAGCATCAGGTAGTGATCGCTCCTATGGTATCTTGAATTTTGGCAGTGTTTTAGATTTAGAGGCAACAGACATCAGTATCACATCCTCTGGACATGGCGTGGGTAATAACGCAACTAGCCAGAAACTGGCACTTGACTCCGATACAAAAATTAAAGGCAAAAACGTCGTCATTAATGCCAAAGGGTACGGTTTGACTAACAATGAAAGTCAAATGCTCATTGAAACCGACACCTTAAGCATTAATTCTGGCATGGGGATACATGTAGGCAATAATACAGAGGAAAAAAATCCTGGGGATACCGATCGGGCTACCACGATTATTAAAGCTAATCAAACAACGATTAATGCAGACACTCACGGTATTTTGGCTTTCTCCAACGGGCTTGTTGATATTGCCGGCAATTTGACCGTTAACGCTCCAATTGCAATTGATGTGCGTGGATATTCCACTGTCAATATCAATCAAGATGGTCAAGGAACGGTCGTTCTGAATGGCAATATTAATTTCGAAACTCCTGGTGGTAGCAATAACAGTGGCAATATCATTGATGCGTACGTGAACATTGACTTATCCGGCCCTGATTCCTCCTGGACCGGCAATGTTTCCAGAGAATACCCTGAAACAGCAGAAGGCAGTGACACAACGAAGGTAACTGGTCTTTCGTTAACACTATCCGATGGTGCTCAGTGGAATCCTACCATCGTTGATAATTGGGAAAGTGAGATGGGCGGAACGACTCTTAAAGGAGGTTCGCAGAGTCTTAATGTCCTCAAACTCAATGACGGTGTGATCAATGTTCGACACGGTGCTGATCAGGTTGTTGAAATCGAGAATTTGACCGGTACCGGCGGTACGATTAATTTGACCGCTAAGACCGATGGTAAGACAGTGGAATCGGGTACCGTCAGTGTTGAAACAACAGCTAAGAATACTCGATTGTCCGTTAGAGCTCGTGGAATAACCGCTGATGATGTAGATGACGCACAAAGCGTTATGGAATCCTTGAATGCAAAGGTTGATGCTCAAGCTGCTAAGACCAATATCGTTCAAGAAGGCGATATCAAGGGCGAAATGAGAATGAACGTTACTGCTGATAACAAAGCTTCTGACGTTCAAATCCAAGAGAACACGAAGCTCTTATCCATGAAGGGTGTTAACGCTGCTGCATTGGTTGCTTGGCGTGATGAAGTGGCCTACACCAATCAGCGCATGGAATTTTTGCGTGATAACAGCCACGCTTATGGTGCTTGGGCTCAGGTCTATGGTGGTGAAAGTGCCTATGACGACGCAAGCGTTGATTTGACAACAACCACGGTTCAAGTCGGTGCTGATGCTACGATCGGAAACTGGGTTGCCGGTGCTGCCTTCTCTTACATGAATGGCGACGCTGATATGAGTAACGGTCAGGCTGATACCGATGCTTATACGTTGTCTCTGTACGCAAGCCGCATGTTTGATTCCGGCCTCTTTGTAAACGGCTTAGCTCGCTACGGTCGCTTATCTACCGATGCTACTGCTGGCAATATGGACG
>UQUR01000011.1 GCA_900544345.1 uncultured Sutterella sp. | reverse complement strand
GCTGGAAAAACGCAAAACCTATTTAACAGAATACAGAAAGGAGGCGGCGCTTCCTCCTCTGAATGAATTCAGAGGTTTCCGCGCCGATGTTCTATGAAGAAAACTTAGGTTCGGCTAAGTTTCCCCTATTTGTTCTCTAAGTTTTCTCTTCTAAACTACGAATCAACTAAAAAGAATGATCAAATAGGAGATTCGATATGTTGAAGAAAATCACGTTAGCTTCTGCTCTTTGTGCCTTGGCTATTCCGTTTGCTGCATTGGCAGCCGGTCCCACCGGTTTTTCTGGTCAAGAGCGCCCCGGTGCTCCTCAAGGCTTCACGCATGAAAAAATGGCTTCTATCGCTCAATTAAAGAGTAAGGCCAAAGACGATCAGATCGTCGTGATCGACGGTCGCTTTACAAAGCAATTAGAAAAAGACAAGTACGAATTTACTGATGCCAAGGGTGACACGATCGTGGTTGACTTGGATGATGATATGAACTGGTCACACGTCAAAAAAGACGCTTTGATGGAATTAACAGCTGAAGTTGATAAAGACTTCACTTCTACCAAGCTGGATGCACTGGAGGCTAAACTAATCAAGTAGCATTCCAATCCACACAAATGCAAAAAGGAGGCGGCTGCCTCCTTTTTTGTTTGTCTGTATTTGACTCTACTATGCCTGTTGCGGCGTACGTTTATTGCCCATCAAGTGAAGAGTCACCACCAAACCGATTAAAACGGCGAAGGAAACAAGCAAGCTCACGTAAACATTAGCATTACTCAAACCAGCCGCAATGTAGCCCGCGAAACTAGAAATAGCAGCAACCCAGGCATACGGCAACTGAGTCGCGACGTGTTCAATATGCGAACAACCCGCACCAGCCGATGACAGAATTGTTGTATCAGAAATTGGCGAGCAGTGGTCACCGAAAACGGAGCCTGCCAAAGTAGCAGCAAGGGAAACAACTACAAGGTTCGGATCCAGGGCTTGAGCCACCGGCACAATAATCGGAATCAAAATACCGAATGTACCCCATGCCGTACCGGTTGAGAAAGATAAAAATGCTGCTAAAGCAAAGACTGCAGCAGGCAACCACATAGCAGAGAAGCCGCCCGAAGTCACGAGCGATTCAACAAAAAGCGGTGTTTGAAGCAAATCACGGCAAACACCAGAAATTGTCCAGGCCAAGACCAAAATAATGTTGGCAGGCAACATCATTTTCATCCCTTCAACCGAGCCGTCCATGAAGTCGCGGAAAGAGACCACCTGGCGCGGAATAAAGAGCAAGAAAGCGACTACCAATGCACCAAAAGATGCCCATACCAAAGCCTCTGAAGCCGTACTATTACCCAAAGAAGATGCAAAGCTATGGTAAGCAGGATCGTCTCCCCAGTAGCCACCAGAATACATAAGGCTTAAGACAGCAAATACAATTAAGGCTCCGATCGGTATCACCATGTCCCAAATCGTTCCCTTTTCACTCACGCGCATTTGATCGGTGGCTGTTTCAGTGCTGCCGACATCACCCAGCTCGGCTCGCTCTTCTGCGCGCCTCATCGGTCCGAAATCCAGACGGAATAGGCACAGAATAAAAACAAGACCAATACAGGTAAGTGCGTAGAAGTTATACGGAATAGTTGAAACAAAAGCCGTAAAGTCACTTTCAAAGGCACCGGTAGACTTTAAGCTACTGCCCACGGCTGCAGCCCAAGACGAAATCGGGGCAATAATACAAACCGGAGCGGCCATCGAGTCAATAATGTAGGCAAGTTTTGCACGGGAGACACGATAGGTATCGGTGACCGGACGCATCACAGTACCCACAGTGAGGCAATTAAAATAGTCATCGATGAAAATAAAGGCACCCAGGCCGCCCGAAGCTAAAAGCGAAGCACGGCGGCTACGGATTTTGCGAATAGCCCAATCACCGTAGGCACGACTGCCGCCAGCCATACTGATGACATAGACCAAAGCCCCTAACATGGTACAGAACATCAAGATGTTGAAATCCACCTTGGTGCTCATTAACTTAAAAGTTGTCTGAACCGTTCCCATCACAAGATTGGAGTGGTCCATGCCAACCGAATAAATCAAAGTACCGGACAAAATGCCGATTAAAAGCGATGAAATCACCTCTTTGGTACACAATGCCAGCACAATGGCAATGACCGGAGGCAAAATCGAAAGCCAGCCTGCGTTAAACGGATCCATCGTTCGGAGTCCTCAAATGTCAAAGATAGAGCTAAATATTGTAACAAATGATAACTAATTTGGAACGCTTAACTTGTTGAAATTCTCAAGAAAAATCTGAATTCAGTGTGCAAAAACGTCTTGCACAAACAAAAAACTCGGCGCTAACCGAGTTTTTTGACCTTTTTAAGAACTTAACGTTCTAAGAAATTATCTGTCCTGTTTCGTAGTTGGTTCAGAACTTAAGTAAGGACCAGCAGCTCTTAGATAAACGACCATGGAGTAGATTGTCAAAATCGCTGCAATATAAATCAAGATAGTGCCGAGCCAAGCCATAGAGATGCCGAAAACCGCTTCATGGAATAAGAGCATAGGAATAGCCACCATCTGAGCGATTGCCTTAATTTTCCCATACCAATTGACTTTCACGCGCGCTGCGGCTCCCACTTTAGCCATCCATTCACGCAAAGCGGTCACCGTGATTTCTCGACCAATGATAATGAGGGCCACAAGCATATCCACTCGATGAAAATCCAGTAAAACGATAAGCGCTGCGCAAACCATGAGTTTATCGGCTGAAGTATCCAAAAAAGCACCGATTGCGCTTTCCATGTTGTAGCGTCTGGCGAAGTAGCCGTCAAAAGCATCAGTTAAAGCCGCAACGATAAAAATCACTGTTGCCCAAACGTTTTGCATAAAAGGCGAAAGAATTTGATCCGGAATATAAAAAACCCCGATGATTAAAGGAATCAGCGCAATACGCGCCCACGTCAAAATCATCGGCACATTGACCGGTAATGGTTTACGACTCATTTGTGTTTTGTAAAGCTTTAGGTGCCTGCCCGTGTAACTGAAGATAGATTCGCTCGGCAAGCTTGCGCGATATCCCCTCGATTGTAGCAATATCTTCGATGCTTGCGTTCTTTAATCCACGCATTCCACCGAAGCGGCTCAATAATTTTTGTCTTCTTTTTGGTCCAATCCCCTCAAAATCTTCCAATCGTGAAGCATTGCGGGCTTTGGCTCGTTTAGCCCTCATTCCTGTAATAGCAAAGCGATGAGCCTCATCTCGAATCTCCGCCACGAGCATCAAAGCCTGCGATTCACGGCCTAGCACTAAGGGCTCTCTGGTTTCATCGGCAAAAATAAGGGTTTCAAGTCCTACTTTGCGCCCTTCACCTTTGGCCACACCGACAATCACCGAGGTATCAAGGCCCAATTCAGTGAAAACATCTTTTGCCATTTTCACCTGGCCTTTACCACCGTCGATTAGGACCACTGTTGGAAGTTGTGCTTCGCCGCGGCTAACCGGCATATAGCGTCGTTCGATCACCTGACGCATAGCCGCATAATCGTCTCCTGGCTCAATGCCCGTAATATTAAAGCGGCGGTAGAGATTGTGCGCCATGCCAGCTCCCTCGTAGACGACGCACGAAGCCTGCGTTGCTTCACCTGAGCTATGACTGATATCAAAGCACTCCAGTCGCACCTTCATCCAGTCATCATTGGGAACAGTAATTTCAAGTACCTCACAAAGCTCTTTGAGGCGCGAGAGCTGAGAGCCTTCCAGTGCCACATGGCGAGCAAGTGCAATATCGGCATTGGTTTTACACATGTTGAGCCACTCACGGCGAACACCTACGGGTGAGTGAACAACCGTAACTCTTCGCTCCGACAATTCAGAAAGTACGCTTTCCAACTCTTCTTTTTCTACCTGAACATCGGTAATGATGAGTGTCGGCACCGGCATCGTTTCGTAATGCTGACTCACAAAGGCTTCAAACACCTCGACTTTGTCCACGCTCTGTCCTTTGGGAACACTCGGGAAATAGGCCCTGTCGCCCAAATGACGAGAGCCTCTCACCATCGCAAGATTCACGCAGACCTGATTGCCTTGCGCCGCCACAGTGATGATGTCAGCGTCAACGTCCGCGCCCGTTGTCTCCACTGTTTGCTTATGAAGTACGTTTGATAAAGCTGCAATCTGATCACGCACGGCAGCGGCTTTTTCAAATTCGAGTTGATCAGAATACCGCAGCATACGACTCTGAAGTTCACCCATCAAATCTTCTGACTTCCCATCTAAAAACTGTTCGGCACGTGCTACGTCACGCGCATAATCCTCTTGGCTTATTGCACCGACACAAGGGCCGGAGCAACGTCCGATTTGCGCAAGCAGACACACACGTGAGCGATTTTTAAAAACCGCAGCTTCGCATGTTCTCAACCTAAAGACTTTCTGCAGTATTTGAATAGCTTCTTTGACACTCTGAGAATTAGGATAGGGACCGTAAAAACGACTTTTCTTATCTACCCCTCCCCGATAATAAGAGACTCTCGGAAACTCTTCACCGCTGATTTTCAAATAGGGATAGCTTTTGTCATCGCGAAACAAAATGTTGTATTTGGGTGAAAGAGTCTTAATGAGATTGTTTTCTAGTAATAGTGCTTCAGCCTCAGAGCGAGTAACAGTCGTTTCCATTCGAGCAATTTGCGAGACCATGATCGCAATGCGGGGACTTAAATCATTTTTCTGAAAATAGCTGGAAACTCTTCTCTTTAAGTCTCGCGCTTTGCCCACATAAAGGCAATTACCTGCTTCGTCAAAATAGCGGTATACACCGGGCAGTCCCGGCAAATTCTGCAAAATTGGTTTGGCATCAAACGCCATTTTTGTTCTCGCTTCGCTTACACTCTCATTTGAATTTTGAACATTTTAATTGTTTATGCACCAGTCGCAATCACCTCTTATTGATATCTTTTGCCGAGTTATTGACAATTTCGGTGACGCGGGCGTCATGTGGCGCCTGGCGCGAGCCATGCGTGCGAAGTCCTATCGTGTGCGGTTAATTATTGACGATCCGAAAACTTTGACCTTTTTGGCAGGCGTCAGTCAAAACAGCCCAACAGAAAAAATCGGAATTGATGAAGGCATTGAAGTCATTCGTTGGGAAAAAAGCTGGGACAGTGGCTATTGTCCGCTCGAGTCAGCTGATGTCGTGATTGAGGGTTTTGCCTGCAGGCTACCTCCGGGCTATGAAGTGCTCATGAGAAAAAGCCGTCCAAAGTGGTTCAATATTGATTACTTCAGTGCTGAAAGCTGGATTGAAGACTGTCACCTGGTGCCCTCCATTGATCCGACTTCCGGGTTAGTTAAAATTAATTATTTTCCCGGTGTGACAGCACGTTCCGGCGGTCTTGTAATTGAAAAGGACTACGAAGAAAGAAAAGCTTCTTTTACTTTATCGCACCCTGCAAAATCATCAGAATTACGAATTTTCTTTTTTGCCTATCCTTACGGTCCTATTAAAGACCTGGCTACCGCAATAAAGGCTCTAAACACCCCCATTGAACTCAACCTCAGTCAATGTGAGGCTTCACACCTTTTGAGTAAATCCGACGCAATTAAAAGCGCACCTTGGGTTCGCGTAAAAAATCTGCCTTTTACGGCTCAAAAAGATTTTGACCAGCTACTTTGGAACAGTGATATTGCTTTTGTACGCGGAGAAGACAGTGCCGCGCGAGCCATGATTGCAGATGTTCCTTTTATTTGGCATATCTATCACCAAGATGATGATATTCATATGGTGAAATTAAAAGCACTTCAAAACCGTCTCAAATCCTACTTTGAAGATGACTCAGTATTTGATATGTGGTGCTCGGTTCAAGAAAGCTACAACAAAGGGGATTTTGACCAGGAGCTTTTCAAAACCCTAGTCAAAGCTTTACCTCAATGGAACAAAGCGGTAAAAAGCTTTGGCAGCGACCTCAGGTCTTTAGGGTCTCTAAGCGACAAACTTTCCGATTTGATTAAAAATGGCTAAAATAACGCGTTTTCGCATTTAGGCGAAAAGAGAAACGTTTCTTTGGGGATTGCCCCTTATATCAATTTTTGTGAATTCGCGATACCAATGATCACCCGGGTCGCTCCCGAGCGTGTGAGGACGGGATTGAGGATTCAAAGAGGAAGAAAACAAGATGAAAATCGCACAAGAACTGCGCGCCGGCAACGTAGTGATGATCGGCAAGGATCCGATGGTTGTGTTGAAGGCTGAATACTCCAAGAGCGGCCGTAACGCCTCCGTGGTCAAGATGAAGTTGAAAAACTTGCTCACCGGTGCTGGTACGGAAACGGTTTATCGCGCTGACGATAAGTTTGAAGACCTCGTGCTCGACCGCAAAGAAGTCACCTACAGCTACTTCTCCGATCCGCACTATGTTTGGATGGACGCCGACTACAACCAATACGAAGTTGAAGCCGACGTAATGGAAGATGCTTTGAAGTACCTTGAAGACGGCATGCCCGCTGAAGTCGTGTTTTACGAAGGCCGTGCCATCAGCGTCGAATTGCCCACGATTCTCGTGCGTGAAGTTGAATACACGGAACCGGCTGTCAAGGGTGATACCTCCGGCAAGGTGATGAAGCCTGCACGTCTGACGACGGGTTATGTCCTTCAAGTGCCTGCTTTCGTTGAAACGGGCGACAAGATTGAAGTGGATACCCGCACGGGCGAATATCGCTCCCGCGTGAAGTAATTCACAGAAATCTCAAAATGATTTCAACCCTCGGAAAAATTCTCTTTCCGGGGGTTTATTTTTTGCCTTTCCCATATCTCCGAAAGGATTAGGAAATCTCACAATTCGTTTCGCTACAATTGCCCTGTTATTGACTACTGAAATTGTACGAATACGGTATGCGATTACTCAATTTCGGCTCTATCAATATTGACTACGTCTATCGGGTAGACCATTTCCTGAAAGCCGGCGAAACGCTTGAAGCGACTGATCGAACGATTTTTATGGGCGGCAAAGGGCTTAACCAATCGGTAGCTGCCGTCCGAAGTGGACTGACAGTGGCGCATTGTGGCGTTTTGGGCGCAGACGGTCATTTTCTTTCCGACTTTATGAAAGAGACCGGTATTGATGTTCGGTTTCTTAAAATTGATGAAAGTGCTGCCACGGGTCACACCGTGATTCAGGTGACGCCCGAAGCAGAAAACGCTATTCTTTATTTTGCCGGTACAAACCACGCACTCACCCACGAACATATAAAAAATGCGCTCGACGATTTAGATGAAGGCGACATGGTTCTGATGCAAAATGAGGTCAATGGAGTCGAAGAGATTCTGCGTGAAGCCAAAAAGAGAAATCTTTTCACAGTCTTTAATCCAGCCCCCTACTGCCCTGCTGTTTTAAGTTATCCCCTTGAGTGTGTTGATGCATTGATTGTCAATGAAACAGAAGCTCAGGGTATTTTGGGACAAAATGAAATTGAGCCTGAGCGTTTGCTCTTAGGCCTTCGCAAACGCTTTGACAAAGCTTTGATCTTTTTAACACTGGGTAAAGGTGGAATGAGTTGCTCTTTGCCGCAAAACCCGCAACACTTCTATCACTTTAAAGCCTATTCTGTAAGCACAGTGGATACAACAGGTGCGGGCGACACTTTTGTGGGCTACGCATTAAAAGCCATCATGGATTATTCGGTTCGAAAAGATCTTGCTTCCTTTTTGCATCTCATTGATGAAGCGATGTTGGCAGCGGCCATGAGCGTTACACGACGCGGGGCTGTGGCTTCCATTCCAACTCTTGAAGAGTTGTCCGAATTTAAAGCAAAGAAAATTGACTGATATGGAAAAGAAAAAGATCATTATTGACTGTGACCCTGGCTATGATGATGCCGTAGCTTTGTTGCTGGCAGCAGGTCACCCGGACATCGAAGTCTTAGGCATTACGACCGTTGCCGGCAATCAGACGCTCGAAAAGGTCACTCGCAATGCGTTAAGAATTGCCAAACTAGTCCACTTGGATCATGTCCCTGTAGCAGCCGGAGCCGAACGGCCGCTTTTGCGCGAGCAAATTGTGCCCGCAGCCTACATCCACGGAGAGTCAGGACTTGACGGAACCACACTGCCTGAAGCGGATTTTAAAGTGGATCGCCGACACGCAGCTCAGTTTATTGTGGATACCATTATGAGTGAGCCTGCCAAAACGATAACACTAGTACCTATCGGACCACTCACGAATATTGCTTTGGCCGCAAGACTGCAACCAAAGATTATTGATCGAGTCAAAGAAGTGGTTCTGATGGGAGGCGGCGCTCACATCGGTAACGTTAAACCAATGGCTGAATTCAATATCGAAAACGATCCTGAGGCGGCACATATTGTGTTTGAAGAAAAGTGGCCGATCGTCATGATCGGACTTGACTTAACGTATCAGGCTCTAGCCACAAAAGCGGTTAAAGAAAAAGTAGCCTCTATGCAAACGCCCGCTGCAGTCTTTTTAGGACAAGTTTTAACACGCTTTTCTGAAAACTATAAACGCTCAAAAGGCTTTGATGAGCCTCCCGTGCACGATCCTTGTGCAGTTGCCTACGTAATTGATCCCTCGATTATTGAGACAGAAACTGCTCCCGTGCACGTGGAATATCGAGGGCTTTATACAAGCGGCATGACCGTTGCAGACTTCAGACGAAAAGCCCCAGAAGATTGTCACACCAAAGTGGCTCTGAAGCTAGATCAGAATCGTTTTTGGGATTTAATTTTTCAAGCACTGATGCACCTCTGAGGCAAGTATGAATTTGGTCAAACCCAATGCTCATCCTGAAAGACTCGAAAGCGGCGCTTTGAAGAGAGAAGCTCAGCTTCTGACTGCCATGGTGTATGACTTCTGTCGACGCCATCATGGCAGTGATTCGCTCTGCGAAGAATGCAGAAGCTTTCTCACATATGCCTTAACGCGGCTCGCATGCTGTCCCTTTGGACAAAAAAAGCCTACATGTCTGAAATGCAAAATTCATTGCTATCGAGCTAACGAAAAAGAAACGGCGCGCGTTATCATGCGTGAAGAGGGCCCAAGGATGCTCTTTAAGCATCCGATCCTCACAGCAGAGCATCTCATCAAAAATACTCAGCAGGCACCGGACAAACCCCGTAATCAGCGTGCCAGAAAAGCTAACCCTTAAAGAATGAGAAAGGAATAACAACATGCCTGTCAAAGCAAAGCTAAAAAATTCCTTAGAAACCCTCAAAAACGAGCTCAAAGAAAAACATGAAAAGCTCACACGAGATTGGGAAGTCACCAAGCGCGAGCTGATGGCCCGACAGAAGCTTTTCAGTCGGGAAATCAAAGCTAAGCAAGATGAATTTTTAATTGAATGGGACGGCGTTCAGGATCGTTATAAAGATAAGCTAGATCAGTGGCTCGATCGCTTTGACATTGATGAGCTGCAAACAATGATTGACCGGTACAGAGAAGAAAATGAACCGGTTGAGCCCATTGGTGAAAATGATGTGTTGAGAATGTTGCCTGTTCCTAAAAAATTAGAGATGACTCTTCAAGAAGCGCTTGAAAAAAGGTGCACAAACAGAGACTTCTCAGGCGAACCCATCGCAGAGGATAAAGTATCAGCACTTTTGTGGGCTGCCAGTGGCATCAATCGCCCTAAAAAACTCAAACGCACCACACCCTCAGCCTTTAACTGGCAAGACGTGAGTATTTATGTTGTTCAGGGTAACGGTATTTGGAAGTATCTTCCTAAACGTCATGCACTCCTATTTATTGAGGGAAAAGATCAACGAGAAAATTTCGGAGAAATTAAAACCTGGATGAAGTTAGCAAGCCAACACTTGGTTTTTGTCTCTGACGGCAGAAAAACTAATACGCTCTCGGCTAAATTACTGGAAAAAACCATTAAAGCTAACTTCTCTGAGGGAGAACTTAATGAACGTGCGCGTGCTATTAACACCGGTGTCATGGTACAGTCGGTTTATCTTGCAGCTGCCGCACTCGGTTTAGGGTGCACATGTCGCATTATCGTTAATGATCAGAAGGCTAGAAAATTATTGAAACTTAGTCCTGAAGAAAAAATCATTGCCGTCTGCTCGGTAGGAGAGCACCCTGCTTCGATTTTTGATCACGTTATTTGACAAAGTCATCTGAGATGCGTAACATTACGACCCTACGCGCCGGTAGCTCAGTTGGATAGAGTACCTGGCTACGAACCAGGGGGTCGCGGGTTCGAATCCTACCCGGCGCACCAAATTTCTGAGGGGAAGTCAAAAGCTTCCCCTCTTTTCGTTTGTAACGCTACATCTATCTTCACTATTTTCTAACAAACCATCTCATACACGATTTGAAAGTTTTACAATACAATATTAGTTGACATATACAACTATATTAATTGATATTATCAATTATATTAGAGGTTTATTAAATGAGTTGTGATAGAGAACTGACGCAAAAGATCAGACTATTTAATCGAACCTACACCAACGTGTTAGGTCTTTTGGACCATCATCTGTTAGGAGGCAAACACTCTTTGGCTGAGGTTCGAATCCTCTTTGAAATCAGTCACAGAGCACTCTGTACAGCAACCGAACTCAGTAAATGCCTTTTGATGGATAAGGGGTATTTAAGCCGCATTCTTACTAAGCTCGTCAACGAAGGCTTAATTTATAAAAGTCCCTCAACAGAAGATAAACGCATACAGCTATTGGACATGACAGCGAAAGGTTCAGCTTATATCGCTGAAATGGATAGCCGCTCCAATAAGCAAATTCTCAGTCTCATTGAGCCATTGAGTAAAGAAAATAAAGAAAAGCTCTTTAAGAGCATCTCCTCGGTGCAGCGCATTATTACCCAAGAAGCTTTAGATAAAAAGAAAGTCACTATCAGACACAATATCAAGCCAGGCGATATGGGGCAGATTATCAGCATGCACGGCCGTCTTTATGCACAGGAATTTGGCTATGGATTGTCTTTTGAGGGTTATGTTGCTAAAACATTTTTTGAATTCATTAACCACTACGATCCTATCAATGATCGAATATGGATCGCAGAGTATGAGCGAGAGTTAATCGGTACTATTGCCGTAGTCGGTAAAGGTGAAACCGCTCTGCTTCGCTGGTTTTTGCTTGATCCTGCCTTCAGAGGGCTGGGGCTTGGCAAGCAACTCATAAACGATGCCATTGACTATTGTAAAAATAAGGGCTTTAAAAATATTGAGCTAGGTACAGCGGGCGACTTAAAAACTGCTCTGTCTCTGTACAAAAAATTAGGATTTGAGATCGTTTCCCAGAGCGAAAACCATCAATGGAGAAACAATGTCGTAGAAATTGAAATGCGAATGTCAGTTGAACATTAATTAAATAGATAAAGTTCAATCTGTAAAACACTATTGTATTTTCTCTCATAGATAGGAAGTTTTTGGTGTTTGATAAAAAAAACAGAAACTTCCTTAATATGATCTGCGCACCCTGGGATAGATTAGTCTGTTTTGTTAATTGCTCCAGCTCGCACGCCTTTAATTGGGGCAGCCAATAAAAACGGCCCGTTTACAATTCAGTCTGGTGGAAAACTCTATACGGCTGCTGGTCTTTTAATCAGTTGTCACTATAAAGAGTTTCGGATCGTTGCAGCTTCAAGTCCCTCATCCTATAATCGCGCTCTCGTACAAATATTATTAAAAGGGATTTTTCCATGTTGTCGCATTTGCCGGTTCCGGTTGTCACTATCGGGCTTTTGCTGTGCTCCAACCTTTTTATGACTTTTGCCTGGTATGGCCATTTAAAGTTTCCTAAGGTCACGCTTTGGCACATTGTCATCATCAGCTGGCTTATTGCCTTTTTTGAATATTGTTTCCAGGTTCCTGCCAATCGATACGGCTATGGTTATTTCAGTGCAGCTGAATTAAAAACTATCCAGGAAGTCATTTCTCTGACTATTTTCATGGGCTTTTCCGTGATCTACCTGGGTGAACCTTTAAAATGGAACTACGTTGTGGGTTTCATCATGATCATGGCGGCAGCTTTTATCATTTTCCATGACTGGAACTAAAAACACATCTGTTTGATTTCGATTGGCGGTCATATAAGCATTTACGCTTAGACCGCTCTTTTTTTACCCCTGTCTTGCTAATATTGCCCAGTTCTTTTTGCCCGTTTATTAAACGGGTTTCCTATTATTTTGTACACCAGAAAGGAGAATCATCCATGTGTACCACTGTTATCGTCGGTAAGGCCGTATCCAAAACGGGCCGCGTCATCGTCGGCCATAATGAGGATTCGGGCGGACGTGTTTTTCACCAACAATTTTATGTCCCGGGCGGCAAGCACGCCGCCGGTGACGTGCTCGTTGCCGAACCGGGTCGTGCCCAAGTGCCCGAAGCAGCCGAAACGGTTGCTACGTATTGGTCTAACATGATCCAAATCGACGGTTCTTCTTTCGACCAAGGTTATGCAAATGAGGCCGGTCTGGTGATTTGCTCTAACGGCGGTGGTTCTTCTTTTGACGGAGATGATCCCGACGAGGCCTCTTTGGGTTTGAAAGAAGGCGGAGTGGGTTTCCTGCTTCGCCGTATCATGGCCGAACGGGCTCACACGGCTCGTGAAGCGATGGAAATCGCTGCCAAGTTACTTGACGAATACGGCTACTTCGGCTCTGCTCGCAACTACACGGTTGCCGATAAAAATGAAGCCTGGTGCTTAAACGTTGTAAAAGGCCATCACTATGTTGCCAAGCGCATCCCCGATGACAAAGTGATGCTGATTTCCAACATGCTCGCCATTCGTCACGTTGACCTCAACGACCATGAAAACGTGATTGCTCCGGCAGACCTGATTGAATACGCCATCAAGAAGGGCCGTTATACACCGAAGGTGCCGGGCGACTACAGTGATTTTGACTTCGCCATGGCTTACCAAAGTGACGAAAACCGTCATGCTCCGACAAAATCTCGCCGTATGCGTCTTGGCTGGTGGGCAATTACGGGCGATTACTACAAGGATGAATTGCATTATCCGGAATTGCTCGCTCCTGCTAACCCCATGGGCTGGGAAGAAGTCCGTGACGTGTTACGCTTGACCTGCTACGAATCTTACGCCACGCGCGGAGACGGCCGTGAAGATGCATTCCACGTCTCTGCCCGTGACATTTCCCGTTCTCAAACGCGTGAATCCTGGGTGATGGACTTGGCTGAAGATCCGATCTATAACACAATGTGGCGCTGCACGAGCTATCAGGACACCGGTATCTACCTGCCCTGGTTCCCGATGTCTGGCGTGATTCCTGAAGGCTATCAATGGATGACAATTGATGAAGCCCGCAAGAACCACTTCCATCTTGAGCCTCATTATCTTGACTACGATTTGGATAAGAGCTACTTCATCTATGCCACAATCGGCGAATTAACAAACTTTAACCGCGGTCTTTTACCCGGTATTTTGCGCACGCAAAAGAAGTTTGAAGCCAAACTCAATGCGGACTATGCTGAAGCTGTCGCCCACGCCAAGACGCTTGATCGTGAAGCCGCCCGTCAATATCTCGGAGAATTCACTGCCCGTGAATGTGCTCAAGCAGATGAAACTTGGGAAAAGATGCTCAAACAAATCAGTCTTCACATGATGAGTGTGGAAGCCGATGAACTGTCTGTTTCCAAGGATGCTCAGGTTGAAGTAGTGCTTTATGGCAGTGCTGACTTTGATGTCACCGGTCTTGACATGGAAACAGTCTACTGGAGCTTGGGCTTTACCGGTAAGAAAGAATCCGTTAATGCACCAGCTCATCCGATCGCTCACCGTTTTGAAGACGTGGACAACGACGGCATCATGGACTGTGTGCTGACCTTCAACGCTCACGATGTAGCTCAATTTGGCATCCCTGGTGCCGAAATTGATACCTACCTGCGTGGCATCTGCAATTGCATCCGCTTTGTTGCAATGGATACGGTGAAGTTTGTTGCCTAACTTCCCTCGCTTACTCTAGAAGCAGTGCTTCGGACTGACTTTGTCAGTCCGAAGTTTTTTTGCTAAATTAACTTCGAAACGTTGGAGGTACGGTCAGTTCTGACCGTTGAGAAATACTCCCAATCAGCGGATCAGGTTAAAACCTGCGGCGCGAAACGTTTTTCTAACCTCTGTGCCTAATCCGCATTGGAGTCCTCCTTGGTTATGGAGGCAACCATGCATCGTCCACTATCTTTAAATAACAACTCCTCGACCGTTCAAGTTTTGATGGAGAAAACACTGGCAGGAGAAAACGTCCCTTTTCAACTCATTAAGCTTCACGATACTGCCCAAGCATTTGGAGGCGGCAAAAATCCGACCCTGTACAAACCGTATCTAAATTCTTGCCTTACTATACCCCGTTCTCGCCCCAAACCAGGCGCTTGCACTCAATTAGAATCTGCTCATAGAGGCGAAATAACACCTGAGATGCACTACGTTGCTGTCACTGAAGGCACAATGCTCAATAGACTGCGGGAAGAGTTGCCTCGACTCCGTAATCCGAAACTGAGCAAAAAACTCCAAGCTGTCATTGACCGATATCCTCGAATAACTCCTGAATTTGTCAGGCAAGAGATTGCTGCCCGACGGGCAGTACTGCCTTTAAATTTTCTACACATCAATGCCCGACCAATGATTATCGGCTCGGCATTTAAAACAAAAATTAATGCCAATATCGGCAGTTCTGATGCCGTAAAGGTTAAAAGTGAATCAGAAATAGAAAAACTTTTCGAAGTAATAAAAAACGGTGCAGATACAGTAATGGATTTATCTGTAGGAGAACACATCACTGAAATTCGCAAAGCCATATTAAACGTCAGTCCTGTTCCTGTCGGCACAGTTCCAATATACGAGGTTCTGCAAAGAGCTAAAAGCATAGAAAATATCTCCTGGAACCTGTTTGCTGAAGTCATGCAAGAGCAGGCCGAGCAAGGTGTTGACTACATGACTATCCATGCAGGAATATTACGATCTCACGTAGAGCTTACGCGCAATCGGTTTTGCGGTATTGTGTCTAGAGGCGGCGGTATCCTTGCGCAATGGATGCACTTAAAAAAAGAAGAAAACTTCCTTTTCACCCACTTTCGGGAAATATTAGAAATCGCCCGTCATTACGATCTCACTTTATCGCTTGGCGACGGACTGCGACCGGGCTCAATTTTAGATGGCAGCGATGCAGCTCAATTAGCAGAATTAAAAACATTAGGAGAACTCAATAGAGAAGCTTCAGAATTTAATGTGCAAGTCATGATCGAAGGACCTGGTCACATTCGTAGCTCTGAAATCGAAAGTAATGCCTTTTTAGAACGTTCTTGGTGCAATCATGCACCGTTCTATACTCTTGGACCTCTTGTGACCGATATCGGAGCCGGAAACGACCATATTACTGCCGCTATTGGCGCAAACGCCATTGCAGCTTCGGGAGCTGCGATGCTTTGCTACGTGACTCCTAAGGAGCATCTTGGTCTGCCCGATCGCCAAGATGTTTCCGAAGCCATGGCTGCTTTCAAAATAGCAGCACACGCTGCCGACATCGCTCGAGGCGTGGCTGGTGCCGAGATTCTTGATGCATTAATGAGCATGGCTCGTTTTGAGTTTCGTTGGGATGATCAGTATGCCTTGTCACTTTTTCCAGAGAAGTCTCGGAAAATGCGTTCTGAAACGCTTCCTGGATCAGGCGCTGAGCAAAGTCACTTTTGTTCCATGTGCGGTCCGAATTTTTGTCCCATGAAAATCGCACGGGAACTTTTTAAATAGCCACAAAATCGCCCGGCTCTTGTGGGGAGACCGGGCGGATTCATCAAGCAACTGTGCCCATAGGGGAATGGGCACATTTCTTGTTGGTTTTAGCTGATGAAGTACAGGAAGACCATCACAGCCGCGTTCACCGGAAGCGAACGTTTAATCACTTCGATCGGCGAAACATTAGCAATACCGGCAATAATGATCACACCTGCAGCGATCGGAGAAGACACACGACCTAAGGTAGCAGACACAATAGCCAAGTAACCCAAGTCAGGAACCGTCATGCCAAATTCAGGAGCATGAGGTGTCACAGCTTCGTTAAATGCAAAGCCTGCGGCGTCACCGGAACCGGTCATAATACCCAAAGCCATCGGGCCGATAGCGGCACCGAGCTTAGCGACTTCGGAGGAGTTCTTGAGGTATTCAACAAAGACGTCGATCACACCGCACGTACGAAGACCGGCAGCAAACACACCAGCGGCAATGATCAAACCGATGATGCTACCGTAGCCGTGGCCCATACCGTCGAAGAACTTCTTGACCAATTCAGCAGGATTGGAACGAGTCACAATCATGGTGTAAATGAAGCCGAACAACATGGCCGTTGCCACGCTCATCTTCACATTCGGGAACCAGAAAGCGATCACGAACAAGAGCACCACCGGAAGAAGCGGAGCAAAAGCCCAGAGCACGTTCGGGTTTTCAGGCAATTCAACATTGCTCTTGTGAACGCCGTCGTTTTCAAAACCACCCTTCTTGAAGTCACCGAAGATAATGCAGGCAACCATCAGGAAAACGATACAAACGAAAGAGATCAAAAGCGTACGGAAACCCGTGTAGGTCACGAAGTCCATCACAGGCCATTCAGCAAGCTTAGCGACAAAGCCGTTGTGAGAAGAGCCCGGAGACCAGAAAGAAGGCAGCGTCGAGCAGATCACCGTGGCAGCGGCCATGGCAGGACGGAAACCGGCGCGGATCATCAAAGCAACGATCGTCGGACCGATAGCAGCGCACATACCAGAAAGAGAAGAAATAGCCAAAGAAGTAATACCGGTTACGATCATGCAGCACGGCAAGAGCAAGAGCCCTAACTTATTCAAAGGCTTCGTCAAAAGAGAAACCAAATGCAGGTCGCATTTGGTCAGGTTCATCGTCGCGGCAAAACCCATCGACGAGCAGATCACGATGATCAGCGAGTTGTTGGTCATCGACTTGTCAAACTGCGCAAAAGCAGCCATCGGGTCCAAGGACAGGATGGTCATGATCAAGCCGGATGTCAAGAGCACCAAACGCGTTTCATAGCGCTTGATAAGAGCCCAGACCGTGCCCACAACCACGATCAAAGCAGCCCACATAGTCCAAGTCATGTTGTTCTCCGAATTGGATAGAAATGAGATCGACCGCACCGATTGCGGCCGACAACCTGTTTTGACAAAAAGTCTTGGCGATTATAGGTAAAAGTAACTAGCTGTAAAAATAGGTTAAAACCCCTAAGCATTGTTAAATTTCATAAGCATTTGAGCTTAAGCAAATTAACCTATATTCTGTACTTAACAAAGAGCATGGTTCAGTAGAATCGACGAAGTTTTTTGCGCCGATGTCTGACGCATTTCTTTTATTTAGAGGTGAACTCCCATGTTAAAGCATGACTACTACGGCAATTACACAGCAGAAAGCTTTGCCAAGCTCCCCCTGGTGTTGCAACGCTTCCTGTCCTATACCCAATACAACACGACCTCTGATCCCAACAGCACAACAGCTCCCTCGACCGAGACTCAGCTCGCTTATGCTCAGCTTTTAAAGGCTGAATTTGAAAGTGTGGGTCTCAAAGACGTTCGCGTTACTGATAAAGGCATTGTGCTTGCCTACCTGCCTGCCACGGCTGGTTTGGAAAGCGCTCCGGCCATGGGCATGATTGCTCACATGGATACTTCGCCTGAAGCTTCCGGTGATCCCGCTAAGTGGCAAGTGGTCGACTACAAGGGCGGTGACATTGTCTTAAACAAAGAAAAGAATATTGTTCTTACGATGGAACGCTTCCCCGGTGTGGCTAAATACGCCGGCGAACAGTTAGTCGTTACGGACGGCACCACACTTTTAGGTGCTGACGACAAGGCCGGTATCGCCATTATTGTTGAAACGGCCCGCTACTTTGTTGAACATCCCGAAGTGCCCCACGCTAAGCTTTGCTTTGCCATCACGCCTGATGAAGAAGTCGGCCGTGGCACTGAAAACTTTGATATTGCCGAATTCGGTGCTCAATATGCTTACACCTTTGACGGTGACGAATTAGGTGGCTTTGAAACTGAAACCTTTAATGCCGCCATGGTAAAGGTTCACTTTGAAGGCCTTAACACTCACCCGGGCTCTGCCAAAAACAAGATGGTCAATGCTATCCGTATGGCAATGGATTTTATCTCCCGTCTCCCCGCTGAATCCATTCCTGAAAAGACCGAAGGCCATGAAGGCTTCTTCCACCCGATGGGTATTTCCGGTGCTGTGCGAGGCGTTGATCTGAAGATGCTCATTCGCGATCACAATAACTTCCGTTTTGAAGAACGCATGACCTACGTTCGCAAGATGGTTGAAGAAATGAACAAGGTTTGGGACAACCGTGTGACGGCTGACATCAAGGTTCAATACCATAACCTCAAGAACTATTTGGACAAAGCTCCTGCTGTGTGTGATTTGGCTCGTGAAGCTTACCGCCGCATCGGTGTAGAAATTCATGAAAAACCCGTTCGCGGTGGTACCGACGGTGCCCGTCTTTCTGCCCGCGGTTTGCCTACGCCTAACCTTTTCACCGGTGGTATGAACTACCACGGCATTTTTGAATGCCTCTCCGTTACCGGCATTCAACGTGCTTTGGAGTTGGGCATCATGTTGGGCAAGATGTCTGCTGAAGTGAAAAAGCTCGACTAATTAGAAATTCACCTAGAGTTTTAAGCCGCCTGAAAGCTTGGTCTCTCAGGCGGTTTTTTCTATGCTTCGGTTAAAATGTCGGCATTGTGTTTTTCATTGTCTACTTGATCGATGTCACTTTTTTCCTGTCCCTGCATTGAAGCGAAAACCAACCGCATTACGCTCACCTACCCCTGCTTTATCTCTGATCTACACTTAAATACAGAGGTGGCGGGACAAGCGGCTTTTTTCAAACGTTTTTTACAAGAGGTAGCTGCTCGGTACGAAGAGCTTTTAATTTTGGGGGATTTTTTTGACTATTGGGTGGGAGACGATGCCTGGGACAGCGCGGCTTCAATTCTTGAACCCCTTAAAGCTTACGGCACAGAAAAAAAACTCTATCTCATGCACGGCAATCGTGACTTCATGATGGGAGAAACACTGGCACGAAAACTCAACGCTACACTTTTAAGTGACCCAACGGTGGCTCAAGTAGGCTCAAAAAATATACTCTTGTCTCATGGTGATCTTTGGTGCATTAATGATAAGGATTACCAAAAAGTTCGACATAAGGTTAGAAGCTTTTGGTGGCAGTGGATGATACTGCGCTTGCCCCTTAAGAAACGCCTTACTATTGCACACAACGCCCGCGCACGCTCTAAAGAAAGTAAGGTCAAAAAAGAAGCTCTTTTAATGGACGTGGACTGCAAAACTGTTCTTGCCGATGCCATGCGCCTACATTGCACTGCAGTTATTCATGGTCATACACACCGACCTGGCAGCTATTGTCTCAACGACACTATTAACCGTTATGTGCTGCCTGATTGGGATTTCAGAGCTAGTAATGCTTACCAGGGTGGCTATCTTACAGTGACTGATCAACAAATTGAAACGCATTTATTTTGTTGAGTATCACGGCATTAACTAAAATAGTTTCAAAGGACTGCTAGTTATTGGAGCTAACCGTGCTGAGAACTGTTTATAAATTAGCTGTCATCACTGCTGCATTTGTGGCGGTGACAGGTTGCGCTTCGCCCACAGTGCAAACTCAGGTGAGTATCTCATCGAAACTCTCGATGACACCGGATCTAAATCCAGGGCTATATGCGATGCCCGATTGGGGTGACAAAGTTGCAATCGTAGCAGCGGATTCCGGTAAGAAAAATGATCCGACGTATCAGGCCATTAAAGGCAGTCTTGAGAATCTTTTAGCGGCAGCTCACCTTGAAAGTGTTTCCGCCGGAAGCGGTGAAAAGTATCGTATGAGCGTGGCTTGGTCAGTTGCCCCTTCGCGAATTGTTCGCCGAACCGAGCAAGTCCCCGTCACTGTGATGGGTGGAGGATTCGGCTGGGGACATTTTCACCATGGCTGGCATGGTGGACCCTACTTCGGCCCTCAAGTAGCTTTTGTCTCACGCGTTTATACCGAACAGCTTTATGTGCGGGAGCTGGATCTGAAACTCATCAAAGCGAACGGCAAAACTCCAACGACTGTTTTTAACGCTGTTGTGCGAAACGAGGCACCCTGCAACCGCATCGATGATATTTTGCCCTATATGGTGCAATCTGCCATTGACAACTTGTATGCACAAGACGGTACTGTTAAAGTCGTAAATCTTCCGCAGGTCTCTGAGGTATGTCGCTGACAATCGAAACTGATGCACCGTGGGCACTCATTACAGGTGCAACGGGCGGTTTGGGCTTAGAATTTTGCAAACTTTTAGCCGCTAGAGGCTATCGGTTGGTGGTGACCGGACGTGACGCTGCTAAACTAGCCCTTATTCGAGAAGAAATCCCACAGGCCAAAGTGGCACTGGCCGGAGACTTGACCGATCCTGTTTGCCTCAGAAATTTGATCGCTCATTTAAAGCGAGACGGCATTAGCCCTGAAGTACTCATCAATAATGCCGGATTCGGTCTTTATGGCAGTGCTGTTGCCCATCAAAATTCTGAGTCGCTTGCGATGGTGGAACTCAATATCAAGGTTCTGACAACACTCACATTGCACTATGCAAAATCTATGCGGGGAAACCATCGCGGCTATATTTTAAATGTTGCCTCCATTGCCGCTTTCATGCCTTGTCCAAAACTGGGTATTTATGGAGCCAGTAAATCCTATGTTTTAAATTTCAGCGAGTCTTTACACGAAGAGTTAAAGAAAGACGGTGTACACGTCACCACGTTGTGCCCGGGCCCTGTGATGACAAACTTTTGGCTAAGAGCTGGTGTTAAAGAATTCCCATCTTTTCGTTTTGCTTTTACCGATGCACGAGACGTTGTTCAAAGAGGTCTTAACGGCCTATATGCTAACCGCGCGGTTGTTGTCTATGGTTTTATAAATAAAACTTTAGTGTGTCTGGCTCAAATTGCTCCCCGATTTTTAGTCAGAAGAATTGCCGCAAAGGTTTTAGCCGCTATCCAAAAAGACTGATAACCGTGGAAATAACTGATCCAAAAAAGATATTCAAATACACCATAAAAAATATTTTTTAAAGCTATTGCATCTTCAATCAAAAACGTGCATAATTCCACTCCACGCGCCGGTAGCTCAGTTGGATAGAGTACCTGGCTACGAACCAGGGGGTCGCGGGTTCGAATCCTACCCGGCGCACCATATTCCAAGGGGAAGTCAGTTGACTTCCCCTTTCTCATTTCTAGTTCATATTACTTATTGTTTTTCTCGGTCACTTTTCTTAAATTAACTTCTGTTATTAACTTAATCAGGAGAGGCTCATGGCCCAGGAACTCAATGTCGTTGAACTCTATAACGATCTGCATCAAACCCCTGAATTGGGATTTCAAGAATGTAAAACCAGTGCTTATATTGCTGAAAAACTCAAAGAAATGGGCTATGAAGTGACAACCGGCGTTGGTAAAACCGGTGTTGTAGCCGTTGAAAAAGGCAGCGAGCCCGGTCCATGCGTGATGATCCGTGCCGATATGGATGCGCTACCCTTTAAGATTAACGGTGAGAATAAAGTCATTCACGCATGTGGCCATGATTCTCACTGTGCCATGCTTTTAGCCATTGCCTCGCGTCTACAGGGCCATATTAAGCGCGGCACTTTAAAACTTTTATTCCAACCCGGCGAAGAAACGCTCAAAGGAGCATTAAGCGTGATTGAGGACGGGGTGCTGGACGACGTGGATATAGCTTTGGGTCTTCACATTCGTCCTGCTACCGACATTCCTGACGGCACAGTGGCTGCCGCCCTGATGCACTCAGCGAGCATCTTTGTGCGCATTGATGTTGAAGGTTTCCCCTCTCATGCTTCTCGCCCCCATCTGGGGGTGAACTGTGCAGAAATGCTCTCCGCTATTGTGCAAAATTCTGGGCTTTTGAAGTTTGCACCAACGCTTACATGGTCTATGAAATGCACCAAGATTGAAGTTGGAGGAGCAGCTCCGAACGTCATTCCTGATAAGGGCTATTGCCTCTATGACGTGCGAGCTCAGACCAATCCTTTAATGAAGGATATGCTTGAAAAACTTGAACGCTGTGCTCAAAATACGGCCCAAGCTTTTGGTGGAAAGGCTGTGATGAAACTCATGGGTGATGTAATTCCGGCTTGTGAGTACGATGATGAACTCGTGAAAGAAATGGGCGAGTGCATAGCTGAAACTTTAGGCGCAGATAAAATGCGTCCCACAAGTATTGGCGGTGGCGAAGATTTCCACTTCTTTAAAGTGAAAAAGCCCTCGCTTCGCACGGCTTATATCGGTGTTGGCGCTGGAGCCACACCTGGCCTTCACCATCCGGATATGAAGCTCAATCCTCAGTCGCTTGATAACGGAGTCAAGGTGATGACCGCCTTTGCTTTGAAGTATCTCGGCTAAAAGTGAAAAAAAGAAGCCCGAGCAGAAAAAAATTTCAGCTCGGGTTTCTTTTTACGTTCTAATAGCTACTGACCCATTAAGGTCAAAAGTGTCGCATCGGCTTTGAATTCAATCCGATAACGTTTCACTGACTCATCTTCTGTTTCGTAGCGAACATCCATGCCAAGCCCCGCGGCAAAAATCAAATCCTCTGCACTCCAAAGTAGCGGTAGGTTGGCACGGTCAAATTCTGCAATTCCCGCTTTTTGATACAAATCCTTCAGATGTTTACGGGGACGGTTGCGATAGAGCTTTAACTTTTCACCCCCCTGCCGAGGTCTGACTTGAAGCGGCGCTTCAGTCAAATAGGACTCTGCCACACCGAGCTCTCCGGGTCCTGCCTCAGAAATAATCAGCTCTCCGCCCCAGCTTGGCAGAGAGTACTGTCCGGGACCTTTCCAAGTAAGCGTCTCAAAGCGCGTCATATCCTTTTTCTGGCCAGCCGCTTCGTGCATCACCAGTAAATCGCTATAGCGGCGGATTTGCTTATTGTTGCCGACTCTTACGGCAAGCTTCGTATCATGACCGGTTGAGCGAATTTGTTTGAGCAAATCATCGAGCTTAGCTTTGGAAGGTACCGAAAGTCCAAAGCTTTCAATCCAACACCTAACAACGAGCGACTGACGGGGTTCAGACAATTTCAAAAGCCCAGAAATGGCAATGCAATACTCGTTTGTTTGGATACGGGCAAGATCTTCCTGCGCAACTTCTTTTAGAACAAGGGCGGATTGGCGAACCAGGTCTACTGAACGGGCCGCGGCTTCCTTAAATCCCGGACGAATCATTTCCATAACGGGCAACACTTCGTGACGAATGGCATTGCGCAGATAGGCCGTATCGGCGTTACTCTCATCTTCTACCCAACTCAATTCGTAAAGTTCAAGGTAGCGTTCAAGAATCTCTCTGGGAAGTGTCATCAACGGACGAACGAGTTTAATTGAGCCCACGCTTCTGGCAACCGGGAAAGTAGCCAGGCCATCGGGCCCTGCTCCTCTCATCCATTGAATAAGGAATGTTTCCAGACGGTCATCTCGATGATGCGCCGTCATTACCATATCAGCATTAAAAGCCTCAGCAGCCTTAAAAAGCGCATCGTAGCGAGCTTGTCTTGCTGCCGCTTCCACTCCAACGCCCTTACTTTTAACGCGCACGTAGGCCACCTTGAAGTCAACATCCAAATCTTCGGCCATCGCACGGCAAAAACGAGCCCACTTATTAGCATTAGGACTTAAGGAATGATGAACGTGCACAGCCAAAATTTCAGCAATGGGACTGTTTCTTTTGGCTCGTAGCACGCAAAGAGACTTCAATAGCGCAACGGAGTCACGCCCACCAGAAAAGCCCACCACAATGCGGGCTTTGTGAGGATAGTTGTTGTCTGCGACAAAAAGGCTAGCCTGGGAGTGTTCAGCCCAAGCCTCGCTGATCGCCCCGCGCAAAGCCTCAAGAATTTTTCCCTCGACCGTACGAAGCGAAAGTGTGGAGGCCGAGCATTTAATCTGCGTTGTGTTCTTCAGTCTTCTTGTCGGCATTGTGAGCCTTACGGGTTAGACGCTTTTTAGTGGTTTTAGCCGGTTGCTCTTCGGCAATAGATTCATGTTCGGCGATGGGCTCTAAAACTTTATTGAGCTCTTTTTCTTCAAACTTACCGTACTGAAGCAAGCGTTCAAGGCGTCGAGCCACTAACTCATCGACAGGCATCGGCATGAATTGGCGCATCTGGTCGGTGAGCGTTTTCTTCAGACTTGCTCCCATTAGTTGCGGGTCGCGATGAGCGCCGCCCAAAGGTTCAGAAAGAACTCGATCGACTAAACCCAGTTCACGCAACCGATCTGCGGTCAAACCTAAAGCTTGTGCCGCATCAGAAGCGCGAGATGCATCCTTCCAAAGGATAGAGGCGCAACCTTCGGGGCTAATCACCGAATAGATTGAATACTGCAAAATATTAACCATATCGGCCACAGCAATAGCCAACGCACCGCCCGATCCGCCTTCGCCAATCACAGTGGCAATAATAGGCGTCTTTAAATGACTCATTTCATAAAGATTATGACCGATGGCTTCCGACTGACCGCGCTCTTCGGCTCCGATTCCGGGATAAGCCCCCGGCGTATCGATAAAGGTGAAAATCGGAAGTGAGAATTTCTCAGCCAACTTCATCAATCGCAGCGCTTTGCGGTAGCCTTCAGGACGGCTCATGCCGAAATTGCGCATCATGCGCTCTTTGGTGTCTCGCCCCTTCTGGTGACCGATAACGACTACTGGCTGACCGGCCAAACGTGCCAAACCGCCCACAATGGAAGTGTCATCTGCATAAGCGCGGTCACCGTGCAATTCATGAAAATCGGTAAAGACCATGCGCACATAGTCGAGCATATAAGGACGCTGCGGGTGACGGGCCACAAGCGAAGTCTGCCACGGCGTCAATTCGGCATAGGTTTCTTTAAGAAGTTCTTCGGTTTTCAGTTTGAGCTGCTCAATTTCAGACGTCAGGTCAATCTTCTTGCCTTCGTCTTTTTCCTGCATTTCATTTAATTCATCAATCTTGCACTGAAGCTCTTCAATTTGTTTTTCAAATTCTAAAAAAACTTGTTTTGCCATTATTTTCTCTCTTTATCGAGGGGCGTGTTTTCTAAAGAACGCCACAAAAACCAAGTGGCGACGGAACGATACGGCGCCCAGACATTAGCGATTAATTCTACACGGCTTTGCAGTTGACTGCGGATAACAGAGTTGACATTTTCATCAGGTAGATAAAGATTAACTAAGGCTTGTCTGACGCCAAAATCCAAAAGAGGGAAAACGTCCGGGCGCTTGAGCCCAAAAATAAGCACGCTCATTGCGCTCCAAGGACCAAGCCCCTTGATACTTTCGATTTCCCGTATGACTTCAGAATCGGTAAGTCCCATAAAGAATGCTTCACTCCACTTGCCGCTGACCCAACGCCAAGCCACTTCCTTCATTGCTGCAATTTTTCTAGGATTTAAACCCAAAGAGCGAAAAAACGATGCGGGCGTCTGCAAAATGTAGGATTCCCAAAGACCGGTTTTGTGGCTTTCAAGCCGCTGCCAAAGCGTTGCTGCCGCTTTATTGGAAATTTGCTGACCAACAACAGCCCGCAAAATGGACGTTAAAACACTCTCGTGGGCTTTAAAGCAAATGTGTCCGTAACGATCAATTAGATCGCTCATCACTGAGTCTTTCGCTTTTAAATAGATAAGCGCCTTAGCCCAATAGTCGGGAAAGGCGCCTTTTGAAACACATGCGGGGTTCATTGCCTAGTGGGCTTTTTCAACCAATACACGCTGCCAGGTCGTGCCTTGAGGCGTATCCGTGAGCATTACACCCATTTCTGCCAAGTGTTTGCGTATAGCATCAGCTTTTGCATAGTCTTTGGCTTTCTTGGCTGCTGCACGTGCGGCAATTGCCTCTTCAATCGCAGCCTCATCGAGCCCTGCGGTTGATCCCTTTAAGAAGACTTCGGGATCGCCTTGCAAAATATTGAGAATAGCTCCCAATTTTTTAAGCTGTCGACTCATGGCAGGACTCTTTTGAGCCTGAGCTCGATTAGCCAATTCAAAGAGTTGAGCCACGGCCACAGGCACATTAAAGTCATCGTTCATCGCCTCGGCAAAGCGCTTTGCACACTCTTCGGTCCAATCAAGAGGTTTGTCGTCAGCAGGCACATCCTTTAAAGCCGTATAGAGGCGCTTGAGACTTTGATAGGCATCCACAATCAGATCTGGTCCAAACAGAATTGGGCTTCTGTAGTGGGTGCGCATCAGGAAAAATCGCAAGACCTGAGCGCCGTTCCCCTTTCCAAACTTATCATCGGTCTCAGCAATTGCATCACGCACAGTCCAGAAGTTGCCGAGCGACTTGCTCATCTTTTCTTCCTTGCCCTCTTTATTCATGACGCGCAAAGGACCGGTGTGCATCCAGTAGTTAGCAAAGCGCCTACCATTGGCGCCTTCACTTTGCGCAATTTCATTTTCATGGTGCGGGAAAATCAGATCAGGACCACCCCCGTGAATATCAAAGGTCTCACCCAAATAGTGGCAGCTCATTGCAGAGCATTCAATGTGCCAACCGGGTCGTCCTTTACCCCACGGGCTATCCCATTGCGGTTCACCTGGTTTAGCACTTTTCCAGAGCACAAAGTCAAGAGGGTCACGTTTCGTTTCATCGGCTGCTACGCGCTCACCGCTGATTAAATCATCAATGGACTTGCCGGAGAGTTTGCCGTAATCCTTAAATTGTCTGACGGCATAGGCCACATCACCGCTTTTTGTTTGATAGGCCAAGCCTTTTTTCTCAAGCTTGTCGATGATATTGAGCATCTGCGGAATAAAGTGTGTCGCGCGGGGCTCAACGCTAGGGGCCAAGCAACCCAAGGCGAGCATATCTTCCTGCATCGCACGGGCAAACTCATCGGTCAATTCATCACAGCTTACATGACGCTCGGCGGCACGGCGGATAATTTTGTCATCCACGTCAGTGATGTTGCGCACAAATGTCACTTTGTAGCCACTGGCCTCTAACCAGCGACGAATAATGTCAAAAGAGATAAAGGTGCGGCCGTGACCAATATGCGTATAGTCGTAGACGGTCACGCCACAGACATACATTTTGACTTCGCCGGCAGTAATCGGTTCAAAAGCCTGCTTACGGCGACTCAGTGTGGAATAAAGTTCTAAAGACATGGAAGGTACCAAATAAGCTAAAGATTTAACCTTGACAGTATATATTAAGGCACGTGGCATGCACCATAAGTTTTCAGCTGTTTTTTAGAAATCGAAACGTTTTGTTTCTCTTCCATATCAAAAGCTTTAACTCTCAATCGATATAATGCGTCTTAACATAAAATGGTGTTATTCCCATGCTCAATATCAAGAAACTTTTACCCTACGGACTCGCAGTCATTGTTTTGAGTTCTGCGGCAAGCTTTAGCTTAGCGGCTACCTTTGAATTTGAAGAGCCGAGAAATGAAACCGAACGCCTACAGCTTGTAGACCGCCTTATTGTTGAAAAGCAATGGGACGATGCGTTAAAGCAGATGGATCTTGCGTTAAAAGCTAATCCCAAAAATGTTCAGATCCAATTTAAGCGCGCCGTTGTCTACACCCGAATGGGGCAACGTGCAAAGGCTAAACAAGCGTTAACAGACCTCATTGATCGCTATCCTGAAATCGTTGAGCCGTACAATAATTTGGCAGCCATTTACGCCTCAGAAGGCAACTACACGAAAGCAACGGCCCTGCTTACGCAAGCTGTTACCCTTAATCCGAACTTTGCGATGGGTTACGAAAATTTAGGCGATCTCGCCCTCCAAGGGCGTCATGCTGATGCTCAAAAAGCGCTGCAATATTATGAAAAAGCCTTAAGCATTACGCCTAACGATAAGCCGCTTGCAAGAAAGACAAAAGCGCTTAAAGCTCAACTGGAAGAAAAATAAAGGACATTTCCGATGACTATCACTCGACGCATGATGGTGGGTGCAGTGCTGACTGCTGCATTTGCACCGGTTGCTTTGGCTCAAAGTCTGCCCCTTGTCAAAGTGCAGACCAATATGGGTGACTTTGTGCTTGAACTTAATCCGAAAGCTGCACCCAAAACAGTCGAAAACTTTTTGACCTATGTAAAAAGCGGTTTTTATAAAAACACGCTCTTTCACCGGGTTATTCCCAACTTCATGATTCAGGGCGGCGGCTTTGTAAGCGGTATGGAAGAAAAAGACACCCGCAAGGCAATTGCTTTAGAATCACGAAACGGTTTATCTAACCTTCGCGGCACAATTGCCATGGCAAGAACTTCTGACCCGAATTCGGCGACGAGCCAGTTTTTCATCAATGTCAGAGACAATCACTTCCTTGATGCTTCCCAGGCTCAGGACGGTTACGGCTATGCCGTGTTCGGGCGTGTCATTTCCGGCATGCAAACTGTTGATGCCATTGCTCGCGTCAAAACTCACTCTGTGGGTTACTACGATGATGTGCCCATCCGTGATGTGATTATTAAGAATATGACTGTTACTAAAGGAAAATAATATGATTCGCTTGACCACCAACAAGGGTGTGATTGATATTGAACTCGATTACGAACATGCACCGGCTACGAGCAAGAATTTTGAGCAATATGTTTGTGACGGTTTTTACAACAATACCATTTTCCATCGTGTCATCCCCGGCTTTATGATCCAGGGCGGCGGTTTTGAGCCAGGCATGAAGCAAAAGCAAACTCGCGAACCGATTGAAAACGAAGCCGCTAACGGTCTGCGTAATGATAAGTACACGATTGCTATGGCTCGCACAAGCGATCCGCATTCTGCCACAGCTCAGTTTTTCATCAACGTTGTTGATAATGACTTTTTAAATCATACGGCTCCCACTCCCCAAGGCTGGGGTTATGCCGTCTTCGGCAAAGTTGTTGCCGGTGAAAAAGTGGTCGATGACATTGCCCGCGTAAAGACCTCACGTTGGGGTTTTTATGATGATGTTCCAAAAGAAAATGTCATCATTGAAAAAGCCGAAGTGATCGAAGAATAGTTTCTTGCTAATCACCTGCTCTAGGGGTCCCGACCGAGCCTTTCTGTCGGGATCTCTTTTTTATTTTTTGATATCAGAGATAGTTCAAATCTAAGCCTTTAAAATAGGCCTATTCTTAACACATTGACCAATTTTTAGGCAATCCAACTGTAATAATCTTCGATAAAATTTAAGACATAAAAATAAGCTCTTGCCCTTGTCCGAGCGGATCATGATGACCCATTCGGTCTGAGCTTTGTATTACAAATTTTTTCGTTGTTGATTTATGCAGTCTGAAAACGCCTGTTTGTCTTTAGGCATTGATATCGGTTCGACAACCGTCAAATATACGCTGATTGACGAAAATAAAAAGATTATCGCCTCGCGCTATGAACGTCATAAAAGTGCGGTCGTTAAGACTCTCAAAACTCTTTTAACTGATCTGTATCAAACAGTTGCTTGCGGGAAAGCTCGCTTGCGTTTAGCCGGTTCAGGCGCTCTCGTGTTATCAGCAAAAACTTCGGTTGGCTTTGTGCAAGAAGTGGTAGCGGCCGGCAGTTTTTTAAGAACCAATGATCCTCTTTTGGACGTGGCGGTGGAATTGGGCGGCGAAGACGCAAAAATCATCTACCTCACCCAAGGGGTTGAGCTGCGAATGAACGAGGCCTGCGCGGGCGGCACCGGTGCCTTCATTGATCAGATGGCCTCACTATTAAAAACCGATCCGATTGGGCTTAACACATTAGCGCAAAACGCGCGCCGCTCTCATCCCATTGCCTCACGCTGCGGCGTTTTTGCAAAAACTGACGTTGTAGCGCTACTCAATAGTGGTGTGCCTCGTGAAGATATTGCCCGCAGCATTTTTGATGCAGTAGCTGACCAAGCCATAAGCGGCTTAGCCTGCGGCAGGCCTATTGCAGGTCGCGTGGCTTTTTTGGGTGGTCCCCTTCACTTTTTGCCGCAATTAGCAGAAGCTTTTGAACGAAAACTTAAAGCCCCAGGAACAGAATTTGAGCATTTTGACAATGCTCAATACGCCGTTGCTTATGGAGCTGCTTTAGATGCACTTGATAATCCTACTGGCAATGAACTTACGGTAGATGATTTTCTGAAACAGCTTGCCAGCATCAATACGATTGAAGGCGAAACAGACCGACTTGCCCCTTTTTTTGAAAGCGAAGATGAGCTTGAAGCCTTTAGAGCCCGTCACGCCGCTCACTGTGCCAAACGAGCTGTGCTCAAAGATGCGCAAGGCGATCTCTTTTTAGGAATTGACTTAGGCAGCACCACCGTAAAGCTTGTCTTAATTGATCAAGAAGGTGCAATTCTTAAGGACTGGTACGATCATAACGAAGGCGATCCGCTTCCCAAACTCATCCCTCAAGTTTTAGAGCTGAAAGCGCAAATTCCGGCCAGTGCTCAGATTCGCTCGATCTGCACGACCGGATATGGCGCAAGCCTCGCACAGGCCGCTTTGGGCAGCCAATTTAACGAAGTTGAAACGCTTGCTCACCAGCGTGCAGCTGTAGCTTTCGATCCGAAGACAAGTTACGTGATCGATATCGGCGGTCAGGACATGAAGTGCCTGAAGGTCACAGGCGGAGCCATCTCGGATGTAAAACTCAACGAAGCCTGCTCTTCGGGCTGCGGCTCTTTTATTGAAACGTATGCCAAGCAGCTCGGACTTGAATTATCGGACTTCGTGCAAAAAGCGCTTCACGCCCAGCACCCCTGCGATTTAGGCACACGCTGCACGGTCTTTATGAATTCGAAGGTCAAGCAAGCGCAAAGTGCCGGGGCAACTGTAGAAGATATTACAGCTGGCCTTTGTCACTCAATTGTTTTAAATGCTTTGCATAAAGTGCTGCGCATTGCCGATACTAAGCAATTAGGTGATCACGTACTCGTACAAGGCGGCACTTTCCTAAACGATGCGATTTTAAGAGCATTTGAGCTTTATATCAGTAAAGAAGTTATTCGACCTGATATCGCCGGTCTTATGGGAGCGTACGGTGCTGCGCTTATTGCCAAAGAGCGTACAACGGACAAAACTCCTCTTTTAGATTTAAGTGAGAAGGCACTTGATCTATCTCACGTTAAAACCACGGAATTTCGATGTAAAAGCTGCAACAATCACTGTCTTTTAACCCTGCACCGGTTCGCAAGCGGCCAAAAACACGTCAGTGGCAACCGCTGTGACTTTGCTTTAAAAACTGTGGAGGGAAAAGCTGACGAGCATTTTATCGATAAAAAGTGCGCGCTCTTATTTAACCGTACACCGATTGATGCTGCCTCGGCCCCTCGTGGAACTATCGGCATTGCCCGTGTGCTCAATATCTATGAGCATTATCCCTATTGGTTTGAGCTTTTTACGAAGCTAGGCTTTCACGTGGAGCTCTCACCCTATTCGGACCACTACATTGCTGGGCTCGGTATTGAAAGCATTCCCTCACAAAGTCTTTGTTTACCGGCAAAACTTGCCCATGGTCATGTCACCTGGCTCGCTAAAAAAGGCGTGCAAAGCATTTGGTTGCCGTGCGTGCCAAAAGAAAGAACCAATTTTGCCAACGTTCCCGGGCGCTACGCCTGTCCGGTGGTGGGCGGCTACCCTGAGGCGCTAAAGCTTAATTTCGAGTGCACACATCCAGAGACTAAACTTTTAACACCGTTTGTGGATCTTAACGAACCACAAACTGTTATCAGAGCCATCCGTGAAGCCTTTCCTCAAATCAGTCTCCCTGAGATTAAGGAGGCTGTAAAGAGCGCAGAAAACGCTCAGCAGAGCTATCAGCGCCAAATCAGGCAAATGGGTGAAAAGTGTTTCCGCGAACACGAAATCACAAAAGCTCCGCTGGTTGTCATTGCCTCACACCCCTATCACATGGATCCCTTTGTCAATCATGGTATCTGTACGCTCATTGCCTCAATGGGTGCAGAGATTGTCACAGAGGATTCGATTGCTCATTTAGCACCTGATACGACATCACTCGATGTCATTGACCAGTGGACATTTCATAGCCGGCTATACCGGGCAGCTGAAATGGTGCGAGATAAGCCCTGGGCAGAACTCGTGCATTTAGTGAGTTTTGGCTGCGGGCTTGATGCCATTACTTCCGAGCAGGTCAGAAGGATTCTGGAGCCAGCCGGTAAACTCTACACGATGCTTAAAATCGATGAGGGCGACACGCTGGGTGCTGCGCGCATTCGCCTGCGCTCTCTTTTTGCCGCAGTTGAAGATCGCAAACGCTTAAATCAAACCGTAACTGAGAGCCCGGTTCATTGGTACAAAAAGAAAGAAGCTAAACCCGTTAACTCAAAGGCATTTAAAACCATTTATGTGCCTCAGATGGCACCAATTCACTTCCCGATTCTGCAAAGTGCACTACAAAGCTTGGGCTTTAAGGCAAAACTTTTGCCTGCCGTACGCCCCGAGGCGATCCAGCTCGGTCTTCGATATGTCAATAACGATGCCTGCTACCCGGCAATTGTTGTGATCGGACAGCTTCTTGATACGGTGCTTTCCAAAGACTTTGACCCAGAAACAAGCGCACTACTTTTAGCGCAGACCTGCGGGCCGTGTCGGGCAACAAATTATGCGACACTCTTAAAGTGGGCCTTAAGGGACCTAGAGATGCCGGATTTGCCTGTGATTACGATTTCCACTCATAAAATCACAGGCACGGAACATTTGCCGCTGGGTCTAAAAGGTATTAACCGCATTGCTTTAGGTGTTCTTTACGGTGATTTACTGCAAAAGCTTTACCTAAAGGTGCGCTCGTATGAAAAGGTTAAAGGCAGCGCTCAAAGGCTTTTAGAGAAATGGCAGGCCATCGCCGTTCGCGATATCGATAAAGGAAAGCACGGTTTGAGAGTCAATGCTCATGAAATGGTTAAGGATTTTGCCACCGTTGAAACCATTGATGAGGAAAAGCCTCAGGTAGGTATTGTCGGAGAAATTCTTCTGAAGTATCACCCGCAGGCTAACCTTGAAATTTTAGAAGAGCTTTTTGCCGAAGGTGCTGAGCCGCGTCTGGGCGATATCTCAAGCTTTTTGCTCTACTGCCTCTACGATCCTGTTTTCCAAGCTAAGGCACTCAAGGGTCCTAAGATGCAGGCTTTGGCCTCAGGCTTTTTACTTGACTATTTTGAATCGTTGAGAGCCATTGCCAATGAGGTTCTTTGCGCCGGCGGCTTTACGCCGATGCCAACTATTAAAGATCACCTGAAGCGGCTTAAAAACTTAATGTCTCCCGCTCAGCAGGCTGGCGAAGGCTGGCTTCTCACTGCAGAAATGGTAGAGTATCTTGAAACCGGTGCCTCGAATATCCTTTGTCTGCAACCCTTTGCCTGTCTGCCAAACCACATTACGGGTAAAGGCGTTATGCGTGTTTTAAGACAAATGTATCCCAAAGCAAACCTCTGTGCGATTGACTTTGAAGCGGGCACCTCTCACGCAAATTTTACCAACCGCTTAAAGCTATTTATGGCTCAGGCAAAAGATGCTCTGAAAGAAAATCTTGGAGCGCAGCATGAGTGAGACAAAAAATTTACCGCACGGAGGTTTACTCATTGTCACCTTGCCTGAACAGGGTGCAGTGGGAGCGCTCTCCAGTCACTACTTCGACCCCCGGGCCAAACAAGGAAAAATCCGCGATGCGCTCATAAAATGGTTTACCCTTTGGGGCATTCCCCTATCGCGCTCAACCTCTAACCCCACATGGCTAGAAGCCCACACCGCTGAAGTGGTCTGGTGCGATGTAGCCCCCGCTCACCTGCACGGCCCTCAAACAGTGAAATACTATGTCGAAACAGGCGATAGAGTCGTTAATGCAATTAAAGCGTCTGAACCTAAAGTCATTTTGGTGCTCAGTGCCTACCTGTATGAAGCAATGGCAAGCGATCCTTTAGCCTCACGCATTACAGAGGTGATCGGCAAAGCTAAAAGCGGCCCTAGAAGAATTACGGCGATGAGGCTTAAAGCCATGGAGCAGACGTTTGAGCATGCAAGAATGCTCATTTTGCCCACACCCTCTAAAAACACAACCGATGATTATGTACAAAGCCTGACGGCCGCTGTGAGAGAAAATTTCGAGGCAGCCGGTTTTGACTTAAATGACAAGGGCGATGCGTTACTGACAGCCGCACGAGAGCTTCTGGTGATGGATGAAGCCCGCACACTACTGACCCTTCAAAACCGCCTTAGAATCGATGAACAACGGGCAAGAAAACTGCTCGATGCGCTAGAGGAAAAAGGCGTCATTACCCGAAGCGATGAAAGCGGACGACGCTTTTTTAAAGGACAAAATTAATCCCGCACAACTTCTTTAAGGCTATGCGGGATTGTTGACTTTTTAGAGCTTCAAAGATTAGGCTTCAACGATCTTTAGCCCACTTTCAATGTTGGCTAATACCGTGTCTTTTCCAAAAAGCTCCAGGGTCTTATCAAAAACAGGTGAAACTTTTTCACCAAAAACGAGCACGCGGATGGGCACGGCCACCACAGGCATCTTAATAGCCATTTCATCCATAATGCTCTTTAACACGCCGTAGATATTTTCAGCTGTCCAATCGTTAATCATTCGAGCGCGTTCAAGGAAAAGCTTCACTGCTTTAAGACTTTGCTCGTTGGCGAGTACTTCGCGAACAAGCGCCTCATCGCGCTTGAGCGGGCGATAGAAAATCATGCAGTTGTCGGCAAGCGCTTCAAGTGTTTCAGGGCGCTGCTTGGTGATTTCCATCACGCGGGCCAAATCCGCATGACCGTCAATTACGCCGCCTCGGGCTTCAATGCGCGGACGCACAAGGCGAGCCAACCGATCATTATCAGCCTCAGCGATATAGAGGTGATTTAAGTGGTTGAGCTTTTTAGGATCCAGGCACGCAGGCGACTTAGAGCAGTGACGAAGGTCAAACCATTGAGCTAATTGGGCTTTTGTGAATTTCTCATCATTTCCGTGGCCCCAGCCTAAGCGAGCAAGGTAATTCACCAACGCTTCAGGCAAATAGCCCTTCTTTTCGTAATCCATGACACTTGCGTCGCCGTTACGCTTACTTAACTTACGGTTATCCGGTCCATTAATTAAAGGTAAGTGGGCAAATTCAGGTACTTCGTAGCCCAGCGCCCGATAAAGGTTAATCTGACGCGGGGTGTTATTGATATGGTCAGCACCGCGCACAACGTGGCTCACTTTCATATCGATATCGTCTACCACCACAGCAAAGTTGTAGGTCGGGATACCATCACCGCGCATGATCACGAGGTCATCCAATTCGGTATTTTCAAAAGCAATGTGACCGTAGACCATATCGTCCCAGCTTACCGTACCTGTATCAGGATTACGGAAGCGAATAACGGGCGTTACACCTTCGGGGATAGGCTTGCCAACGCAGTTTTCAGGACGCCAGCGACCGTCGTAGCGCGGTTTAATCTTCTTGGCCATCTGTTCTTCGCGCAGCGCTTCAAGCTCTTCCTTAGTGGCGTAGCACTTATAGGCCAAGCCCTTTTCAAGCATCATGTCGACCACTTCTTTATAGCGAGCAAGGCGATCCATTTGATAGATAGGACCTTCGTCATAGTCGAGCTCAAGCCACTTCATCCCATTGATGATCACATCAACAGCTTCCTGAGTCGAGCGCTCCTGATCGGTATCTTCAATACGAAGCAGGAACTTACCGCCGACAAAGTGACGGGCATAAGCCCAACAATAAATGGCCGTTCGGGCCGTGCCCAAGTGCATCATCCCCGTGGGTGACGGTGCAATACGCGTACGAATTTCTTTCATTTTGAATATAAGTTTTGAACTTTAAAACCAAATTTTTTGATTTTAAGACATCCCCTCTCATTCGTCTAGTTTTCAACAAAAAGCAGACTATTTGATACATTCTTGCGGGCGTCTGTAAGTTCGATGAGAAATTTGATGTAATGTGGGACCACTCACATGTGGATAGTCTTTCCTTTTTCCACAATTTTTGTGGAGAAGGCTGTGGAAAACTTTGGGAATTCTTGGGGAAAATGAGTGAATAAGAGTTAAAAAGATAAGCGACTAGAAAAATTGTCTTTGAAAACGGCAAAAAAAAGAGCTGTCAGCTCAGAGGCTGCAGCTCCTTTTTTGTTATTCGTTTCAGAACGAATTAGAGGCTTTTCACCTTTTCCACGAGGCTGGCGAAACCTGCCTTGTCAAAGATAGCCATATCGGACAGAACCTTGCGGTCCAAAGCGATGTTGGCCTTCTTTAAGCCGTTCATGAACACGCTGTAGGTCATGCCGTTAGCACGAGCACCGGCATTGATACGAGCGATCCACAAGCGACGGAAAACGCGCTTCTTGTTGCGGCGGTCACGATAAGCGTATTGACCAGCCTTCATCACCGCTTGCTTGGCAACGCGGAAAACATTATTGCGACGAAGGATGAAACCCTTGGAGAGTTTCATAATCTTCTTATGACGAGCGCGAGCGGTAACACCACGTTTTACTCTGGGCATCTTTCTCTCCTCTTAATTAAGCGTAGGGCAACATACGATGGATGGACTTGCTGTCAGAGTCGTGAATGGTGACCATTCCGCGCAGATGACGCTTGTTCTTCGTCGTACGATGGGAAAGAATGTGACGCTTGGTGGCGTGAGCACGTTTGATGGAGCCGCCAGAACGCACCTTAAAGCGCTTGGAGGCAGCCTTTTTCGTTTTCATCTTCGGCATTTGACCGATTTCCTTTTGTTATTAGATGATCACCGGCGCTTTTGCACCTCGCAAAAGACTTGTCGGCCGGATCTCACTTGTTATAGGCCGAGCCCCTTTTTTCTCTTGTCGCAAAGGCAAAATACGCCCCGCGAGGAATTCAACAAAAAAGAATGGCTCGACTTCAAAAACGCGAATGATATTACTTTTTACGCTTAGGCGCAAGTACCATGATCATCTGGCGACCTTCCAACTTCGGGAACTGCTCAACTTGAGCAATTTCAGCCAGATCTTCGCGGATACGCGTGAGCACATCCTGGCCTAAATCCTGATGGGCCATTTCGCGGCCGCGGTAACGAAGCGTCACTTTGGCTTTGTTGCCGTCGCCCAAAAAGCGGATCAGGGCGCGAAGCTTCGTTTGATAATCATTTTCGTCAGTGGCAGGGCGGAACTTTACTTCCTTTACCTGAATGACCTTTTGCTTGGACTTCATTTCCTGTTGACGTTTTTGTTCTTGATAGCGGAACTTACCGTAGTCCATCAAACGGCAAACAGGAGGATTGGCCTTAGCTGCCACTTCCACTAAATCCACACCCGCTTCTTCGGCCATGGCCAAAGCTTCGGAGGTGCGCACAATACCGATTTGGGTGCCATCGACACCCGTCAGACGAATTTCAGGCACACGAATCTCACGATTGATTCGGTGCGTACGTTCTTGAGCGATGATCGTTCTCCTAAAAACTCAAACTCTGTAGCATTTCACGCCGCACGGCGCGAAGCGCTCACTTTAACACTTTTTAGTGCAATTTTGTGAATTTCAAATACAAAAAACAACACTTAATTGTCTAGTCAAAAAGACTTTTTTACAAAAAAGCCCGCTTCTAAGACAAACATCTTAAGAAGCAGGCTTTTTAACACATAACACTAAAGCTTAGTGATTGACTTTTTGCTCAGCCTCTTGCACAACCTTAGCGATGAAGTCTTCGAGCTTCATTACGCCCAGGTCCTTGCCGCCGCGGGCACGAACAGCAACGGTGCCGGCTTCGCGTTCCTTGTCACCCACCACAACAATGTAGGGGAGCTTTTGCAGGCTCAACTCACGGATCTTATAGTTGATCTTTTCGTTGCGCACATCTTTTTGAACGCGCAGACCCGCAGCCTTCATCTTGGCAGCAATCTCTTCGACATAGTCGATCTGATGCTCAGTGATGCTTGCCACAGCCACTTGAACCGGAGCCAACCATACGGGCATAGCGCCGGCGTAGTGCTCGATCAACATACCGATCCAGCGTTCAAGCGAACCGATAATTGCACGGTGAAGCATCACCGGCACCTTGCGAGAATTATCTTCTGCAACGTATTCAGCACCTAAGCGGCCCGGCATTTGGAAGTCAACCTGAATCGTACCGCATTGCCAGGAGCGGCCCAAGCAGTCCTTCAAGTGATACTCAATCTTCGGACCATAGAAAGCGCCTTCACCGGGCAAAATTTCATACTTAAGGCCCAAATCGTCCAAGCTCTTCATCAAAGCGGCTTCTGCCTTATCCCAAGCGGCATCTTCACCGATACGCATTTCAGGACGCGTGGCCACCTTATAGGCAATTTCATCAAAGCCAAAGGTGTGGTAGACCTCACGCACAAGTTTGGAATAGGCTTCGCATTCGGACAAAATCTGATCTTCCGTACAGAAAATGTGACCGTCGTCTTGCGTAAAGCCTCTCACGCGCATTAAGCCGTGCAAGGAACCGGAGGGTTCATTGCGGTGGCATTGACCGAATTCGCCCAAACGCATCGGCAGATCGCGGTAGCTGCGCAAAGCAGAATTAAAGATCTGGATATGACCCGGGCAGTTCATGGGCTTTAAGGCGTAATAACGATTTTCTGACTCGGTCGTGAACATATTTTCACGGTACTTTGCCCAGTGACCGGAGCGTTCCCACAAGGAGCGGTCAAGCACCTGAGGAGCTTTGACTTCATCGTAGCCGTTATCCTGATAAATCGTACGCATGTACTTTTCAACCTGCTGCCAGAGAGCCCAGCCCTTAGCGTGCCAGAAAATCATGCCGGGAGCTTCTTCCTGCAGGTGGAATAAATCCAGCTCTTTACCTAAGCGGCGGTGGTCACGCTTTTCAGCCTCTTCAAGCATCGTAAGGTAGGCCTTCAAATCATCTTTTTTAAGCCAGGCCGTGCCATAGATGCGCTGCAACATTTCGTTTTTGGAGTCGCCGCGCCAGTATGCACCAGCCACCTTCATGAGCTTGTGAACTTTCAGTTTCCCCGTGCTCGGTACGTGAGGGCCACGGCACAAATCGATGAAGTCACCCTGCTCGTAGAGCGAAATCACTTCACCTTCAGGAATGGCTTCAATTAATTCTGCCTTGTACTTTTCACCCAAAGAGAGGAAAAACTCGATAGCATCTTCGCGCTTCATTTCTTTGCGCACAATCGGGATATTCTTAGCGGCCAACTCATCCATGCGTTTTTCAATGGCCGTCAGATCCTCGGGCGTAAAGGGGCGCTTGTATGAAAAGTCGTAGTAAAAGCCGTTTTCAATTGCCGGCCCAATCGTCACCTGAGCTTCAGGATAAAGTTCCTTGACAGCCTGAGCCATTAAGTGAGCCGTCGAGTGGCGGACAATTTCAAGCGCTTCAGGGTCCTTGTCGGTGATGATTGCGAGGGTGACATCCTTATCAATCACGTGTGTTGTATCAACCAATTTACCGTCAACACGAGCAGCAATAGCTGCCTTACCAAGACTCGTGCTGATGCTCTTGGCAACGTCGGCTACAGAGACTGCGGAGTCAAACTCACGCTTAGAACCGTCTGGAAGCGTTACGGATAGCATTTTTCTATTCCTTTTCTTTCGGTATATATGAGTAATAAAAAAAGTGTGGCTTTTCGGTAAGCCACACTTTTAAATATTGAATTCTTTCAAGCAACACAAGCGGGCTCGTTAGCAAATTGTTAACGAGTTGTTGTAGTTCGAAGAGTATTGCGACTCAAAAACACTTGAAAGTTCCTATTAAACTGATGCCGCCTATTTTAGACCTGTGCTTTATGCTTTGTAAAGCATGCTACTTAGCAATTGTGCCTAAAAAACACTCCTATAGATGGCAAGGACGTCTTCAGAGGTGAGTTTCTTAAACTGACCGATCGTCCCAGTTCTTGCACAGGCGCTCTTTGCACAGCTGCAAAGAGCCTCATCGGTTAAACCGAAGAAGGAGAGCTTTGCCGGCATTTTCATCGTGCGATAAAAAGCTTCTAATTTTTCAATCCCCTCTTCAACCGTTTGAGCCTGCATGATCTTTTGAGCAAAACGCAGCATGCGTGAAGAATTCACATCGGCCACATAGCGAAGCCAGGCCGGAGTAATCACCGCAAGACCTGCTCCATGAGTAATCGTCGGATCAAAGGCCGATAATTCATGCTCCATTGCGTGACAGGCCCAATCTTCAACCTGTCCCAAGCCATAGTAGCCATTATGAGCCCAGCTGCCCACCATTGCGATTTGGCACCAGGCATCATAGTCGTGAGGATTTTCAAGTAGTTTCGGCCCCATTTCAAGTGCCGTACGAATCGCTGCCTCTGCCTGACCGCTGACAAAGTCAACGTGCTCGGTATTGGTGAAGTAGCGCTCGAAGATATGGCTAATCATATCCACAACGCCGGCGGCAATCTGAGTTTGTGGTAAGGTAAAAAAGAGCTCAGGATTGACTACAGAAATCATCGGGCGGATTTTTTCGCTTGCCGTCCCAAGTTTTAAACCGTTGTGATTGATTACCATACGAATTGACTGTTCGCTGCCTGCAGCAGGAATCGTTAAAACGCAGGCAACAGGCAGCGCCTCGGTAATGGCAACACCTTTAGTAAAAAAGTCCCAAGCATCACCCTCGTATTTAGCCCAAGCGGCTGCCACTTTACAGGTATCAATCACGCTGCCGCCACCGATAGCCAACAAGGCATCGACTTCAGAGTCAAGAGCAATTTTTTTGACTTTCGAAGCAAATTCAAGCGTGGGATTAGCTCGTACTCCACCCATGGTAAAGTACTCGATTCCAACCGCTTCAAGCGAAGACTGCACAGCAGAAACAGTACCGTTTTTAAGCGCGCTGCCGCCACCGTATACAATCAAAACCTTACCGATATTTTCTTTTTTAAGGGCTTGGCCTAATTTTTTATGTTCATCTCGTCCAAAAAGAATTCTTGTCGGATTAGAGTAATTAAAGTTGAGCATGAAGTGACCTCTTTAATGGCAAAAGACTTCTACATTTTAATTTTATCCTGCATTAAAGAATCTCTTGCAATAGCCGTATTGTTTTTTCGAAAAATTAACGCCCAATTTTTTTCTGGTCTTCAACTCTTAACGAGATAGCCGATACACAAAAGTGCTGACGAAAATAAAAGTGTTAAGAAAGATCACGCGTTAAAATAGATAAGATTTAACTCTAACGCTTAAAGGAAATACCCATGAGCACAGAAAAGAAAAATCTGGAACCGGGCTTACCGCCCCTTCTTCCTGAAACCAAGGAAGTCATGGACACGCTGATGGCTGCTGACTTGATTAAGAAGGCTTTGCAATTAGCGGTTGACCAGGACCAACAATGCTTGCAAGAACAAATTGCTATCACCGAAATCCCCTCCTCTCCCTTCGGTGAAGAATTGCGCGGTCAGGATTTCATTGAACGTTTCACCAAACTCGGTCTTCAAAACGTTCACATGGATGAAGTGGGTAATGTTTTGGGCCTGCGCCCCGGTGTCGGTCCCGAACCCCGCACGAAGCTCATTATTTCTGCCCACTTGGACACGGTCTTTGCAAAAGACACAAACTTTAAGGTCCGTCAGGAAGGCAATATGTTCTATGCCCCTTCCATCGGCGACGACTCTCGCGGTTTGGCTGGTCTTTTGCAAGTCATTCGGATGTTCCAGGAACTCAATATTCAAACCGAAGGCGACATCCTTTTTGTGGCTACGGTCGGTGAAGAAGGCGAAGGCGACCTTCGCGGTGTGAAGCACCTCTTCCGCGATCCCAATGTGGATGTGGACGCTTTCATGTCTCTTGACTGGTGCGATCCGAGCGATGCGATCGTAGGCGCTACGGGTAGCCTGCGCTATCGTGTAAGCTTTGACGGCCCCGGCGGACACAGCTACCTGGGCTTTGGTCAGCCCTCTGCCATTCACGCCATGATGCGTTCAGGCAAAGTGCTCTGTGATCTCGAAGTGCCCAAAGAACCCAAAACCACCTACACAGTAGGTGTTGTCAAGGGTGGCACCACAGTGAATTCCATCGCTGCTCACTGCTCAATCGACATCGATATGCGCAGCACGGAAAATGCATCACTGCTCGCTTTGCGTGACAAGATTTTGCCCGCTTTCGAACAAGCCGTAAATGAAGAAAACGCCCACTGGGGTATTACCGATGAGGCAAATAAGGTTAAAGTAACCATTACGCCGATTGGCAACCGCCCTGCCGGCCAACAGCCCTATGAAAGCCCGGTTTGCCAAGCCATTCGCGCCGGACTTCTCGCACTGGGTCTGCCTCTTCACATGTATGCCTCTACTTCCGGTGACCATAACGTATCTTTGAGCTTGGGTATCCCGAGCCTTGCAATGGGTGCAGGCGGCCGCAACTGGAAGATGCACACCTTGGAAGAAGTCTATGAACACAAGGACGCCTACCAGGGTCCGCAATTGGCTTTCCTCATGGCCTGCGCTATGAGCGGTGTGGAAGGCGTCACTAAGGGTTTCTTGAAAAAGCGTGCCCGTTAATTAACTTCTGACACTTTTTAAGTCAGTGAGCCTGCCGAAAAATAATCGGCAGGCTTTTTTATTCCTTAGCACGAACGCATTGAAGTTTTTTGTGTGTCTTCCAATGCGAGTAGCTTTGCAGAATCACTGACACACAAATTAAAGCGAGTCCAATATAAAACGAGAAATTCAAGTCGCGAGCTTCATGAAAAATAATCATGGCCAAAATAATGCTGTAAACGGGCTCAAGGTTGTAGCTTAAGTTGACAGTAAAAGCCGATAAGCGCTTAAGGGCTTCAAGCTGTAAAGAAAACATCCCCACTGTACAAAATGACGAGAGAATCAAAAGGTAGACGAAGTCTGATGTTGAAGGAACAATCGTAGCCACCGGGAAAATCGACAGATAAAGAGGGAGGAGCGCACTCATGATGACAAAACTTGCGGCAATTTCATAAAAAAGGAAAGTCATCAGCGGATAGTCTGAACCCACACGCCTATTTTCAATCGTAAGAAATGCTGCGGCAATCGCTGACAAGATACCCAAGATAATGCCCACCTGGTAGCGAGTGTCAAAGTGGAAAATGAGCGCAATACCGAAAATCGTCAGAAGACTGAAAGAAACTTCACGAATCGAAAAGGCGCGCTTACTCCAAAAAGGATCAATGATTGCTGTAAAAAAGCCGACTGAGGCAAAACAGACAACTCCGATTGAAACATTAGAGTATTTAATAGATCCGTAGAATAAAAGCCAGTGGATGCACAAAAGCAATCCCACCCAGGCAATTCTTAGGATATCTTTAAAAGGCAGACGGATCCGACCGTTTTTAACGACTAAATACAAAAGGAAAAAGACGCTAGCCAGCATGACACGGTACCAGACCAATAGCCCCTCATTTAATGTAATAAGGCGCCCCAAAACACCGGTAAAACCCGCAAGGATAATCGAGACATGTAAAACAATAAATGCGTAAGAGAGCATCTGGCAGTCTTTCTTAAACAAAGATTAAATTTCGCGAAATTGTAGCGCAAAGAAAACGCGCACCCTATCAAAACACTCGGACTTTCTTAACGATACAAACTCTCGTGTGATATAGTCAAAGAGTTGGTTTTTCCTAATTAAGGAAACGCATAATGAAAAAATTTCAAAACAAAAATACTGAGAGCGGCACGCAGTGGTCTGCGATGTTCGGAGACATCTTCGGCCTGAAGGCATACGCGGACAAAAAAGGCCGCCGAGACAAAAAACGCATCCCCTGGCAGTGGGCCTTGTGGGGAGCGCTTCTTTTTTTCATCGTGGGCTATCTCCTACCGACAGACTCCGTCTGGATTTTGCTCGTAGCAGTCGCCGCAGCCGTTATTTTCTATTTTGCTAAAAGCACAGAAACTGTTGAAGAGCAGGTGCTTTTATTAACTGATAACCGCACCCCTGCTCAAAAAGAAGCGCACCGCAGACGCGAAGCCACACGAAGTCAAAAAGCAGCCTCTGCTAAGCGGGCCAGAGCCAAACAAAGTGAAAAGCCCGCTCAGAGTGCCAAGACTGCCAAAAAAGAAAACATCACGGTTACGCAAGAAGTTTCTGATGCCTCAGCAATGACCAAGGCCCAACCGAAAAGAAAGCCTCGCCGCAAAGCGCCTACTTTGACCACAAAGCCTCAAACGAAACCCGTTCAAGCCTCCTCGCAAGAAAACAAAGAGAGCTCAGAACCCGCCGTGACTGCAGCAGCCGTTGTGAGTACCACGGTAAAGGCTTCAAACGATCAATCGGCAGCCAAACCTACCAGCAAATCAACCGCAAAACGCAAGCCCAGAACCCCTCGTAAAAGTACCCCGGGGACAGCGAAAACTAAACGGACTGGCACAGCAAGGACTAGGACAAGAAAGCCTGAAGAAAAACCGTCCGAATCATCGGTCCCCTCTCAGGTGACAGAAAATAATTAAATAAATTTTTAAGAGCCGAAATTTCGGCTCTTTTCTTATTCAGCCACAATTTTCAGATTGAGATTGTCTTAGCCTGAAAAAAGTTGACACCTTTAAGAACTAAAGGAGTCAAAAATGACGGTCGAATTCGACAACAAGAATAAGGAGGATACTGGTTAGAACTATGCCGAAGACATTCTGTTTAAAAATAATTTTTCCTGTGGTAACTGCTGCAACTCTTGCCCTTTTTTGTCTGAGCGGATGTACTACAAATCCAATGAAGACTTCTTTGAGTCCGATAGCGAAAAGTTCTCAGGAAAAAATCCGTTCCATAGAGCAAAAATATCACGTGGTATTAGGCGTATCGACTCGTGACCAAAACGGCAAGGTTCTTTTAGAATGGCGTTCTCGAGAACGTTTCCCGCTCACTAGCACAGTCAAGGCACTGCAGTGCGCCAGAGTCTATGACTTGGGCCTTGAAAACGTCAGAGCACCGATTAATACCGTCAAAGCTGTAGCTCACTCGCCGGTCTTAGGCTCTATTGATCCTAAGACGGAGATTTCACTTAAAGAAGCTTGTCGAGCAGCTTTATCTCAAAGCGACAATCGTGCGGCAAATTTTATCTTTTTCCACACCGGGGGCCCCAAAGCGCTAACTACTTGGCTGCGGCAAAAAGCAGACCAAACAACCCGTAGCGATCGACTGGAGCCTGATCTCAACAGATTTTCCCCAAACGAATATCGCGATACAACGACTCCGAGCAATGCGACACTAACGTGGTATAGATTGGATAGCTCCATGTCTAAATCGGCTCAAACGAAGTGGTTAGAGGACCTTGCCTCTAATCAAACGGCTGCCAATCTGCTGCGCTTATACCTGCCTAAGGGCTATGAACAGTTATGCTATAATTACTCAAATCTACTTTATATTAATTAAAATGAGTAAAT
>UQUR01000010.1 GCA_900544345.1 uncultured Sutterella sp. | reverse complement strand
AGGCTAGTCAACCAAGGCTTTCACAAGCCTCTGCCTTTAGGCAGGGGTAGTTGACTTTCCATTAGCCGGATTGGACAATAATTTTGTTGGGCATACCTAAAATTTAACGTTACGGATTAGTCACTCAATTTCAAAAACAACATGGTTTTCTCAGTTTTTGCTTCAGAAAAACCGAGTTTTCTGTAGAATCTTGTAGCTTTTTCTGAAATTGGATGAACTACAAGAACTGCAGCACCGATATATTGAGCTACTTGCTGCGAAATTCTAACCGCTTCATATAAAAAGGATTGCCCTAATCCGTGTTCTTGATAAGGCTTACTGACGGCGAGGCGCCCTAATAAAATACAGGTACAGGTGCCGGCATATTTCGTCTCAATTTGGCTTTCAAATCATCATGATCAACTGAATGAGAAGCCAAGGAAAAATAACCGGCGCACTCTCCCGTTACTGTTGAAAAGGTAACAAAAGTCCTACTTGCTCCCGTTGTCTCATTAGCTAAGGCTCTCGTTTTAAGCCAAAGGTCAAGTGAACGTTCTCCGCATTCAAAAGATTCCAACAAATCTCTGTGAGACTCAGACAATCGAACGGGTTTGGTAAAGAGCGCTATCTCAGTCTTCCCAAACAGGTTTCGTATCCATTAAACGCTGACGCGCTCTTAAAACACGAGGATCTTTTTCGCCTTCCTCCAGCTGTTTGAGAAATTCGTCAAATTCTTTTACGGATAGACGTGTAACCGGATCATTGTCTCTCATTGAACTATATAAAGAACGTAATCCATCAATAACCAATGCTGTTTTACTTTCGCCAGTATTTTTAACCAAATCCTCAAGCAAAGCGGCATCAAACTCATTAAGCCGAACAGTTAGCTCTATCATAGTTTCTTCCTTTTTATACTGCAATATGCAATCGTTGTTGTACTAAAAAATGATCTTTTCTGGTTGACGCTTAAAAAAACTTAAACAAGAAACACAAAAGATTATCTGTTAATTGCCGAAGAAAGTTCAAATGCTCTTAAACACTCAGACCATTTCAAAAATACCAAAAATTAAGGGACCCCTGATACAGGAGTCCCCCTTTGTAAAAATATCAACTCTTTAATCAGTCTTCATCCACTTTTTTGGGCTTAGCTTTAGCCGCATGAGCCTGAGCTTCAAGCTTACTTAAATACTCTTCGGTCACGTCACCGGTCACATAGTCCCCATCAAAGCAAGAACATTCAAAGCGCTCAATTTCAGGGTTCATATCGTGCAACGCTGACTTCAAGTCTTCAAGACGCTGGTAGACCACAGCATCGGCCTCAAGAAGCTTACAGACTTCGTCATCGCCCTTGCCGTCACCGCAAATCAATTCTGAGCGCGTCGGCATGTCAATACCGTAAACATTGGGGAAGCACACGCGAGGAGCAGCACTGGCCACAAACACTTTCTTAGCACCAGCTTGCTTAGTCATGCGAACAATTTCTCGCATCGTAGTTCCACGGACAATAGAGTCATCGACAAGAAGCACGTTCTTATCTTTAAATTCCACTGCCATAGCATTTAACTTTTGACGTACGGTCTTTTTACGAATAGCTTGTCCCGGCATGATAAAGGTGCGGCCTACATAGCGGTTTTTAATAAAACCTTCACGATAAGGCAGGCGCAGTCTTTGAGCTAATTGTTGCGCTGCAGGGCGTGAACTGTCCGGAATCGGCATCACCACATCAATTTCGTCAACCGGAATCCGACGAGCTACTTGGTGCGCGAGGTATTCACCCAAACGCAAACGAGCACCGTAAACAGAAATGCCATCAATGACGCTGTCCGGACGGGCAAGATATACGTACTCAAAAGCACAGGGCACCAATTCGGGATTTTCAGCGCATTGAGCCTTGTGAAGTTTTCCTTGCATATCGACCCAAATCGCTTCACCTGGCGCAACATTATTAAGCGTTTCGTACTCTTGGGCTTCCAGCACATCAGACTCAGAGGCAAAAATGACATCCGTCCCCTTTTCTGTCTCTTTCGTGCCGTAGCAAAGCGGACGGATACCGAAGGGATCACGGAAAGCAACCATACCTTTGCCCGCAATCAACGCAATACAGGCGTAAGCGCCTTTAACACGCTTATGCACACCGCTGACAGCTTTAAAAACGATTTCAGGAGAAATCTTGGTGTTAAGCGTCAAGCGTGAAAGTTCGTCGGCAAAAACGTTTAACAGCACTTCGGAGTCGCTTGTCGTATTGATATGACGGCGATCAGAATCATAGAGTTCTTGCTTTAAGCTTTCGGCATTGGTGAGGTTGCCGTTATGGACAAACATAATGCCATATGGGGCATTGACGTAAAAGGGCTGACTTTCTTCATTGCTGTCAGCATTGCCCTGTGTGGGGTAGCGCACCTGGCCCACGCCACTATTGCCCAAAAGATCTCTCATGTCCCGAGTTCTAAAGACATCACGCACCAAACCCATGGCTTTGTGCATATGAAATGTCAAACCATCAAGCGTTGCGATACCGGCTGCATCTTGACCGCGGTGTTGCAGCAAAAGCAGCGAATCGTAGAGCCGTTGATTGACCGGCTCATGAGAAAAAAGTCCCACAATCCCACACATTTGTTAGCCTCATCGGTTAAAAGGTTAAAACTTTTACAACAATCCTGTGCTTTTACTTGCGAAGTTGGGCGATGGAATCCGGCATCATCGGCATCATCCAATCAATCACATTTTCAGCCAAAGGAATACAAACGGAGTGACGCCACACGGCCGTTGAGGTCGCGCTCGTCATACCGGCTAAAAACACCACCGCACAAACAAAAACCACTCCGCGGATAAAACCAAAAACACTGCCCAAAACGCGATCCTCGGCGCTGATTCGGGCGACTTCAAGCATCTTTCTTAAAATCGTGCCAAGTAAACCAATGGCAAAAACACACAGCACGCAAATAAGCACTGCCGCGATAATCGTTCGAATCGCAGGTCCCAAGCTTTCAAGCGGAATATGTACGGCCAATTCCGGTGAAAAGCGAATGGCAAATACAATACCAATCACCCATCCGACAATAGACAAAATCTCGCGCACTACCCCTCGCGTAACTCCCACAATGGTAGAGAGCACTAAAACGATAATGATGGCCCAGTCCAATTCATTCATGTATGTTTATCCTTTCCTTTTATTGTCGTGCTTCCCGAAGCTTTTGTGCAATAACGTCTTCGCGGGTGGATTTAAGTAAATCCGCTAAAGGATCAGCTGAGGCCGATGGCTTCTTTGCGGCTGGAGTCTTTGCCGGTTGAGAAGTTTTAGTCTGCTCTTTTTTCACCTGAGATGAATTGATGTTTTTCACCGTTACCTGAGCTTTTTTCTCATTGGTAGTGCTTTTTGCCTTTGGCTCTTGCTGTTGCACCTTGGATTTTGTTACCACCACTGTTTGAGGTTTTACTTCTTTTGACTTACTGTGCGCTTCCTGCACAGTACTCTTTAATGTGCGGCTAGGTGCGATACGACTTATCTCACTTTTAGCACTAGCTTCAACCTGAACGGGTAAATGAGAAATCTTGCGAGCGTCAAGCAATTTGGCCACTTGCTCGGCTTCGTCGCGCGTTTTAAATAAACCTAAGCGCACGCGCCATAAGGTTGCCGATTTTTTCTGCACCTTGACAGAGTAAACGGGTAAACCCATCGCTTGATATCTTGCCATCTCTTTCATGGCCCCCGCTTCACTTGAAGTTGCTAAGACCTGAATGTAAAGAGAGCCCTCAGTTGAGGGAGCATAAGACTGAGGCTTATCCTTTTTTTCATCCAATTCGGGCGTGGGTCTAGCCTCAGGCGCTTCGCTTACTTCGTTAGGTTTCGAGAGATCTTTGAGCGCACTACCGTCATTGGGTAAGGAAAGCGCAGGTCTATCGTTAACAGGAAGCTCCATCTTGTAGAAAGGCTCCTTGGCGATAGGAGGAATTTTTGTGAGCGCATGCTTATCACTTTGAAGCGCAGGCTCATCAAAGAAAATCGGCAGCACTGTCACAAGTGCTGCAACCAGCACCACAACGCCCACCAATCGATGACGAAACCGAGCCTTCACTTGGCTCACATCCATCTGATTATCATCATTTATAGACGCAACCGATCCTTCAGCATCCGTTTGCTGAGCTTTCCAGAACGTATCGTTTGTGGGCTTATCAGATTCTTGCATGAGCTTTAAATGTGAGGCAGGGCCGCTGTCACCGTGACAAAGGAACCGAAGATGATGATTGTATCAGCGATCGCGGTTGCCTGACGGGCAGAATTTAGCGCTTGATCCACACCATCATAAACATGCATTTTATCGACTTCTACCCCCGCTTCCAACATCACTCGGGAAAGCGTTTGACTATCGGCTCCGCGAGGACCCGGCAGACCCGTAATGAACCACTCATCAATCACCGGACTCATAATCTTGACCACATCGAGCATGTCTTTGTCAGCGAGCATTCCAAAAACAGCAATTGTGCGACCTTCAGTCTTTAAGTCTCTAACATTCTGTGCCAAAACAAGCGCTGCATGAGGATTGTGGCCAACGTCTAAAATCGTTAGCGGGCGCTCTGCCACTTTTTCAAAACGAGCGGTGATGCGAACCGTTTTTAGTCCTTCTTCAATGGCGCTTATTTGCACAGGAAGCTTATCCATTAAAGAGACCACCACAGCCAAAACCCCAGCGGCATTATCGAGTTGATTACGACCTGCCAAAGCGGGTTTAGGCAAATCCCAGTCATATGAAGCCATTTGAAAGTGCATCCGGTCTTGGGACGTCGCTTCGACCTTAAAGTCACACCCAGCAACAGACAATTTGCAACCCAAAGCCTGAGCGTACTCGAGTAATTTCACCGGTGGCTGTGAATCTGCACAAATAGCAGGACGCCCTTTACGATAAATATGAGCTTTTTCCCAACCGATGGCCTCTCGAGTGTTTCCTAAATAAGCTTCATGATCAATACCCACTGTGGTCACAATGGCAGCACTAGAATCCAACGCATTAATCGCATCGAGTCTGCCACCGAGTCCGATTTCCAGAATCACTACGTCAGGTTTTGCCTTCTGAAAGACTTTTAAGATGCCTAAGGCCGTAAATTCAAAATAAGTCAAAGGCAATCCGTCTCGGGCCGCCTCCACTTCTTTAAAAGCGTCGATGAGCAAAGCATCTTCAACAATCTTTCCGTTGATTTGGGCACGCTCATTAAAACGCAACATGTGAGGAGAGGTATGCATGGCTGTCCGGTAACCCGCTGCCCGGTAAATAGATTCAAGCATTGCACAGGTGCTACCCTTGCCATTCGTACCCGCCACTGTAATAACGGGACAATCAAAGGCAATGCCTAATCTAGCGATCATTGTCTTCATGCGGGTGAGTCCGAGCTCAATCACATTTTCAGGGTGTGAAGCCAGGATATAGTCCAACCACTCATTTAAAGTATCTTTACTTTGAGACATTTTCCAGTCCAAAAACAGCGCGACCACGCCTAAAAGCGTGGTCTGATGTTGTTTATTCTAACTTAATTTTAAAAGTGCTCTCAATCGGCGTCCGTGATGCGCTTTCTCATGAGCATAGCCATAATTTCAGCAATATTGGCGCGCATCTCACGACGATCGACGATCATATCAATCGCACCCTTCTTTAACAAAAATTCCGAGCGCTGAAAACCTTCGGGCAACTTTTCCCGTACAGTTTGCTCAATAACGCGCGGTCCGGCAAAACCAATCAATGCGCGAGGTTCGGCGATAACCACATCGCCCATAAAGGCAAAACTAGCGGAAACCCCGCCCATAGTCGGGTCCGTCAAAACGGAAATAAAGGGAAGTTTTTCTCGAGCAAGCCCCGCAATCGCTGCTGTAGTTTTGGCCATTTGCATCAAAGACAAAAGACCTTCTTGCATACGGGCGCCGCCTGAAGCCGCAAAACAGATAAAGGGACACTTCATACGCGTAGCTTCAGCAACACCACGCACGAATCTTTCTCCAACAACAGAGCCCATAGAACCACCCATGAAATTGAATTCAAAGGCAGCAACCACTACGGGCAAACCGCGAAGCGTACCGCGCTTGACAACCAAAGCATCGGTTTCACCGGTTTTTTGTTGAGCCTGAGCCAAACGAGCGGGATAAGGTTTACTGTCCACAAACTTCAACGGATCTGTCGGTTGCACTTCTTGAGTAATTTCCACTTGATCTTGAGCATCTAAGAAATTTTCCACTCTTTCACGTGCACCGATTCTCATGTGGTGACCACACTTCGGGCACACCATTAACGAATCTTTTAACTCTTCGGTATAGAGCACTTGTTCACAGCTCGGGCACTTTGTCCACAAGCCTTCCGGAATCATGCTTTCTTTCTTTTCCGCCTTTTCCGATTCCGTCTTATGAATACGCGGCAATAACCGATCGATCCAACTCATAAAAAAATATCCTTCAAATGCATTTCACGCAAATAATACGATTGGTGATTTTATCAGACTATAGCCACCATTCTTATACATGTTTTAGGTATTTTAAATCGCCTAATAGACTGAGCTTTGATGAAAAAAGAACTTCAGGATGATCCTAGGTGACTCCAGGGGGCCTGACTATAAGACGGCAAGTAGGGATGATTGGGGTACTTTACCCCGACAAGATAAAGACCGCCTGCGGCAAACGTGGGTGCAGCGACTTTTCTATCACAAGCTTCTAATACTGATTTAAACCATTGCACACTTTCTCTGCCGGTTCCCACATAAACAAGACTGCCTACAATATTGCGGACCATATGATGAAGAAAAGCATTGGCTCGAAGCTTGATACCAATCATTTTTCCAACACGGCGAATACTCACTTCATGCACGACTCGAATAGGACTCTTTGCTTGACATTCCGAAGCTCTGAAGCTTGTGAAATCGTGCTCACCCAAAAGAAAGCGAGCAGCTTCTTGCATTCTTTTTTCATCGCACGGCCGAAAAACCCAACCGACCAACCCTTCGGTCAATGGTGACCTCACAGCATCATTCAAAATCCAGTATTCATATGTGCGCTCCGTTGCGCTAAAACGGGCAGAAAAATCTTCAGGCACTTCATGTGCCCAACGCACAGCTACCGATGAAGGCAAAAAGGTATTTACTCCTCTTACCCAAGCGGTCATCGGACGAGTAACTGGGGCTTCAAAATCTACTACCTGGTGCGTTGCATGCACACCGGTATCGGTACGCCCTGCACATACAGTCGAAATCGGCACCGTAGCAAACGCTTTCAGTGCCGATTCCAGTGTGTCCTGAACGTTCGGCATATCGGGCTGGGTCTGCCAACCGCAAAATGCCGAACCGTTATATTGAATTCCTAAAGCAACACGCATCAGCCGCGCTCATGGATTTGCTTTAAAAGGGCTTCGGCCTGAGCCTTATCGGCAGCACTACCCTTTTGAACAACTTCCTGCAAAAGCGTGATCGCTTCATTTTTAGCCCCAATCGAAATAAAGGAGCGAGCCATATCAAGCGAATCCTTCATGCTGTGATCATCGGCAGCGGCCTCTTGAACCTTGGAATCAACTACCGGTTGGGAAGCAACTTGCACAGGTTCATCATCAGCCACCAAATCAAACACATTGGCCGTTGCTTGAGTAGAAGCTGGGTTCTCAACGGGTTTGGTTACCTTAGGAGCCTCAGCCTGAACGGGTGCTGGGCGAGGTGCCATACGAGGTTCTTCACGAGCTGGCATACGGTTAATGGTTTCAACTGTGTGGCTCGTAGCCTGTTGCGGTTGAGGGGCTGCAGGACGAACAGCAGGCGCCTGGCGCGTCACGGGCTCTTCACGCTGTCCCTTATTCATCACGCGCTTAAAGGACTGGAAGTCAACATAACGGCCTTGCTTTGTACGCCAGTAAATAAACCCGGCAGCACCCAACATCAACACGATCAAGAGGTACCAGAACCAAGAAGTTGATTCCTCTTCTTGAACCGGGGGCTCCTCGGTCATAATTTCAAGCGTAGGCATGGCCTCTTGAGGCGTAAGAGGTTCAGGCTCTACGTTTTGATCAGCCGGCACTGTTTCTTCCACAGCCGGTGACTCAACGGATTGTTCTGGTGTTTGATGAACATCGGTCGGAGTCGGAGTGGGTAAAACTTCGGGGGTAGGCGTAGCAGTTTGTTCAACAGGAGCCACGGTTTCAACCGGTTTTTCCTCTACTTTCAAAGTAGGCTTTGGTTCAGCTTTAACGGTCGGACGGACTTCTTTGGCTTTTTGAGTGACAGAAGCGGACTTCTTAGGTTCTGCCTTAATCGGCTGAGGTTCACGAGCCACTTCTTCGATATTTAAACCTTTTTGAACAATCTCTCGAGCTTTTTGAGCATCAATTGATTCCACCAAACGCGCCGACGGTGCACTCACATGAGCTCCAGCCTTTAGTTGTCTCACATTGCCTGCGGGGAAGGCTTCCGGGTTTTCAATTGCAAGAGCTACAAGCACCTGATTGACGCTTGCCTTCGGAAAGAGCTTTTGATAGAGCACACCCAATGACCACGGTGTGTAACCCGATTCAACCAACACCGGCTTACTCAAGTCATAGTGTCTGGACTGCATACGCTCAAGAGGAGACATCTCGGTCTTTGTCTGAGATTCTGCACTGACTTTGGGAGCAGAAACGACAGGTGCCTTTTGCGTAACAGGCGCACTTTCTTTAGCCACAGGCTGCGCAGCTGTTACAGGAGCTGCCCCGCCCATTGCCACCACTTCAACCGGCTCCACTGTCCCTGCGGCACCGATATGAATGTTGTATTGACGCACCGTGATCCTTCCGCCCTCATTTAATTCAACTAAAAGCGGGAAAGCGCGCTCAGTTGCCGGGCGATTAGAGGAAATGCGCAGCGTAAGCGGAGACTTTTTAATAAGCGCCAGATTCATTCCTTTAGCACTTTCTGGCATCGTAATGCCATACTTTGCATAAGTCTCAGCAGGAGCCAAACGAGCAGTGAGGGACGTCCCTGTGGGAGAGACATCATGGACTAAAAAAGTTGCTTCAAAATTTTGACTGGCTTGACTAGTGACCTGAAGTTGCCCCAGATAAGCAGCCTGAGCAACTGAACCCACTGCAAGCATCATAGCCAACACACATGTCTTTTTGGAAAAACTCTTCATCTTAGGCTCCCGAAAGCCGTCACTTACCATGCTTGATACTGCCAACAGTGACAGGCTTTTCGTACAAAAACCGAGTGCACAAAATCCTTCTCGGTTATGATTGACGTATACTGTTCGCATTTTAAAGGGTCAAATAACCTTTTTGGGACTTTTTAACCTTTAGGAACGAAAAAATGTCTGTAGACCGCCAATGGCTTATTGATGCGTTAAGTGACGCGCTTGAAACACTCTCGGAAACAATCGAAAGACTAGAAGATGAAAGGCTTGACCCCGAAGAAGTCATGCTCGATGATTTGGCCAATGTTTATGCAAAATTGAATTTTGCTGTCAACACTGCTGAAACCGGTCCCGCAGCCATTGACACAACGGACCACGATGAACTCATTCAATGGCCCGAGTGTATGCCTTTTGACCGCGAGGACACGATTCAGATATCGTAACGGGGCTTTAAGTCGCGGGGTCTCAATCCTAAAATCACGAGGATACCGAAATAGACTACAAACGCTGCTCCGATATATAAAAAGACAAAACCCGCGCGCTTGACCCACTCGCTTTGCATGCCGGCCCAGTCAACGCCGGCTTGCAAGTAGACAATGGCAACACTCATAGCTAATGTTGCCAGTATCACTCTCGCAAACCATATCCCCCAGCCTTTAACCGGCGCGTATTGCCCACGACGAATAAGAATCACCAATAGCGTTGCCGCATTAATGCAGCTACCCACGCCTACCGATAATGCTAGACCTGCATGAGCAAAGTAAGGAACAAAAATCAAGTTGCAAAGCTGCACACACACTAAACTCACCGCTGCGACTTTAACAGGTGTCCTGATATCTTTTCTTGCATAAAAAGCAGGAGCCAAAATTTTGATTGCAATAAGTCCCAAGAGTCCAAAAGAATACCCCATCACTGCAAGACTCGTTTGGTGCACATCTGAAATTAAAAAGTTTTTCCCTTGGTACAAAAAAGCCACTAACGCTTCAGCCATAAGGCCCAGACCCACAGCAGCCGGAATGGCCAACAAAACAACCAAACGCAAGCCATTATCTAAAAGCGCGTTGTAACGCGTCAGCTCATTTTTAGCAAAAGCCGCAGAAAGACTCGGTAGTAAGACTGAACCCAGCGCAACCCCTAAAAGAGCCGTCGGAAATTCCATCAAGCGGTCAGCGAAAGATAACCAAGTCACAGAACCCGTTCCAAGCCGAGAGGCAATATTCGTGTTAATGAGTAATGAAAGTTGAGCTACACCAACGCCAAAAAGCGCCGGGATCATAAGTTTCATCACGCGGATCACACTTGAGTCTCTCATAGCCTTAATGGGATTGACCGGCCGAGGCAAAACACCCAACTTCATCAAAGACGGAATTTGAATACCAAGTTGCAGCACTCCACCCACAATCACAGCGACAGCAAGCGCAAAAATGGGACGGTCCAAATGAGGTGTCAGTAACAAAGTAAATGTGATAAATGAAATGTTTAAGAGTACGGGAGTAAACGCAGGAATCGCAAAATGCTTCCAGGTATTTAATACTCCGGCACTCATTGCCACAAGACTCATAAAGAAGATGTAGGGAAACATCCAGCGAGTCATCTCAGTGGCCAAGTCGAAACCTTCGGGATTTTCTGCTAAGCCGCCTGCAATTAACCAAACCAACACCGGTGCAAGCAGTACCCCGATGACACTTGTTAATACTAAGACACTGGCTAAGAGACTAAAGACACGATCAATAAAACTTCTGACTTCGTCATCTGACTTGGTTGCTTTAACATCCGAGAGCATCGGAACAAATGCCTGCTGAAAAGCCCCTTCAGCAAAAAGACGCCTAAGCATATTTGGCAATCGGAAAGCTACATAGAAAGCATCGGTGGCTGCGCTCGAACCAAAGTAACGTGCTATTAACATGTCACGCACGACACCGGTAATGCGGGACAATAATGTCAAAGAGGAAACGGTCGCAGCCGCTTTAATTAAACTCATAATAGAAAAGAATATTGAAAAAACTATTTAAACATCCGCTCTAATTTCTTTTCCCTGTGGTTAAGACGGAAGTAAAGAGAAGTAAAATAATCTCCCAAAGAAAAAATCAAAAACCTCTTCCGATATTTTTTGGGTAACGCATTAATTTCACAATGCTCTTTTATAAATTTATAAAATTGTCTGACTTTTAATTTGTCTTGATTATCTCCAGACAGATAAATTTTTCTCGCCACCTGCCACCATAAGTTACAGACTTTAAGTTCTAGCCCTAACTTAACATCCGCAGGAAACTTGGTCTCTTTAAGCCTCAATAGTGACTCTGCAAACTGTAAGCACGACATCAACGAAGCCTTAGATCCTGAGTGAGATAAAGAGGAAGCTCTTTGTCTATATCTATATAAAACATCTGGAATGATCACCCCCCCCCGTAACCTTGAGTAAAACATTCAATATAAAGCTCTGGTCCTCTGAAGAGGTTAAATTCTGATCAAACCGTTCACTGCCTATCAAAGAACTTCTAAAACACCTACTGGTCATGCAAATATTACTAGAGCTACGGGCCCATTCATCTATATGACAGTATTGCTTAATGGCAGAAATTTGGTCTAATTCGATTACTCCATGAGAAACCACACCTGAATTACTAACTTTTTCGGCATTAAAGTGCTCTACTCCACAGACACAGTAATCATAGTTTCCTTCTTCCATTGTTGAAACAAACCGTTCCAAAAAGTTAGGCATGACTATATCGTCACTGTCAACGAAACATATATATTCAAAAATTCCAAGCTTAGAAATCAGATCTAACGCAACATTTCTTGCTGATGACGCTCCTCCATTTTTTTTATTGACTACAGTAAATCTTTTATCCTCAGTTGCTATTTGATTAAGAATTTGTGCTGAATTATCTGTCGAGCCATCATTAACTGCAAAAACGTGGAAATGACTATAAGACTGACCTATCAAAGAAGCCAAACATTCAGGCAAATAGCGCTCTGTGTTATACACAGGAAGAACTATGGCAACCAACGGTTTATTGTTTCGAATCTCGTTCATTTCCAATTTTTGAACAATCTGCAAACTAGCTCGATTATTATATCGAATGGTTTCGGCCTAATAGATGACCTATTGCCCCACGCAATGTACCTTATTAGTAAAAAACAATTAGTTAAAAACAAACTTGAGAGCTTCAGAAGTTTTTGCTAAACTTGGGGACTTTTCCAAGGGAGTGTTCTTCGTGGACGTTTTCGTATGCCCGAAAGAACCGCAAAGATCCGTTGGAATGAACTGATTCACCAGCCGCTTCCGACTTTGTGCTGCAAGCGTATTTCAATGCTCAATGCCTTTGAAAGCGGCTGTAATTAACAGCCGTAACTTTTTATATAAGGCAAGGAACTAACAATGGCTAATACCAAACAAGCTCGTAAGCGCGCCCGTCAAGCTGTTGCGCGCAACCAGCATCTTTCTGCTCAACGCTCTCAATACCGCACCGCTATCAAGGCTGTGCGTAAGTTGATCGTTGCCGGCGACAAAGCCGCCGCTACCGACGCTTTTGTGAAGGCTCAAAAGGTTATCGACACGATGGCTGGTAAGAGCGTTTTGCACAAGAACGCTGCCGCTCGTCATAAGAGCCGCTTGGCCGCTGCTATCAAGGCAATGGCCTAATTTAAATTTAGTTCACAGTATCACACTGAAATAATACTGAACTAAATTTATAAAACCTTTTCAGGTTAAAAATAGACCCAGGATAGCCTGGGTTTATTTTTTAGCTGAAGTTTAAAAAACTACCTCAACATCATTCATGAAGCAAGGACTACAACATCAATCAAAATGTTATAAAAGCCTCCATGAGACTAACTTGCTATATATTGGGAATCTCTGAATTAATTGACTATAAAAAGGCGTTTGTCTAGCATACTTCCAAAATAAGTCCTTACCCATATAATTGGACTTAAAGCGTCCTATCTTTAACGGATGTATAAGCCAAGGCTTTAAAGATCCTTCAAAATGACGAATGACACAGTTCCTCATATTTCCAAAGTTATCAATGAATCTTCTAGCTCGAGGTGAAGTTACGCCGTAGATCTCTGGCAATTCTTTATAGTTACATTCAAAATAACAGTTCAGTAAATCCTGATCCATTTGTAAAAGCCGATCGGACAGCTTTTCCTCCAATTTTAATAATCCATTAAAGACATCCTTTCGGCGCCACTGATCAAAATCCATTACTAAAAATCCAGATTCAAAATATCTATGTTTATCTGACAGACCTAGCCTAGCCATATTAGCTTGAATTTTATGAGCTTTCTTTCTTTGCGAGGCAGGAACCGCAGCTAAGGGGTACCCCTCTAAATTAATTTGATTAATGGAGGAAATATCTCCACAATAGATAATGTCGACATCACTGTAGATAGCGCAGTCAATCTCTGGGAATAAATTCGGCAATAGCAACCGACCATAGGCGGCCTTGGAAATATGTCCTAGTGCCGGAAAATCTTTGAAATAATCTTCTAGGTTTACTCGCTCCCAACTTATATCTAAATTAGTCCATTTCTCTTTAATAGACTCCACTTTCTGTTTACTCGAGTCACTGATGCCTCCATCAATGACTCGTAAATCAATATAGCATTTGGTGTTGTCACACATTGAGGCAGCAGTTGTAGCAACAAACGGAGCATAATTTTCATCGCTGCAAACAAAGACAGTGAGTTTATTACTTTCCATGACTATAAAAATTAAATTATTTTACAATTTCGTAGGGCCAGTCCAAAATACCGCCCATATCATAGACGTGAGTATAACCTGCCGCCTGAAGTTTTAGCATCGCATAGTGACTCCGAACACCTGATCGGCAATAAATAATAATCGGATGATCCAAATCCTCCGGCAACGATTCAGGTCTCACCCCTTCCTCAATATCATCGTTATCAAGTAACACTGCACCAGGAATATGACCCCATTCGTACTCGTGAGCATGGCGAACATCTAAAAGAAGCACTTTATCGCCCAACTCGTCGAGCATCTTTTTTCCTTCTTGAGCAGTAATGGCCATCGTTATTGCTCCTTAAATTTCACCTTGAGAACACCAACACCTTGTACGCCACCTTCTAGTACGTCACCTGGATGAATAGCTCCAATACCTCCGGGCGTCCCCGTCATAATCAAATCACCTGGTTTTAATTCATATAAAGTAGAAAGGTAGCTGATAATTTCAGGCACACTCATAATCATTTCTGAGGTCGTTCCTTCCTGACGCTTTTCGTTATTGACATAAAGCCACACTTTCATCGGCTCATTATCAGGCGTTCGATGCGCAGGCTTTAGTGCTGTCATAGGAGCAGATTCATCAAAAGCTTTAGCCGTATCCCAAGGTTGTCCTTTTGTTGCACTTGCTCTTTGCAAATCCCGCCGCGTTAGATCCAGTCCCGCAGCATAACCCCAAACATAAGACATAGCCTCTTTAACACTGATGTTGCGGCCGGCTTTGCCGATAGCCACCACAAGTTCAATTTCGTGCTGTAAATCATCAGTTGCAACCGGAAAATCTAATTCCAAAGTTTTATCCGCTGCTGCATAAACAGCTGCATCAGCGGGCTTTAAGAAAATACTAGGAGGCGTTTTTTCACCTAATGCGGCATTTGCTGCCGCGTAATTGCGTGCTACACCATAGATACGGTGAATCGGAAAATAGAGATTAGCTTCGCCCTCAACAGGAAGCACCGGCAATGCACAAGGAGCAAATAAAAATGACATTTTTATACCTTAACGAAAAAAGGGGACAATCCATACGGATCATCCCCTTTACTTTGAAACCTATTGTTCGTCTCTTACGGGGCGGACCGGATTGGGCAGGCCGCGTACCCAGAGGTAGAACTGATAAATGTAGCCACTGACTGCATAGCAACAGAAAAGGATAAAGGCAGATAGCGACGGATTGCTTGAAAAACAGATAAAGGCAATGGCCGCCACGAGTACCACCCAGAAAGGAATCGTACGCACAAAGCCCATGTTCTTACCACTGAAAAACGGCGCATTAGAAACCATCGTCACACCTGCATAAATACAAAGTACGGCGGTAATATGAGAGGTGTATTGGGCCAATTGTTCCGTTAAGTGACCGGAAACAGCAAGCCAGACAAAACCCATCACTAAAGCTGCTCCGGCAGGGCTTGCCAAACCTTGGAAAAAGCCCTTATCGATAAATCCGATATTGGCATTAAAACGAGCTAAGCGAACACCTGCACCGGCACAGAAAATAAAAGCTGCAGCCCAACCGAGACCTCCGAAGTCTTTGAGCGCAAACTCATAGGCAATTAAAGCCGGGCAAACACCGAAAGCAGTCATGTCCGCAATAGAGTCAAACTGCTCTCCAAAACTACTTTGAGTGTGCGTAAAGCGCGCTACTCGTCCATCCATGCCATCGAGCAACATCGAAAGGAAGATCGTTGCTGCAGCAATACCGAAGTCACCGGCCATAGCCTGCGTGACGCCCCAAAAAGCACAAATCATTGAGCCCATCGTGAAGGAGTTGGGCAAAAGATAGATACTACGGGCACGAGCCTCCTGAATGCGTTCTTTGATGTTTGCTCGAGGAGAACGACGAATCTTTCGCATGATTAAACCTTTTTGTTTAGTCTCAATTACTCGGCTTTGGGAGCCAGTTTAGCCAGAATAGTTTCAGTACCCAACACCTTTTCACCAATCGTGACACAAGGCGTGGCATCAGTTGGCAAATACACGTCCAAACGACTGCCAAAGCGGATAAAACCATAACGCTCACCCTTTTTGAGCTCATCACCCTTTTGGACGTAGCAAAGTATGCGGCGGGCAACAAGGCCAGCCACCTGAACAACGGTAATACGGTTGCCGTCATTGACGCGAACAATCACCGCATTACGTTCATTTTCCGTACTGGCTTTATCTAAATCAGCATTTAAGAATTTACCAGGATAGTACTGAACGTCTTCCACTGTTCCGTTCACAGGAAAGCGCTGGCAGTGAACATTAAAAAGATTCATGAAGACGCTGATTAAAATCGCCTCTTCATTGGTGAAAGGATCAATCGTTTTTTCAACTTTAACGATTTGACCGTCAGCCGGAGAAAGCACCGCTTCAGGCATAGAAGGAACAGTACGCGGAGGATCGCGGAAAAACTGTGTGACAATCAAAAATAAAATCCACAATATGGCCGCAATAAAACCGAATCCGGCAAAAGCCGTCCACAAAAGTGCCAGTAAAAAAGTACCACCGATAAAAGGCCAGCCTTCACGAGCCAAAATGGGGTGAGGGTACTTTTGATTCATGAGTTCAATCTCCGTGACTAAATTTAAACAGCTAATTGTACGCTATTGGCAAAATGTTTCCGTTTTTTGCCATCTTAACCGCAAACGGGTCAAAAAAACCGAAAAGTTAATGCTCTGTAACATTTTTGTCACGAAAGCCCGCCGAAGCGGGCTCATCTGAGTTAAGTACATTTAGCGTTTAATCTGTACTTCCGCAGTGACAGTTAAATTTAATTCGCTCGTACCGGCTTCAATGGCAGGAGCTGGGATGGCTTCATCCATGACACTTTTTGCCGAAGCTCTCATGAGCATATTCATCGGGCGAGGCATTGATGCTCCGCTAAAACGTAAACTTTGCACTTCAACTTTCCCCGCTTCGCTTCCTACGGATTCAGCAATCCATACAGCCCGCTGGGTAGCATCAGCTACGGCCATCTTGTACAGAGTTTCGTCGTACTTCGCTTTGGCAACATCTGAGACACGGAAATTTAGATTTTCTAACGCCAGAACACCATTAACATTTTCAATCACCTTAGGAACGAGTTCAATATTGGGAGCGACCACTTCCAAAAATTGAGAAACTCTCCAAGCAACAATCTTTGGCGTTTGATTGCCTTTGGTTTCACCATATACCGGATAGGAATTCATGGATTGAGTCTGAAGCTGAAGCTTATCGCTTACAGCCTTAATTTGACTTAAACCCGAATTCATCGTTTTGATCGCCTGAGCAGTGGCTTCTTTGAGAGTCTTTGCCTGTGCCGAAACCGACCAATACATTTGAGCTTCGTCGTTAGGAACCGTGATGCTTGCTGTACCGTTCACAGCCAACGTCATACCCTTTTCTGATAATGTCGTTCCATTCATTGAGTTCGCAGCCATCGCCGCAGACATCGTCATTGTCATTACACCAGCTACAGCTATCTGAGTCATTTTTCCCATGAGTTTTCCCCTTTATAAAAATAGCCTTGATTGACTGTATTTTAGGCGTGCAACTCTAGTAAAATGTGTCATTATTTTCTTTTCTGTATCAGCTTATTAAAACGAGACTGTTATGAATCCCATTGTTGTTTGCCGCCTTCCCAACCATGTTGGCGACTGCTGTATGACCCTTCCTTCCTTGCGTTTACTAGAAGCTAGTGGCTTTACGCCCTATTTGGTCGGCAAACGCTTTGCTGAAGATTTAATGTTGGGCATGGGCTGGCGCTTTGATCCTATTGAGGGACATGTAAGCGAAGATCTGCAAAGGCTTCATTACCTTTCGGAACAATTAAACAAACCTCTGGGACTCCTATTTCCTAATTCTTTCGGCTCTGCCCTGCAATTTCGTTTAGCAGGGATTCGTGCCGCGGGTTTCCCTACTGACGGACGTTTTCTGCTTTTGGATCAAAAGGTGCCAGAACCGGAGAAAAACATTCATGAAGTCAGACGCTTTTTTGCGGCAACTGTGGGAGCCATTAAAGCGTGGGGAAAAGAACCCGCATGGACTGAACCTACAAAAGATTTGGGCTTAAAGCTCATTACTCGTCACACGGCTGGAGCTAAAAACTTAATAGAAAAATTCAATATTCCTGAAAAATTTGCCTTAATCGCTCCAATTGCCCGCGGTGTGCATCATGGAAAGATTAAGCATTGGACGCATATCAACTGCGTTGTTAAACCTTTGCGTGAATTAGGCATTGAACCCATCGTTCTGCCCTCGCCTGATGAAGCCGCTGATGCAAAAGTTGCCTGTCCAGACGCGACGCACTTGCCGCCTACTAACCTTGGTACTTATGCCGCGCTCTGTAAGGAAGCACAGTTAGTCATCGCTAACGACTCCGGTATCAGTCACGTAGCTGCTGCCGTAGGCGCTCGTCAGATCACTTTAGTTGGAGTTACTGATCCAAAACGCACAGGGCCTTGGAACCCTAATGCAATTGTGCTCGGTGAAGAGAATCGCTGGCCGACGGAAGAAGAGGTTGTTATAAAAATTCAAGAACTATTGCGAGAGTAAAGTTTGTCAAAACATACCTAAATAACTTGCAATCATGATCTTCAATACTGGAAATATCGAGAGACTTTTAGTCTTTACATGTCTGATTATTTCGCTATGTTTTGGTGCATTTTTATTTAGTGAGACAAATAAGGTTTTAAAATATTCTCTCTTTTTTCTCGGTTTCTTGACTGTCTTTCTGCGCTTTATTAATGGGCGTTATGACAGTATGTCTTTAGCATACTATTCAGATTTTTTTAAACCATGGATTCCATGGTTATGTTCTATTGTAATTTTAATCGGTGTTCATGGCCTTTCTGGCCATTCCAACTATCTCGGAAGTTGCTTTTTGATGTCAATTCTTCTAATGGCACTTTATGCATATCCTTTAAAACGTGATTATGTGATAGTGTCAATGGCATTAACAACATTATTAATCACTGCATCGGTCTCTTTTTCAGTTATATATTCAGGAGTCCTCAAAGCCGAAATTTTTGGAGTCAATAAAAATCTTTTACTTGGTGGTACGACCCTACTAACCATATGTTGTTTAAGTCAACTATTTTTTTATTGGACTAAATCAAGTAAATGGTTCTTGGCTCTTCTAGTTATTTCGATTATTAGTTCATTGACTGCAATAGTTATAACAGAAGTGAGAACGGCTCTTTTAGCCTTTCTAGCTTTAATACCTCTTTTTTTAACAAAATGCCGCTCATGGAAAACTGTTGGTTTAATGATTTTTGTTTGTCTAATTCTGTTTGGTCTTTTTTTATATTCTGGCAGGCTCCAAGAAGGTATTAACGATATCATCAAATATCAGGGAGGAAACTCTAATTCATCATGGGGAATCCGATTGGAATTGTGGAAATTATCAACAAACGCATTTATGGTCAAACCATTATTTGGTTGGGGAGTTCAGCCATTCTACGAACTAGTCAATAATGGTTTTAAATTCCCTGTAATGTCTTTTTATGTTCGACATTTCCACAGTGACTTTTTCAATATGTTAGTCACTGGGGGTATCACTGGCATTCTGGGATGGTTGATAACAATATATTTGCTATTCAAAAAGTCATGGAACGATGAAATTCAGTTGTCCTTATTGACAGGGATCTTAGCCATAGGATTGGCCGATAGGTATTGGTTTGAAAACCGTGCTGCTATCTATCTTTTCGCTGTTTGTTGGGTACTTCTTTATTTGTCCAGAGTAAAGTCAGCATCCACAAAACATTGAACTAAGAATTAATTATCCATTTGGTATGGTTTTGATCGGCAATTCTTTAGTTTAGATATTAACAAATTTAATATAAATCCCAATTTAATAATCCTCAATCGTTTGTTTTCTCGCCTTGATAGCGGAAATTCAAATGTAGTTTTAGTACATTGATAAGCCTCTTTAAAAAAACTATATTTTTGATAAAGGGTAATATTGGAACCTAATATCTTTCGAATATCACCCCATAAATTAACCAAATACCGATGTTGGATCCCGACTCTCATCGACCTGGAAAAATTTAGATTCCCTAAGTAACGTTGATAAACCCTAAAATCGTCTGAAAAGCTACTGTATGACACTGTGTGGCTTAAAGAAGAGCTTCTTAATCGATAGAAATATAAAGGATCAGGAATTACTTTGCTCTTATTAACATTCGCTAGCAAGCGGATCATATAATCCTGATCCTCTGCAACCTTTAATGACGAATCAAAATAAAGGTCTTGTACAAGAGAGAAAGAGAAACACTTATTTTGTAAACCAAGAAAAGCTGTAGTATTACCTTTGGACCATTCGTTAAGTCGGAAATAGTGCTCACACGTCTGTTTATGGTCCAGGATGAGTTCATCCGATGGCGTAACGCGAGACGACTGACAAATACCGTTATTATTGAATTGTAGATATGAGAATAGCACCATATCAACCCCATAACCAACTTGAGCACAACGCTCAAGACAGTTTGGGGCAACTCGGTCGTCTGAGTCAAAGAAGAGTACCCATTGGAATGCATTTTTTTCAAAAATTACCTTCAACGCAGAGTTTCTAGCAGTTGCAACCCCCATATTATTTTGAGCGATAACTCTAACCCTAGAGTCCTTTTGTTCATATTTTTTCAAAATATCTAGAGAGCCGTCTGTAGATCCATCATCAACACAAAAAATTTCAAAATGAGAATAAGTCTGATTCAAAATAGAGTTTAAACTTTCTTCCAAGTAGTCTGCTGTGTTATAGACGGGGTAAACAATTGCAAATTTCTGCATTTTGAACTCTGCTTCTTAAAGATTTGCTCAATTGTAACATTCAACAGCTGATAGAATGCTAGTGTTATTTTGACACCCTTTTGACGGTGAGAAATTTGAAAATAGCTTTTTGTATCTACAAATACTTCCCATTTGGCGGTTTACAGCGGGATTTTTTGCGTATCGCGGAAGAAATTTCATCCAGGGGTCACGATGTTCGTGTCTATGTCCGTGAATGGGACGGTGAAAGGCCTGCCTCATTTCAAATTATAGAAGTCCCAACTTTTGCGCTGACCAATACCGGTAAAAATGAAAAATATTACCGTTGGGTTCGAAATCATCTACTTGCTAATCCTGTAGATCGTGTGATTGGATTTAATAGAATGCCTGGCTTAGATGTTTACTTTGCCGGCGACGTCTGCTATGCAAATGCTAACGAACACAGAAGCTCTTTTTATAAATTAACGCCACGCTACCGACATTCAATTGCTTTTGAAAAAGCTGTTTTTAGTAAGGGAAATAGAACTAAAATTTTGCTTTTAACTGAATCAAGTAAAAAGACTTTCCAAAAGTTTTACAGAACAGAAGATGATCGCTTTTTTGTTTTACCTCCCGGCATTGATATTGAGCGTAAATATAGTAATCAACCTAAAGAAACGAGAAGTCAATTTCGGCAAGAATTCGCTATTTCTCCTCGACAAAAATTACTGCTTCAGGTTTGCTCAAACTATGAATTAAAGGGAGTTGATCGCTCTATTCTGGCAATTGCAAATTTACCCTTTGAAATTCGAAAAAATATTCTTTTTTTCGTTGTCGGTCAAGACAATCCAGAAAAAATGCGGCTTCTTGCAAAAAAGATGGGGTTAGAGAAACAAATTAAATTTTTCGGAGGCAGGGATGATATTGCACGATTTATGCTTGGTGCTGACATTATGCTTCATCCTGCAAAACGTGAGGCTGCCGGAATTGTCATTTTAGAATCTATCATTTCTAGCTTACCCATCGTAGTGAGTGGCCTTTGTGGATACGCTCCTTATGTTAAATATGCAGAGGCTGGCATTATTTTGAATGAACCATTTAAACAACAGGAATACTCACAAGCTTTACAAAAAATACTTGAGGATGACGCTTTGTTAAAGCAATGGAAGAGTAATGCCCAGAAGTATGCTGATCATGCTAATTTGTACGATTTAGCAAGACAAGCTGCAGATATTATTTTGGAATAGTAATGATCACCTTATATCCCCCATTCTCAGAAGCATGGGCCACAAAAGACCCTTTTGAAGAAGTTGAAAAAATTTCTGGCAATGTCCTTCGGAGCGTGAAAACAAGACGTACTCTGCGTTTTGATTTTCAGGGCAAAAGTTATTATCTAAAACTGCACCATGGAACCACTTACGGAGAGGTTTTTAAAAACCTGTTAACAGCAAGACTTCCTGTTTTAGGAGCAGATAGGGAGTGGCGTGCCATTCATGAATTAAGTGCTGCCGGCGTTGACACTATGCGCGGGGTTGCTTTTGGCCAAAAAGGTTTAAACCTTGTAAAAAGAACCTCTTTCATTATTACGGAAGACTTATCTCCGACTATAAGCTTGGAGGAATTTACCCGAGATTGGATAAATAACCCCCCGAATCCCAAAATAAAGCAACTTTTGATCAAACGAGTTGCCACTATGGTTAGAAAAATGCACGACATAGGAATTAACCATAGAGACTGTTACATCTGTCATTTTCTGCTTCACCTTCCCTTTGATGGAACTGAAGAAAATTTAAAGCTCTCAATCATCGACTTACATAGAGCACAATTTCGAAAAAAAGTGCCTTTACGCTGGAGAGATAAAGACTTAATTGGTCTTTACTATTCTTGCTTGAATATTGGTCTGAATTCGAAGGACTTTTATCGATTCCTTAAAATTTACTTTCAGAAGCCTTTGAAGAGTATTTTCAAAGAAGAAGCGCAACTTCTCGCTAAAGCTAAAACTAAAGCTGAAAAAATCAGAGAGCGCTCTATCCGAAGAGGTCTTTAGAATGAAAGACGTTCATTTTGGAAAATTGATTGGATACGGTACTGAACGTCGGTGCTATGAAAATTTAGACAATTCCCAAACATGCCTTAAAGTCAGTAAGTTGAGCGCTTGTACTCAAACTCAACGTGAGATTAAATATTTTAAATTGCTCGCTAAAAGAGGTATACATCCGAATTTTCTACCTAAATTTTATGGCTCCTTTACCCTAAAAGATCAAATAGGTTTTGAACAAGAATATTTAAGATCAACGGACAAACTTCGTGCTGTTACGTTAAAGCAATATATTTTGGAAGCCAGTCAGGAGCAATTCCTTAAAATTGAGTATTTATTAGAAAATATCAAACAAGAAATGATTCGTTTTAATGTAATTGTTTCGGATATGAGGACTGGCAATACATTGCTTCTAGTTGATAATCAACAAAAAATTAATCGAATTGTGTTTGTTGATGGCTTCGGTTCTCCTGAGTTTATTCCACTACCAATATATTGTCCTTTTTTCGGACGCATGAAAATTGAAAGACAATGGAAAAAATTTATGAAGAAATACCAAGCGGAAAAAGCTTTCCGCTTGGAACAACTTCGTCATTAATTTCTGATTTGTTGAATTAAAGGAAGACTTTCTAATCTCTTGAACAAGCGCTTCTGCTTCTTTCTACAAAACCACGGGCAATAGACTTCTATCGGGATAAATGCAGAGGTTCCGAGATTATCACAAATAACAGGGAAGACCTCTGTTTCACTTAACCGATGACACAAAATGTTATATGGCTTAATCGACATGGTTACAATGCGATTGTCCAAAATATATTGCTCCAAATCCTTTACGAGTTTTTCCAACTCATGCTTAAGCTCTGGGCTTTGTTTCCCGCTATAACGGTCTTGCATGGTCTGCGATGGCTGACCGTTAAAATCTACGGTTCTGTCATAAACATAGCCTGTTCCTAAATTGGTCTCAACTGTACCGTAGTACTTAGGAATTCCTCTCCAATCTCTCAGATACTTATTAAGACGCTTGTAGTAGGCGAGCTCTCGATTAATTTCTTCAGTCGCATGTTCACAGGGATTGTGTACAACCTTTATACATTTTGACGGGTCTTCTGGATGAATATAACAAGTCCTATGGTGGCCAACACCGACCACCAAAGGATCAGACTGATCCTTTGGTAATTCAATCATTTTGGGCATCCTCATAATTTTTATTTTTATTGTGTCTTTTTATCGACTAAGTGGTACGTTATACCAGGGATTTCCCGAAGTGTATCTAGTAAAGTTTGATCTAAGTAAACTTCCCAATCTTTTGATAACACAAAGGATGCCTTCAGTCCCTTATCCATGACTTTTATTGCTACCCGACAACCCGCATCGTCAACATCAGGGCGATGATCTTCAAGGAATGTCTTCAATAGATCAAAATCAAAGTTAGGATCCGTTAATTCAATCTGCAATACCGTGCCATTTTTTGCACGAATCGTTGCTGGAACTTCAATTGAACGCGCAGAAATGCTGACGCCAGATGCAGCAAAATTATCTTCTCTAGCACTGCCTCGCACAAAGACGAGTTCATCACTTTTAACGATATTACGGTAAAGTAGCCAATCGTCTCCAAAGCAAGTTACCGAAATCGTTGCCGTTCCATCATCCAAAGTGAAACTACCCATTAAGCGGCCTTCTTTATTGAAGCTTTGCCTAATATTGGAAGCAATACCCGCAACTTGAATTGATGGCGCACGGCGCTTAACACTCTTGGGCGAAGGTTTAACATTGATAATAGGTGTCGGATGCAATGCGGCTGCCTCTTCCTGAACGCCGCCATAAAAGTGACCTCTGAACACGCACCCCATCACGTCACGCTCTCCGATTAACTCCTTATGAGCACTCCAAGGTTCCGCGTCAATATATTCAGGCTGAACCTCATCCATGACATCAGCAAAAAGGCTTTCCTGCCCAGCATTAGACGACTCACTTTCGCTCAATGTAATTGCATTATTGATATTGGCGGCAAGCTTTGCGCGGTTAGGCTCTAGACTGTCAAAAACACCCGCTTGAATAAAGGATAAAAGCGTGCGCTTGGAGAAATTTGTTCGATCAACACGGCTGACCAGATCAAACAGATCTTTATAGGGGCCGTGCGAATTGCGTTCGTTTACAATTGCCTCTGCTGCTTCTTTAGGAATACCTTTAATGCCTCCTAAGCCATAGCGAATTTCATGCATCGAAGTCGGTACAAATTCCCAGTCGCTCTTATTGATATCAGGAGGCAGTACCGAAATGTCATTGGCAAAACAGTCATCAATCAGATGCTTTAACTTTTCACCTGAATCCATCACCAAACACATATTGGCGGCCATAAAAGGCGCGGGATAGTGTACTTTCAAATAGGCTGTTTGGTAAGCAACGTAAGAGTAAGCACAAGCGTGAGATTTATTAAAGCCATAACCCGCAAACTTTTCCATTAAGTCAAAAAGGTCTCCGGCTTTATCCTCGGCCATTCCCCTTTCAACAGCGCCTTTGACAAAAACTGCGCGCTGTCTTTTCATTTCATCAACTTGCTTCTTACCCATGGCGCGGCGCAGCAAATCAGCGCCACCCAGTGAGTAGCCACCGATGATCTGAGCCACACGCATCACCTGTTCCTGATAAACCATAATACCGTAGGTTTCTTTCAAGACAGGCTCAAGACGAGGATCCGGATAATGAACTTCCTTTTCTCCGTGCTTACAAGCAATATATTCCGGAATCAGATCCATCGGTCCCGGACGATACAAAGCGTTTAAAGCAATGAGGTCTTCCAGACAGTCCGGTCTTGCGTCACGAAGTAGCTTGCGCATACCGTCACTTTCAAATTGGAAGACGGCACTCGTGTTACCGGTTTGGAAAAGCTGATAGGTTTCTGGATCATCAATAGGAATCGCTTCAAGACGCAGGGTTGTTTTTGGATCCAATTGACGAATAAAGCGCATGGCAAATTCAAGGATAGTCAGTGTTGTCAGACCCAAAAAGTCGAACTTCACCAAACCCACATTTTCCACGTCTTTTTTGTCAAATTGACTGATCACATTATCGGGGTTTTCGTCTTGGGAATAAAGAGGACAGAAGTCTGTCAATTTCCCCGGTGCAATTAAAACACCACCGGCGTGCATCCCTAAATTACGAACAAGCCCTTCAAGAGGTAAGGCCTTATCAACAAGTTGTGCAACCGTTTCGTCCTTTTCGATAAGATCTTTCAAATCTGGAACAGTTTTAACAGCCTCAGCTAAGGTGACGCTCTTTCCGGGTTGCGCAGGAATTAGGCGCGAGACCTTATCACAAAGGCTGTAACTAATGCCCAGAACGCGTCCCACATCACGTACGACTCCCTTTGCTCCCATCGTACCAAAGGTTGCAATTTGGCTGACGGCATCTTCACCGTAGCGAGATTTCACATAATTGATTGTGCGTTGACGGTTGTACTGACAGAAGTCCACGTCAAAGTCTGGCATGGACACGCGTTCTGGATTTAAGAAGCGTTCGAAAAGTAAGTCGTAACGCAACGGATCCATATCCGTAATGCGCAGAGAATAGGCAACAAGGGAACCCGCACCAGAACCGCGCCCAGGCCCCACTGCAACGCCATTGCGTTTAGACCAGTTAATAAAGTCCTGCACAATTAAGAAATAACCCGGAAAGCCCATTTTCTTAATGATGCCGAGTTCAAACTGAAGGCGTTCCTCATAGCGGGGACGCTCTTTTTCACGTTGCTCTTTATCTGGGTAAAGGAACCCTAAACGTTGTTCCAAGCCTTCATGGGAGAGCTGATCAATGTAATCATCCAAACTCATCCCGTCAGGGGTCGGGAAAAGCGGAAGCTGCGGTTTACTTAAAACACCTTCCAAATTGCAGCGCTTAGCAATTTCAACGGTGTTTGCAATAGCCGAAGGCACATCCGCAAAAAGACTGATCATCTCCTCAGGACTTTTAAAGTACTGCTCTGGAGAATAAAGCTTAGACCTTGACTTGTCAGCTAAAACTTCACCCTGAGCAATACAAACACGAATATCATGAGCATCAAAATCCTGAGGCTCTAAAAACTGAATCGGATGGGTTGCAACTACCGGAATATCGCACTCATCTGCAATGCTTAAGTGATAACGAACCACTGCTTCATCTGAGGAACGTCCAGCCCGCTGCAACTCTAGAAAAAAGCGATCACCCCAGGCCTCTTTCATCTTCGTGGCTAAAGAAATAGCCTCATCTTTTTTCCCAGCCAAACACAGCTGGGCAATTTGACCTTCGGGACCGCCTGAAAGAAAAATCAGACCTTCATGGTGCTTAAAAAGCCACTCCATCTTTGTTTCACCGCGCCCCATGTACTGATTTTTAAGCCAAGCATGGGTCAAAATTTCACAAAGATTTTTATAACCGTCATGATTCTGACAAATGACAGCCATCCTGAAGGGCTTTTCTCTATCAGCTTCATTCTGAATAACTAGGTCGCACCCCATTAAAGCCTTAACACCGGCTTTACGAGCATGGGTATAAAAAATGAGTCCCCCGAAAATATTATTTAAATCAGTTAAACCAAGGGCTCCAACACCCTGTTCTTTTACTTTCTTAATAGCTGAGTCGAGTCTTACCGTACTATCTGTAACGGAATACTCAGAATGCATACGAAGGTGGACAAATTGCGGATTCATTTCTTAATTTCTTCCAAATGGTGCGAGGAGTTTAAAGTTTTTTCAATCAACTTCCAGACTTTTTCATTGCCGTAAACAGATAAGTGATTTCCATCTCGATAATATGGCACGCCGTTTTTAGATAAGTAACAACCTTGATCATCGCAAAGTGCATCCCAAGCGTCTACGATCTCAACGTTATTCCACTTTTGGCTTTGCGAATAGAGATAATCCCTTATCCAAAAATCATCGGGATTAACCTCATCGTAGTTAACAACACAATCAGTGTTCTCTTTACTCAAAAGACTAAAACGCTCTACTTTTGAACATTTTGTCAGTGGGTTAAACGGCACATCAATGTTGTCAAGCACAATAACTACTCGTTTATTCAGTTGATTTAACTCGGACAGAGTATCCTGCCATAACTGCAGATAAAGCTCCTTACCTTTTAAATCGGGATGCTTGAATGAGTACAAATTTGACCTATAGTTTCCAGACCAATAGCCTCTAAGCACTATCGTTTTAATATCTGGATTTGATCTAATTGATTTCCAAACATTTGACATGAGGTTCATTTTGTACACACCTCCTGAACTATTGTTTGGGTCAATAATCATCGTCTTATCAAAAAATACTGTTCCTCCTATTCCTACCATGTATAAATCAGGCAATTGATTTTGTTTATACATATAGTTCCACATTATGTGACTGTGAGAATCTCCGAATATTAAAATGCTGGGATTTTTCGTAGTAGCTCTACAAACGGAATAGCCTTTACCAAATACTTTTTCACAGTTTTGATCTCTTTGCTCAGATCGAGGAAGGTCTTTCAAAGTATTTTGTACTTCTATAGATAGTCCTGAATAAAGCCAGTTCTGCAATGTATCAAACTTACGTAGTGCAGTTTTAGTTCCCAAAGAAATTAGCGCTAAAAGAACAAATAAAACTAAGACAAGGGACCATGAGGCTTTTCTGCTTCTCATTGGTCTTTCGATCAGAATGTACGTTAAATAGGCCAAGGCAAAACTTAACGCAATCAGTATGATCATCAACAACCCGTCAGGGTGATTGCCAGCCAAATTGTTTCTGGCAATGCAAATGAGTGACCAATGCCACAAATAAAGTGGATAACTAATTAAACCCACAAAAACGGCTAATTTATTGGAAAAAATATATCGATTTATATAATTTTCTTGTCCTGCAGCAATAATCAAAACAGAACCAACAACAGGGAAAAGCGCTCTCCAACCAGGGAAGTTTTCATTTTCATTAAACCAAAATATCGCAATTAAGATAAAAAAGACCCCTGATATTGATAAAGCATTATTAAGCACTTTCGAATTAAAAGAAGACTTATACTGAGGCCATTTCAATTCAACATAGGCCAGCACTCCGCCAATAAGTAATTCCCAAAAGCGAGTATGTAAAGAGTAAAAAGCTCTGACAGGTTCATTAGCAGTATCGTAAAGACACAAACAAAACGAAATTCCTAGCATCAACAGTAAGCTAGCCAGGAATCTTTTGGCACTAACTTTCCAAAGTAAAAAGCATATCAATGGATAGAAAATATAGTATTGTTCTTCAACCCCAAGAGACCAAAAATGCATGAAGGGCTGTAATTCAGTGGCTGTTCCCCAGTAATCTCCTGTCGTAACATACAAACGCCAATTTTCTACAAAAAAAGCTGCGTAGGGAGATTCTTCAATTAGTTCCTCCAATACATAAGGTGGAAGAAGAAAATAGCCCAGTATGAAGCTGCCCACAATAACAGCAGAGACAGCTGGGAAAATTCTTCTAACTCGCCTGGCATAAAAATCAAAAAAACTAAATGTCCCCAGCGTTAAACCTCTGAAAATAATGCTGGAAATCAGGTACCCTGAGATAACAAAAAAAATGTCTACCCCTACAAAACCTCCTGGCAGGCTTGACGGATAAGCGTGAAAGATCAGCACTGACAGAATAGCCAGTGCTCGCATACCATCAATATCGGGTCGATATTTAGGACGAGAAAATGATTGTGGGGATACTGTATTCATAAAAAGAGGTGCTCTGAGTTTTATTTTGCCAATTATAAGAATTGGTTAAAACCCTGTAATATTGGTCTGTTTAATTAACTGCTCTCTAAAAAGTATGAATCCGCTTTTAACTATTAATGATCTGATTGATTTTCCTTCTATTAAACCTGAACATGTTGTCCCCGGCATGAAAACCTTAATTGCTGAGGCTCAAAGAGTGCTTGACAACGTCACAAAGGAATCCACCCCTGCTACCTGGGAAGATGTCATTACACCTTTAGAAAAGAAAACACTTGCTTTATCTCGTGCATGGGGTGCTGTAAGCCATTTGATGAGTGTTTGTGATGAGCCTGAATTAAGAAAGGCTTATAACGAAGCGCTTCCTATTGTTACTCAATTTTGGATTGGGCTTTCCCAAAGTAATCTTTCTCAAAAATATAAGGCTATTAGAGAAAGTGAAGAGTTTAAAAACCTTTCTGCAGTCCGCCAACGTATTGTCAATGAAGAGTTGATTGACTTTAAGCTTGCCGGTGCATTCTTACCCAAAGACAAAAAAGCAGAACTCAAAACTGTTAAAGAAAGTCTTGCACAAGAAAGTCAAAAATTTTCAGAAAATCTCCTTGATGCAACAAACGCCTACGGCCTTTTAGTTGAAGATGAAAAAGAATTAGCCGGCATCCCCGCAGATGACATCGCTTCTTTTAAGGAAACAGCCGAAGCTGCCGATCAAATAGGCTACCGCATAACCCTTCAAATTCCTCATTATTTAGCGGTCTTACAGTACGCAGACAATCGAAAGCTACGCGAAACGCTCTATCACGCATATGTTACGCGTGCCTCAGAATTAGATTTTGAAGGAAAATTTAACAATAACGATGTGATGAACCGCATCGTTGAGTTACGTGCAAAGGAAGCCTCATTGTTGGGCTATCGCAACTACGGAGAGGTGTCCTTAGCAACAAAGATGGCTAAGAGCCCTCAAGAAGTCGTAAGTTTTCTTAGAGATCTTGCTCAAAAGAGTTTGCCTCAAGCTAAAGCTGATATAGCAGAAGTGAAAACCTTTGCTAAAGAAAAACTCGGTATTGATGACCCTCAAAGCTGGGACTTGCCCTACGCCAGTGAAAAGCTTCGTGAAGCTCAATATGCATTCTCTGATCAAGAGGTCAAGCAATATTTCACGTTGCCTGCCGTTTTTAAAGGACTTTTCGGACTGGTGCAAACGCTTTTTAATATCCGCATTGTGAAAGATAGCGCACCAGTTTGGCACCCTGACGTTCAGTTCTTTCGCATTGAAAATGCACAAGGTGAAAAGATTGCACAGTTCTACATGGATCTTTATGCAAGACCCAACAAACGAGGCGGCGCTTGGATGGATAATGACCGAACGCGAAATCGCCTTTATGGAAAATTGCAGACTCCAGTCGCTTACCTAGTCTGCAACTTTGCCAAACCCGTTGGTGATAAACCCGCGCTTCTTACTCATGATGATGTACTAACACTTTTTCATGAATTCGGGCACGGTCTGCACCATATGCTAAGCCGCATTGAGGAACCTGCAGCAAGCGGCATTAACGGAGTCGAATGGGATGCAGTTGAGTGCCCGAGCCAATTTATGGAAAACTTTGCTTGGGACTGGACTGTCATTGAAAATCTAACCTCGCATGTTCAAACCGGCGAAAAGCTTCCTCGTTCTTTGTATGACAAAATGCTTGCCGCTAAGAACTTCCAAAGTGCGATGGCAATGGTTCGCCAATTGGAATTTGGTCTCTTTGACATGTTGCTTCACACTGAATTTGATCCAGCCAAAGACTCAATCCAAAGTCTTTTACTCAAAGTACGTAAAGAAGTGGCTGTTACCCATCAACCCGACTACAACCGCTTCCCCAACTCTTTTAGTCATATTTTTGCTGGCGGCTACGCTGCAGGCTACTATAGTTACAAATGGGCTGAGGTTTTAAGCAGTGATGCTTTCTCTTTATTTGAAGAGACCGGTGTTTTAAACCCACAGACAGGTAAAAAGTGGCTTGACGAAGTGTTAGCAGTTGGTAGCTCCCGCCCTGCAATGGATTCTTTTATCGCTTTCCGTGGAAGAGCTCCGAAAATTGATGCACTTTTGCGTCATAGCGGAATTAAACCCATTGCTAAGTAGAGGATTCTGTGATGAAAATTGCCACCTGGAATGTTAACTCCCTCAAAATGAGACTGCCTCATGTTTTGCAGTGGTTAAAGCTCTCTGAAACAGACATTCTCTGCTTACAAGAACTGAAATTGACCGATGAGGCTTTCCCTATTGAAGCGCTTGAAGCTGATGGCTATGGAGCAATATGGTCGGGACAAAAGACTTATAACGGTGTGGCGATTCTTTATCGCAAAGACAAAATTTCGGATCCTTTAGAAGTTCAAAAAAACATTCCTTCATTTCCCGATGAGCAAAAGCGTTTAATTGCAGCAACATTTAAGTCTGGTTCAGAAGATTTAAGGATTGTCTGCGGTTATTTTCCCAACGGCTCTGAAGTGGGCTCTGAAAAATATGACTATAAATTAGCATGGTTAGAAGCGCTCACACAATGGCTTAAGTCAGAACTGAAGAGCTTTCCAAATTTAGCCTTGTTAGGAGACTTTAATATTGCACCTGACGATAGAGATGTCTGGGATCCCAAGAGTTGGGAAGGTAATATTCTTGTCTCTCCGCAAGAGCGTCAAGCTTTTCAGAATTTGCTTTCCTTGGGCTTAAATGACTCCTTCAGACTTTTTGATCAGCCCGAGAAACGCTATACGTGGTGGGACTATAGAATGCTTGGATTCCCAAAAAATCATGGATTAAGAATTGATCACATTTTGGTATCTGACACGTTAAAAAACTCTATTCAAGCTGTTGATATTGACAGAGCGCCAAGAAAGTGGACTAAACCCAGTGATCATGCTCCTTATTGGATTAAGTTCTAGCATAATTAAAATAAAATCAACTGTGTTATTGAGAATCGGAAAGTAACTATGTATACCCGTTGGAGCTCCGATCTAAGTGAACTATTAGACATTGCCTCTGGCACAAAATCTGTCCAAGTTGGCAACCTTGACTATCATGTTTTAGCCGGACAGTTTCAGGACAACTTACTGTCTGTAGCCTCGAGTATTGATGAAATCATCGAAAAGGGCAATATTCAAAAGCATTCCAAAAAGTCAACGGCAAGCTTATTTACTGTTAACGATCAAACGTTTTTTGGAAAACACGTTCGCTTTCATCAAAAAGCTTTTGGTTTACGGTTTCGCTATTTCATTCAACCTTCAAGGAGTTATTGGACAGCTGTAGTGGCAAAGAAACTTCAGCTGGCTGAAATCGGAACACCCAAAGTTTTTGCAATGGGTGAAAGAAGAACATTGCAGTTAATATCGGACTCTTACATCATCACTGAAGCTCTAAAAGATGCTCAAACGGCAGATTCCGTCTTAAAGCAACAGCCAAACTCCCTTGACCTGCTTATTAATGCTGGGAAGTTACTCAGACGTTTACATGAGGCTCATATCACTCATGGCGACATGAAGTTAGCCAATTTTTATGTCCAAGGTAACGAAATGGGCTTTTGGGATTTAGACTCTGCCCAAATTTTTTCGTCTATTACTCCTATGAAATGGGTTGTGCGCGACCTAGGACGAGTGCTTTCCTCATTCATTGCAACAGTTGACAAAATGCCGCAAACCAAACCTGAATTTATGAATGCCCCCAAAATAGCTGAGGCTTTAGCTCAGGCTTACGGCATTGATGTTCAAACCTTTTTACCGTCTTACTATAGCTATTGGCTCAAAAAGATTAAACTCAATCATGATTTCGGTTAGATTGGAGAAATCTTAATATGAAAACTATTGCTGTGATCGGTGCCGGTGCGCTTGCAAAAATTTTTTGCACTCAAACCCAGAGACTTTTAGCAGACGATTATCGCATTGTTGCAGTCATGGCGCGAAACCCAGAGCACGCTAAAGCCTTAGCGCAAACTTTGGATGCTGATGCCTGCACCAGTATTGATGAACTTTTATCTGGCTTTCCGGATATCGTTGTTGAGTTTGCAGGACGCGACGCTGTCAAAGAATATGCTTTGCCAGTTTTAGAGCATGGCTCAGATCTAATCATCGTCTCCATCGGTGCCTTGGCTGATGATGAGTTTCGTCATAATCTAACGGAATATGCTCAAAAAAATCACCGAAAGGTTTATCTTCCGAACGGCGCCATCGGGGCGCTTGATTTAATGCAAACATTTGCATTAATGGGTGATGTACAAATTGAAATCGGTAATAGAAAAGCTCCGAAAAGTCTCGAAGGTGCCCCCTATCTTAAAGGTAAAACATTACCCGCAGATCGTGAGCAGATTGTCTTTACTGGATCAGTTCAGGAAGCTATTGACGGTTTCCCAAAAAATGTGAACGTTGCTGTCGCAGCTGCCCTTGCAGCTGATTCCTTAAAAAAGGCTACTGTTCAAATCACAAGCGATCCGAACACTACAGAAAATATTCACCATATCGTCCTAAAAAATAAACTCATGCGCACTGAATTAACGGTTGCAGGCCACCCTGATCCTGCCAATCCCAGGTCTAGTACCTCTACTGCATGGAGTGTTGTGGCTTTATTAAAAAACTTAGCCTCCCCCGTTCAATTTTTCTAAAGACAAAAAGATCTTGTTTGACAGTTTTTTCACTGTTGGATGACTCTTTGATACATTTTTGACGCGAATTTGACGCCAATATTACAATGAGAGGCTATATTTCTGAGAATTGTTCTCTTTGCCCTTAGCCCAAAGCTGCTATTGGGGTGAAGTTTTCGGAGTTTTTATGTCAGAAGATAAGCGTCCTCGTGTCATGGTGGATATGTCTGCCACACTCATTCACCACGGTCATATCCGTCTTTTGAAAAAAGCCGCAGAAATCGGTGATGTGGTTGTTGCTCTGACAACAGATGATGAAATCAAGCGTACCAAGGGTTACACGCCTGAACTGACTTTTGATGAGCGAAAAGAAATACTCGAATCGATCTGCTACGTCAAGGAGGTTGTCCCCAGCCCTTGGCTTATTTCTTACGAATATATGCTTGAGCAAAAGTGCGATTATCTCGTACACGGTGCCGATAACTCCAACCACATTCCTAAAGATAAATTGGTGATTTATCCCCGCACGGAAGGCATTAGTTCTTCTATTTTGCGAGAGCGAGTGCTTGACAGCTTAATTGAAATGAATACTGATGCTAAGCCCTCTAAAGCATCCGACAAGGTTGCTCGTTTTCTTATTGAATCCATCAAAAAAGAATTCCGTCTGGAATGATGCATTTAAAAAAGGGGCTCATCGGACTGCTCAGTGCTTTTTTTATGGTACTTGCAAACTTTGCTTGCGCCAAAGAGCCTCTTCTTGTCTATACGGCAGTTGAACCTGAATTTTTATCTACCTATAAAAATAGTTTTGAAACTCAGCACCCCGATATCGAGATTACCTATATTCGGGATTCCGCCGGCCCCATCACAGCCCGACTTTTAGCAGAAAAAGATCACCCCAAAGCCGATGTGATTTTAGGTCTTTCAGCGATTGCTCTTGAAAGACTAAGACTTGAGGGAGTCCTGACTTCATACAAACCCAAAAATGCAGAAGAAATTAATCCTCTCATGAGAGCCAAAGACTTTTCCTGGTTCGGAATTAATGCTTGGGGAGGATCTATTTGCGTCAATACCGAACTTTTAGAAAAAGCAAAACTACCCATTCCCCAGAGCTGGGAAGACCTGACGGATCCCCGCTATAGAGGCAAAATTGTCATGCCAAGTCCCGTAGCTTCCAGCACCGGTTTTATGTTTCTTTTGGGCTGGATTCAAGGGTTCGGAGAAGAAAAAGGCTGGGAGTACGTAAAAAAACTTCACGACAATATTCTCTTTTACACGGCCTCCGGCGCACGTCCTGCTTCTATGATCGCTCAAGGGGAAATTCCCATCGCACTGACTTCTGAAGCCTTTGTGAGACCCTTTATGCGTTTTTCAATTCCTGTTAAAACAGTTGAACCGCAAGAAGGGATTGCCTGGGACGCTGAAGGCTCGGCCATACCTAAAGGATCGCGTCACCGGCAATCCGCTGAGAAGTTTCTTGACTTCTGTGCCTCAGAAAGCGTTGCAAAGATTGCCGCTTCATTTAGCGGCATTGCCGCAATCGATCGATTCAGTACCGAAAAAGGACGTGACTTATCTTCACACTTTTTGCCGATTGACTTTGAAAAAGCCGGTACAGATAAAGCACAGATGCTTTCTCGCTGGCAGTCCATTGCAAACAAATAAAAGGGGGTGCCATGAAAGATCCGTTTCTTAAAATTGAGCACCTTTCTAAAAGCTTTGGCGAAACTAAAGTGCTCAATGACATCAGTGTGAATATCCCTGAAGGAGCCTTTACCTGTATCCTAGGTCCTTCAGGAAGCGGGAAAACCACACTTTTGATGATTTTGGCTGGCCTTGAATCTGCTACTGACGGGAAAATTTCTTTTCGAGGTGAAGATATCACGGAGCTTGCCATTGAAAAAAGACGCATTGGAATTGTCTTTCAGCACTATGCCCTTTTTCCGAATCTGACGGTTGAAAACAATATTCTCTACGGTCTTTCAAGAAAAGTTTCCGCAAAAGAGAAAAAAGAAAAACTTGATCGTTTAGTCGCTCTCACCCACCTGGAAGGTCTTGAAAAGCGTTTTCCTCAGGAACTCTCAGGCGGCCAGCAGCAGCGCGTGGCCATTGCCAGAGCGCTTGCGATTGAACCAAAATTTTTACTTTTGGATGAACCGCTCTCGGCCCTTGATCCTACGAATCGGGCCAATCTCGGTCGTGAATTGCGCGATATTCAGCAAAAAGCTGGAATTACCACCGTCATGGTGACGCATGATAGAAATGAAGCCTTGGCACTATCTGACTTTATCGTCATCTTAAATCACGGAAAAATTGAGCAGGCTGACACTCCGAGCCGCCTCTATGATCAGCCAGCAACACCTTTTGTTGCGACCTTTGTCGGAGGCATGAATCTTTTTCAGTCTGAAAAGATTAACGGCGGACAGCTCACCGGGGTACGCTACGCCGATATTGAAGTGATGCAGGCTACCGAAAAAGCACTCAGTCAAGAAGAAACCTTTACGGCTGAACTTTTAAGTCAGGAATTTACCGGTGACTTTATCATTGCCCGCTTCCTTTTAAATGACTTTGAAACTGAAGTCACGGCTCAGATACCGCGCACAAATCCAGTGGCCGACAACCTCACAGTAGGCAAACTCTACGCTGTGCGCATCCCTTCGGCTCGTTCATGCTCTTGGGGAGAGTCAGCATGAGGCTTGACCGTATCGCGCAAGGGCTTTTCCTGCTGTTATTTTTCCTTTTAGCTGTTGGCCTTTTCTGGCCGATGGCCCAGCTTGCTCTCACCCTTTTTGAAGCGCCCACACTTGCGGATTTCTTCACTGGCTATAACACGCGAAGCTTCATCAACACTATGCTGATGGGTGTCAGCGTTGGACTTTTAAGCTCTATTGCGGGTTTTGTTATTGCTTATAGTCTTGTCTCCTTAAAGGGGCCTCAGGCCTACTTGATGAAAGCACTTTTTCCTTGTGCGCTTTTTGCACCCTCAGTCATGCCTGCAATCGGCCTTATTTATTTGTTCGGTCACAATGGCATTATTTTTCAAACGTCCCTTTACGGCGCAGTGGGTATTTTCTTGGGAGCTTTTGTCTTTACGCTACCTCACTCTACAATGCAATGCTTGTTGGCGCTGGAGCGCTTTGATGCCAAACTTTTTGATGCAGCACGTTCCTTGTCAGTAGGGACAGTAAAACAATTTTTTACTTTATTACTCCCTCACTCTAGAGGCGCTCTGATTAACGCTTTCTTGATTGCCTTCGTACTGACCATTACCGATTTCGGTGTTCCCAAGCTCTTAGGCGGCCCCTTCCCAATGCTTGCCACGGAAATTTACAATCAAGCTATTGGGACACAAAATACGCCAGCAGCTGTCTTTTTAAGTCTTTGGCTCTTAGCCCCGGCTGCTACAGCTTTTTATTTCACAGCACGTTTTTCTAAGAAAAAGTCTGCTCTTACCCCCACTAAAACGCTTGTAGGATACAAAACACCCTGGCTCACTCTCTCAATGATTCTTTCCTGGAGTTTTGTTCTGTTTGAAGTCATGACGATTGCCATCGTGATTTACGGCTCATTTGTGACTTTCTGGCCCTATGTGCCTGAGCTTACCTTGGCCAATTATGAATTTAAAAATTCCACTTATGGCTTAAGTCCATGGGGCAACAGCTTTATTTTGGCAACCTGCGTGGCTATTTTCGGTACTGTAATGGCCTTTGCTGGTGCACTCATTGAAAAAAGATTGTTATGTATTGCGCCACTCTTTTCGAAGTGTTATGAAGTACTTACTCGTTTTCCTCTCTGTATTCCTGGAACGGTGTTAGGCTTAGCTTTCGCTCTAAGTTTTGCTGGGCTAAGCGTTTTTGAAGGCACGGCGGGTGCCATGATGCTTTTAATTTTCAATACCGTTATTCACCTTTTCACAGTAAGTCACCTGACCGCGGTCAATACCTTGGAGGGTATTGACTCACGCTATGAAACCGTGGGATTAAGTTTAGGGGTTTCACGTTGGAAAACGCTTTACCGAGTTGTTCTTCCGCTATCAAGGACTGGCCTAAGAGAAGTATTTTGTTATCTCTTTGCCTCGGCTTTGACAACCATATCAGCAGTTGTCTTTTTATATACTCCGCAAACGATCCCGGCAGCCGTAGCCGCCATTCAGATGATTGACAGTGGCTTTCTTTCCGAAGGGGCAGCCATGTCGACTCTCATTTTTTGCTCTGCTCTGGCTGTGCGCTTTATTATGATCAGATTAATTCCATAATTTATGAAAATACTCGACCGTTTTTTTAAATTTTTTGCCATTGCATTGGCGCTTTACTGTCCGATTAACGCCTGGGCCTACCTGGATCCGGGTACCGGCAGCATGCTTCTTTCTGTGTTAATCGGTCTCACATCCAGCGGCTACTTTCTGATTAGAAAGCTTCCCGGCATGATGCGCTCAATCTTTTTCAAAATTAAGGGCAAAGAAGACGATTTAAAGAATAATTCCATTGTTTTTTATGCAGAGTCAGCCGCCTACTGGTCTACATTTAAACCGGTATTGCAAGCACTGGCAAAAAGACAAACACGCGTTACGTACCTCACCAGCGATGAAAATGATCCAGTCTTTAATAGCGGTCTTGAAAAGTGGGTGCACGCTAAATTTATCGGTAAGGGTCAGACCGCTTATACAGCGCTTGGCTTTTTAGAAGCCGATGTGTTTGTGCTTACTACTCCCGGCATCGATGTGCTTCAAATCCGCCGCTCAGCTGGCGTTAAAAAGTATGTGCACATCGTGCACGCTGCGGGCGATATCCACACTTATAAGTTCTATAGCTTTGACTACTATGATGCGGTTTACTGTGCGGGGCCCGCTCAAGTGAAAAGTTTGCGCTCTCTGGAAGCCCAGCGTCACACCGCACCCAAGGACTTACCACTTCTCGGATGTCCTTACTTTGACGGAATGGTTGCCAGAAAAACACCTGACATGAAGCCCGATGAGAACACAATTTTAATTGCGCCTACATGGGGTAAAAACGGACTGCTCACTCGTACAGGATCGATGATTCCTAAGCTTTTAGCCGAAGCTGGTTACCATGTCATTTTGCGCCCTCATCCACAAAGCTTCATTTCGGATAAAGCGCTCATGGATAAGCTTACCGAAGAGCTCAAGGGTTATACGAATATTGAATGGGACCGCAATCCTGACGGCTTTAAGAGTCTAAGTCGGGCACAATTGATGATTTCTGATGTCTCGGGCGTTATTTTTGACTTTGCCTTTATTTTCTTAAGACCCGTAATTTCTGTAGGAAGCGGTCCGATGAAAGACGGCTTTGAGGCTTGGGAAATTCCCCATGAAGCTTGGGAAATGCAGTCCTTAGACAGCCTCGGACGCAGAATTTATCCTGGTCAGGAACAATCCATTCCTGCTACGGTCAGAGACCTTTTATCTCGACACGAAGATTTGGCCGGTCGAATTGAAACCCTGCGCAACAAAAACGTCGTTAATTTCGGTTGTGCGGGCGAGCCCATTGCAGAAGCTCTGATGAAATTAGCTCAAAGCCTTCAAGCGGAGAAGACAACAAAATGATTGACTTTTTATACACCCTTTTTATTGCCCCGCTTGAATACTGGATGCATAAAGCCTTGCTCTGGGGCTTTGATATAACTCAGCAATGGGGCTGGGCCATCATTGTGATGAGCTTAATGGTCAATTTTGTGATTTTGCCCATCTACATGAAAGCTGAAGCCTGGCAGGAAGAAGAGCGAGCTATTCGCAAAACCTTTGAAGCCAAAGAAGCAATGATTAAACGCTCCTATAAAGGTCAGGAGCGCTTTGCCATGATTACTACGATGCACCGTCAGGCAGGCTACTCTCCGCTTCTGACTTTGCGCTCCAGTATTGGCTTTTTCCTGCAAATTCCTTTTTTCTTTGCGGCCTATCATTTTTTAAGCCACTTTGCTCCTTTGCAAGGGGTTTCTTTCTTGGGTCTGACAGATTTATCAAAGCCCGATGAAATCTTCAAAATCGGAGACTTTGCTATTAATTTCATGCCGATATTGATGACGATCATCAATATCGCAAGTGCCCTGATTTATACAAAAAATCTCTCTAAGCGAGACAAGTACCAACTCTACGGCATGGCCGCACTCTTTCTGGTGCTCTTATATAACGCTGCTTCTGGTCTTGTCTTATATTGGACGTTTAACAATATTTTTTCCTTGGCTAAAAATATTGTCTATGACCTCGTACATCACTTTAGTCTCAAACTTTTAGGCTTTGGCCGCTTCATCGCTTCGGTCTTTGAGCGTCTCTTTGCTTTTACTGAGAAAGAAGCCAAACCAAGGACATCTTGTCAGATTAAAGACGGCTATCTCTTCTACCTCTGGATTTTAGCTGCGGCTTTCGGATTATTAAGTAGCAACCAAATTACATTCTTAGGCGATGCAATCAAACTTAATTTAAGCAGCGCTTCGGACTATGCTTTTCTTTTGATCGGGCTCTTAGCCATTTTTGAAGCCATCCGTCTAAAGCTTTGGAAGCACCCCATTGCACTCATTTTGGTTTTATTCTTGATTTACTACGAATTTAAAGTTTGGGGACGCTGGAATTTCGGCGGTGCCAATCGCCACTATTTCTCGTTGTCAGCAGGCATTGCTTTTCTCATGGTCTCATTGATCATCACCCACTTTAAAGTAGGTTTTAACGAACTACTTTATCCCGGAAAAAGTAAGCCCTCAACGTTATTGACGCCAGCTGCTATATGGCTTGTCATTCTTTTGAGTTTTTATCTGCCGATTCAAGCCTATACAACAGCTCCCGAAGGCTTTTCACGCATTGAAGAAGTACTGGCAATGCTCCTTTTATGTGTAGCAATCGCTGGTGTTGTCATGTGGTGCATCACTAAGCTCTTTGAAATCACCGGGTGGGCTGCCTGTGCTGGCTATACCCTTGCCTTTGTGTCCTTATTGATGACCATTTATGCCTTCTTGCTACCATTAAATGTCGGAACGATTCAGGCTTTTATCATCACCAATACGGATCCTTTATTTCGCTCAGTGAATGTGTTGGTGGATATAGCAGTTGTTGCGGTCTTCAGCTTGGTCTTTATTTGGCTTATCCGTTCAGGCAAAGTCGCCTGGGTCAAAATGATCATTGTCTTATGCATTGTGGGCGCTATGGTGAATTCCATCGTAATGCTCAAAGCTAGTGAAGCGGCTTGGTCACGTGAGGCTGAAAATGAAGAATCGGTTGAATTGCCTCAATACAATGACAGGCTTTTCGGTTTCAGTCAAAAGGGCCATAACGTAGTTGTTGTCATGCTGGATGCTTTTGCGGGTCGCCACTTAGATCGCATCATGGCAGAAAATCCGATTCTGCAAAAACAATACCACGGCTTTACCTGGTACCGAGAGGCACTGGCTTCAGGACCGTCCACCTTAACGAGTCTGCCTTCTATTGTGTGCGGTGAAGCCTGTACACCGTGGGAGCTCAATAAAGAAAAAGATCTTACTTTAGCTGAAAAAATTAACCGCGGATTTGCCGATACTTTAAATCGCCTCGGCAAGGGCTACGATTCAGTTTTGTATGAACGCAACTGGACTGAAAGAAATCGTCTAGCCAAATACACCGATCACGACCCACTTTTAATCCGTAATATCGGTGAAAGCTATGTCCGCCTTTATACAGCTCAAAACAACCTCAAAATTGACCGAGGCAACAGTGATAGTTTTCTCATTGCCGTAAGTCTTTTTAATTCCGTGCCTTGGAGTCTTAAAAATTTCATTTATAAAGACGGCCGCTGGATAGAACGACTGATGGGTGAAAGTACTGCAGCACTCGTCTATAACCTTTATCGTGATTTGGCGCTTTTTGAATTACTGCCTCAAATCTCTAATACGCGGGCAGAGAAAAATACGTTCAAATTTATTGACTCTGAATTAAGCCACTATCCCTGGTTTACAGAGCCCGGTTCCTGTCGGCTCTTAAAGCACGAAACGCCGGGCGTACGTGCTGATGGTATCCCCGAGGGACAGATGGCAGCGGAAGTCTGTTCGCTTGCCACTCTTGGCCGTTGGTTTGATTGGATGCGAAAAGAAAATATTTTTGACAATTCCACGATTGTCGTTGTCTCTGATCATAGCTCTGGCACCGTACCTGAACTTTCAAACGTCTATCAGGAAAAAGGTGAGATCGGACGTCCAAGCTCACTGTTGCTGATTAAATCCGTTCAGGCTGATCCCAATGCAAAGCTTGCCGTCTCCGATGATCATTTAGGGATTGTAGATACGATGAAATTTATCCTTGCCGATATTGATCGCAAACCTATTCGCGTCAATAAAGAGGTGCGCATGACTTTCGTTCCAGATGGACAAACAGCAAACGAGTACCGGATGGAACATCTTTGGGAAATCAAAGGCTCAATGTTTGACAGTCAAGCGTGGGAGGAAATAACTCCTGAAAATTAACTTTTACACTTCGTTATGCTCCGGTGGCGAATCCTTTCGCCACCCTTTTTTTATTAAATAAACAAAAGGTTAGCCATTGGTATCGTTGCGTATCTCTGCACAAAGTTTCTAACTGATTTCAATACAACTCAATCTCTCTTAAAGCTAAATTGGGATTATTTTTAAAATATCCCTTGATGTGTTAGGCATCTTCTTTTTAATACAGTTGTGCCCGCAGTTACTTAGGATTCTTTTCAACCAACCGACACAGATAGTTGAAATCTATTAAAAGCACATTGTTACGACAAATTATTAGCCTTAGACAATTCAGTCCCCGAGAAACCATCGCTTCTCGGGGACTAATTAAATTAGGCTAGAAAAAACACTAATGCGGAGGCTCTTCAGGCTTTTCAGGATGACTCAAGAAGGGAGAGGCTCCTTCATCATCGTCTTCTTCACGGCGAACCGGGTTCTTAGAAACAAACCAGGTAAAGTAAACCGGTACAAAGATAATGGCAATGAAGGTTGCAACAAGCATACCGCCCAGCACACCCGTTCCCATCGATTGGCGCGCTGCTGCACCCGGCCCGGTTGCTAAGGCAAGAGGCACTACACCCAAGATGAAAGCAAAGGAGGTCATCAAAATCGGACGCAAACGCAAAGAAGCTGCCTCAAGAGCCGCATCAAATACGCTTTTACCTTGCTCTAATTTTTGAGCCGCAAATTCCACAATCAAAATAGCATTTTTAGCCGACAAACCTACAAGCACTAAAAGACCGATCTGAAAGTAAATATCGTTTGATAGGCCCCGACAGTATGTGGCTATCAGTGCTCCAAGAGCCGCAAAGGGCACAGCCAGCACCACGGCAATAGGCAAAGACCAACGCTCGTACTGTGCAGCCAAAATCAGGAACACGACAATAATGCCAAAGACAAAGGCAGTCGAAGCCGAGGCTCCAAGTCGTTTTTCCTGGAAGGCCTGGCCCGTCCAGCCAATAGCATAGCCCTCGGGGAGCACCTCGTTGCCAATTCTTTCTACCTCAGCAATCGCTTCACCGGAACTGACTCCGTGACTTGCTTCACCCATAAAGCGTGCAGCCAAGTATCCATTCATACGAGACATTGTCTCTGCACCTGAAGTTCTTTGCCAAGACACGAGTGTCGACATTGGAATCATTTCCCCAGCACTATTACGGACCCAGGAGCGTCCTAAATCTTCCGGTTTCATCCGATACTCGGTATCGGCTTGCATGATCACGCGGTTAATTTTGCCGTTACGGGTAAAGTCATTAATGTAGGTGCTACCCATAAAAGCTGCCAACGTGTCATAAATATCGGAAATGGAGACACCCATCGCCAAGGCCTTGGCTTCATCGACATTAACAAGCAGCATTGGCGACTCTGCCATTGCGGTATGACGCACACCGGTAAGTAAAGGCGAGCGTTCCAATTCACTGATAAAGTTATCGGCCACTTGCTGCAGCTGTACCGGGTCGTCACTTTCGCGTGACTGTAAGAAGCCCGAAAAGCCCCCGGAAGACCCTAAGCCCCTAATCGGAGCAGGCGTTGAAGCCGTGGCGCGCCCTTCGGTGATGTCTTCGGCCATCTTCGTGAGAATTCTGACAACGTCAGCAGCAGTATTTTGTCTTTCATCCCAAAGCTTGAGCTTTAAAACGAAAGTTGCCGCATTCTGACGCGTATCATTGGCTACAGTGTCAAAACCCGTTAGTGTCAAAACAGACTCTACACCCTCAATTTGACCCATTTTCTTTTGTAGCTCGTCAGAAACTCTTTCCGTTCTGGTTTGCGAAGCCCCCTCAGGCAAAGACAGACTCAAACGCACTACACCCTGGTCCTCACGAGGGACAAAAGAGGTCGGGGTAATCTGCACCATTTGCCAACAGGCAACAATGACAGCAAGAAGAATGACGCCGCTTGCGAGTCTATGGTGCAGCGCCAGTCCCACCGCTCGCTGGAAGAGTTTCGTAAAGCGCCCTAAGCCCAAATTAAAGCGTTGGAAGAATTTAGCCGGATCTTTCGTTCGGGGCTTGAGCAAAATTGCGCAAAGCGCCGGAGTAAGCGTCAGTGCAACAAAGCCGGAAATGGCCACCGAAATCGTTATGGTAACGGCAAACTGACGATAAAGTTCACCTGCCATGCCGCCCAAAAAGGCCACCGGCACAAACACAGCCGAAAGTACGAGCACAATCGCTACCAAGGCCCCAGCTACTTCTTTCATGGCGCGCTTAGCTGCTGTTCTTGCCGAGACGCCTTCTGAGACCATAATACGTTCAACGTTTTCGAGCACCACAATGGCATCGTCAACAACAATACCGATAGCCAGTGTCATGGCAAAAAGCGTCAACGTATTTAAAGAAAAGTCAAAAGCCCACAGCCCCACCATCGTGCCGATCAAAGAAACCGGTACTGCGATCATAGGAATTAAAGTGGCACGCCAACTCTGAAGAAAAAGATAAACCACAAGGAGTACTAAAAGCCCTGCTTCCATCAAAGTCTTTGCCACTTCATGCAAAGAAGCTGAAACGAAAATCGTTGTATCGTCCGTAATGGTATGGGTAATACGGCCCTTGGGATAGTGCTGAGCTAATTCAGCTACCCGTTCTTTCACGAGCGCTGCAGTACTCATGGCATTGGCCCCCGTTTGCAGATACACCGCAACGGTAATGGCCGGAGCACTGTTTAAAAGGTTATAAGAGTCGTAACTGCGTTTACCCACTTCCACTCGGGCAATGTCCTTTAAACGGATAATGCCGTCGGGACCGTCCGAGCGAATCGTGATGTTGCCGAATTCTTCTGCAGTCAGAAGCTGCCCTTCGGTTGTGACCGTATAGAAAAGCTGCTGCTCGGGCGTTGTAGGTGCCGCACCCACGCGGCCTGCAGCATACTGGCGGTTTTGGATATCGACGGCATTTTCAACGTCGCCCACCGTCACGCCCAAAAGCGCCATCTTGTCAGGGTTCAACCAAATACGCATGGCGCCCTGCACATTACCGAAGATACTTACGTCACCCACGCCCGGAATACGCTTTAAATCGTCGACAATGTTAAGCGTTGCGTAGTCGGCCATCTGAGTAGGGTTCATGGAGCCGTCTGGGGAAGTGAGCGCCATCATCAAAAGCGTTTCTTCAGAGCGCTTTCTGACCGTCACGCCATTTTGCCGCACGGTTTCAGGCAGCCGTCTTTCTGCCGTTCTCACACGGTTATTGATTTCAAGCATGGCGTCATTGGGGTCAATGCCCACCTCAAACGTGCAGGAAATACGCACGTCACCATTGGAGCGCAGAGATGTCGTGTAGTACTGAAGCCCTTCAATACCCGAGAGCTGATCTTCAATGGGAGCCGCAATTGTACGCGCAAGCGTCTGGGCGTCCGCGCCTTCATAGCTCGTTGAAATGGAGACACTCGGAGGCGAAATATCAGGGTACTGCGACAGAGGCAGAATACGCACACAGACTAAGCCTGCGAGCACGATCAGAATCGACAGCACGGAAGCAAAAATCGGTCGGCGGATACAAAATTGCGAAAGCATCAAATCCTCCGACTAGGATGCATTGGCCTGAGGCTCTTTCTGAGAGGGCGCTTCGTTTGTTTTTTCTGTCACACGAATCCCTTCTCTTAATCTTAAAATTTGGTTCGTAATGACTTTATCGCCCGGATTGAGGCCTCCGGTCACAATCCAGTCCTTGCCTTCCCAATTGCCCAGTGTGACACTGCGCTCTCTGGCCGTGCCCTCCTGCATCACATAGACCGCATAGGTGCCGTCAGACTTCTGACGCACAATCCCTTGGGGAACAAGATAAGCATTTTTATACTCACCCATCATAAGACGCACTTGCACGTATTGGCCGGGCAGGAAGCGATCTGTCGGAGGCAAAATGGCACGCAAACGAAGCGTGCCTCGAGAGGCATCGACTTGCTGACTGATAAAGTCGAGTTTTGCAGGTAAAAACTCTTTGGAATCAGGATAGAAAACCCGCACCAGATTGTCTTTAGTCAATTTGGCGCCTGCAAGCGCTTTGTCACCAATCGCAAAGGACACTCGCAAAGTATCAGGTTGCGTAATAGAGGTTAAAAGAGTCGTTCCGGACGTAATGAGTGAGCCAACATTGACTTCACTTTTTCCTGCAATACCGTCAACGGGAGCGGGCACCATAGCGTGCGAGAGATCAATTTGTGCATTTTGCTCCTGAGCTTGCGCGAGAGCCAATGCACTTTTTGCCACTGCCAAAGCACTTTGCGCATCGTCATACTCCTGACGACTCACCGCATTGACCTTGATTAATACGGAAGCTCGCTTGGCGTCGCGCCGGGCTTTCACAAGCTCTGTTTTAGCCTGCTGAGTCTGAGCCCGAGCTTGTCTTAGTTGTGCTTCATAAGGTTCTTTTTCAATTTCAAATAGCGTTTGGCCGGCTTTTACCCGCTCTCCTTCTTTGAAATTTAACTTTCGAAGCACCCCGGAAACCTGAGCACGAACTTCAACTTCTTCAGCACCTTCTGTTTGCCCGAACGTATCCACCCAGCGAAAAGCCGTTGTCGGTGTTGCTGTCAGTGTTTGAACTTCAATTGGCGCTCTTTCGGTCGCAACTTTTTTATCCCCACAACCTGCCAACACCACTGCTGCCACGGCAGAAATGACTAAAACAGATCTTAAATTCATTTTTAAGATTAACTACCGGTTATTTTTGATGCTTAATGTTACCTTAAGGTTTACCCTGGTCGCATCAGGACTAATACAGTGTTAAAGGGACATTTTTGTAACAAAATCCGAAAGTTTTTGACAAAACTTTGACCTAATGCGCTTTTAAAAATTAAAGAGCCTGTGTTTTATCTTCAGTCTTCCAGACTAAATTGCCCTTACTTTCTTTGTCTATCGCTTCAAGCGTTTTGAGGTGAAGCGCCTCTTCTTCTGTGCTGGCTTTAACGACGCGAAGCTTACTCACATCGGGCATGGCAGGCAGACTCTTCATATCCACGGCACTGATATCGAGCGTCTCCTGCCCTCGGGTCATAGCTAAATAGACTTGAGCGAGAAGCTTAGCGTCAATTAAAGCACCGTGAAGCGTACGATCAGTATTATTGATGCCGTAGGCAGAGCAAAGAGCGTCCAAACTGACGCGCTGACCCGGACGAAGAGACTTTGCCAAAGGCAGTGTATCGAGCACGCCCTCGCAGTAATCCGTAACAGGCCCCTTGCCGATGCGAGCCAATTCCATGTTAAGGTACGCAACGTCAAAAGCGGCATTGTGAATGATGAGCTGACTGCCCTTAATAAAAGCAAGAAAGTCATCAACGATATCCACAAAATATGGCTTACCCTTTAACTTATCCCACGTGTAGCCGTGAACTTTTGCCGCACCTTCTTCGACTTCTCTTTCCGGGTCAATGAGCTTATAGAAGGTTCTCTTTGTAATGGAGCGACCGACAATTTCCACGCAGCCGATGGAAATGAGACGGTTGCCCGCTTCGATATCCATACCGGTCGTTTCAGTATCCAATGCCACTTGTCGGTTATAGGTTTTAGCCATCTTTTGCGCTTTCCTCTTTTATTTCGTTTGGGGCACGCCGCGGTTAGCGAGTTCATCGGCTTTTTCATTGCCGGGCTCACCGGCATGGCCCTTCACCCAGCGCCACTCAATATCGTGCGTACTCACCAACTGATCGAGTGTCTGCCACAACTCAACATTTTTAACCGGTTTTCCGGCTGCCGTTTTCCAGCCGCGACGCTTCCAGTTCGGCATCCACTCCAAAATACCGTTTTTGACGTACTGACTGTCTAAATGCAGGACCATGGGCACCGGACGCTTAATAGCAGAGAGTGCTTCAATCACTGCCGTGAGCTCCATCTGATTGTTGGTAGTCTGTGCTTCGCCTCCGCAAAGCTCTAGACTTCTTTCGCCCCAGACGAGATAAGCGCCCCAGCCGCCCGGTCCCGGATTGCCCTTACAGGCTCCGTCGGTCCAAATGTGTAATTTACGTTCTACGTTTGCCATGAGAAACAATACTGTACTAAAGCGATGTATTTTAACAACTGAATCTGTCATAGGTTGGCAGGAAATGCTTTGATTCTTTTCTTAGGCTAAATAGTTCGCAAAGTCCTCTTGATGGAAAGTATCTGCGTCCGATTAATACAATCATTCTGAACTATTAACTTTTTCCGGTAGAAAGTATCAATATTTTCCACTTTCTGTTATGAAAATTTTCCAAAACCTACTGTAGATATTTTCAAATTTAAAACTAACTACTGCTGTTTCGAGTAGCGACTGTCTGTCCCGCCCAGTCTTTTTTCAGCAGTCCCGTTTTCGGAATCAATTTGCCGATCAGTCCCGGTTTTTCTTCTCTTTTAACGATGCTTAACATATAGGCGTTAGCCAGAGCAGGCCACCAACGATCCCCTGCTTTTTCACACCACCCCCAGCGGGCGAGCTTCTGAGGATTATCACTTAAAGACGGACAGTACACGCCAAAGCGCCCCCGATCAATGATGCCGTACTTTTGGCAGTAGCCCTTTACCTCAGAGACTCCCAAAGGTTTGAAATGCGTTTGGGAATCAAAATCAAAAAGGTTTTCTTTTTTCCGCATCCACCACGGGCCCCAAGGATTAAGACTTAAAACAACAAGGCGCCCCTCAGGGGCCAATACTCGGAAGACTTCACTGAAAAACTGTGTGGGATTGTGACTGAATTCGAGAGCGTGGACGCAAACCACCAAATCGAAAACATCTTCTCTAAAGGGCAAAGCTTCAAAATTAAGCTTTAAAGTCGCGCAGTCCTGAGCGGTCACAGTTCCCAACTGTGTACCCAATATGCGGCTTTCGTGCGAGGCATTTCGCAGTAGCGACCCGTAGGGAGCCCCTAACTGCAAGGCACTCTCCCCAAGGCAATCAGCAAGCAACGCATCTATCTGAGCCGCTTCCCAACGCCTCAAAAGCATTCCCGCCGAAGTAGAAAAGAAATTCTCAAATGAGTTCATCACTAAAAAACTCGACTGATGATTTTGAAAATTACTTCACTTGGCCTCACTAGTCAAACTTTTTCAAAGAAGATCTCTAAAATAGATCTCACTGAAGTTTACTTTTCTCACAGATGCTCTCCCGACGTGCATTTACTCTTGCTTTAGCTCTTTTGAGCCTGCCTTCTTTTGCCAAACCGCAAAGGATGAGAATCGTCGTGCCTTATCCGGCAGGAGGGCCTCTCGATGCCGCGGCAAGGATGGTTGCAGAAGGGCTTAAAACACAGCACGGCCGTGTAATTGTCGATAATCGTGCAGGAGCGGCCGGCGCTCGAGGAATGCTTGAAGTCAGAAATGCTGCGACAGACGGTCAGACATTGGTGATCGGCGCATTAGCCACTTTGGTCGTTAATCCCTTGCTCTTTGATGATTTACCTTATAAGCCCGATGATTTTGCACCGGTTGCACTATTGAGCGATGCCCCCAATGTACTTGTGATGACCCAAAAGTCAATGGATAGGCTCGGCGTCAAAAATGCCTCAGACTTAATGCAATACATCGCCAAGCACCCGGGGAAACTCAATTGTGCCTCCGGCGGCACGGGCTCAGCCGGCCACGTTCTCAATGCGCTTTTAAGTGCAAAAGGCTTACGAACCGTTCATGTTCCCTACGCGGGCGCCATGGCCGCGCAATTGTCGCTTTACGCCAGCGAAACCGACTTCATGTTTGATAATTTCGGTAACGCGAGAGGAGCTATTGCCGACGGGCGACTCAAAGTCTTGGCTCAAACGGTAGCTGAGCCGCTCCCCGAAATCAACGCCCCGACCTTAAACTCAATTGGTATTGACGCGGACATCTCCACCTGGTTTGGGCTCATGGCTCCTAAAAATACGCCAATGTCTGTTCGTGAAGCACTTTTTAAAGAGGTTTCCGAAATATTGTCTGATGCACAAAAGCACAAACAGTTTGAAGCGGCCTGCGGCAAAGTAAGACTTTTATCACCTCAGGCATTTTCTCAATGGATTGAAGCCGAGCAGGTAAAATACCGATCGTTCGTTCAGTCACTTAAAAGTTAATCTTTTCGATGATTCATGCTCGTTTAGCCCGCGATACCGTGGGCGGTCTCTTTTTTGCCTTAATCGGCTTGGGTTTCGTTTTAAACGCAAGCGACTTACCCATGGGAGAGGCTTCTCGTATGGCTGCGGGCTATTTCCCGAGACTTTTGGGCTATCTGCTGATTTTTCTGGGCCTTATCATTTCTGTTAAAGGAACATTAAGCCCCAAAAAGCCGCATGAAATCATCTATCGCTTTTCCTTTAAAAAAGTAGCGATCCTTGGAGCTTCTCTTTTAGCCTTTGCTTTTCTTTTAGAACCGGCAGGGCTTTTAGCTGCACTCTCCCTTTTGGTTTTTTGCTCTTCTTTTGCAAGCGACAATCGCTCTATGAAAGAAGCGCTTTGGGTCACTTTAGCCGTTGATTTACTCGTGCTTATTATTTTTGTCTGGGGTATCGGTTTAGAGGTAAGCCTTTGGCCTCAAGGGTGGGCGCAATGACTGAGCTCTTCTCAAACCTTCTGATCGGTTTTCAAAATGCGCTCACGGTAGCTAACCTCGGCTACTGTTTCCTGGGCGTTTTAATCGGCACCCTTGTGGGCGTACTGCCGGGACTGGGACCCGTGGCAACGCTTGCACTTCTTTTGCCGCTTACCTATGCGCTCGATCCAACCGCTGCCGTCATCATGCTTGCGGGCATCTACTACGGCAGCCAATACGGGGGCTCTACCACTGCCATTTTGATGAATATACCGGGAGAGGCCGCTTCGCTTGTTACCTGCATTGACGGCCATCAATTAGCCCGACGCGGCAGAGCAGGAAGCGCTTTGGGCGTAGCCGCTATTGCAAGTTTTTTAGCGGGCACCGTTGCAACGCTTTTGATTGCTCTGGCAAGTCCCATACTCTCTGAAGTTGCTCTTTACTTCGGTGCGGCGGAATACTTCAGCCTCATGGTTTTGGGCCTAGTGGGCGCCGTTGCTCTTTCAAACGGCGACATCCTCAAAGCTATTGCGATGGTGATCACAGGACTTTTATTAGGACTTGTCGGCACGGATATCAATACGGGAGAATTGCGCTTTACGCTTGATACGCTCACGCTTCAGGACGGCATTGACTTTGCCGTGATTTCAATGGGTTTTTATGGTGTAGCCGAAATTCTGAAAAACCTCCAGGCGATGGTAGCTGCAGGCTCCCCTTCAACCCTTAAAGTCGCGTCTCCCTGGCCAAGAAAAAAAGACATCACCGAAAGCCTTCCTGCGATGACTCGGGGAACGTTATTAGGAAGCCTCATGGGACTTTTGCCCGGAGGCGGTGCCATGCTTTCTTCTTTTGCGGCCTACACCATTGAAAAGCGCATTAAAAAGGCAGGAGAAACCCCAGTGGGTGAAGGCAACATTCGTGCAGTTGCAGCGCCAGAAGCAGCCAATAACGCAGGCGCTCAGACAAGCTTTATCCCGATGCTCACCCTGGGGATCCCGTCTAACGCCGTCATGGCGCTTTTAATGGGCGCACTCATTATTCAGAATATCACGCCGGGCCCTCAGGTCATTCACACCAATCCCGATCTTTTTTGGGGACTCATCGTTTCGATGTGGATCGGCAACCTCTTTTTGGTGATTTTGAATTTACCGCTTGCAGGCCTTTGGGTACAGATTCTCAAAATCCCCTACCGCTTTCTGTTTCCTGCCATCATGGCAATTTGCGCAATAGGCGTCTATTCAATCAATTACAACACCTATGACATTGTCTTAATGGCAGCTTTTGCTCTGCTGGGCTACATCTTCTATCAGCTGCGCTGTGAGCCGGCGCCCTTAATTTTAGGTTTTGTGCTGGGACCGATGATGGAAGAAAACCTGCGCCGGGCGATGCTCTTATCGAGAGGCGACGCAAGCGTCTTTTTCACTAGCCCCATCTCCGCTGTACTTCTTTTAACTGCAGTGGCACTTCTTGCCGCTACTTTAATACCTAAGTGGCGTCAGACAAGAGAAGAAGCCTTTGCAGAAGATTGAACGCAGACTCCACTCTCTTTTGACCGGAAAAGTCGCAAAACAAAAAAATCGGGAAGAAAACAGAAATTGCTGTCGCCAGATACGAAAAAAGGAGTTATCAAAAACTCCTTTCTTCTTCGAAACTGGTAGGCACGATTGGACTCGAACCAACGACCCCCACCATGTCAAGGTGATGCTCTAACCAACTGAGCTACGTGCCTGTTGCGAGTTGCTTATATTAACAGAGCTTTTTTCAGATTGCAAGGGCTTTTTAAATTTTTTTGTTCTCAAACTCAATGAGGTCTACTTTTTTGACCGACCCGATGCTTCAATTCCGGTCCCAAAATCAAAATGATGATTGAAAGAAAGATCAAAGTAATCCCTACGACACTCTCAAGCGTGCAGGGTTCATTCAAAATAAAAATGCCGATTAAAGCTGCTCCCATCGGTTCACCCAGGGTTAAGGTTGAAGCAATCAGTGTCGGCGTGTTTTTGAGACCGGCAAGCTGCAGACTGAATGCAAGACCGGCATTGACAACACCCAGCATTCCCACGCAAAGCGCTCCGCGGGAAGTAAAAAGCCAATCGGTCGGAAAAAGGATAAAAAACGGAATCATCAATAGCGTTGAAAAGAACATGACAAGCGCCATACCTTCTTCAGCCGAATGCGTCTGAGAAACTGATTGTCCGGCCATCACGTTAATTGCAGAGCAAAGACCGGCTAAAAGCGGAATGAATACTGCGTACCAGACAAAGTCACTTCCTTCAACCATATTGACCAGAACCAGGCCTGCGATCGCCAAGATCGTCGCAATGTACCACAAGCCATCGGGTTTATTTTTGTACAAAACGGCTTGTATAAGTCCTGCAAAAATAGGCGTTGAACCGATAGAGATGACTGTGCCGATGGCAACACCGATTAAGAGTACTCCGTTAAAGAAAAGGATCTGATAGAGCCAAAGACAGATGGCGTAGACAAAAATTGCTTTCCAATGCCAGCCGATGAGATGGATTTTTCGATAGCGAATGAGGCACCAAAGTCCCAGCGTGGCCGAACCGATGAGAAGCCTCGCCGCACCGATCACATAGGGCGTCGCGCCTTCGGGCGCCACCGCCTGCCAAAAACCGTTGGTGGAAAAAAGCAGCACTCCTGCGAGCATCGTCAGAGGGCCGCGCAATGTTGTCCTCATTTCTCAAACTCTGAATTGCTCTAACCTTATTGTTTATCTTCAGAATTGAAAAAGATACTGGTATTCGTACCAGTCATGGAAATTATCTGTTTTTGGTGGTGAGCATTATCATCATCGTCGTAAACCATCACGGGATGGATATGATTTTTCATGTTCTCAAATTTTCTCAAACACTACTAAACTTAATCAACAAAAGTATAATGTTCGAATCACGAACGTTCGAGATGTGAACATTCTAACCCCGAACAAAAAAAGTACTATGAAAAAATATTACGATCGCGAATTCGAGCAAAAAGTTCTGCACGAAGAAAGTCATTTAGTCTCTGTCACTCAAACTTCTCGCCTCGTTGTGATCACCGGAAGAAGGCGTGTCGGGAAAACGGAACTCATCTTAAGGACCATGAGGGATGAGCAAAAGACTCCATTTATCTACCTTTTTGCTTCCCGAATTGCTCCCGGAGCACTCATCAAAGATTGGCTTCAAACCATTGCTTCTGTTTTGGGTACGAGTTTTGCTCCTCAATGCGAACGACTGTCACAAGTCATTGAATATTTGCTTTTTTTAGGTAAAACTCAGCGTATTAATGTCGCCATTGATGAATGCCAGGATCTCAATATGATTGAACCTTCTTTTTGGTCAGAAGTTCAAAAAGTTTGGGACATTAACAAAAAGAACTCACAAGTCTTTTTAATGATGAGCGGATCTATTGCCTCGGCAATGAGAAATATCTTTAACGAATACAGCGAACCTTTATACGGTCGCGTGGATCGTTTTATTCAGGTTAGAGCTTTTGGTATCACTATTTTGAAAGAAATTCTGAATGATTACCGTCCCGGCTTTTCTCCGGATGATTTGCTCGGTTTGTACTCGGTCACAGGCGGTATCCCCTGGTTTGTTGAAGATCTCATGGATCGGAACGCCACAACAATTAAGAAAATCGCTGAGAGCATTTTCCAACCGGGCTCTAAATTCATCTTGGACGGAGAAATTTTATTGGCAAACGGGTTTCGCTCTGAAGGGCCAGTCAACCGAACTCTTTTGCAAGCTATTGCTTCAGGCGTCACAAAACGCGAAGAACTTCAAAATATCGTGGGAGAGATCAGTGTGAGCGGCGCCTTGTCACGCTTGGAAAAGCAGTACGAACTCATCACTAAAGAGGCCCCTCTTTTTGCCAAAAATGAACGCAAAGCCCGATACTTCATCGCTGACAGCTATTTAGCTTTCTGGTTTGCTTTTGTTCAATCTAAAGCCTCTTTAATTTCCCAGAATAATTACGATGGTCTGAAAATGAATTTTTTAGAGCGCTATGAGACATTTTCCGGACGGACTCTAGAGCAACTCTTTTTTGAACTTTTCCGAACTTCAAAAAGATTCGAAACCTTGGGTCGCTGGTGGGACAGAAAAGGTGAGAACGAAATTGATTTAATTGCCATGGACGGTAGCTCAGCTTACTTTTTTGAAATCAAGCGTAATTCCATAAAGTACTCTGCTCACCTGCTTACCAATAAAGTTTCAGCCTTTTTGGATCAAAATCCAACTGTCCAAAACAAACAGATTTTTATTAAAGGTTTGTCGTTGAAAGATTTGCTGAAAAGTACAGAAGATATATTGAGCGGCTCTGAAAAACTATTCTGAAAGCCTCCAGAAAGGCCCTGCGCATTTCAGGTATGCCGCAATTTGTGGCATACCTGAAAATGTGCACTAAGCTAGCTATTAAAAACTAAATCTTGGTTAACTTCGCCAAAGACAAAAGAAGTTCTTTGGTGCCCACATCATCGAACTGCACCCGAATACGAGCGTCGTCTCCCAAGCCTGTGAGACCCACAACCGATCCTTCCCCAAATCGGGCATGACGCACTCGATTGCCGATCGAAAAGCCCTTAAATTCAGCTTTGGCAGCCATCTTTTTGAGAGCCGGATCCATCTTGGCACGGGCAAACCCGGTCGAGGCGCCGTATGAACCCGATCTTGATGCAAAGCCCGAAGCTGAACCGTATCTCGTACGCCCGTAACCTGAAGAGCTGTAACCCGATCCGCCCGTATAGTCTCTTGATCGACGGGGTCGCGAAGAGTAGCCATCAGACCAACTTAAGGACTGATCCTCATCTTCAATGGCCATCGAGCGCTTGCGGTCATAAAGGAATAAAAGGTGCTCTTCATCAATTTCATTTAAAAACTGACTCGGACCGGAATCCATATACTGGCCTCTTAACATCCTAGACAGGGCAAAACTGAAATGAAGGTTTTTACGGGCACGGGTTATAGCAACATACATAAGGCGCCTTTCCTCTGCCATCCCTTTGGGATCGTTTGCACTGTTAGCATGCGGGAAAAGCCCTTCTTCGAGCCCGGTGATAAAGACCACATCAAATTCCAAACCTTTTGCGGCATGAACCGTCATCAGCTGCACGGCATCATCGCCTTTTTGAGCCTGATTGTCCCCTGCTTCAAGCGCAGCATGCGATAAAAAGCCCGCCAGAGAGGTCATCTCATCTTCTGCCCCATCGGCTTCCACTTCATCGCTTCGGGCGTCAATGCTGATGCCTTCTTCTTTTAGGTAAGCCTGTGCAGCGTTTTGCAGTTCTTCTAAGTTTTCCAGGCGCTCCTGGCCTTCGCGCTCTTTCTTGTAATGTTCGGTAAGACCCGAGCGCTCAACCACTGCAGCAATCATCTCCGGCAGCGGCAGGCATGAGTACTCAAATCTCATCGCATCGATTAACTCCGTAAAAGCACGAAGCTTCGTGCCGGCCGCGCCTTCCAGAGTTTGTGCAGCTTCATAAAGGCTTACATTGGCCTCGAGCGCTTTTTGCTGTAGCGTTTCCATACTCTTTGCGCCGATTCCTCTCATCGGGAAATTTACTACCCGCAAAAATGCCGTATCGTCTTTCGGATTTTCAATTAAGCGCAAATAAGCCAAGGCATGCTTAATTTCAGCTCGGTCAAAAAAGCGCAGGCCCCCGTAGACGCGATAGGCAATACCGGAAGCCACAAGCGCCTGTTCAATCACACGGCTCTGGGCATTGGAGCGGTACAAAATCGCCATTTCATGCTTTTTCACACCGCGCCCGATCGCCTCTCGAATTTCCTGTACACAATATTGCGCTTCATCGCGATCGTCGCTTGCGCGAAAAACTCGAATCCGCTCGCCTTCGCCGGCACTCGTCCAGAGGTCTTTACCCAGGCGGTCATCGTTATGCGCAATGAGTTCATTGGCGGCGTTCAGGATATGACCGAAAGAGCGGTAGTTTTGCTCGAGTTTAATGAGATGACGGATCTGAAAGTCTCTCTGAAAATCCATCATGTTGCCGACGTTGGCGCCTCGGAAAGCGTAAATTGACTGGTCATCATCGCCCACGGCAAAAACACAGTTTTCTTCAAATTCGCGAACGCCTGCCGGAGAAAAACCGCCCAAAAGCTTAAGCCACTTGTACTGCAGGCGATTGGTGTCCTGGAATTCATCAACCAAAATAAAGCGGAAGCGATCTTGATAGTGGTGCCGAATCATTTCGTTTCGGGCTAAAAGCTCATAGCTTCGCAAAAGCAGTTCGCCAAAATCCGCTACACCTTCGCGGTTACACTGCTCTTCGTACAGAGCATAGATTTTGGCCATATTTTCTTTTTTGCCGAATTCAGCCGTCATATCTTTAGCTCGTAGCCCTTCTTCCTTAGCGCTGGCGATATAGTTCTGCACCTCTTTGGGCGGATATTCATCCTGGCTGATTGCATGTGCCTTCATCAGGCGCTTAATGGCTGAGAGCTGATCGGTTTGATCCAGAATCTGAAAAGTCTGAGGTAAGCCCGCTTCTTTAAAGTGCCGGCGAAGCAAGCGGTTACATAATCCATGAAATGTCCCTACCCACATGCCTCGGGTGTTCACAGGGATTGAAGCCTGAATACGGGTGAGCATTTCTTTAGCCGCCTTGTTGGTAAAGGTCACGGCGAGGATTTCCATGGGGCTTGCCATCCGCTCTTCAATGAGCCAGGCAATGCGGGTGGTCAGCACGCGGGTTTTACCGGAGCCGGCACCGGCCAAAATCAGAGCGCTTTCTGCCGGCAGCGTCACAGCGGCCTTTTGCTGCGGATTTAATTTATCAATAAAACTCACCATTTTTCTTATTCGCTACTTTCAAAAGAAAAGGCACTATTGTGCCAAAAAGAGAAAGACTTTTTCAGAGAGTGCTTTTGCGCCACTCAAAAAAGCTCATCGCACGTTGGTCTTTATCCGAGACGGTGAGTTCACCCACGTCGGGCCAATGAATGCCTAAGTTGGCGTCGTTAAACAAAATCGCCCCCTCATCTTCCGGATGATAAAAGTCCGTGCATCGATAAAAGACGCAGGCCGTATCAGATAAGGTCAAAAAGCCGTGGGCAAAGCCCTCAGGGATATAAAGCTGACACAGATCCTCTGAAGAAAGTTTCGTACTGTAGACACGGCCGAAAGTTTGGGAGTTTTTTCTTAAATCGAGCGCCACATCAAAAATTTCACCCGAGAGCACCGTGATTAATTTTCCCTGCGGGTGGCGCTTTTGAAAATGCAGTCCTCTTAATGTGCCTTTTTTGGAAACAGAAAAGTTATCCTGCACAAAGGTTAACTCCGGCCACAAATCTTCATAGCGGGTGACCTGCCAAAGTTCAGCAAATAACCCCCTATTGTCCCGATGCACATCGGGGAAAATTTTCAAAATCCCCTCAAAGTCGCTTTTTTCAATTCTCATTTGATCTTCCCATAGCGCTTCACCCACTGAGCGTAGGCACCTTCTTTGACGCTTTCAAGCCATTTGTCGTTATCCAAATACCACTGAAGGGTCTTGTGCAGTCCTTCAATTAAACGCACCCTCGGAGCAAAACCCAAAGCTTTGAGACTGTCTGCACTATCCATGGCGTATCGGAAATCATGTCCCGGGCGGTCGGTCACCAAAGTAATCGCTTCTTCAAAAGGCAAAAGACCCGGGCAAGCTGCATCCATAAGCGTACACAATGCCCGAATAAGCTTAATGTTCGGGACCTCCTCACCGGTACCGATGTTATAGATCCGACCCGCTTCCCCCTTTTGCAAAATGCTCACAAGCGCTGCTGCGTGATCGGTGACGTACATCCACTCGCGGACATTTTGTCCGGTTCCGTATACGGGCAGCGTCATACCGCTTCGGGCACGGTCAATCATCAAAGGAATGAGTTTTTCGGGAAACTGACGCGGACCGTAATTATTGCAGGCGTGCTCGACAATCACAGGAAAACCGAATGTGCGCCAGTAACTTAAAGCGATCATTTCGCCGGCGGCTTTGCTCGCTGCATAAGGGCTTGTCGGCCGATAGGAGCTCTCAATGGTAAAGGGAGCATCATTCGGACCCAGAGAGCCGTACACTTCATCGGTTGAGACATAAATAAAGCGAAAGCGCTCTTTTTTCTCGCCCCTTAAGCCTTTCCAATACTCGCGGCTTACTTCCAAGAGCCGCTGCGTGGCAGTGACATTATTGTCAATAAAGGTCTGTGGATTATCGATTGAGCGATCCACATGGGTTTGTGCGGCCAGATGCACCACGGCATGCGGTTTAAAGCTTTTAAAAGCTTCCAGCATGGCGGCGCTGTCTGCGACGTCGGCCTGAAGAAATTTGTGAGACTTTTTCTTTTGAGCTGCTTCAAGATTGAGTAAGTTGCCGCAATAGTCGAGTTTATCTACCGTCAGAACCGAGTAGCCGCTGGCCAAGGCCGTATCAACAAAGTGCGAGCCGATAAAACCCGCCCCGCCCGTTACCAGTATTTTTTCTTTTTGAGCTGCCATGAATTGCCTGAGAGATTTTTCAAAAATTAATCCGATTGAACTCTTGGGATTGTATTACACTCTAATTAGCGGAGCGAACAGAATCGAACCCGTGAAGGGTTCTGTGTGTGCGCTTGTCCATTTTATTTTGTGTTTGAGAGGTACGATCGATGAGCCAAAAGAAATCAATCGGCATTGTGGCGGGTTTGAATCGCCGCGCCGCAATAGAAGTGAAAACCGAGCTTTTGTCTTTGGGTGACGATGATTTGAGCATCGTCATGACCGAAGACAACTTCAAGATTGACCCCGATCCTGTCTTTGCTGTCAGCGACAGAAAGATCTTTATTTTCAATGAAGCAGAGCTTCTGGCTGAAATGGGCGTCGATTTAATCCTCGTGCCTGATTTTAAGTGCGGCTCTTATATCCATGAAATTCAGCGTGAAATCCAAACGCCGATTCTCGATATGAAAGAAGCCCTGATGAGCCAGATGGGCGAAAAGGTCCCTGCGATGGGCGTGCTCGATGCTGCAAACGCTGCAGGATGTGCCTCGGGCGCCTGTGATCTCTCCAAGCAAATGAAGATGATTTTTGCCTCCGAAGAAGATCAAAAGCAGCTTGATGCGTTGCGCGAAAAGATTCGTGCTCAAGGGCCGTCCGAAGATACTGTCAAAGCATTGAGTCAAATTTGCCACCATCTGATGCAAAAGGGTGCAGAAGTCATTGTCCCCAACTGCACGCAGTTTGCTTTGAATACAGCAGAGTTACAAAAGCTAGGCTTGCCGGTCATGGACGTTTTTGAAGTGTTTGCCAAGGCAGCCCTCACACACTCCACTCAAAAACTGCCAAAGCCCTTTAAACTCGGTTTGATTGGCGGCTTGGGACCGGCTGCGACAGTTGATCTGTATGACAAAATCGTTAAGGCCACTCCGGCTAAAAATGACCAGGAACACTTCAAAGTGGTCATTGAACAAAATCCGCAAATTGATGACCGCACCGCTTGCCTGTTAAATGGTGGTCCCGATCCGACAATTGCCATGTATAACTGCGCCAAGCGCCTTGAGCGCGACGGGTGCGATTACATCATCATCCCGTGCAACACGGCTCATGCGTTCCTGCCGCGCATGCTTCGCCACCTCAACGTTCCCTTCATCGATATGCAGCAGACCATGCTCGATGAAATTAAAGCCAAATTTGGTGACAACGCCCGAGTGGGTTTAATGGCCACAAGCGGCACGATTGCTACCGGCATTTACAGCAAAAAAGCCGAAAAAATGGGCATGAAGATGTATACGCCCGATGAGGATCATCAGCAAAGCGTTATGAAAGCCATCTATGGCCCCAAAGGCGCTAAAGCCGGTTACACCACGGGTGAGTGCTACGATGACCTCTATCGTGGTGCCGAGTATCTCGTGAAGACCTATGACTGCAATGTGCTGATTTTAGGCTGCACGGAACTGCCTTTGATTTTCCACGAAACCGATGACTTTGAAGTGGCCGGAAAGAAAGTTGCTATCGTTGACCCGACTGCAACGCTTGCTAGAAAATGCGTGCAAATTGCACAAGCCACCATTAAGGAACGCGGTGTGCGTTAATAACCCAACTTAATTGAAAGCGCTTGAGTTTAACTCAGGCGCTTTTCGCATAAGGACCAATATCATGGCAAAAGTTTATGAAAAGTGTGAACCCAAAACCGTCGCTTTTATCGGCTTGGGTACGATGGGTTATCCGATGGCAGGGCACCTCGCCAAGGCCGGTCACCGCGTAACGGTTTATAACCGCACAACCTCAAAAGCTAAAAAATGGGCTTCTGAGTACACCGGGCTCATTGCAACTACCCCCAGAGAAGCTGCCCAGGACGCTGACTTCGTTTTCACCTGTGTCGGCAACGACGACGATCTCAGAAGTGTAGTGCTAGGCAGAGACGGTGCCTTTGCCGGTATGAAAAAAGGCGCTGTACTAGTTGACTGCACGACTGACAGCGCACAGGTTGCCAGAGAACTTCATCAAAAAGCCAAAGAAATGGAATTGGACTTTATGGACGCTCCTGTCTCGGGCGGCGAAGCCGGTGCCGTTAATGGTGTTTTGACCGTCATGTGCGGCGCTGATGAAGAAACTTTTGAAAAAGCCCGCCCAACCGTCATGGCTTTTGCTCAGGCCGTCACCCGCATCGGAGAGGTGGGCTGCGGGCAGCTTGCCAAGATGTGCAACCAGATTTGTATTGCGGGCATCGTTCAATCTTTGTCCGAATCGATTGCTTTCGGTTTAAATGCAGGCTTAGACATGAAGCTAGTGTTGGAAGTAATCGGCAAGGGTGCGGCTCAAAGCTGGCAAATGGACAATCGAGGCGGCACCATGATTGAAGGCAAATTTAATTTCGGGTTTGCGATTGACTGGATGAGAAAAGACCTGGGGCTGTGCCTTGCAGAAGCAAAGAAAAACGGTTCAAGTTTGCCCACCGTTGCGCTCATTGACCAGTTCTACGGTGAACTTCAGGCCAAAGGGGACGGACGCAGTGACACCTCTGTTTTAATTAAACGTCTGCCCCACTGATTCTTGTTTAAAAAAAAACGGTTGGCTCCCAAAGTCTGAGTCAACCGTTTTTCTCAAGTCTTAAATCCAGCCTTTTTGTCTGAAGGTCTTTAAAACCTTCACAAACGCGCGCATCTCTTGGGGGGTGCCGAGCGTCAGACGGCTGTAGCCCACGGCAGGAGCAAACTCCCGACCGACAAAAACGTGAGCCTGAGCCATTCGGTCTTTGTATGTCTGATGCTCGCCCTTAATTTCATGGAAAATGAAATTCGCCTGTGAAGGCAAATACTTTAAACCCAACTCGTCCAAAGCATCAGTGACGATTTTGCGGGCAAGATTCGTGCTCTGAAGGCTCTTTTCAAAAAAGAGATCGTCATTAAGACTTGCCAAAGCAGCAACGGCTCCCGCCATATTGGTGTTATCAATTGACACAAAGTCATTGAGTAATTTTGCAGTTTTCTCATCTGTTAAACCGTAACCGATACGTAAACCCGCCATGGCATAAATTTTGGAAAATGTCCGGGTGACAACAATATGGTTACTGCCGGCTTTCACATTTTCAACTGCACTTCTGAAACTCTTATCCGTGACAAATTCTGCATAGGCTTCATCCACAATAAAAACCGTGTGTGTGGATTTTTGGTTGAACCAATCGTTAAGCACCTTTGCATCCGCAATTGTCGCAGTGGGATTATTGGGATTGCAGATGTAAACAATTGAAAGTCCCTTAAAAGCCTGCGCCTTGGATTTCATTTGCACCAAATCCAAACCCAAAGATTCTTTCACTAGAGGAACTTTTACAACTTCAATGCCAATCGCAGATGCATAAAGCTCAGCGTAATTAAAGGTGGGATCAGGCACAATCAATTGCACAGCCTGCCCTGCTTTTTGTGCTTTGTGACTAAAAGCTTCGACAGCGGCCTGGATAACTTCAGAAGACCCATTGCCTAAAACCACTTGGGAGGATTTCAATGCAAATTTTTTCGCAATCGCTTCGATTAATTGTGCTCGTGCTGCATCGGGATAGCGGAAAGCACCATCCAAACTTTTGAGTACAGCCTGCTTAGCCGACTGAGCCATACCGAGTGAATTTTCATTGAAATTTAAAAGTAGCGGTGTTTTCTCACTGGGCGTGAAGTTAGCCTCTGCAGCCATTGCGGTAGTACTTAACGTTTTGCCTGCCATAAAAGTTCCTGCCAATGTTGCAGACAGTTTAAAGAGATTTCTCCGATTGAGTTCAAGCATTGTGTCGCTCCTCTTCTTTTTTAATCATGCATAGCAGATATTGTAAAATGAGGTTTTTGGCGACAAATTAGCCATTTTACTTAATAAAAACAAAAACTTATTTGTTTTCCAATTCAATTCTTTAGTCGACATTTCTTAATTTTTTCTCTTTTGAATACGAACTAGTGAATTGTGATTTAGAATGCAAAGCTTGCGAGAAACACAGCTAACTGTGTGAATAAAAAGAAAGAATTTAAAAGATGCCCGTTACTTTAAATGATCTGCCAATCGGCCACAGTGCGACCGTTGAATCGGTTGGTGCGAGCGGCGCTCTTCGTCAACACTTCCTCGATATGGGACTGATTCCCCAGGCCACTGTCACAATGGTCAAGCGTGCTCCAATGGGAGATCCCATTGAAGTACGTATCAGAAGTTATGAGCTGACGCTTCGTGTCGCCGAGGCCCAGGCCATTACGATTACCGATATTCGTGACTCGGAACCGGTCGTTGCTCCCAAACCTGAAGTCGAAGAAATTTCTCACCCGGGTTATGGCGAGGGCGGGAAATATCACGTAAAAGAACACGAGCATCCGCTGCCCGAAGGTGAACTGATTACCTTTGCACTGGCAGGCAACCAAAACTGCGGCAAAACAACTTTATTTAACCGACTCACGGGATCCAATCAGCACGTGGGAAATTTCCCGGGTGTCACTGTAGATCGAAAAGACGGCTCAATCATCGGCCACAGCGACACCTTAGTGACGGACTTACCGGGTATTTACTCACTTTCACCCTACACCAATGAAGAAATTGTCTCGCGGGAATTCATTCTGAAAGAAAACCCCAAGGCGATTATCAATATTGTTGATGCCACCAACATTGAACGCAACCTTTATCTCACGATGCAGCTTATGGAGTTAGGTCGCCCCATGGTACTGGCTCTCAACATGATGGATGAAGTAAAGGCAAATGGAGGCTCGGTTCGCGTTAATGAAATGGAAGCGCTCCTGGGGATGCCGGTTGTACCCATTTCTGCTAGCCGGGCAGAAGGCATTGAAGAATTAATTGATCACGCCCTTCACGTTGCAAAATTTCAAGAGCCTCCAGCTGTGCAGGATTTTTGCGATGCCAATGAACACGGAGGCGCTGTGCACCGCTGTCTTCACAGCATCATGCACATTATTGAAGACCACGCACAAAAGGCAAAAATACCGCTTCGCTTTGCAGCAAGCAAAATTGCTGAAGGCGACACACTTATCATGGATCAACTCAGTCTTGATGTAAATGAAAAGCGCACAATTGCCCATATCATCAAGCAGCTTGAAGCCGAGCGCGGATTGGATCACGCGAGCGCCATTGCTGACATGCGTTTTTCTTTTATTGACAAGGTGTGCGCACAAACTGTCGTAAAACCACGGGTAAGCCGCGAGCATATCAGAAGCCTTCAGATCGACGAGGTGTTGACAGGACGCTTTACAGCCATCCCCGCCTTTATCGCCATCATGGCGCTTGTTTTTTGGCTCACTTTCAATGTGATCGGTGTTTGGCTCAACGACGGCTTAGACTGGTTAATCGGTCTGGCAACCGACTACACTGATCAGACTTTAACGGCGCTTGAAGTCAACGCTTCGATTCACTCGCTTATCATCGATGCCATCTTTAACGGCGTAGGCAGTGTGCTAAGTTTCTTGCCTACGATTGTTGTGCTCTTTTTCTTTCTCTCCTTTTTGGAAGACAGCGGCTACATGGCGCGCGTAGCCTTTGTAATGGATACGCTTTTAAGACGTATCGGTCTGTCTGGCCGCAGTATCGTACCGATGCTAATCGGCTTTGGTTGTACGGTACCTGGTGTGATGGCAAGCCGTACCTTGCCATCCGAGCGCGACCGTAAAATGACGATATTGCTCACGCCCTTTATGAGCTGCTCGGCAAAACTTCCTATTTATGCCTTTTTTGTCGCAGCTTTTTTCCCTGGTGAAGGCGCTCTCATTATGATTGGCCTTTATCTGCTGGGTATTGTTGTAGCTGTGCTTTTGGGCTACCTCATGAAAAACACTATTTTTAAAGGCGAAGCCGTTCCTTTTGTGATGGAATTGCCCAACTACCGTATGCCCGGCGCAAAAAATGTAATGCTTTTGCTTTGGGATAAAGCAAAAGACTTCTTGCAACGAGCTTTTACCGTGATCTTTGTCGCTACCATTATCATTTGGTTCCTGCAGACCTTTGATTTTCAGCTCAATCCGGTCGAAGACTCTCAGATGAGTATCCTTGCAGTAATCGCTGGCTGGGTCTCCCCGATTTTTGCCCCCTTGGGTTTTGATGACTGGCGCATTACCACAGCCTTAATCGGTGGCTTTATGGCTAAAGAAAGCGTTGTCAGTAGCCTCTCCGTTCTTTTTGGTTCTACCGAAGCGTTAACAGCAGCTCTCAGTACGCTCACTGCTTTGGCTTTACTTGTCTTTTGCCTGCTTTATACGCCATGCGTAGCCTCCATCGCTACCATTAAACGTGAACTAGGCGGCCGCTGGGCTTTGGGCGTAGCTATTTTTCAATGTGTCATTGCCTGGATCGTGGCTTTGATTGTCCGACTGATCGGATTGACGCTAGGATATTAGTTATTGAGAACTATTCTTAGTGAGGGGTTAAGATGAATGGCATCAGTTGGCTTTTGCTGATTTTGATTGTTTTAGCCATGATTTGGGTTGTGGTTTTTAAAATTAAAAATCGCAATGCCGGGGATTGCGGCTGCGGATGCGCTGGCTGCGGGCCGAGCGATAAAAAGAAAAAAGGTTGCTGCGGCACTGAGGAGCATATTATCCATATTCAAAAAATGCACTAAACTCATCTTAGGAGCCTCAATCGAGTAGAAAACAGGCTCCTGTTGCTTTTTTAGCCTAATCTCTAAACAATCTGCAAGTTTGTTCCCGCATCTGACTTAAGACATTGAAATCACGTCTGCCGCAGCGTGATTTGAACCAGAAAAAAGCTGGCTATAACGCATTTATCCTAAGAGCGCCTACTAATTTCAAGCTAACTCGATTGAAAAGCATTAAAATTTGAAGTTTCTTATTGCTTCATATTTGAGACTATCGTATGTCCACGACGGAAAACAAAGAAAACGGTGCTCAAGTCACCAACTTTATTCGCAATATTATTGATGAAGATTTAGCTCGCAACGCCAACCGCCCGAGACTGTGGTGCGGTCATCCTGCCCCTTACAGTGAGCAGGCTCAAAATGGTGTAGAAGATCCTGCCCGCATTCGTACGCGTTTTCCGCCCGAACCGAATGGATATCTGCATATCGGTCATGCTAAAAGTATTTGCTTGAATTTCGGCCTTGCCCGTGATTATGGCGGCTACTGCCATATGCGCTTTGACGATACAAACCCCGTCAAGGAAGATCAGGAGTACGTAGACTCCATCAAGGAATCTGTTCAATGGCTCGGCTTTGATTGGAAGCACGGCAAGGAAGACAATCTCTACTTTGCAAGCGACTATTTCCAGTGGATGTATGACTGTGCTGAGCACTTGGTTAAGACTGGTTTTGCCTATGTTGATGAGCAAACTCCTGAAGAAATGCACGCCAATCGCGGCACTTTAACTGAACCCGGTAAGGACTCTCCCTACCGTGACCGTCCGATTGAAGAAAATCTTCGTCTTTTCCGTGAAATGCGCGAAGGCAAACATGCTGAAGGCTCCATGGTTGTGCGTGCCAAAATCGATATGGCAAGCCCCAATATCAACCTGCGTGACCCTGCAATTTACCGTATCCGCTTTGCTGAACATCACCGCACAGGCAATAAGTGGTGCATCTATCCGATGTACACATTTGCTCACCCGATTGAAGATACGCTCGAAAACATCACCCATTCGATCTGCACGCTTGAATTTGAAGATCAACGCGCTTTCTATGACTGGGCACTTGAGCGTTCCATCCCCGTTTTGCGTGCTCCTCAATTTGAAGAGGCCAAGAGCCTGCTGCTTAAGATGAGCAAGGGTGAAGACGATCGTGCCCTTGCCTTTATGCGCGCGTGTTATCAGCACCGCAATAAGCTTGGACTGAGTGCCTCTGAAAAAGCTTTGGCTGAAATTCTTGATGCCTGGAGCGATAACCTCGGACCTGAAAAGTTATTGGGTATCCGGGCCGAGGCTTTCTGGGCTTTGCTTTTGACGCAGCCTGAGCACTACACGCCGCTCTTACAAGCTGCGCTTGACGTTGTGCGCCCCAATTTCTTCTTGCTGTCTCATCAGTACGAATTTAATCGTTTGAACCTTTCACACGTCGTAGTGAGTAAGCGCAAACTCATCCAGTTAGTGAAGGAAAACCTTGTTAACGGCTGGGATGACCCGCGTATGCCAACCATTTTCGGTCTACGCAGAAGAGGCTACACCCCAGAAGCCATTCAGCTTTTTGCTGAGCGCTGCGGTGTTTCCCGTGTTGCGGGCGGTCTGATTGATTATTCTGTTTTGGAAGCCTGCCTACGCGAAGACCTGGAAGGCCGCGCCTTGCGTCGCATCGGTGTGGTTCATCCGTTAAAGCTCATTATTGACAACTATCCGGAAAACCAAACCGAAACACTCACGGCTCCGAACCATCCTCAAAAGCCCGAATTAGGTACGCGCGAACTCACTTTCTCTCGAGAACTCTGGATTGATGAAAGTGACTTTGCTGAAGTGCCCCCCAAGGGCTATCGCCGCTTAACCATTCCAGCAGATGGTTCTGAAGCTAAACCCGTACGTCTGCGCTACGCCTATGTTGTGGTACCGACCTCTGTAGATAAGGACGAAAACGGTAAAGTGGTCGCCGTTCACTGCCGCTACCTGCCTGAAACGAAGAGCGGTAGCGCCGGTTCGGAAACTGTAAAGACCAAAGCAGCTATCCATTTCGTGGATGCCAAGACTGCAGTTAAAGCAGAATTCCGCCTCTATGACCGACTCTTTGCTGTTGCTCAACCCGATGCCGTAGATGCTGACTATCGTACGCTTTTAAATCCCGATAGTCTCAAAGTGGTTGAAGGCTTTATTGAGCCTGCCTTGGCCCAAGCTAAGCCCGATGAAAAATTCCAATTGGAGCGCACGGGTTACTTTGTCGCCGATCGTGTCGATCATACGACCGAACACCCTGTCTTTAACTTGTCGGTCGGTTTAAAAGACAATCGAATGAAAAAATAATTTCTGACTGATCTAGTCTCAAAGGGAGCGTTAAAAAGTCTTTTGATAGAACTTTAACGCTCCTTTTTTACTACTAATTGATTAATCCAATCCACCGCCTTTTTAAGGAAAAATCCTTAAGTGAGAGCTAGTACAAACTAAGCACTTGAACTCAGAGTCAGCAAATATTTTTGAGCGGCCTCTTGAACTGCCCTTCAAACTTCTCTAACCTAAGAGCATCTCTTTCGAGATTTCTAACTTTTAGAGTACAGGAATTAACCATGCACTTTACGTTTCAGATCACGCGTTCAGCTTCGGCCAAGTTAAGGGCCAATAGTGCTGACTGTGCTTTTGAAATGCGAATGTGCATGATGACGATGGTGCTCTAAGGACCTTCGGAGCACCAAGCTCCGCAAAAAAATATCGTTCGGAAGGTCTCAATACGAACGATATTTCTTCTCCTTCATTTAACAATTTAAATTAGACGTCACACCAATTATTTTTGGTATTGAGACCTCAGATTTTCAGCTCTGAGTTGACGCTCAAAAAGTTTGATGCATCTGCATCCGGTGTGACCGAAGGATCAAAAGATGATCAAACTTGAAAACATATCAAAAAGCTTTGCGATAAACGGCAAAACTGTTGAAGCCGTTAAAGACGTCTCTCTTGCAATCCGACAGGGTGAAATCTTTGGCATCATCGGCTTTTCCGGTGCCGGCAAGTCCACGCTCGTTCGCTGCATTAACTTATTAGAAAAACCAGAAAAAGGCCGAGTCATTATCGATGGAGAAGACATCACTCATTACGAAGGCAAAGAGCTTCGTCATGTGCGCCAAAAAATAGGCATGATTTTCCAGCACTTTAATCTCATGCCCTCTCGCACGGTTTTTGAAAATATCGAATTACCGCTCAAACTAACGAAATTAAGTGCCAGCGAGCGCAGTCAAAAAATTAAAAAGCTACTTGATCTTGTCGGCTTAAGCGACAAAGCTCAAAGCTATCCTTCACAACTTTCAGGCGGCCAAAAACAGCGTGTTGCCATTGCCCGTGCCCTTGCCAATGATCCCAAGGTACTGCTGTGCGATGAGGCCACAAGTGCCTTAGACCCCCAAACGACTCACTCTATTTTGCAGCTTTTAAAGGAAGTTAATACTCGATTAGGCATCACAATTGTTGTAATTACGCACCAAATGGAAGTCATAAAAGAAATCTGTGACCGTGTTGCTGTCATGCAAAAAGGGGTTGTCGTTGAAGAAGGCGATATTGTTGATGTATTCAGTGCCCCTCAAGCGCCTATTACCAAGAGCTTTATACAAGCGGCAGACAATTTCGAAGCCTTTTCCGACTTGGTCAAACTCAATAGCGCAATCACAGGCATTAAACCCAGTCAGCCGGTATGGTTTTTAACTTATCGAGGAGCAGTGGCTGGTGAGCCACTTATGAGTGAACTTTACCGTCGCTTTGAAGTTAAGGCCAACATCATCTACGGCAACATTGATTATTTCAAGCAATGTATCGTCGGAAAATTGGGTGTCGCTATAGAAGGCAGAGCCGATCAAATTGAAAAAGCTCGCCAATTTTTAATTGATCAAAAAGTCATTGTGGAGGTCTTAAGATGAACGAAGTCATTACTTATTTCTTGCCGCACATTGATCGCTTGGGCCCAGAGCTTCTCGAGTGCTTTTGGCAAACTGCCACTATGGTCGTTGTCTCGGGCAGCATTGCCTGGTTTCTCGGTGTGGCAATCGGCGTCTTACTCGTTATTACCCGGCAAGGCGGCCTCTGGCAAAACTCCTGGATATTCTTAGGGCTGGATAAGAGTATCGATATCATTCGTTCGATTCCATTCATCATTTTGATTGTTCTGTTAATTCCATTGAGCCGATTTTTAGTAGGGACAGGCTCCGGTGTCACCGGTTCATTTGTAGCGCTAGTTTTTGGAACTGTTCCCTTTTTTGCCCGTCAAATCGAGTCTGTTTTAAGTGATTTAGATGACGGTCTCATTGAAGCAAGCCTTGCTATGGGCTTTTCTGTGCCACAAATCATCTTCGGCGTCTACTTAAGAGAATCCATCCCCGGCATTACCCGAGTCACACTCATTACCTTTGTGAGCTTTATCGGCATAACTGCGATTGCCGGCGCAATCGGTGCAGGAGGTTTAGGCGACTTTGCGATTCGTTACGGCTATCAAATGGGCTACCGCGACATGATTTGGCTCACGGTCATCATTATTTTGGCTGTAATCACGTTCGTACAGTGTTTCGGACAGTGGATTATTCGAAAAACTTCCCACTAATTTTTATCTTTAACTTTTTGGAGACAAAAAAATGAATAAACGCATTTTCCTTAAATCTTTAATCACAATCGGCTGCGCTTGCGCCTTCTCTTCGAGTTTGATCTCTACGAGCTACGCAAACGATGATTTTCGTGAAGTCACTGTTGGTGTGGTAGGTGACTACGTTGCCCAATGGGATACGGTCAATGAGTTACTAGCTGCTGAAAAAATCCGTGTTAAGCTGATTAAGTACAGCGATTACGCTACTCCGAACCGTGCTTTGGCCGATGGCGAAATTGATTTAAATGCCTTCCAACACAAGGCTTATTTAGCCAATGACATTGAACGAAACGGCTACAAGATTGTTTCGATCGGTGATACCTTAATCACGCCACTTCGCATCTATCACAATAAAGACAAAATCCAGGCTCTCAGTGATATCAAGGATGGTGATGTAATTGCTATTCCCTCTGACCTCACTAACGGCGGCCGCGCTATTAAGCTTTTGGAAGCTGCCGGTCTCATTAAGGTAGATCCATCTAAAGGTTATGTGCCCACTAAACTAGATATCACCGAATACAAAGTCAAAATCAAAATCCGTGAAGCTGAATCCGGTATCCTTGCCCGGCTACTGCCCGATGTCACTGCTGCTGTAATCAATGGCGGAAACGCTTATACCGCAGGACTTGATTCCTTTGCAGATTCGATTTACGCCGAAAATTTAGATCCAAAAACCAATCCCCAAGTCTCTCAGCTTGTCAACGTCATCGCTGCCCGTGAAGTGGATAAAGATAATCCCGTGTATCTGAAAGTCGTCCAAGCCTATCAAAGCCCAGAGACTGCCGCGACCTTAATGAAAGCTTACAAGGGGGCCTTTTCACCCGCTTGGAAAGGCGCCGAAAAGTACACTTACTAGCTAAAAACTGCCGGGCAGAACTCTTCAGGAGTCTGCTCGGCGCTTTTGTTTTACAGCCGAAAAAATGACTTTTTTTCGATCTTAATTAACCGTGTAGGCAGCCTTCTCAGTACGGATCTTCTAAAGAATTGCTGACTATTTCCATCCAGTCGTAGAGCGCTCCGCAAATATCTTCAGTCCGTTCATCAATATCTTCGCCAAAGCTCTCTGCCAGCGCTTCAACTTCTTGAGCAAAGACTTCCAATGTCCTCGCTCCCCCTGCGCCCTGCATTAAACGCGCTTCGCGGCAATTAGCCCAGCGTTGAGCCTCTTCAAGGGTTAATGTCTGAGGCCAATTTCTCGCCCGCCACCTAAAAAGCATCTCATCATAACGCGAATCCTCAAAGGTTAAGCGCCCCGCTTGAACACTCTGCGCGATAGTTTCAGGTGTCATGCGAGAGACAAGAGAAATTAGTCTTTTATCGTTAAAAGAAGCAAATCCACCGCTATAAAGAGAGGCATCAACATCAGGCTTTTGTTCATCTTGTGTCTCTTCTTGTTCAAAAGCCTCAGCCCACAGCCCCTGAAGTTCATTGATATGAGGTAACAACACTTTGTAGTGCTTTAAAGCCAGCGCCTTATCAATTCCAAATTGCTGTGCACGCTCTTCACTTAACACTCCCCAATGATTCACAATAAAGGGGGCTTGATTAATCTTGCAAAGAAAAATCGGAAGTCTCGTTTTACCTTCTGGAAGTTCATCGTCCTTAACAAAAAGACGCGTACGGACTTCTTCGGCAGAAAGCTCTAATAATTCTGTGGGGTCAACCATCAAATCCCACATTAAAACTTGTCCGGAACGGCCAGGCATCACCCCTAAGGATTTAACCAAACGAATGTAACCACGCTCAGCTCCATGAATAGGACTTACCCACAGAAGAGGCCTATCGCTTTCAATCATCGCTGCAACGGCTTTTTTCGAACGATTGCGAAGTGCAAACTCCCATAGTTTCGGTTGCTTTTCACGAATCAGGCGAGCCATTTCAATGGTTGCCTGAACGTCACTTAAAGCATCGTGTGCATGCTCGTGAGCCAAACCGTTGGCCGCTGACAGATGCTCCAATCTGAATGAGGGTCTATTTTCCCCTTCAATCATCGGCCACTCAATCCCCTGAGGTCTGAGCGCCCAAGTGGCTACAACCAGTGGGAAAAGGTCAAAGCGAGAACAACCGTGATCAAACTCACGATCGTAAGGCGGCAGAAAGTTTCTCCAAAACGTAAAACGCGTAACTTCATCGTCAAAGCGCATGGAGTTGTAGCCGACACTGATTGTGTCGTCTTCAATCATTTCTTTATGAATAAGCTTCGCAAAGTCGGCTTCGGTGAGCCCGTGCTCTTCACAGTACTGAGGCAATATGCCTGTGATAAAAATACTCTGGGGATTAGGCATGGTATCCATGGAGGGTTTGCAATATATGCAAATAGGATTACCCAACGTGTTGAGATTTTCATCGGTTCTGATTGCAGCAAACTGAGCCGGTCGATCAAGACTCGGACTCAAGCCAAAAGTTTCGTAGTCGTGCCAAAGAAAGGTTGTCATGAAAAAAGTCCCTAATTTTTTATCGTCGCAATTATGTCAAAAATTTCTCTACACCCGCACGTTTCTAAAGACTCGAAGTGCGCTCAAAACACCAGCAAGCAACATAACCATTCCTATCGTCATGGATAAAGTCGGCCATTGACCGCGCCACAAAAGAGCGTAAATGACTGAGAAAATCGTTTCAAAAACTATGAGCTGACCGCCCAAAGCAGGCGGCAAACGTTCACTCATCGCATTCCAAAACGCAGCTCCCACCCACGAGCACACAATGCCTGCTACAAGCATTACTAAAATAAACTTTATGGGCTGCGGTCCTAGAATACCGAAATCAGCTGGTTCGATGAAAACAGAAACTGCTATAAAACCCAATAACGTAAAAGGCAAAATTGCAAGACCCTGCGCTGTTGCCCACACTTTAGGACCTTTTTTACGATTGGCTAAAAGCCAGTCAGAATTGCGGATCGGATACCAAGTCCACAGCAAAAGTGAAATCACAGCGCAGCCCACACCGCACAAAAACTGCATAGGAGAAGCCGCCTGAACATTAACTGCATAGTAAAACTCGGTCCAATTAGCAACCACCATTCCGATAAGAATCAAAGCCAAAGGAATACACAGACGACTCCAGGCAATAGACAGTCCCTGCTTTTTACCTCGCAGATTGGAAACTACTGCCACCAAGACTGGAATCCAACACATGAGCATACCAGCGATAGGAGCGCCTGAAAGCTTGACGCTCATGACCAAGGCCCAGTAGTAGACGAAGCTACCAAAAAAAGCGAGCCTCATTGCTAAAAACCAGTCACTACGGGTGAGCTTTTTTAGCTCTTCAAATTGAAAAGGCACAAAACACAGACAAGCCAACCCGTAAACTGCGAAACGAGCCGAAGCAATTAAAACCGGATCATACTCTGGCAGAATCAGCGGGAAAATATAAATAAGCCCCCAGATAGCACAAGCTAAAACGGCAAAAAGAAATCCGAGGATCATTGTTAACTCGCTTTTATTTAATCAAAAAAGACAAAGCCGAGAATTGTGTTCCCGGCTCTGTACACTATTTTTTAAAAGTTATTCTCCCGATTGATTATCAGGTTTTTGCGAATCACTACCCTGCGAAGTCGGGTTCTCAACGGGTTTTACCTCCGTCTGTGCACGACTCTCTGCATCAGCCTTTGCTGAAGCACCGGGCTTAGGCGGTCGAACTTCACGGCCTTCCATAATATCGGCAATCTGATCTTCATCGAGTGTTTCCCACTTCATCAGGCATTGAACCATGAGCTCAACACGTTCACGGTTAGCCTTCAGAATATCGCAGGCTCTAGCATACTGCTCTTCCAAAAGACGACGGACTTCTGCATCAATTTTTTGCATCGTCGCTTCAGAAACGTGCGTCGTACGAGTAACCGAGCGACCGAGGAATACTTCCCCTTCGTTTTCAGCATAAACCATCACGCCCAGAGCTTCGCTCATACCGTAGCGCGTGACCATGTCGCGTGCCATTTGTGTGGCTCGCTCAAAGTCATTCGAAGCACCTGTTGTTTTTTGATTGAGGAACACCTCTTCGGCGGCACGACCGCCAAACATAATCGCCAGGCGAGAAGTCAAATACACGTCGTCATAGTTAAAGCGGTCTTTCTCAGGCAACTGCATCGTCACGCCCAAGGCACGTCCACGCGGAACAATCGTCACCTTGTGCAATGGATCGCTCTTAGGCAACATCCACGCCACAACTGCGTGGCCAGATTCGTGATAAGCCGTAGTGCGTTTTTCGTCCTCGCTCATCACCATACTACGGCGCTCAGCTCCCATCAAAATCTTGTCCTTAGCCTGTTCGAAGTCCACCATTTCAACGACCTTTGCATCGCGTCTTGCAGCAAACAACGCGGCTTCGTTCACCAAATTAGCTAAGTCTGCACCACTCATGCCGGGCGTACCACGGGCAATTACTTCCGGATCTACATCGCGTCCCACTGGCACTTTCTTGATGTGCACATTGAGAATCTGCTCACGGCCTCGTACATCAGGCAAAGGTACCACTACCTGACGGTCAAAACGGCCCGGACGCAGAAGCGCCGGATCGAGAATTTCAGGCCGGTTTGTGGCTGCCATAACTAAAAGACCTTTGGATGAGTCAAAGCCATCCATCTCTGAAAGCAGCTGGTTTAAGGTCTGCTCCCTCTCATCATTTCCTCCCAGACGGGAA
>UQUR01000009.1 GCA_900544345.1 uncultured Sutterella sp. | reverse complement strand
CGGCGAAGTCTCGACTCGCTACATGATGAACGCCGGTTTGCGTTATGTCTTCTAACTGATTTTTTCAGTTGATGTAGTTCGGTCCCTGAGCTTGAAAAAGTTTCAGGGACCGTTAATTTTTAGCGCATCAATTCGTTTTTGATGTTTGTAGCCTTTTCACTATATTCGTTCGTTTTTTCGCTTAAAAAATCTTTCGCTACTTCGTAGTGATCCATCAAGGTATTGCCGGTTTCTTTTAATTGAGCTTCAAGGTCTTTATAGCCCGCAGAGATGCATTGGCTTGCAATATTCTGAGCCTTCTCCAATCCTTCCTTCTGAGCGACTTCGTTAATGTAGCTCACTGAGCAAGTACTGTCAGTGATGTCCAGATCATCAACAGCCCAAGAGGGGGAGCTAAGAGCAAAAGCAAAGGAAGCAATAAGCAGTGTGCGAAAGACCATATGTTTAAATCCTCAACGTTCATTTTTAAGTCGTTTCAGATTACCATGATTTGTTTCAGCTTTAATTCAAATTTTTGTTACAAACTCTGAAAAATAGCGTCAAAAAACAAATTGGTATCGCTTTACAATTAGGGAAGTTTTTTTGAGAAAGGCTTTTGTTTATGCCTCAGATTTATTCAAGGATTATCGGGACGGGTTCAGCATTACCTGAACGTTCAACGACGAATCAGGCTTTAGCCGATGAGCTTGCACTTCGCAATATTGAGACAAGCGATGAATGGATTCGCACCCGAACGGGGATTGAGAAACGCTATTTAGCCGAACGCGGTTTAACTACCACGCAATTGGCTGAACGCGCTGCTAAATCAGCCTTGTGGGACGCTGGAGTAGATCCTTCTGAAATTGATCTCATCATTGTGGCGACCACAACTCCAGACATGATCTTCCCGAGTACGGCCTGTCAGTTGCAAAAACTTTTAGGTTGCGCTAAGGGGGCAGCCTTCGATCTTCAAGCCGTTTGTGCAGGCTTTATTTATGCTCTTACCAACGCTGATGCCTTGATCAAAACTGGGCTTTATAAAAAAGCTATTGTAGTTGGCGTGGATATCATGAGCCGTATTGTTGATTGGGACGATCGCTCGACTTGCGTGCTCTTTGGCGATGGAGCTGGAGCAGTGGTTTTGGAAGCCTCCAACGAACCGGGCTTACTTGCTGCAAGATTAAGTGCTGATGGTACGCTCGATGAAAAAGTGTTGGGCTGTAATGCGTTTGTTAATGGTGGAGAAATTCATGGTGATCCTTTTGTAAGAATGGATGGGCAACATGTATTTCGTATGGCAGTCAGCTCCATGAGCGAGAGTGCTAAGGCTGTTTTGGAAGATGCAGGGCTGAGCGTTGAAAATATTGATCTTTATGTTCCGCATCAGGCCAATCTGCGCATTATGCAAAAAGTTGCTCAAAAGATTGGAATTCCAGAAGAAAAAATGATTGTGACGGTCAATCGTCATGGAAACACTTCTGCGGCATCAGTACCTTTGGCACTGGACAATGCGGCACGTCATAATGAGATTCATCAGGGAGATGTGGTATTAATGCAGGCTGTCGGCGCAGGCATGGCTTGGGGCAGCATTTTAGTCAAATGGACTAAGGAGAATAATAAATGAAGTTAGCTTTTGTATTCCCGGGTCAGGGAAGCCAAACCGTCGGTATGTTGGATAGCTTTTCTGAAAATGAAGTCGTTCAGAAATCTCTAAAAACAGCTAATGAAGCTCTGGGTGAGGATTTGGCCCAGATGATTCATACGGGTCCGGCAGAAAGTCTAAATATGACTGTGAATACGCAACCAGCCATGCTTACAGCTAGTGTTGCTTTGTACCAGGCCTGGCTTGCTTTGGGCGGTAAAAAACCTGAAGTAATGGCCGGTCATAGCCTTGGCGAATATTCGGCACTTACGGCTGCCGGCGTATTTGAATTAGCTGATGCGGTGAAGTTAGTGCGCTTCCGTGCAAAAGTGATGCAGGAAGCAGTTCCTGTTGGAAAGGGCGGCATGGCAGCCATTATCGGTTTATCAGATGAGGCTGTGGCAAAGGTCTGTGGCAATGCAGCAGCTGAGGGAGTGGTTGAACCGGTAAACTTTAACTCTCCGGGTCAAGTAGTGATTGCAGGCGAGAAGGCAGCGGTGGAAAAAGCCTGTGAATTAGCTAAAGCCGAAGGTGCCAAGCGTGCTTTGGTGCTACCGGTTTCTGCTCCGTTCCACTCATCATTAATGAAGCCTGCAAGCGTAGCTTTGGAAACTAAGCTCAATGAAATTTCAATGAAGACACCTCAAATTGACGTGATTGCAAACGTTGATGTTAAGGTTCATCATGATAAGGATACGATTGTTGCAGCGTTAGCAGCTCAAGCGGCCGGCGCTGTTCAATGGGTAAAGACCATTCAGGCTTTCAAAGAAATGGGAGTTACTCATATTGTTGAATGTGGACCGGGACGAGTGTTGGCCGGTCTCATTAAGCGTATAGATTCTTCTATCGTTGTTAAAAACATCAATTCTCAAGATTCGCTTGTTGCGGTCCTTGAAGAAATTAATCAAGCTCAATAACTTTAAGCCTATAGGATTTAGAAAATGACAACTGTGTTTACTGCAGACGCATTAAAAGATCAGGTAGTTTTTATTACCGGAGCTTCTCGTGGTATTGGTGCTGGCATTCTTGATGCTTGCTTGGCTGCCGGAGCGACGGTGATTGGTACGGCAACAAGTGAGTCTGGCGCCGCAGCGATTACGCAAAAAATTGCAGAGGCTAACGGAAAGGGTGAGGGTGTTGTACTCAATGTGACTGATGCTGAGCAAAGCGAAAAGGTCTTGGGTGATGTTAGTGCAAAATACGGTGCGGTGACTGTCCTTGTCAATAATGCTGGTATTACGCGTGACGGGTTAGCCATGCGTATGAAGGACGAGCAGTGGCAGGAAGTCATTGATACGAACCTCACTCCGGCATTTCGTTTAAGCCGTCTGGTGATGCGAGGCATGATGAAAGCTCGTGGTGGCCGTATCATTAATATTGTCAGTGTTGTCGGGTCAATGGGTAACGCCGGACAGGCAAACTACGCAGCCGCCAAGGCCGGTGTCGCTGGTCTAACACGTGCATTGGCCCGTGAGTTGGCTTCCCGCAATATAACGGTCAATGCTGTGGCTCCGGGTTTTATTGAAACTGATATGACAAAAGCCTTGCCGGAAGATCATCGTCAGGCACTTTTGGCTCAGATTCCCTTGGCTCGTTTGGGTCATACGGATGATATTGCTAATGCGGTGCTCTTTTTGGCTTCGCCTGCGGCCTCTTATATTACTGGCGTGACTCTGCACGTAAACGGTGGCTTGTATATGGTATAGTCCGAACGGATGAGGGTTTTACCCTCATCTTTTCTTTTCGCTCTGATAAAATACTAAGAAGTTAATTTTTTCGGCGCACCAAATGGCTGCGTCGTTTTGAATTGTCATCAAGGAGACTTATCAAATGAACGACATCGAACAACGTGTCAAGAAGGTTATCGCCGAACAATTGAGCATCAATGAAGCAGACATCAAGAATGAATCTGCTTTCATCGAAGACCTCGGCGCCGACTCTTTGGATACGGTCGAATTGGTTATGGCTTTGGAAGACGCTTTCAAGATTGAAATCCCGGACGATCAACAAGAAAAGTTGCGTACGGTTCAACAAGCGATCGACTACATCCAAGCCCACGCTAAATAATCAGTACCATCTCTAAGATGGACGCCCCGCCTTAAACGCCAAGCAATTGGTTGAGTTTTGGCGGGGTTTTGTTAATGAATTAAATCACTAAGGGAGAATGTCCATGCGTCGTGTAGTAGTAACCGGTCTTGGCATGGTATGTCCGATCGGTAACGATGTGAAGACAAGTTGGGAAAATGCTTTAGCGGGTAAGAATGGTATTGGTCCGATTACTCGTTTTGATGCTAGTGGCATGGGCTGCCAAATCGCCGGCGAAGTGAAAGACTTCAATGTTGAAGAATACTTGCCCGCTAAAGAAGCTCGTCGCTATGACCGTTATGTTCACTATGGGGTAGCTGCCGGCACGCAAGCTATCCGTGATTCCGGCTTAGATTTGGAGAAAGAAGACCTCACGCGTATTGGTTGCTCCATTGGCTCCGGTATTGGTGGTTTGGGCATGATTTGTGACAACTACTTGGCGTTGCATGAACGTGGAGCCCGCCGTGTCTCTCCCTTCATGATTCCCGGCACCATTATTAACATGATTTCCGGTCAACTTTCAATCATGTATGGTTTGAAAGGCCCTAACATCGCTCACGTAACAGCCTGTACAACTGGTCTGCACGGAATCGGTGAAGCAAGCTGGATTATTCGTCGCGGTGACGCTGATGTGATGGTCGCTGGCGGTGCTGATGCGAGCATTTGTCCGGTCGGTGTAGCGGGGTTTGACAATATGCACGCCCTGAGCCGTCGCAATGATGACCCGGCTCATGCCTCTCGTCCGTTTGATAAAGATCGTGACGGTTTCGTGATGGGAGAAGGCGCTGGGGTGGTTGTGATTGAAGAACTCGAACACGCTTTAGCCCGCGGAGCTCATATTTATGCTGAAATCGTGGGTTACGGTTTGTCTAGCGATGCAGGTCACATCACGACCCCGAATACCGATGGTCCGAAGCGCTGCATGGAAATGGCTATGGCTCGTGCCGGCATCAAGCCCGAAGATATTGATTATCTAAATGCTCACGGAACGTCTACGCACGTGGGTGATGCCAATGAAACTAAGGCGATTAAAGAAGCCTTTGGTGAAGCAGCTAAGAAGCTTGTCGTCAATTCCACAAAATCGATGACCGGTCATTTGTTGGGTGGTGCCGGCGGCATTGAATCCGTCTTTACGATTTTGGCTGTTAAGAATCAGGTTTCGCCTCCGACGATCAATATCGTTGAGCAGGATGCTGATTGTGACCTGGACTATTGTGCTAATAAGGCCCGCCCCATGACGATCCGCTACGCAATGAAGAATTCATTTGGTTTCGGCGGAACAAACGGCACTTTAATTTTCAAGCACTGGGATGAATAACTTTAAACTTGAAAATTAATATTTGGCTCGAAGGTCTTTTTAGGTTTTCGAGCCATATTACTTAGGAGTTGTGAAATGGATATACAAAAAGACAATCAGATGTATATGCAAGTGGCCATGCTTGCAGCTCAACGTAGCTATGCTAAGCGTCTCAAAGTCGGTTGTGTAATCGTGAAAAACAACTCCATTATCTCTATTGGCTGGAACGGGATGCCCACGGGGTATGACAATTGCTGTGAAATGGAAGTCGATGGCAAATTGGTGACACGCCCTGAAGTGCAGCATGCTGAACTCAATGCTATCGCAAAGCTCGCCTATAACGGTTACTGCAGTAAAGATGCCGCTATTTTTATTACGCACAGTCCCTGTATTCACTGTTCTCTTTTGATTCAAAAGTGCGGTATTTCTCATGTTTATTATCATGAGATGTATCGTGACGATGCCGGTATTAAATTTTTAAAGAGTGCCGGTATTACTGTAGAACAGCTTTAATCCATTTCGATTTTGTGTTTTATTTTGCCCACAATTTGTGGGCATTTTTGTTTTTGTTGACGATGATCAAAACAGTTTTCTGGGGGGGGGCAAAATAAAATTGTTTATCTTTTTTAGGATTAAAAATGAAAAGAAAGTACTCTCTTACACTTCTTGGCTCAGCCCTCGTTCTAGCTCTTCCGTTATCTACACAGGCTGAATCAATTTTTGCTAACGATATGAATGGAGATGTTGAGAAAGCGGTTAAATCAGGGGAAGTAATAGAAAAAGTTTTTGCTACACAAAATCACATCGCGACAGTTACTGGACCAAATATATCTGTTCATAACACAAATAAAGGTTCACAATACGCCATACAAGCTAACAGACTAGCAACAGATAATGGTCCTTCAAAAGCAATTATCGGGGATCACAGCACAGGAACCGTCAACATTAAAACTGATTTTGGGGACGCAATAAGAAGCAATCACTCTAACATTGAGGTCTATGGCAAAGAAATTTCAGTTGAAGGAAGTAGTACTGCTTTACACTCTTATTCTAATTATGATGAAGGCTCCAACATAACAATTGGTACAGACTCTACAGAATCCGTTAGCTTATCATCTGTAAGTGATGTTCAAACTAATGGTTATGGAATATATGCAGCAGGTATAAATTCCAGGGTAAATGTGTTAGGTAAAACAATAAAAGTCTCAGCTTCTAAGACGGGAGAAGCCCAAGGAGCATACGAAGGAATTGATGCAATTAATGGTGCACGAGTTTCAATAGGATCACAAAACACAAGTAGCTTAAGTGTAGATGGTTCTGTAGGTATGTATGTAGGAGGAGCAGATTCATCGGTTTCACTTAGGGCAAAAAATATCAATATAGATGCAGTTGAAGTGGGTGTCTGGACGCAAAACAGCACAGATTACGAGCAAGGGTCTGAGAATGCAGCCCAAGTATCTATTCTTGGGGAACAAACGAATATATCGGCTCCACAAGGTATTGTGGCCTACTCAAATAGTAAAGTGACTATTGATTCAGATCTAATTGTTAATTCTGAAGAAGCGGCGATCGTTGCTCGGGGTCATTCCTCTGTAACTATAAACTCTAGGAACGCAAAATCAACTGTAATCAACGGTGATATTGTGTTTATGAGTACAAGTCCGGATGGTAAAAGTGGCAATGTCATTGATGCCGATGTGTCAGTAAATTTAAATAACGAAAACTCTATTTGGACAGGCCGTTCATATCAAACATTTAAGAATAATTCCGGTGAGATGATAGAGGTTGTGGATCTGGATAATGGTAATGACTATTATGGCAATGTGACTGGATTTGATCTAAAAGCTTCTAATGGTGGCACATGGAACGTAACTGGTGATAGCTTTGTCAATGATATTGAAGTTGCCAATGGTGCTTCTATCAATATGCACTCTGATACCGACGTTTTAAATGTTGATGGGTTGGTAGTCGATAATGCCTCAGTTAATATGCAAGGCGGAGAAAATCAAAAAGTCTCTGTCAATAAACTTGCTGCCAGAAGTGCCTCTCTTAATATGAAGGCTTCGACGAAAGACGGTAAGAGCATTCAAACCGGTCAGTTTGAAGTTTTAGAGTCTGTTGAAGAGGGTTCTGATCTCGGAGTAACGTTAACGGGTATAACTTCTGATGATATTCAGGATGCACAGGCCGCAATGGATTCTGTAAAGAATACTGTTGTTGCAAAAGGTGCAACCATTGAAAAGACGATTGTTGAAGGTGATGTCAGAGGGGCAATCACTGAAACAACCGCAGCCGACGGAAGCCGCTCAATTGCTAAGACAGCAGAAAACACGAAGCTTTTATCTATGAAGGGTGTTAACGCTGCTGCATTGGTTGCCTGGCGTGACGAAGTGGCTTACACCAATCAACGTATGGAATTTTTGCGTGACAACAGCCACGCTTACGGTGCCTGGGCTCAAGTCTATGGCGGCGAAAGCGCTTATGACGACGCAAGCGTTGATTTGACAACCACCACGGTTCAAGTCGGTGCTGATGCTACGATCGGTGACTGGGTTGCCGGTGCTGCTTTCTCTTACATGAGTGGTGACGCTGACATGAGTAACGGTCAAGCGGATACGGATGCCTACACGTTGTCCTTGTACGCTAGCCGTATGTTTGATTCCGGTCTCTTTGTGAATGGCTTAGCTCGCTACGGTCGCTTATCTACCGATGCTACTGCTGGCAATATGGACGGCTCATATGACAACAATGCCTTTAGCGTTGGCGGCAATGTCGGGTATCGCTTCACGTTTGCCGAACAAGCATTTGTTGAACCGATGTTTGGTTTGCAATATGCGTATGTGACCGGTGATGACTATAAGGCCAGCAACGGAGTTAAGGTTGAACAAGACGACTTTGATGCATTGATTGCTAGCTTGGGTGTTCGTACGGGCTTTGACTTTGCTAAGGATGCAGGTAAGCTCTACGCTCGTGCATCTGTGAACCATGACTTCTTGGGAGAAGTAGATGGCAAGGCCTCCAAGGGCAGCTTGGCAGAAAGCATGTACGTTGACTTAGGTGGTACGTGGTTCACCTATGGCGTGGGTACACAATTTAATATCACGGATAATTTATCTGTCTGGGGTAATGTGGATCGCACGACGGGCGGCGAAGTCTCGACTCGCTACATGATGAACGCCGGTTTGCGTTATGTCTTCTAATAACTAATTTCCTCCGTAATGTCAGGTTTGTCGAAAGATATTTTTTAAGACAGACCTGACAATCTCCAAAAATCGCTCCTTTTTCGGGAGCGTTCTTTTATGTATCTAATTTGATTTGTAACGCTTTATGTAAGTCATGAGTAAGAAATAATTTCTTGTTTACAAATGTGTGGAATTCTTTGAATTTTCGGTCTTTTCTGTAAATAGCCGTGTTACAATGCCCCTCGGTTCGGAATAAAGGGAAAGGCAGTTTTCTAGCCGGTTTTCCCATTGGTCCGAAAGCGTTTTAACGTTAACGATTTTGACTAATGAACAATATTCGAAATTTCTCCATTATTGCTCACATTGACCATGGCAAATCCACCCTCGCTGATCGTTTAATTCAGCGCTGTGGAGGGCTTTCTGATCGTGAAATGGAGTCTCAGGTACTCGACTCCATGGATTTGGAAAAAGAGCGAGGCATTACCATTAAAGCGCAGACTGCTGCTTTAAAGTACAAAGCTCAGGATGGTCAGATTTATGAGCTTAACTTAATTGATACGCCTGGGCACGTAGACTTCTCCTACGAAGTCTCTCGTTCTCTGAGTGCCTGTGAAGGGGCTCTATTGGTCGTTGATGCTACGCAAGGCGTAGAAGCACAAACGGTTGCCAATTGCTACACCGCCATTGATTTGGGAGTCGAAGTTATTCCGGTTCTCAATAAGATGGATTTGAATTCTGCCAATCCAGATGCTGCTAAAGAAGAAATAGAAGATGTGATCGGCATTGATGCAACGGATGCTATTCCCTGTTCGGCTAAAACCGGTATGGGGGTCGATGACATTCTTGAGCGTATTGTCAAAGATGTGCCTGCTCCAAAAGGCAGTGACACTGATCCACTTCAGGCGTTAATTATTGATAGCTGGTTTGACAACTATGTGGGCGTTGTAATGCTTGTTCGTGTGGTCAACGGCACGATTAAGCCTAAGGACAAGATTTATTTGATGGCGACAGGGGCGACGCACCTTGTTGAGCAGGTCGGTAAATTTACGCCAAAGTCTACCCAGTGTGAAAAACTTTCAGCCGGCGAAGTTGGTTTTGTAATTGCCGGGGTTAAAGAACTTCGTGATGCCAAAGTAGGCGATACGGTCACTTTAGCTAACAAAATGGCTAAAGAGCCATTGCCTGGATTTAAGCAAGTTAAACCTCAGGTATTTGCTGGTCTTTATCCTGTTGAGTCCAATCAATATGAAGCACTTCGCGATGCATTAACCAAACTGCAGTTAAATGATGCCGCGTTGCAGTTTGAGCCCGAAGTTTCTCAAGCCCTGGGTTTTGGATTCCGTGCGGGCTTTTTGGGGCTTTTGCATATGGACATTGTGCAGGAGCGTCTTGAGCGTGAATTCAACATGGATCTGATCACCACTGCGCCTTCGGTTGTCTATGAAGTATTAAAGACGGACGGCGAGGTTATTCAGGTCGAAAACCCCTCTAAATTGCCGACACCTGACAAAATAGCTGAAATCCGTGAGCCTATTGATACAGTGACGATTTTTGTGCCGAGTGACTATGTCGGTGCAGTGATGAAGCTTTGTAACGAAAAGCGCGGTGTTCAGACCAATCTTGCATACCACGGCCGCCAAGTTCATTTAACGTACGATCTGCCTTTGGCTGAAATTGTTCTGGACTTCTTTGATCGTTTGAAGTCCTTGACGCGTGGCTACGCCTCAATGGATTATGAATTTAAAGAATATCGTGCGGCTGACGTGGTGAAAGTTGATATGCTCATCAATGGTGACAGAGTCGATGCTCTTTCATCCATTATTCACCGTTCAAATTCTGTTGCTCGTGGACGTGAAATTGTCACAAGACTTCGCTCTCTTATCCCGCGTCAGATGTATGACGTTGCGATTCAAGCTGCAATTGGCGCCAACATTATTGCGCGTGAAAATGTGAAAGCGTTGAGAAAAAATGTTTTGGCTAAATGCTATGGTGGTGATATTACCCGTAAAAGGAAACTGCTTGAAAAGCAAAAGGCCGGTAAAAAACGCATGAAGCAAGTCGGTACGGTAGAAATTCCTCAGGAAGCTTTCCTTGCCATCTTGCAAGTCGATGACAAGTAAGGGATGTGCAAATGAATTTTTCTTTAGTTTTACTGTTACTCACGGTTTTCACCGGCATCATTTGGTGCCTGGACCGTTTTCTTTGGCGTCCTAAACGTGTGGCTCATGCCAAAGAGGAAGCCGACCGTTTCTCTGAATTAAATCGTCAGGCAATTGATAGCGGTGAGATGAGCGTGATCGGGGAGGCTAACAGCCTTTATCAGAAATTAAGCGCTCAGCCCAAGTGGGTGGAATACACCGGAGGCTTTTTCCCGGTGATTCTTTTTGTTTTTCTGCTGCGCTCTTTTATTGCCGAACCTTTCCGCATTCCGTCGGGTTCGATGCTCCCGACATTGCATTCCGGGGACTTTATTCTCGTCAATAAATACGAGTACGGTATGCGCTTTCCGGTTTTCAATATTGAGCTCACGCAAGGCTCTGAACTCAAGCGCGGTGACATTGTTGTCTTTAAGTATCCGCTTGATAAAAACGTTGACTTCATTAAGCGGGTAATCGGTTTACCGGGCGATGAGATCCGTTACGTTGATAAAAAACTTTACGTTAACGGTAAGCTTCAGGAAACAACTGCGGACGGCAGTTTCTTTGATAAAGAAACCTATACTGATTTGAAGCAATTCAATGAAAACCTTGACGGGGTCGTTCACAAGATTGTTGAAAATGATAAGGTGCCTTCCATGGCTCGTCCTGTACAAGGTCACAACGGTTTAAATCAATGTCTCTATAACATGGGTGACGTTGTTTGCCGTGTGCCAAAGGGTCACTATTTTATGATGGGTGACAATCGGGATAATTCTGCTGATAGTCGATTCTGGGGTTTTGTACCGAGAGAAGACATTGTCGGTCGAGCTTTCTTTATTTGGCTGAATTTGAGTGATATGGGTCGAATCGGTTCGATTCAATAGGAGCGTGAAAATGTTGCCTTTGGAAGGTCTTGAAGAAAAAATCGGCTATCGTTTCACCAATAGAAAGCTTTTGCAACGTGCGGTTACGCACCGCTCCTTTGGAGCAGAAAATAATGAACGTCTGGAATTCTTGGGAGACTCGGTTTTAAATTGCGTAATAGGTCAGGCACTCTTTTTAAGAGACTCTCATTTTAACGAAGGCTCGCTTTCGCGCGTGCGTGCCAATCTGGTTTGTCAGGATGCGTTGGCTGAAATCGCCAACCGCCTTGTTTTATCCGACTACCTTCGTTTGGGCGAAGGAGAAATGAAAACGGGTGGCGCTCATCGTCCCTCCATTCAATCTGATGCGATGGAAGCCATTTTCGGAGCCATTATGACCGAAAGCGGTTTTGATACTGCTAAAGCTGTGATCCTGAAACTTTACGAGCCGGTGTTAAGTAAGCTTACGCCTGAACGTATGGGTAAAGACGCTAAGACTTTGCTTCAGGAATTTTTACAGGCTCACCATTTGGGTCTTCCAGAGTATGCTGTCGTTGATATTCGGGGAGCTGCTCATGATCAAACATTTGATTGTCAGTGCGAAGTGAAAAAGCTCGATATCTGTGTTATTGGTACGGGTAAGAGCCGTCGCTCTGCCGAACAAGCTGCTGCTAAAGTGGCCTATGAGCTTGCAGAGCAGCATTTCCACAGTAAGAAAAAGGGGAATCACTGAGATGCCTCAATATCCTGAACATTTTCGTTGCGGCTATATTGCTGTTGTGGGTCGACCGAATGTCGGCAAAAGTACTTTGATCAATACCATTATTGGTGAAAAGGTCAGTATCACTTCCAAGAAACCACAAACAACAAGAAATCGGGTTTTGGGAGTTGTCACTAAGGAAAGCGCTCAGTTTGTCTTTGTTGATACGCCAGGATTTCAAACAAAATATGGCAACGCTTTGATTCGCGGGATGAACAGATCGGTCCGAAGCACTCTGGGAGAAACCGATGCAGTGGTGCTTGTCATTGAAAGTGGCGGGTGGAAAGCGGCAGATGAAAAAGTGCTTGAACTTATCAACAAGGACGCCAAAAACGTTATTTTGGTGATTAATAAGGTCGATTTGATGAAAGAGCGCGAAGCATTGCTGCCTCTTATGGCCCAGTCCATGCAGAAGTTTCCGTTTGCGGCAATTGTTCCAGTTTGCGCTGAAAAGGGTAAACAGGTTGAAGATCTGATGCAAGAAATCGAAAAACTTTTACCCGAAAATCCGCCCTTTTTCGATCCCGATATCTATACAGATAAGTCACCGCGATTCCTTGCGGCTGAGATCATCCGAGAAAAGGCCTTCCGGCTTCTGGGTGATGAGTTGCCCTATGGGATTGCAGTCACTATTGACAAGTGGAGCGAAGACAACAAGCGAGCTGAAATTATTGCAACATTGATCGTTGAGCGTGAAGCCCATAAGGGAATTGTGATTGGTGCGCAGGGAGAAAAGCTTCGTGAAATTTCTCGCCTGGCTCGTGCAGATATCGGCGAAATGCTCGGTAAAAATGTCTATCTTGAAGTTTGGGTACGCGTTCGCAAATGCTGGAATGACGATGTTCGTGCACTGAAAACTTTAGGTTACGAATAATGCCTGTGGCAGAATCAAAAAACAAAGAGCGCCGCGTCAGTGAAGATGACGCGGCCTTTGTGCTTCAGAGCTGGAATTGGAAAGAGACCAGTCTTTTAGTTGAATTTTTTACTCTAAAACACGGAAAAGTTATTACCGTAGCCCGTGGTGCAAAACGACCTGCAAGCCACTTCAGAGGGCTTCTTACTCCATTTTCTCCTTTAAAAATCGCTTTTTCAGGACAAAATGAAGTTAAAAATCTGCTAAAAGTGCAGTGGCTCGGAGGTTATTTCCCAATTGAAGGTGATGCACTCTTTTCTGCCTTTTATGTCAATGAACTCTTAATCCGGCTGCTTGCCAGAGAAGATGAGATGCAAGAACTTTTTGCCTCTTATGTTCGGGTGCTGGAAAAGTTAGCCGATGATAGTGCAAACAGGGAAGTGGCTCTGAGGACTTTCGAGCTGGAACTGATGGAAGCCTTGGGTTATGGATTGCCGCAAACAGGGGAATCCTGGTATTGGGACGGTGAGGAATTAAAGCCTTGCAAAGGTGATGAATTCCATACAGACCGCCATATCATTGTTGATTCAAACATGATCGATAGACTTCATCAAAGGGACTTTCGTTCCAAAGAAACTTTAGCTTTTGCTAAAACTTTGATGCGTCGAATGATTGCTCACTATGCCGGTGAAAAACCATTAAATACAAGACGAATATTTGAGGAACTCAGAAAGTTATAGAAAAGGATATGTAATGATTACAGGAATCGGCTGTGATGTTGTCGAATTAAAGCGTGTTGAAGAAGTGTTGCTTAAACACGGTGAGCGCTTTGTAGAACGAATTCTGACACCCAATGAAATGCCCCTTTATCATAAACGTTTATCTTTGAGTAAAAGTCATGCGCTAGCTTTTGTGGCTTCTCGGTGGGCAGCAAAGGAGGCGGTTTCCAAAGCTTTAGGAACTGGTATCGCAGAGGATGTCACTTTTCATTCAATGGAAGTAATGCATAATACTAAAGGAGCGCCTCTGATGCTTTTTTGCAATGCGTTAAGAGAGCGTCTGATGAAAGAGGGGATTTTTGTTCACATTTCCATTACCGATGAGAAAACGATGGTTGCGGCATTTGCCGTAGCTGAACAACGTCTTGAAGGAGCACACTGATGGGACCGCTCGTATTGGATATTGCAGCAACAGTGCTAAACGAGTCAGATATTCGAAGGATTTCTGATCCGCTCGTTGGTATGGTGATTCTTTTTACTCGAAATTATGAAAATCGGGAACAACTTACTCATTTGTGTAAACAGATTCATGCAATTAAGCCAGAGATTTTAATTGCTGTTGATCATGAAGGCGGTCGTGTGCAGCGCTTCCGTGAGGGCTTTACTCAAATTCCGGCTATGCAAAAGTTGGGGGAACTTTGGAAAACTCAGCCTGAAAATGCACTTTTATCCGCAATGGCTTGCGGATACGTTATGGCGGCGGAACTTCGCGCCTGCGGTGTAGATATAACCTTTGCACCGTGTTTGGATGTAGATTTTGCTCGATCAGAAATTATCGGAGAACGTTCTTTTTCCTCTGATCCCTCAGTCATTACCCAGTTGGCTTTAGCCCTTATTCAGGGCTTTAGACTGGCTGGTATGAGTAATTGCGGCAAACATTTTCCCGGACACGGCTGGGTGAAAGCTGATAGCCACCTTGAACTGCCGCTTGATGATCGCTCCTTCGAGGAGCTCGAGGCAGCAGATCTTAAACCCTATATTTGGATGGGCCAGGCATTAGATAGCATCATGGCGGCTCATGTTTTGTACCTGAAAGCCGACACTAAGCCTGCAGGTTTTTCTTCTTATTGGTTGCAAACGATATTACGAGATACTTTGCACTTTACTGGCGCTGTCTTTTCTGACGATCTTTCTATGAAGGGAGCTATTGCAGAGGGAGATATCACTCAAAGAGCGCATGCGGCATTACGGGCAGGGTGCGATATGCTGATTTTGTGTAATGACTTTGAGGCCTCAGATCTGCTTTTAAAGACCTTGCAATTTGAGGATTCTCCTCAAAGGCAGGAACGTGTAAAACGTTTGATGCCAAAAGGTGAAGCTCTTCAATGGGAAGCACTGGTTAATTCAGCACTCTATAAGCGTTCAAAAGCGCTGATTTCTTGTATTGAATAGAGCATTTAATTTGCGCCCGAATCGTTAAAGATCGGGCGCGAAGCACATGAGGTGATTGGTCAGAGGAAAGCACCGTTGCAAACTTGCAAGACTTGACCTTTGACCGCACGGCCCATTTTGCTGGCTAGATATAAGCAAGCGTACGCCTGATCAATTGCCTGGCATTCCGGTCCTGGAAAATAAACAAAGTGACCACTGTATTGAAGCATCTTGTCTCCACCGGGTTGTTGACCTGCTTTATTGGCAATGTGAGCCGGTGTAATCGTGGCACCAGGAGCTACAGCATTGTAGCGGATATTGGTGTCGATTAAACGGATAGCCACATTTTTAGTCAGTGTATTGAGAGCTCCTTTAGTTGAGGTATAGGTTGCTCCGCAGAAAGGTCGAGTACCGTTAACCGAAGAGATATTGATAATGACACCATCATTTTGAGGCAAAAAGATCTTGAGTGCTTCTCGAATGTAGCGCATCGGTCCACCAAGATTAGTATTCATTACGTACAGCATCCAATCGTCATCAGTTTCGTCAATGATTTTTTGTTCGCCGATGCCCGCATTATTAATAAGGATGTCTAAACGTCCGAAAGCTTTGAGCGTTTCTTCAAACACTCTTTTTGTATCTTCCGTCGAACAGACATCTGCAACAACACCAATTGTTTTCCACCTTTAGCTTGGATTCCGGCAACAACAGCATCCAATTTTTCTTGACCTCGAGCAGTAATAACGACACTGGCTCCTTCTTCAGCAAAGACTTCAGCAATTGTTTGTCCCATGCCATAGCTAGCCAGTAATGATGGCGACTTTGCCGGCTAACATTTGACTGTTCATAGAATTCTCCATTAGAAAATTTTTTAGGCAGTTTAGTAGTAAGGCTTGTCAATATCAAATACTTATAATGAATATAAACGCATGCTTAAAAAACATTGATGATTAAAAGATTAAACTTTTTTATTAAAAAATTTGCATTTTCAGAAAAGCTCAGTAAAATACTCAACCTGTCCGCGGGAATAGCTCAGTTGGTAGAGCGCAACCTTGCCAAGGTTGAGGTCGCGAGTTCGAGACTCGTTTCCCGCTCCAGATTCACAAAAGTAAGCCGACCTTGTGTTGGCTTATTTTTCACCAGTTTGGCAGGCCGAGTGACGGAATTGGTAGACGTAGCGGACTTAAAATCCGCCGCCAATTAAAACGGCGTACGGGTTCGATTCCCGTCTCGGCCACCATATTTCAAAATCTGCATGCTTCTAAGCATCCTTTAAAGTCTCTAAACGTCTCATTAATTAATTGAGATTTAAGGAGATTTTTATTTTCGTAGCGTCTCTTGTTGAATCAACCTGTATCGTTGAAACTCTTATAAGCGCATGCAATAATGTACCCATAATGGCCCAAAAAAGTTGTCATAATGGTCTCAAATGATTTTGGGCCATTATTGGAGCCATTAAGCTAATTAATTTGGGTACATTACGTGGAGAGATCGCATGGCAAACAGGGCTTCTACGCTATTGACGGATCGTCAAGTTAAGACAGCAAAAAAGAGCATTTCAGTGGGCGGTGTCAAAGGCTTGTTGTTAAGAGTTCGAGAGACTCAACATTCAGTCACCCGCACCTTTATCTTGCGAGTGGTGATTAATGGTGTAGAAATCAAGCGCACACTCGGAAATTATCCGGAGCTCGGTCTAGAGGAAGCCCGACTGTTGGCTGCACAATGGCGTAAACAGATTTTATCTGGGCAAGATCCGAAAGATGAACTAGTTGCGGAAAAAGAGGCAAAGGCAGCCTTGATACTTGAGAAAAAGCATTATTCGGTTCAAGCGATGCTTTTAGACTGGTGTCGCTTTGGTGAAAATCGTCTATGGCGCTCTTCTGATGTGAAGGGCCATCGTGTTTCTCGCGATCATGCAGATATTGTCAACGGCTACATTAAAAATCACATTCCCCGTGATGTCTTGTCAATGTCGGCATCAAAATTGACGCCTGAGATTTTGGCCCGAACTTTCTCTAAGCAGTGGGTTGAAATGGTTGATACGCCTGAGCGTATTATTGGTGAGATTAAACGTGCTTTTGATTATGCAGTTCGCTCCGGACGGATTAAAGCACAACCGAATCCTGCGGACTTGAATGGCAAGCTAAGAGACTTATTGCCACCGGATTCTGAGCGTGTCAAGAAAGGGCATCATCCTGCGCTCTCTCCTGATCGTATTCCGGAACTATTCTTAGAACTTAATCAACATCCCAGCGTAACAGCAAAGTTGATTATGTTTAGCATTTTGACTGCAAGTCGAGCGACTAATGCGCGCCTTGTTACTTGGCCAGAAATTTACTTGGATGTTGCTGCTCATCCGGATGCGCCTATACAGATCACGTCACGTGATGAAATGAAAGTGAGGGTGATTAAATTTGACAGAGAGACACCATTGTCGAGCCAGGCGGTGGAGCTTCTCAAACAGTTACCACGATTTCAGCACGTTCAAGACCATGATTTTGTGTTTGTGAAATATTCCGGCGGCAAAGTAGAACCTGTGAGTAACGCCGCGGCTGCCATGATGTTGCGCAAGATTAATGTGCAGCGAAGGCGTAATGGCTTGGAGCCGTTTGTTGATGAGAATTGTATTAGGAATGGTCAGCCGGCAAACATCTCACTACATGGTACTTCTCGGGCAACATTTGAAACATGGGCATATGACTATGTCCGGTACGGGCACAGACAATTCTCAGAGAAAGGGATTGAGCACTGTTTGGATCACGTCACAGAGAAATACAACAATGCTTATTTGAGAAGAGCGGTGATCGGGGAGATGCGGGAAATTTTTCAGGCTTGGGGAGATTATTGTTTTTCAATAAGCAGTAATGCCTGAATTAGAATAAAAGCAGAGAGGAAGATGCTATTTACAGGTCAACTTACTGAGGAAAAGAAATGAAAAATTTCGTTGAAATGCCTGTGCAACCTAATGTCCAGAAGTCTGTTTTAGAGGTTAAGGAGGTTTTGCTTGCAGTGGTAGCAACAATAAATGAAGATGACCTAGCCGTCTCGATTGTTTCCTCTTATACAGAGCAAGCGCAAGTTCGTGGTAAAAAGGTTGCGTAGCTTGCCTGATATAAAAGCCACAGATGTTCGTTAGTGAAATCTGTGGCTTTTTTTGATTTTTGTTAGTTCTCCATTGCTTTACAGGGTCGATTTAAGACCCACTCTTTAATGTCGTTATAGCGCCACAGTGTTGTTGCCACTCCAACATCAATGGGGCGCGGAAAGGTCGGATCAAAGTTCCGGTGCTTGCGGTCCATTTTGCGGTAGATCGTTGCTCTACCCATACGGGTTAGTGCACTGACATCTTCGATGGAGAGTAAAAGTTGGAATTGTTCGTCTATCTTCGATACTGCTTGCATAGTTCTCTCCAGGTTTTTATTTCGTTGCTTCAATGCGAGAGATTTGCCGTTCGAGCTTGGCCGTTCTAATTCGGGCGCATGTGCCGGCGCCGCTCATCAATAGCTCAATCTGATCGAGCATGATTCGAACGTCTGCCATCTCTTCGAGCACGTGTTGCTCTTGACTGGTGCTGTCTCTGCCTAACCATTTGGCCAGGCGTAACTTCAAAACTGCTACGAAAAGTTCCCGGAGTTCTTCACACGTTTTGGCTAACTGGGGACCGAGACCGTAGTGTCTTGCAATACGCGCGATGCGTCTGTCGACACGGCGGGCAACAACAATGGTTTGCTTTTTCATGCTGCTTTCTCCTGCATTGCCTCATACCTAACTGAATCGCAGATCGATGCAAAGATTCGTTTGCGGTAGTTAAACGCATTCATGAGTGCATCATTGGCAAACCAGATCATCTCCAGTTGCTCATCGGTGAGCTCATCTGCCGATATGTGCTCAAAGATTTCACTTGAGCCGTCATCGAATTGCATCATTTGATTGAGTGATGCAACGTAAGCCATGACTTCGTAACGTGATTTGTGTTTCATGTCGTCTTAGTCCTTGAGTAAATAACCAACGGTGAATGTGATGGCTGTTGCTATCCAAAACGTTACCAGTGCAACAAGCGCTATCGCGCCTACCAGGTCGGGGCCGTCAGGTTCGTCACTCCCCAGTACAAATCCGAGTATCGATCCGAAACCGGAAGAGAAAATTCCGATCATCACAAACAGGTATCGATGCAACGGAATTACGCTGTCGATCATTTCTGGAACAGCCACGCCAAACACAGCCGCCAAGCTGACAATGAGTGCTATCGTTTTCATAGACCTTCTACCTTTGCCGTTCGTAGTTCCTGCAACCGTTGTTCTAATTCGGCCAATTTTTGGGCGAGCGACTCACTGTGAACGCGCAAGTACTTCTCATCGCGCTCGGTTGTATATCCAGGTTCGATGTGCGCAAGGATGTTGATGAGTTCGGCAACATTGGTCAGCGCCTTGCATTTAAGGTTTCTGGCTTCCGATTTCTTTCTTTCCCATTCTTTTAACAACATTTTCATTTCTCCTATGGAATAGCTATGTACGTGTGCGTAACGGCAGGCGGGCGTTCGTATTGGTAGCGCTGCAGAAACTTGTCCAGTAGCATTCGGCCGTTTGAATCCATTACGTCTTTGCAGTCACGCATAATCCAGTTGCGTAAATGCGTCATATCGATGTAATCGCGTACCGCATCGGCCCATGCTCTATAAACAACGCCATCCTGATCAACGAGTTTGGCAATGAGTAGGTAACGTTGTTTGTCGTATGTGAACGTCCAGATCAGCACCTTACGAAGTGGCTTATTGCATACGGTTATTGATACGGTCGGCGAATCGATCCGGTTCGCGATTTCATCTTCGAGGTCAAATTCTTCGGCCATTAGGCTCTCCCAAAGTTTCGGTTGTATTGAGCAAAGAGCCGGCAAAGACTCAATGCGTTGCGTTTGATTTGTGTAACTTGTTTATGCGTCATGCGATTGCGATCCACCCAGAATTGCAGCTCAGAGTCAACGGAATTGAGCAGGGCTTTCTGTTTGTCAGAAGCCGTGTTTAGATACTTGATGCTGCTACCCGGAGACAGTTCAATGCATTCCTCAGCCAGCTCTTCCGGCGGGTTGGTTAAATGTCCTTCTGCGATGGCGATGTTGGCTGCTATTACTTCGGGGTGTGGGTAAAGCCCGTAACGGATGTAGTCTCCCCAGAGGTAGTCGCAGACAGCAGCGGCTATGTCGTACTTAGTTTTCTCAAGCTGTTGCTTGAGATTGTTGCGGTACTGCTTGAAGGACATTTTGTTTGTCATTTGTTTTTCCTTTTGGTCTCCTCTGTGAGATGAGTAAAGGGCTGGTCCACAATCAGCATCCTTTAACCAACTCGCAGGAGAATCACATGGCAGATAAACCGATTACAGAAAAAGTATTTGAAGCAAAGGAAGCTGTAGAAATCATTAAAAGTGCTCTTCTTTCCGGGGCGATTACTTTGAGCGGTCCTAATCATCCTCAATTTCGAATCCCACAGAAGAATGCTGATTCCGATGCCGCTTACCTCAAAGCCCTTTACGGCGCTTTAACTTCAGAGTCTTCTCAGAAGTAGGTCTGAAACCAAAAATTTTTTCGTGGGCGACTATCAAGTCGTCCACGGCATAGTTGGCACGGTCCGAGTGACTAGCAATTTTCAAGGCCATCTTCCAGAGCTTCTTTCTAAGTTTTTTGTCGATGATCATTTGAATTTCCTTGAGGATTACGGAAAGCACAGATAGGCTTTAATGTCCTTCATTAGAAGACCGCTTTTCTGATAAGAAAATGGGGGCATAGAGTAGGGCGTCGCCTCCTACTTCTTTGCTCTCAACATCTATCGGCTTGAGCGCAAGAATTTTAAAGATGGCTTTTTTAAGCTCATAAGCTTCGATGACAGATTCTGCGCGGATAGGGATACTATTTTGCGTTACGTAATCCCGAGCGAATTTCAATACGGCTAAATATTCAGCTTTGTATCCGTAGTGTTTGTTGATGAGAGCTTTCAGGTTTGAAAGTCGATCTAACATTTCTTCAGAAATTTTGAATTGTTCACTCATAGTCTTCTCCGGTGATCTTTAGTGAGATTGCATGGCCATGGAGAGCAGCATGTCTTCTAAGTTCCAGAGATAAACAACGAACTCGTATGCGTAGAACACTGCGAGTGCAATTAGAAACGCACCGGCAGTAGCAGTGAGGATGTTGATGAGAAATTCAGAGCGTGACATGGTTCTCTCCTGTTCCTGGAGAGAATATTAACCATTGGTTAATAGTGTGTCAATAACTATCAGTTAACGAGTATTAAATACTCATCCTAAAATGAAACAAAAAAGGTTTACTTTGGTTTACCTGGGTTTATTTTGGGTTTACTTTGGGTTTACTTTGAAGGCTCGCGCGACCTCAAGGATAGCTTTTTGCTGAGCACTTGAAAGCGTTTCCATTATTTCAATTGTTTCTCGTATCTCTGGGGTTTTGTACATAAGCGTTTTGTGCTTTTCACCTTTGCCGGTGACAAGCCACTCTGCATTAACGTTCAGAAAATTCGATAACTCGTAGAGTTTGTCGAGTGTTGGCAAAGATTTATTGGTTAACCATTTGCTTACAGCGGGAGGTGAAACTGATAATGCTTTGCCAATGGCGCGATTCCTTCCCCATGCAGGGATGTTGGCATCCTCACATGCTTCAATAATTCTTTGGCCAAGTAGTGGTTTGATGTAGTTCATAGGTTTATATTTTCTAGAATTATTGTGAACCATAGGTTTCCCAATGTCTTGACAAAACATTAACTAATGGTTAATGTTTCAAGCATGACAAAAGACATCATTACTCATGCAATTGAAACTGTAGGGTTATGCGCTTTGGCTAAAGCCTGCAATGTAACCCCTCAGGCCATCTACAAATGGCAAGCCAAAGGCCGATTGCCGCGAACAGAGTGGACCGGAGAAACCGACTATGCCTCCTGTATCGAAATCGCCACCGGCGGTCGCATCACTCGTGCTCAATTGCTTGATTTAAAGCCTACTGCAGCTTTTGTAGTAGCAAAACCACTCAAGAACATGGATAACAGTCATGCTTAGATCAACGTATGTTCGGATGTGCCAGGCGTTTCCCGGTGGCACTGCAGCCATGGCCGCTGCATTGGGTTACACGGTCGATGCTTTACGCAATCGGATCTATGAGCGCAAAGGGCAATGCGTCAATGTTGATGACGCGCTAATGATGCAGGACTTGTCTGGCACCAAACTTTTCGCAAACGAAATTGCTCAGCAATCCGGTGGCGTGTTCCTTGAGGTCATCCCTCCGACTACGTTGGAGCGCGCTGAGATCCTCACGGAATTCAATCAACTTGTCCAGTCGTTAGGAGAGTTATCACGTGAGTACGAACTCTCTATACGCGACGGAAAAATCAATTTAGATGAAAAGAAAGCTTTAAAGCAGCGGGCTTATGTGATCCATAAGCAAGTGGAGCGTCTATTGGCAATTAGTTTTGCCATTTACAGCACTAATGACGATAAAAAAATGGAGGGTAAAGATGAAGCATAAAGCAGTTGGGCGTCCTGGTCGTTTGGGTAAGGCTGTGCTTGAGTATGTTGATGCCTGTGGTGGTAGCTGTCGTGTGCTTGAAGTTCGCAATGCTTTGGGCATTTCGGCCAGTTCTGCCTACAAGGCTGTCAACGGTCTGATTTCTCGCGGGCAATTGCTGTGGCGTCCGTCCTCAAAGGGCAATTATTCGCTCATTGAAAAATCGAATCAAAACTATTGTTTCTTGGACCACTTGATGGCGCAAGCGCGTCATTGAACGGAGTAAGTTATGGCATCTACACTGCGTGATATTGTGGATCAAATGGCCGCGGTCGGCATCTTTGTGCCGGATGGCTATGAATTGCGCGTGACTGGGGCCTCTTTTGAGCGCTTTCGTCCGCTGCATCAAAAATCAAAGAAAAAGTCTGCTTGGTACCGTATATATGAAAATCGCACCTTAAAAGGTAATGTCTACTACAGCGGTTCTTTCGGCATTCGCAATGAGACCTACCTGATCAAGCCTTCTGCTGACAATTGGAGTGCAGAGGAGAAGCGAGAAATTGCTGAAAGAGCGAAGTCGCTTCGTGAGCAGTATCAGAAGGATCGTGAGGAATTGGCCAATCGTGCTGCTAAGAAGGCGGCCAGTCTTTGGTCTGCTGCCGGTGAGATTGTTCAGCCCCACGCATACATTGATCGCAAGCATATCAAGCCCTATGCAGCGCGTTTTTTGAACAAGCAGCTTGTCATTCCGATGTATAAAGACAAGCAGCTTGTCGGCTTGCAACTGATCTCTGAGCAGAAAAATGAAGACGGTGTCGATAAACGATTCTTAACCGGCAGTGACACAGTCGGTGCCTATTGTCCTCTGGGCAAAATCAACGGTGATACAAAGCTTGTCTACGTTGTGGAGGGTTACGCTACAGGGTGTTCTGTGCGTGAGGCAACGGACGCTCCTGTTATCGTGGCGTTTAATGCCGGCAATCTTGATCCTGTCGTTCAGCGCGTGCGAGTCATGTTGCCGGAGGCAAAGATTGTCATTGCCGGTGATGATGACAGGCACATCATGAATCGTGCTCGGAACTTCTTTTGGAGCCACTTTGATGTAGATCCGGAAATCGGGTCCGGTACCAAAGGCAACATTCAATTCTTTGACTCTTCAATTGTTGGCAAAGTTGAAGTTGAGGTCTACACGGCCAAGCGTGATGGTGCTACCGGCGTTTTCGGCTCTATCAAGTACGAACGTGACGGTCGGAAGGTTAATCAAAGCATCAATATTGTCAACGCAGGTCGTACGAAGGCTACGATAGCCGCCAGAAACCACAAATGCTGTGTGGTTTTCCCGAAGTTTAAAAAAGGCTCATTCGGTACTGACTTCAATGACTTGGTAGCGGAGTCGGGGATCGATGCGGCTAAGCAACTTCTGAATGCTACGAATTTGAAGCCTTTGGGGCAGAAGTCACTAGGTGAGAGTTCAGGGTTTCTTGACGCTTGGTCCTCAATGATTGAGCGCTATACGCTTATTTACGGTACCACGACTGTTTGGGATGATCAAATTGGAGAGTTGATCGACATTGCTGCTTTACGGCTTGCTTGGGGGCGCAAGGCTGTTGATTGGTGGCTCGAATCATCCGGACGCAAGATGATTCCGAAGGAGAACTTAGTGCTGTGCCCGGACGGTAACGTACCTGAAGGGTGCGTGAATATTTTCAAAGGATGGCCAGTGGAGCCTGATCCAAGACGCTCTTGTAAGCTCATTGTTGAGCATCTTTTCAATCTTTGTGGCCAGGATCGCCAGGTGACTGATTGGGTCACTAAGTGGCTCGCATATCCTCTTCAGCACAAGGGTGCAAAAATGTTCACGAGCCTTGTTTTTCACGGCATTCAGGAAGGATCGGGTAAAAACATTGTCTTCGATGTCGTTGCCCGGATATACGGGCCTCGATCAGCACGAACGATTACGCAAACACAGCTGCAGAGTCAGTTCAATGATTGGCTCTCTGGAAAGCTTTTTTGCATTGGTGACGAAGTGATTGCATCGGCTGATCGGCGCATGCTTAAAAATCAACTCAAGACCATGGTGACCGGGCACACGCATCAGATTCAAGGCAAGGGCTTGCCTTGGCGTGAGGAGCCCAATTTGACCAACTTTGTCTTCCTCTCAAACGAGTTGCAGCCATTGCTTCTTGATGAGCGGGACCGGCGATACATGGTCATTTACACCGACTTTTCGCAACTGCCTGAGTACTACGCAAAACTGGCTGAGGAAATCGAAAATGGGGGCGTAGAAGCGTTTTATGCCTACTTGCTGGACTATCCCTTGGATGACTTCAAGCCATGGACTCTGCCGATTGATACAGCGGCTCACAAAGCGTTGAAGTCTTTGGGTAAAACGGCTGATGCACGGTTTATTGATGAGTGGTTATCCGGGGATCTTGGTTACCATGTTGGGCCCGTGTCTGGTGTTGATTTGTTCCGAGCGTTCTTGCTATGGGCAAGGGCTAGTGGGGAGCGTTTCATTCAAACACAGACAGCATTTTTGACTCGTTTAGGCCGTGTTATGCCTTCGGCGCGCAAGCGCGTTATTGTTTTCAGTCGTGATGCAGATTTAACCAGTGCCAATCCGGGACATCCGGGCATTGATGGGAAAGTTCGTCAGATGACCGTGTATTTCCCCTCTAATCCGGATGATCCAGATCCGGATATTGTCCTTTGCAGTGATGATGAGATTGGGGAGTCAGTTCGCCGTTTTCAACTTGAATTAGCCAAGGCTGAACGTGACGGAAAACCAGGTGAGGTGCTCTAACTATGCTTAATTTTGTTATTTTTGTGCAGTGTTTGTGCAACGCTTGTGTAGGGTTTGTGCTGGGTTTTTCGGCTCAAAAAGCCTGCAATTATTGGGTTGTGCTGGGTGTGCAAGGTATTACGCGCGTATATGTGTGCGCGTACGTGTGTGCGTGCGCTCGCATGCGCACGTACATGCGTATGTATGAATGCAAAATCATGCACGCCTTGCACAATATTATTTTTTCTTTTAAAAACAACGGATTAATTAATAATAAACTGTGCACAAACAGAGAACAAACTTTGCACAGTATTTAATAACCTTGCACAGGATGTTAATCATGGCTCGAATCCCTGAAATTGTTGATCGTTTGGTAAAGTGGCAAGAGTGGTATTTCAGCAGCATGTCTTGCGGCATTAAAAGTCCTTCTTTGCATGTTCGAGTGGATCGCAGTCCTCGTATCGGTGGTCTGATCGATTTCAACGAGTCAGAAGCTCTCCAGACAGACTGTGCAGTAGCATCTTTACCGGTCGATTTGCGCCGTGTGGTGGCTACCGTTTATCTTGATCCGGAAGGACGAACAATGGAAGACAATGCAAGGATTCTTCATATGTCCCGCATGACATTGCATCGTAAGTTGGAATTAGCTGATAAATTCATCTATGACGCACTTATAACAAAACAAGAATTGGTGGAATGTTACGAAAGCATGTCACAATGACTACACTTCGTGAGAAGTTGGGTGAGTGATAGCCCGGTGACACATGAAGTAGTGTAGATGCCATGGCCCTCCGGAGAGATCTGGGGGGCTTTTTATACTCTCTTTCACCGGCTCATCAGATGGGATGCCCTTGGAGCTGGAAGAGTCGGTGAGATTGTGAGTTCTACTTACCTTTCTTGGTGCATGCACCGTCTCGATGGTAATCCACGTTTCACCAGAAGTATCCCGAATATACACTGTCATGTAACCTCAATAGTTGATCAGCCCTCCGAATGCCATGCCAGATTGGGTTTTCATACTTAAATTCACAAATATTGTATGATTAAAAAAACTAATATCTATAAATTGAGGTTGAGATATGGACAATGTGAAAAAGACGCTTTATTATCGAAAAGCAGTCATTACCAAAACTGACAAAACACTTGAAGAGCTTTTACGAGAGGCATTATCAGTTTTTCCAACTGCGATGGACCGCCAAGAACCTATTGATGATGACAGTTCAGAAGTTCGTTTAATTAATAAATTTCAAGATGTTCACAAAGGGTTTATTCTTGCTCAGATGGTTTTAATTGAACAAGATGCTAGTCAACCAGTCGTAATTTATGAAGTAGGAGCCAGAGAATACCAGCTAGCGGGTGTTAAACCATCCGAAGTCATCTTATCAGAGGAGTACAAGGCAGCCAAACGAGATTTTATTAACTCCATGTTGTATTTTGGAGTCATTGATAATCATGTTGTTGTAATACCTTCCGCAGCTTTGAGGTTTAACGCGATAGAGTCTTATTTACGTTGGTTCTTTGTCAATAAGGCAAAGATTCTTCCCCCTGAGGCTATGATTTCTTTGACGCAGGAAGCTAACAGGAATATCAAGAAACTATTCGACAATCATAATGTTAAAAGCATTGAAATTGGTGATACTGTTACATATGTTAAATCGTCTAAATTCGAGGAAAGAACAGAAGTCAAGAATGTTACGTCTCAAATGTTGAAAACGCTTGTCGAAAACTTTGGTGATTTTAAGTTAGATTCTATTGCTCAAAGTTCAAATATTAGAGCAAAATTTATCATAACATACAGCAGGAAAACAGACGAAGATGGGCAAAAAATCCTCAATGGTATTGCTATGAATCTAAGAAATGTTGATGATGACGATGTGACAATCACTTTGGATGGAGCGGGCCAATTGAAAAAAGGTAATTTGAATATTCATACTAAAGAGTCAATAGGTCGCTCTAGTGACGGTTTGCTTATAATGAGCGACATCTCACATGCAATGCAAAACTGGCTCGCATCGCTATGTGATGATCAAGGAATTTTGGACGATGATTAGAGTGTTTTCTAGTACCTTCTTTACTGTGGTGCTAATCATTATCACCGTAGTGGCTGGGGGAGTTTTGGGTTATTTGTTACCCTTAGACCCCAACTCTAAGCTTAGTCCGATAACATATGGTTTTATTGCTTTTGCTGTTTTACCTATAACGATATGTTTATTCGGATTAAAGGAACTAAATGGGGCTTTTTCAAGTGTTATGAAGTACCTGACAGGCTTACAGCAAGAAAAGCTCATAAAGCAAATTGATAAGAGATACGATAGAACCATTCAGTTGGCATTATTAGTTATTCTCATTCAAGTGGTGTTTGCTTTTGCGTTATTGTTGATTGGAGAAAAATATCGGTTTGTGGTTCTCGGTGTTTTATTTGGTGGAGTAATTTCTGTTCTATTTTATGGTTTGTACGTTTGCTATTCAGTCCGGAATTTAATCAAATTTTGTGATGATCGTTTAGTAGAACAAGAGCTTGACAAGAAAAAACAAGCTTTTAAAAAAAGACTGAGTGGTCTCTAGGAGACAAGTTTTGGAGCCAAAATTCGACCCGCTTCGGCGGGTTTTTTATTGACTAAGCATTTCGCTACGTTAGGGTCGTTTTGAAGTCTTTTTCAACTCTAATGTTTTGGGGCTATGAGCCCCGTTTTTTATTTGAGGCAGTCGATGGCACTGTTGAAATTATGTGCTTATCCCGGTTGTCGTATGCCCGTGCCTGTCACAGAAAAGTATTGTGCAGTTCACACGCAGCGTGGACAGGCACGTGAGGCAAAGTTTGCACAGGATCGTGAAAGCCGCAGGCTTCGCTATAAGGGAACCTCATCAGCTCGTGGTTATGGCTACCGATGGAAAAAACTGCGTGATCGGTACATTGCACAGCACCCTCACTGTGAGGAATGTTTAAAGGAGGGTAGGGTAGTGCTAGCTACTGATGTAGACCACATACGACCACACAAAGGCGATATTGATCTTCTCTATGACGAAACAAACCTCCAGAGCCTCTGCAAGTCTTGTCACTCAAGAAAGACTGCGAGTGAGGATGGAGGGTTTGGAAATGGGGGTGCCTAGTGGACTGGATTCTTTTAGTTCTTATTGTCTTACTTATGATTGCATTCGTTCTAAGTTTTATCTTTCTCTATTTATCACTGAGGATTTTGGCTTCAAAGACAAATAGAAATAGATTGGACTTAGATGCAATCGCTGTTGAGCTTAAGCAATGTCGCGAATCTTGCAGGCCTCGCAAAGAGCTTTACCATAATTTGTAAGTCGAATAATGCCCCGTACAAAACGTGCTTTTCTTTGGGGAGTGGTATTGATGTCAGAAACTATTTTTTTGACTTCTGGCATTTCCTCGATTTCTTTGTATAGCTCTAGATTGGTGAAATGTTTCATCATGTCTACATCGATCAATTGTAAGCGTTGGAGATTGTCTAAATATACAGGGCCATTTTGAGGAAATTCACAACCGGACTTCCAATAAAGAGGTGTAATAAGCCCGGTCACATCAAGTCCGCCTTTCGAACTATCTTGATAGTCAGACCGAATTGTGATTACTGGGAATTGGTATAAGTAGTCGGATGTGAGCAGTTGACGAAGCATTTTTGCTTCATCTGGGGTCAACTGTTCAATGATTGATACAAAAGAAGGCAGTACCCCACGAGCAGTACGGGAATCACAGCTCGATTTTATAAGGTTAACAAAAAGTTTTTGAAGATCTGGCTGACCGGTTGATAGAAAAAATGCTTGCTCGGCATTGTGTGTGATTCTAGGATTGGGATGTACACGGAATTCTTCTGGGATATTGTTGTAGTGTTTTTCTATAGCATCAATCGCAGCTTTGTTTTCAGCTTCCATTTTTGCTGAATATTTATCCAATTTTCCGCAAAATGCTGCAACCCATCTTCCCACAGAAGCACCTGCTCTACCTAACTGTTTTGCTCCAGGTTGAGCAAGATCTTTGCCCACTTCAACTAAAGTTGTTTTAGCTACATCTTCTAAAAGGTTGTTAGTCATTCTAGTTCACCTAAAAACGAGGTTGGTATTGTGGAGATTATGCCAAACTTAATTTGCTTGATCCGGGGGCGGGTCGAAAGTCTGAGGGCATGTGTATTCGAGACCGCGCCCTTCCCTAACTTTTTTCGTATCCAAAATTTTGAATTTTGGGCTTTATTTCCTATTAACGTTTTACTTTAATTGGAGTGATTTTCTTATGGGTCGTAAACCGCTTCCTACTGAAGTCAAGAGACTCAAAGGAACGCTGAGACCCTGCCGGGCTAACCCGCTAGAGCCAAAACCGACTGGGGAAATCGGTGATCCTCCGGAGTACATGACTGAGCGTGCCAAGGAATTTTGGTACAACGTATTAAAAAATACGCCTGCAGGCGTAATAACGGCGTGTGACGCGCCCGTGCTCGAATCGTATTGCAACGCACTCGCGATGCGAGAAAAAGTTCAACAAGAAGTCGACAGATTAGGGATGGTTTCTGCTGGGAAGGTTTCCGGTCAACTCAATGCCCTGATGAAAATTGAAGCGTTACTGGCAAAGACTGGTAGCGAGTTGGGCTTAACCCCGTCCTCACGCCAGAAGGTTGCGCAAGGGTATGGTGACCCTTCCAATCCGGATGACTTCACAATGGATATGTTTGTGGAGTTTGATGAGGATGATCGGGAGGCTGCTGATGCGTGATTACATTGGAATAGCCAACCAATACATTGAAGATGTTCTCAGTGGTGCTATTCCTGCATGTCACTGGGTTAAAAAGGCGTGCCAAAGGCAAAAGCGAGACCTTCAGGGGTTAACCGGCTACGTTTTTAATACGAAAAAAGCTTGCAAGATTTGTTATTTTGTTGAATGTCTACGACACACGAAAGGCCCATTGGCCACTCAAAGAATACAGCTTGAACCGTGGCAGATTTTCATTCTGACCACGGTTTTTGGTTGGGTGGATGCTGAAGGGGCAAGGCGTTTCAAAAAGGTTTACATCGAGGTGCCGCGTGGAAACGGTAAAAGCGCTATCTCTTCTGCAATTTGCCTTTTCATGTTGGCAGCCGATAACGAATATGGCGCTGAGTGCTACACCTTTGCAACGACTGGTGATCAGGCTCGCATTGTGTTTGACGTATCCCGGCAGATGGCCGTGATGTGCAAAGATGTGACGAGCGCCTTAGGGATTACGGTTCAAAAGCACTCCATTACTCAGCTTAAAACTGGATCCAAACTGTCGCCCAAAAATTCTAAAGATGACACGTTGGACGGTTTGAACACTCATTTCGGTTGTATTGACGAATTGCACGCTCATAAAAACCGTGGGCTTTATGACGTGATTGAAACTTCGATTGGCAAGCGCCAGCAACCGTTACTGTGGGTGATCACCACGGCGGGTTTTGACACATCCGGGATTTGTTACGAAGTCCGGACCATGATTACCATGGTTTTAAATGGATTGGTCAAAGCGGAGGCTCAGTTTGGGATTATCTACACCATTGATGATGATGACGATTGGCGCAGTGACGATGCGCTCATTAAGTCCAATCCTAACTGGGGTGTTTCCGTTAATCCAGAAACGATTCGAGATATACGGTTAAACGCTTTAAATCTTCCGTCTGCAGCCAATAACTTTAAAACCAAGCACCTCAATATTTGGTGCTCAGCAAAAGCTGCTTGGATGGACATGCAGGCTTGGAAGCTTTGTGAAGATCCAAAACTCAGTCTGGATGACTTTGAGGGACAGCCTTGCATTATTGGCTTGGACTTAGGAGCTAAAAACGACATCACGGCCAAGGTTAAGCTTTTTCCTCAAACTCGCACGGATGGTAAAACCGAATATGTAGCTTTCTATGATTTTTACCTTCCTGAAGACACGATTGAGAAATCAAGCAATAGCCAATATCAAGGTTGGGTTGACCAAGGAATTATCCATCAAACGCCCGGCGCAATGACAGACTTCGCGATTGTCGAGGAGGGAATTCGTGAAGACTTGTCACGTTTTGATGTTCAAGCAATTGCGTATGACCCGTGGCAGGCGACTCAATTGGCTACTCGTTTAAGTGATGATGGAGCTCCTATGGTGGAGTTCAGAAACACTGTTCAGAACATGTCTGATCCTATGAAGTCGTTGGAAGCCTTGGTGCTTGATAAAAGAATCAAGCATCCTTGCAATCTGGCGATGGACTGGATGATGGGGAATGTTGTGGCCAAGCTTGACGCTAAAGACAATATTTTCCCGAGAAAAGAACGATACGAAAACAAGATTGATGGTCCGGTGGCAATGATCTATGCGCTTGCCATGTGCATGAGTGATATTGAAAAGGATGAGATTGATTTTTCCGTTTTCGTTGATGACATCATAGTGGTTTAAATGGCTTCTTTAATTTCTCGTTTTGCTAAATGGGTTGGCTCAGGCATCTTAGCTGACCAGTCCGGAGAGCAACTCGGTACGCCGTCAACGCTATCGGCCACACCGACCTCTCCGGACTCTGCGTTGCAGATTTCTACGGTTTATGCCTGCGTGTCACTACTGTCGCGCGTGATCAGTAGCTTACCTTTGATGGTCTACAGAAATCTTGACGATGGTCGAAGGGTTTTGGCTCGTGACAGTCGATTGTGGGCAGTTTTGCATGATCGTCCCAATGACGTCATGACAGCCCGTGAGTTTTGGTCAACGATGGTGATGCATTGGGCAATCAGGGGAAATGCGTATGCGCAAATCATACGTGACTCAGACGGTGATCTTGTGAGTTTGTGGCCCCTGTCACCAGATCAAATTGAAGTGTACATCGATCAGGAAGGCAAGATTGCGTACCGATACCAAAAAGATGGCAAGAGCTTCATCCTTGGGCTCAATGATGTTTTGCACATTAAGGACATCGGCAACGGTTTAATCGGTCTAAGCAAGTTGGCGTTTATGTCTGCCTCTATAAAAGAAGCGGCAGAAACTCAACGTTTTGCTACTGAAAACGCAGTTAACTTCGGCAAGCCTTCTGGGATTTTGACCGTAGATCATATTCTTCAGGTCAAAAACAAACAAGGAATCAACGAACGAGAGCGCGTTAAACAGGCTCTCTTTGATTTTCGTACCGGAGGGCCGTCAAAGGTCATTGTCTTAGAAGCTGATATGAAGTTCAACAATGTCAGCCTCACGCCGGAGCAGTCTCAGCTTATTGAAAACCGACAATTTACAGTTGAGGAAATTTGCCGATGGTTTGGCGTTCCACCTGTGTTGATCGGAGCATCTGGAGCAACGACTTGGGGTTCCGGAATCTCGGAGATCACGGCTGGTTTCGTGAAGTTCACGATTGGTCCGATGTTGGTTTCTATCGAGCAAGCCATCAAAAGTCGAGTTTTCTCGTTCGATGAACAGTTGTCGATGCAGGCGGAATTCAGTCTTGATGCATTGATGCGCGGGGACTTAACGACTCGTTATCAAGCATACGCAACGGCGGTTCAGAACGGCTTTAAGACTCGTAATGAGGTTCGCCAGTTAGAAAATGATGAGCCCATTGAGGGCGCAGATATCTTAACGGCTCAAACGAATTTGGCACCGCTCGACATGTTAGGGAAAGTCCAAAGTACTGGACAGACAAAAATTACGGAGATTAAACAATGACGTCGAAACAGCTTACGACATCGTTGAATTTGTGTCAGTTAAGTGCACAGGAAGTCGATGGTCAATGGACTGTGTCAGGTTATGCCACGGTCTTTGGTAACCGAAACTCATACGGATTTGCCATTAAAAAGGGGGCTTACAGCAAAGTGTTGTCAGCCGGCGTCAAGCCTAAGATGTTTTTTAATCATCAAAGCTTTTCTGTTCCGATCGGTGCATGGACTGAATTATCTGAAGATGAAATTGGCTTAAAGGTCACGGGCGTATTAACACAAGGAGTGTCTCAGGCAGAAGACGTCTATAACGCCATTCGTGCCGGCACTATTGACGGTTTGTCCGTTTCTATTTCCTGGCGTGCTGACGATGAAGAGGATTTGGAGGACGGGTCTTATCAGCTGACGGCGATTTCTCGACTAGACGAAATTTCGTTAGTGACCTTCCCGTCAGATTCAAAAGCTCGTGTAACACAAGTGCTATCTGCCGATGAGGTTGACAGCAAGATTGAAAGTTTGGAAACCGTACGAGATCTTGAAAACTTGTGCCGTGACACATTCGGATTATCTAAGCGGCAGTCGGGATGGCTGCTCGCAAAGGCAAAAGCGTGCTTTGCCGCTGAAAAGAGTCGGGATGATTCTCAGAAAGCTCAAGAAGAGTTAGCCGCGATTTTCGGTCGTATTTCGGCCGGTGTTGAAAAACTTTAACTGAGGAAACAATCATGAATCCCGAACAATTGGAAAATTTGACAAAGATGGCCGGTGAGATTGAAAAGAAACTTTCTGCCATCGAAAATAAACAAATTAAATCTGAAGAGCTCAAGGCTGAAGTGGACAAAATTGGCGCTGAGCAGCTTAAACTGGCTCGAAAGATGCTTGATCTGCAACAGGCTTCCACTGCTAAAGGCGGAGAAATGAAGCAACAAGGTCTTGGTGATCGCTTGGTTTCTAGCCAAGGTTATGTCGATTTCTGCAAAGGTCTTAACCGTAAGGTCTATTTGGCTGCTGAATCTCCTGTCAGCACTCCTGCCGGAAGTGTTCAACCGGATTACCGAGGCATTCAAGCAGAGCCTCAATTGCCGAATTCTGTTCAAGCTGCATTCGGTATCCCGGTGCCGACAGTCAGCAATTCCATTTCTTGGTTGAAAGAAAAGGCATTTCAAAATGCCGCTGCAGAAACTGCCGAAGGCGCTCAAAAGCCTGAGTCAAAGGCAGAATTCGAACAAGCCGATGCTCCGGTACGCACCATTGCTCACTTCATCCGTATTACTAAACAATTGGCAGAGGATGCTCCGGCTTTGGCTGCTTACATTAACAACCGCATGTCGTACTTCCTTGAACGTCGCATTGAAAAGCAATTGCTTAACGGTGACGGTACGGGTCAAAACTTGTCTGGCATTTTTAAGGAAGGTAACTATGTGGTTCATGGCTTCACCTATGACACTTTGCCAGCAACGGACACAGTGTTGGATTTGATTCGCCGTTGTGCCACGAAGATTAACTCTGTTGGCTACCGAGCCAACACGTTGTTCATCAATCCGGTTGACTTTGACACGATTCGCGGCATGAAGGATTCCAATGGTCAATACCTTATGGGTTCGCCTTTGCAAGACAATGCATCGGTACGCCCGTGGGGCTTGAATGTTTGCGAATCCTCTGAAGTGACTGAAGGTCAATTCATGGTCGCAGATACGGTCATGGGTGCCACGATCTACAACCGTCAAGGCACGACTCTTGAAATGTTTGAGCAGGACGGTGATAACGTGATTAAGAATTTGATCACAATCCGCGCTGAATGTCGCAAGGCTTTCACTGTTGAAAGTGTGAATTGCTTTGTTGGTGGCAAGTTGGAAATCGGCGCAAAAGCCGCTGGATAAATCTGAAACGCCCCCGGGAGGTCACTCTCGGGGTAATCAATATGACCATTTCCTGTATATCGCTTGAAGAGATTAAGCGCTATGTGCGTATTGATCATTCTGACGAGGATGATCTTTTAGAGGCATTCGGGGCTACCGCTACTGAGCTTATCGAAACACGCATCCGCCGTCCGATCATTGCAGAAGATGACAGCACTGCCGTGGCAACTTCGCCTGAGAAAGTGCCCCAGAGCATCAAGATTGCTGCGTGCATCATCGTTACCTTCATATATGAAAACCGATCGGCTACGGATGTGGAGTTGAGAGATCGTGTGATGCGTCAGGCGCTACTAGATCAATACATTCTCTGGGGAGATGAGGATGAAGCTGCCATTGTCGGGTGAGTTAAATCGTCGTATTAGGCTCTTGTCGGTTACCCAAAAGCCTATCGGTGAGAGTGCTTTGGAGGATGTTCATGAAGAGATCGCTACCGTGTGGGCTAAACGGGAAGTTGTCGGTGGTCAAAACTATTGGCAGTCGGTTAACCTCGAGGAGACGGTTACTCATCGTTTTTATGTTCGTTGGGTGAAGTCTCTGACTCGTCCGGTGGATTTGGCCAAAATCGTTGAGATTGAGTGCGAAGAGATTCGTTATCGAGTCAGACGCGTTACCGATGTCAATGATGCTCATTTGTTCACGATGCTTGAGTGCGAGGAGTTAGGCCATGGCCATGCGATTTAGTGTTGCGTTTGATAAGCCGCTGACCTTTCCTGATTTTGACAAACGAGCTCTAAAAAATGCTCACCGAGAAGTTGGACGCGAGTTACAAAAGAGAGCTCGCCTTCTCGTTTCGAGGAAAGGACTCTCTAAGCCAGGGGAGAACCCAGGCAGGGTTACAGGGTTTCTCAGACGCAACATCCGCTATCGCGTATCTCGCTCGGGATTTTCTGTAGCCCTGTTTAACGATCCAAAGAAAATGCCGGAGTTTTATCCGGCATTCGTTTATTACGGTCATAGAAGACCTGGTGCAGATAAAAGATTGGGGGTAGACGGCAAGAAACAACATGGCAGGAAACGTATTGGCACAAAGGTCGCAGCACCTCGCAACAACTGGATTGTGCAGGCGACAGAAGACTACGGTGAAGCTAAATACGGGGCTGTTATGAGAAAGGTACTTGATGAAGCAATTAAGCCTGGAGTGATCACTAAATGAAATTAGGGCCAATCATTAATGCTCTGCGACTGAAGTGTCCGAGCTTTGAAAACCGTGTGGCAGGAGCTGCCGAGTTTTCAAAAATCGATGACAGTACTGTGATGAACATGCCCTGCGCTTTTGTGGTGCCCTTGGGTGAGACAGCAGAGTCTCCGATTAATCAAACGGATTACCGACAAACAGTGGAGCAAAACTTCTCTGTCATCGTGTATGTCTCGACAGAAACAGATGAACGAGGGCTTATCGCTTATGACCGAGTTGAAGAACTCAAGCTCGAAGTTATGAAGGCAATCTGCGGGTGGGAGCCGGTCGACAATGCCGATCCGATTTCTTATGCCGGAGCCAGCATCCTTAGTTTGAACAAAGCACGGCTTTGCGTTCAGCTTGAGTTCTCAATTCTTTACGACATTGTCGATAACGAAACGCGTCACGGCGTGGATCTTGGAGAGCTTCCAAACTTGGAAATGGTTCATGTGGACGTTGATCTAATGTTCCCAGATGGTCTGATCGAGGCGCAGACAGACATCAAACTAGGAGAAAATTAAATGGCAATTTCCTTTTCCCAAATTCCGAGCGGCATTCGAGTGCCGCTTTTTTATGCCGAAGTTGATGCTTCTATGGCAAACTCCGGCAGCAACAATCTCAAAACGCTTTTGATCGGGCAAATGCTCACAAGCGGTGTGGCTCAAACCGGTAAGCCCGTCTTGGTCTCGGGAGACAGTCAAGGCAAGGAGCTTTTCGGTCGAGGCTCTGTCTTGGCTCGAATGAACTCAGCCTACCGTAAGAACGATACTTACGGTGAAGTCTGGGCAATTCCTGTGAGTGATGCAGATGCTGCACAAAAGGCTTCCTGCACAGTGACGGTGACCGGTACTGCAACGGCTGCTGGTTCTGTCTTTCTTTATATTGGCGGCGATCGAGTTACTGTCAATGTAGCTATTGATGATACGGCTACCAACGTGGCCAAGGCTTTGAATGCTGCTATCAACGCTAAGCTTGACTTGCCGGTCACGGCTAACACGTCAGAAGAGACGGGCATCGTGACACTTGAAGCCAAGAACGGTGGTTTGATCGGAAATGATATTCGCGTGGCTGTGAACATTAACGGTTACGCTTCAGGTGAAGTTTTGCCTGAAGGCATTCAAGTTGAGATCTCAGCTATGAGTGGTGGATCAGGCACACCAGAGTTAGCTGAGGTAATTAAAGCGATGGGCAATGAAGAGTATGACTTCATTGTGATGCCCTACTGCGACACGGCTTCTTTGGATGTCTTTAAAGAAGCGATGAACGATAAGACAGGTCGTTGGTCTCCCATGATGCAGCTTTATGGTCACGTCTACACTGCCATGCGAGGTGATGTCTCCGACCTTCAATCCTTTGGTTCGGCACGAAATGATCAGCATGCAACGGTCTTGGGTGTTGAGACCACGGTGCCGAACCTCACTTGTGAAGTCTTGAGTGCTTTTGCTGCACAGTGTGCTACGGCCATTGCCAATGACCCAGCCCGTCCATTGCAGACGCTTGAGTTAATTGGCATTACTGCTGCTCCTGAAGGTGAACGCTTTACATTGAATGAAAAGCAAACACTTTTAACGAATGGTATTGCTACTACATATGTCGGCGGTGGTTATGTGCGCATCGAACGTGCAATTACGACTTACCAGCGCAATGCCTTAGACGATGAAGACACTAGCTATCTCGATAGTGAAACCCTCCATACCTTGGCTTATATCTTGCGTGACTTAAAGAGCATCATCACGACCAAGTACCCGCGCCACAAGTTAGCAAGCGATGGCACGCGTTACGGCCCGGGGCAGGCGATCGTAACGCCTTCGGTTATTCGTGGCGAGTTGATTGCTCAGTACCAGAAGCTTGAGACGCTCGGGATTGTTGAAAACGCCGATCTCTTTGCAAAGAACCTGATCGTTGAGCGTGACACAAACGATGTCTCACGATTGAACGTGCTCTTACCGCCTGATTTGGTGAACGGTTTGAGAATCTTTGCGGTCTTGGCTCAGTTCCGACTCAATTATTAAAGGAGAAATACAATGGCTCGAATTAGTGGTGTTTGCTACATCAAAGTCAACGGAGAGCAGTTGTCTTTGAACGGCTCTTTGACTTGCACCATGAATACCGTCACTCGTGAGGCAGTGATGGGATCAACTGGTGTTGCTGGGTTTTCCGAAACCCCGGTTGCACCGACTATCAGTGGAACCTTTAATGTTGGAAGCGATTTCCCGATTGACACTTTGATGCAAACAACCGATATGACCGTCACGGCTGAATTGGCCAACGGTATGGTCTTTACTTTGTCGGAAGCCTTTGTTTCGGGTGAGGCTCAGTACAGTCCGAGTGATGGCACGGTTTCTTTGACCTTTACCGGTGTGAAGGGGAATTGGTCATGAATACATACAAGTTAAAGCAACCTGTGGAGCAAGGCGAAATCGTTTATGAGACGCTTGAATTGCGTGAGCCCACAGGTAAGGATGTCAAAACACTCGGTCTTCCTTTTACTTTTAAAGGTGATTTGCGGATGGACGTGATTTGTCAATATATCTCAACATTGGCAGCTGTTCCGCCGTCTGTAGTCGATAAGTTGAGTGCAAAGGATATTTTGCAGATGGTACCGATTCTTGTCGGTTTTTTCGGCGATGTGGATGGGCTGATGTAGCGCAGATGCGCGATCGGCTCTTTGAAGTGGCAAGGTGGTGGCGCCTGAATCCTTTCGAGGTAGAGGCGCTGCCTTTATCAGACTTCTGCGAACTGCTTGATCAGGCCCTGCGGATCAAGGAATTGGAGGAAAAACAATGGCAGGAAAGACGTACACATTAAAGACAATCTTGTCTTGTGTTGACCAGGTCTCACCTGCACTGACACATGTGCGTAGACAGTTGCGCACAGTGGACAGAGTCTTTGCCAATGTCTCTGAGGCAGCTGTGGGGCTTGCGGGTAAGCTTGCTGCTCCGCTGACGTTTTTGGGCGGTGCGGGTCTATTGTCTTTACAAGACTCTGTTCGCACTTATATGGACTTGGGTGGCGCGATTGACGATGCCGCTCAGCGTGCGGGCGTTGCGTCGACTGCCTTACAGAGCCTGCGCTTTGCAGCCCAGATGGGCGGTATGCAAGCCGAAACAATGGATAAGGCTCTGAGTCGTTTGACGCAACGCATGGGGATGGCTGCGGCCGGTAAGGGGGAGGATCTAGTACAGCTTTTCAAGACCCTCGGAATCCATTGGAAAGACGCAGAAGGAAACATCAAAAATGCAGCCGAAGTGATGCGCCAGTTGGCTGAAGCTGTCAGGGTCAACGAGTCCTCTGCCGATCGTCTACGTATTTTGACTGCGGCGTTCGGTGGAGAAGTGGCTGCGCAACTGGTTCCCGTTCTTCAGGATGGTGCGGCAGGATTGGATGCTATGGCTTCCAAGGCTAAGGAAATGGGCTTGGTCTTCAGCAAAGAAGACGTCCAAGCGGCAGCGGCCTTTGGTGACACGATGGAGATTTTCAACAGCGTCATTCAGTCGGTGCAGTTTTCAATCGGTGCGAAACTCGCACCGGCATTAAGCAGGTTTGTGGGGCAACTACAACAAGTCATTATTGCCAATCGGGAACTTATCTCGCAACGTATTGAAAGGATTGTGCAGGCGCTTATCGACACAGTGGAAAAAGTCGATTTTGGCAAGCTGATTGACGGATTCTTTGACTTTATCGAATCGATTGGTAGGGTGGTAGACGCAGTCGGAGGCTTTAAGTACATCATTATGGCGCTAGGTGCTGTTTTGGGTGCAAGTCTTCTCTCAAACATTATTAATCTTGCAACCAATCTTTGGAGCTTACTGCCAGCTCTGACAGCTTTGGGCAAAGCAGTTTGGGGGTTGCTTGGCCCTTGGGGGCTATTGGTTGGGGCGATTACAACACTGTTAGTAACTAACTGGGATACGGTGACCGCTTACTGGGAAAAGCTAAAAACTTTGGTGAGCGGTGTCTACGATTGGATCAATGAAAAGATTCAAGGGTTGATGGATCTCATGCCCGACTGGCTTTTGGGTTCCCGTGGTGATGTGTTTGTGAGAAACAACCAAACCGTTCAGGAGGCGCCCATGGTAAGTACGCCTTTGATCAGTAACAGTCGTGGCATGGAAGGCACGGTCAATATCAGAGTGGCTAGTGATGAAGGTTCTCGGGTCACTGTGGAGGGAACCGAGGCGAGCGACGGGGTGCTTAATGTTGAGCAACTCGGGCAGTATTCGTTTGTGGATTATTAAAGATGACAACTTACGCGCAGCGAGAACTTAGAGAGGGCTCCTTCAGAGGAATTGCTTTTGAAACAACTTCGGCAGAAGTCACGGTTGGTCGCCGTGTGCAAGTTTTTGAGTATCCGCAACGTGATATTCCGTTTGTCGAAGACTTAGGGCGCTCTGCTCGCACGATTAAATTTACAGCCTTTGTTGTTGGTCAGGACTATATTGCCCGCATGAACCGATTGATTGCGGCACTTGAAGAGCCAGGTTCAGGAACTCTTATTCATCCATGGCTTGGCCAAATGACAGTCACAGCAAAGGCTGCGAGTTCGGTGAAGTTCTCCACTGCTCTTCGTACAGCGAGCATCACGCTTGAGTTTGTCGAAAGCGGCGAGTACAAGTTCCCGATGTCGGACACTGATACGGGGAACTTAAGTCGGCAGATGGCAGATCTTGTGAAAAACACAGCGATAGCAAGCTTTGCCGCTAACTTTAACTTGGACGGCGTGCAGGATTTTGTAACATCAGCGGTCTCCGGTAACCTCGCTGAGTACCTCAGCCTTGATGGTATTCAAGACTTGGCCAAAGTGTTTGATCTCTCGGATGCAATCAGCGATGTGATCTCGGATAGTCTAACATTGGTCAGCGGTGACGCGACTGTCTTGGGTAACAAGATTGCTAATGCAATGGGGCTCGGTGGCTATGTCTCAAGTGTGAACAATTGGCGACGTGTCTCACGCCAGATCTCACGGCTTACCCAAAGTGATGACTTAAATCGTGAGGTCTCTACGGTGGGCGTCTCTGATACGTCGTCTGAGACGATCTCAAACGCGACCAAGCAGATTGAATCTTTGATTCGTGCGGTGTTGATCTCCAATGTGGTGGGTGCAAGTTCCCTGGTTGGTACTAAGCAAGACCGCATCAATGAAGCTGAAGCGCTTCGCACGATGGCCTATGAAGAGCTTGTCTCTGTCCGTGACGAAGTCCTTCAAAGCATTGATGAAGAGATGCTCAATGTCATAGATGACGATCTATACAGTGCTCTTGAGCAATCGCGTACTGCGGTTTGGCAGGACATGACTGAGCGAGCGGAAAAAGAGGCGCGTTTGGTGACCTTTACGCCTCCTACGGTGATGCCAGCATTGGTTCTTGCCTATGACTACTACGGTGATTCGGAACGAGAGGCCGAGATCGTGGAGCGCAACAATATTGCTCACGCGGGATTTGTTCCCGTGAGAGAATTAAAGATGCTGAGTGAATGAGGGGAACCGTGAGATGCTTCAGAAATAGTTGAACATCGTTACATTCATCCACAATGATTGGACTATACTGAAAGCACAGGAGATGAATGTATGAAACGCCTCATGGTATTAGTTCTTGCTGGGTTGTTCTCAATGATGTCAGCCTCTGCGATGGCTGCTGGCTGGAAGACGGTTGAGTGGACGGATGAAACGGGGTTTACTCATATGGAGATCGTTGATCTAGATGAACCGCTACGAACGCCCACCCCTGAGTTGTTAAGTGCTATTGAAGCAGGTGAGAGGATGGTCCGAGGCGATAAGACGTTTAGGGTCGTTGAGGAAACTTCTGGGAAGATCATTGTTGAAGAAGTCGGCGGTACTGATCGGTATGAGCTGATTAAACAATAACATTACAACAAAACACGAGAGCGCCTTTGGGCGCTTTTTTATTACTATGAATAGTAAAAATAGAGTTTCGTTGTTGATTAACGGTCGTATTTATTCCGGTTGGCTGGACGTAAAGATTGAGGTTGGGCTGATGCAATTGGCTCGTACTTTTTCTGTTGGGACCACAAGACGCGTTGCCGATGGAATAGCCGATATCGGGATTCGATTAGGGGATTCTGTCGTTGTCAAGGTAGATGGCGATATCGTGTTGACTGGATACGTGACGTTGGTTGATGTTAAGTATTCGGCAACATCTGTTTCCATTTCAGTTGAAGGAAGCAGTAAGGCAATTGATTTGGTTGAGTGTTGTATTCCGGATGGGAAGGCTAAAAGTTACAAGAATCTGACACCGTTGCATCTACTAAACAACCTTGCATCAAACTATGACATTGAAGTGCTGGATCAGATAGGGATTACGGATAAGGTTTCAATGGATGTGGCTCCGGATCAAAAGATTGGCGATGCGATAATTCAATTCGCAAAGAGTAATAGTTATTTGGTGACAGATAACGAATTCGGTCAGTTAATACTTTGCCGTCCAGGATCTGAAGCAGCAGCGGGAGATAGTGTTTTTTATGGAGTCAATGTGGTTGCCGGATCTCTGCACCAGGCCTCAAATGCGCTCTATAGCAAATACATTTGTTTAGGGCAGGGAACCAATCCTGATAGCGAAAGACCATTGTCAGACAATCAGTTGGCAAAGAGCGCGATAAATAGCAATGTGAGAAAAAGAGTGAAGGTTTATAAGCACAGTGGAAATGCCCAGGCTTCTCAATTGCAAAAGCGCGTCAACAATACTATGGCTCAGGCAATTGCATCATCTCAGAAGCTTACTTACGAAGTACATGGTTGGAGGCAGTCCTCGGGGGCGTTATGGAAGGTTAACTCACTCGTTAGAGTTGTAGATGATTTTTTATCAATTAAGCGAACGTTGTTGATCTCAAAGGTTACTTACGCGTTGGACTCCAGTGGAATGAGAACCACAATGGAGTTGATGCATGCTGATGCCTTCCTCAACGTCGAGGCAAAGTCTTCGGATGTAGCGATCAAGTTGAAGACTACAGATGGAAGATTGATAGCAATCGGCTCTGTCGAAGGGGGCAGTTGGACATCATGATTGAAAGAATTCTTCGAAAGATTGCCGGCCTGATCAACCGCTCTGCCATCACTGCCGTGGACGGCAGTAAGTCTATGCGTACAGTCCAAGCTGAGCTATTGGCTGAAGACGTGCGTGAGAGGGTTGAGCACTTCGAGCCTTACGGCTTTACATCCGAGCCACACATTGGCGCCGAAGGCTTGATGGTCTCTCTGGACGGCGACCGTGACCACACGTTGGCAGTCATCATTGCCGATCGTAGATATCGCTTGCGAAACCTTCAAGCAGGTGAAGTCGCTCTTTATGATGATCTCGGGCGATGCGTAATGCTCAGGCGAGATGAAGTCTTGGTCGATGCTAAGGACGCGCCAGTTGTGATCAATACGACTTCAACGTTGACTGCTACCGTGGGAAGCGTGGCCACGGTGAAAGCTTCAAAGATTGTGCTCGATACACCGATCGTAGAGTGCACCGGCGAGGTAATTGCAAAGGGTGACATCACAGACCACAACGGTGCCGGTGGTCGGTCGATGTCTTCAATGCGATCTGTCTACAACAGTCACGTGCACGTGCATGGAGATTCAAGCAGTAACGCTCCGACACAGAAAATGTAAAGACTACCCCAAAAGAGAAAGCCCTCTAAGGTACGAACTTCGGGGGCTTTGTAATTAGATCTATGCGGACGATCTATGGAAGATTTTAATTACAGCCCTGTTGGTAATACCTGTTATGAAAAAAGATAGTGAAGTCCCTGTGTATCTCAAGATCATTCGATGGGCGCTTGTCATGTTGGTTATCGGCTTTGTGGCCAACAGCTACAAGACTTGGTTCTTTGTTTAGCGGTCGCAACTTTGGGGATCAAAAATGTATTTCTTTTTAAACGGGCAGTCCTCAACGCTGTCCGATTTTGTTTCCGATGATCTGGCCAGAGCCATCGTTATCAGTCTATTCAGTTGGAGGCGTGCCGGCAAAGATGACCCTTTACCCGGCAAAAGCCGTATGGGTTGGTGGGCTGACACCTTTGATGGTGAAGAGATCGGCTCAAAGCTTTGGCTCTTATCCCGCGCCAAGCTCACTCGAGGAACTTTAGAAAAGGCCCGCGAGTATGCACAAGAGTCACTTCAGTGGCTTATTGATGACGGTGTAGCTGCTGAAGTGCAAGTGACTGCAGAGCGTGGTGAGATGGATCGCCTGAATATGTCTGTAAATGTGGTTAAGCCTGATCAAACAAGTTTGTCTGCCAGATTTGAAGACGTTTGGAGTTTTAAATAATGAGTTTTCAAAGACCTACTTTAAAGGAATTGATTGAGCGCTTGAACGCTGATGCTCAGTCAAGACTCAATACCACTCAACTTCGCAGAAGTAATGCTCGAGTATATGCCCGAGTGATGGCTGCCGCTTCCCACGAGTTGCACAGTCACATCGAGTACATGGCTAAGCAAATGTTCTTCGATACCGCTGAGTCTGAGTATCTCGATCGCTGGGGCAGTATCTATGGGCTTTACCGAAAACCCGCGGCTAAGGCTAGTGGTGAAGTGACTTTCTCATTCTCAGGTGACCCGGTTGAAATCCCTGAGGGCACCTTACTTCAGTCTGGTACAGGGCAACAGTACGAAACTATAGGCTCCGTTGAAGGAGGTAAGGCTAAGGCTCAGGCACTGATGGCTGGTGCTGCAGGCAACCTTGATGCAGGTGAAGAAATGTCACTGATCAGTCCGATAGCAGGCGTCTACAGTCAAGTTACTGCTGGAGAATTTGGGGGCGGAGTTGATGTAGAAGATGATGAATCATTGCGAACTCGACTTTTAGCTCGGGTACAAGAACCGCCTAAAGCCGGCACGGCCTCGGATTATGAAGCCTGGACCTTAGAGGTTGAGGGAATTACCCGCGCCTGGGTCTATCCCAAAGAAGACAGTAATGGCACGATTACGATCCGGTGCGTGAGCGATAACCTCGATGACATCAGACCAAGCAACGAATTGTTGGAGCGTGTCAAAGAACATTTAGACAAGGTCCGACCAGTGACCGCGATTGTGAAAGTTGAGGCGCCAAGCCTTCAGCCTGTCAATATCACAATTGGTAATCTAGATCCAAGCAACGAAAGTGTGAAAGCCCGCATTCGAGATGAGCTCAAAGACATGTTCACACGAGAAGCCATTCCAGGTGGTCGCATTTACTTGAGCCACATTCGAGCAGCTATCTCAATGGCTGCTGGCGAAAATGATCACACAGTGGTTGCTCCAACTGAAGACGTAGTGCCCTCGACAGGTGTCTTGCTTACGTTTGGAGAGATTACATGGCAGTAGGTTCTGGTGAATATTTGGCGCAGCTTAAGGCCTTACTTCCGCCGGGTCCTGCTTGGCCGCACGATGATGAGTTATCAATGCTGGCACTTCTGATGGAGACCTGGGCCCTTGAGTTTGCTCGGGTTGATGCTCGAGTGCAAACATTGATCTCCGAGAGTGATCCGAGGTTTTGTACAGAAACGTTTCAAGAATGGCTAACTCAGTGGGGAATTCCTGATGAGTGCTTGCTTGTCTGGGGAAGCCTTTTAGAAGATGGCTTGTCAGAGAAGACTTTGCGCCAAGCGCTTGTTCAGAAGATAACGACAGCCGGAGCTCAGACTATTGACTACTTCGTGCAACTTGCTCGCAATTATGGCTACTACATCACGATCGATGAAATGTCTCCGTTTAATGTCAAAAGTCAGGTGACTGATGTGTTAGCTGAAGAACAGTGGCAGTTTGTTTGGAGGGTAAATGTTCACAACCAAGGTGCGAGTGTAACTACGGAGCACGATGTTATGGGGGGTGTTGATGAGGCTTTGGCTTGGTGGGGCGATAGCATTATTGAATGCCTAATTAAGAAGTACGCGCCGGCTCACACTCAAGTTCTTTTTGGATATTTCTAATAGGGAATAATATGAAAAATATTTATCAATCCAGAGCTGTGGCAGCACCGCCGGAGTTACCGAGTACTGCAGTTGAAGGGTACCCATCAAATGGCTCGAGTACGGGTGGCCAGTTAGCAACGGTACCCGGCGCCTACTGGTACTACATGATTACCGAAGAACTAATGAACGCAATCATCGGTGGTGGTGTGAATCCAGAACCTACCAAGCTCAATCAGTTGGACTTGGCCATTAAGAATCAGTTGCAAAAACTCTCTGAAGCCATGGAGCAGAAGATGGCTGACCTCTCGACCCAATTGGCTCAGCAGGGTATCCCAACTGGTTTTATCTGCGCTGCTGGTGCTGTTGGCAGTTATGACTTTTGGTTGCCTTGCGACGGTAAGGCGGTTTCTCGTACCTCTTACGCCAAGCTTTTCAGTGTAATCGGAACAACTTATGGGGCGGGTGATGGTGCGACGACATTCAACGTTCCAGACCTGCGTGGTGAATTTTTAAGAGGCTTGGATCAAGGTCGTGGTGTAGATAGTGGACGCACGGTCGGATCACGTCAAGGGGATGCGATGAGAAATATCACTGGTCAATTCGGTGCCATTAACTATTGGGATGCATCTGGTGTTTTCACAACAGGCAATCCTAGAGGTATTGGTGGAACTTCGGGTCGAAATCCCGATAGCCAAATTAACTTCGATATTAGCCGACAAGTTCCGACTGCAAACGAGTTTCGCCCTCGAAATGTAGCCGTGCCGTATTACATTCATATTTAAAGGAGTGAGGTATGAAGTTTGAGTTTTTAGCGGACGCAGTAGAAACTCCGCCAGAGCGTCCAGCACATCCATCAGTAGGTTATCCATCTGATGGGGACGCCAGAACCGGAAGAGCTCCAACCACGCTAGGTGCGTGGTTTTTTTATATGCTCATGGTCGAGTTTACAACGCTGTTAGAACAAAATGGTATTGAACCTGATGCGGAAAACCTACACCAGTTAGCAGACTTTTTTGCTGAGTACAAAACGCAGCTTGAGGGTTTTAAAGGTAGTGCTCAAGAATTTAAAGTCGCGGCAGAGGCGGCAGCAACTCAAGCAACTACCAAGGCTGCCGAAGCAGCAAACAGTGCTTCCGGAGCAAGCTCAAGTGCCAGTCAAGCTGCTAACAGTGCGTCTCAAGCTGATGCTTCAAAAAATGCTGCAAAGGTATCTGAAACGAATGCTAAGAACTCTGAAACAGCAGCGGCTTCGTCCGCCTCTTCCGCCCAAGTTTCTGCTAATACCGCCTCTCAAAAGTCTGTTGATGCTTCAAATAGCGCCACTTCCGCTGAAAATGCGAAGGTAGGTGCTGAGGCAGCAAGAGATGAGGCAAAGGGTTATGCAGCGTCCATGGGTAACCCGCTTGGAAAAGATGAAGCAGCTCAGACGTATGCGACCAAAGCCGAAATGGCAAGCGGTTTGGCAGGTAAGGCAGCAGTCACTCACACTCATGTGATTGCCGACGTCGCCAATCTTCAGACAACCCTGGACACTTTTTTAACCAAGACTTCTGCTGCGTCCACTTATTTAGGTATTAGCGCCAAGGCGGCATCAGCGGCGACGGCAGACTCGGCAACTACCGCCACTAAATTGGGAACTGCCAATGTCGGAGGTGCCTCTAAACCTATCTATCTTAATGCAGGAGCACCTACGGCCTGTTCTTCTAACGTTGGTTCCACGACCGTTCCTGTTTATATGAATGCCGGAACAATCACCTCAACCGGTAAAACCATGATTCATACCGGAGGTGGGCAGAGCATTAATGGCAACTTGACAGTAACAGGCACTCTTAAAGGTGGGACGGTTCAGTCGACTTCGGACATTCGCATGAAGGACGCTTTGGAGGAAATAGCCTCCCCAAGCTTGGATGGTATTTACGCCTACCGTTACACGTTAAGGTCAGACGGTATTAAACACTACGGTCTAATCGCACAGGAAGTTCAAAGACTATATCCGGAGGCAGTGTCTAAAGATGACGAAGGATACCTGGCTCTCGACTACAACGCTATCGTTGCCGTGTTGTTGGCTAAGGTCAAAGAGCTTGAAACGCGTATCAAACGATTGGAGGCATAACTAATCATGGCAATTGATTCAGGCTTGAAAAAATCAGATGGTGTCGATCTTGGGAATAACCTGTTTGCGGGCAATGGTTCTTCTAGTGGCAACCAGACATTCAACATCATTCAAAAAAATGGAATTGATTTGGGCAAGGGTTGGTACAACAAGACGTATTGTTACGCCTCCTATGGCAACGTGGGTTTTAAAAATTCAGCAGGTGTTGACGTAGGAACATTGCTTGGGAAGTATGGGACGCTCAATTGTACCTGTGACGTTGATGTTGATGTCTGTGATTCCGATTCCGACGGATGTTTTGTCAGTGGGCACACCATAACCAGCCGAGGTCTTTTAGAAGTTTCTCAAATTCAGGTTGGCGATCAAATTTGGGGAGTCGATGAATGTTGGCACCCAGTTTTGGGCATTGCAAAAAATACTGTTGGGCATCGAAAGGTCTATGTTTTGCCAAACAAAGGTGTTGTGACCTCTGACCACGTTATCTTTTTGGGAGATATGGGATATGTCCCAAATATTGATTCACTATTCGATTCAGTGTTGCAAGCCCCGAACGGCGTCAAGGGTGCTTATGCCGTTCCGTCCAATGTCTCTGAACTTAACGGTGCAAAACTGCAATCCGCTCCTGTGGATACGCCCACTTACTCGCCGATCTGTGACAGCTCATTTATTGGGTACTTGAATGGAGATCGTGTGTTGTTTGCGGGGGTTGTATGAGCAAATTCATAGGACTGAATCGAGTTTGTGTCCCGTTGAGCATGGATTGTGATCTGTCTTGTCGGTACTGCTATCGTAATGCCGGTCGCATTCCCAAGGTACCGGAGTTCAATGACTTGATGCGTGAATTTCTAGGCCAACTCGATCCAAGCAAAACGCAAGCATTGGTCGCAAGCGGCGGGGAGCCACTACTGCATTGGGATAAGGTCCAGGAACTCTTCTCTTATGCTCCAAAGGGAATGCACTTGAAAGTGATGACCAATGGACTAAATCTGACTCGGGACATTGTAGATTACCTCAATGAACATAAGGTTGAGACATGGGTTAGCTATGACGGAAGCGCAACACAATGGTTGCGAGGTGTTGATATTTTGCAAGATCCGGAAATCAAGTCGCTTGTCATGAGCATTGATCACCTAACGTTTTGTTGTTGCTGTACTAGTAAGAATCCTGATCCATATAAAAATTACTTGGAAATAAAAGCCCAGATTCCTCGCCATTTCTATTTTCACTATAACGCGGTTTTTGTTGATAAGTATTTGCATCCAGAGCTCGTTGAAGGATTTGACTACAGGGCTTTTCGTGATGGTTCCATGCATTGTGAACTATTAGATCTTGACTACACCAACCCAATCCCATTTGCGTACAAAGGCTCTGGAGTCAATGTGTTACCCAATGGTGATCTGGTCGGGATGGCTGAAATCGATCACAAGTATGGGACAGTACTTTCAACGATAGAAGAGGTTATTGCCAAAAGACGAGAATGGGGAGATTTGGTTACGTGCCCGAATAAAACATGTGTTGTTTACTCGGCCTGTAAAGGCCAAGGGCAAAACCGTAGTCCACATTTTTGTCAAAGCAGAATCAAGAAAATTGAGGTTAAGAGTGCCATAAAGCATAAGGAAATTAGCAATGATGATCCCGAATTCTGTTTATAACATTCGAAAGATTGCTCTAATTTTGGGGACGGCTTGCAACTTTAACTGCATTTACTGCATCCAACACGACAACAAACCCCGATGCAAGAAGCAAATTAACCCTGAAGTGTTGGCTTGGCTTGATGATATCGCTTATCAGTTGCCCATGCGATTTAAACCAACACTTCATTTCCAAGGCGGTGAACCTCTTCTTTATAGAGAGACAATTCATGAAGTCGTTGAGCATTGCAAGGATAATTTCAATTCCCTTGTGATTAGTAATGGCTCCAATCTCACCGATGAGGATGTTGAATTTTTCAATAAGCACAAAGTCCGTTTTGTTTTGTCTCATGATGGTCCAAATACGAAGGTGACTCGTCAGATTGATATGTTGGATGATCCCGAGTTTGTCTTGCGGTTTAATCGATTGGAACATCGGGAGATTGATGGAGTGATCTCGGCTCTCAATCAAGACTATTACGCATTTTTCAATCATATTGAATCAAAACTTCCCGGTGCTCATGTCTCGCATGAAGAGTTGATTTGTAACGAGTGCACTGATCCAAGATTGTGTAATTTTGATATTCCGACACTGTTGAAGAGTTATAAGCAGATGGGGGATGAGTTAGAGCAATCGTGGACTAATGAGCAGAAAACGATTGGAGCTTCAACTTTTAACCGTTATCTAAAAGAGGCGTTGAGTTGTTTGAATCATCCAGAATTTCCCGATTTTGCTCCTTGTGGAGCGGGTAAAAGTGTTTTATCAGTTGATACTCAGGGGAATGTTTATTTATGCAAAAACTTCAATGTCAAGATTGGCACCATTGCTGATGAGTACGAAGTGTTGTATGAACGGGCTAAAGAAGAGACAAAGCGTTTGCGGGATGCGTATTTAGAGACAAAGGGTTGCTTTAAATGTCCTGCGTTCTTTTTTTGCCGAGGAGGTTGCCCATTTGAAAAGCCTTCGAAAGCCCAACGACAAAAATGCGAAATGATACGTACGAAGTGGGCGAGTGTTGTCAGTTTTATTGATAACAAAACGGAATTGGAGATCAAGCAATGAAAATTTTAAGAGTAAGTCCCAGTGACTATATGCCTCGACGCTACACATTGAATTTTGATTTTGACTCTGAAAAAGGTGTCCTGTCGGGGACGGTTGGTACGGCAGCCAATGTCGATCGCACAGAAGGTGATTTAATTCTCGATTTCAACATCAATTTAAATAACTGGGTGGGTCGTCTAGTGGAATGTCGGATCATCATGACCGAAGCCGGTTATGAAATCATGACATTTGATCCGTTGAAAAACTATTCACTGGCCAACGGAATGCCGACGACTCCAGAGAACCGACTGGATAATCGCTATCGTCTCTTCAGAATCTTTGTTCATGAAAATATCGATGAGTCAATTATTCAAGTTTTTTGGGGGCATGATGCGATAGAGGGGTTTGAAGACATCGAAGAAGACGGCAATATTGCGTTGCGGATGTTCAACTTAGTCCGAAGAGATTCGCTGGCAGAGCAATTTTTAAAACTTCATCGCATTAAGTCCGACATGCTGGGTCGTATTGATCAACGGAACTCGGTCTCTTACCTTGAAGCGCAAGTTGATATTTTGACTCGTTTGTATTTGCAAGATCACCCGGAAGCGGAAGGGGTCTTAATCAATTTGTTGAAGGCAGCGGATGGGCAGTCTGTTTTAGATATAAAAGACTCTGAGAGTGTCAGTAAAGAGTTTACGCAAAACAAAGCCCTTGTTCGTGCAGCCCAAAAGGATTTTTATGCAAAAAGAACTGCCCAAACGCTTGCTGTTGAAGCTGGGGACGGCTTGTAATTTATCTTGCCCGCATTGCCATCAAGTCCAAAAAAGCTTTACGGAACACCCCCGCTTGGTTCAGTGGATCAAAGAGCAGGGGTTTAAGAGAATAACATTCAGTGGCGGTGAGCCGCTGATGTATTTTGACACCATCAAGCGCATCATGACGGAACTTGGCCACGATGCAGTTTATCGTATGATGAGTAATGGAACCCTTTTGACTCCAGAAATCGCAGAATTTTTTAATGATTACAACGTCATGTATGCCATTTCCTATGATGGTCGATGTGGCGGGCGAGATTTGGCTGTACCGATACAATGGTCCAATGTTAATCGATTAAAAAGAGGATTGAGCACTTGTACTATTTTTAGTGATCCTAATTTTTCTTTCCGGGATTTCGCTAAAGATATGAAGGGAGTTGTTGAGGACAACAATTTGAAATGCTGGGTCGATACAGACTTTTTAAAGATTAACTGGATTCATCAAACAAAGGAAGCGCCCAATGCAGAGTTTACTCGTGAAGTGGCAGATCGCTTCATTGAGCAAGCGACGCGACAATTGGATCAAGCATTCTACTGTTGGTCGGTCGGAGAGATTGACGATAGTGTTATTAAGCACCTAGCGGCAAGATGGTATGTAAAAAGCAAAATCAAACATGGCACAGCTTGTTGCAATGAAATTCTCACTAGTGTGAATCTTGATGGAACGATCATGCAATGCCCATATGGTACAAACGTTATCGGGACCATCGACAATATGCCTAGTCTGGAATTAATGGATAGTTTCATCCCACAGAAGTGTAAGACGTGTGAGCATTGGGAGATATGCCGTTGCTCTTGTGTAGCTTCTGTAACTGATTTGGACTGTTATGTTAATCGAACAATGATCCCAATCATCGTTAAATTGATTGAAAAGTATGGATTCAAAGAAAGATTTGAATCACTTTTTAAATAAAAAGATTGTTCTAATTTAAGGGGAACTAGGAAAACTAGTTCCCTTTTTTATTGGTGGTAGAAATGGTTAATACGATGTTAAGCCTTTTGCCTCAAGGAGCGGAGCGGGCGTTGATGGCGCTAGGAGGTGCAATAGGAGCGGCATTCTCGTTTGCTTTTGGAAATATTGCTCCTCTGATGTTGTGGTTAGCAATTTTTGTTGCTTGTGATTTTCTGACTGCTTGGTTGGCCGCAATAAAAAATCATAGTTGGTCCGGGCAACGATTGTTCTGGGGAGTTCTCCGGAAGATGACAATGTTTAGCATTATTGCCCTTGCGCATGGTTTAGATGCAGCTCTCCACGATTTAATTGGTTTTTATTTCGTCCAGTCAGTGGTGTTGACTGCCTATACAGCAGGGGAGTTCGGATCCATTATTAAAAACCTTGAAAGGGCGGGCTTAGGCAGTGTTGTTCCTCCGATTTTGAGATATATCCTATATGCAATTAATCAATATCTTGAAGAAAAGGCTTCACGTACTTTGCCAATTAAGCTTACAAAAAAGGAGTGATCATGAAAGTACAACCTTATGGTAGTTATGATCCTGCGATAGCAGCGCAGTTTATCGCATCGTGGGAAGGTAAACGCTTGACGGCGTATCGTTGTTCAGCTGGTATTTGGACAATTGGCTATGGACACACAAAAGAAGTGCAGCTTGGTGATACCTGTTCCGAAGAACAGGCTCAACAGTGGTTGATTGAAGACATTCAAAGCCATGTGAATCAGTTATCTCACTATATCAATGTTCCCGTAACAGAAAATGAATTCATAGCGTTAACCTCTTTGGCGTTTAATGTCGGTGTCACAGCAGTATCTCGTTCAGCATTACTGCGTAAATTAAATGCTGGAGATACAGAGGCAGCTGCTACAGAGTTCCTTGATTTTTGTTATGCAGGTGGTAAACGAATTGACGGTCTATTCAATCGGCGAAAAGCTGAGTATGTACTTTTCCTGAGTTAAGAAAATGTCATTGAAAACATTGGGAATGTTTTTGTTGATAGTGTTTTTTGCTTTCGGGTGTTATCGGATTGGGTACAACAAAGCAGAAACAGAAGGGGAACTTGCGTTGCAGACTCTTCGTCTAGAGCAAGCTCAAGCAATTATTGATGCACAAAATGAGGTAAAGAACGTTTATGAGCAGAAGATGCAAAATCTTATTGCCGCTCATGATGATGAGCGCAGTGCTTATGATGAGCGGTTGCGCCAGCTCGCAAAATTCCGTAGTGCCAATACAGACTTGGCAACCTGCCGTAATCAACGAGATCGACTTGCAGAATTGGCGATCAGAGGTGAGCAGCTACTCCGAAAAGCTGACTCGTACCTTGAAGCAATGCACCAATGATCCTGTAAAATAGAGAAAACTTTGATAAATAGCGACGGATTAGAGGTCGGGATAATAATGGCTCTGATAATGGCCCAAAATTTATAACTGCATTTTGTTGCCCTGTTTTTAAGGTTATTAAATCCCGTCCCGCCACCAAAAAGCTAAAGCCTGAGAGTCTCAGTGATTCTCAGGCTTTCTCTTTAAGTATCAAGCAACCACTGCAATTACTGGAGATTAAAGTATTTCTCTTAGTCTCTAATGGTTTCTATTACTCTCTTTGATTCTCTGCCGAGCGTACGCAAAAGCGATCGGTTGAACTTTTTAGCTCATAGGTACAGTTTGGCACTATCGATCTTAGTCACTCAAAAGTAGTTCTGTTAGAGAGCAAGCAAGAAATTAATTTCTAGGATATTTGTCGTAGAGAAGTCTCAAAATAAGCAGAACTACTCATTGCTTAAGGCCTCTTTTCGAGTGAAAATCAATGCAACTCCTTAATTTTTAAATGGGATCGCTTCTAAAATGCTCGACAGTAAGCGTTTAGATACACTTCATGAAGAATTGGCAGGCACAGCTTGCCAGTCTTCTTGTGCGATCTCTTCCGTTAAGCCCATCAGCCTTTCGAGTGTTTCTCGCAAGGCTATTTTTTTCAGCTTTAGCATCGGGGAACGATTTTCTCGTTTCCCGCTTCCTGTGTTTGTCGTTTTTAGCTATCGATATTGCTAAAAATTGACCGGTTTCTTTTAAGAAACCATCTCAATGGCCTAAACACCCTTACTGAAAATCTATCTATCACAGTCAAAGTGTATTTGGCCTCATTCAAAACAAAATTATTAGGAAGTTGCTATGAAGCCGTTAAATCGAACAAAAGCTGAAAAGAAAAGTTCACGTTGCCACATTGATGCCTTGCGCCTAACAAAGGCCTACTTCTGCATAGTCACTTCCAGAGCTTGCCTCATTCTCAAGAAGAGACAGATCGGCCCGCCGTTTTATTGATAGCAATATTTTTGATTGAACGCTTTTTGATTTTTTTAAAGGATAAATGGTATGTCAAATAAGAATCTCCCAAATCATGATGAAAAAGTGACAATAGGTTGTTACATATCGCTCTTTTTAGCCATTATTTTCTTCTCTGGAGTAGCAGCAGGTAGTGCTTACTTTTGGAGTTTTTTGGATTTCACGACCTTAATGGGTAGTGCAGGTAAAGTAGTCGGTAAGGTCGCTCAAACGGAAGAAGGCATTGCAACGACATTGACTACCATGCGCGGTGTCGGAGGTTCCGGTGCCATTGACGGCTTCATGATGGCGATTTCTATGATTGTGCCGGGTGTGATGCTTGCAATGGGCATGATTTCAGTGTTTGAACATTACGGCGCACTGCGTGCTGCAAAACAGCTTTTGTCACCGGTCCTTCGTTTTCTGATTGGTGTCCCGGGTACTGCAACACTTGCTCTAATCGCTTGTTTGCAATCGACCGATGGCGGAGCAGCTTTAACGCGCCAGCTAAAAGATTCAGGAGCGCTCAACTACAAAGAAATCAATAATTTTTCTGCTTTCCAGATGGTTGCTTGCGCCCCGATTACAAACTTCGTCACATTCAGTGCTGCAGTGTTGGCTTTTACCAATCCTGACGGCACAGGTGCTGTTCCGCTTTCTATGGGAACTGGTCTTGCAGTTCTTTTGGTTGCCAAAGTGATCGGTGCCAACATTATGCGTCTTATTCAAGCCCGTATGGCTCTTCGGGAAAAAAGAAGTGAATCATCTGCCACAGTGAGCCCTGTAACAATCAGTATTGAAAGGAATTAATCATGACAGCTTCAACCACACAAAAACCCCTGATGACCGAAGTGTTTGTAACAGGTGCCCGACAAGGCTGGGAATTAGCAACAAAATCCATGCTGCCTAACTTGGTAATGGCGTTTGTTTTGATTAAAGTGCTCAATGTTACAGGACTACTCAATTACATCGGAATGGCTTTTGAACCTATTATGTCTTTGTTCGGACTACCGGGTGAAAGTGCAATGGTTTTGATGAGTGCATGGCTTTCTAGCGGTGGCGGCATTGGTGTGTTGCTTGCTTTCATGAGTCAGGGCATTATGGACGGTCATGATGCTGCGATCATTTTGCCTTCCATATTTATCATGGGCGGTCAACTTCAGTATATGGGACGTTGTTTAGGTGTGATCGGCATCAAAGATCAGATGCTCTACGTCATTATGTTGATTCCGATTGTGTTGGCTTTTGCCGCCTTAGCTGTCATGAATATCATTGTTTAACTGGCAAAGAATGCGCCCCGAAAATCGGGGCGCAAATTTTATTTTAGAAGCGGTATTGAACTTGAAGTTTTCCGCTTACACCTTCTCGTTGACCAACGTAACCTCTCACTTTTAAGTCAGCGATCCACGGAGAGTCCTCAGACTGGTAGCGCAGTCCTAATGAGCCGATTCCCATTGAACCTCGCATGCTAGCTCCATTGGCAATTTTTTCTCCGTTAACGTCTATCGAAACCTCAGGCGTGAAGTCATACTGATAGGCAAGCCCCGTATAGGTCCAAAGCCCCTTCTGAAGCGGGAAATACACTCTGCCGCCCACTCGCACGCGAGAACTTGAGACACTGTCAAAGTTAAAGCGGTTAGTTACGCCATCGGCATCAATGTCAGCTGAGTCGCTGGGAAGATAGGTATAGAAATACTTCGCAAACAGGTCAAGCTTATTACCTTCACCCCATTCTGAGACGTGCCCAAAACCAATGTGCGCTCCCCAGTAGTCGCTTTTGATGTCATAGCCGTGCGCGAGCCCGTCGCCGTCAATGAGACCACGTTTGACTTGTGCTTTGATTTTCCCAGCTCTTAAGGAACCTTCAGCATACCATCCCTCATCATTTTGCAGACGAGCCGATAGTCCTGCGCCGTAATAACGCACATCACCGCTAAAGCGCCTTTGAAGTCCCAAGTAAGACATTTTTTCTGTGTAGTCGCCTTCGCCGGTTTCAACAAAAAGATTTAAAAGTAGGGGAGTGCCGTTTAGCAACATAGTGTTGGCAACGCCTGCAGCCGCTGTAAATCCGTGCACGTCAATGTGTCCTTGCGTGCTGTAGTTACTATGTACACCGTCAACGGAGGCAAATGTTCTCAGACCTCTTTGATATTCAGTTTGAGTAGCGTCCAAATTATCCAAAATGAGCTCAGCGCCGTGATTGACAAAAAAGAGCCCCATGTTGCGATTATTGGAAACAAGCTCAAGCTGACGGCTGGGGACTGTGCCTTCAAGCTTAAATTCCACGCTGTTGTCATCTCGATTATTGACAATTACGCCTTTTGAATCTTCAGTAAGACTTGAGGGAATCGCAATACTGATGCCTGTGTCATAGGAAGGGTTAAATTCCATTGAACCAGCGGTTTTAATTAAAACGACTTTTTCTCCGAAGTGATTTTCTAGTTTTCCATCAAAACGAATCGTTGCCGGGTTTACATCCAATTTTGCGGAAGAAATGTCTGCTTGTCCGTTAACGTACAGAAGCACTTTCCCGCTTTTCCATTTAAAGTCTCTGAAGGCGATCGTATCGAAATTTTGTACTGAGCCTACTGATCCCGACCAATGATCCAAGACCAACGAGTTGTTGTAAGAGCGGGCGAAGGTGCGTGCTCCGTAAAAATCCACCTTGCTATAAGCTAAGTCATTAAAGTCATCACTGCTTGAATTCAAAATTATCGTATTGTCATGCACGTCAATACCTGTCCAAGTACTGCCGCCAGCGATAACCTGTACTTGTCCCCAAGGTTCTACGTCAAGAGCAGAGTCAATGAGTTCGATTGTGTTGCCAGCTACTTCATAGTTGCCAGCTTCACCCTCAGCAATGCCTCCAGAAATGTATGAAACATTCCCGATCAAAATTTCGTCTTCACCGGTAAAAAAGTGAATGGGTTTTAAATGGGAATTGCGAATAACAATACGGCCGTTTCTAACGCTACCGGCATTATTTTCACCCGTGGCAATATAACCGAAATAAAGTTCAGAATTGTCAATTGTGACGTTATTGGATGAGACGTCTGCAACATCATCGTAGCTTGCCGACTGCGCACCTAATACGGATCGCACAGCAATATATTTGCTATTTTCAATGGTTACACTATTGCCTTGGGCGTTGCCGCTATCGGAAAAGGCGCCTACAAGCTGTGAAAAAGCGCTTTTCTGTAAATTTTTAATTGTGACGTTATTGTCAAAAGCCTGACCGTATTCCACATTGGCTCCATAAACTGCTGCCGCAACTTCGCCAACTTCCTTGTAATTTTCCTGAGTAAATTCTTCATAAGGCAAAAATTGAACATCTGCTCCTTCAATGAGAACACTATTATTTTTGGCTGTTTGAAAACGGGTACTGCGCTGATTGGAATAAGCGGCCGTTACCTCGAAATTGCTGAAAAACTGTCCGCCAGTAATTTTGACGGAATTGTCATACATATCACCGTTCGTAGCTCCTGCGGCAACAAGTTTTCCGAAGGATTGCATCTCTTGGATGTCTTTCGGACTTTGATAAAACACTCCATCTCTGACTTCTAGATGATTGTTTCTGAGGTCTGCCTCATCAGCATAAGCAACGTACAAATAGGCATCTGTGGGATGTTCTTTCGTGCCAATTTGACCGTTTAACCAAACTAATCGATTATTTTCTACGGGAGTGACTCCCTTTTGGTTACTGTAAGCGGCATATAGGTGAAGCCCGATGAGAGGTTCATTTGCGTTGAGCTCTACATTAAAGTCATTATTTTGAAACTTATCATCGACTTCAACTACAGGAATTCCCCAAGCGGAATTAAAGAAGTAACCACCGAATTCGTCTAGTGAATGGATATCTGTTGCAAGAGCAGGAAAAGCTAAACCACAAAGGGCCATTGACACGGCCGATTGAATAAAAGATTGTTTGAAAGCCATGTCGGATTCCTTAATAAATAATTTGTATTTAATTTATTGTAGGGGTTTAAAAAAATTAAAGATTATTAATCTAGATAGAAATGCTTATGTCAGGAGACAATGTGTTCTTTCGTACCTCAATATATTGGAAATACCTTCTTAACAATTATTTAACTATATGAATTTAAACAATAATAACAAATAAAGAATTTTAAGAGTTTTTTCAAAACGAGTAGCATTTACTAATTTGTCACACTAAGTAAGAAAGAAGCACCATGATCTTCCTCATCATTACGGTTGCGATGCTTATCACGCTATTTTTGTTGCGTCGTCGCCAACCGATCGGCATAGCTATTTTGACGGGTGGTCTCTTTATCTGGCTATGCACTGATCCTAGCGTCATAGAGCTCACGGGAGCAGTTACGCAAATGCTGAGCCTGCCAAGAAATTACGATTTGGTCTTTGCACTTTACCTGGTGATCTGTTTGGAAATTGAACTTCGTAAAAGTGGATGCCTCGCAGGCATGGTGGAGGCACTTTCTAGGATGTTCTCAAGCCGCCGGTTTACCTTGGCGGTGATGCCGGCTTTTTTAGGACTTTTGCCTTCAATTGGGGGTGCTCGTTTTTCGGCTCCCATCGTTGAAGAAGCTTCCAAAGGTTTTGCAGCCAAGCCTGAAGATAAAGCTGCCATTAATTTTTGGTTCAGACATATTTTTGAATTCTCTAGCCCTTTGGTGCCGGGCATGATTTTGGCTTGTGGTATTGCAGGGGTCAAAATCGGTGATCTGATTGTGCATCTGGGTTGGCTTACCGTTGCGGCTTTCCTTTTAGGTTGGATCGTGATGGTTAGAGGGTTAAAGCAAACCGAGAATACTGAAAAAGTTGTCTCGGCTGAAGAGGCCAAACGCCATAATCTTGATTTTGTTTTAGCCTTAACGCCTGTGATAGCCAACGTCGTTTTGATGGTGGCCTTCGGTCTTCAGGCTTCTGTCTCCATGGTCATTGTTGTGGTTGCAATGATTCCGGTTCTGATGGCCTTTAACCGCTACGTGAGTGTGAAAGAGATTTTTATCGGTGCACTTGATTACAAAATGTTTGCCAACGTCATTTGCATTTTGCTCTTTATTGCACTTTTGGATAAAACAGGTGTGCTGGCTCAACTGGTGGCGGCTTTTGAGGCATCACCTTTGCCCGTGCCTGTGATCATTGGTGTCTTGAGTTTTATCATTGGTCTGTTGACCGGTATCTCTCAGGGGCATGTCGCTATCATGATGCCGATTGTGGCAGGGCTGTCCATGGGAGACTTGGATCTAGTGGGGGTGGCTATGGTCTTTGGTGTTGCAGGCCAAATGATTACGCCTACGCACCTCTGCCTTACTATTACGGTTGATTACTTCAAGAGTGATTTCTTTAAAACTCTAAAGCCCGTGCTCTGGGCCCAAATCCCGCTCTCAGTGCTTTTTATTGTGGTGTCTTATTTCACTTGGGGCAAGAACTTTTTTTAATTAATATTCTTAAAGAAAACTTTCATTTGAGTCGATAAAAATAAAAGCCATTGATCCTTTTTCGAGGGTCAATGGCTTTTTAAATTAGTGCGTAAGGCTAGTCAATCTTATGAGCGTTGTGAAGATTGAGTTCAGCCATAATTGTGGCTGAAATTTCTTCAATAGAGCGGCTCGTGGAGTTGAGCCATTTGATACCTTCGCGTCTCATCATATTTTCGGCTGCTTCGATTTCTTGACGGCAGTTTTCCAACGATGCATAGCGGCTGCCGGGGCGTCTTTCGTTGCGAATTTGAGACAAACGTTCGGGAGAAATCGATAGCCCAAAGAGCTTATCGCGTTTGTCGTGCAGCACTTCGGGCAGTTCTCCGCGCTCAAAATCCTCCGGTATCAAAGGATAGTTGGCAGCCTTCACACCGAATTGCATAGCCAGGAAAAGGCTAGTCGGCGTTTTGCCTGAGCGACTCACACCCACCAAAATGACATCAGCTTCATTGAGCCCCTTATTCATTTGACCGTCATCGTGAGCAAGACTGTAGTTGATGGCTTCAATACGCCTGTTATAGCGCTCTTCGTCTTTAATGACGTGGCTGCGACCCATGGAGTGGGCAGACTTAAGCCCTGTTTCCTGCTCGATTTCCTTAATGAAGCTTCTGAAAAACTCAATGCGGAAACCCTGACACTTTTCGGTGAAAGTCTTATGGATGTTTACATCAACAAAAGTTGAGAAAACAAGAGGGCGTACTCCCGTGTGAATGTAGGCATCATTGATCTTCTGAGCCGCAAGCACAGCTTTCTCGGGTGTGTCAATAAAGGGAATACGGACCTGGTCGTATTGAAGATCAGTAAATTGGGTCAGTACAGAGTGAGCCAGCGTTTCAGCGGTAATAGCGGTGGCGTCAGAGACAATAAACACCGTACGTTTGCCGCTTTTGCGGGCATTTTCATCTTTTTCAAGAGTATTGAACATAAAAAAGGCCTGAGGTTAAAAAATTACCCGAAATGAATCGGTTGTCGCTACAATTCGGTTATTCTAACAATCCAAACCTTTTTGGGGGAAGAAAATGCCGCAAGGTCGTTATGTATTTCCGTTTAGCCAACTGCGTATGACCGACGTCGATCGCGTTGGTGGTAAAAACGCCTCTTTGGGTGAATTACTGAGCCAACTGACGAGCGCCGGAATTCGTGTTCCTGACGGTTTCGCCACGACTGCTGAAGCGTTCCGCTTGTTCCTGACAGAAAACAACCTCGAAGAACGCATTAATGATCGTTTGAAGGATCTCAACGTTGAAGATGTGAAAGCTCTTGCACAGGCTGGTGCCGAAATTCGCAAGATGATTGAAGAAGCACCCTTCCCCGCTGAGCTGGAAAAGGAAATTCGTGAATTCTATGATTGGTTGAAAGATGGTCAAGAAGAAATCAGTGTGGCAGTTCGTTCCTCTGCAACTGCGGAAGACTTGCCTGATGCCTCTTTTGCCGGTCAGCAAGAAACCTATTTGAATGTGGTCGGTATTGATCAGGTGCTCTCGCGTATGCGCGAGGTGTTCGCATCTTTGTATAACGATCGCGCCATCAGTTATCGTGTTCACAAGGGCTTTACCCACTCTGAGGTTGCTCTGTCTGCCGGCGTGCAACGTATGTGCCGCTCCGATAAGGGGGCTGCCGGTGTGATGTTCACGCTTGATACCGAAAGCGGTTTCGATCAAGTGGTCTTTATTACTGCAAGCTACGGTTTGGGCGAAACGGTGGTTCAGGGTGCTGTGAACCCCGACGAATTCTATGTGCATAAGCCCATGCTTGCGGCGGGCAACTTCCCGATTATTCGTCGCACATTGGGCAGTAAGCTCATCAAGATGGAATTTGACACCGATGCTAAGAGCGGACGTAGCGTGCGCACCGTGGATGTGAGCGCTGAAGATCGTCGTCATTTTGCTATCACCGATGACGACGTTATTGAACTCGCTAAATTTGCCACGATTATTGAAAAGCACTACGGTCGTCCGATGGATATTGAATGGGGTAAGGACGGTATCGATGGCAAGATCTACATCTTGCAGGCTCGTCCTGAAACCGTCAAGAGCCGTCAGAATACGGCTGATGTGCAACAGCGCTTCACTTTAAAGAGTAAAGGTCGCGTTTTGGTAACGGGCCGCGCCATTGGTCAAAAGATTGGCATGGGTCCGGTTCGCATCGTTGAAGACGCAAGTGAAATGGAACGCGTGCAAGCTGGTGATGTGTTAGTGACCGATATGACCGATCCGAACTGGGAACCGGTGATGAAGCGTGCAAGCGCTATTGTCACTAACCGCGGTGGCCGCACCTGCCACGCCGCTATTATTGCCCGTGAATTGGGTATCCCAGCTGTAGTGGGTTGCGGTGATGCAACCGAACGCTTAGCTGAAGACATGGAAGTGACGGTCTCTTGCGCAGAAGGTGATACGGGTAAGATCTACGAAGGTCGTCAAGAAGTTCAAGTCGAAGAGGTTAAGCGCGGCGCTTTGCCTGAAATCCCCGTGAAGATCATGATGAACGTGGGTAACCCGCAGTTAGCTTTCGAATTTCAATCGATTCCGAACAAGGGTGTCGGTTTGGCTCGTCTTGAATTCATCATCAACAACAATATCGGTATTCACCCGAAGGTCGTTTTGGACTATCCCAATGTGGACGGTGAACTGCGCGATGCAGTCGAGCGCTTAAGCGCTGGCTACAAGAGCCCGGTGGATTTCTTCGAAATGAAGATTGCCGAAGGCGTGGCTACCATTGCCGCGGCTTTCTGGCCGAAGAAAGTGATCGTTCGTTTGTCAGACTTCAAGAGCAATGAATATCGTAAGCTGATCGGTGGCGACCGTTACGAACCCGATGAAGAAAATCCGATGTTGGGCTTCCGCGGTGCTTCTCGCTACATCGCCAACAGTTTTGCTGAATGCTTCCGTATGGAATGCCGTGCCATGAAGTTTGTTCGTGACACGATGGGTTTGACCAACGTTGAATTGATGGTACCGTTTGTGCGTACGCTCGATGAAGCCCGTCAAACGATTGAAATTATGGAACGCAACGGCTTGAAGCGCGGCGAAAATGGTTTACGCGTCAACATGATGTGCGAAATTCCGTCCAATGCCGTTTTGGCCGATAAGTTCCTTGATTACTTTGACGGTTTCTCCATCGGTTCAAACGATATGACGCAGTTAACTCTGGGTCTGGACCGCGACTCAGGCTTGGTTGCTGCAAGCTTTGATGAACGCAATGAAGCCGTGAAGATTCTGCTTTCAATGGCCATCCGTGCATGCCGCGCTCGTGGGAAGTATGTCGGTATCTGTGGCCAGGGGCCCTCGGACCACGAAGACTTGGCTCAATGGTTGATGGATGAAGGTATTGAGTCCATCTCTTTGAACCCGGATACCGTGGTTGACACCTGGAGACGTTTGGCTCAGTCCAAGTAGTTCGACAATAAGCTTTTTGAGCTAAATGACGGTCGAAAGTGTAACAACTTTCGACCGTTTATTTTTTTGTGGTTTTTGAGTTTTATACTCAGCGCATTTCGTTTAAAAGAAGGGCTTGAAGATGACCGATCAGGTTGCTCTTATTACCATGCTTGCCTGGGGACTTGCGCTCGCATTGATCTTTGGCTACATTGCTGCGCGCCTGAGAATGCCGGCGCTGGTTGGTTATCTATTAGCTGGTGTCTGTATTGCGCCCACTACCCCCGGTTTTGCGGGCGATTTGGAACTTGCCTCTCAACTCTCCGAGATCGGTGTCATCTTATTGATGTTTGGTGTGGGACTGCATTTTTCTCTTAATGATCTTCTTCAAGTCAGAGGCGTTGCCGTGCCAGGGGCTGTCCTTCAGATGTCCTCAACGACAGTAATTGGTACGATCATGGCGTACTTCATTTGGGATTGGAGTTTGGCAGGATCTTTTGTTCTAGGGGTGGCTCTTGCCTGTGCTTCAACGGTTGTGATGACTAAAGCGCTCGATGCCAGGGGTATTCTTCAAACCGTAAGGGGACGGCTGGCAGTGGGCTGGCTTGTCGTTCAGGACGTGGTGACTGTTCTTTTATTGGTGCTACTGCCATCTATTGCTGCCTTATCAGATAACCAAAGTTTTTCTATAACAGCTTTAACCTCTGAGCTTTTGGGTACTCTCACGCTTTTGGTTGGTTTCGTAGCATCCATGATGATCATCGGCCGTAGGATTTTGCCTTGGGTACTCATGCGAGTTGTTAAAAGCGGTTCTCAGGAACTCTTTACTTTGTGTGTGATAGCTATTGCTATCACGGTTGCCTACGCCTCATCAATTATCTTTCATGTATCGGTCGCATTAGGTGCTTTTTTTGCCGGCATGATCATGCGCGAAAGTGAATACGCACATAGAGCAGCTTTACAGACTTTGCCCTTACAGGACGCTTTCTCTGTGCTCTTTTTCCTCGGCATAGGCATGCTCTTTGATCCGACTGTACTGGTGAATCACCCCTTTGAAATCATCTTTGTGATCTTGGTGATTATTTTCTCCAACAGTATCGTTGCGGCTCTTTGGGTTCGCTTTAAGGGGTATCGTATGATTGATGCGGCAACGGTTGGCATGGCCGTTGCTCAGGTCGGAGAATTTTCTTTTATTTTGTCTGGCTTAGCAGTATCCATGGGGCTTGTGGCCCGAGAGGAACTCTCTTTAATTGTGGTAGCGGGCATCTTCACAATTGCTCTAAATTCTCTCGCCTTTATGGGACTGCGCCCTTTTATAAGAAAGTTTTTCCCTCAGTGGATTAAGGGAACGGAAATTGAAACGGATACAGATGACAGTGAAGCTTCCAGACGCAATAGGGTGCTAATTGTAGGAGCGGGTTTGACCGGACGAGAACTTTATAGAAAACTTCAGGTAACTGACTTTGATGTCTACGTGATTGATAAATTGGCAGAGCGCTCGATGCAAAAAGAATTGGGAGAACATTTCATATTTGGGGATGCCTCTCACCCTCTGATTCTTTCGAAATTAAGTCTGGATAAAACCGCCTGGGTAATCAATACAAGTTCAGACCCGTTGGTGTCACGCACAATTGCGGATCAGGTTGCAAAAATTGATCCTAAGGTTAAGGTGCTCGCGCTTTCCGATAAGGAAGGGGATCGGGATTTCTTTGTTTCGCGTACAGGTGTTCTTGACCAGAATGTGACGGTGCTTGTTGAAACCAGAAAGGAGCTGGCACAAAGTATTTTTGATTTGGTGGCACCCCGAGCGAATGCTGCAAGAAAAGTTGCAAAATCTGAGCAAAAAAAGATTGCAAAAAGTGCCGAATAGATGGTGTTAATGCGTACAATTAATACCTGCGTGCTATTTGAGTAGCAGATAGCATACTCGTTTGATATTCCCCACACATTTTTTCATTTTAGGACACGCCCGTGCACCATGAATTTGCCCTGATTGCGACCTTGGCCTGGGGGTTGGGGTTGGCGCTGGTTTTAGGGTTTGCCGCCACGAAAGTGAAGCTGCCCGCGTTGGTAGGTTATTTGCTCGCCGGTGTTTGTATCGCACCGACCACGCCTGGTTTTGTCGGTGATGTTAATCTTGCAAGTGAGCTCTCCGAAGTCGGTGTTATGCTTTTGATGTTTGGCGTGGGTCTTCATTTTTCACTTACAGATTTGCTCCGGGTTAAAACCGTGGCGTTGCCTGGCGCCATTATCCAAATGGCTATTGCGACAGCGATTGGTATGTGGCTTGCGCATTGGTGGGGTTGGGCCTGGGGCGAGGCGTTTATTCTGGGGCTGTCTTTATCGTGCGCTTCAACCGTAGTGCTGATGAAGGGTTTGGAGGCCAAGGGGTGGTTGCAAAGAGCGCGCGGTCAGCTCGCTGTGGGATGGCTTGTGGTTGAAGACCTGGTGACGGTGCTCCTTTTGGTGCTATTGCCTTCTATTGCGACATTTTTTAAGGGTGACAGCGCCACCGACGGATCGATCACGATTGCCATTTTAGAGACGCTTGTTTTAATTGTCGGTTTTATTGCTTCGATGCTTGTGATCGGGCGACGTGTGTTGCCATGGGTGCTTTTTCAGGCAGTTAAAACCGGTTCCCAGGAAGTCTTTACGCTGTGCGTGATTGCCATTGCCATCGGCGTTGCGTATGCCAGTGCCCAAATTTTTAATGTGTCTTTTGCCTTAGGTGCCTTTTTTGCAGGCATGATGATGCGCGAAAGCGAATACTCGCATCGTGCGGCTTTGCAGACACTGCCGCTTCAAGACGCATTCTCGGTGATCTTCTTCTTGGGTGTCGGCATGCTCTTTAATCCGAGCATCATCATCGATAATCCCATGCATGTGCTCGGCATCGTTTTTGTGATTGTTGTCTGTAAAAGCATCACAGCTGCCGTTTGGGTCAAGATCATGGGGCGAAGCTATAAAGATGCTTTGACAGTGGGTGCCGCATTGGCCCAGGTTGGTGAGTTCTCTTTCATTTTAGGTGGCTTGGGATTAAGTCTGGGGCTATTGCCCCCAGAAGGGATGTCCTTAATTTTAGCGGGCGGTATCATCAGTATTGCATTAAACCCGCTTCTTTTTGCTTTGGTTGAACCGATTCACAAGCGCTATTTTCTTAAAGAAAATCCAGCTGTAGAAGAAGATGAGGACGATATTGAGGAAGAAAAGGCGGCCAAACGTGATCGTGTCATCATTGTTGGCGCTGGTGTTTTGGGCAGAGAGCTTTGTGAGGGTTTGAGAGCTAAAAATATTGATGTGGTTATTATTGAAAAAAATATTGAACGCTCCATGAAAGAAGATTTGGGAGATCACTTCATTTTAGGTGATGCCATGCAAAGGCAGACGTTGGAATTTGCCGGCATTGATCGTGCCCGATGGGTGGTGGTCTCAACCACAGATCCTGTGAGTGCGCGCAAAATTGTAGATGTGGTCGGTGAAACCGATCCAGAAGCTCGTGTTGTGGCGATTGCTGATAAAACGGGCGAAGAGAAGTTTTTCATGGATTCAAACGGAGAGTTGCCGAATCATCTGGAGCATTTGCTGCAATTGCGTCATGAAGCGGCTAAAACGGTCTTAAGTTATGTTTGTGGTCCCAGAGGCTTAAGAGCTGTTTCAAAAACAAAACGCAATATCAACAAAGAGAAAAAAGAAGATAATAAAGAAGACAAAAGCCGCTCCAACTCGACTCTAACTGACGTCGCAGGCTGATTGAGTTTTCTAAAAAAGGAACCAATATGACTTTGAGCGCAACGACAATCTGGTTGATTATTGCAACAGTGCTTGGCATTGTGGAGCTTATTGCTACTACCTTTTATTTGTTGGTACTGGCTGCCGGTGCGCTCGTTGGTGCTGGAGCGGCCTGGTTTGGTCTCTCGCTTGAGTGGCAGATAGCTCTTTTTGCCTTAGTGGCGATTATCGGTTCAGTGTGGGTCAGACGTATTCGTTCCATTCCTACCAAAAGCGACGCTCAAGCACATGCTCTTCAAAATCTCGATGAGGGTCAGATTGTAGAAGTAGATAATTGGAATGAAGCGGGGATCGCTAGAGTTAATTATCGGGGTGCCCGCTGGCAAGCCAGAGCCATTGAAGGTGAACAAAGAACTCCTGGAGCCTACGTCATTGTGCGTGTCGAAGGCAGTGTTTTATTTGTGAAAAAGCTGGGTGAATCTAAATGAGCGGTTTGATGATTTTTACTTTGGTTTTAGCAGTCCTTGCTATTGTGTTTGCTTTTCAAGCAATTAAAGTTGTGCCGCAGCAGTCAGCCTGGATTGTGGAGCGTTTGGGGAAATTTCACGCTGTGCTTTCTCCGGGTCTTAATGTTGTGATTCCTTTTATCGATCGGGTGGCCTACAAGCATTCGCTCAAGGAAATTCCTCTTGATACGCCAAGCCAGGTTTGTATTACTAAAGACAATACGCAGCTTTCTGTCGATGGAGTCCTCTTTTTCCAAGTCACCGATCCGACACGTGCGAGCTATGGCACAAGTAACTACGTGATCGCAATCACACAGTTGGCTCAGACTACCTTAAGAAGTGTGATTGGCAAGATGGAATTGGATAAGACCTTTGAAGAGCGTGACCTTATTAACCGCTCAGTGGTAAGTGCTATTGATGAGGCAGCACTCAATTGGGGCGTAAAGGTATTGCGATATGAAATTAAAGATTTAACGCCGCCAGCCGTAATTTTGCAGGCGATGCAGCAGCAAATTACAGCTGAGCGTGAAAAGCGTGCGGTTGTGGCTGCCTCTGAAGGTCGTAAGCAAGAACAGATCAATTTGGCAACCGGCGCTCGAGAGGCTGCTATTGCCGAGTCAGAAGGTGAAAAACAGGCTGCTATCAATAAAGCTGAAGGTGAAGCGGCGGCAACCTTGGCTATTGCTAAGGCGACTGCTGAAGCGTTGAGACAAATTGCAGAAGCAACACGCGCACCCGGCGGTATGGATGCCGTGAACCTTAAAATTGCAGAACAATATGTGCAGGCTTTTGCTCAATTAGCTAAAGAAGGCAATACGATTTTGTTGCCTTCTAACATGAACGATATGGGCAGCCTTATTGCCTCAGCTATGACCATCATGCGTAATACGGATCCGAAAAAAGCGGCGGCAGCTTCTGCGTCGGTTGTACCTGAAACGCTCGGTAAATAAATTGTAAATTTTAAGTTGTATAGAGAAAGCTAATGACTAATCAGCTTGATGTCAGACCCAATGCCGCTCACCTCAGTGAGCCTACTGAATTGGCGAATTACTTGGACGGCTATTTAGACTACGCATTGGATATTTGCGAAATAGCACAGGAAGCCGATGAACTCACTGCTAAACTGTCCAATCACGCCTTGTTTTTAAGTGCGACCTTTACCGAAAAAATGCCACTGATAGTGATTGACGAAAAGGATTTCGGTGAAAATTTAGGTAAGCGTTTAAGACAGTCTTTGTATGACGACGGCTTAGTTGCAGAGAATTCTCCCATTATGCTGTCGCATAATCCTAAAGATTTCATTTATTTTGCGGCCATGCGAATGGTGCAGGACTTCGTAGCGTTGATTCAAGATAGCTCCGAAAAAAAGGAATCGGCAGATGTATTTGATCTCAGACGGACAGCTTTTGTAGCCGATTGGGTGAACCGTTTTTTAGGAAAGGACAAGTATGCAAGATAATCCCAAAACTGACAACAGTAAGGATTCTGCTCAACGATTTGACCTAGCAGATCTTTCAGTTTTGAGTGAACTTTTTGAGGTTGTACTCTACGATGTCGTCAGGCGCTCTCAGATGGTAGCCAGCTCTGAATTAAAGCAAGAAGAGGCTGTCGCTATGGATAAACAGTCGGCGGCTTTTTTATCAGCTGTTTTAGCAGGCAAAAATGAGCAGTTTATTCCTAAGCCTTTTTGGACGGGTGATCCGCTAGCAGGCTACTTGAAGCTTTTTATGAAGGATCGCTTTGACAAAGTGGGAGTTAAAGTTGAGGACTTGAAAGACACAAGAGCCGTTTTACAGGCTGCCGCATTTGAGTTTGTCTGTGACGTCTATGCACTCATGAAAGAGTATGCCAAGCGTGAAAGTCCAGAGGGTTTCCAAAAAGAGGGGAAGCGTCTTTGTCTAATGTGGGCCGAACGCATGCTCGGCCGTAAAGAATCTGATCCGGTTTTCTTTTAAGGAGCTTGTGGTGTCTTGTCCATTGCGCTACGCAACTAAAAGAGAACTCAATCCCAACATTGCATCCTACCCTGTAGCCAGAAATGTTATTGCTCAGGCGGTACAAAATACGTGGGATCGTGCGGTCAAGGTGAGTGCCGGAGAAATGAGCGTTGAAGAGCTCGAAGAGGCTAATCTCAATTTGGTTTTATGGCTACAGGATACTTTTTCAGGTGCTAACGATCACTTTTCCTGTGAGAGCGAGTTTAACGAAAAGCGTTTACCTGAGCTTTTAAAGGAAAATTTTGCCGAGCGCCTCAAAGGCTTTAACCCTGCGGTGGACATTGAGGACAACGACTCCTTTATGTTTACGGTTTTTGCCTTTTTTGTCTCAGAAATTTTTGTTTTATTGAAGCAAGCAAACTGCGTTCATGTCGGACTTAACGGCAATCCGCAAGTTGAAGCTTTTATTGATTTTTGGAGCTTGCATTTGACGGGTGCCCCCGTAGCGAGCGATTTTAAATTGAAGGAGTAATCATTCATGAGTTGTACCGGAAATTGTTCTTCGTGTGGTAGTGACTGTCAGAAGCAGCCTTTGCGCCATCCCAATATTACAGGGGCCATTTTGGGTCAATTCATGATGGAAATGGCTATGCGTTCTCAAAAGAATGCTGCAGGTGAAATCACCGAAGACATGATGGACGAAATGGACCGCAAAACGATGAATTGGTTGGGAGCTACTTTTAGCGGTCAAAATGCCCAGTTTGAAGTCGATTCAGACTGGTACCCTGTGGGAGTTGCAGGCAATCTGCGGTTAAAGCTGGGCGAGCAATTGGCCCAAGCTTCAGGTGGTAAATTGCCTGAGGATAATGCCACGCTGATCTTTTCAGCTATGGCGGTTTTCATGGCTGAAGTCTATGACACTCTCTCGGTTGTGGCTAAGAAAGGAATTGAACCTCTGGGAGAGGTGCCAGCTCCAGAAATGCTTGCGTTACTGAAGCGCTGGACAGAAATGCTCGTGGGCTACGAATTAAAGTGGCGAGATCCTTCTGAGGAAGCAAAATCTGAAGAAGATCCAAAGAGTGAAGAAAAGTAGTCAAAAAAAGCCGCTTTGAAAGTCAAGGCGGCTTTTTGAATTGGGTTAAAGGCTTCTTCTTTAATGCGAAGCCTTTTTCATTAAGCGCTCACGGTCGCGCTCCCATTGTTTCTTACTTTCATCAGCGCGCTTTTCATACTGGCGTTTACCTTTTGCAAGAGCTACAGTCAGTTTGACTCTGCCGCGGCTAAAGTGCATATCCAGGGGAATTAACGCGTAGCCCGCGCGTTCTACTTTGCCGATTAATTTGCTGATTTCACGGGCGTGCATTAAAAGCTTTCTTACTCGTGTCGGATCGGGCTTAGTGTGAGTACTTGCAGTTTTAAGCGGCGTGATATGAGCGTTTAAAAGATAAAGTTCGCCCGAGCGCACAATCACGTGAGCTTCCTTAATTTGTGCTCGACCTTCACGAATAGACTTAACTTCCCAGCCTTCAAGCACTAAACCTGCTTCGTGCTTTTCTTCAATGTAGTAGTCGAAAAGTGCTTTGCGATTAACAATATTGGCCACAGTAATTTTTCTTTGTCAAAAACAATACGGCGTCACATTTTAGCAACTGAGGCGTTCTTTTCGCTAAAAGGCTTTTAAAGTAAAGTGAGAAAAGTCCGTTAAAATAACAGCTGTTTTAGGCCGGAGATCGATATGCAGGTGATAGTAGCAAGACTTGATTGGACAGAGGTAACAGTAAAAGAAATCAATGTTCATGAAGGTTCAACACTTCTTGAGGCTATAACTCAAGCTGGCTGGAGCCTGGGCAGCAATCAGAAAGTGGCTGTTTGGAATGTCCTGGCCGATCCAATGCAACAAGCCAAGCCAGGGGATCGTATTGAAATTTTGCCCTCTCTTACCGTTGATCCGATGACTGCCAGACGTCTTCGTGAAGAAAGAAATCAAAATTTTGACAACCGCTTAAAAGCCGGCCGCAACGGTGGAAAACATCGTCTTTTTTGACTCCAACTCTTGCGTTATAGCTCAAAAATAGGATAAAATACGCCGTTAATCTTTTTACGCCATTCTCCATGGCGATGCCGAATTTTTTTCCACATTTTTCGACTGAGGTTAACATGCGCATTAGACAAAAGGCTCTTACTTTTGACGATGTGTTGCTCGTTCCGGCACACTCCGCCGTTCTTCCCCGTGACACCGTTCTGACCACCAAAATCACCCGTGAATTAAGCTTGAATATTCCGATGGTTTCCGCTGCTATGGATACCGTGACGGAATCGGGTTTGGCTATTGCTTTGGCTCAAGAAGGTGGTATCGGTTTTATTCACAAGAATATGAGCCCTAAGCAGCAAGCCGCTGAAGTCGCTCGTGTGAAGCGTCACGAAGCCGGTATGGTGGCCGATCCTATTACGGTGACCCCGGGCATGACGGTTGGTGAAGTGATTCGCCTGAGCCGTGAGCGTCACATTTCCGGTCTGCCTGTTGTCGATGACAAGCGCGTTTTGGGTATGGTGACATCCCGCGACTTGCGCTTTGAAACTCGCATGGATATTCCGGTTTCTCAAATTATGACGCCCGCAGAACGTTTGGTGACCGTTCGCGAAGGCGCTAGCCTCGATGATGCCAAGCGTTTGATGCATCAACACCGTGTCGAACGTGTGCTCGTTGTGGATAAGGACTTTAACCTGACCGGTTTGATGACTGTGAAAGACATCATCAAGGCTGGCGAACACCCCAATGCCGCCAAGGACTCTCACGGACGTCTTTTGGCCGGTGCTGCCGTAGGTGTTGGTGCGGGTACTGAAGAGCGTATTGAATTGATGCTTGAAGCTGGTGTGGACGTGATTGTGGTTGATACTGCTCACGGCCATTCTCAAGGTGTGCTCGATCGCGTGGCTTGGGTGAAGAAGAACTATCCTCAACTTCAAGTGATCGGAGGCAATATTGCTACGGCCGAAGCTGCTCGTGCTTTGGTTGATGCAGGCGCTGATGGCGTGAAGGTTGGTATCGGTCCTGGTTCTATTTGTACGACTCGTATCGTGGCCGGCGTCGGTGTGCCGCAGATTACGGCCGTTTCTGATGTGGCTCAGGCTTTGGAAGGCACGGGTGTTCCTTTGATTGCTGACGGCGGTATCCGCTTCTCTGGCGACATCGCTAAGGCTTTAGCTGCAGGCGCTTATGCTGTGATGATGGGCGGTATGTTTGCCGGTACGGATGAAGCTCCGGGCGAAGTGGTGCTCTACCAAGGCCGTTCATTTAAGAGCTACCGTGGTATGGGTAGCTTAGGTGCTATGACTAAGGGTTCTGCTGACCGTTACTTCCAGGACAACAATTCTGGCAACATTAGCAAGTTTGTGCCCGAAGGCATTGAAGGTATGGTGCCGTACAAGGGACCGCTCTCTCAAATCGTCTATCAGATGATCGGCGGTTTGCGTTCTTCTATGGGTTACTGCGGTTGCCGCACCGTCGAAGAGATGCGTCAGCGTGCTGAATTTGTGGAAATTACGGCTGCCGGCTGGCGTGAATCGCACGTCCACGACGTGAGAATTACTAAGGAAGCTCCGAACTATCGTCAGGATCACTAAAATTCGGTAGCCTCTTTTGAAAATAATTAGGCGCGAGCGGAGTTTAATCGGTAAACTTACTCGCGCCTAAATGATTTTTATTTTTCTTATTTAACTTAATGACAATGACTCACGATCGTATTCTTATTTTGGATTTCGGCTCACAGGTCACGCAGCTGATCGCACGTCGTGTGCGTGAGGCGCATGTTTACTGTGAAGTGCATCCGAACGACGTCTCCGAGAGCTTTATTCGTGAATTTAACCCCAAAGGAATCATCCTTTCGGGTTCTCATATGAGCGCCTACGAAGAAAGCACTGATCGAATTAGTGACGCTGTTTTCAATGCTGGCGTGCCGATTCTCGGCATCTGCTACGGCATGCAGACTATGGCTCAGCAGTTGGGCGGCAAGGTTGAAAACATTGGCAAACGCGAGTTCGGTTATGCAGAGGTTAAAAACCACAACAACTCAACCCTTTTAAAAGGTATTGAGGACTTAAAGAACGAAGCGGGTGACTCCATCATGAAGGTTTGGATGAGCCATGGCGACAAAGTGACAGTTTTGCCTGAAGGCTTCGAAGTGATGTGCTCAACACCTTCTTGCCCGATTGCCGGTATGTGTGATGAAAAGCGTCACTACTATGCTGTGCAGTTTCATCCAGAAGTGACTCATACGCTGCAAGGTCGTGCGATTCTGAATCGCTTTGTGCTCGATATTTGCCATGCTGAGCCTTCCTGGATCATGGGTGACTATGTGAAAGAAGCGGTGGAACAAATTCGTGCTCAAGTGGGTGATGAAGAAGTGATTCTGGGTCTGTCCGGTGGTGTGGATTCCTCTGTGACAGCTGCTTTGATTCACCGTGCGATCGGCAAGCAATTAACCTGCGTCTTTGTGGATAATGGCTTACTTCGTAAGAACGAACGTGAGCAAGTTCGTGAGACCTTTGAAAAGAATATGGGTCTAAAACTCATAGTGGTCGATGCTGTTGACCGCTTTATGGGTGAATTGGCCGGTGTGACCGATCCTGAGCAAAAGCGCAAGATCATCGGTCGCCTCTTTGTTGAAGTCTTCCAGGAAGAAGCCGCTAAGTTGCCTAATGCCAAGTGGTTAGCTCAAGGGACGATTTATCCGGACGTGATTGAATCGGCCGGAGCCAAGACTAAGAAAGCTAAGACCATTAAGAGTCACCACAATGTAGGGGGCTTGCCCGATACGTTGCACCTGAAGCTTTTGGAACCGTTGCGCGGATTATTCAAAGATGAAGTGCGTGAACTCGGTGTGGCTTTAGGATTGCCTGCTGAAATGGTTTACCGACATCCTTTCCCAGGACCGGGATTGGGTGTGCGTATTTTGGGTGAAGTGAAGAAAGAATACGCAGACCTTTTGCGCGAAGCCGATGCAATCTTTATTGAAGAACTTCGCAAGGCTGGCTTGTATGACAAAGTTAGCCAAGCTTTTGTCGTCTTCCTGCCTGTTAAAAGCGTTGGCGTGATGGGCGACGGTCGTACCTACGAATGGGTGGTGAGCTTGCGTTGCGTTGAAACTAGTGACTTCATGACAGCTCGCTGGTCACACCTGCCTTATGAATTGTTAGGCACGGTTTCAAACCGCATTATCAACGAAGTCCGTGGCATTAACCGTGTTTGCTATGACATCAGTGGCAAACCTCCTGCCACGATTGAATGGGAATAATTCAAGCACTTGAATTAGTTTAAAAAGACTAAAAAAGGATTGAAATCAGTGATCTGATTTTCAATCCTTTTTTGTAGAAAGCAGACTGAAGCATTACTATAGTTTTAAATAGCATCAAAAAAAGTCACTGAAATGGGTTAGGTTTTGACTTTTGTATCACATTAATCGAGCTTTAAATCTTTTATTGTTGATAATGATTAGAAAAGTCAATTTCAGGGAAATGTTAATTTTGATCTCGGGATTTTTTGAACTATTGACAAACAATCCGCTAGTGGATAAAGTAAGTCACATTAAAATTATTTGATATGAAATAGGTCAATGGTGACAGCGTACCAGGAACAAGCAGAAATATTCAAGGCACTTTGTGAACCTAAACGGCTTGCAATTCTCGAACTGTTAAGGAGTGGTGAAAAGTGTGCTTGTGTTTTGCAAGAGCCGTTGGATTTAACACAATCTGGCCTTTCTTACCACATGAAAATTCTCTGCAATTCAGGAATTGTTGTCAGTCGTCAAGAGGGCAAATGGACGCACTACCGACTGAGTCCTACGGGTAGAGACTACGCTATTGAGTTGCTGAAAAAACTGACAACTCCAAATGTAGATTAATAAAAAAATTAGAGACCTTGTCCAACGCTATCTGATTTGGATAGCGTTTATTTGACCTTTATATATCAAAAAATTTTGATATATTGTCCATGACTTGGAATGTGGGGTTTTTGTATGAACATATGGGACTTCATTCAAAATCAGATTCTTGCAATGAAATGGCTCAACGATGCTCTCGGTTTAGGGCTTTTAGCGCTAGGCTTGGATGTTAACGGGCGTATTGGGGGCAGTGTTCAGTTTTTTATTTTTGATCTCATAAAAATCTCAGTGCTACTCTGTGTACTGATTTTTGTAATTTCCTATATTCAAAGTTTTTTTTCTCCAGAGAGAAGTAGACGCATTTTGGGTCGCTTTCATGGAATCTGGGCCAATATTATTTCAGCATTGCTAGGAACAGTCACACCTTTTTGCTCCTGTTCATCGATCCCGTTGTTTATCGGATTTACCAGTGCAGGACTTCCTTTAGGTGTGACTTTCTCCTTTTTGATTTCATCACCCATGGTTGACTTAGGAAGCCTGGTCTTGTTAATGAGTATTTTCGGTGCACAGGTAGCAATTATTTATGTGATTCTTGGACTTATTATCGCAGTTATCGGTGGCACGATGATTGAGAAACTGCATATGGAAAAACACGTTGAAAACTTCGTGTTTTCGGCCGGTAGAGTTGAAATTGAGACTCCTGAGCTGACGATTCGGCAAAGACTCATTTACGCCAAAGAACAAATGCTTGGCACCTTCAAAAAAGTGTTACCCTATATTTTGATTGGTGTCGGTATTGGTGCTCTGATCCACAATTGGATACCGCAAGCTTGGATCGAGACCGTACTTGGAAATAACAATCCCTTTGGTGTGATCTTCGCAACTATCGTTGGTACTCCCATATATGCCGATATTTTTGGCGCCATTCCTGTTGCAGAGGCTTTATTTTCTAAAGGGGCTCAACTTGGTACAGTCCTCTCATTTATGATGGCAGTCACTACCTTGTCTCTGCCGTCTCTCATCATGCTTCGTAAAGCGGTAAAACCCAAACTATTGGCATTGTTTGTTGGCATTTGTACGGTTGGTATTATCGTGGTTGGATATTTATTCAACGTTTTCCAGTTCCTATTAATTTAACCTAAGGAGGTCATTTCTTATGGGATTGTTTAGTAAAAAGAAAGAAAATTGTTTTTGCTGTGTAAGTGGCAGCACTGTCGACATAACGGTTCAGGCGGGTACTGCAAAAACTGCTACTTCAATCAAAGTGTTAGGAGCAGGCTGTGCGAAGTGTCATGCATTGGAAGACGCTACTAAAGAGGCGCTTAAGGAATTGAACATGAACACGACCATAGAGCATGTAACAGATTTCTTGCAAATTTCGGCCTACGGTGTAATGACTACGCCCGCTCTTGTGGTAAATGGTAAGGTTGTTTCCTATGGCAAGGTTTTAAAAAAAGATGAGATAAAAGCTCTTATTCAAAAGTTCAGAGGATAATTATGGGGCAAAATCCATAAGTAGTGTTTATATGTATCCGCAATTGTTGTCTTAGCCAACTCATCAAGGCAGCTGGAAAATATATGGCCTCTTATGTGTTTGAAAATTATTCTGCTGGCAACAGACCGCGGTCAGATTGCTCCGTGTTGTGTTGATCTGGCACTACCTTACGATGAAATGAGTTTGCAGCCGCTCTGTAAAGCCTGTCACTCACGAAAGACCGCTAAAGAGGATGGTGGATTTGGAAATCCTAAACAAAGTTAGCGCTTATGTGTGACATAAGCCACAACACAGCAGATAGCAAAAGCTTCAAGCAAAAAGCCTGTTCCCGTTTCTGGCATGGGAAGAACAACCATTGCCAAGAGAATCAGGAAGAGAGAAACAATTGTAGAAATGATGAAATTAACGATGCTCATATCTTCATTTTAGATTGTTTGATTTTGTATTTTGATCTTTTTTGTATAAATACAATTGAAACAGAACGCAATAGCTAGCAACCTCTAGCAATGAAAAATCGAGGTATCCAAAGTGCAGGAAGCGCTTCACATTATCCTGCGTGATGCCGCATGAGGGATCCCATTCAGTTGCGCGAAAAACTCAAAGACCTAGCTTGATTGAATATCATTTTTTAGGATCAAAGTGCGATTTTTGTTTTAAATGAACTAGGAGCCCCTTACTGCCTTCAGGGGCTTTCGGGTAAGCATCTGAAAGCGTTATCTCAATATGGTTTCTTTGGGCTAAAGACTTTACAATCGCCATTCCCAATCCCGTCCCAGTTACGCCGGTCCCCAGCACACGATAAAACGGATCA
>UQUR01000008.1 GCA_900544345.1 uncultured Sutterella sp. | reverse complement strand
TCTTTCGAGCTGACGAGTTTGAGAATTATAAGACTCAAATTCGTCTTGTCAAGTGCTTTTGAAAATTTATTTTTATTTTCTTTTTCACTTGAGCGCTTGAGCTTTCGTTCAAGCAGGGTGTGGAATCTTACACTTGGTTTTTTCCACTGTCAAGAGCTATGTGATAAATTTTTTCTCAACCACTAGATCTGGACTTTTGCTCCCTCAGAAGCAACGGATTGCGTATTTTAACCCCTTTTCTAGCTTTGTCAAGTCTTCCTTTAAATATTTTTTTTTCGATCTGATTTATCTATTTTCTTTACTCTCAATTTCCTAGTTTAGAAAAATTAATAGGGGCTTGCGCCCCTATCTTAAAAAATTAATTTAATTCTTTGAGTAACTCATCGATTCCCTGCTTGGCGTCCATGACTAAACCGTAATCAGCTACTTCAAAAATTGCCGCTTCAGGATCATTATTAATCGCTACCACTACCTTTGCATCTTTGATTCCTGCAATGTGTTGCATAGCACCCGAAATACCGATTGCAATATACAGATCAGGTGCAATGATTTTTCCAGTTTGACCGATTTGCCAATCATTGGGGCAGAGCCCCATATCTACCACGGCTCGGGTTGCTCCAATTGCAGCTCCCAAACGATCGGCAAGCAGCCCCAACTTTTTGAAACCCTCTTCGTCTTCCAATCCGCGGCCGCCAGCAACCACTATTCTTGCTCCTTGTAAAGCAGGACGATCGGTCTTAACTGCCTCAAAGCTGACTTTTCGAGTTTTCATTGTCTCTGGGAAAGTAGCCGCAGTGACAACTTTTGCCTCTCCATTTCTTTCACATGGATCAAAAGCAGTTGCACGAATACTGGCCACAACTACCGGCTCTTCATTTCGAAGCGTTACTTCAATGCTACCGGCAAAAATTGGGCGCACAAATGTTTTGGCGTCTAAAATAGCCGTCACATCAGATAATGGAGCAACATCCAACAAAGCAGCCACCCGAGGCATCACGCTTTTACCCATTGAGCTTGCTTCAAAAAAGATATGGCTATAACCATGTTCTTTTGCTAAGCCAACAACAGCTTTGGACAAAGACTCTGTCAGAATATTATCTCCCTCTTCAGGATTAACAAATACAGTATCGACACCCGATAAACTCTTTGCCGCATCCTGCGCGATTTGCTGTCTACCCAGTAAAAGCATATCAACCGCGCCGGCTGCCTTTAATGCTGCAGTCACCAAAGAACAGGCCGTCGGCTTCAAACCGTTTGCATTAACTTCACCAATCACTAAAGCACGCATGAAAATCTCCTCATTAAAGCACCTTGGCTTCAGTTTGAAGCTTATTGACGAGTTCAGAAACAGAACTCAACATTTGTCCGTTTTTTTCTTTTTTCGGCATGCTGTAGCTCACAGGCTTTAACCTAGGAGCAATATCCACTCCCAAGGTTTCGACATTAATCGTTTCAACTGGTTTTCTCTTTGCCTTCATCATATTGGGCAACGTAACGTACCGAGGTTCAGCCAAACGCAAATCAGCTGTAATCACCGCAGGTAGTTTAACCGCAACAGTCTGTACTCCGCCATCGACTTCTCGAGTCACTAACGCTTCGCTATTGTTGGCTATCTCTAATTTAGAAGCAAAACTGGCTTGAGGAATGTCACAATAAGTCGCAAGCATTTGGCCGACTTGGTTAGCATCGTTATCAATAGCCTGCTTACCAACAATGATCATGTCCGGTTGTTCTTTCTCAACAATCTTTTGAAGAATTTTGGCAACTTGCAATGGCTGAATGATGGCCTCGCTAACTACATGGATACCACGGTCGGCTCCCATAGCCATAGCCACCCGCAAAGTATCCAAGCTTTTTTCTGCGCCAATGGTCACAGCGACTACTTCGGTGGCAATACCTTTTTCCTTTAATTGAACTGCACACTCTGTAGCGATTTCATCAAAAGGATTGATAGACATTTTGACCGTGGCAGTATCAGGTTCCCCTGCATCATTGAGTCGAACCTTTACGTTGTAATCAACAACCCGCTTAACGGCTACCAGTATTTTCATATATCACCTTTTGCCTGAATACTCAGGCTCTAACAAAATTCTGAGATTTGCTCATTATATCGGGCAAGCCATCAAAATTCGTCATCATCTCGCCTATCTTCAGTCAGTCTTTCCGCCCAACCGGCACTCGCAAATGCCGCTTTTAATATCTCAGTTCCCGTTTCTGCAAAGGCTGCAGGATCGGACAAAGTCCTTCGATAAAATCTGGCACCAGCTAATCCTTGTAATAACCCAATCATCGCTTTAGCTGTAGCACGGGGAACATGACTGTCTTTTGGCGTTTCTCGCCGAATATACTGAGTCATTCTTTCTATAAGTTCTTCACGAGTCGGAACCGGGTGCATATCCGCAAACAAACGTGCATCAACATCACTTAAAACCCAAGGCGTTTTATAAGCGGCCCTCCCCATCATGACACCATCGACCTTCTGAAGAAGCTCTTCGGCTAACTCAAGTGTATCCACTTGACCGTTGATCACAATACTTGCCTGAGGAAAATCCTCCTTGAGCTTAAATGCAACTTCTCTCTTCAGAGGCGGTATTTCACGATTTTCTTTCGGGCTTAAACCTTTTAACCATGCATTACGTGTATGAACAATGAAAGTTCTCACGCCTGTATCGAAAAGCGTTCCGACAAAATCACGAACAAAGCTATAGTCTTCAATCTTATCAATACCGATACGATGCTTAACTGTAACATCAATATCGGCCACATCCATCATAGCCTTACAGCAATCAGCAACCAACTGAGGTTCTGCCATCAAACAGGCTCCGAAGGATCCCCTCTGCACACGTTCGCTGGGACAGCCGCAGTTGAGATTGACCTCGTCATAGCCCCACTGTTGAGCAATCTTGGTGCAAACGGCTAGATCTTTCGGATCGCTGCCACCTAACTGCAAAGCTACAGGATGCTCCTCGGCATTAAAGTCCAAGTGCCGAGCTTTATCGCCGTAAATTATTGCCCCGCAAGTGACCATTTCAGTATAAAGACGAGCATGTCTGGACAACTGTCTATGAAAATAACGACAATGTCGATCCGTCCAGTCCAACATTGGAGCTACACAAAAACGCCAGGGATTAATTTTTGTTGTCATTGTTCGAAAAAGGCCACTCGTACCTTTCGATAAGAGTGGCCTCAAGTTAAAAAGATGTCATTAACGTGTTTGAACGTAATCGCGTAATCTTTCTGCAAAATCGGGGCTACGCAATTTACGTATAGCCGCACTTTCAATTTGACGTACACGTTCACGTGTCAGACCCATTGAACGGCCAACTTCTTCAAGCGTGTGGTCATGGCTTGTACCAATACCATAGCGAAGTCGAAGAACAGTCGCCTCACGATCGGTCAAACGATCTAAAGACTTCTTGATTTCTTCTTCCATCGCGGTCACCATAAAGCGACGTTGCGGATCTTGTTCTTCATCTCCACGGACAAAGTCCAACTTTGTAGCATCTTCATCATCACCGATCGGTGCATCGATTGATTCGACCCCACGCATGGCTTGAATCAGCAGTTGCACTTTAGGAAGCGGTACGCCGGATAATTCAGCCAACTCATTATCAGAAGGCTGCTTACCGTGCTCTTGCAGATACTTTTGCTTGATGCGACGAATCTTGTTATAAGACTCAGTCATATGAACCGGAATACGAATGGTATTACCATAGTCAGCCACGGCGCGCGTCACCGCCTGACGAACCCACCAAGTTGCATAAGTTGAGAATTTATAGCCACGGCGATACTCAAATTTATCCACCGCTTTCATCAAACCCAAGTTGCCTTCTTGGATCAAATCCGGCATAGCTAAGCCACGATTGACATAACCCTTGGCAATGGAAATAACCAGTCGCAGGTTAGCTTCAATCATCTTGGCCTTAGCCTTAGACAAGCTTGCCTGAGCCACCGTCATGCTGCGATGCAGATCTCGCTGCTCGGAGATAGGAAGACTTGCTTCTTCCTGCAAACCCAAAAGTCTAGCCTGCAGTTCTTCAAACACACCTCGATGCTGTTCGAGTGCTTTTGCCCAGGGCTCATCGCTTGCTACTTCATCATTGAACCATTGACGATCACAGCATCGTTCGCTGAAGCCACGTACAAAGTGTTCCTGCGTCATGTGCGCTTTGTTGACCATTACATCACGCATAGCGTACATCGTATCGGTTACCTTGGACATATGTTCAGCTAAGATATCTGCCAAGTGTGAAACCGTCTTCACAGAAAAGCGCACAATCGACAACTCATCGGCGATATTTTTTCTGGCCAAATCAAAAGCTTTTTTCTTTGTGGGATCAGCAAAGCTTTCACGCATCTTGTCCAAATAGCCCTTTAGACGTCCGAACATTTCCAGAGCACGTTCCTTCATCTCATTGAGCTGTTCAACAGTCATTGCTGCAGCGCCAATATCGGTATTGAGGTCACCACTGTCGTCTTGAATTTCTTCTCCGGCCACATCGGTGAACCCATCGATAACATTATCGATTGTCTCAGTTCCTTCACGAACTTTTTCTGCCAAATTCAACAATTCTTGAATAGACAGTGGGGACATCAAAACTACTTGAACCAAGCGAGCACGATGCTGCTCAATGCTCTTTGCAACTTCAATTTCGCCTTCACGGGTCAAAAGTTTATGACTGCCTACGCCACGCAGATAAGCTCTTAACGGATCTTTGGAAAGACCCGCACTTTCTTCGGGAGTCAAAATAGTAGCCGCATCTTCTTCGTCGATATCATCATCGACCGTCGCCTGTTGCTCGGCTAACATGGCTACCGTATCTTCGTCAGGCGTATGGTCAAAAACCTGAACACCGAAGCGACCCAAACCCAAAGTAATTTCAGTTAATGCGTCTTCGGAACGAAGTGCACTTTCCGGCAGCAAGTCATTGATTTCAGCAATCGTTACCCAACCGCGAGAGCGACCGAAGCGGACCAATTGACGATATCCGTTTTCCGCCCCTTCTTCCTGTTCGGTTTGTGTCGGCAGCAAATCGGCAATTGGATCACTCTTTTTACGTCCGCCTTTGCGCTTTTCGATTTTGGGAAGTTCGCCGTAGTCATCCCCGAAATCGTCTTCGGAGAGTTCCTCGGCTTCTTCAATTTCCTCTTCAAGCTCTTCTTCGTCGAGCTCCTCTTGGGCATACTCATCCTCATCCAACGTCAAGTTGCCTTTGAGGTTGATCTTCAACTTGTCATGTGAATGCAGCCATTGATCAAAGTCTTCCTGATTGGAAGACTCAACGTCCAAATTGCCAACCAATTCAATATCCTCGTTGGCTTTTTTGGCAGAGGTTGCTTTTTCGACAGTCGCTTTTTTCATAATCTCGTACAAATACTCAGTCAATGAAACCGGACAGAAAAACACTAAATAGCGGATAGTGACTTAGCGCATCAAATTCAATAGGACAATAGTCCATGCGGCATGTCTGTACTACACACCGTACAAATAATAAATACAGAATTTCGCGCTCCTAGCCTCTGACCCACGCAATAGAGTTTGTCTCAAACCGGTTCGATTCACATCTCTGTGAATCCTGTTCCCGTTGTTTACTTCATCAGTCTGCACGGTCTCCAGACTCAGCAAACAAACGAAGCTCGTATAATAAGCGGCAGTCGGTTTCGGGGCTAGAAATAAGAGAAAAGCTAGATTCGTCAGAGACGATGGGCCACCAAACCACTGCGAATCTACTAAGATACACTAGAAAAATAAAGCCTGTGCAACAATTTACACAGGCTTTGGCATTTATTTGATTTAAATCAAATTTTATGTGGATCTTCCCCTTCCAGGAATCCTCGTAACTTATTTGCTCTGCTGGGATGGCGCAACTTTCTGAGTGCTTTTGCCTCTATCTGACGAATTCGTTCACGAGTCACCACGAACTGTCTTCCCAATTCCTCCAAAGTGTGCTCCGTATTAGTGTCAATACCATAACGTAACATCAATACCTTGGCCTCTCTCGGAGACAAAGAAGAAAGTACTTCATGTACAACCTGTTTAAGGTTGTCACTTTCGGCTTTTTCCAACGGACTCTGTAAGACTTTATCCTCAATGAAATCAACCAAATGAGAATCGTCCTCGTCACCCACAGGAGAATCAATAGAAACTGGTTCTCGCCTTGCACGCATAATAGTTCTTACTCGCTGTTCTGACAGACCAACTTTTTCGGCCAGATAGGCATACGAAGGTTCTCGACCGTATTCTTGCTGGTATTGGCGAGAAATTCTCGTAATTTTGTTGAGTGTTTCAACCATATGCACAGGAATACGAATCGTACGTCCCTGATCAGCAAGCGCACGAGTAATGGACTGGCGGATCCACCAGGTTGCATAAGTAGAGAACTTATAGCCGCGGCGATACTCAAATTTATCAACCGCCTTCATCAACCCCATGTTGCCTTCCTGAATCAAATCTAAAAACTGCAATCCTCGATTCAAGTAGTGCTTTGCAATAGAGATCACAAGCCGCAAATTGGCATTAATCATTTCCTGCTTGGCTTCGTGCACCGTTTTCTCAGCTTCGCACATTTGGCTGTAGAGCTCACGCATACGAGCAGCAGGCAACCTCACTTGGGAGTTAAATTCTGCGTAGTGGTGCTGAATCTGCAAAATAGAGTCAATATTTTTCTCTAGAGCTAAGCTGTAAGGCTGATCCTTATAAAGACGATTGGTTATGGCCTCTTTGCTAAAACCCTCATCCCTAAAAAGACGCCCGAACTCAGCTCTGGACATTCCTACAACATCAACAAGCAGACGCTGTGCATCCTGTTCAATTCTTTTATAGATCTCAGCCTTATCATGAAGAAGGTCTGAAAGCGTGCGAACCGTAGAAGCCGTAAATCGGACCTTCATCAACTGCTCTTTCACCGCCATTTCAAGCTGTCGATATTCATCGCTATCAACAGCTATTTTCTGCATACAATCGTAGTAACCCTTGCAGGTATCAAGAATATCAAGTGTTGTATCTTTGAGAACCTTCAGTTGTTCGGAACTCATTCCAGAAGCACCAATTGCCACTTCCTGGACATCATCGTCTTCTTCACTATATTCGGGCAGTTCTTCCTCATTCATCTGAGTAACTGACAAGTCTTCATCTGTTACCCCGTCAACAATAGCTTCAACACTAACTTCATCGGCACGAAGAGTATCAGCCATGTCCACCAGAGCTTTGAGCGCCACAGGACTGTCGGCAATTGCTTCCATCATTGCTTGAAAGCCATTTTCAATGCGCCTTGCAATAGCGATTTCTTCCTCACGGGTTAAAAGTGCCACTGCTCCCATTTCACGAGTGTACATCGTCATCGGATCTGAGGTTCGAGCTACATCGCTTTCAACCAAACTCAACACGTCCTCGTCATCTTCATCATCTTCATCCTGCACAAGAGACAAGGGGGAATCATTGAGCAAAATTTCGTCTTCAGCGGGCGGTTCATCAAGTACTTGAATACCCAAGAAGGTAAAAGCGTGCTCAAGCTTAGCAATAGCTTCATCTTCATCATCAACCTGTTCAGGAACTACTTCAGAGAGCTGCTCATAAGTGACGTAGCCGTTTTGCTTAGCCTGAACAATCAGAGAGCGAAGTTTTTGCAGACGAATTTCGCTTGCGCCGTTTTGATAAACCTGTTCCAAAGACTTTTTCAAGCGCTGTTTCTTGCGACTGACATTGCTCGCTTTAGGAAGCGCTTTAAGGTCCGGAGCTTGAATTTTGATCGGTTGATCGAAAAGAATATTGATAGTGGTTTCTGCCGACGGCGCAGCTGCAACCGTCAGAGATTCGCTTTTAGACGACTTTTTCTTTCGAGTAGCCATACATACACTCTATTCCTTTGCCACGATTTTAATCGTAGACAGGAAACAGCTAAGGGAGAGTCGGGGTCCTTTGCAAATCATACTGATAGCAAAATCGGTTCTCTTTAATTTTTACAATGAGAACAGCTCTGCGATTATACGAGCTTTGCGAGCGAATTGGGCTTGCAAAACTAAGGGTTTTTGCTTGGAATTTAACCACTCAAACGATTATCCAAAACAAAATCTACTGCCTGAGTACTCTCATCAATCAGAGATCGATGGATATCTTGACGCCGCTTAAACAACCTTTCCAAATATTGAGAGTCCACATTTTCCCCCTGTTCCTCCAAGGAAAGAATTTCTGCAATTTTGGCATCAAGTTGAGCTTTCTCTAATTTTAAGAAAGCACATTTAATTTCATACTCCGCCACTTCCGCAGGAGTTTGAAGTACCTCTTCTTCTGAAGCCAAATCTGCCAGACGATCATAGAGTGCATCGGATTGCAGAAATGACAAAAGGTATCCTGTCGTGAGCTGAGAAACATCAAAACTTTCGCCCTTGGAGTGATCTTGAGCTAAATGCCACAATCTCACGATAGCCTCTTCCCACTCATCAACAGTATCCAAGAGCTCGTACTCTATTTGATCTGAGTACTTCAACAACCACTGAGGATGAGTGATAAAACACTGCAAAAGCCGACGCTTGATGTTGGCAAAGATGGGACCTGTAGTCACCGGACGAACCGGACGCCTGTAACGCTGCCCCTGTTGGGCATCTCGCCCATAGGCACTCACCTGTTTGCTAGATTTTGCCGTCTGAGGAATATCCAAAAGCGTCACACCGCATAAAGTGGCTACCTCACCCGGATCCATTCTCAAAACAGAGGAAAATTCCTGAAGCAAGAGCTGCCGAAGAGTATGCGCATTCATACGCTGCAATAAAGGCTTTGCAATAGCAATGGCTTGTGCCCGCTCTTCAGCCGTCCGCAAACCCCGACCTTGAGTAACCTCCCTGACAATGTCCATTACGAAAAATTTCGACAAAGGGAAAGCCGATCGTAGTTGTGCTTCAAAAGCCTCAGGACCTTGAGATTTAATCAGGCTGTCAGGATCTTCATCCTGAGGCAACAGCACAAAGTGAGCAGTTTGAGTATCGCTGATAATCGAAAGCGTAGACTCCATTGCTCGACGGGCAGCCTTAAAACCCGCAGCATCACCATCAAAAGAAAAGTAGACGTGGTCTGAGAGCTGGAAAAGTCTTTTAACGTGCTCAGGCGTAATCGAAGTTCCTAAGGCAGCTACCGTTTCCAAAAATCCACCCTGGGACATTTGGATTACGTCCATGTAGCCTTCACAGACGATAGCCCTACCTTTTTTGTGAATAGCATCACGGGCTTCGTAAAGCCCGTAGAGTTCCTGGCTTTTGTGATAAACAGGCGTTTCAGGAGAATTCAGATATTTCGGCTCTTCACCAGGGATCATTGTGCGGGCACCGAACCCGATCACCTGCCCTCTCGGATTGCGAATCGGATACATGATCCTGCCGCGGAAACGATCGTAACGATGCGCATCTTTAGCAATGACAAGACCGCATTCTTCAAGTTTAGAGTCTTCGTATCCCTCAGCTTTAAATATTGATTGAAGTCCCTGCCAGGTATCCGGCGATAAGCCCAACTGAAACTTATTAACCGTTTCTTCAGTAATGCCACGACCTTTCAAATACTCAATGGCGTGACGATCATGAAATAAAGCTTGGTGATAAAAGTCAGCCGCCTGAGCCAGATAATCGGTCAGTGTTTTAGCTTTGGCTTGGCGAACTTTTGCCTGACGGTCTTCCGGAACTTCCATACCCAGATTATCTGCAAGTTCCTTAATTGCCTCAGGGAATGTCAGTCCCTTAAATTTCATCAAAAAGGTAATCGCTGTACCATGCTCGCCACAGCCAAAGCATTTGAAAAACTGCTTCGAGGGATTGACCGCAAAAGAAGGCGTTTTTTCCTTATGAAAAGGACAACAAGCCATCCAGTTGCTGCCTTTGTGCTGCAACTTCACATAGCGGCCAATCACCTGAACAATGTCGGTGCGCGAGAGAACCTCTTCGATAAAACTTTCAGGGATCATAATCAAGAGAAATTACTAGGCAGACAGTTTTTGCTTAATTAAAGCAGAAACTTTGCTCATGTCAGCGCGACCGGTAAGTTTGGGCTTAACAGCGCCCATCACTTTACCCATAGCAGCCATTCCGGTAGCGCCAATTGCAGCAATAGCTTCATCGACAATAGCCGTAATTTCTTCTTCACTCAAAGGCTTCGGCAGATAAGTTGATAAGACTTCAATTTCAGCCTGTTCTTTTTCTGCCAAATCCTGACGATTAGCCGCCGTATATTGCTCGATGGAATCGTGACGTTGTTTAACTAATTTAGCAATAATGGCAACGATATCAGCATCAGCGCATTGAATACGTTCATCGACTTCTTTTTGTTTAATTGCAGCCATGAGCAATCGAATAGCACCTAAGCGAGCAGCATCGTGCGCCTTCATGGCAGCTTTCATGTCGGCCATGATTTGTTCTTTAATCGTCATTTTATTTTTCCTTTAAAAAAAACGCGTGCACTACTCCAACAGTCAGAGCTTTGCACGCGTAGTTTTGGCTTTAAGACGAAGCTCAAGCCCTGACGATCCTAGCGCAATGACGGACCGTCATATGAATGCGGTCCGAGAATTAGTAGAGCTTCTTCGGCAACATTTGGCTGCGCAAGCGCTTGTAGTGACGCTTGATGGCAGCAGCCTTCTTACGTTTACGTTCAGCCGTGGGCTTTTCATAGAACTCACGGGCACGCAATTCGGTCAAAAGACCGCTCTTTTCAATAGTGCGCTTGAAACGGCGAAGAGCGGTTTCAAACGGTTCGTTTTCTTTAACACGAATAGTGGGCATCAGGCACCTTACCTGTCAATAAAAAATGTTACGGTAATGCTTTACCGATCTGATCAGAGTATACGAATGTCTTTCGAAACGTATACACGACCTCCGAAAGTTCCGTATTTTCGCATAAAATACGCCTAAAAGGAAATAGTCCCTTCATTTTTTTCATATTTTCTTGAAGAAAAACCTATAACTTACTGATTTAATTAGTTTTATGCTCGTTCTTGGTTTAGAGTCCTCCTGCGATGAAACCGGTGTTGCGCTGATTGACAGCGAAAAAGGCCTGCTCGCTCATGCCATTCACACCCAAATAGATATGCATCGATTATATGGCGGTGTCGTGCCGGAATTGGCAAGCCGCGACCATATTCGCCGGGTCATTCCTTTAATTGAACAGGTGCTGCAGCAAGCCGGCAAAACTAAGAATGATCTCGACGCAATCGCGGTCACTCAAGGACCGGGTTTGGCCGGTGCCCTGCTGGTGGGAGTCAGTGTCGCTCATGCCCTGGCTTTTGCGCTTGATATTCCGGTGATCGGCGTGCACCATATGGAAGGGCACCTCCTTGCAAATCTTTTGGCTGACCCCGCTCCGCAATTTCCTTTCATTGCTCTTTTGGTTTCTGGCGGACACACTCAAATTATGAAAGTCTCCCGATTCGGTCAGTACGAGTTACTGGGAGACACTTTAGATGATGCGGTTGGAGAAGCTTTCGATAAGACCGCTCAGCTTTTAGGCATGAGTTATCCGGGTGGTCCCGCCGTCAGTGCTTTAGCTGAAAAAGGAACGTCCGGTCTCATTGATTTACCTCGTCCGATGATTCACTCGCCTAATCTGGACATGAGTTTTTCGGGACTCAAAACTGCTGTTTTAACAGCCGTTAAAGCGGCTCCCGATCCTACTGACGAGACTTTCAGAGCCAATCTTGCACGTGCCTTTGTGGATGCTGTTGTTGATGTGCTCGCTGCCAAAGTGGTCAAAGCCATGAAGCAGGAAAAGATGAAAACTCTGGTGGTCGCTGGCGGCGTGAGTGCCAACAAGCAATTGCGCAACCGTTTGGTCTACGAAACCAGGAAAAGAGGCATGCGAGTCTTTTTCCCGCCGATCAAACTCTGCACCGATAACGGTGCCATGATTGCTACTGCAGGACTTGAGCGCTTAAAGCATATGAGTAGTGAGGAAATCAATCACCACTTCAAGAATCTGAAATTCGGTGTCAAACCGCGCTGGCGTCTTAAAGATGCGGCTGCTGATATTATCGGCTGAGAAAAGCTGCCTTATTTGCCAAATGTGCTAAGGCAGCTTCTCATAAAAGGAGCTATTCGTCAGCGTTGGCGCAATCAACCGGCTTAGCTCCCAATTCACTAACCAACACGCCGGGATTAATTTTGACGATAAACCCTCGTCTGCCGCCGTTGATATAGATTTCGGGCAAATCCAAAATTGTCTTTTGCACGTAAACGGGCATCCGTTTTCTCGTTCCAAAAGGAGAGGTACCGCCCACCTGATAGCCGCTGTTTCTTTGTGCCTGTTCAGGCTTGCATGGAGCGATATGTTTAGCACCGACTTGACGGGCCAAATTTTTGGTACTTACTTCACAATCCCCATGCATCAGAATCACAAGAGGTTTAGCATGCTCATCTTCCATGATAAGTGTTTTTACCACTGTGTGATGGTCAAGCCCGAAAGCGGCTGCCACTGATGCTGTGCCACCGTGATCAACATATTCATACGAGAAAGGTTCAAACTGAACCTTGTGCTGCTTTAGCCAATCGGTGGCGGGCGTTGCACTTTGATGTTTTTCTTTTGCCATATTAAGCCTTTCTTTTTTACAGTCCTGTAGGAAGGGGAAACGCAATCCGGTCCGGTACACCAGGCATTGTTTCTACCGACGTTGCCCCGTTGGTCTTTAAATAGTCCACAACTCCTTGCACCAAGTGTTCAGGAGCTGAAGCCCCAGCTGTTAACCCTACTATTTCAACGCCATCAAACCAAGATGGTTCAATATCCTCGACACTGTCAATTAGGAACGCTTTCACCCCCTCTTTTTGTGCTTTGTCACGCAGACGACGTGAATTGGAACTAGAACTAGAACCAATAACCAGCACTAAATCGACAAGGGCGGCTAATTTTTTGACGGCCTCCTGTCGGCTTTGAGTTGCATAGCAGATATCAGCCGCTGACAAAGAACGGATTTTCGGGAATTTCGCTTTTAATCTGGCAATAACTTCCTTAGTTTCATCCATTGAAAGGGTGGTTTGAGTCACATAACCGACTTTTTCCGGATCAGGTACCGTGAGTGCATCGACTTCTTCATCGGAACAAACGCGATAAATATTGCCCTGCACTTGTCCCATTGTCCCTTCCACTTCTGCATGACCTTTGTGTCCGATCACAATGACAGTGAGGCCTTCGTTGTGCATTTTGACCACTTCACGATGAACCTTCATGACCAATGGACAAGTTGCATCAAAAATACGGATCGGTCTTGTCGCCGCATAGTCTTTAACTTTCTGAGGAACGCCGTGCGCTGACAAAATCGCAGTCGCACCGTCCGGTACTTCACTTAAATGATCAACAAAAACAGCCCCTTTTTGTTTAAGCTCGTTTACAACCGTTTTGTTGTGAACGATTTCGTGTCTGACATAAATCGGCGCACCGTAAACATCCAGTGCTTTTTCTACAATAGCAATTGCACGGTTCACACCGGCACAAAAGCCTCTGGGCTGAGCTAAAAGAACCTGCATACCATTCCCCCGGAAATAAGTTTGAAGTCTACCGATTTTTCTTTTAATCGTTGTGTACAGTGCAACAAAATAAGAATTTTTCAGCAACTTTTGTGCAAACAACAAACTTTGCGTTCAGCTAGTATTGAAGAGCTGATTTTAATCATTATTCGGTTAACTGATGAGAGCAACCAATACCATTCTCGGTCAACATTTCACCATTGCAGGACAGCTTCACTTCACCTTCCCCCGCATGATGATGTCTTTATTCATCATGAGCTACATGGTGGCCGACGGAGTACTCATCAGTCGATACATGGGAACGGTGGCGCTCGCATCGCTAAACATGATTTTCCCACTGGCTATTTTTCTGGGAGCTGTCGGCATTATGCTTTCTGCGGGCGGTGGCTCTGTTGTCTCCAGAAGAATGGGAGCCGGCGACTCTTTAGGTGCTGACCGCGCATTAAGCACATTGGTATACGCAGAATGCGTTTTCGGTACGGTTGTCGGATTACTGGGGATTTTACTTTTGGATCCGTTGCTGGGATTTCTTAACGTCAACGAAGAACAGTACGCCTTTGCTTATGACTATCAGATTGTCTGGTTGCTGTTTATGCCGTGCTTTTTACTGAGTGTACTCGCTCAGACATTCTTCACTGTTGCAGGTTATCCCAAACTCGGTCTGGCAGTCTCTGTTGCTTCTGGTTTAACAAACGTTGTTTTGGATATTCTTTTTATGGGTCCCCTGCAATGGGGAATGTACGGAGCAGCCTTGGCAACGGTTATTTCATGGATTGTAGCGGCAGCCGCCGGCGCTTTATTTTTCTGCCGCAACAAAGCTCCCATCCGAATTATTCTGACCCGCCCCGATTGGGACGCTTTAAAAGGCGCCTGCACGAGCGGCTTTTCAGAAATGGTAGGAAGCCTTTCTTCATCGGTTACGCTTTATCTGTTTAATGCCGCCTTTATGTATTGGTTAGGAGTTGACGGTGTAGCCGCTCTCACAATTGCCTCTTACTCCACATACGTTTTTAACGCCATTTTCTACGGTTTTTGTGAAGCAACCGGTCCGATTTTAGGCTACAAATACGGCGAGCAAAATTGGCCGGAACTCGCTCAAGTCTTTAAAAACAGTCTGATTATTATGACGGTTTTCTCCTTGGGGGCTTATGCTCTGTCGCTTGTTTTTGCTGCTCCTGTACTGGGCTTTTTTACCCCGAAAGATTCCCCGGTTTTCGATCTTGTTTTAGCCAATTTCGGTCTTTACGCTTTATCGCTCTTGCTGCTGTGCCCAAACATGTTTGCAGCTTACCTTTTTACAGCTATGGGAGACGGTAAACGCGCAGCCGCGATTTCTTTTTGCCGAACATTTCTTTTTACGGTTTTAGCAATCGAGTGCCTTCCGAGTCTAATCGGTGAAATCGGTCTGTGGCTCTCGGTTCCTGTGGCAGAGACTTTTACTTTGGTATTGAGCGTTGTTCTGATCATTCGTAATCGTCGCCGCTACGGTTACGACGGCAAACCGGCTCTCGTGATCATTCGTGACTGATTTTTTGCTCTCGTGTAGAAGCCCAACAAATAATTGAACCGATGACTAAAAAGAAACTTCCGAACTAAAAACTTACCGTAAGCACAGCCCCCAACCAGACAGCTCCAAAAGCACATGACATCACGGGCTTGACATCCTCTGCAACGTGAACGGCGGGGATTCCCTACTGTGTCATCGGCTCTCGCCGATTATCACTTCGATGGGTTCCTGCTGCTGACCCGCGCTGCTGAACCCGATGGCGACTACGTTTGGATGAAGCCTGTAGGCGGCAGAAGTAAAGCGCGATCCATCGGCACGGTGAGAACCGATGTCGCAGGTCTCGCGGGCGGTATGATTCGAAAAGACCTCGACGGTGAAGCAGGCCTCTCGATTGCTGCATTAACGGCCCGCGGTGACGCCTCAACGATTGATGACTACACTGCCAAAGGCATTTGGATTTCTGCCCACAGACGTGCGGAAAATATTTTGGATACCCCGCTTTTTGCCAAAGGCTCAGTTCGTTTGGGCTACGTCAACAGTGACGAAGACCGCATTGTGGGTTACACCGGCATGACGGATAAAACCGAAGCCGACGTGGATCGATGGTCCTTAGGGCTTTCCGCTCACACAGGACTCGCCTTTGATCTTGACGATACGCTAAGAATCGAACCCTACGCCGGTTTTCAAGGTTTCGTACACTATGTGCCCTCTTACGAGGAAGACTCTAATGGCGTAGCCGCGATGCATGCAGGATCCGCCCTTTATCGCTCGCTTGAAGCGCAGGTGGGCGTCAAACTTGAAGGTGCAGTCTTTGAACCAAACCGCGCTTTCTGGCAAGTACATGCGGCCTATGCTCGAGAACTTATGCCGGATGCGGGCGACATGAAACTCTCCTTTGCGGCCTCTGACCTGCATGGGAGCTTTAAGCGCACAGTGGATTTCGACAGTAAGAATCGCTTGAGAGCAGGCGTTAAATTGGGTCTTCAAAATAAAGCAGGTTTTACACTTAACGCCCGTCTGTATTATGAACGCGAAAGCTCGTCTACTGCCAGTCTCGCGGGCGGCATCGAAGCACAATGGCCTTTCTAAATGCTTAAACACTTAAAAAATGAGCGGCAGTGATTCGACATCTCGCATCATCGGTATAAAAACTATTAAGCAAGCACGATCCTTTTGTGGTCCGAAGCAATGGGGTGGACTTTCGTCAAATTGAATCAGTTCGCCATTTTCTTTCTGATACCTTACATATATGAGCCGGAGGTGACACCTTCCTTGTATCAATCCCTATGACGAAGTCGCTTTCTTGGACGTGACTAATTCGCTGTGGGCGAGGTGACATAACCGACAAGATGATTTGATTTGCTAAGAGAGGGGGTGATGAGTATAATGCTCGGTACCGTTGACCCCACCGAGGTGAGATGTATTACTTCGGGCGGGTTGTTTTTGTTTTAATTTTTTGACTGGAGTTAGCGATGGCACGAGTGTGTCAAGTCACCGGCAAAGCGCCGATGGTCGGCCACCGCGTCTCTCACGCAAACAACAAAACCAAGCGTCGTTTCATGCCCAATCTTCAATATCGTCGTTTTTGGGTTGAAAGCGAAAACCGTTGGGTTCGTTTGCGTCTGACGGCGGCAGGTCTTCGTACGGTCGACAAGCTCGGTATTGATGCGGTCTTAGCGGACCTCCGCGCCCGCGGCGAAATCTAATAGGAGTTCACCATGGCAAAGGGTAACCGTGAAAAGATCAAGTTAGAATCGACCGCTGGTACGGGTCACTTCTATACGACGACCAAGAACAAGCGTACGAGTACGGGTAAGATGGAAATTTCCAAGTATGACCCGGTTGCTCGCAAGCATGTGGTCTACAAGGAAACGAAGCTCAAGTAATTGAGTCATCGTACCGACCAAAAAGCTCGGATCAGTTCCGAGCTTTTTTGTTACCTAAATCGTTTCTGCCACGCTATAAAGGTTTGATCGGCACGACATTTAAAAAATCTGAAGCTGTTTTTTCAATACTGACGCTCACGTTATAAATACGCTCAAGCCTTTGGGCCTGAAGCACCAATTCCGGTTCATCCAGTATGGATAGCGTTCCTTTTTCCAAAAGCAAAATCTGCTGACTAAAACGTGCCGCAGTCAGTAAATCATGCATGATAACCAATGTTATCGCCTTCTTTTTTTGCGTGTATTCACGCACCGCATTCATCACAATCAATTGATGTCGCAGATCCAATGCACTCGTCGGTTCATCCAAAAGAAGCACCTTGGGCTCAGAGACAAAAGCTTGAGCTAAAAAAACCAACTGACGCTGACCGCCGGACAGTTTATTGACCGGAGTATGCGCCAACTGATCAATTTCAAGTGCGTGCAGCGTTGCATCAACCCGATTGAATATTTCCTGTGTGACTCGCCAGGATAATGATTTCACAAGCCCCAACAGTACCATTTCAAACACAGTCAAAGTTGAAGAGGTTCCGGAGAGCTGAGGAACGTAGCGGATGGCAGAAGACGCAATTTCATGACCGTCTTCCATAACGCTTACCTCTCCCTGATGATGGATTAAGCCGGCAATCGCTTTTAAAAGCGTTGTTTTCCCGCTTCCGTTATGTCCGATCACACTGATGAGCTGAGCGCCTTCGATATTGGCGCAAATATCGTAAAGCACCGGGCTTTGTCCATAGCTCACTGCCAATTTATCTAATTTCAGCTGAATCATTGAGTCCTCCTGGCGCTATATCGAATCAGTAAAACCAAGAGGAAAGGCACCCCCACCAAAGACGTAATAATCCCAACCGGAATAACGGATCCGACTGAAATCAGTTTGGCAAATAGGGAACTCAGTCCCATCAAAAGAGCACCGGACAGAAGAGTTCCGGGAAGCAGAAAACGCTGATCCTCGCCTAAAACCAACTTCGCAATGTGAGGAGCAACCAGACCGACAAAACTTACCGTACCGATAAAAGCAACTGCAGCAGCAATCAGTAATGCAGACAGAAAAAATGTTTCAATTCGAAGTCGCCTGACTGCAATGCCCAAACTCATTGCCCGCTCCTCTCCCAAAGTGAGCGCCGTAATGACCCAACTGCGTTTCATTAAAAAAAGAGCAATTAAAAGAGTCAGTGCAGCATTTAAGCCGACCGCCAACCATGACGCCCTTTCTAAATTCCCGAATGTCCAACCGTTGATGATTTGAGCGACTTCAGGACTGGAGTGATAAATCAAAACCTGCTGCAGAGCCAAAAAGAAAAAGTTCACAACAATACCGGCCAAAATAAATGTCTCAGGCGTCATCCCGCGGCGTGCACTTAAAAAATAAATTGCAAAGGAAACCAATAAGGCAAAAATGAGTGCGCTTGTCGCCGTAGCAATCCAAAATTGACCTAAAAACCCCAAACCTAAACTAATCGACAAAGCAGCACCGAAGCTTGCTGCAGAAGTAATCCCTAGTGTCGAGGGACTGGCTAAAGCGTTTTGCGTAATATTCTGGATCTGAAGACCTGCCATAGCCAAGGAAGTGCCGACAAAAAGCGCAGTCAAGGTCATCGGCAGTCTCAGGGACCATACAATTGTTGCATTGATATCGGAGGCGTTCGGACCGCTAAGGAGAGCCTGCGTTAAAGCAGACAAAGACATGGACGATGAGCCAACCGCCAGATCCAGCACGATCGTAATCAGCAGCAACACCGCCGCCGCGCATAAAATCATTATGCGTTTACGATTGGTCTGACGATAGTGCAAATGACAGCTCATACAATCTAGGGTCTTAAAGTAAACGTACCGGAAGAATCGACTTCGGGTAAATAGCGCTTATAAAATGCATGAATTTCAGCTTCAGGGTCAAAGTCTTCAAATAATCCGGGATAGATCACCTGCGCCATGAAAAGCGACAAAGTGTAATCCATCATAGAGCGAAGACTGCCGTGGTCAACACCATACACCCGATTGTCCCGCACCGCTTGAAGTCTGTCCCAAAACGGCCGCCTGATAAAGCCGGACAAACGCCTCAAGGCCTCTTCTTTTGAAACCATCAGACCCATTCGCATCTGGTCATTTTCCTGAGCGTTTTGCCAAATGCTGCCCGCAATAAAGATGATGCCGGGATCTTTCGATAGGACAAATTCTCTGGATAGCGATGCATAAGGCGCCGGCATATCGGCTGCAATGTTATTTGCCTGAAGCCTTCTGAGAATACCTCCCCACAATACTGACTTGTTGTATGAATTGCCGTAAGCGCCTACACCGAGGTTACCGCACTCAACATAAACCGGAGTCTTTTTCGCTTTGCTGTCTGCTTTGGCGATACGCGTTTGTATCGTTTCTATGACTTCACGGTAACGACTCACCTGCTCATCAGCTACAGTCTCGCGATTGAGTAATTTTCCGAGCAATTGAGTACTTTTAACATGATTTTCAAGCGTCATCGCATGATAATCCAGCACGATGACTGCAATACCCGCTTTTTCCAACAAATTCAGCCGCTGTGCATTTTGCACAAACTGCGTTTGTCCCACAATCACCGCATCAGGTTTAAGCGAAAGGATTTTCTCGGTATTGAGAATGTCATCGTGATAGCCGCCGATACTGGGAATATTCTTTAATTTCGGGAAAGCTCTCGTCAGACGAACATATTCTGCATAACGGGTACTTTGCCAGCCGTCTGCAGTCAGACCGACAATTTGATCGATCACCTGTGAACCGCCCACAAAAAGAAAATTGGCAATGTAGTTGGCCACGACAAAACGCTGCGGTTTCTTACTTAGGACGACTGAACGATTCGATAAATCAGTCAAACGCAAAAACGCAGTTTCGCCAAAAGATATGCGAGGCAAACAGAATCCCAAGGCACTTGCCGAGAGAGCTTTTAAATAAAGTCGTCTTGTAGAGTCAAACATTGCCCCGCTCCTTTTGCATAGTGTTTTTATTTTAAAAAAAATCAATTGCACAAAATTGTTTATTTCTGAACTCTTTTTGCTAAATATTCTCTCCTAAGCTATCAGCACTTTTCAGATTGAAATCCGCTGAGCGTACAATGATCAATCAACCCTAAAAGAAGGATTGTTAACGTGGACGGTCTCATTAAAGTTCTGGGCTTTGTGCTTTTTATTTTTATCGGCTACTTTCTCAAGCGCACCCATATCCTCAAAGAAGACACCGTACACGCGCTCTCCGGCCTTTTGCTTTATGTCACATTGCCGTGCCTGATTCTGGTCTGCTTAAACGGTCTGCACCTTGAATGGAATTATCTCTGGCTCATCGGACTGGGACTTTTAACCAACTTTTTTATGATCGGCATTGCCTGTCTGATTACGTACCGACACCCCGAAAAAAGACTCTTTGACATGCTCAATCTCTCGGGCTTTAACATCGGTACGTTTGTGATGCCCTTTCTTCAGTCATTTGTCACACCGACGGGCTTCCTTTCAATTTGCCTTTTTGATATCGGCAACTCCATCATGTGTACCGGCACCACCTATGCGTTAGGTTCCGGAACGGGTACGGGTGTGGCGCTTGTCAAAACCATCCTGAAACGAATGTTCAGTTCTGGTCCGATCTGCTCTTATTTTGTCATGCTTACCCTGTCTGTTTTAGGGCTCACGTTTCCGAAAACGATTGTAGATTGGGCACAGATCGGAGCCAATGCCAACGCTTTTTTAGCGATGATTCTCTTAGGACAAAGTATTCGCTTCAGTATGCCTGCAGATCAACTTAAAGAGTTGCTGCGCCTTTTGTGCATAAGGCTTGCGGGGTCTCTCATCATGTCGCTTGCCATGTACTATCTGCTGCCTTTTTCTGAAGAAATCCGAAAAATTCTTGCGCTCATCGCCTGGGCGCCGATTCCTGTCGTCGGTTTAATTTTCTGTATTAAAGCTAAGTGCAACCCGTCAATGGCGGCCAACCTCAATTCGCTTTCAGTAGCCTGCAGCGTGGTGATCGTTTCTGCGCTACTGACTTTTCTGTGATTGATAGTCTTCTGGCAGGCAACGGGGACGTGTTTTTAGGACGATCACCCACGTTAGGCTCACCATGACGCCGCACAAAAGCAAGACCGCATCATACTTCCAAGCCTCTCCCATCACAATCGGCACCCACAACGCTGCACAAATGGCAAAGGCCGACGTTTGGAAAAACTGCTGAATACTCGCAGCCATTCCTCTGTTTTGCGGGAAATAGTCCAGGTTGTACACGGTCATAATCGGTCGGATGACACTCATTGCAGTGCTGTAAATAATGACTGCGAAAAGACAGATCGGATACGGTACGTGCCAGAAATAATTCATGGCAACACCCGCGATGCCCGCCGCATACATCAGAGCAATCTGAATCCACATCGTTTTGACTTCACCGAAATACGCCGCAATCTTCGTACAGAAAATCGATCCGGTCACAGAAAACCCGATCAAAGGAATCATCAGATAACCGAAATCCGTCACTCCCATTCCCATTACATTTTCTACGTAGTCGGGAGCTCCGGCAGAAAAAAGAATCGAGCCCATGAAAACGAAACCGTTACAGAATACACCGGCTGTAAAGGCAATATTTTTAAAGGAGTGAGCATAGGTTGTCACAAGAGGCACGAAATGAAAAGCCGTTCTTTTTTCTCTGGGATGGGTCTCGTGGAGCAAAAAATACGTGATACAAGCCATCAAAAGCGCAAAAGAAGCCAGGAAAATAAAAACACTGCGCCAGCCGAAAAGCACCACAAGCCACCCTCCGATAATCGGTGCCAGAGCCGGTGCCAGGGCAAAAATCACAGCAATTAAACTTGTTAATTCCTGAGCCTGACGGCCGCTGAATAAATCACGCGTTACAGCCATGGCCAATACTGTTCCCGTACTGGCAAAAAGTCCCATGAGGATGCGCCCGATTAAAAATGTCTCGTAGTTGGAACTGACGGCACAAATTAAGCACGAAAGACTGTAACAAAAAAGTCCTCCCATCATAACCGGCCGGCGTCCGAGGCTATCGGAAATCGCTCCGACAAAAAGCGATGAGAAAGCAAAACACATCAGATAGCTTGAAAGTGTCTGATAAGCGGCCACTTCACTGACCGCAAACTCGTCGGCAATCATCCCAAGGCCCGGCATATAAGTATTGGCCGACAAAGGTCCGACCATTGAACACATGGCCAGCAGAAATGCCAAAGACTTGGGAACACTGAAAAGCATAAAAACCTTCGCTTAAAAACCAACGCCCACTTTAATTATTTTAAAAGTGAGCGTTTTTATTTTAGTCGCGAATACTCTAAGAAGCGTTGGGATCTTTTCTCACCAATACCGCCCCGAAGAAACCATCTGTTCCGCTTTGGTGCGGCGCCATCACAAAGTACGGAGCATGAGATTTGGCGCAATCAGGCAAATTGACTCCCTGCTTGGCTAAAACTTCCGTTGCATCCATGATTTCGAAATCCGGATGATTGGCTAAGAAAGCCTCAACAACATCCTGGTTTTCCTGCTTGAGCAATGAACAGGTTGCATACACCAGTCTGCCGCCCGCTTTAACCAAACGGCTCGCAGAATCCAAAACATTAGCCTGAATCGCATTGATTCTGGCCAATTCCTCTTCATTCATGCGCCAGCGCAAATCGGGATTGCGGCGCAGAGTTCCGGTACCTGAGCAGGGCGCATCCACCAACACGCGGTCAAACTTGCCGGTAAGGCGCTTCACTCGCGTATCTCTTTCCGTTTTAATCGCGATCGGATGAACATTGCTGAGACCGGCCCGTCGCATACGGGGCGTTAATCCTGCCAGGCGCTTTTCATTGACATCAAAAGCATATAACCGTCCGGTTGATCGCATCAGTGCCCCGAGCGCTAAAGTTTTTCCGCCGGCTCCCGCACAAAAGTCACAAACCATCTCACCGCGCTTGGGCTGCACCAGGCGGGCAATCAATTGGCTGCCTTCATCCTGAACATCAATTTTACCCTCGCGGTAAATGGACCAACTGGTTAAACCGGGCTTTGTCATGAGCCGCACACCATCGGGTGACATTGGAGTCTCAACGGCCGCCACTCCATGTTCGGCCAAATCCTGCATCACCTCTTCACGCTTGGCCTTTAAAAGATTGACTCTCAAATCAAGCGGTGCACCCTCTTTCATAGATTCAAAAAGAGCGGGAGCTTCATCTGCAAATTGATTGAGCAGTTTTTCATAAAGCCAGTACGGCAACTCGGACTGTACAAAAGCGGTTGCGTTTTCCGGCTTAGACCGAAGAATATTGTCCAGGGGACCTGCATCATTGCCGACCGTACGTTCGTCAAGCGCCTGACGACCGTAGATGCGAGCCAGGGCCACCATGGCCGTTAAGCGCGGTGCTCTGGCTGGGACAATGGGCTTCATTTGCCAGGAAATGGTTGAGAGGTGACGCAGAGTATAAAAAATCGCTTCGGCTATTACGCTTCTGTCACGGGCTCCCAGCTTATGATTGAGTCTGAAAAAGCGGCTCATCAAAACATCGGCCGGCCCGTCCAATTTCAAAACGGTCGCCAAAGCTTTACCCAATTCATCAACAATCAAGCCTGTCACACGGGGACCGCCTGTGCGTGTCTGACGCTGCGCCACATCGTGGTGGGAGCCGGCTCTTTGCCGACGCTCATCTTTACTCATCGCACGGCTTTCCTGAATTTGACGGCTTCGTGCTGCGCGCTGTCTTTCCGTGAGTTTACGAGAGCATGTGTCGGATGAACGGCGAAATTTACTTCTTTTTTCCTGCATCATTTTTAAACCTGTCCGAATAAGGTGAGCCCCAGTGCCGTTTCATCATCCATTACCGCACGATCGCCTTCATAGCGAACACGCCCAGTAATACAGGCCTTAACTGCTAGGGCATAAATCTGATGCTCATAAACCAATACCCGGTCGGCCAGGCGATGAGCATCATCAGACGGTAGCACAGGCACTGCCGCCTGGGCAATAATTGCTCCGCCGTCTAAAGCAGCCGTCACAAAGTGCACTGTCGTTCCTGCCATGCGCACGCCGGCATCAATGGCTCTCTGATGAGTATCTAAGCCTTTAAATGAAGGTAAAAGTGCCGGATGAATGTTAAGAATCTTGCCTTCAAAGCGATCGACAAAGCCGGCGGTCAAAATACGCATGAAACCGGCCAAAACAATCAAATCCGGTTCGTATTTTGAAATCACTTCGGCAAGTTTTTCTTCAAAAGCTTCTCTTGTTTCAAAAGCTTTGTGATCAACGCAAACGGCATCAATACCGTAACCCTTAGCCAATTCCAACCCCTTGGCATCAGGCCGATTGGAAATCACGGCAACAATTTTTGCGCCGATGTTCTGCTCCCAATTTTCCGCAAGAGCGCATTCTTCAATAGCGACAAAGTTGCTGCCGCGACCGGAAATCAAAACGACGATTTTTTTCATTTTCTAAATTAAAAATAAATAGATGATTGAATTGTACCTTTTCATGGAAAACAAAAAATTCATCGGGTTAATTTTTTCTGAGATTGATGCTTTGCACACAACGTATTGAACTTCAGAACAATGCTTTGTAGACTCCGAAATTTAACGACCTTTCCCAAAAGGCCCGATGTGATTGCATTTCTGATTTTTTCTTCTGTTTTTCTTGTCCTTGCCTTATTGGAATCCAAACACCTTTTGTCTAAAGAGGATTATTTTGTTGCCGGCCGCAAAGCCTCGAGTCTGCAGGTTGGCTTTTCCGTAATTGCTTCCTGTGTCGGAGCATCGGCCACCATCGGAATGTGCGGATTGGCTTTCTCTGTGGGCTTCCCAGCTATTTGGTGGCTTTTGTCCGGAGCTATCGGTCTGAGCATTCTGAATATTTTTCTTTTGAAAAAGTTACGCCGCAGACCTTGCCTGACGATGCTCGAAACGGTTAAAGAACGATTGGGTGGCAGAGCAACAAAACTTTGCGCATTTATCATCGTTCTCGCTTGGGTCGCTATCTTGGCTGCTCAGTTCAGTGCCATGAGCAGTATTGTTGAACAAATGACCGGAAGCGATGCACAAACCTCTCTTTTTCTGGGAGCTTTTGTCATTTTGCTCTACACATTAATCGGCGGTCAGGCAACAGTCATCAAAAGCGATGTCATTCAACTGTCTGTCATGATGATCGGCCTGGCAGTGCTGCTTTTTGCTTTGATTCATGCCAGTCCGCAACCTCTCTCAGCATTTCGTTTTAAACTTTTAAACGATCAATTCCAAACTCAAGATTTAAGCCGCTTTGCGTTACTCATTGGCGGCAGTTATGTCGTCTGTCCGATGCTTTTTTCTCGTTTTATGAGTGCTCGCAGCGATGAAGTTGCACACAAGGGGGCAATGATTGCCATAGTAGGATTGATTTTTCTTGCGATTCTGTTTGTTTTAATCGGCATACAAGCCCGAGATTTTCTGCCTTCTTCCACGCCTTCTGATCAAGTTTTAGCCGCTGTTGCCGCTCAGCTGCCGCTTATCTTTCAGCAAATATTGTTTTTGATTTTAATCAGCGCCATTTTATCTTCGGCAGACTCCTGTTTACTCACTGCTGCGACTGTTGTTTCCAATGATTTAATTCGCAATCCCAGCATAAAAACATCGCGTTTGGTGATGTGTGTTCTGACTCTTGTTGCCCTGCTTTTGAGCAGCTCGGAGCGCGGCATTTTAGATTTATTGCTCATGGCCAACAACATGTATGTGTGTGCTGTCATAGCGCCCGTATTTGCAGCGGTTTTCTCATCTCGTCTTCTTAATCGTCCGATTATCATTACCACCATTATCCTATGCGGTTTGATTGCTTTTTGGGCTGAGTGGACGGGACACTTCGAATTGACTCTGATGGCTTTTGTTCTTTCTGTGATAGGAACATCAGCTGCAGCCTATTTCGAGCCGATGCGAAGCTCTCGAGGTGTTTGCCAGAAGTCTTGAGCGCAACAGAACTTTTTTCTTTCTAACTAATAGAAACCGCTCAAATCCCTTGAGTACATATTTGTTAAAATTTGGGGTTTGTTTGAGACTGTTTGTCATATGAAAGTATTCAGAGGGGTTCCTCAACCATTAAAGAAAATTGACTGCGCAGTGGCCATTGGAAACTTTGACGGTGTTCATCGTGGTCATCAAGCCTTGCTGCACGAAGTTGTTCAAGCTGCAGATTTACGCGGCCTGATGCCTTGCGCTGTTACTTTTGAACCGCACCCCAAGGAAATCTATCCTCACGGTCATGAGGTATTAGCACGGGTTAACAACATTCGAGATAAAGTGCTCGACATTGCTGCCTGTGGAATTCAACGCGTTATTTTTCTTAATTTCAATGAAAGGCTCGCTCGAATGACTCCTCGGCAATTTGCCGAAGAGGTTTTGGTTGAAGGACTTCATGCTCGTTGGGTAACAGTTGGAGAAGATTTCCATTTCGGCTATAAAGGATTGGGAACCGTTGAAGATCTCAAAGAGCTTGGCAAAGAATTAGGTTTTGAGGTTTGGGTCTCCCCTACCTTATTTCACGGCACCAGTCGTATTTCCAGTACACGACTGAGAAAAGCCCTACTCGAGAACGACCTCTATGAGGTGACTCAGCTTTTAGGACACCACTATCACATCACCGGCCGCGTTGTTCATGGTCAAGAATTAGGTCGTACCTTGGGTTTCCCGACAATTAACTTGGACTGCATTCCAGTTGACAAGAATGGTGAGCCCGCTGTAAAAGGCGTGTATGCCGTTTTTGTCCATGGTTTAGCCCCGTATCCGCTCGGCGGCGTAGCAACAATTACCTGCCGGCCAACCGTCACCGAAGGGCAGCCCAAAAAGTATCTCTTGGAGACCCATATTTTTGACTATCACACCGATTGTTACGGGAAAATTGTTCGAGTGGAATTTTTAGACAAATTGCGAGACGATAAAAAGTTTGCCAATTTGGATGAATTAAAAGCCGCTATCAATGCTGATGCACAAAAAGCCAGAGGCATAGTCGGCTTAGCTCGTTCCGATACGGAACTTACTGAAATGTACGGTTAGTGCGAAGCCAACGAAAAATTCGCACGCTATTTGTGTTTAACAAACCTTGAAGAGTCCGAGGGGACCAAGGAGACATCATGGCAAAAACAACTGAAGATCAAACCCAAAAGTATCCGCTTAACCTGCCGGATACTCCATTTCCGATGCGCGGTAATTTACCTGCTCGTGAGCCCAATTGGATTAAAGAGTGGCAGCAAAAAGATATTTATGGCGTGATTCGCAATGCAAAAAAAGGACGCAAACATTTTATTTTGCATGATGGTCCTCCGTATGCTAACGGCGACCTGCATTTAGGCCATGGCGTCAATAAGGTTTTAAAAGACATCATTTTGAAATCCCGTACCTTGATGGGTTACGACGCTCCGTACGTCCCCGGCTGGGACTGCCACGGAATGCCCATTGAAATTCAAATTGAAAAACTCTACGGCAAAAACCTGCCGATCGTTGAACTTCAGGCAAAAGCCCGTCAGTATGCTCATGAACAAGTCGCACGCCAAAAGGCCGGTTTTGAGCGTATGGGGGTATTGGGTGACTGGGATGATCCCTACCTCACACTTCGTTTTGATACAGAAGCCGCTCAAATTCGTGTGTTGGCTAAGCTCATGGAAAAAGGCTATGTCTATCGCGGTCTCAAACCTGTGAACTGGTGCTTTGACTGTCAGTCGGCATTGGCAGAAGCTGAGGTGGAATATAAAGACATCAAAGGTCCTATCATTGATGTCGCCTTCCCATTGGCTGATGAAGATAAAACACGAGTTGAAGAGATTTATAGCCGCAAGCTTGATAAACCCACGTACACCGTCATTTGGACCACGACGCCTTGGACGATTCCTGCCAACCAGGCCCTGAATATGCATCCAGAATTAGACTACGTCTTGGTTGATTGCGGTGACCGTTACTTGATTTTGTGTGACAAACTCGTTGAAGACTGCCTCAAACGCTATGAAATGCAAGGCAGCGTTGTGGCCAGTGCTAAGGGGGCAGCTTTTGAACTCGTCCGCTTCATGCACCCGCTTGCTCAGATGGATGCAGGCTACAAGCGCTTCAGTCCTGTCGAATTAGCCGAATACGTGGACTCAACAGCCGGTACAGGCATCGTTCACTCAGCTCCTGCCTATGGTGTAGATGACTTCTATACCTGCAAGAAGTACGGCATGCATAACGATGAAATTCTTAACCCTGTGCAAGGTAACGGAGTGTATGCAGACGAGCTTCCTCTTTTTGGAGGACTTCATATCTGGAAAGCACAGCCGGTTATTGTTGAAAAACTCAAAGAATCCGGCAATCTTTTGCATTACGGCACACAAGTGCACAGTTATATGCATTGCTGGCGCCACAAAACGCCTTTGATTTATCGCGCAACGAGTCAATGGTTTATCCGTATGGATAAGAGCACAGAAGATACGCGTCCTGCAATCGGCACAGAGCAACCTAAGAGCCTGCGTGAAGCAGCGTTAGAGGCTGTTGACGCAACAAAGTTCTACCCGAGTTGGGGTTATAACCGCTTGCATGCCATGATTGCCAATCGCCCCGACTGGTGTATTTCCCGCCAACGCAACTGGGGTGTGCCTCTGCCCTTCTTTACCCACAAGGTAACGGGAAAACTGCATCCCCGTACGCTTGAAATCATGGAAGAAGTGGCCAAGCGCGTGGAAAAGGGTGGCATTGAAACCTGGACACAGGCAAAAGCCGAAGATTTCATGAGTGCTGAAGAAGCTCAGCAATACGATAAAACAACCGATATTCTTGACGTCTGGTTCGATTCCGGCTCCACTCACGCTACTGTTGTTCGTGGCTCGCACAAAGATAAGCTTGATTTCCCGATTGACCTGTATCTTGAAGGCAGTGACCAACACCGCGGTTGGTTCCACTCCTCTCTGTTAATCGGTGTGATGCTCGACGGCCGCGCTCCTTACAATGCCCTCCTTACACACGGCTTTACCGTGGATGAAAAAGGCATGAAGATGAGTAAGAGCCTTGGCAATACCGTTCAATTAATGGATGCAACCAAGACTTACGGCGCTGAAATCATTCGTCTTTGGGTGGCTTCGACCGATTACTCCGGTGATTTGAGCTTCGGTAAGACCATTGTCAAGCACGTCACAGACTCCTATCGTCGTATTCGCAACACATTGCGCTTCCTTTTGGCCAATACGAGTGACTTCGACATCACCAAAGATGCCGTCGCTTTTGAAGACATGGTTGAACTGGACCGTTGGGCCATTGCCCGCGTGGCAGAACTTCAAAAAGAAATCATTGAGCTTTACAGAAACAATGACTTCCATCCGATTGTCTCCAAGCTTCAATCGTTTGCAAGTGATGATTTGGGAAGCTTCTATCTGGATATCCTCAAAGACCGTCTGTATACGACCGCCACAACGGGTCTTGCCCGTCGTTCGGCTCAGACGGCTTTGTGGTACATCACGGCTGCCTACCTGCGCCTGATGGCTCCGATTCTCTCCTTTACGGCTGAAGAAGCGTTTGCCATTTTCGAGCCCGGCAAATCGCCCACGATCTTTACGGAAGAATTCTTTGATCTGCCGACTATTAACGGAGCTGAAGAGTTGCTCTCAAAGTGGGAAAAAATCCGCCAGGTCCGTGCTGATGTTCAAAAAGAAATTGAAAATCTGCGCACTGAAGGCAAGGTGGGTTCCAGCCTTCAGGCTGAAGTGGATATCACGGTCGAAGGCGATGCCTACGATGCACTGGCAAGTCTTGGAGACGAATTGCGCTTTGTGATGATCACAAGCCGAGCCGATTTGCATAAAGGTCCTGCCTCGATCAGCGTTCACCAATCGCAAGCTCAAAAGTGCGCCCGCTGCTGGCACTACGTGCCTTCTGTCGGCTCTGTAGCAGAACACCCGACGCTGTGCTCGCGCTGCGTGGAAAACCTTTTCGGCGCCGGTGAATCCCGTCGCTTTGCCTGATGAGTTACATTAAAACCCAACCCGCCCGAGCTTTGATGCCCTGGGCGGGCGTATCGGCCGTGATTTTTGCGGTGGATTTTGTCACAAAGTTCTACTTTGAAAATCATTTCTACCTCGGAGAATCCCGGCCGGTGACTTCTTTTTTTAATTTTGTGCTCGCACACAATACGGGCGCTGCCTTCTCATTTTTAGCCGATCACAGCGGCTGGCAAATGTACTTTTTTGCTGCTATTGCCATCATTGCTGTGTTTATCTGTTCTCGCTTAATTATTCGGCACGCATCAGAAAATCTTTTTTGTCTTGCCCTCGCTTTAATCATGGGAGGTGCATTAGGCAACCTCTTTGACCGTATAATCTACGGTTATGTAATTGATTTTCTAGATTTTTATTATGGCTATTGGCATTGGCCCGCATTTAATGTCGCCGACATGGCCATTGTTGGCGGTGCCGGATTGCTGATCCTCGATAGCTTCTTTGATCGCAAGCACTAAAGGAGTGCCAGATGCTCACAGGACAAAAAATTGTATTGGCCGTGACAGGCTCTATTGCTGCCTATAAAAGCTGCGAATTATTGAGACTTTTAATTAAGCGCGGAGCAGAAGTCTCTGTCATTATGACTGAAGCTGCTCAGCGTTTTGTGACACCGCTCACCTTCCGGGCGCTGGGAGCAAAGCGCGTTTTTACGAGCGATTGGGAGCAAAGTACCAGCGTCATCCCCCATATTGAGGCCACCAAAGAAGCCAATCTCCTTTTAGTCGCGCCTGCAACGGCCAATATTTTGGCTAAAGCAGCCCAAGGCATTGCCGATGACATTTTGAGCGCTGCCATTTTAGCGGCCCGATGTCCGGTGGCCTATGCACCGGCGATGAACACTTACATGTGGCACAACCAAGCCACTCAGCGCAATGTTGCACAACTCACCCAGGACGGAGCGCTATTTTTAGGTCCTGCATCGGGCGAGCAGGCTTGCGGCGATGTGGGCAGCGGCAGAATGCTCGAACCCGAAGAAATCATAGAGTTGCTTCAAGGTGCGTTTTCTCCCAGAGTGCTTGATCGCTGTCGTGTCCTGATTACCGCCGGTCCGACCTACGAACCGATTGATCCAGTTCGCGGCATTACGAATCTTTCCTCCGGTAAGCAAGGCTTTGCCATCGCTAAAGCTGCAGCGCTTGCCGGTGCTGAAGTCACTCTCATTGCAGGCCGCACGAATTTAAAAACTCCCGCCGGTGTCAGACGTATTAACGTTATCACCGCTCAGGAAATGTATGATGCCGTGATGCAGGAAGTTGCTCAGCACGAAATCTTTATCAGTGTGGCGGCTGTCGCTGATTGGAAAGTCGCCAATGTCAGCGAACACAAAATTAAGAAGCAGTTTGCGCAAGCCCCGGATCTTGCTTTCGAAGAAAATCCCGACATTCTTGCGAGCGTTGCCGCTCTTGAAAATCCCCCATACTGTGTGGGATTTGCCGCTGAAACGGAAAATCTGATCGATAACGCCAGAGCTAAACTTTTCCGTAAAAATATTCCGCTTGTTGTCGCTAATTTAGTGAGCGACTCAATCAATCAGGACACCAACGCCGTAGTGTTTGTTGAGCGCGATGCGGCTACTCCTTTGGCAAAAGCGACTAAAGAGCATATTGCACAGGCGCTCATTGCCAAAATTGCTCAGGAGGTGAACTGATGCGAAAGCGTTTTGATCCCTTGGATTTGGAACCCAAAAACGGTGATTTTGCGAGTTTTGTCGAAAAGCTCAATGAAAAGAGTGTGAGGGAACTCAAAGCGCTTCAAGTCAACGATGAGCTGATGCGCGCGCAAATTAACGATGAGCTCAACGGTGCAGCTTCCAACGTCTGGAGTACTCCCGAGCTTACCCAATCGGCGCCTAAACACAAAGACACCGTCATTGCTCAACCGGAAGATGCTTTTAGGGTAGATCTTCCGCAAAATAATTCCGAGCCCCGATCTGCGAGAACGAAAGCAGGAACAGTTTCCACTTTCATTTTAATTTTCGCGGGCTTTGCTCTTTTTTTCTACGGCGGAATGACAGGACAGGAAAATCTGATCGCAACTGCCGTTTTCTTTGTTTTTGTCAGTATCGTTTCTAACATCATTCGTCAGAAACGCAACCGCAGGAGATAGTCTTACTATGCAAGTTGATGTCAAAATTCTCGATCCCCGCATCAAAGAGATGATGCCGGCTTATCAGACCGCCGGTTCAGCCGGTCTTGATCTTCGGGCAATGCTCGATGAACCGCTGACACTGCAGCCCGGGGAAACCAAACTGATTAAGACCGGATTAGCCATTCACTTGGCTGACAGCAACTACGCAGCGCTCATATTGCCCCGATCCGGCCTCGGTCACAAGCACGGCATCGTGCTGGGCAACCTTGTCGGTCTCATTGACTCTGACTACCAGGGAGAATTGATGATTTCGACTTGGAACCGCAGCCAGACGCCCTTTACCATTGAACCGATGGAGCGCATTGCCCAACTCGTTATTGTTCCGGTTGTACAGATGCAAATGAATATTGTGCAGGACTTTGAAACCTCAGACCGTGGTACCGGTGGCTTTGGCTCGACGGGCAAGGCTTAAAATCAGGGGATGTTACAAAAGTCCCATCATAAAAAAGGACTGAGTAAACACCCCCGATTCTCTTAATTAACGATTGAAGATATCGATTCCAACTTCCTTAACTTCACTAAAGATATCTTCACGAGTCATCAATTGACCGACCACTTCGTATTTGTAAGCCACGTAACGAGCGTGCTCCTGAGGCGTTTTCGCGCCTTTTTGATAGGCAGCGACTTCATGACGCCAACGATCATCAAAGATCTCAGGATTCATCACGTAGCTAACGGCTTTATCTTTAATTGCAACCACAAAGTACATCCGACCTCCAATAGCCGAGGTGGGAGCATATTGCGGACCGGCCTGGGTATCGAGCAAATAACGTTTATCTGTCACGCCACGGGTGATCAATTCAATATGATCGCGCACGCCAAGCCCCGGGAAAGCAGACAACACACAAATATCTTTGCGCAGCGGTGCTTCATTCGGACTCAGACGGGCAAAAGCATCTGATAAAAGCCTCATGACCAAGGCACTGGCAATCAGATGACCCTGACCGGAATACCGAATAAGATCTTCTCGGTCAAATGACATTGCGCCTTCTTCATCGCGAACCGTAATCGTTTGAGGGGTTTTGTAGAAAAACATTCAGTCTCCTTTACAGTTACTGACGAGCAACGGGCAAAACGAGTTTTTCGACGTCAACCGGTTTTTGCATCAGTTTATTGGCAATCAGAAAGTCCTGATCTTGTTGCAGACCTTTAATATCTTCGTCAGTTACGACATCGTAATAATTGGACCAATCTGCCAATTGGGTAGCGTCTTTAATGCTGATGCCATGTTCCTTGGCTCCCAAGGCAATCGCTTCCTGACGATGCTCGCTGATCCACTTGAGGGTATCCCGCTGAACTTTCACCACTTCTTTGACAGCTTCCGGATATTTCTCAGTAAAGGCTTGTCGAACGGTCATCACTAAGTTCACGTTGACAAGACCTTTAGCTGTAGTGATAACTTTGGCTCCGGCCTGTTCTGCTTTGATAATGCCGCTTGCAGCTTGAAGCGAAGCATCAACATTGCCGCTTAACATAGCTGAGAGAGCGGCAGGCTGATCCATTGACAAAAATTCGACATCATCAATGGACATTCCTTCTTTAAGCAAAGCTGCAACCAACAATTGATGCAAAACCGTCCCGCGAGGACCGGCTACTTTCTTTCCTTTCAAATCTTTAACAGTCATTGCCTTGCCGGGTTTACCGACAATCGCGAAAGTATCCGCCGGGTGAGCCACGCCGTTGGCAATCAAAACGGGATTGCCCGCACCGTTTGTCGACAGCAGCGATGCTGTATTCATCACCGCGGAGAAGTCCAAAGCACCGGCAGCCATAGCTTGCGTTTGTTTGGCACCCGAAGTAATGGTGTGCCATTTCACTTTGGTGCCGTGTTTTTCAAAGGCTTTCTCAAGCAGGTTTTGATCCTTCATCACCATGTTTTGAAGATTAAATGGTGCTTTTACGTAAGCAATATTGATTTCTTTCGGCATCGTCTGGGCGCAAGCCAAACCAACTGCACAAGACAGCATCGCTGCCAAACAAACCTTAAGCTTCATAGTGATCCCCTTTTGTTACAGTTAAAAAATCGTTCAAAATATCTTCAATCAAGCTTCCCACTCCGACTGTCGCCAAAGTTCTTGGATACGGCTGATCAACACAATAGGTTTTAAGGAGCCTGCCGTGCCCCAAGCGGAAAATATTGCGTGAAAGCAGCACTGCTTCTGTCACATCGTGAGTTACCAATACGGTCGTTACCGGCTGCCTTTCATGAATTCGTATAAATTCGGGGTAAATCTTCGAGCGTGTCAGCGCATCGAGTGCACTGAAGGCTTCGTCTAAAAGCAAAATGTCGGGCTCAGGACATAACGCACGGGCGAGCCCCACACGCTGAGCCATTCCGCCCGATAATTGAGAAGGGAAAAGATGTTTGCATCGGGAAAGTCCAACCAACTCAAGAACCCTGCTGACTTTTTCTTGCTGCGCATCTGTATCTAAATGCCTGACAGACAAAGCAACGTTTTTTTCGACGGTAAACCACGGAAATAAGCGCGGTTCCTGAAAGACGATGGAAATTGTCGGAGATCTTTCTTCGGGTAAAAAATTTACTGTCCCCGAATCTGAAGTTTCCAGTCCGGCAATCAGACGTAAAAGCGTTGTTTTCCCACACCCGCTTTCTCCAATTACCGCGTGGATTTCCCCGGCCTTAAAACTCAATGAAAGTCCGTCTACCGGCTTTATTGAGCCGTTTGCACTGTGAAATTCTTTACTGAGATTGCGGCATTCAATAGAAAACATGGCTCCAGTCACACAGAAAAGAATTTTGCATAACGCTTGATAAGCGAAGAAAGCAACCAATCCATGAAAACACCGATCACAATGATGGAAAAGATGCCAACAAAAACAACAGAAGTTTTAGAAAATTCGCTCGCTTCACTGATCATGAAACCCAACCCGCTGGAAGCAGCAATTAGCTCTGCACCGACCAAAGCACGCCAGCTGTAGCCGAAACCGACGCGAAGTCCTGTCAGAATTCCCGGCAACGCCGCAGGAATTGTCAGTAACCGAAAAGTCTCCCAGGCGCTGAAGTGCAGCGTTTTCGCAACTTCTTTTAATTTGAGTTCCACCGATTCAATCGCTGTGAGCGCATTCAGATAAATGGGAAAAAAGCTTGATAGAAAAACAATGGCCACTTTGGGTGCTTCTTCAATGCCAAGCCATAAAATCAACAGCGGAATCAATGCCAAAGGAGGAGTAACACGGGCTGCTTCGACAACAAAGTAGCCTAAATTTTTTGCTAAGGGGCTTTGAGAAAAAATCAACGCAAGCAAGATTCCAATGAAACTCGATAGCGCAAAACCACTCAACGTCCTTTTAGCACTGGAAACAATGTGCTCAATTAACTCCCCGGATACTAAAAGTTCTTTAAAGGTCTCCAGAACAGATTGCGGCGCGGGTAACAGAATCGGCGAAATATCGGAGTACTTCGCACACAAAACCCAAAGGGAAAAAATCACAATGGGAATGACTGAAAGTTGAAGGAATCGTCCTTGCAGCATCGATAATGAGAATGATTCTGATAATCGTTTTCGTTATTATATTCATTTGTAATGAAAAAGACAGTGGTGAGACCAAGCGTTGTATTTTTCTTTGACTGACGCAATCAAAATCTCGTTAAAAATAATTAATAAAAAAGTACTCAATGCTCGTAAATAAGCCTATGATGGAAAATGAAAGCAGACAAATAGAACTCTCTCTAGGTTGCCTTTGCTTTCTTTTAAAGGAAGTTTTATGAATTCCGGTACTGTGAAATGGTTCTCGGATGCCAAAGGTTACGGATTCATTATCCCCGACGGTCAGGATCGGGAAGTGTTTGTGCATTTCCGTTCCATTGAAATGCCCGGTCGCAAGACCTTGCAAACCAATCAACGGGTCGAGTTTGAATTCGAACAATCCGAACGCGGATTGCACGCTACGCGCGTGATTCCCTCGCCAATGAAGACCGACGACGCGGCAAGCTAGAGGGCTGTGTTTGTCATGAGCACAGTGTATTCTTTGCTCAAAACTGCGCGTGCTGTAACCTTGAGTTACGCGCGCAGTTTTTCTTTTTTTAGCTTATGTGTCTTATCTTCTTTGAGCTCGGCCGAAACCCTTTATATTGACAATCACCAGATTGAAGTTGAAGTCGCCACCACTGAAGCTCAACAGCAAAAAGGACTTCAGGGACGGCACTTCTTAAAAGACAATACAGGAATGCTCTTTGTCTTTAATCCTTCAAGGACTGTCTGTATGTGGATGAAGGATGTCCCAATTGATTTGGATGTCGCCTTTTTTGATGAAAAAGCCAAATTAATCAACATCCGGCACATGAAAGCCCAAACTCAAAATACGCACTGCTCTATCAGACCTATTCGCTGGGCTTTGGAAATGAACAGCGGATGGTTCAACAAAAACCATATTTCTGCGGGTGCTCAGTTGTCCGACACACCTCAAAGAAAAAGCCCCTGAGAACCAGAGGCCTTTAGTATCTGTCTGAGCAACAGAAAATTACTTGGCGTTATAGTAATTGCGCGCCACAAATTCCCAATCGATCAGATGATCAAATAACGCATTGAGATAATTGGGACGGGAATTACGGTAATCAATGTAATAAGCGTGTTCCCAAACGTCTACAACCATCAGAGGCGTATTGTCACTGGCTAACTGCGTACCGGCATTGGACGTATTGACAATCTCAAGCGTCTTTTGCGGCGTCAGCACAAGCCACGTCCAGCCGGAGCCGAAATTGCCCGCTGCGCTTGCAATAAATTGTTCACGGAAAGCTTCAAAAGAGCCCCAACGTTCTTCAATCTTTCTTAACAATTCACCTTGAGGCTTATCTCCGCCTTTAGGGTTCAGACACATCCAGAAAAAGGCATGGTTCCAGGCTTGGGCTGCGTTATTGAATACACCCTGATTGATACCGTCGCTTGCAAGCACAATTTCTTCCAAAGACATGGATTCAAAAGGCGTGCCTTGAATAGCGGTATTTAAATTGGTCAGATACGTCTGATGGTGCTTACCGTAGTGGTACTGCATCGTCTCTTCAGACATGGCCGGAGCCAGGGCATTCATCGGAAAAGCTAACGTGGGTAATTGAAAAGGCATTTCTCTCTCCTAAATTTTTTTCTCATTGTACGCAAAAAGAGGCCCCCTGAACGTCTGCGATAGAAAAAAGCAAGTGAGCTGATTTAATTATTCAATGACGCGAACTTTCGCCTCTCCGTCATGCCAATGTATGTCAAGAGACTCTCCTTGGGGCAGATTTTGTGAGCTTTTGATGAACTGTCCCTCTCGATCAGTCACATAACTGTATCCCTTTTTCAAAATTGCCTCCGGACTTAATTCCGTCATAAGTTCAGTCAAAGCTGATCGGTTATGTTCCAACATTTGCAGTCGCTGAAGCAGCATAGGCTCAAGTTGCTCAGCCAAACGCAAACATTTTTCTTTTTCAGCAAACACTCGGCTACTTGGATGCACTAATGAGCTTCTGAGAGAACGTACATTTTCTGATTTTACTTTCCATTGAGTTTGCATTAGTGCAGCAAGTAAATGGTTATTTTGACTTAAAAGCGTCTGTGCCTGAGAAAGCTCCTTAACGGGATCTGGCATTTCCCTAAAAAGAGAATCAATAAGCTGAGCTCGCTCTGCCCATGTATGGTTAAAAGCAAAACTGAGGGATTGCTGTATTTCTTTAATTTCCCGTAGCAACACTTGGGCACTTTCGGTAACGTGTTCAGCAGCAGCGGTCGGCGTCGCAGCCCTTAAATCTGCCACCCAATCGGCAATAGTTACATCACTTTCATGCCCTACTCCAACAACTACAGGCTTTGATAAATTAGCGAGCACATGGGCCAGTGCCTCGTCGTTAAAAGCCCAGAGGTCTTGAAGAGATCCCCCACCACGGACCAATAAAATAACTTCCGTTTCAGCGCTTTCATCTGCTTTTTTCAAAGCTCTGATGATTTCTCCCGGGGCTTCTTCGCCCTGAACTGCAGTTTCAAAAATACTGATCTTGGCATAGGGTGCGCGTCGACGCAATGTTGTTAAAACATCTCGTAATGCTGCAGCCTTCAGACTCGTCACCACGCCGATTTTGGTATAGATACGCTTCAGAGTTTTTTTCCGGTCAGTATCAAAGAGCCCCTCTGCCTGAAGCTTTTCTTTCAGCCTTAGAAACCTCTCGTACAATTCACCCATTCCGGCACGTCTCACCGTATCGACAACCATCTGATAGGATCCTCGAGCCCGGTACACACTCACCTGACCGTGAACCTCCAGATGGTCACCTGTTTTGGGCTGAAAATTCATTCGGCGGTTACTGCCAGAGAACATCGCACAGGATAATTCACCCGTTTCATCTTTTAACGTAAAGTACCAATGACCTGATGCCGCACGAGTAAACCCCCGAACTTCTCCACTGACCCAAAGGGGAGGGAAATTTATCTCAAGACATTGCGAGACACTGTCATTGAGTTCAGAAACTGTCCAGACCGTCTCAGAATGAAAGGGATTTTCTTGATGAAAATACATAAAACTATTCGTTCAATTGATTTCAGGAATTTTAACGAAAAGTCAATTGCAAAATCCTTTTAACTATCGTAATGTTTACGAGTTTTAATATAGAAAGCGGATTATGGAATTGAAATTATTTTCTAGGGACGATTTACCTATTATTGAAAAGTATCTCCCCAAATTCGGAAATGGGGACTGTGACTTAAGCCCCGTGTCTTTGCTTAGTCGCGGCATACAAATCGGATTTCGGTATTTTGAATTTAACAATTCTTTCCTGATTTTAGAACGACAGCTCGATGCTGGCTCTGTTTTTTATATGCCGATCGGGCAGACAAAAGCTACAGAGGAAATTTTTGAAGCACTCAAACAAAAGGCCTTTTTAGATAATAAACCCTTGCGCTTTTTCGGCTTAGTCGACCATATCTTGGATGATCTTAAAGTTGCCTACTCGGGTGCTGAATTTATTGTTGAAAATAATCCCGATCGCTGGGATTATGTCTATGCCTGCTCTGACTTTGTTGATTTACCAGGATCTCACTTTCACAGCAAGAGAAATTTTGTAAAGCGTTTCTACAAAGCCTGTCCTGAAGCTAAATTTGATATCTATACCTCTGATATGCACGATGCCTGCATAGCTTTTTTGAACGAATGGTATGACGGTAGGGAAATGAACGAGGGGCTTCTTCAAGAACGTCAGGCTATTGAGACAGTTATAACCAATTGGGATGATTTGCCAGTATACGGAGGAATTCTGCATGACAGCGGCCGGATACTGGGCTTTACCTACGGTGCAAGAAGTGCTCCAGACATTTTGTCAGTGCACATCGAAAAAGCAACCCGTGCCGTACCAGGAGCCTACCCGGCATTATCTCAAGCGTTTGCAAAAAGTTTGCCACTTTGCATTGAGTACTTAAACCGCGAAGAAGATTTAGGTATTGCCGGTCTGAGAAAAGCTAAACAGGATTGGCATCCCGTTGCTCAGTTGAAAAAAGGCATAGTGACCGTGCATTTCTGATGCATGCTCCGGTGATTTTGTACGTACAATTGATACGATGCCTATAGGAGCTTGATATGCAAGAATTCTCGCGACGCGACACACTCATCGGCGGTATTGCCTCTTTACTGACTCTGGGTACTTTCTCAGCTCATGCCGCTCCAGCTTCTGTTCCAGTGATTTGGGATGGCAAAAAGATGTACGAGTCTTTCGAAAAGGAAGGGACCGGGATTTCTTCAAAAGGACAAGCGGGCCGCCCTAAAGCCTATGTCGCATTTGATACCCAATGCAGAGATTGCTGGCAGCTTCATCGAAAACTTGCTCCTTTTATGGATAAGATTGAATTCGTGTTCTGCCCGATTTCTTTCATGAATATTCACTCCGAACCTCAGGCAACCACCATTCTGATTGACAAAGATCCTTTGGCTAAACTTGAGGAACATTTTGCTCACTTTACTGATATTGAGTTTCGCGGCATTCACTATGGCCTTGTAGAAAAGTTGCCGGTAGAGATACGCGATAAAGTTTGGACTAATACCAAACTTCACAGACGGGCGGGCTGCCGAGCTGTTCCTTACGGTGTCTTCAAGAATTCAAAGGGCCAATATCTGCCCTTTGACGAACGATTAACAATCGAGGAATTAAAGCAGCTGTTTGAACTTTAGAATTGTTTGATCTTACGAAAAATCTGAGTCGCTTTTCTGCATATTTGCTAACATTAATAAGTTAGCTTTTTTCAAGCAGGTAGAGAAAAAATATATGCTTTCTGACAGTTCCGGCCCTGAGGGTCGAGAGTCAATTTTTCACGTAAACGGAGACTGCCATGCGAGCCACAATTGAATCGTGGCTGCATCGCCAATGGACTAAAAGAGGTCTTTTGGCATGGGCTCTTTCTCCTCTTTCATTAGCCTTTCTCTGTATTGCTCGCAACAGGCGGCTGAAAACTAAACCGCACCGTCTGCCTGTCCCGGTCGTAGTGGTCGGCAATATTTATGTCGGCGGCACAGGTAAAACACCCGTTACGATTGCCTTGGTTAAAGAACTACTGCGTCGCGGCTACCACCCCGGAGTGGTCTCTCGAGGATTCGGTCGCAGAGATGATGCACCTCAAATGGTACATACCGACAGTCCTGCAGCCAACGTGGGCGATGAACCGCTTTTAATTGCCAGGCAGACTCTGGTGCCGGTTGCTGTAGCCAGAGACCGGGTTGCTGCGGCGCTGTTACTGCTCGATAAACACCCTGAATGTGATCTCATTATCTCTGATGACGGATTGCAACATTATTCATTGGCCCGCGACGTGGAATTGGCTGTTGTCGGTGCGAGAGGCCTTGGAAACGGTTGGGTACTGCCTGCCGGTCCTCTCCGTGAACCACCCTCCCGCCTAGATGAAGTGGATGCCATCGTTTTAAATGCAACAGAGGATACTTTCGACAGTCGGACTCCTCGCTTTGCAGCAACCGCAACGCTAGGTCGAGCAAAGTCATTGGATGGAACACGTACAATGACACTCGAGGCAATTGCCGAAATGAAAAAGCCGGTTTTAGCGGCTGCCGGTATTGCCGCTCCCGGTCGCTTTTTTGCGATGCTCAGAGCTCATGATATAGAAGGGCCGGAAATGGAGTTAGGCGATCACTATGCCTTCGACGAAAACCCATTTAAAAACCGTCCAGAAGAGCTTATCCTGATCACCGGAAAGGATGCCGTAAAGTGCCGACAGCAACCTGAAATTGCAAAGGATACAAGAATTTATACGGTGGAATATTTAGTCGATATTGACCCTTACCTGGTGGATCTTATTGAACATAAATTGAAAGAAAAGGCCTCAAATTAAAATGTCACTTGACCCGCGTTTAACCAGTACATTAGTCTGCCCCATTTGCAAGGGGGCAATCGTTTGGGATGCCGAAAAGTCAGTTTTGGTTTGTCCGCGCTGCAAACTTGCTTTTGCAGTTAAAGATAATATCCCCAATATGATCGTTGAAGAAGCTGAAAAACTCAGTAGCGAAGAAGCCGAAGAGTATAAAAAGCGCCTTTCTATTGTAAGGGGAGCCTAATATGACTGAATTTTTTGCCATTATTCCCTCTCGGATGAAATCAACAAGACTGCCTGAAAAACCCCTCAAAGACATTGCCGGTCAGCCGATGGTAGTTCGCGTTGCACACCGTGCTCAAGAGTCTGGTGCAAAAGATGTTTTTGTTGCAACCGATCACGAAGCTATTGTCAAAGCTTGTGAAGAGTATGGCGTCAAAGTTGTGATGACCTCTGCAGAGCATCCGACGGGTACAGACCGATTGGCTGAAACAGTTGCCAAGCTAGGCTTACCCGATGAAGCTATTGTGGTAAACGTCCAAGGTGACGAACCGCTCATTCCTCTGGAAGCTATTCGCAATGTAGCTGAACTTCTGGCTTCTCATCCAGAATGTGAAATGGCGACCGCCGGGCACCCAATTGATAGCATTGAAGAGTTTTTAAATCCAAATATTGTAAAGGTTGTTCGTGACAGTAAGGGTAACGCTATCACTTTTAGCCGTGCCCCTATCCCTTGGCCGCGTGATGCATTCCGAGAGGATAGGACTAAGTTTCCTGAAGGGCTTGAAGCGCTACGCCATATAGGCCTTTATGCTTATCGTGTGAAATTCTTAAAGCGTTACCCTCAATGGGAGCAAGCTCCCATCGAAAAATGGGAAAGTTTAGAGCAGTTAAGAGCGCTCTATTATGGCGTCAAAATTGCAGTAGCGATTTTACCCGGTGCATTGCCTGCCGGAGTTGACACACAAGAGGACCTGGATCGGGTGCGCGAAGTCTACGCAAAGGAACTGACTTAAATTTATCCTATTGGGCGCACACTTTGCCCAATAAGATGTCTACAATGAAATAGAAAGTTGTGGCTCAAATCCCTTGAGTCATCGGAAAGTAAATGAGGAGTTATTATGCGTTTAATTTTGATTGGACCTCCGGGTGCCGGCAAGGGCACGCAAGCGGCCTTCATTAAAGAAAAATTCGGCATTCCCCAGATCTCGACGGGCGACATGCTTCGTGCTGCCGTTAAGGCCGGTACCCCTCTCGGTTTAGCTGCTAAAGAGGTGATGGACAAGGGCCAATTGGTTTCCGATGACATTATCATTGGTTTGGTCAAAGAACGCTTAACGCAGCCCGATTGCGCCAACGGTTTCCTTTTTGATGGATTCCCCCGCACAATCCCACAGGCAGAAGCACTTAAGGCTGCTGGTATCCCGATTGATTTCGTGCTGGAAATTTCTGTTCCTGATGAAGAAATCGTGACACGTATGAGCGGTCGTCGTGTGGATCCGGTCTCAGGCCGCACCTACCACATTAAGTACAATCCGCCGAAGGTTGAAGGCAAAGACGACATTACGGGCGATCCTTTGATCCAACGTGATGATGACAAGGAAGAAGTGGTTCTGAAACGTTTGAGCGTTTATCACTCTCAAACAGAAGCTCTTGTCAAGTTCTATGGTGACTTGGCCGCCTCAGGTGATGCTACAGCTCCGAAATACCGCAGCATCAGCGGTTTGGGTAGCATCGAAGAAATTAAAAACCGCGTGTTCGAAGCTTTGAAGTAACACGAATTTTGAGTGACTCAGGGCGAATCGTAAGATTCGCCCTTTTTTAGTTGATCGGATGAATGAATCTCAGCGTCTCTACCATCGGACGCTTTTTCCACTCAGCATCGGTCACCAAACAATACCAATCATATAGTGGTGAATTTTCTTTAGCGATGAGACTGTTGCTCGGATCGACCACCAGTGCATCAAAAGCAGCACTTAATGTTGTGCTCTGAGGCGAAACCAGTAAACTCCAATGCTCATCATATTTTCGATCGTCTTTTAGTTTTCCAACATAGCCCACTTCAGCTAAGCGCTCTAAAATCGAACCGGCGGCCTCAGGATAAGAGTCCACTGCATTACATAACACGTGAATAGAAACAGAGGGATCCCCTTTTTCCTGAGCAAGCATCAATTCATGCAAAAGAGCGACACCAGTAATAAAGTCGTTACCTGTCTTATTCATATCACTGTATCGACCGCTTGTGAGCATCGGAATCGTAGCCGCAATAGCTGCTCCCGAAAGCGCTAAGAGCCAGGATAAATAAATCCAAAGTAAAACAACCGGGATCAACACAAATGAACCGTAAATGGTAGTAAGCGGTCCAGTGCTCAAGTAGTAGCTGAATGCCCACTTAATTGCCACACCAACAACTGTTACCAGAAGTCCGCCGATAAAAGCGTCAAACCACTTCACTTTACAGTTAGGGACATAAACATACAATGCTGCATACATCAGTGATTGAAATAACAGCTGAATGACCATAAGAAGCCATCCGGGCAGAAGCACTTCAACACCAACTTCAATTTGTGTAAGAACATTGGTCAGAACCAAGCTGAAGGCAATAGCCATAGGCCCTAGAGTCAACAAAGCCCAGTAAATTAAGACACGCTGCATAACTGGACGCATTTGCCGAACGTGAAAAATGCGGTTAAGCGCTCCGTCAACGGTGTTAATCAACATGAGTGAGGTGATGGCTAAGCCTGCCAAACCGAAAATTGTCAGCCCTTGAGCATGTTCGGCAAAAGCCTTCACGTATCCGATAATCTGCTGGCTGTAAGCCTCAGGCAAAAGGCTGGAAAAAAGCAAAGCCTCCATCTCCGCCCTTCTTGCCTCAAATGCCGGAAATACCGCAAAACTCACCAAAATAACGGCTAAAAGCGGCACAAGAGAAAGAACAGTCGTTAAGGTCAACGAGGAGGCCACTTGATTGAGCTGCGTCTCTTGTATACGCACCCAAACGAATTCAGCCAACTCCCGAATCACTTCTTTTAACGGTCTGTGCTTGTAGTGACTGAGTTGTAAGTCCCAATCCATATCCTGTCGCTCATTGGATTAATCTAATAGTTCAATGGTAGCAAAGATTCAGGCAAGGCCAACCTCAGACCTTGCCTGAAACCGTACTAGAAATGAGCGGTTACTCTTCAGAAACCGTTTCTGCAATAACCTCAACAACTTTTTGAGGTTTGGGTCCTGGTTCCAGAACGGCCATGCTTTCTACGTGAGCAGTATGCGGAAACATATTCATAACACCAGCCGCTCGGATGTGCCAGCCGCCTTCATGGTGCAAAATCGCACAGTCACGAGCCAAAGTGGCCGGGTTACAAGAGACGTATACAACTCTCGGAGGCCGTTTATCTGTAGCAGCAAGCGTGCGGGCAAGCTCCAATGCACCTTCTCGGGGCGGATCAATTAAAACACGATCGATACCGCCTAATTGATTCCACAAGCTATCCCAATCCTCTGTTGACCAGGTAAACAAATTGCGGGCCACAAACTCTGTCTTATCTGCTAAGCCGTTGTCAGCTGCACCGGCCCGAGCTCTTTGAACAAGCTGGTCACTCCCCTCAATTCCAACAACCGTTTTAGCCCTAACAGCTAAAGGAAGAGTGAAATTGCCCAATCCGCAGAAAAAGTCTGCCACTCGGTGCTCCGGTCGCACATCAAGCAGGTTAATTGCTCGAGAAACCATCGTTTCATTGAGTCGGTGATTTACCTGCGTAAAGTCTGTTGGTTTAAACGAAATGTGGACACCGAACTCAGGCAACTCAAGTTTGAGGGCTGTCAAATCGCTTTCGTGCAACGGATAGCAGGAATCTGGTCCCTTAGGCTGAAGCCAGACACTGACTCCATACTCAAGCGAAAATGCTTCAAAAGCTGCCATATCAGCTGCACTCGGCGGCTCCAATACTCGAAATACCAAGGCAATCGCTCCATTTCCGCCCATAGCCACTTCTATTTGAGGTAGGCGCTGTCTGATGGAGAGGCCTTCAACAAAATGACGCAAGGGGATCAGTAGATCACTCACCGCCTGAGGCAAAATTTTGCACTCAGTCATATCGGCCACATAGCTAGAGGAGCGTTCATGAAAGCCGACCAACACGCCACCCTTTTTCTCTACGTCTCGTACAGTCAGGCGAGCGCGGTGACGATAGCCCCAAAACGGTCCGTAAATCGGTGGCAAAATCGTTTCCGGTTTCACTTTGCCAATATGCCACAATGCGTCAAGCAAAACCCGCTGTTTAATGGCAACCTGAGCATTGGGTTCCAGATGCTGCATAGCGCACCCCCCGCAGCAGCCGGGCTGCAAACCAAAATGCTTACATGCCGGTTTAACCCGAAGAGCCGACTCTTTTTCAATAGAGACTGCCCGACCACACTCATAACTGTTTTTATTACGGAATCGCTCATAAGTAACAGTCTCACCGGGCAGTGCCCCCTCAACAAAGACAACTTTGCCTTCGCGATGAGCAACTCCTCGTCCATCTTGATCAAGCGATTCGATATCAACCGTAAACTTTTCTAAAACCTTAGGGGCTCTTGCCATTGGAAATATCCCTCAAAATAGCGCCCGATAGCCTACTGAGAACATCTCAGAATAAACAAAAACGGGCGCAGTAACACACCGGAACCTGGAAATATCCCGGACAAAAATTTATTGCGGCAAATATTCAACCGGATTGACCGGACGGTCATTGTGACGCACTTCAAAGAGCAAATTCACACTGTCGCTATCGCTATTGCCCATCTTGGCAATGACCTGACCATTGGTCACATTATCACCGCGCTTGACAAGCAACTCGCTGTTGTGACCATAGACCGTTACTGCGCCGGGACCATGGGTAATAATGATGAGTTTTCCGTAGCCGCTCACATTTTCTCCGGTATACAGTACTCGACCCGCAGCTGCGGCGCGGACATCGTCACCCATGTTGCCTGCGATTTCGATACCCTTGCTATTTTCATCACTAAATTGCTTAGTGATCTGATTGCGCGCCACTGGCCAAGACAGCATGGTATTGCCTAAGGGTTTTTGAGTTGCAGCTGCGTTGGTACCATTATTTAGTACCACGCTACCCGCCGTCTGCTGGGCAGCAACGGGTTCAGCACCGATCGTCACTTCAGTTGAGGGAGCTGGCGCCAAATCCACTGCAACGGAATCAACCGGCTGCGTACGAGCCGAGGTTAAACGAAGAACTGTTCCTGGTGAGAGCAGTGTAGGATCGCTAATACCGTTAGCACGAGCCAACTCTGTTGGATTGCAACCGTGACGCGTAGCGATGCTATAGAGCGTATCTCCAGGCTGAACGGTGTACGTATCTCCTGTCATAGAGACCGGAGCTGTCGTAGAAATGTCACCTGTTCGGCTATAAATAGGAGCTCCGACTTCCTGCAAGGCGCAGCCGACCAACATTCCACCAGCCATCATTGTGACAACCAAAACACGCAATTTCATAGACAAAAACCTCAACAAATTCGCATTGCTGCGTTAATCAATAGTTTTTTTAAGCCCTGCGCTCAACCACTCTCCTACCGAGCGCACAGCTGAATAATTTGTTAAATCCACCTGCAAAGGGGTCACAGAGACAGCCTTATGTTCGACAGCCCAAAAGTCCGTACCTTCTCCCCTATCCTTCGGCTGACCAGCCGCCCCCACCCAATAAATGGGAAAGCCCCTGGGACTCGTTTCCTTAATCACGCTTTCTGCGTGATGGCGACGGCCAAGTCTCGTGGCGACGACGCCCTGAATCTGAGATAGAGGCAAATTCGGAATATTGACATTCAGAAGCTGCGGTTGAGCATCAGATGCTTTATTTTCCAAAAAACGCTCTACAATGCCCTGAGCAAGGCTAGCCGCATCATCAAGATAATTCCATCCGCGCTCTATTTGAGAAAATGCAATAGAGTCAATTCCAAACAGATAGCCCTCAATAGCAGCCGCCACTGTTCCAGAATACATCGTATCTTCGCCCATATTTTGCCCACAATTGATACCAGAGACGACCAAGTCCGGCAATTCATCGAGTAAACCCGTTAAAGCTAAATGCACGCTGTCGCTGGGTGTTCCGTTGACAGTAAAAACACCTGGCTCGACTTCTTGCACTTGCAAAGGTCGAGTTAAAGTGAGCGCATTACTGGCTCCACTTTGATTGAACTCCGGAGCCACAACCGTCACGTAACCAAAACGCCTCATTGCTTTAGCAAGAGCCCGAATACCGGGAGCGCTGTAGCCATCATCGTTTGATATCAAAATTCTCATGAAAGTCCCTACAGAAACAAATTTTTAGGAATCAACTTTTCGATGGGATAATAACTCATTGAATCATATCGCATCAGGCGTGCGATTGCGATCTGATATTGTTAGAAAAAATAAGAAAATCCAAAGGCTAGGGCTGTATAGCGTAAGCCTTTGCCCAGTAAGATAAGAACAGAACTTTTTAACCACGGAATTCTCAGCCATCCTGCAGCTAGCGGCAGAGCATCACCTACCACCGGAACCCAGGCAAAAAGCAGTACCCAAGCGCCCCAGCGATTAATGAATTGCAAAGCTTGGTCCGAGACTTTTTTAGGGAAAAAGCGTCCGAGGATGTAGCTTGTCATCGAACCCAAAGTATTTGCTACAGTGGCAACCGCCAAAGCTAGCCAAATCGCTTCAGGCCAAGCAGAAACGAGCGCAAGCAAAACCGCTTCGCTTGCGCCTGGGAAAAGAGTGGCAGAGACAAAGGCAGAAGTAAAAAGTCCGGCCAAAGCCTCATATAAAGTCAACTCCGGCATCAATCCTCTTCGGGAAGAATGCCTTCAATGACAAGCGGCTCTCCTATGGTATAAAAATGACCACCGGCCACATAATGCAGCGTTCTCAATTCAGCGGGCGCTTTTTCAAAATGCCAGTGCCCATTTGAGAAGACTCGGGTATCCGACCATGCTGCGACGCACTCACCGATAAAAAGATCGTACTGATTTTGAATATGCGGTTCAGATAAAATCTTAAAAATCATCCAAGCTGCACACCCGTCAACCAAAGGCATATCAAAACCGGGCATTGTAAAAAGCTTAGCTCCGCTTTTTTCGACCTTATCGGGCATGTCGAATTTGCTCACTGCACCCAAGCGCATGGTTTCCTTCACAATACCGGCAGTAGGAAGCTGTAGAGAAAAATAGCCGCTTTTCTCCATCAAAGGACGCGTAAAGTGAGTACTGTCAATCACGACTGTCGCCTTTGTTGGCGCAAGATCCAAAGCGCAAGCCCATGTGGCAGGCATAATATCGCTGACACCATCATAAGCCGCTGAAACTAGCGTTGTACCACCTACGTTTAAAAGACGATAAGCTTTGTTTAAATCTACTTCTGCCATAAAAGGACGCATCTTTTTCTCCTTAAAACAGCTTTAAGTTTAACTTCACTAAAAAGCAAAAAACGTCTTCATTTTTACCGTTTTTTTGCCCATTAAAATTCAAAGGAATATAAAACATCGAGTGCTTGATCAACTCCTGAGGCCGCCTCGATATAAAGCCGGGGAATCACCCGGTATCGTAGTGTCAACGTAGCCAATGAATCAAAAAGCCCCATTGCATATTTCACCTTCAGTCCTGGCAAAACATAGCCACTTACGGCCACCATGGAGTTCTCCCCGACGCCTTCAGTATCCACTCCCAAACCACTGATGCCGACTGCATTACCTAAACTTTCAATTGCACGGTTACCCTGACTTAATCCCAAATTAATGAGTGCAGAGGTAATCATGCTGTTGTCATCCTCTCCTGCAGGATCCAGCCCTTCGCCTCGGATAAGATAGCTTAACGATTCGGTTTGACTTTTTTCCGGTTCGGTAAAAATAGTCACTTCAGGCATATCAGCCTGACCGGTCACCCGAACCCCGGCAATCACATCATCAGCGGTTTTATCCGGGTTTCGTATTGCCTCTAAATTGATGAGCGGATTATCTGCCGCTCCGACAAACATAAATTCACCCCGTCTGACAATCAAATCCTGACCATAGGCTTTAAATTGCCCGTGAGGAACATTAATTTGACCCGTCAGGCCTAACTTGCCGTTATTTTGAACAACATGTAACTTTCCAGTCATGCGGGCTTTCAGTCCCATAGCATCCACTCGCACATCATCGCCAATATTGACGAAAAGATTGCTTTCAATTGGAATAGCCTCAGAACTGTTGATTGATTTAGGGCGTGGGCGATCCAAACGCACAATATCAGCACTTACGTCCGTAGCACTAGCGGGCAGATCATAGACCCGAATTCGGGCCCAAGGTAAATCTATTAAACCATTCAAAGAAATTTTTTCAGCACTTGCCTCGCAATGTACATCTGTTGTCAGGTCAAATTCAACAGCCGGCGGCATTGTTATACGCATTTTCACTCCCTTAGCCGCAATTCTGGTACTGCCTTGCGCCAATGTTTTCCAGTCGGCATCACCTTGGAGTGTTAAGCCACCCTTAGGCGTTTTCAATTCTCCTGAAAGTACGCTTTTATTGCCATTAAAAGTCAACTCAAATGAACTAGGCAGCATTTCAAAGGGCAGTTTCGTACTGTCAACCCTCATTTGTCGGATACCTGTCTGACCAAAAAGCTGAGGCTCTGACAACGTACCGCCAAGTCTCAAATCACCATATAGGGTTCCTTCAGCAGTTTCTCCCGAAGAAAGCAGAGAATTAAACAAAGAGGCCGACAGTTTTTCAATTTTTAAATTCCCGACTAAACGCCTCTGCTTCATCGGATCAATAATGTCAACATCACCGGAAAGTACACCATTTTGTGCTATTTTCACTGCCCACTTTGCATTAATTTTTTCTCCGTCGTTAGCCAAACCCACTTGTATTGAGTCAAACCCCATCTCAAAGTCGCTTTGCTCAAACCTATAGCGGGTTAAAAGCGACTGGCCGTTTAGGCTGACCTGTCCCGTCGGCAATCCCTCAAACCCTTGAGCAATTGTGAGCGTAGCATCAGCTTTTACAATACCTGTAGCATTGAATTGTCCAGGGATAAAGCGCTTGAAAAAATCCAGATCAAATTTTTCGAGTGCAATATGAAGATCAAAAGCTTTTTTATTGAGTAAATCAATTTCTAAATCGTTTCTCAGACAGATAAGAGCATGAGGGTGAGTCAAACAAAATTGACCGACATCTAACATCAGCTCTTTTGTATTAAACCCCAAGGCAATCTGATTTTGAAGACTCACAGGACCGTAATTAGTTTGTACCTGAAGAGTGCTAAGCGTTCCTTTCCAAATATCCATAGCGTCGTTTAACGCACCTGCAAAGCTTGCGTTTAACCGAAAAAGCTTGGATTTAGAGGCAATTTTTAATTCATGAGCACTCTGAGAACCCGAAAAATCAGCATTAAAGCTATCTACTAAAAGCCCTGCAAGCGCAATGTCGTTTGCTACCAGACGAGCACCACCCGAAACGTTTTCTTCTGCACTCATTGCTCCTGTTAAACGAAGAAAACCAACCGAAGCACCTTGAGCCGAAAAATCATGAACCGTCATATCCGCATTAATCAAAGGCATCAACACTGGGCCTCTCACCTGCAGCCTGCCTTTAGCCTGCCCCTTTATGCCCTTTAGTATTTCAGAAAAATCTTCGGCATCAATATTCATAGCCAAATCAAGGTTGGGTACTGTTGCATGGAAGCGAACATCTCCCTTTACCTCCAAATGGTTATCCCCCAAGTTCATACTCACATCTGACAAACGCAGCAGTTTTCCGTCTTGTCTTGTACTAACAGCCCCTTTGAAGGTTAGCGGGAAGTTTTTCCAAGAACCTCGCAGGTCAATGTTTGGGATATCAATACCATCGGCAGTCCAATGAAAAGCGGATTGAAGCTCTTTTAGATCTAATACTTCTGTATCAATATCAATTATGAAATCTTTAAAGGAAATCTTTTGAATATGTATGGGCAGAGGCGCTCGGAGATCAATTGGGGAGGAATAATCGGCTGAACCAGCGCTATCAGCATTTTGAGATTGTTCGAAAGTAAGTTCGCCAATTTTGACTGTAGTTCGTACATTTTGAATATAAAAATCGTTAAAGACGACTTCACCAGAAAACAGTTTATTGATATCTATGTGCCAGCCAAAGTCACCTACAAAGCGTAATCCCGCTGGCTCCCAGACCACTTGCTTTGCATCCAGTCTTAAAACACTGCCGTTAAATGTGCCTTGAGTAAGCTGAGGGAAATAACCTTTAGCCTGACTAAGCAGGAAATGAAGACCGGGGGCGGTTGCGATCAAAAATCCAACAGCTGCACAAAAAAGAGCAAAGACGCTCACAAGAATCAGCGAAATGATCTTAACTGCTCTCATAGTTCAGGCCCCAATCCGATATAAAACTGTAGAGCATGCTTATCGGGATCTCCGACAGGCTTAGCAATATCCAATTTGATCGGTCCAAGAGGCGATTGCCAACGAACTCCCACGCCCACACCTTTTTTCCAATCCTGATCATTGAAATTGTTGACTGCCTGACCGATATCAAAAAACACTGCTCCCCACCAATTACCTTTTATCTTGTATTGGTATTCCACACTACCTGTGACCATTTTTTCTGCACCAGTTAAGTCTCCGTTATCATCCTCAGGAGAAATGGATTCATATTTATAGCCCCGGACGCTTCTGTCGCCGCCAGCGAAAAACCGTAAATCCGGAGGCACCTGATCGAAATCATCAGTCTGAATCCAACCAAGGTGAGAACGCAAAACCAAACGATGCCGCTTGGCAAATGTTTTTATCAGAGCGTGCTGAGCTTCTAAAACCACAAAATCAATGTCAGAACCCAACATCGAATTTGACCAATCTACTGTGTATCGCTGAGACAAACCCCAGGAGGGCATGAGCCCTCCGACAGTCGTCGTTTTAGAAAAACTAACCCCGGGATAGATCAGCATAGTGTGATCACTGATTTCACCCTGATCGAAGCTATCGAGTGACCAGCGCAAGTGCACATCTCTTTGCCAGCCTTCATAGGGTGCCCAATGCCGAGAAATCATCACTGATGCAGAGTTGGACTTTGTATCGTTTAAATCTTCTTTTTTTATACCGCCCTGAATGACCCAGTAGTGCTCTAATGCACTTTTTTCCAGCGGAATTTTGTAGCTTACATCAAGAAGCTGCTCTTTCGAAGAAAGTTCAGTCGAAGCCTCAAGACTATGACCGGAATCGTTAAGCCACGGCTTGCGCCACGTTACCGATCCCCTAGGACCTACGTCTGTTGAAAAACCCAGCCCAGTTTCAACTGCATTTTCTTTTTTTGCAGTGACATTGGCATAAACCGGCGAAGATTTATCTGTGCTGGCACGCCCTGAAAATATATCGGGGGAAACGACAACGGAATTAAACCAGCTTGTGGCAGACAGACGTCTGTTGAGCTCTGAAATGTCGTCTGAAGTGTAGGGATCCCCCTTTTTAAATGGCAGCAGATTAAGCAAAATCGGTTCTCGGATTTGACTGCCTCGAAAATAAATCTCTCCAAAACGGTAGCGAGTCTTCGCATCATAATTGAGTCTCCAAAAAGCTCTATTTTCTACAGCATTGACTCCTAACTCGCTGAGCGTGAACTCTCCGTCAAAATACCCTCGTCGCACAGCTGCTCGTTCAACCGATGACTTAAAATTCTCGTACTCTCCATGATTGAGTTGGCGACCTTTTTTAGGCAAATTTTTCTTTAGACTCTCAAAAACCTCATCTTCTGCAGCCTCACCGCTCACAGTAAAGGTAGCAGCAGCTATCCGGACAGGCTTTCCCAAATGAATTTTGGCGATCAAAGTTGCAGGATCTTTTCCTTTTGGTTCCTGCCAGGAATAATGAATAATGCTTTGGTAGTAGCCAAGCGCCTGCAGTGCCCTGGTAATGGCACGATCAACTTGAGAGCGGTAGGTTTGCCGGACTTCAGTAAAACTATTTTGCTTCACGGGCGCTAAAAGCGCTTCGACATTACTGAGCACATCCCCGCTCACCCCTTGAACCTTTACTTCAAAGGCAGAAGCTGCCAGGGGAAGTACGCCTATTAATAACCACAGTGCTAGTCGTTTGGCATGCATAGCAAACACAATTTTCAAGCCTTCAACTTTTTTGATTCTAAACAATGTCTCTAGCCTTTGAAATACAACTGATATTGCTTATCCAAAGAACCGAGAAAGAGGCATACAATCACACAACAACAAAAACATTTGCGTTTAGGTTCTATGGAAATTAAAACACTCAAAGGTGTCACACTCGCCTCCATTGCTGGGATCTGCTGGGGGTCAATGGGAGTAGCAGCTCAGTATTTGATGGCTCAGTGCCAATTTACCGTTTTGGATTTAACCTCTATTAGACTGCTCGGAGCTGGACTGCTTTTGATTTTGCTTGATTTCTTTTGGAACCGCACCAAACATATTAAAGGTGTCTTCCAGAAAGATAATTTCAAAGACATCCTGATCTATGGTTTCGCGCTTCTTTGTTCTCAATCAACATTTTTCTTATCAATTTCGAGTTCAAATGCGGCCACAGCTACGATCATGGTGCTCACTTCGCCTCTTTTCATTATTGCTTACCTTGCTATTGCTCATCACAGACGCATCAAGGTGCTTGAAATGATCTGTCTGGTATTAGCTATGCTCGGAGTTTTACTCATCATCACTAAGGGCAACTGGGACACGATGGACTTTTCTATAGCGGGCGTAGCCTGGGGCTTGGCTTCTGCCATGTTGGGAGCAATAGGCACAATTCAGCCTGGACGCGTTGTCAGAAAACTGACAGTTTTTCCCGTTATCGGTTGGGCAATGACTTTCAGCGGAGCTGCTGCTTGTCTGTATAACAATCCCTTTGAAACTAATGTTATCTGGAATACGATGGGTATCATTTGCTACCTACACATTGTGCTTTGCGGCACCATCGTATCCTTTTGTTGCTTCTTAAAAAGTATGGAATTTATCGCGCCCCCGATCGCCTCCATGCTTACCTGCTTTGAACCACTTTCTGCGGTTGTGCTCTCTGTGGTTCTATTGGGAGCTACTTTTGGCTTCACTGAGGCAATCGGAGCGCTCTGTATTTTAGCTACAGTCTTTTTATTGGCACGTTCTAAATCAAGTTAAAGACATTGAGCAAATTTCTTTAACAAAGTTGACATACATTTCAAAACCTACATCAAGCGCTTCTTCGTTAACGTCGAATTCTGGCTGATGATGTCCTGCCAAGTGATCGGCTCCCACAACAAAGAATGCAGCCAGCCCGCCTTTAGATTGCACATGACGAGCTAGAATAGCTGCATCTTCAGAACCTCCAAAATCCGATTTCTCGAAGATTGTTTTTATTGTAGGTATTTTTTGAGCACAACGTCTCAGAACATCAACAGATTTTTGATCATTTTGCAAATCGCAAACTGTTCCCTGATCAATGACTTCTAAACCGACAGAGTAACTTTTGGCGCAGCCAGCAAAAATATTTTGGGCTTCTTGGCTCATATAGTCATTAATTGCCATAGTTTCTCCGCGGATGTCCACCTCAATTGTCGCTCGATCAGGAATAGCATTGCGGGCTCTTCCAGCGTGAAATGTTCCAACATTGACTCTCGTCATTCCATCGCCATGTCTGGCAATACCCAAAAGCTGCAACGTGGCTGAGCAAGCCGCTGCCATAGCGTTTCGACCCTTGTGGGGATCTGCTCCCAAATGAGCAGAGCGCCCAATGAAAGTCACATCAAACTTTGAACCACATAGAAAACCATAAGGATCAATAATCACCTCTCCATATTTAGCCTGCATACCAATGTGGCTTGCGAAAAAGAAATCTGCATCGTCAATGATGCCTGAAGCCGCCACTGTTCTTGCTCCGCGAGAACCTTCCTCAGCAGGCTGAAAAATTATTTTGATCTTCCCACACAACTCTTCTTTGTGCTCTGCTATCCAGCGCGCAACCGTCAACCCGATTGATGCGTGACAATCATGGCCGCAGGCATGCATGATGCCTTCTCTTTTTGAACGAAAGCCTTCACGATTGGGAATATGGCTTTCAGAATCTGTTTCCTGAACTGGAAGAGCATCAATATCGAACCGGAACACCAAAACCGGTCCCTCTTTTTCAAAACCTATCTCCCCAACGCACCCAGTAAGTCCTTCGGTCTTTTTCAAAAATGTTTCGGGCACCCCGTGAGCTGCTGCTCGGGCTCGTGCCTCATTGACCAATTCAATATTGCGCCCGCGTATAGATTTCTCATCAATTACCTCGCGTCCAATATGAACGTCATATCCCCAACTCTGCAATTTTTGAACTATGTACCAAGTAGTTTCAAACTCGGTCCATCCCACTTCGGGATATTGGTGTAAATGTCTTCTCTGCTCAATGAGCTGTTTATGGAAAGACTCTGACATAGGCCCACCTAATTCTGAAAAAATAACGGGCATTAACGCCCGTTATTACTGTTGTTATTTGTATTCTTTAATAACTTGCTCGATCCGTTCAAGAGCAGTCTTGATCGTTTGACGATTAGGACCATAAGAGAAGCGTACCCAGTGACGATACGGTTCTTTTGTCGGACGAACACGGAATGGACGCACATCGAAGAAGTGCCCCGGTACCGTAATCACCTTCTTTTGCAGACAGGCATAGAAAAATTGATCTGCATCAGAAAGCTTGCCGGGCAAGTTTTCAATACTCGCCCAAATATAAAACGTTCCCAAGGGTTGATTAGCAGGGGTGTGAATACCTAACTGTGCCAACCCCTCTATCATCATCTTGCGCTTAACAGCAAATTCCTTTCGTGTTGCTAGAAGCTCAGCCTCCGCATGACCCGGAGCAAGCTCTTTAATGACTCCTCGTTGAACCATGGTGGATGGTCCCCCGTCGACAGCACTAGCTGCGCGGTTAATCATTTCGATTAAGTATTTCGGTCCGATTGCCCAACCGGCGCGCCAGCCCGGATAACGGAAACCTTTGGTCAATCCATCAAAGACAATAACCGGGTCACGGTTAATATCCTTTACATAAGGCAGCGCAGACACAGCCTTATCCGCTGGTGTTCCATCTTCGTTATAAGAGAAGGTTGCGTAGAATTCGTCTGCTCCCAGCAAACAATTTTCCTTTCTAGCTGCATCAATGTAGCGCTCCATAGCTTCATCTTTAATCACTTGTCCGGTCGGATTGCAAGGATTAGAGAATACAAAAGCGTTCGGGCGTACATCGTGCATAAAGTCTTCAAAACGATCCACCGGAACGGTAAAGCCGTCCTTTTCTTGCGCACGTAGCTCAATTAATTCACAGTTGTGACGAAGAGGATAAAGATAGTCTTCATAGGCCGTGTAATCAGGATTTTTATAAGCAATACGAGTACCGTCCTTAAAGATGCTATATAAACGCGTCAAAGCTAATCGGCCACCGCAAGCAAAACTCACATTTTCTGCCGTATATTGGCTCATCCCCTTACGGTACGTACGGTTGACCCAATCGGCAATTGCTTCTCTGACTTCTGGCGTACCACCAACGGGACCATAAGCTGCGTCACTGGGCTCTAGTTTAAGGTCTTCGATACGGTCAGGCGCCCCTTCAATCGTTCCCACCTCAGGCTGGCCCTGCCCCACATTGCACCAATCCGGATGACCGTTATAAAAGCCCAGTTTAGAGGCCTCGTTAACTGTCCAAATTACACCCATATATGGCACATATCGAACCATTGGAAAATCTGTACTACCGTATTCCTGCATCATATGTCTCCTTGGAAATTTTGTTTTAACTATTTTAGAAAAGTACACCCTAAAAGAGAATGACAGATCTTTAATCTATAATTGTTAAAAAGACAATTAATGCAAAAATGAAAAAGACTGACAATCTGTTAGCTTGGAAACTTCTACTCACCATTGATCACATGGGCTCTCTAAAGCTTGCGGCAGAAAAGCTATGGATAGACCCGCCGATAGCCTCGCGCATGCTTGCAAGTCTTGAAAATGAATTAGGGATTTTCCTTCTTGACCGGCGCTCTCGTCCTGCCGTACTCACATCTCACGCCCAGGAACTGATACCTCACATCAGAGAGCTCATTAAAAATCACGAAACACTTTTAACACTGAGTCAAAGCATAAGTAAAGAGAAAAACCCAAAAAGACGCCTCACATTGAGAATATCGCTACCTGTGAATATGGACCGAACACCTATTCTTTCTGCTCTTCTGGATTATGAGTCCATGCATCCCGATGTTCACTTTGAAATTTCTGCTGACAGAGGACTTCAGGCGTTGCTCAATAAACAAACAGACCTCTCTTTTTGTTTTTACTCCTCTAAGCAACCCGGGCTGCATGAAACTTATGTCGATGACTTCTACACCTTTCTTTTGGTCAGTGAAAACTTCTTAAAAAAACATCACGCTCCCCAAACGATAGAGGAGCTGATTAAAAGTCCGATTCTGCTTCGCTATCAAAGTAGTCCCTATTACGCCGACTATATTGAAAATGGTACAGAAGAGTTCAAGCTAAGGCAGTGTGAAAAAATTAATTACGGTGATGCCACAACTTGCAAGGAGATGCTTTTGGCTGGTGCAGGCATCGCAATTGATCTGAATCTGGGCACAGTACGAGCTCAAATCAAAGATGGCTCAGTCACTGCTGTGATGCCTCAATGGCACCGTCCCGTTGCCAAAGCGCATGTTTACTGCAGATCGGAAAATAAGAACAGTCCGCTCTATCAAGAGGTTTTGAAGATTATTGTAGAAAATGGAAACTCTGATTTGACTAGCCCATGGAGAAAATTTTCACAACAATTCAGATACCTTAATTTACACTGTTAACTAATACGTGATATCCGCTGTTTTTAATCGAGGTATCTATGAAAAAAGTATTAATTTCTTTGTTGCTGAGTTCTGTTTTTGCTACAACGACAGTCAATGCTTTGGAAAATACAGTCCAACCTGAAGTCACCGATTTAGGGATTACCAATCCTAAGACCGGTTTGATTGTTGGCAACTCTTATTCGTTCTACAACTGCGGCGTCCACAGTTATCTTCGAGGCTTGACGCGTGAAGCCAAGCAACCTTGGAAAGCTCGAATTCTAACAATGAGTTCTGCGATGCTTTCTTACCATAACGTCAAAGATTATCTGACGCCAAACAAAGAAATGGATCCCTACGCAAAGAGCAAGCCCATGTTCGATGTGGTGTTCTTGCAAGGACAAAGTAATGAGCCAATTAATGCCAAACGCAAAGCAACGTTCCAAAAGTACGTTGCATTACACGCTGAGACAATCCGCAAAGCCGGTGCGGTTCCAATTTTGGTTGCTACTTGGGCTAGACAAGATAAACCGCAAGATACCAGGGCGTTAGCAGATGAAACGATCAAAGCTGGCAATGCCAATCATGTCATGGTCTTGCCTGTTGGTTTAGCTTTTGCAGAAAGTTTGAAATTGCGTCCTGACTTAATCATGCATCAGGAAGATAAGAGTCATCCCTCCGCAGCCGGTTCCTATCTTTACGGTGCCATGATGTATTCGGTGTTATTTAAGAAGAGCCCCGAGGGCTTCAAATATCAAGGCGGTTGTGAGAAGCCGCTGAAAGAAGCTGACATTAAACACTTACAAAATGTCGCATGGAAAACTGTCAAGGAGTTCTATGGTTGGTAAATTTCCTGACCGGTGATGATGGGGATATTAACTGGACTCTGCTGGTTAATATCCCATTTGTTTAGAAAATATGCTAAAAAAGAACAGCGATTAAATCCGCTTTGGAATTGTTTTATTGAAAGTAGAAATAAAAAATCTCATACTGCTTGATGCGGTATGAGATGATATGCTGGCGTCCCCACGGGGATTCGAACCCCGGTACCGACCGTGAAAGGGTCGTGTCCTAGGCCTCTAGACGATGGAGACGCAAATCATTTTTTGGTGGAGGTAAGCGGATTCGAACCGCTGACCCCTTGCATGCCATGCAAGTGCTCTACCAACTGAGCTATACCCCCGAAAGAGTCTTGCATTTTATAGAGCCCTTAATAAAAAATCAAGGGCTTATTAAAAAATTTTTAAAGTGTGCCCATGTAAGTAATGATCACCGCATTGATTAGGTCAATGAGGAAAGCACCGACGAGGCTAACAATTAACCAAGCACGCGCATTGGATCCATATTTTTCCGACAAGGCCTGCATCACCGCCAATCCGTTTGCGGTTGACCCCATTGAAAACCCGACTCCGCCGACGCTGAGCATCACGGTGTCATAATTCTTTCCAAAAAGCAGGAAAATGAAAAACCACGAAAAGATTAGTACAAGAACGGCCTGGGCAAGCAAAATCACCAACATCGGAATGGCTAGGTTTACTAATTCGGCTAACTTCAAACTATTAACCGCCATCGTCACAAAAAGCACCAGACTAATATCGGCTACTGCATTAAGACCGACACCGTCAATCCTAAGACTTTTCGTACAATCCATCAGATTGCGCACAATCGCAGCCACAATCATTGAACCGATATAAGCCGGCAAAGTGATAAATTGTCCTAAAAACTCAGAGACAATACTTCCCAAAGCCATACAGACCGCTACCAAGCCCCCAGCTTTCATCAATTCGTCAGTGAAAGATGGTTTATGTCCGGCTTCTTTTGCTACGATGTCAGCTTGCAAATCACTGGGAATATGCAAAGACGGTTCAGGCTCGCCAACTGGCTGCGGCGTATGGATTTTATAGCGTCTGATCAGCCACTCACCAAACGGACCGCCCAAAATTAATGCTGCAGCCATTCCAAAAGTTGCGGACGTAATGGCAACGGCTGTCGCACCCGTAATACCATAGGTTTGCTCAAAATACGGACCAAATGCAGCAGATGTACCAAGCCCTCCCATCATGGAAACTGCGCCGGTTAAAATCCCATAATGTTTATCCAACCCCATCAAAGCAGCTAAGGACATCCCTAAAACATTTTGCAAAACTGCCAAAACAGAGACCGACACCAAAAAACCAACCAAAAGCTTTCCACCTTGTTTTACAACTTTAATGCTCGCCATCATGCCAATCGTTGTAAAAAAGGCAAGCATCAATAAGGTCTGCAAAGTTGAATCAAAATGGACAACCAAAATCTCCGATCCCTGAAGAATCGACAAAATAATGGCTAAAATCATGCCGCCGACAACTGGGCTCGGCATAGAAAGGCGCTCCAGAAGAGAAATCTTGCTTTTCACCCAAACTCCAAGATAGTAGGTCACTACCGCCAAAGCCAGGCTTTGAATCATATTAATGTTGAGAATCCACAGACCGTCCTTTAATTCAAAGTCCATTTTGACCCCCATTGTTAATTTAAAAACAATATATTGATTTAAGACAATAGCTCGAGTTCGATTGATGAAAAAGCCAAAGTGTGGGAGAAAGTACTTAGAGGAAGAGGAATTACTGAATTAATTTTTGAAGTTCTGAGGGAAATACCGTAGGAACTTGAGAAAAAGAGACCTAGTTGAACATTTTAATTTCTGTTGACAGCTCTTTAATCATCAAAAAATAAATAATGATTATGACATTAACTCATAATGTTGGCGCTTGAATCATTGTTTCGACACAATGTCGCGGGTGGATTAGTTGAATCATTTAAGCAATGAAAACCGACCCTTGAGAACCTCTGATCTGACGACTGAGGTTCATTTTTTTTTGCCCTGCGCAAATACAACTGACAGATGCTTCATAGGAGGATGCAGACAGAACTGCATCCTCCTTTAATTTCAATGTTAGACCACAAAGCGAGGCGCCACCGGTTCTCCGGGATCCACGACTAGTGTCTGGATACCTTTCCCTTTAACGAACTCTTCACCGTACTGCGTACAGATAACCGTCCCGTTTGTACCGTAGACATGACCATTCTTAAACACAGTCTTACCCTTGACAAAAGTAGCTACTGGTTTTTGCGTATCATAGTCATAAATCGTTATATCAGCATCTGCCCCTACGCTCAAATGGCCCTTACTCTTCAGCCGCAGCATACGAGCGGGATTTAGCGAAGTCTTAGCAGCAAATTCTGACAAAGTCAGAATGCCTAACTTCACAAGAGAGAGCCCTTGTTGCAGGATCACATTACGCGGAATGCAGCCGCCATCGGTGGATATCGCATCAACCACAAAGCTGCCGTCAGGGCGTTTTGCTTGAGCTAACCACACACGAGGAAGCGGAGGATTAACGTTAAAGGATCCGCCCACATCGGTGTTATTTTCTTTCCAAAGCTTCAGCCCTTCTTCACCTGTCACGAGGTCAGAGTAGCCGCCCGCATCATAAACCGCCCAAACCTTGTTAGCCTTAAATGCCGCTTCAATACCCTCACGATCATCTGTAAAGCCAAACCGCTTCAAGCAGTTGCCCGTTACCTTGGACTGCACTTTGCCATTTTCGAAACAAGTCAGGCGCGTTCCGTTGCGCGGAGAGATATAACTTTCGCAATGAATATGATCATTAGCTAAAAGTAAGTCAATTGCCTCCTTGGTTTCTTCCAATTCAGGACGAATGGCTCCGCGGCAGTAAGCGTTAATGTGGGCCAAGTGCAAGAAATTGCCTTGGCTCAACTCGACAGCTTCACGCATACCTTCAATGTTAGAGCCATGTTCACTTGTACCTGCATGCCAAGCGATGTAGGCTCCGTGTTGCAATGCGGTTTTAATTAGTAAAGAAGATACTGAGGGCTTTAACGGATAATGTCCGCCCAAAAGCTTCACGCCCAAAGCACCTTCCTTCATGGACTGATCAATAAGCGCATCCATTTCTGCTTTAGAAGGTTCATTGGTCTTAAAGGTAAACGGAGGCGAGGCAAACTGAAGAATGGCGCAGTTAATACCTGCTCCATAAATTGGAATATTCTTTAAAACATTATCTAAGGGACCTGCCATATCCAAAGCCGTAGTCACACCGGCCATAGCTAGCATCTTAAAACCAAAAGGAGAGCCCCACATTTCACCTAGGTGCACGTGACTGTCCACTATACCGGGCTGAAGCACTTTACCGGCATAATCCTCGACTACTCGGGCAGCGCCCCCGGGGAGATCCACTCCCACCTCAGCAATCTGGCCGTTTTCAATTGCCACATCTCTGACCGCCTCAATGCGATTTAGCGGGTCAACAACTGTGGCGCCTTTCAATAGCAGATCCCACATAAAACTCTCCTTATTCAAGAAACCAAACAACAGAACGAGCTGCCATACTTTTTAAGTCTAACGCTAAACAGATTAACGAAATCCAACTCAAATCAAAAATACAGAGAAAATGCTTTGTCAGAAGGAAAAATATTTGATGCTCTATACGCTACAAGCTAATTTTCAGGCATACTTTTCCCATCAAAAATTATCCTGCAGACAACTTCAGAATCCCTTGTCTGCTCTCTGTCTCGTTGAGTTTTACTCATTGAGACTGTGTGGGTTTTGTTTTTGTTTTTTTCTTTTATCTTTTGGAGAGTCTCATGAAATCTGATATCGAAATCGCCCAAGAGGCGAAATTGATTCGCATTGATGACTTAGCTCACAGTGCCAGCTTGTCTGACGATGAGTTTGAACCCTATGGACGTGACAAGGCCAAAGTTTGCCTACACAAAGACCGTAAGCCTCACGGTAAACTTATTTTGGTCACGGCCACTTCCGGCATGCCTGCTGGTTCCGGCAAAACCACAACATCTATCGCACTAACTCAAGGTTTAAAACGCTTGGGTGAAAAAGCTGTTGTTGCACTGCGCGAGCCCTCGCTCGGCCCCTGCTTTGGTATGAAAGGCGGAGCCGCCGGCGGCGGATACTCCCAAGTACTTCCGATGGAATCCATTAACCTGCACTTTACAGGTGACTTCCACGCAATCACTGCTACCAATAACCTTTTGGCCGCTATGATTGACAATGCCCGCCATCAAAGACAAGTGGATTTAAAGACTGTCATTTGGCGTCGTGTTTTGGACGTCAATGACCGCATGCTGCGCAATATCATCACAGGGTTGGGCGGTCCTGCAAACGGCATTCCGACCGAAACCGGTTTTGATATCACTGTTGCCAGCGAACTTATGGCTGTGTTGTGCCTAGCAAACGACCTTGATGACCTACGTGCCCGCATCGATCGTCTTGTTATCGGCATCAAACGCGACGGCTCGGCCTACACCTGTAAGGAATTAGGTGCAACGGGTGCTTTAATGGCCCTGCTTTTGGAAGCGATGAAACCCAATCTTGTTCAAACGATTGAAGGTAACCTTGCTTTCGTGCACGGCGGCCCCTTTGCCAATATTGCCCACGGTTGCAATTCTGTCGTAGCAACTAAAGCAGCCTTGACCTTGGGTGACTGGGCGATTACAGAAGCAGGATTCGGCAGCGATTTAGGTGCTGAAAAGTTCATCAACATAAAGTGCCGTGCCGCCGGCCTTAATCCTTCTGTCATTGTATTAGTGACCTCGACCAAAGCTTTGAAGTGGCACGGTTTAGTTCCTCTTGCCGATATTGGCAAGCCAAATCCAGAAGCTTTGAGAAAAGGTCTATGCAATTTGGATGCCCACATTGAGAATTTAAAGCATTTCGGACCTGAAATTGTGGTGAGCTTAAACCACTTTGCTACCGACACTGACGAAGAAATTGAAATTATCCGTAACCGCTGTGCAGAAAAAGGTGTTCGTTTTGCGGTCTGCGATGGCTTCAGTAAAGGTGGAGAAGGTGCTGTGGAATTGGCTCGTGCCGTAATGCAAGCAGCAGCTGGAGAAACCAAACCTTTGCACTATTCCTATGAGCCAGATGATGATGTGCTCACCAAATTGGAAAAGCTTGCCGTTAACGTTTACGGTGCTAAAGATATTGAGTTATCTTCCGCTGCGAAAAAAGATTGGAAGCAAATTCAAGAGTTGGGTTTTGATCGTTTACCCGTTTGTGTGGCTAAAACGCCTTACTCTTTATCACACGAACCCACTTGGTTAGGTGCCCCCAAGGGCTTCACCCTGCCTGTTGAACGCCTGATTTTAAATGCTGGTGCCGGTTTTGTAGTAGCAACAACAGGGGCTATTATGCGTATGCCGGGTTTACCCAAACAACCAGCCGCGCTTCGCATCGATGTTGTTAACGGAAAAATTGTTGGACTCTCTTAATGTCTGACTAGTTTTTCTCATTTCCCAAAGGCTCTGCAGCTTCTAGCGGAGCCTTTTTTCGTGTTGTATTCTCTCTTTTGCTAGACTTTCGGATAAAGAGAATTTTTGATTGAAATATGTTTAAAAAGCTCGAGCATTGTACTGACGTTGATAACGCCGGCGTGCTCACCTACCCGTATCACTACAGCCCTCATCCGTCAGTCATTGAGGCAGCGCGCCTAGTGCGCGAACATTTGGATGAATTTGCCCACAACCAGGCCGGTCGCCTGGTTGCTGTTCTGGTTTGCCGTTTAGCTGACCAGAGCCTGGGCTTTATTACAGCCTGCGACCAATTTGACACTCCTGATTCTTATTTTGAAAAAACATTTTGGCAGCAGTTGCCTGCTGAAAAGCTCAAGCCACTTAATACCGAACGCATTGAAAAGGCTTTTGAGGAAAAACTCCAGGCTCAGGAAAAATATCTTCGATTCAAAGATGAAGCCAGAGCTCGAAAAGAGCACCGTCAGCAACAGCGTGCAAGCGGGGTATTTAATCGACAGGCTCTGATTGCATCGAGTCAATTTGATTCGGGCGAGCTTGAGCGCTTAAAGCTAAAGTACATTCTTGCCCTTCAAGCAGAAGAAGCTGCACGATCAGATTTTCAGCACCGCACTCATGTCGCAGTTGAAAACGAGTGGAAAAGACGTCTTGAAAGCATTCGAATTCAAAATAAAACACTGCGTTCAGCCTCACTTCTTGAATTATTATCCGGCTACCTTAACCGAGAAGATTTACTGAAAGCCATTTTGAGATCAGCACTGCCTGCCTTGCTTAATGAGGCTTATTGTGAGGGTGTCACACCTATTGCAATGGGACAATTTTGGTGGGGACCGGTTGCTAGCTACGATGCCCGTGGAGAGGGTACCTTTTATGCTTTCACGCGTGAGCGTCATGAAAAGCTTTTAGAGTTTTTCTTAGAAGGCGAGCGTCTTGAAAAAAATCAGCTGGCATTAAATACTTTTAAAAACTGGGAGCCTGACATTGTTTATGAAGATAACGATCTTGTTGCTTTTAATAAGCCCGCCGGCATGCTCTCAGTTCCGGGAAAACTTCCCGTCAACGACTTATACTCAATCGCTATGAAGCTTTATCCGCAGGCAACTGGACCAATGTTACTGCACCGTCTGGATATGGCAACTTCCGGCGTTTTGCTTTTTGCAAAAAATAAAGAGACCCATAAAGCGCTTCAAGCTGCCTTTGCCCATGGAAGTGTTCGTAAACGCTACATAGCATTACTTGAAAAAACTCCTAAAAAAAATGAGGGAGAAATCAGTCTGCCTTTATGCCTAAATCCTTATGAGCGACCGAGGCAAATGATTGAATACACGTACGGCAAGCCCGCAGAAACACTCTTTAAAGTCCTCAATATCAATGAGAAAGGACAAGCTCGAGTCGCTTTTTATCCAAAAACTGGACGCACACACCAATTAAGGCTTCATGCAGCGCATGCCGAGGGACTTGGCTGTGCAATTGTCGGCGACGATCTTTACGGACACCCTTCCGATAGGCTTTATCTGCACGCTGAGGCTATTCGCTTTATTCACCCTTCGACGGGTCAACTTTTAACGATTGAGGCTCCCTGCCCATTTTAGTTTCGTTATGTTTGACCTTTTTCTTTATCACCTTAACCTCTGTTTACCACTTTTTCTACTGGTTATTTTGGGCTGGGTGCTGATTAAGTGCAGACTTTTTGAGCAAAATATCGTTCATGCACTCTCGAGCTTTACCTTTCGCTTTTTAATGCCGGCGATGCTTTTTTCGCTAATGAGTGATCTGTCAAAAATGCCCCCTGTGGATTGGCGGGTACTTATTGCTTTTTTTGGTTCCTGCATTTTTGTCTATTGTTTAGGCAGAGGGCTGGGGCGCTTTTTCAAGCTCGACAATACCGGCAAGACTATTTTCGGCATGGCGGCCATCTTTGGCAACAATGTTCAGCTCGGTGTCCCCATCGTGCAAGTCAGTCTTGGCAATGAAGCGATGCCAACCATCAGTTTATTGATCATATTCAGCGTGTTGTTACTTTGGGCTTCGGCAATTGCAAGCGTTGAATTCGGTCAGAGCAAAAACTTTAAAGATTGGGGAAAAATTTTTCGCTCGTTACTTAAAGTTTTAAAAAATCCGGTCGTGCTCGGCATCATTACTGGAAGTGCCTGGGGACTAACAGGCTGGGCTCTACCTGATTTTGCTCTGCGAACGCTAGACTACATCTCTTTGGCGACTACTCCTATTGCATTAATTGTCGTCGGTATGGGCTTGGCTCAGCATAGCTTTTCAGCCGCACTGCCTAAAGGACTTGCAATCTCAAGCCTTAAGATCATCGTCCATCCAATTCTTGTTTATATTTTTGCCTGTTTCATCGGACTTGATGAGATGACAACCAACGCTTGCGTGCTCACCGCTGCGCTACCTGTTGCTATCAATGTGTATTTGATGGCCTCAGAATTTCGAAGTGAAGAGGGCGCAGCCAGTAACGCTATTTTCGTTTCTACTATGCTCTCAGCTATTTTGATTCCACTGACGCTCGCTATTTTGGGAGTTCGATTTTAGCCTGAAGACTTTCGGGGGCAGATTCCTGTTCTCTTTTTGTCAGTCCTGATCAGAAAAATAATTGTTTAATTATTGGAACTGATCCAGAATTCATTCTCTTTTAATTACTCATCCCTTAATCATAAATTCATATATATGATATATGAATTAATAGTTACTAGCTCATTGTATTTCCTATATTTTTTTCAATTCATACTTATACAAGATGAATTAAAACTCAACATTTAGGAGAGTTGCAATGAGAATTTCGACTTGTACTTTAGCCGTTTTGGCAGCCGTTTGGGCAAGCGCCTCGTGGGCTGTTGTCCCTAATGTTTCTGATTCAGTGATTCAATCACAAAATACGATTATTAAAGACCCAAAAATTCAGAAGATCTATCAAGATTTATCCAATCCAGAAAGTGCAAAAGAGAGCTTTAATACCCACATGGAACTCGTTCGAATCGCTTCCCCATCACGAGAAGAATTCCGTCGTTCTGCTGAAATTCATAAACGAGTAAAAACTCAATGGGGTTTTGATGATCAAGACATCATGACTCAAGTCGATGGCTATCTGAAAGGTGCCGGTATTCAAACAGTAGATGGCAAACCTGTATACAACGTATGTGTACGTATTCCAAGAACTTATAGCAAGCAAAATGCAAGCCGTCATTACAAGGGGCGATATCCAAAGATTTTGATTGAAGGGCATATAGATACAGTCTCTTCGTTGGCCCAAATACTCTAGAAGGTCCACAATTTTCAAAAAAACTTTAATCTAAAGAACTTCTGCTTTAGATAGTTCTTTATTCATTTATACGTTTACCTAACCGCGGTACTGTCAGCAAGCCGTCTGGCATCAGGATTGTTGAGGGGTGGTCTCCGAGCTTTTGTTTAGCGATTGCAAGAGCCTCTTCAACTGTATCGGTTGCCGCTAAAAAATGCATCGTTTTAGCCATCGCTTTATTCAGCTTGGTGACTAAAATAAAATCAGCTTTGGCTTGCGGGTGCGTGATGGCATAAGCCTTATTTGCACCAATTTGGAAGTTATTTTCCAGTTCTTCACGAATTGCTTCTGCTGTTTTCAGGCGCTTAAATGTTTCTTCCAACTTTTCTGATCCAGAACCCTCGATACACTCAGAGAGCAAAATCACTACTCCACCTTTTCGAACTGCACACACGGCATTGTCCATCGTTTTTTGAGTTTGATAGACATTGATATCTTTGGGATAGCCTCCGCAGGAAGCAATGACCAAATCTGCCTCTTTAGGAATAACACAACCGTAAACTTGATCAACAAATTGGCAGGCGATTTTATGAGCCTGTATATAGTGACCGGCAAATATTTTTAAAAACTCTCTTTTTGCATTTAACACTGCATTAAAAAGAAAAAGTGAACGCCCTTTGGCAAAAAGCGATACCCCTTCAATTTGGTCTTCATAACAGGGATTACCATCGAGCACACCTAATTGAGCACGAGGATCCAACATCCAACTATGGTTTTTGCGAACGGTCTCCATAGCTGCGCATCCAGGCAAAATCGCCTTACGACCACCGCCGTAACCTGAAAAATAGTGATGAACGATTGTACCGGTCATAATTATGTGATCTACATCACACAAAAGCTTATTAATCCAAACAGGTGTGCCGCGGCTAGTTTCGCCAAAGTATCGAAAGTCCTCATTGTGAGTAGCCACACTGCAATACATCTTAATGCGACAGGCCACTTCGGAGCCAACCTGCTGCACCATCTCCTCTTGGCTCATAATGCGATGCGTACCCAGTGAGAAAATAATTCGCATATTCTCATCTGGCACACCTAAACGATTCATTTCCTTTAGCAGAACCGGCATAAATTCGTTGCTATTAGCAACCCGAGTCGGGTCATTACAAATAAAAGCAACTGTATCACCTGGTTTTATGATTTCTGAGAGCGGAGGCAATCCTATCGGATGCTCAATCGCCAATTTAATTTCCTCTTCAAGATTTTTAATCGGCGGAAAATCCTCTGTATGAACTATTTTTAAAATATCGCTTTCTTCGTAATCGAAAGACTTTACACCGTAACCGTAAGCGAAGCTAAAACGTTTAATTGTCATAGGAAATCCTTTTTCGTATTAAGCTTATTGTAGACTTCGCTTAATATCACCGACTAAATTTCTCTAACTGCTTTAAGCATTTATCTGCATCTATCGCGACAAACAAAACCCAAAATGAACAAAAGCCACGATTAATTCGTGGCCTTTGTTCTAGTACCAGCTTAGACAGTTTTCTTAATTTGCCAGAAGCTAACTATCGATTGAGCTAAGCATGAATGTGTGTGCATCTATCGGCAAACTGAATCTTGTAAAGATTGGCATAAACTCCATTCTTATCAAGCAACTCCCTGTGGGTTCCTATCTCTACAATATGGCCGTCCTTCATCACAACAATGCGGTCTGCCCCTTCAATCGTTGATAGACGGTGAGCAACCACAAAGCTCGTGCGTCCGACCATCAGCTCATCAAGAGAGGCCTGAATATACTTCTCACTTTCTGTATCCAGGGCACTGGTCGCTTCATCCAAAAGCAAAATCGGAGCATTTTTCAATAGTGCTCGGGCAATGGAAATACGCTGACGCTGACCACCTGACAATTTAGCGCCGCCCTCACCAACACGAGTATTAAAGCCATCGGGAAGAGACTCAATAAAAGGTAAAAGGTAAGCTGCTTCGGCGGCTTTACGGATATCTTCATCGGTCACCTTATCTCTAACTCCGTAAGCGATGTTGGCTGCAATCGTATCGTCAAAGAGCACAACATCTTGACTCACTAGAGAGATTTGAGCGCGAAGACTTTTTAGCGTTAAATCTTTCTGACTGATTCCATCAAACAAAATATCGCCTGAGCTCATTGTCCAGAATCGTGGAATCAAATTAATAAGTGTGGTCTTGCCGGAACCGGAAGATCCTACGAGAGCAATCATTTCTCCGGGCTTGACATCGAGCGTAAAGTTTTCCACTGCGGGGCGAGAGGCACCTTCATAGGTGTGACAAACATTTCTAAAACTCACCGCACCAGTTGCACGCTCCAAGGTTTGAGTTCCCGTATCTTCCTCAGCGGGTTCATCGACCATCTTGAAAACACTTTCTGCGGCAGCAGACATACGAGCCACAGAACCGTTTAGGCTAGAAAGGTGACGAATAGCAGGCATCATCAAGAGCATGGCAGAAAGGTAAGTCGTAAATTCACCCATAGAGAGCTGCCCCAAACGGGCCTGAGTCAGAGCAAACACCACGACAACCGACACGCCGATCATGGTCACAAGTTGGGTCAAAGGCGTGCCCAAAGACTTTACTGCCTGCATACGCACGGCATAAGACTTGAGTTTTTCATTAATTAAGCCAAAGCGCTTTTTCTCGTACTCATAACCGTCATAAATTTTGATAACGCGTTGCCCTTCATAGGCTTCCTGAATAGCGACACTCATCTCGCCGAGCGTATTTTGAGAACTCATCGTGAGGCGCTTCACGGTCTTACTCACCCACTTCAAAACAAGAGCAAGCAAGGGAGCTACCACAAGAGTGACCAACGTCAAAAGCCAATTGTGGTAAATCAAAATACAGGCTAGAGAGATAATCTGCAGTGAATCACGCACCAAGGTTGTCAGAATTTCAGCTGCCATTCCTAAAGCGCTTGAAGCTTCATTGACAAACTTGGAGACAATTTTGCCCGACATATAGTGCTGATACATTTGAGAAGACCACTGAATCATTCTCTCAAACATCAGGCGGCGAATACGCACAAGGACCTGCTGGCTTACGCGCTGCAAGAGGTAATTGGATAAAAACTGGGTTCCGCCGTGCAAAATCGTAATACCGATTAAGCCAATTGGTGTAAGCCAAACAATATTGGGATTATGTTCATAAAAACCCAAATCCGTCAGTTTACCCAAAAGAAGAGCAATCAAAGAAGAACTTGCCGCCCCTAAAATCATGCAGACAATTGCCAAAGCTATTTCTTTTTTGTGCTCCGGCAAATAAGACATCAACCGTCTGACATAGGGATCGTTGAAAATTGGGACGCGATCGATAGTTTTTTTACTCATGAGTCTTTAATGCAAAAATGTCGTACACATTTTAACGGCTGGTGCGCTTGCTTGCCCGAGCAGTTTTGTTAACGTTTATGACACGGCGGGCCGTGCGTTTTTTCGATTCTGCCACACCCTCATAACCTTTTTCATACACATCTTTTTTGCCGGCAAATTTCCGCCCACCTTTATTGGCCCCGACTCCAGCTTTGGCTATACGGGTGCTAACTTTTTGCACCTGCCCTTTAGCACTGCTGGGCACAATACCAGCACGAGCGCTTCCATTCTTTAGATCTTCTATCCAACCCTTGACCCAGTCGTCAGAAAGTCGCATTTTTGCACCGCGAGGCAAATCTTTAGGTAACAATACCGCACCGAATCGCACACGAATCAAACGCGAAACCGTTAGACCAACAGCTTCAAAAATACGTCTGACTTCACGATTTCGGCCTTCGGCCAATGTCACACGGTACCAGTGGTTTGTTGACACCCCGCCGATATCCTCAATTCGAGAAAAAGAAGCTAGCCCATCATCTAACTTGATGCCTTTTAAAAGCTTAGATTTATTTTCTTCACTTAACTCGCCTTGAACCCGCACAGCATATTCTCTCTCGATACGATAGCGCGGATGCATAAGCATATTGGCAAGCGCACCACTTGTCGTAAAAAGCAAAACTCCCTCAGTATTAAAGTCAAGCCGTCCCACTGCAATCCAGCGTTCACCGTTGAGCTTAGGGAGGCGATCGAAAACGCTAGCCCTACCCTGTGGGTCATCCATAGAGACAATCTCACCGGCAGGCTTATGGTACAAAAGCACCTTAGGCACCTCGCTAGCGAATGCTGCACGCTTTATTAAGCGTCCCTTAATGCGAATCTGATCATTAACACGGACTCGGTCACCCACTTTTGCAATGTCACCGTTTACTGTCACGACTCCCGTGGCAATTAGGGCTTCCATCTCGCGACGGGATCCGATTCCAGCATCAGCTAACACTTTTTGCAGCTTCTCACTTGCCTCACCCAGTTGCACAGTAGATAAATCAACCGAAGCCTCTGCTACAGGCAATGGCTTCGGAGCAACGGTGCGTTTTTTAGCAGTAGGTGCCCTAAACGGCGTTCTTTTTGCCATCGGTTTTCTATTGAGAGTCGTTTTTTTAATGACCATTGTTATCGTCTCCAAAATCTAACGGCTCAATCAAGCTTTCCAATCGGGCGTGTTCGGCATCCAAACCTTTTAGTTCATTGAGTTTGCCCGCTCTGGAGACCTTATTTTCCGTTTGTGTTTGCCCCTCGAATAATTCAAAAGCTTCAAGCTGAGGTTCCTCTTCGGGGCCTATACTCGGTAAATCCTGCAAAGAATTTAAGCCTAAATCAAGCAAAAATTGCCTCGTAGTAGCAAAGAGTTCAGGATGACCGATTGTTTCCCGCCGTCCGATCACTTCAATCCAGTTACGGTCTAAAAGCGTTTTAATAGCATTAGGATTCACGCTGACACCGCGGATCTTTTCAATATCTCCGCGGGTGACAGGCTGCCGATAGGCAATCACCGCAAGCGTTTCCATGATAGTGCGGGTGTATTTCTGCGCTTCTTCAGGATGAAGTTTTCTGAGGATATCCCGCATAGCGGCAACCGACTGAAAACGCCAAAGGCCTTCACCCACTTCACGCAACTCCAACGCCCGGCCTTGCCAATCGGTCTGAAGTTCATCCAAAAGCTGTAATACCTGAGCCTTTGTGAAGCGCTTATCCAAACACTCTCTCAGAGTCGCAACCGACAGGGGGACATCACTGGTGAGAAGCGCGCCTTCTAAAATCCATTTCGGGTTTTCCTGAAGCGTCATTTGCTCACTTCTCCATCAAGATAAAACCACTGCCCATTTTCCTTCACAAAACGGCTCTTTTCGACCTGCTTAAAGGCCCTTCCATTGATTTTTCCACGAGCAACGAAACTAACCGTAGCGTGATCACCGTGTACCTCGCTTGACAAAATCTCAAGTCCCAACCATTTTACGGGCTCAGACAGATCCAAATCGTGCGGACGCGTACTCTCGTGCCAGGTTTTTAAAAGGTAATCGGGGCGGCCTTTGACAAAAGCACTATAGCGGCTTTTCATCAGAGTCAAGGCATCGGGAACCGGGGTCCCCTCATGAAAACGCCCGCAACAATCCCCGTAGTCTAGTTGACTGCCACAGGGACACAATGCGGGCATTTTCTTTTTCTTCATTTCAAACCGACATTAACCAGCGTTTTGCTCACGTTCGGCACGAGCGTGACGGCGACGGTCAATTTCAGTCAAGTAGCGCTTTCTCAAGCGGATGGTATGGGGCGTAATTTCAACGAGCTCGTCATCGTTAATAAACTCAACCGCGCTTTCAAGTGTCAACTGCACGGGCGGCACCAGACGAATAGCTTCATCGGTACCAGAGGCACGAATATTGGTGAGCTGCTTGCCACGAATCGGATTGACAACAATGTCGTTATCACGTGAGTGAATACCGATAATCATGCCTTCGTAAAGTTTATCGCCAGGCTTGACAAACATACGACCGCGATCCTGAAGTTTCCACAAAGCATAAGCTACCGCTTCACCGTTATCCTGACTGATCAGAACACCGTTTCTGCGTTCACCTACATCGCCTTCTTTGATCGGACCATAGTCATCAAAGACGTGACTCATAATGCCTGTGCCTCGGCACATGGTCATGAATTCACTTTGGAACCCGATCAGGCCTCGAGCAGGAATTCGGTATTCAAGACGAACACGTCCCTTACCGTCAGGCTGCATATCCTGCAGATCGCCCTTACGGCGGCCCAATTCTTCCATGACGGCTCCTTGGTGCTCTTCTTCAACGTCAACGGTCAGCACTTCATAGGGTTCCATCTTCTGACCGTTAACTTCCTTGAGAAGCACACGCGGACGGGAAACGGCTAATTCGTAACCTTCGCGGCGCATATTTTCAATCAAAATCGTCAGATGCAATTCACCGCGACCGCAAACTTCGAATACCGTTTCGTCATCGGTAAGTTTCATGCGCATTGCAACGTTGGACTTCAGTTCCCGTTCCAAACGTTCACGAATCTGGCGGCTCGTCACATACTTACCTTCTCGGCCAGCTAAGGGACTGGTATTGACTTGGAAATTCATCGAAAGCGTTGGCTCATCGACTTTCAAAAGTGGCAGTGCCTCGGGATGTTCCACATCGGTAATAGTTGTACCGATGGAGAGCTCTTCAATACCGTTAATGAGCACGATGTCACCAGCTTCGGCAGAGTCAACAAGCTTACGGTCCAAACCTTCGAACATAAGGATTTGATTGACTTTAACCTTCTTGGGCGTATCGTCAGGACCGTTCATCACACAAACTTCTTCACCAGCGTGGATACGACCACGGTGCACACGACCGATACCAATTTTGCCCACGTAACTCGAGTAGTCCAAAGAGCAAATCTGAAGCTGCAGGGGACCATCCGGATCATCATCACGAACCGGCACCTTTTCAATCACAGTATCGAAAATGGCGCGCATATTGCCGACCTTTTTAAGATCTTCAATATTGTCGCTAAAGCCTGCTACTCCTTCTAGAGCGGAACAGTAAATCACCGGGAAGTCCAACTGTTCTTCGGTTGCGCCCAGCTTGTCAAAAAGGTCAAAAGTTTGATTCAAAACCCAATCGGGACGAGAACCCGGACGGTCAATCTTATTGATTACCACAATCGGTTTCAATCCCAAAGCAAGAGCCTTGCGGGTCACAAAGCGCGTTTGAGGCATTGGGCCTTCAACTGCGTCAACCAAAAGCAACACACCATCGACCATCGACAACACGCGTTCGACTTCGCCACCGAAGTCTGCATGCCCCGGGGTGTCAATAATGTTAATGTGAGTGCCTTCATATTCAACGGCGCAATTTTTAGCCAAAATCGTAATGCCGCGTTCGCGTTCCAAATCTCCGCTGTCCATCACACGTTCCTGGACTTCTTGATTGGCACGGAAAGTGCCCGCCGCACGCAGGAGTTTGTCAACCAGGGTTGTTTTGCCGTGGTCAACGTGCGCAATAATTGCGATATTGCGAATAGCACGAGTACTAGTCATTTGTTGCCTCAATATCTTTCTTGTTGGCAATTAATCTTTCGGGTTCGAGCACGCCGCGCTCATTGACGCGGGCCGTTCCCACCATGATGTTATCGGGTCCGTAAACCCTGACCCGCGGACAGGTTCGTAAACCTAAGGCCAAACGCTGGCCGTGGCAAAACCGAACGCGGTCATTTTCGCTTAAGTGAACCGCTGGAAACGTCTGCATGAGCGTATCGAGCGGTTTTAAAACTTTACGGCGCTCTAAAAGCGTCATCGCTTCGAGCGCTTCAAGAGTAATGCTGTTGTCAATCGACAAATCGCCTACCCCGATCCTTCTTAAACTTGCCAAGTGAGCCCCACATCCCAACGCCTCACCAATATCCTCGGCAAGTACACGAATATACGTGCCCTTAGAACAGGTGACTTCAACTGTCAGGAGTTCTCCTGCAAATTCAAGAATCTCTAATTTTTCAATTCGCACCGGACGCGGTTCGCGCTCAATGCTCACCCCTTCACGCGCTAAATCGTAAAGGGTCTTTCCTCCACGTTTCAAAGCTGAGAACATGGGCGGAACCTGAAGGATCTCTCCGCGAAAGTGACTCAAAACACTTTCAATCTCTTGCCGACCAAGATTAACCGGACAAGTCTGGATAAATTCACCTTCTAAGTCCCCCGTTGTTGTCTTTTGACCCAACTTGATACCGGCCACATAAGTTTTATCTGCATGCAGTAAATCAGCCGAAAACTTCGTAGCCTCACCGAAAGTGAGTGCCAAAAGGCCGCTGGCCAACGGATCAAGCGTCCCGGTATGACCTGCCTTTTGAGCATTGAGTAAACGCCGGGCCGTTTGTAGCGCAGCGTTTGAAGTCATCGCGTAGGGCTTATCGAGTAAAAGCACTCCGTCGACTGCTTGACCCTTTCTTTTCATTGCTCACCTTTGGTTTGCTGCATCGCCTGAGCAATCAAGCGATCCATTTCAAAACCCTTGGCAACACTGCTGTCATGCTCAAAATGCAGCGTCGGCACGGTATGAATCGACAATAACTTAAACAGATGATTGCGAAGCATACCGGCAGCAGCATTTAAGCCTTGTCTGGCTTGCTCGGGATCGGCTCCAATCACCGTGAAGTACACTTTAGCATGAGCATAATCGGGTGTGATCTCACAGCCGGTCAGGGTCACCAAACCGACTCGCGGGTCACGAACTTCTTGAGGGATGAGACGAGCCAAATCTTTTTGAATTTGGTCGGCCACCCGTTGAGCACGTCCCGGTTTTGCAGCTCTCATGTCTTTATATCCTTTCTTCTAAAGCCGCCCGAAGAAATGATGACCTCAGGCGGACTTTTCTCTCATTACAAAGTACGGGCTACTTCAGTGACCTCAAAGATTTCAAGCTGATCGCCTTCTTTGATGTCGTCATATCCCTTGAGTGACAAACCGCACTCCATACCGGCCTTCACCTCACGCACATCGTCCTTGAAGTGGCGCAAAGAATTCAACTCCCCGGTCCAGATCACAACGTTGTCGCGCAACAGGCGAGCAGAAGCCGTACGGCGCACCACACCTTCCAAGACCTTACAACCGGCAATCATGCCAACCTTCGGAACACGGATGCATTGACGGATTTCCACAAAGCCCAAGACCGTTTCACGTTTTTCAGGAGCCAACATACCACTCATAGCAGCCTTCACATCATCAACTGCGTCGTAAATGATGTTGTAGTAACGGATATCTACACCGTTGGCTTCTGCAAGCTTACGGGCTGGAGCATCAGCACGCACATTAAATCCGATGATGACAGCCTTACTGGCCAAAGCTAAGTTGACGTCGGTTTCCGAGACGCCGCCCACGGCCGAGTGCACGACCTGCACGCGAACTTCATCAGTAGAAAGCTTCGTTAAAGCATGAACGATAGCTTCTGTTGAACCCTGAACATCAGCCTTCACAATCAAGGCCAAAGTCTTTGTTTCACCGTTGCCGGCGTCAGCAAAGATGTTTTCAAGTTTAGCGGCCTGCTGTTTAGCCAACTTCACATCACGGTACTTACCCTGACGGAAGAGAGCAATTTCACGAGCCTTGCGTTCATCGGGCAAAACCATAATTTCATCACCCGCCTGAGGCACACCCGACAAGCCCTGAATTTCCACAGGAATTGAAGGACCGGCTTCAGAGACTGCCTTACCCGTTTCATTAATCATGGCACGAACACGACCGAATTCAGCTCCGGCCAACACAATATCGCCGCGATGAAGCGTACCGGATTGAACCAACACAGAAGCCACTGGACCACGTCCCTTATCCAGACGGGATTCAATCACAAGACCCTTAGCCATGCCGTCTCTGGGGGCTTTTAATTCAAGCATTTCAGCTTGCAGCAAAACGTTTTCGAGCAACTCGTCAACGCCCTGCCCCGTCTTAGCCGACACAGGAATAAAGGGAACGTCGCCGCCCCAATCTTCAGGCATCACATCATTTTGAACCAATTCCTGTTTCACGCGTTCAGGGTTGGCTTCAGGTTTATCGATCTTGTTAATTGCCACTACCATCGGCACACCGGCAGCCTTAGAGTGAGCAATAGCTTCTTTAGTCTGCGGCATCACACCATCGTCGGCAGCCACCACCAAAATCACAATATCGGTTGCCTGAGCACCGCGTGCACGCATAGCCGTAAAGGCTTCGTGCCCCGGGGTATCCAAAAATGTCACAATACCGCGCGGAGTCTTCACATGGTAAGCACCAATGTGCTGAGTAATGCCACCGGCTTCTCCGGCAGCCACTTTGGCACGGCGAATATAGTCGAGCAGACTTGTCTTACCGTGGTCAACGTGGCCCATGATCGTCACAACCGGCGGACGCGGTAAAGCTTCTGCCGTATTTTCTTGGATCATATCGCCCAAAATAGCTTCAGGATCATCCGGTTTAGCGGCAATTGCGTGATGGCCCATTTCTTCAACAACCAACATGGCCGTATCTTGGTCAAGCATTTGGTTGATGGTTACCATCTGACCCATCTTCATGAGTGTTTTAATCACTTCAGTAGCTTTAACGGCCATCTTGTGAGCCAGATCAGCCACGCTGATCGTCTCAGGAACACTCACGTCACGCACCACCGGTTCAGTGTTTTGAACCTGCTGAGGTTTAGCTTGCTCGTGGCGGCGATTGTTGCGATTTTTACGTGAACCGCGCCATTGCTGTTCATTGCCATCATCTTCTTCATCGAGCACACGGACATTGCCTTTATTGCCGCCACGATGTTTAGTGCCATCATCCCACTTGCTGGCTACGCCATGATTGGCACCGGCATGCTTGCCGCCCTTTTTCTTACCTCCCAAATCCTCGTCGCGATCACGGTCATTATTCTTATTACCTTTTTTCTTATCCTGAGCTTTTTTAGCATCAGAGGGCTTATCGCTTTTGGCCTTCATCACTGAGGGCTTGGGCTTGCTCATCATTTCGCGAATAGCACGGGCCTCTTCCTCGGCACGGCGCTTAGCTTCCTGGCGTCGCTTGATTTCTTCTTCAGACAAAGCCGGCTGTTGAACCTTTTGTTCTACAGGACGAGCCGCAGGCTTTTTACCGTTGGCCTGGAACTTCGCCTTATTATCATTTAGACGATTGTCATTAGGCTTATGGGCAGCCTTATTATCATTTTTTTGCTGCGGCTTTTGATCCATACGAGGGGCAGGTTTTTGCTCTTTTCGCACTTCAGCCACTTCCGTTTTTTGAGCTTTTGACTCTTGAGCTTCACGCGCTTCTTTTTCTTTTTGAGCATTACGGGCGGCTTCAGCTTCTGCTTCAGCCTTGCGGCGCGCTTCCTCTTCGGCACGGGCCTGTTCAAGACGCTGACGTTCAAGTTCACGCTGTGCTTGAGCTTCTTTTTGGCGCTTTTCTTCTTCAGCCTTTTGCTGCAGAGCCAATTGAGCTTTCGCTTCCTCAAGTGCCCGAGCACGCTCGGCTGCTATAGCTTGTTCACGGCTTTGCTGAGCGGCAGCCGTATTTTTAACTAATACACGCTTTCTACGAACTTCTACCTTAACAGTATGCTGACCGTCAGCCTGCTTGACTGTTGTTGTTTCCTTACGAGTGAGCGTGATCTTTCGTGCCTTAGCCTGACGGTCCTGACGCAAAAATTCCACAAGTTTACGTTGATCGGCTGCCGTTACAGCATCTGTCTCACTGCTTTTTTCGATCCCCGCACTTTTCATCTGTCTGAGTAATTCAGCGGCGGTGACCTTCATTTCCTTTGCGAGCTCTAATACGGTCGAACTTGCCATATTCTCTCCTTTCGTACTTTATCGGTTAAAGCACGTTTTACTTGTTGAACCAGTGGGCACGAGCAGCCAGAATTAACTTCGAAGCACGTTCTTCTTCGATTCCGCTCATTTCCACCAACTCATCAACGGCTAATTCGGCCAAGTCATCACGGGTTTTAACACCGTGGGCAACCAGTACGTTAACCAAGTCATTATCCATTCCTTCAAGCGCAACCATTTCGGGTTCGGCCTGACGGAGATTTTCTTCGCGTTCCAAATCCTGCATGAGGCACTTGTTGCGAGCGCGTTCACGCAACTCCTTCACTGTATCCGCATCAAAAGCTTCAATCTCAAGGAGTTCAGATTCGGGAACATAGGCGACCTCTTCAATCGAAGAGAATCCGTTTTCAATCAAAATATCCGCAACATCTTCTCCGACTTCCAATTTTTCAACAAATTCGGAGCGGATCTTGCTCGTTTCTTCGTCACGTTTGGCATTGGCTTCTTCATCAGTCATGATGTCAATCTTCCAACCTGTCAATTCAGAAGCCAAGCGAACATTTTGTCCGGCACGACCAATTGCAATGGCCAAGTTTTCTTCATCAACCACCACTTCCATCGTGTGCGTATCTTCAAGCATGACAACGCCAGATACCTTAGCAGGCTCAAGAGCACTCACAACAAATTGAGCAGGCTCATCATCCCAAACTACGATATCAACACGTTCACCGCCCAACTCGTTAGAAACGGCATTAACACGCGTGCCGCGAACACCGATACAAGTGCCGACCGGATCCAAACGAGCGTCTTTGGCCTGAACAGCAATCTTTGCTCGGCTGCCAGGATCACGAGCGGCGCTCTTGATTTCAAGTAAACCTTCTTCGATTTCCGGAACCTGCAAAGCAAAAAGTTCCTTAATAAATTCAGGACTCGTACGAGATAAGAAAACCTGTTGACCTTTGCACGTACGGTCTACACGAGCTACATAAGCACGAACTCTATCACCCGGGCGGAAGGACTCCTTGGGCAGCATTTCAGAGCGAGGCAGACGGGCTTCAACCTTACCGATTTCAACAATAGCATCGCCCTTGTCCATGCGCTTGACTAAACCGGAAACCACTTTTTCGTCACGAGCTAAAAATTCCACAAGCATTTGTTCACGCTCGGCATCACGCAAGCGCTGCAAAATTACTTGCTTAGCATCCTGAGCAAAACGGCGACCAGAGCTATTGATGTTTTGAACTTCTACACGGATATAGTCACCCACGTTCAGATCAGGATACTGATCATGAATATCTGAGAACATTTCCTGGCGATCGGGTTCCTGCAGACCTTGATCGTCGGCGACGATCAGCCAGCGGCGCCAAGCTCTGTAGTCACCGGTGTCACGATCGACGTGTACTTCAACATCCGCATCTTCGCCGGCAAAGTTAGCCTTTTTCACTGCAGAGGCCAGAGCCGTTTCGAGCACTCCGAAGACGACCTCACGGGGCACGCTCTTCTCTTGTGCCAATACTTCAACCATTTCAAGCATTTCGCGGTTCATTTTTACTTTCCTTTGAAATTTAATTCTGCAACCAAATGAGCACGATCGACTAAGTCAATCGGAAAACTGACGGCAACGGGCTGTACAGCGGCGGCTTTTTTACCCCGTTTTTGAGCAATACGCTCCCGGGCAGCCTGAGCAGGCGTTTTGGCAGGTTTTTCGTCAGTAAATAAAAATTCAATGATTGTTTGAGAACCATCGACTCGCACGGCCTGAATACGACCGTCTAATTTGCGGCGCCCTGCCTCCGGGAAACCTTCAGCCATTAAAGGTGAAAAAAGTTCAACATGAACGAGTTTACCGACAAAACGTTCCCAATCTTTCACTCGCTTTAAAGGGCGCTCCACACCAGGAGAAGATACCTCCAGGCGCTCATAGTCAATATTTTCTACGGTAAACAAATATGTGAGCTGATTGCTGACTCGTTCGCAGTCATCCACTCCCACACCTTCCGGGCAGTCCATCGTGACACGGATCAAGCCTCGGGGCAAGCGCTCTAAATCTACAAACTCAAAGCCCATGCCTTCAACGGTTTGCTCAACCAGCGTCAGCAAATCTGTCGATGTTTCTGTCATTCGTTTTCGCTATCCTTGCGGGAAAATTCCAAAAAAAGATGGGCTCTAAGGCCCATCCATCCCCTTTGCATCAGAGGTCCCGAAACAAAGGTTTGTGCTACATAAGTAGCACTCGACGACCGATAAATAATAAAGGCACTTTAAAAAGTGCCTTTATTGTTTTTATCTTGCAAGGGATTATACAGACTGATCATAAAAAATCAATTACTTACAGAGAAAATTTCTACAAACAACAATGGCATTAAATCTCAACACAAAATATCTTTATTGTTATCTTTGCGCGATAAAAAAATGGCGGAGAGAGAGGGATTTGAACCCTCGATACGGACGAGCCGTATACCGGATTTCGAGTCCGGCGCATTCGACCACTCTGCCATCTCTCCACACAATGGAGCTAGTGATTTTAACAGATGCAGGATTTTTTTGTTGATTAAGGTTGTTATTTCCTGTGGATAAGTGAGAAATTACTTTGATTGACCGACAATTTTAGTTGTTGTCAGGAAGCAACACTTCGGTAAAAGTTAGGGATTTTTTCGAGGGTAAATACTAAAAGATAAAAAATTCTTTTGAGGTTACTCAAATTTTCTTCTAGTTTTGCAATAACATTACTATTAAAGGGCTATCCTGAATCTATCTGAATCACAAATTTCTGTAGGAGTTTTGTCAAAATGGATCTTAAAGAAATTCTCGAACGCAACAAGAAAGCACACCATCGCCTTGGCATGATCACCAAGGAATTGTATGACACCTTGAGTGACGGCCATCATAACAGTCTTCGCATGTCTCAAGTCAGCGAAATGATGAATGCCTCTTTCGAAATGCTGAAAGAGTCCGATGTTTTGCACTCCTATGCCGAAGAAGAATTGAAGGCTTCTGAACCGGTCGTTGAAAAGGCCCCCGCTAAAAAGGCTCCTGCCAAGAAAGTAGCTGCTAAAAAGACTGAAGCCAAGCCTGCCGCCAAAAAAGCTGCCGCTAAACCTGCAGCTAAGAAGGCTCCGGCTAAAAAAACAGTAGCTAAGAAGGCCGAAGAAAAGGCTCCGGCCAAGGCAACAGCTGCTAAACCCGCTACAAAGAAAGCTGAGGCTAAGGCACCTGCTAAGAAGGCTGCAACAAAGACTGCTGCCAAGAAGACTGAAGCTAAGGCTCCGGCTAAGAAAGCCCCTGCCAAAAAAGCTACTGCTAAAAAAACGACTAAAAAATAATTTAGCTCGTTGAGACAAATAAGGTGCTGACAGATCGACAATGTCGGTTAGGTCAGCACTTTTTTATGACCTAAAAAAGTCAGCAATCTTTTAATAGTTACTCACGCAGGATGCAAAAAAAAGGACACTGAACGGACTACTGAGAGCCAATTCGTGTCCTTTATTTTTATCTTACGTTCGGAGATTAAGCTTTGAAATCACCTAACGGTTGATTTTCTGGGCGCAACACATCCACGCCACCCATATAAGGACGCAACACTTCCGGAACAGTCACACTGCCGTCAGCATTTTGATAGTTTTCTAGCACTGCCACTAAAGTACGGCCAACTGCCAGGCCGGAGCCATTTAAGGTGTGCACATACTGAATCTTTCCGTCCTTACCCTTAACGCGGGCACCCATGCGACGGGCTTGGAAAGCTTCACAATTGGAGCAGGAAGAAATTTCTCGATAGGTGTTCTGAGCTGGCAACCAGACTTCGAGGTCAAAGGTCTTAGCAGCACCAAAGCCCATGTCTCCCGTGCAGAGTGTGATGACACGATAGGGTAAGCCCAAACGTTGAAGGATAGTTTCGGCGTTGTGAACCATTTCGTCCAAATGCTTGTAACTGTCTTCGGGATTCACAATACGGACCATTTCAACTTTATCGAATTGGTGCTGACGAATCATGCCTCGAGTATCTCGACCGTAGGAACCAGCCTCTGAACGGAAGCAAGGCGTATGAGCCGTAATCTTTATTGGTAATTGATCTGCGCGCAACAACTTGCCGCTTACCATATTGGTTAAGGACACTTCAGCGGTCGGGATCAGGTACATACGTTCACCTTCACCTTCTTGTCCGCCCTTTTTCGCTGCGAAAAGATCTTCTTCAAACTTCGGCAACTGACCCGTGCCTCGCATCGTCTCTGCACTCACAACATACGGCGTATAGCATTCGACATAGCCGTGTTCACGGGTGTGGGTATCGAGCATAAATTGAGCTAAAGCACGATGAAGTCGAGCAACCTGGCCTCGCATAAAGCAAAAACGCGCACCAGATTCTTTAGCTGCCGTTTCAAAGTCCATTCCCAAAGGCACACCGACATCAACGTGATCCTTAATTGGGAAATCAAACGTACGCGGTGTACCCCAGCGGCGCACTTCAGGATTATCACGTTCGTCACGACCAACCGGCACGGATTCATGAGGCAAATTCGGAACACTCATTAAGAGTTCGTTTAAGTCAGTCCGAATTTGAGAGAGTCGTTCTTCGAGTTCAGACAGTTTTTCAGGAATCGCAGCGGCCTCAGCCATTAAATCTGCAGCATCGCCGCCCGCTTTACGGGCTGCACCAATTTGTTTAGATAAGCTATTGCGCAAAGCCTGTAGTTCTTCGGTCTGCTTTTGCACAGCCTTGCGGTCATTTTCCAAAGCGTTGAATTCTTTGACCGGAAATTCAAACGGACGCGTGGCCAAACGGGCAACGACGTCATCGAGTTGCTTACGCAATAAATTAATATCAAGCATTCTTAATTCCTAGTAACCAGAGCGAACTCTGAAAAAACACATCCGTTAATTTTCACCCGTTTAAGCCATGATTGCAAGAGTAATATGTCGTATGTTGCTATTTTTCTCTACTAAAGCGTTTGCGCCCCTGACCTTTAGCCCAAGCCTGACGGTTCAGAGCCTGCAAACGTGCAAGTTTTTCAGCTATTTTTATCTCAAGTCCTCTAGGCCGTGGAGCGTACCAACGCATATTTTCGATACCCTCAGGTAAATAGATTTCACCGGCTGCAAAAGCATCAGGTTCGTCATGAGCATACCGGTACCCATGGGAATAACCTAATTCACTCATCAGTTTTGTCGGCGCATTACGCAGATAAAGAGGAACAGGACGGGTAGCGTCTTTTTTAACAAAGGATTTGACTGCGTTATAAGCTACCTCAATAGAATTACTCTTTGGAGCAATTGCACAATAGACTACTGCATTAGCAATAGCTAGCTCCCCTTCCGGTGAACCTAAACGTTCATAGGCTTGGGCAGCATTTAAGGCAATTTCTAATGCCCTGGGATCGGCTAATCCGATATCCTCCGTTGCCATGCGGATGACTCTGCGGCAAATATAAAGAGGATCACACCCGCCTACGATCATTCGTGTCATCCAATATAAGGCTGCATCCGGATCGCTGCCGCGAACTGATTTATGCAAAGCGGAGATCAAATCGTAAAAATTTTCGCCCCCTTTATCGAAACGCCTGAGTGTTGCCGGCAGACTCTGCCTTAATAATTCAGCACCAACTTCATGAATACCTTTATCGCTCGCAAGATGACAAGCTAATTCGACCGCATTAAGAAAACGTCTTGCATCGCCATCAGCTAGATTAAACAAAATTTCTTTTGCCTCAGCTAAAAAAATTAATCCAGGGGCTTCAGCTTCAATAGCACGAGGTAAGAGTTTTTCAAAATCTTCTTTTTTTAAACTTTCCAGAACATAAGTGGCAGAACGCGACAATAAGGCGCTGTTTACTTCAAAACTGGGATTTTCTGTCGTAGCTCCAATAAAAACAAATAGACCGCTTTCGACATGAGGCAAAAAGGCATCTTGCTGAGACTTGGAAAAACGATGAACTTCGTCGACAAATACTAATGTCGGCTCACCTGTCTGATCCATATGATGCTGAGCCCGATCTACGGCTTCACGAATGTCTTTTACTCCGCTTAAAACGGCTGAAATAGCGATAAAAGGTAAATTAAAAGCTTTAGCCATCAAACGAGCCAATGTGGTTTTACCTACACCGGGAGGCCCCCAAAGAATCATGGAGTGCGGCCGTCCTTCTTCAAAAGCGACACGTAAAGGTTTCCCAGGCCCCAAGAGATGTTCTTGACCAACAACCTCATCTAATGTCTTGGGCCGCAATCTCTCCGCTAAGGGCTGCATACGAGAATTCATTGAGTGAGGCTCACGAGATTGGTCAGCTTCATCTGGCTGCTGAGGGATAAGGTCAGCAAATAAATCTTCTTTCATAAGTTGGCAATAGATACGGTATATTGATATGAGGCATTATAGATAGTCCAATCCGTTAAGCTTATTTGAAAATGTATTTAAGACGCTACAAAAATGAAGATCTCAAAGAATTGATCACGTTGTTTAAAGAAACGGTTCATACAGTCAACGCAAAAGATTACTCTCCCGAAGAGATTAAAGCCTGGACGTTTTCAAAAACTGACTTTTTTGAGTGGGAGCAGTCTTTATCCGAGCATTATAGTTTTGTCGCTGTAGAAAACGGAGTTATAGTGGGATTTGGTGACATTAGCCCAGAAGGATACCTAGACAGACTTTTTGTACATAAAAATTTTCAAAATCAAGGTATAGGTACTGCTCTTTGCAATCAATTAGAAAAACAAGTTAATGGCCCCATAGTTACTCATGCTTCTATCACAGCAAAAAACTTTTTTGAAAAACGCGGCTATCAAACAATTAAAGAACAAAAAGTTAGGCGTAACGGGGTCTATTTAAGAAACTATGTTATGAAAAAAATAGGCAAATAAAAAGCCTCGAGATCGACTGATCCGAGGCTTTTTAAATGGGGAGCCGGGCAATG
>UQUR01000007.1 GCA_900544345.1 uncultured Sutterella sp. | reverse complement strand
CTTGCATGTGTAAAGCATGCCGCCAGCGTTCAATCTGAGCCAGGATCAAACTCTTAAGTTCAATCTCTGTTGCCGATTTTTCATCAGCGTCGCACTCATTCAGAATTAAAGAAGAAAATGTTTTCGTCTTTACTTCAAACTTGAGTACCCAGTTTTCAAAGTTTTCTAGAAGCTCGAAGCTTCTTGAGTCTTTTCACTTCAACCGGATACTCACGCTTATCGGTTCGTTGATCAATTTTTAAAGAACATTTCGTTGCTCTTTCGAGCTGACGAGTTTGAGAATTATAAGACTCAAATTCGTCTTGTCAAGTGTTTTTGAAAATTTATTTTTTATTTTCTTTTCACTTGACTGTCACCTCGCGGCAACAGGGAGCGTATTATGCAGACTCTTTTTTACCTTGTCAAGAAATTTCTCAAAAAATTTTTTACATGCTTTTCTCCCTATCTTCTATGCCACTTCTCTATCATTTTGAGCAACACTTTTTTACCTTTAAATCACCCATTATGAAAAGAGCTTTACTTCTGACCTCTGTACTGATCGGTTTTTCTTCTGCCGCTCTTTGCGCCCCCAGCGATACTGACCGAGTCAAGGTTTTGGTTAAACAAAAGATGAACATAGAAGCAACCAGCGCCAAACGACTCCCCATGGGACTCTATGAAGTAGTTGCAAACCGCAATCTCCTTTACGTTGATAAAGACGTGAAATTTCTTTTTGCCGGTCACATCTATGACATAGCCAACCAAAAAGATCTCACGCAAGCGCGTTTGGATGATTTATCCCGTATTGACATTAAGTCTTTACCCCTGAACCAAGCCATCAAAACCGTCCACGGCAAAGGTGAAAGAAATCTCTATGTATTCGCAGACCCCTACTGCAGCTTCTGCCAAAGGCTCGAACATACGCTTAAAGATTTGGATAACGTCACCATCTATACCTTTATTACGCCGCTCATGAATTCAGCAGCCATGGTTGATCGCATCCTTTGTGCCCCCAATCCTGAAAAAGCCTGGAACGACTGGATGCTGGAACAAAAAGAGCCGCCGGAAATGCCTAAAAACTGCAAGGCTGAAAACGGAAAACTCAATATGGAGCTCTTTAACCGCTTCGGTCTTGAGGGACTTCCTACGATGTATTTTGATGACGGCTACCGGCTCGAAGGTGCGGTAAGCGTTGAAGAGATCGAAAAACGTTTTAAAGCAAAGTAGTGTTTAATCAGTGCGACCGATATCCAATACCGGTCGCATTTTTCTAGGTGCAAAAACCTACACTATTTCTGACGAAAGGTTTCACTCGTAATATACTGGCGATATCTTTCCTGTTTAATAATTTCCTTTTATTAAGCATTACTTTTCGTTGGCTCTCATGATCGAATTTATTGAACTTTTTGCGGTTGGCATCGGTATTGGCGCTTTTGGCGCTTTGGTTGGCATCGGAGGCGGCATGATTATGGTGCCGCTTTTTATGTTAACGATGATGGCGCCTAACGGCTCAACATTTGAAAATGTCCAGCAGGTGATCGGCACGAGCCTATTCGGTGTACTGCTTAATGCATTGTCGGGCACCTGGGCTTACATCCGCCAGCATAAAGTAATGTTTAGGGCGGCTGTTCCTTTTGCACTCGCTACGGTCCCCGGTGCTTTCATGGGAAGTTACATTACAGACTACTTCACAGGAAACAGTTTTTCGCTCATTTTCGGTTCTGCCCTGTGCATCCTCTCCATTTTGATGTACAGCAAGTCGCGCTCCAAAAAAGCAAGCGCTTCTGCCGCAGAATTTTCCGTGGAAACAGCCCAATTTAATGTTTTGCTGGGCGTTTCCCTTTCGTTTCTCGTGGGCTTCTTATCTTCCATCTTAGGAATCGGCGGCGGTGTTATCCATGTTCCGATGATGGTCTTTATCTTAGGTTTCCCGGCTCATATTGCTGTGGCTACATCGACCTTCATCCTGATGGTCAGCTCCGCCGTGGGCGTCGTCGGTCACGCCGCCTTAAATCATATTGTTTGGATTCCGGCTATTGCTGTAGGGTGCGGTGCCATGGTCGGTGCTCAGATCGGCGCTCTGCTCTCTAAGAAAAGCCGCCCGAGAATCATCATCGTGTTGCTCTCCTGCGTGATGTTCATTTTGGGCGGTCAATTTATCTATCGCGGTCTTTTCTGATTATTTTATCGGGCTTGGGGATCCACTCCGTTGGGCAACAACACCCAAGCCTTCACCTGGCTGTTTTGTTTTCCGGCATTCATTGCCGCTTCATCGCCGCTTCCCCAATAGAAGTCAAAGCGAATCGGCCCACGAATTGCGCCTCCTGTATCCTGTGCAATGACAGCCCTTGTAAATTTCATATCGGGGTTCGTTTGCTCAACATCAACCACAATGGGCCAACCCAGTTGATAAAAACGTCTGTCAACAGCAACCGAACCTTTTTCTGTCAAGGGTACCCCCTGTGCACCGATCGGTCCCTCATTGGGATCCTGATCTTTTCGCTCTATGAAAAATACATAGCTCGGATTTTGATTAAGCACCGCCTGAACTTTTTTGGGGTTCTTTCTGGCCCAGGCCTGAATGCTTTGCATTGAAAGCTCGTGGCTCTTTAAGTAGCCTTTTTTCACAAGATAATTTCCGATCCCACGATAAGGGTGGCCGTTCACATCGCCGTAGCCTACCCGCATATAGGAACCGTCAGGCAGCACAATTCGGCCGGATCCCTGAACCTGCAGGAAAAAAGCCGCCACAGGATCCTCAACCCAGGCAATGGCATATCGGTCCAAATTCCTCTTAGCGAGCTCTGCTCGTGAGTCATAAGGCACTAATTTATTGCCCTGAAGCTGTCCTCTTAACCGCATCCCTTTAAGTTGGGGATAGAGCTCAGCCAAATCCACGGTAATGAGGTCATCTGGCATCGTGTGAAGCGGATAAATATACGGTGCTTTTTTCTTTTTACTGCCGTAAAGGATCGGCTCATAGTATCCGGTCATTTTCCCCGTATCACTGCTGATGAAGTCACCGTCACTGTCCATGCTTTCTGAGACTGCCTGATACGGAGTGAAATAGGCCGCAAAAAATGATTTCGCCTGACTTGAGGGCAAAGTCTGAGAGATGGAACAAACTTCCTGCCAACCTGTTTTTGCAGTCATTTTCTTACACGACTCTTTAAAGGCACTTAGGGCAGGTTGCCAATTCTCGTCCGGCATTGCCGGCAAAGAGGCGTATTCCACGGGCTTTAATGATAGTTTCACTTCGCCGGGCTTAATCACTTTTTCCGGCGGAGTCGTCGTACAGGCTGCCAACAGTGCCGCCAATCCCGCACAAAAACATATTCTGCTGAGTTTCATATAGGCCTCTTTTCAAAACCTGTTCATTGTACAAAAAGCCGTCCTCTTCTTTGTCTCTCAGTTACAATTGGAGCATCTTTATTTTTTTCTGCGGGAATCTTGTCATGTCGATTTTCAGTCGTCCCAAACCTTCTGCGAAATGCCGCATTGCTCCGTCCATTCTTTCTGCTGATTTTGCCAGGCTGGGAGAAGAAGTTCGTGATGTTGTTCAAGCCGGAGCCGATTGGATTCATTTTGACGTGATGGACAACCATTACGTCCCCAATCTGACGGTGGGTCCCCTGGTCTGCGAGGCCATTCGTCCCCACATTCAGGTTCCCATAGACGTGCACCTGATGGTTGAACCCGTTGACAGTTTGATTCCCATGTTTGCCAAGGCCGGTGCCGATTACATTACCTTTCACTGCGAGGCAAGCCGCCACATCGACCGTACTTTGTCACTCATTCATGACTGCGGCTGCAAAGCAGGGCTCGTATTCAATCCGGCCACCTCATTAAATTACCTCGAATACGTTATCGATAAGGTCGATCTTGTTTTATTAATGAGTGTCAATCCGGGTTTCGGCGGTCAGTCTTTTATTCCGGCGATCATTAATAAAATCGCCACCGCTCATCAGATCATCGACAGACACACAAGAGCTACCGGGCATGAGATTCTGTTAGAAGTTGACGGAGGCGTTAAAGTTGAAAATATCGGTGCTTTAGCTGCCGCAGGCGCTGACACTTTCGTGGCGGGCAGCGCCATTTTCGGACAAAAGTCTCCTTTAGGCTACAAGCAGGTAATTGATCAAATGCGTGAAGCCATTGACCATGATATGGAAATGCTTCGCCGCAAAGAAGTCGCAGAGATGAGTAGAAATCGTGGTTAAAGCACTTTTATTTGATTTGGACGGCACCTTACTGGATTCCGTTGATGATCTCACGGTAGCGATTAACAACACGCTCATGTCAAAGTCGCTGCCCACCATTGCCAGAAGTGATGTCGCCTTATTTATCGGCAAGGGTGCGAGAGTTCTCGTACAACGGGCTCTGACCAAAGCCTGTGGTCGAGCGCCTGGAGAAAAGCTGATCGATGAGGTACTTCCCTGGTATCTTCAGGAGATGAAATTAGCCGAAGGCACCCGAACCAAACAAATTCCTACGGTTCCAGAGGCGCTCGCTCGTTTACAAAAAGCGGGCTTCAAAATGGCTATTGTCACAAATAAGCCTGCTAATGTTGCCCGAAAATTAGTCACGCAATTTAATTTGCTTGATTTTTTTGAAACGGTAATCGGCGCTGGCGACGTTGATACCATCAAGCCTGATCCGAAGATGCTCATCGAAGCAGCTCATCGGATGGGAGTCGGGATTGAAGACTGTGTGATGATCGGCGACTCCATGAACGATTCTTTTGCAGCCAAAAACGCACGCATTTCTGCACTTTTGGTTAAAACAGGGTATAACGAAGGCATTGCCATTGATCAGTGGGCTAAAGAATACGCCCCGAATGACCTCGTCTTTGATACCATGGCTCAACTAGCCGACCATGTTATAAAAACTGAACGGAGAAACTAAAGTGAAAAAACTTCTCTTGCTCTGCTCTCTTACGGCGCTCTCAATTCCCGGTCTCTGCATTGCACAAGACTCCATTGAACAGTGCTACAAATCGGCCACAACCACTTCTGCCGTGCGTGAATGCTTGAAAAAAGAACTTCAGCAGTCCCGAGATGAATACCGTGAAGCCATGGAAAAGCTCACTCAGCAGGCCGGAGAATTGGATCGGGTCACAGGGCGCAACGAAGCGCTGCCGGCACTGGAAAAAGCCAATACAGCTTTCGATCGCTATGTCAGTGAACAGTGCCGCTTTGAGGAAACAATGATGGGCGGAGGCACCGCTGCAGGAGCTGCAAACCTCGCCTGCCAGATTAATCTGTTGCATGTCCGCATGGGAGCCATTGAGTCGCATCTGAGCGCACAATAACGTTTCTCATGCTGTTAGATACTTCTCATGTCAAACAAGACTGGTTACCGATCCTGTCGGATTTTTTCAGCAGTGAAATCGGACAGTCTTTGAAAGCTTTCCTTCAAAGCAGACTGCAATCAGGGGCGGTCATTTATCCGCCCACCCCGTTTCGAGCCCTCGAGTTAACCTCTTTTTCTCAGACCCGTGTCATCATTATGGGGCAGGACCCCTACCATGGCCCGGGTCAGGCTCAAGGCTTAGCTTTTCACGTAGCGGCAAACTGCAGGATTCCTCCCAGTCTCAGAAACATTCATAAAGAGCTTCTCAGAGACCTGCACATTACCGCGCCTGCGACCGGAGAACTTTTCGGCTGGGCTGAGCAAGGTGTATTGCTCCTTAATGCGGTTTTGACGGTTGAAGAAGGCAAACCCGCAAGCCACGCTAAAAAAGGCTGGGAAGTGCTGACTGACCGACTGCTCGCAGCACTGGCTGAAGACAAAAGCCCCAAAGTTTTTATGTTCTGGGGGAACTATGCCCAGTCAAAAGAGCCGTTGATTAAATCCTTCTCATCTGATCATTTAATCTTAAAGGCTAATCATCCCTCACCATTGTCTGCACTCAGAGCTCCGGTTCCATTCATAGGCTGCGGACATTTTTCTGCCGCCAATCGTTGGTTGGTCACTCAAAAGTGCTCCCCTATTGATTGGTCGTCTTTTGGCACTTCTGCCTCACATGGACAGCAAAGTTTTGATTTTTGTCCGGTTTAAAAATTCTTTTTAGCGATAAATCGAAATTTATTTTGGTTTCGCTTGCAATCCAATTTTTTTTAAGATAAAATGCGTGTCTCTTACGGCGGCTGGGTAGCTCAGTTGGTAGAGCAGCGGATTGAAAATCCGCGTGTGGGCGGTTCGATCCCGTCCCCAGCCACCATAAATTGTCCCGTGTAGTTTTCAGCTACTCGGGATTTTTTATTTATCGTTGCAGCAGGAAAGATTCATCACGCGCTCAATCATATGATGGAGCTCCTGCGCGAGATCGGAATCAGCTGCACGATAAAACACTTCTTTACCTTCGCGTCTGGTTTCAACCAATTCACTCATTTTCAACAGCCGCAAGTGGTGGGCCACGGCAGGGCTACTCATATTCATAAAGGCGGCAATATTAAGAACGCATTCTTCCGAGTGACACAGCAGAAGAAATATTCGACAGCGCACCGGATCACTCAATTGCTTAAAAACGCTCGCTACCAACTCAAAATTAGTTGTCTGAGGCAAAGTTTCAAAAGCTTTCTCATAATGACCGTGTTGATGCGGTAAAAGGATTTCTTCACTCATATTAAATTAAACGATTATTTAATCTTGACAACTTTTAGCTTTAGGATTATATTTCCTTTTAACGATTAAGTGATTACTTAATTGATAAATTTTTTAAGGAGCTGACCATGAAAAAATCCTATGCAATTGAAGTTGACTGCGCTAACTGCGCTCGTTTGATGGAAGAAACTGCTGCCAAAGTTGAAGGCGTTGCTTCTGTCGTGGTGAATTTCATGACCCAAAAGATGATCGTGACGTTTGCCGAAGGTGCTGACCCCAAAGCTGTCATGAAAACCGTGCTTGCCGAATGCAAGAAAGTTGAGCCTGATTGCGAAATCGAACTCTAAGAGAGAAAAAGCATCATTCGTTCACAATGATGCTTTTTAAATCAAAAACGATTAAATAAATACTTAATTGAATAAAAGAGTGAGAAGATGACGGCCAAACAAAAAAAGATGCTCATCCGTATCGTCATTGCTTCAGTGCTTTTGATTGCATTGGTTCTCAGTCCTATTACGGGATATTTGCGTCTGGCCCTTTTTTTGATTCCTTATTTCATTGTCGGCTATGACATTTTGCTCAAAGCCGCCAAGGGAATCTCAAACGGTCGTATATTTGATGAAAATCTGCTGATGACCGTTGCTACTTTAGGCGCCATTGCTATTGCTTTGTATGACAACACGGGTGACTACACAGAAGCGGTTGCCGTAATGCTTTTTTACCAAATCGGCGAATGGTTCCAGGCTTACGCTGTCGGTAAAAGCCGCAAAAACATCAGTGAGCTGATGGACATTCGGCCTGATTACGCCAACATCGAAAAAGACGGCCAATTAGTCCAAGTTGATCCTGATGAAGTAGAAATCGGCTCGGTGATCGTCGTTCAGCCCGGAGAAAAGGTTCCTATTGACGGTGTAGTCATCGAAGGTGAATCAACATTAAATACAAGTGCACTCACAGGAGAAAGCCTGCCTCGCAATGTTGCTGCAAATGATGAAATCACAAGCGGCTGCATCAACTTATCCGGTCTTCTGAAAATTCGTACCACTAAGCTTTTCGGCGATTCCACGGTCTCTCAGATTCTGGAATTGGTGGAAAACGCGAGTTCCCGCAAGTCCCGCTCGGAAGCTTTTATTTCGCGCTTTGCCCGAGTGTATACGCCGATCGTCTTTTTCGGTGCTTTGGCCTTAGCCACCATTCCGCCGCTTGTCCGCCTCTTTGCCATGGGGCTTGATGCTCAGTGGGATGACTGGATTTACCGTGCCTTGGTCTTTCTTGTGATCAGCTGTCCGTGCGCATTGGTCATCAGTATTCCTTTGAGCTTTTTTGCCGGTATCGGCGGGGCGAGCAATCAGGGGATCCTTGTGAAAGGTTCCAATTACCTCGAAGCGCTCTCTGAAACTAAAGTCTTGGTTTTTGATAAAACCGGAACGCTCACCGAAGGGGTTTTTGAAGTGGTCGCCATTCACCATTGCAAGATGGAAGAAAAGAAGCTTCTTGAATTGGCCGCTATGGCTGAAAGCGCCTCCTCTCACCCGATCAGCATCAGCCTTCAGAAAGCTTACGGTCTGCCGATTAACCGCAATCGCATTAAGGACATTCATGAAGTAAGCGGTCAGGGTGTCATTGCGAAAATTGATGACTTGGAAATCGGTGTCGGCAATGAAAAACTGATGCGAAGCCTCAACGTTGAAGCAATCCCCTGCCGAAGCGTTGGAACGATTGTTCACGTAGCGATTAACGGTGAATACCACGGTCATATCGTTATTTCAGACCGTATTAAAGCGCACGCAAAAGAAGCGATCCGTGCTATTAAACGTGCCGGTATCCAAAAAACTGTGATGCTCACAGGTGACAGCCGTAAAGTGGCCGAGAACGTCGCTAAAGAGTTGGGCATTGATGAGGTTCGCAGCGAACTCTTGCCGGCTGACAAAGTCCACATCGTTGAAGAGCTGCTCGAGCAGAATAAATCTCGCGGTAAACTGGGCTTCGTCGGTGACGGCATCAATGACGCTCCTGTTCTTTCCCGGGCAGACATCGGTATTGCCATGGGCGCGATGGGCTCTGACGCTGCCATTGAAGCCGCTGACGTCGTTTTGATGGATGACGATCCTTTAAAGATCGCTAAAGGCATTAAGATTTCCAGAAAGTGCCTCGCGATTGTTAAGGAAAACATTTGGTTTGCAATCGGCATCAAGGTGCTTTGCCTCATACTCGGTGCCGTCGGCTTAGCCAATATGTGGATGGCCATTTTCGCTGACGTGGGCGTCATGATCCTCGCAGTCCTCAATGCCATTCGAGCACTATTTGTTAAAAACCTTTAATCCTTGATCTGACTTTTGGGCGGTTAGTGATCTAGCCGCCTTTTTTTGTATTTTGAGACTTTAACCAAAAGCAAAACACTCTCACCGAAGCGTCCTATACTCAAATCAGAAGTACTGGTAATTTCAATCAAGGGGGGGGTTATGGGCTACAACTTTGAGAAACTCTATATCAACGGACAATGGCAGGATTCTTCGAGCGGACGATTTATTGAAGTTGAAAATCCGGCCACTTTGGAGCATTTTGCCAAAGTCCCCGAAGGAAACAGCGAAGATATTGACAGAGCCGTTCGAGCAGCTCATGACGCGTTTGAATCCTGGTCCAAGACGGAATTAGGCACAAGAATCGGTCTGATGAAAAAGATGCTCGTAGTCTTTGAAAGCTATAAAGATCAAATTATTGGTCTTGAAGTCAAAGAGCTCGGCGCCCCGGTGAGTTTTTCCGTTCAGTCACACTGCGTGTATCAATTTACCAGAACCCGTTCTTATATCGATTGTGCTGCAGAACTGCCCTTGGAAGAAAGCCTTAAACAGTCAACGGTCTACCGCGAACCGATCGGAGTGGTTGCCTGTATTACGCCTTGGAATTATCCGCTGGGTCAAGTCGTTCAAAAGATTATTCCGGCTATTTTGATGGGTAACACCGTGGTATTGAAGCCCAGCCAGCACACGCCTCTTACCGCTTATCTTTTGGTTGATGCTTTTGATCAGGCGGGATTCCCCACCGGTGTCATCAACATGGTGACCGGTAAAGGCAGTGCAGTGGGTGATGCCTTGGCCTCTCACCCTCTCGTTGATATGGTTTCTTTCACCGGTTCGACCAAAGTCGGCATCAAACTCAGTCAACGGGCCTTGGAAAGCATCAAGCGCATCAGCTTGGAATTGGGCGGCAAGTCACCTTTTATTTGGCTGCCCGGTGCCGATTATGACAAAGCCGTCTCCAAGCTCTTCGATTCTATTTTCCTCAACAGCGGTCAAACCTGCACAGGTTTTTCTCGCCTGCTGATCCCGCAAGCCGATAAAAAAACTATTGAAGCGCTTTTGCTCAAACACCTTCCCGATTACACGGTGGGCGACCCGACTGACCCCGCCACCCGAATCGGCCCCGTCTCCTCAAAAGCGCAGTTTGACAAAGTTACCTCTTATATCAAACTTGGTCTGCAAGAAGGTGCCACAATGCTTGCGGGCAGCGTCCCTCAGGATTTGTCCAAGGGCTACTACGTCCACCCGGTTATTTTCACGGATGTGAAAAACTCGATGAGAATTGCCAGAGAGGAAATTTTCGGACCGGTGCTTTGTGTCATTACCTATAAAGACATTGAAGAGGCAATCGCTATTGCCAATGACACGCCTTATGGGCTCAACGCTGCTGTGTTCGGCAATAAGACTGAGGCAATTGAAGTTGCGAAACGGATTAAAGCCGGCAACGTGTACATTAACGACGGACCGCGCGACGTGACAGCGCCCTTTGGCGGCTATAAGCAAAGCGGCATCGGCAGAGAAGGTGGATATGCCGGTCTTTTGGAATTTACGCAGCCTAAAGCAATTTTCGATCACTGCACGTTTTAGTTTTTAAGCTCTAAGTTTGAGCCCTGCCCGATTACGGGCGGGGCTTTTTCATTGCGGGAAAAAGTCCTGATTAATGTTTTTTGTCTCTGCAAGACTTACCAGCACAAAACTGATGATAGAAACGACTAAGGCGGGGCTTACCGCATGCCAGCCGCCCAAATCGGGTTTAGCCAAACAGGCCCAGGCATAAACTGCTAAGCCGGCAAGTACGGAAACCCAGGCCCCTTTTGCAGTGGCTCTTGACCAAAAAAGTCCTCCCACCAAGGGACACAAAAAGGCGATTTCAAGACCGCCGAAAGCAAACATATTGATCCAAACGATAATTTCAAACGGATTAATTGCCAAAATAAGAGAGAGCAACCCGATAAAAAACGTACAGATCTTTGCAAAGCGGGCAACTTGTTCACTTCTATCGGGCAATAAGCTGTAGCGTCTTAAAATCAGATCCTTAATAATGGCCGAAGAAGCCGCTATTAAAAGAGAGCTCACGGTCGACATCGTGGCAGCTATCGGTGCAACCAACGTGATACCTGCTACCCACGGATTCATATGGTGCGCAATCAGGTAAGGAATCATGGCATCGGTATTGCCTCCGAAAGCCTCCGATTCCGGCACTGCTGCCCGAGCCAAAAAGCCCAAAAGCGTCATACCGATCATGAGCGCCCCGCAGACCACCGTGCTCACGATCATGGCCAGATGCAAGTCCTGTGTGCTTTTATAGGCCATGCAGCGCACTGCCGACTGGGGCAGGGCCACGGTCGCAAAACCCACCAATATCCAAGAGGAAAAAAGCAGCGTCAAGGGAAGTGCACCGCAAGAAGTCGGATCAATGAAAGCGGCTGCCTGCTGCGCTCCCGCATCTTTTGCAATTTTTTGCATCAGTAACGTCAGGCCGCCAGCCTCGCCGATAATATCTGCAGCCAAAACACCCATACCGGCGAGCATTAAAAGAGCACACACAGTATCGGTGATTGCCACGGCTCGAAATCCCCCAAACGTCGTGTAGAGAACAACCACGGAGCCGAAAAGTACGAGGCCTGCCACATAATGAATCCCTGCGGCCTGTGAAATCAGCTGAGCACCCCCGATAAATTGCCCGACCATCATGGCAATAAAAAAGAATAAAAGCGAAAGGGAGAGAAAGGCGCCCAAAGCGGAGCTCTTAAATCGGGCGACGATCACATCAATCACGGTAATTGCACCGATTCGCCGACTCACTAAAGACATCTTTTTGCCCAAGACACCCAGAACCAAAAAGCCCGTGATAATCTGGGGCGCAGCAAAAACGACCCAGCCCAAACCGTAGCGCCAAGCCAGTCCGGGCCCGGACACAAAAGAGCTCACCGAGCCGTATGTCGCCACGAGCGTCATCGCGAGCACAAACCCCTGAAGAGCTCTGTCGCCTAAAAAGTAGCTTTTAATAAAATCTCCGCCGCTTTTGCAAGCCTCGGAGCGGGCGATAAAAAGCAAAGCCAAAAGAAAGAGAAGAAGCGGGACAAAAATGATCCAAGATGAACCGGTCATGGCTTTTTGTCCTCATCAGAAATCAATTCAAAGTGACGAAATGCTTTCTTTACTAAAAACCAGGCGACAACAACGGATAGAAGGTAGCCGCCGACACATGAGAGCCAAAACCATAAAGGCAGCCCAAAAAGAAAAACACCGGAGTCTGCAGTCAGAAAAAGCGCACACCAAAAAAACAAAAAGAGCAAAAGGGCTGCCGCAAGCGTATAAGCTGCTTCCCGATGACTGCGCCTGATAGCGTCCTTATAACTGAGCCGCTTTTGCATCACTGATCCATCACTAAGGCATGACTTTAGCCGAAGCATCAATAAAATATTCAACTAGGCGCAGGTTTTCAGGTCTTCCCTGATAGATCCGCTCGGGGTGCCACTGGAGAGCTACGAGGAAATCTTCCCCTTCGGCCTCTACCGCCTCAACGATCTGGTCCGTACTGCTTCTTGCAATGACTTTTAAAGACGGAGCAACACGATCGATCGCCTGGTGGTGGAAACTGTTGACTGTGATCACCTTTTCAGAGCACGCCTTTGAGAGATAAGACTCTCCCAAGAGCTGCACTTCATGCATAGTGGGGGTGCCCGGTGTAACGTAACGATGTTCGGTCTGTGTTCCGATCTGACTGGGAATATCCTCTATAAGATCGCCACCCATTGCAACGTTGATAAGCTGCATGCCCCGACAGATTCCGAAAATGGGACGATGGGCTTGGCGCGCAGCATCAAACAGTTTAAATTCCAAGGCATCACGCACCAGAGCAGGTTTTTGGCAGTATTGGGGATGTTTACTTTCAAAGTACTCTGGGGCAATATCCTGACCGCCTGTAAATAAAAAGCCGCTACACCTGCCGACCGCTTCTTCGATTGCCTGGTTCGAGGCATTCAAAGGCAAAACCATCGGCATACCGCCCGCATCCCAAATCAGTTCCAGATAGTTCTGCCACATCCAACCGCATGACTTGATGTCATCCCACAGGGAAGTCACACCGATTAAGGGTCTCATAGAAAACCTCAAATAAAAAAACGGAAATATCTGCTTCCAGATCACCTACTGATCTGAAAGCAGTTTATTTCCGATAGTATACTCAGTTTATTCTGAATTAGAGTTTCTTAGGCAGCAACGGTTCTTCGTCTTCAACGCCAACCAAGCTCAGAGCAGCCAACGTAATGAGCTGCGGACCCAAGTGAGTGTCGATCATTTCGAAGAATTCCTTCACATTGTGGGCATTTTCAGCGTGTCCGCCCGAGCAAAGGCACGTTGACGGAATATCCATACTCATCGGAGCGTTAGCGTCCGTTGAAGAACGAACATACTGAGTTAATTCAATACCCAAAACCTTTTGTGCACTGCGGGCCACTTGAAGCACAGGGCAGTCATGCGGACGGGTGCCGGCAGGACGATCGCCGATTGCGGTCTTCGTGAGCTTCAAAATGCGTTCCGGATCCGTGATCGTCCAGGAAGCATTTTCTTCGGCAACTGCTTCGTCAAACTTCGACAAAATTTCAGCTTCCAGAGCAAGCAGGCACTTATTGTCGAAACTGCGCATGTCGATTTCCACTTCGCAGTGAGCAGCAATGGAATTTACCGTCGTACCGCCCTTGATGGTACCCACCGTCCAAGTGGTCTTGGGGTCGGCTGCGGGACGCAGATCGACAAATTTTTGAATGGCACGGGCCATAGCGTGAATAGCGCTCGGGGTCTTGCCGTATTCGGCAAAACTGTGACCGCCCAAGCCGTCAATACTGATGCGCCAACGGTGAGAACCCGTGGCACCGTAGAGCACACGACCTACGTCGGTAGAGTCAACAGCGATAAAGCCGTCAATCTTATTGTTCTTAACCAAATGCTTGGAACCGCGGATATCGCCGTTGCCTTCTTCACCCACGGTACCCACAAACCAAATGTCACCCTTGGTCTTAATATCGGCTTCTTCCAAACCTCTGAGAACCTGCAAAATAGCACGTAAGCCCGAGCAGTTATCACCGATACCCGGAGCAGAATAACGGATGCCGTCTTTCTTCACGGTGACATCGGTATCGATCGAGAACACAGAGTCCATGTGAGCGCCCAACACCAAAATCGGACCGCCTTCAACCGTACCTTTGCGAACACCGATCACATTGCCGATATCGTCCATTCTGACATCGGTCAAACCGTATGCCTTCATACGTTCCAGCACGGACTGGGCACGTTTTTCTTCCATAAACGTCGGAGCCGGGATTTCACACAGTTCAACTTGTTCATCCATTGCACGCTGAACATCACGTTTGGCAATTTCAAGTGCTTTCTGAACCTTTTCCAACTTAGCGACTTTTTGCACTTGAGCCAATACTGCTTCGCTTAAAGCAGGAAGTTCTTTTGCCATAAAATTCTCCTAATCAAACAAAAACGCACCCGTTCTTTCATTTTCTGAAAGAGGATGGATAAATAAGGGATCTTCAAAATCCTTTGAATTACCTAGTATTTTAAAAGCTTTGACGTGTTAAGAAATGAAATTTATTTTGTCTTAATCAGAATTGTTTTCAGTTTCAGAAAAACCCAACCGTAAAATCACTTCGCGGGCAACTTTTTCACAGTCTTTGATATGTTCTCGGCCGAGATATCGCAAAGCGGCAAAACCCAAAGCTGCCGCACTGATCTGACCGACAACCGGCACCCAGCGAGCCGCCTGTTTGCTGCCTAACTTAATCCCCACGGTTTTTAAAATACTGATGGCTATCTGAGCTGTGATGACTTTCCCTGCTAAAACAGTGCCCACCCAATTGATCGCCTGATAGGCAATGATTCTTTTTTCGCTCGGCAACCGATCGATTTGTTCCGGTGTCAAACCGAATTCCTGATTGATATGGTCAATCATTTTGATCATGACCGAGACATCAACGAGCATATCCACTCCCGGAATCGGAACAAAAGTTGCACCTGCGCTCATCAGCGCCTGTCGGTCAACATGCCGTTTGGCCCTCCAGACAGCCGCCCGGATTTTATCTTCATCGGTTGGAATGACCGGTAGTTTGTAACTCATAAGGCAAATTTAATCGGGACGCTATACACTTACGCTTCAATTTTGATTTTAGGGAAAGTTTTTCCCTTTTTCTTTTCATGCACTTACTGACTCTGGGGTTAAATCATACGACCGCCCCGCTCGCGATTCGTGAGCGGGTTGCTTTTGGTCCGGAAGAAATTGCTGAGACTATCGGCAAGGTCCTGTCGCGCCTGGCAGGTGAAGAATCCGGGCACATCACTGAAACATTGATTTTATCGACCTGCAATCGCACCGAACTTTATTGTGCCGCCGAAGATGCCGATTTAGCAATCGGAGCACTGCAGGCATTTTTAGCAGAAGAAAAAGGACTTTCTCTGTCTGAGCTCACGCCCCACACTTATGCGCTCACCGATTTAGAAGCGGTCGAACATGCCTTTAACGTCGCAAGCGGCCTGGACTCCATGGTGCTCGGGGAAACTCAGATCGTGGGTCAAATGAAAAAAGCCGAGAAAATGGCCCGCAAAGCCCAAGGCTTGGGGTTGATGCTCAATACGCTTTTTCAAAAGACATTTACCGTTGCCAAGGAAGTTCGTACCGCTACCGAAATCGGCGCTCATACTGTTTCGATGGCAGCTGCTGCAGTACGCCTAGCTAACCGCTTATTTGGAGAACTGCACGACCTTAATGTGCTTTTTGTCGGCGCAGGCGAAATGATTGAGCTTTGTGCAGCGCACTTTAATGGTCAGGCACCTCGGTCCATGACAATTGCCAATCGTTCTCTGGACAGAGGTGAAGCCCTAGCGGCGCGTTTTAATGCTCAATCAATGAAACTAGCAGACTTGCCACAGCAAATCGCCCGTTATGACATCATCGTATCCTGCACGGCAAGTGCCCTACCAATCATCGGACTCGGAATGATTGAGAGAGCAATCCGAGAGCGGCATCACAAACCTATTTTCATCGTCGACTTAGCCGTCCCTCGAGATGTTGAAGAAGAGGTCTCTCGACTCGATGATGTCTACGTCTATACCGTTGATGATTTAGGTAAAGTTGTCCAAAGCGGCAAGGCAGAACGATTAGCTGCAGTCGAAGAAAGCCGACAAATCATCACTCAACGAGTGAAAGATTTTTCTGACTGGCTTCAGTGGCGTAGTAGCGTTCCAACTATTGAAATCATGATCGAACGAGCCGGTGCGCTTTCTGCAAGCTGCATTCAAAGAGCTAAGCACAGCATTAAAAATGGCTGTAACCTTGATGATGCCTTAAGTCGTATGGCTCACGACATTACCCATAAGCTCATTCATGATAATCTGGCCTTGCTCAAAGATACTGAACATCTGACAACAGCTGAGCGGGCACATTTAGAAATCTGTTTTAAACGTTTCTATCTGGAACGCCGACGTTAGCTCGGCCGATCCTTGCCCCTTTTTGCCCAACTGCCTTAACATTTGGCAAATCGAACATTGTTATTTCTGTACTGAATTGATTTTTTAGGAGACTCCCCGTGAAAGAGTCAATGCGAAGCAAATTAAAACAAATCGCCAGACGCTTGGAAGAAATTGATGCCATGCTGGCTTCACCCGATGTCACTAATGACATGAATCGTTTTCGTGATCTTTCAAGAGAAAGAGCTGAAATAGAACCTGTGGTTATGAAACTGAAAGAATATGAGTCAACCGAAGGAGATATTGAGGCAGCCCACGAATTCCTGCAGGATCCTGATTCGGCCGATTTTGCTCAAGAAGAAATTGATAATGGTAAAAAGCATCTTGAAGCACTCGAAAAAGATCTTCAAATTATGCTATTGCCGAGAGATCCCAATGACAGCAAAAATATTTACCTTGAAATTCGCGCCGGAACGGGCGGCGACGAATCCGCGCTTTTTGCTGGCGACCTGCTCCGAATGTACACACGCTACGCAGAACGCCAGGGCTGGAAAACAGAAATTGTCTCAGCTTCTGAGAGTGACTTGGGCGGCTACAAGGAAGTAATTGTCCGCATTATCGGTGAAGGAGCCTACTCTAAACTTAAATTCGAAAGTGGCGGCCACCGCGTGCAGCGCGTCCCTGAAACTGAAAGCCAGGGCCGTGTGCATACATCAGCCTGCACCGTAGCAGTACTGCCTGAACTCGATGAAATCGGAGAAGTAGAAATTAATCCGGCAGATTTACGCATTGATGTCTACCGAGCTTCTGGTGCAGGTGGCCAGCACGTTCAAAAAACCAACTCCGCTGTCCGTATCACACATATTCCAACAGGCACCGTAGTGGAGTGTCAAGATGAACGCAGTCAACACGAAAATAAAGCCCGAGCCATGAGCGTGTTGATTTCTCGCATCACAGCCAATGAAATTGCCAAGCAGCAAGCTCAAGAGGCAAGCACCAGAAAAAGTCTAGTAGGCTCTGGAGATCGCAGTGAACGCATCCGTACTTATAACTACCCTCAGGGACGCGTGACCGATCACCGTATCAACCTGACACTTTATAAGTTGGATTTCATCATGGATGGAGACCTAGATGAAATTATCACAGCATTAACCACCGAGCACCAAATAGAACAATTGGCCAGTCTCGGCGAATAGTTAAGAGCAATGACTACAATCCGACAAGCTGAGCAACAAGCCTCAAAGCTGATTGATCGCTTTGAGGCAAGGCTTTTGCTTGCCTATTGTTTAGGGGTTAACCGGACTTATCTCATTACGCATGATCGCGATGAGCTCTCTGAAGATGTGCTTACACACTATAAAGACTGTGTGAGTATACGGTTAAAGGGGATGCCCGTTCCTTATATTTGCGGTCACCAGGAATTTTATGGTCGCTCTTTTGATGTAACACCCAACGTTCTTATTCCTAGACCGGATACCGAAACAATCATTGATTTTATTTTGCAGCAATACCCTAAAAATCAGCACATGACTCTGATTGACCTGGGAACAGGATCAGGATGCATCGCAGTTACTTTAGCTTTAGAAAACCCCAACCTGACAGTCAGTGCAACTGATATCAGCCCTAAAGCGCTAGCGATAGCCAAGCAAAATGCTCAAAAGCTCGGTGCTAACGTAAAATTTTACGAAGGTAGCTGGTTTGAAGCCATCCCTAGCTCTTTACACTTTGACATCATTGTGAGTAATCCCCCCTACATTCACAGTGAAGATGAGCATCTTCAAAGTCTCCAATATGAACCCATCGGTGCACTCACGGATGGCGCAAACGGTCTAACCCACATTGCTCACATTATTAAAAAGGCTCCTAAATATCTCAATCCCAATGGACTATTAGTTTTTGAACACGGTTGGGATCAAGGCAATGCTGTACGTGCACTTTTTGAGTCTCAATCCTGCTGGCAGGCAATCACCACCGTCAAAGATTTAGGCGGCAATGAGCGCGTCACTGCTGCGCGTTTTTGTGCGCTCTAGGCATTTTGTCATCAAATCGTCATCTTTTTATCGTCATCCTGAAACATTGTCCCCTCAAAATACGCTCCAAAGATAGCTGTCCTTAATTTTTCCGGTCTGTTTTGTTGGTCGGACTAATCCACTTAATTGTGATGGAGTATTTCATGACATTGTTTCGTCAAACGCTTCTTGCATCTGTAATGATTTCCTGCGGTTTATTGTCCCAAACCGCTATGGCCAGTGCCGAACATATGGTAGTTGCCGTTCAGCAATTGCCGCCCACTGTTGAGCCTCAAGGCGTTAACAATAACGCCATTGACCGTGTTGTCTCTTCTATTTATGAAACGTTAATTTACGCCGATACGCATACTGGTGAAATGAAGCCCGGTTTGGCTGAATCATGGAAGCGCATCTCCCCTGAAACTGTTGAATTCAAATTACGCAAAGGTGTGAAATTCCATGATGGTACGGATTTCACTGCCGATGACGTTGTCTTTAGTTTTGGTCCTGAACGCTTCTCCGGCGAAAAAGCACCTGGTCGTCCAGCTGCATGGGAATTTTTGGGTGGCTTAAAAGAAGTTAAAAAGGTGGATAACTACACCGTGCGAGTCACGATGAAAGCTGCCGATCCCTTGATCGAACGTCGTTTCTCAGCCCGTATGTCTGAAATTATTTCCGAAGACGGTTACAAGAAAGCCGGCTCATGGGAAAACTGGGTGAAGCATCCGATCGGCACCGGTCCTTATCAGATCTCTTCTTTTAAGACAGGCAACCGTTTGGATCTGGTTCGTTTTGATGGCTACTGGAACAAAAAAGCTCCGGCTGCCAAATTAAGCTTTGTTGAAGTTCCGGAATTGTCCGCTCGTGTGGCTGGCTTACGCTCCGGCGAATTTGATCTCATCACAGAAGTTCCTCCGGATCAAATCAAACCCCTTTCATCTGACGGTAAAGTTGATGTTGTCGGTGGTCCAATTGATAACATCTACGGCTTAGTCTTTGACAGTCGCTCGTCCAAGGTTATGCAAAGCAAAGAATTGCGCCAAGCTATTGTTCACGCAATTGACCGTGAACTTTTAGTCAACGCTTTGTTTGCTGGTAAGACCGTCGCTGCTGACAGTTTCCAATCAAAGACATTTGGTGATCTCTACATTCCTGAATTAAATAAAAAGCTTTACGACCCTGAAAAAGCTAAGGCTCTGATCAAGGCTTCCGGTTATAAGGGTGAGCCCATTGTCTGGAGAATTCAAGCCGGGTACTACACACTTGAAATGACTGTTTCCCAAGCCATCGCCTCTATGCTCAAAGCTGTGGGACTTAATATTGAAATCCAAGTTAAGGAAAACTGGACACAAGTTGAAGCCGCCGGTGCTGACCGCATGATCAACAATGCGAGCTTCTCTGCCTACTTCCCGGATCCTGCCTCTCAATTGTGGCGCCGCATGAAGCCGGGCACTTCCTGGGATACGATGGGTTACATCGATACGACGAGTACTCAATACAAAGTCTTTGCCGAAAACGGTAAGGTTTTGGAAACCTCTATTGATCCTGCTCAACGTAAAGCTGCCTGGATCAAGATGCTTGAAGCTTTTGCAAACGATCCGCAAGCCTGTCCGCTTTACGCTTTACCGATGATTTACGGTAAGCAAAAGAACCTTCAATGGACTCCTGGCACTGAGGGACGTTTGTACTTAAACGCCGATAACCTCTCGTTTAAGTAATCTTCGACTAACTCTCCCCGCTCCTTGTCGTTATCGACTTAGGAGCGGGTTTCACATTTCAAACTATCTCATGCAAAACGATCCTCTGATCAGTATCCGGGACCTGCACGTTTCATTCGGTTCTGTGGAAGTGCTCCACGGCATCAATCTTGATATCGAACAAGGAGTCATTCACGCCCTTATCGGTGAATCAGGTTCAGGTAAAAGTGTGCTTGCACGCTCTATTCTCGGCTTGGCTGGCAACAATTGCCGCATTAATGGAAGCATCCAGTTTCAAGGTCAAGAACTTTTGACTCTTTCTGCTGAGGAATATAGAAAGTTGCGCGGTGCGGAAATTGCTATGGTTGTACAAGATGCCATGAGCGCATTGAATCCCATGCGGACCATCGGCTACCAACTGATGGAAACCATTGCCTGCCGCCACCCTAACTATCGTGATCAAAACACAGCCAAAGTTCTCGCCGCTCACAAACATGACCTACACGATATAGCGCTCGAACTCTTAAAAACCGTCGGTATTACTGCCCCAGAAAAACGCATGATGTCCTATGCGCATCAACTCTCAGGTGGTATGCGCCAACGCATCATGATTGCCTTAGCCTTAGTAGGAGCACCTAAGCTGCTTTTGGCTGACGAACCGACGACTGCCCTAGATGTTGTCGTACAAAGGGAACTTTTACAGGAGCTGCGTGAAACCATTCACAAACTCAATATGTCTATGCTTTTGGTCACGCATGACTTGCATTTGGCGCACGACGTTGCAGACAAAGTTTCAGTTATGTATGCGGGTTACCTTCTCGAAGAGGGTCCTGTCTCTAAAGTTCTGCCTAATCCGGCACACCCCTACACCGAAGGACTTTTAGATGCTATGCCCGATATGACAAGCGTCAAGGGCACTTTAAAACCGATTCCAGGCGAAATTCCGCCACCTGACAAACTTGGAAACGGCTGCCCTTTTGCCAGCCGTTGCGCAAAAGTCTGTGACTCATGCAGACAAACACTCACCGATTTAGCTGACGTAGATAGTACTGTACATTGGCGCTCCCGCTGTACAAAAGCTCATGAAGCTTTTGAGCATGAACAAAAAGAAGGACTTAGTCAGGTCAGCGACATGATGAAGTCACTGGTCAACATGGAGCAAACAGACTTCCCAACCCTAGTTGACGCTCATATTCAAAAACACTGTTATTACACGCGTCAGGGCCTTTTAGGTCGTAAAAAGCCCTGGGACGTACTCCAAAATATTGAAATTCAGATTGAACACGGTGAAATCTTAGGCCTAGTCGGTGAATCAGGCTGCGGCAAATCGACTTTAGCTCGACTTTTGCTCGGTCACCAAAAGCCCACTCAAGGAGTTGTTCTCTTTAAAAACCAACCGATTCCTGAACCGAGAAGCAAAGCGTGGCGAGCTCAACGCGCTGCCATGCAAATGATCTATCAGGATCCTTACGGCTGCTTTGACTCTCGAATGTCAGTGATTGAACAAGTCGCTGAACCTTTAATGGTTCACAAGCATCTATCAAAAGCGGACGCCCTTCAAAGAGCTGCGGCCGTTTTAAAAGCTGTCGGTATGCCTGCTCACCACATGAACAAACTACCAGTGGTGATGTCCGGTGGTCAGCTACAGCGTGCTGCTATTGCGCGTGCAGTGGCGCTTGAGCCCGCACTTTTAGTCTGTGACGAACCGGTAGCATCTCTGGACGTATCCATTCAGGCTCAAGTTCTTGAGTTGCTTTACAACTTAAGAAACGCAAGCAAAATGTCAATGCTTTTTGTTTCGCATAACCTCAATGTCGTCCGTTACATCTGCGATCGAGTGGTTGTCATGTACCTCGGCCGCATTGTGGAAGCCGGTGACGTGGATGAAATCTTCAAGCGACCGAAGCACCCATACACCAAACTTTTAATGGCAAGCACCCCAGGGGCAGACGCCAGTGTAATTCACTTTTATCCAAAAGGTTCAATGCCCAGTCCCATTGACCGCCCCAAAGGCTGCGTATTTGCTAACCGCTGCCCGGTTGCTAGCTCCCGATGCCATCTTGAGGTACCGACTCTGACTAAACTTTCCGATAACCACGCCTGTGCCTGCTTTGAGCAAAAAGCCTTTGAAGCACTTCAGGCCTCCGAAGGAGAAGCGTGATGGTAGCGCTTGTTCTACGTATCGTTTTGCGTTCACTGGTGACGCTATTTTTACTCACGGCATGCGTCTTTTTTGCTTTGCACTTAACCGGCGACCCAGCTCGTATCATGCTGGGAGACGGAGCAGACGCGACTGCCTTGGCCGCGTTCCGTGCTCAATGGGGACTCGACAAACCACTCTGGGAACAGTTCCTGGTTTATTTGCAAAAATTCCTCACTCTTGACATGGGAAGAAGCTACCTCACGGGGCTACCGGTTAAAGAGGTCTTTTTGAATGCTTTTTGGCCGACCCTGGATCTGATGATCCCCACTGCCATTGTGACGCTTTTGTTTGGTATTCCTGCCGGCGTGATTGCGGCATTGCACCGCAATAGCAATCTGGATAAAGCCATGATGTTTATTTCGGTTTTTGGTTACGCAGTGCCGAACTTCTTCATGGGTGTTTTACTTTTGTTGATTTTCTCCATCTGGCTTGGCTGGCTTCCTTCTTATGGCAATGCTACTGTCTGGCACTACATCATGCCGATCATCACCATGGCAACCTCCGAAGCGGCTATTTTCTCTCGTTATGCCCGTAGTGCCATGATTGATGCTATGAGACTGCCTTGCGTTAAAGCCGCCCGTATGAGAGGGTTACCTGAAAGGCGAGTCATTTGGCTTCACGCTTTGCCCAATGCCATGCTGTCCATTTTGACCATCATGGGCTTTTTCCTGGGGACACTAGTTGCTGGTGCCGTGATTACAGAAAATGTTTTCTCCTGGCCAGGTGTTGGCAAACTCCTAGTCCAGTCAGTTGCAAACCGTGATATTCCGGTGGTCCAACTGATTGTGTTAGCCACAGGTGCATCGCTGATTATCGCTAACCTTGCGATGGATTTACTGGCTCTGGTTGTCAATCCTCGGCTACGTAAGAGCAATAACTAACGGAGAAAGAGATAAATGGCTCAATTTATTAATGTACAAAAGAAAGGCTCTGACCTCCTTGTGTATTGCAGTGCGGGTCTACTTTTTATCTTTTTTGCGTTCGGTGTTTTAGCCCCCTGGGTCGCACCCTACAATATTGAACAAATGGACTTATCCGCACGTCTGACAATGCCCTTTACGAGTTTTGCTCATATCCTAGGCACTGATGAGCTGGGGCGAGACGTTTTTTCACGCTTGGTTTACTCCTTGCGCTTATCATTTCTACTGGCCATTGCTGGCACAATCCTAGGTGCCATTATCGGTACAACGCTGGGATTTCTGGCAGCACGCTTTGGCGGAATAGTTGATGACGTGTTAAATGCAGCAGTCGACTTCACAGCCTCACTGCCCTTCATCATTCTCGCTTTGACAATTCTTGCTTTCTTGGGCACGAATGTCACAGTGATTATTGTCATCATGGCCGTTTACGGTTGGGATCGCTATGCACGCCTAACAAGAAACCTTGCTCGCTCAGCCTACACAGAGGGCTACGCCAATGCTTTGGAAGGTTTAGGAATTCCGACCTGGCGCATTGCAATCAAACACATTTTGCCCAATATCGCCTCTGCTCTCGTAGTCAATATGACATTAAACTTCCCCGGCATGATCTTGCTGGAAACCTCTCTGTCATTTCTGGGTGTTGGCGTTCAACCTCCTATGAGTTCACTTGGAACCATGTTGGGCTTCGGACGTGATTATTTGACGACTGCCTGGTGGATTGCTGTTATTCCCGGTGTCGTAATTGTTTTATCAACGCTCTCGATGTCTATCTTGGGCGACTTCGTACAACAAAAATTAGAACCGCAAGGCAGATAGTAATATGAATAACAATAAAACTCGTTTCGTTATCGTAGGATTTGACGGACTGCGTCCTGATTGTATTAAAGAAGACATGCCGACGCTGGCCGCCTTTATTGAAAAGTCTCACCATTGGACGCGTTACATGGCAACTTTCCCAACGGAAACCTATGTTAACCATCCGACAATTTTTTCTGGCTTCAGGCCAAATCAGCACGGCATCATTGCCAATGCCTATTTTGACCGTTCTGTTCATTCTCAGGAGGCTATTTTCGTTGGTTCGAGTGTTCCGAGTGTTGAAGCTCATGATCTCAACGGTGGGTTAATTAACGTACCAACTCTTGGAGACCGCTTAGGCCAGGCAGGTAAAACCCTTCGTGTGATTTGTGCTAATTCTTCGGGCAGTACCCGCCTGCAACATATGCACGCTGATCGCTATGCCGGCCATCTGAATTGCTGCGTACATGACATGAGTCTTACACTTCCTCAATCCGAACGTGAAGCTCTTAAGGCTCGATGGGGTAACGGCGTTCAATTGCAGTTCCCAGACTTTGACGGCACACGACTGATATCAGAACTCTTTTTTGAGTATGAATTACCCAGAGGTTTAGGTGATGTCACGATTCTTTGGATTGGAGAACCTGATCACTCCAGTCACGAATTTGGCATTTTTGACCCTAAAACTCAACAAGCCAGAAAAAACGCTGATGATGCTTTTAAACAGATTTTGGATTGGTGGGAAAAAGAAGGCAAAGATCAGGGCGTGCAGCTTGCTGTTATTTCCGACCACGGCCATGGAGAAGTCTGCGCTCACTTTGACTTAAAGGCCAAACTGATCGAAAACGGCTGGAAAGTGTTTACGCGCAAAGACCTCGCCGAAGGACATTGTATTAATGATTGTGACCTGGTGATGGTGGGCGACTACACGTTGGGACTTTGGTTAACACAACCGAGCGAAGACAAGCTCTTGCGTCTCAGAGACGAGTTAATGGCACTTGATGAAGTCGGAATGATTTTCTCTCAACCAAAAGAACACGCCTGTATTGAAGACATTGAAGGACGTATCCCCGGTACTTTTTCCGAAGCTTTGGTCTTTTCCGATCACCCAAGAGGTCCGGACATTCGCGTAACAATGAGGAATAATCCTCAAAATGGCAAACTGATCATGGGAGCATCTCTAGAAATTGGTGCCGGTAACCACGGCGGACTTTTGCCAGTTGAAATTCGAAGCCTTTTAGCTATTCAGGGAGACCGGTTCAATTCCTCCGAATTAACACATACTGAACCCGCGGGTCATGATGATTTTGCTCTCACTGTGATGAAACTCATGGACCTGACAGACCCTACCGATGCACTTTTACCGCTACCCGAAGCCCGTTTACTCACAGAAGCGATTGGTGGAAAAGAAAAATTAGACTGCGAAGAAGAGGTACTTACCATGCAGCAAGGGCACTTCATTCAGTATCTTCAGCGGATTCGTTTCGGCAAACACCTCTATATCTCTGAAGGGGCCCGTGCCGGCAACTGTAAAATCAAAGAACTCAATTAACGGAGAACTCATATGGATATCGTCATTGAAGGGATGGGAGCTGATGCTTTTGCCGAAAGCTTGGCTATCAAAAATATTTGGATAAAACCCAATGCTGTTCGAGTCAACGGCGCTGACAACGTATTAACTCAAGACCTGCTCAAACGGGGTACCCAATTAGGCTTTGATGTCAACTGCGTTCCCGATGGCTTGAGCATCAAAAATTTCGGGATTCTTGCTCTGGACATGGACAGCACGCTTATTGAGTTGGAATGTATTGATGATATTGCCTGGCAATGCGGCGTCGGTGAGGAAGTGGCCCGTATGACTGAAATCGCCATGCAAGGCCATATGCCTTTTGCAGAGTATCTTAGGGAGCGTGTCAAACTCTTCAAAGGCGCTCCGGTACACTGCATGGATGTGACAGCCTCTCACGCAAAACTGATGCCCGGTGCAGTTGAATTGATTAACTTTGCAAAGGCTCATGGCCTTAAGAGTTATATTCTCTCTGGAGGTTTTGACGCTATAGCTAAAGTTGTCTGTGAAAAATTAGGTATGAACGGTTACCTGTGCAATCACTTGATCATCAAAGACGGCTTCTTTACGGGCGAGACGACCGGTCCCGGAGGCGGAGATATTTTGGATGCGGCAGGTAAGCGCCGCGCACTCGACATGCTTTGCATGCTACACGGACTGCACCATAGTCAGGCCATTGCGGGTGGTGACGGTGCGAACGACTTGGAAATGATTAAAACAGCCGGTTTGGGCTTTGCGTTCCACGGCAAACCCATAGTTGCTCAAAGTGCACCCTACCGAATCAATCACGGCAATTTAGACGGCATTATCCCGTTTTTTGTTGAATACTGGGAAGATGCTAAAAAAGAATAATTTTGGCTGAATAATTAAATGCAGAGGCTTTTTTCGTTCCCGTAAAAAGCCTCTTTTTTGCTAAATTATTTACTATTCAATGCAGCCAAACGACTTTGTGCAATGAGCACCATTAGAGTTGATCCGTAAACAATCGCTTCGTCATTAAAATCAAATTCACACTCATGAAGATTGGACAAATGTCGATCGTCCCTGACCCCTAAACGAAAGAGGCAGCCCGGGCGCGCCTGAGTCATAAATGCAAAATCTTCGGCCGTCATTTGCTGAGGCGCGGGCATTAACCCTGCATTACCCAACCAATTTTGCACAATCTCCTTGACCGCTTGGGCCTGCTCCTTGTGGTTTAAAAGAGCAGGATACAAACGCTGGTAATGGCATTGTGCCTGTGCACCATAAGTCGCTGCTACGCCTTGAGCAACTTCACATAAACGCTCTTGAACGCGATCTTGCACTTCAGGCTCAAAACTTCTACAGGTACCGACAAGTTTGGCGGTTTGAGGCAATACGCTCGAGCCATTGGTATCGCCAGCTAAAATAGCCCCGAAACTGACTACAGCAGCCTGAAGAGGATTAACATTGCGACTCACAATAGACTGGGCATTGACAACAATTTGTGAGGCAACCAAAACACTGTCAACCGTACTTTGGGGTCTTGCTCCGTGTCCCCCTCGCCCAGTTACATCAATCGAGAACACATCAGCCGCGGCCATAATGTAACCGGGATCAATTCCGATTTGACCGACTTCAAGAGTTGGTTCACAGTGTGTTGCATACACTTCTGCAATAGGAAACTTTTCAAATAAACCGTTTTCCACCATCAGGCGTGCGCCCGCATAACCCTCTTCTCCGGGCTGAAAAATCACGGCGACCGACCCCTCAAAGTCCCTGTGAGAAGCTAAAAATCGACAGGCACCCAAAGCGACTGTCATATGTCCGTCATGACCGCAGGCATGGGCTCTGTTTTCGTTTACCGATGCATACTCTGTCCCACTGGCCTCTCTGAGAGGCAAAGCATCCATGTCCGCTCGCAAACCTACCCAATGGGGAGCTTTCTTTTTGCCGTGAATAACAGCCACAATCGCAGAAGAACCGAATCCCTTATGGATTTCATCAACGCCGTAAGACAGAAGTTCTTTTTCGATAAAGGCCGCAGTTTGTAGCAACTGCAGCCCAACCTCCGGATGGCGGTGCAAATGATGCCTGCAGACTTTAAGGGCCTCTGAGCAATCGGAAAGATAAGACTGAATTTCGCTTGCGGTATACATAATTGATGTTCTCCTGAATATTTCAGCAGTTATTCGATTATCTTAAACTTGAAGGAAAAGTCTGCAAAAGAAAATGGGCTCAGCCTAAGCGCTTATCCTTAATAAGTCGATAGATATCCAAGAAAAGTCTGACGGATTTTCTCTTGCAGAAATAGCTAAAATTTGAACATCAATACCTATTATTCATGCTTTTCTATACTTCTCAGGCATACTAATGAACATCCGTGTCATTCGTTATTTCATCGCTACTGTCAGGGCTCAAAGCATCTCGGCTGCCGCCCAACAGCTTTTTGTCACCCAACCGACGTTATCGCGCCAATTCATGGAACTTGAAGAAGAGCTCGGACACAAACTTTTTGAGCGCAGTAACCGAAAAATTAAACTAACGCCAAAGGGCGAGCTATTCTATGCTCGAGCCCTGGAAATAGTGGATTTATTTGACAGGACAAAGGCAGAAGTGAGCGCTGAAGACGAAGTCGTGGGCTCCATTAATATCGCTGCAGGCGAAACACCTGTTATACGTTTTTTAGCAAGGGCTATTCGCCGTTTTCACGATCTGGCACCAAAAGTTCAGTGCAACGTCGTAAGCGGCAGTGAGTTGGAGATTTCTTCGGGTTTACGCAACGGCACTACTGATATCGGTATTTTTATCGGCACCGTTGACTTATCCGATTACGACTATATCAAGTTACCCCAAAAAGATATTTGGGGGTTGCTCACTCCGATCAACGGTCCCTTAGCCGAAAAAGAATTTATCACCGTCAAAGACATCGTCAAAGTGCCGCTGCTATGCTCCAGGCAAGCGCTCAATAACAACGAATTTAACGGTTGGTTAGGGCAGGCAGCGGGCGAACTCAATATCGTGGGGACTTTTAATCTGATCTATAACGCTGCGCTTTTAGCCGAAGAAGGTTTCGGTCACGTGCTGGCATTAAAAGATATCTACACGCCGCCGGCCGATTCCAACCTTCGCCACATACCTCTGAGCCCTAAACTTGAAGCCGACGTGATTGTTGCGTGGCCTAAGAATCGGCGCATCAGCAAAGCAACTGAAATGCTGCTCGATATGCTCAGAGAAGATATGAAACAGAATCGTTAAAGGAAGAAAAAGTCTCTAAACTGCTCTATCAGACAAGTCAAAGGGAGAAAAAAATGAAATTGGTATGCCCACCATTTAAAGGTGAAAATAAAGGTCATTACAGTGCCGGCGTCATCTCCAAAGGGATGCTCTACGTCTCGGGGCAACTGTCCATTGACCCGGATACCCGCGAAGTCTGCAAGGGTAATATTAAAGATCACACTCGCCTTGCTCTCAATAACGTAGACCGAGTCTTAAAAGAAGCGGGCGTCAGACGTGATCAGGTAGTCTTTTGTCGCATTTACACACCAAGCGTTCAATACTGGGGTCCCATTAATGAAGTCTATGCTGAATTTTTCGGCGATCACAAACCCGGTCGAGTCGTCGTTTCCACTACCGATTTGCACTTCGGCTGTCTGGTAGAAATCGAAGCCATTGCTGAAATAGATGAATAATAACGTCTGAGAAATCAAATCATTAGGGTCGGTTTAAAAGCCGGCCCTTTTTTGTTCTTTTTTCCGCTTAATGATCTCGTCAAAGTACTGACATTTATTAAAAAATGACAGTTTGATGACAAAGTTAAACTTTCAGATAAGTTTTATCTTATTGTTTTTAAAGTCTTTTTAATTTCCTTCAGTTTTCGAGTCATATTTTTGTCACACAATCTTCACCGAACTGTCTAAATCCCTTCACAAGTCCCATCAATAATGTCACCCATTATTGATAGGAGTCCAGTATTCATGCTCGAATTGCGTCATATTTCAAAACGTTTCGGAGATCGTCAAATTCTCTCCGATATTTCTTTGAATATTAATAAGGGAGAGATTGTCTCCATTTTGGGTCCGTCCGGCTGCGGTAAGACAACTTTATTGAATCTGATTTTAGGTCTTACCGATTTAACTGAAGGTCAATTGGTTTTGGATGGTGAAGATTTAAGCCACGTTTCTATGAAGGATCGCGGATTTAATATTGTGTTCCAGGACTTCGCCCTTTTCCCAAATTTAAATGCCCGTGAAAATATCCTCTACGGTTTAAGAAACAACCCCAATGCCTCAACGCCTAAAGAAGTTGAGGAACTCATCGATCTGCTTGGTTTGAGAAAGCATCTTGAACAACGAATCGATGAACTCTCGGGCGGTCAAAAGCAGCGCGTGGCTATTGCCCGCACGTTGGTCCTCAAGCCCCGTCTTTTGCTGCTGGACGAACCGCTTTCTGCTTTGGACGGTATCATCAAAGAATCGATTAAAGAGCGCATCCGTACGGTCGCTCGCCAATATAAGCTCACGACCCTCATTGTGACGCACGATCCTGAAGAAGCGCTCACGCTCTCTGACCGTGTGCTCATTATTAATGAAGGCAAAATCGCTCAATTTGCTGATCCCCAAACGATTATCAGCAATCCGGCAAACGATTTCATTCGTCAGTTCATTTTGTCGCAGCTCAACATCAAGCGCACCAACATTTTGAAGCTTTTCAGTGAAAGCCTGCCCCAGACAACCCCAGCATCATCTCGCATTGCTAAGCCACAACCCTTTCAAGAGTTCGGTCAGGCCGTAGCCTAAAGAGGAGTCCTTCGATGTTGAACGCTCTGTTCGGTAAAGGGCAAAAGGAACTTAAAGTTCTTTACATTCTAATTACGTTGACATTGGCAGCCATTTTGCTCTACCCGCTTGGCTGTGTGCTTTTTCAATCTGTCCTAACAAAAGACGGCGGATTAGGACTGAGTAACTACTCATCACTGCTGAGTCAACAAAGCTTTTGGACTGCATTAGGCAACAGCTTCACCGTCTCAGGCATTTCTGCTGCCATTGCTACCATTATGGCTTTTTTCTGTGCCTACGGGCTGCACTTCTCCCGTATTCGCCCGGGCGTAAAAAAGGTTATTCAAATCATTGTATTGTTGCCGCTGTTTTTGCCCTCCATTACTTATGGCTTTGCGGTCATTTATTCTTTCGGCCGTTTGGGTTTAGTGAGCCAACTCATCGCTCCGCCGCCCTTTTCAATTTACGGCTTCTGGGGATTATTGATTGCTGACGTCATTTACACGCTGCCGCCTGCGTTCCTGATTCTTTATAACGCCTTTTTTTACGTTGACCGCAACTTCATCACGGTCTCCAAACTCATGGGCGACAGCCCCACACAGACTTTCTATATGACTGCGGTCCGTCCTGTTGTGGGCTCTTTATTGTCTGCCTTTATTTTGAGCTTTTTCCTCTCGTTTACCGACTTCGGTATCCCGGTTTCAATTGCCGGTGAGTATGAGGTGATTGCTACTCAGCTCTACACCACAATGATGGGTGCGATCCCCAATTTCGGTGAAGGTGCTGTGATTGCTATGGCCATGCTCGTTCCCTCCGTAGCCTCTGTAGTCATGCTGCGCTGGGTCGATCGCTTCAATTTCCGCTACAACAAGATTTCCAAGGCAGAAGTCTCTGTCAATCCTTTGAGAGACGCCCTCTACCTCGTGTACTACGGGTTGATTTCCCTTGCCTTACTTTCAGTCTTTGTTGTGATGTTTGTCGTGCCCTTTGTTAAGCAATGGCCCTATCAGCCCTACTTCACATTGGACGTGATCACCCGCATTATCAGTGACAGCTCCATCTGGCAAGTCTACGAACACTCTATCGGCGTAGCTCTTGTCTCGGCTGCCGTCGGTACGATTTTCTGCTACGCCGCTGCACTCGTAAAGGCCCGTTCACAATTGTCTGCCTGGTGCCAGACAACGATGGACTCCTTTGCCATGATCACCAACACCGTCCCCGGTATGGTGCTCGGTATCGGATTTCTCTTTGCGATGAGCGGCACGCCCCTTGTCAATACATTCACGATTTTGGTTCTGGCTAACCTCGTGCACTTCTTTACCACGCCTTACATGATGGCAACATCTGCACTTTCGAAGATGAATGCAGGTTGGGAAACAACCGGTGCACTTATGGGTGATACTTGGATTAAGACCGTATCGCGCGTTATCGTACCGAACTCTCTGCCGACACTTTTGCAGATGTTCCAATACTTCTTCGTGAGCGCCATGGTTACGATCAGCGCAGTGGTGTTCCTCACGGGCGCCAGAACGATGCTTTTGACTACCAAGATCAAAGAACTTCAATACTTTGAAAAATTTGAAGAAATCTTTGTTCTGTCACTACTCGTATTTCTTACTAACGTGGCTGCCAAGCTCATTTTCGATGGACTTAGCAACTACGCTCAAAACAACAATGGTCAGGGTTTATTGACCAAGTTGAATCACTTTTTGCAATCCCTCACGGCTCGAAAAGCGAGCCAATCGATCTAGTATCAAGGAGTTAACTGTATGAAACGCATCTCTGCTCTTTCCCTCTCGGTTTTGACCGCCGCTGTCTTGGGCTTAACGGCCTGCAGCGATAACGGCTCACCGGAAACCAAGAAGACGGCCGCTACTTCTGAACCGGCTAAACAAGTGGTGATCTACACCAACGCCGATGAGGAAGCTCAACAAGCAATGAAAAATGCGTTGGATAACAACGGCTTTAAGGGCGCTTACCTGATGCAATCGTTCGGTACGTCCGAATTGGGAGGCAAGATTGCTGCCGAAGGTAAAAATATCGAAGCTGACCTGGTTACGATCAGCACCTACTATCTGGACAGCTTCCAGGCTAAAAATACGATGTTCCAAGACTTAAAGTTTAAGGTTGACACGATTAACCCGACTCCGTCTTACTACGCTCCGATTTTAGGTAACACCGGTGCTTTGTTTGTGAACACAGAAGTTTTAAAGTCTTCCGGTTTGCCCGCTCCGAAAGCCATCGCTGATTTAGCTAAGCCCGAATATGCAGGCCACATTTCTGTGCCCGACATCATGGGTTCTTCAACTTCCTGGTTAATGACTCAGGCAGTGCTTTCTGCCGAAGGTGAAGAACAAGGAGCCAAGACCATCGCTGCTATTGAAAAGAACGCAGGCGCTCACTTGGAAAAATCCGGTTCTGCTCCTTTGAAGAAGCTTCGTGCCGGTGAAGTGGCTGTCGGTTTTGGTCTTCGTCACCAAGCTGTGGCCGATAAAGCCAAGGGCTTACCCATTGATTACATTGATCCCACCGAAGGTAACTTCCAGCTTCAAGAAGCTGTCGCAGTTGTTGACAAGGGTGATAAGACCAATCCCAACGCTCAAAAGATGGCCGAAACAATCATCATGCACGGTCGCGCTGAATTGTTGAAGTACTACCCGGTTGCTTTGTACAAGGGCGAAACGGTTTCTGCTGAAAACAAACCCGCCAATCCTCAGCTTTACAAAGAACCTTTGACGGTTGAATTGTTGGCCGCTCACCAAAAATTGGTTAAAGGCCAAAACAAGTAATTTCTCGTTAATTAGATTGACCGCGGGACGAATGACGGTCGTCCCGCAATACTTTTTTAAACCAAAATGACTATGCAAGATCCTAATACCTACAAATTGCTGACTCCCGGTCCTTTGACTACTTCTTTGACGGTTCGAACCGAAATGCTTGTTGACCGTTGCACTTGGGATAAAGACTATAAAGACATGACGCAGGAAGTTCGCTCTTCTTTGCTGGAACTGGCTCACGCTGATCCTAAGGATTACACCACTGTTTTGATGCAAGGCAGCGGTACTTTCGGCGTGGAATCTGTTTTGTCTTCCATTCCGGGGGAAAACGATTGTGTACTGGTTCTTGTAAACGGTGCATACACAGAACGTATGTGCCAAATTCTAACTTACCACCGTATCCATTTCAAACGCTTGGACTTTGCCTGGGACAGCATCCCCGATGCCAAGGAAGTTGAAGAATTTCTCAAAGTCAATCCTGATGTCACTATGGTAGCGATGGTTCATAGTGAAACCACTACAGGTATTTTGAATGACATTGCTGCCATTGGTACCGTAGTAAAAGCTGCAGGCAAAACCTTTATTGTTGATGCCATGAGCTCTTTTGGCGGTGTTGATATCAATGTTCCGAAAATCGGTATCGACTTTCTTGTTTCCTCTGCCAATAAATGTATTCAAGGCGTTCCTGGTTTCTCCTTCATAATTGCCCGCATCGAAAAACTTCAAGCTAGTAAAGGCAATGCTCGTTCTTTGTCGCTCGATCTTTATGATCAATGGCGAGTCATGGAAAAGGACGGCGGTAAGTGGCGATTCACTTCTCCCACACACGTTGTTGCAGCATTTCATCGAGCCATCTCAGAATTAAAAGAAGAAGGCGGAATTGCTGTGCGTAATGCCCGTTACGCCAAGTGCAACCAAATGCTCAGAGATGGTATGAAAGAACTCGGCTTTGAGGCCTATATCGATGCATCTCATCAAGGTCCTATCATCACAACGTTCTTTTATCCGCAAAATGCCAACTTCACTTTTGCCGGTATGTACGACTATTTAAAGACTCACGGCTATGTCATTTATCCGGGCAAACTCACCGAACGAGATACGTTCCGCTTGGGTAACATCGGTGAAATTTATGAAGAAGACGTCGAACGTGTGCTCGCCATTTTTAAAGACTATTTAAACGAGGAAAATCATGCCTAAGATTGAAGCCGTTATTTTTGACTGGGCTGGTACAATAGTGGATTTCGGCTCTACGAGCCCAGTAAGCGCCTTTATGGAGGCTTTTCGCCGCGCCGGTGTAGAAGTTACAGATGAAGAAACGCGTGCTCCGATGGGCTTGCTCAAACGCGATCACATCCGAACAATGCTTCGTATGCCCCGAATTGAAAAGGCTTGGCGAGAACACTACAACCGTGCTCCTAATGCTGACGACGTAGAAGCTCTTTATGCAGATTTTGAACCGGCTTTAATGGCTGTGTTACCTCAACACTGCGATCTTAAACCTCAAGTTCTTGAAACCGTAGCCTCTTTGCGCGAAAAGGGTATAAAAATCGGTTCCACCACCGGATTTACAGCCTCAATGATGGAAGTTGTTACTCAAGAGGCTAGCAAATCTGGTTATCGACCCGACATGGTTGTCACTGCTGACGATACAAACGGTTTCGGTCGTCCATGGCCTTATATGGTGTTTGAAAATATGCGACGTCTCGGTCTGCAGGATGTCCGTCGTATTGTCAAAGTGGGAGATACTGTTTCAGATATGCGAGAAGGTAAAAACGCCGGTTTGATCGCTGTCGGTGTTGTTGAAGGCAGTTCGATTATCGGCTTGGATAAAGCCTCTTGGGATAAGCTTTCCGACATGGATCGCTTCGCCCTTCGCAAAAAAGCTCGTGAAACATTCTTTGCCAATGGTGCCGATTTTGTGATTGACACCATGGGCGAACTACCTGGCTTAATCGAAGCAATCGAAAAGGGAGAAAGAGCCTAGATTTCAGATTGTTTTAAAAGAAAAACTCGTTCTCGCGGACTAATTTAGACACAGGAGCGAGTTTTTTCTCTATAGCTTCCTGAGCCTGAACCGGTAAACTCCTTGCCCCTTGCGGACATAGAGACACACAACGCATACACAAAATACATTTGGAAGGATCTGTTTTCTTGGGATCGGTAATCCAAATGGCTAAGGTCGGGCAACGTTGAATACACAGTCCACATTTCACGCATTGATTGCTTACGATCGGTGTCACAGGCATTTTGTTCCAGTCCCTGTAGGGGCGATTGCCTGGCACTTGAACCGGTACAGGGTGCACATCTTCAAATTTTTGCAAAGCAAAACGAGCAAAAACCGACAAATTTTGATAATCCACCTCAGTCGGACGATTCGCTGCCACAGAAGGAACCATAGAGTGCTGGGTTACAACAGCTGCGCTTGCAACAGGGATGGCGCCTCTGGCTAAAACCACATCATTGAGCTCTAAAAGTGCATCTTCATACGCTCTATTGCCGTAAGTCACAAGCGTGATAGCAAGCGTAGAGTCAAAACTTACTTTTTGCATTCGTTCAAAAACAAGACCCGGAATGCGGCCTCCATATACGGGACAAGCTACAATAACCCGCTCATTTTTACGGAAAGTAGTTTCTTTAAGAAAGGGATCGGATAAGTCTACTAAGCGATCAACTCCACCCATTTGTTCAGCAATGTGTCGGATAACCTTTAAGGTGTGACCCGCTGCACTAAAATAGACCATTGAAATTTTCATGGGGCACCTCTTTTTTAATCTTAATCTCAAAAAACGCTCTTTTTATTTATCAGAAATCAATCATTTCGTTAGAGCGTTTATTAAACCAAAGAAACATAAGACCACATGAAGACCAAAATAATTTGTCCGGTGACTACACGCAAGAACATCGCCAGAGGATAGACTGTGGAATAAGCCACAGCCGTTGCGCTTTTTTCAGACAAAGATGCTGCGTATGCCAAAATCGGCGAATTGGTACACGCTCCAATCAATAAACCAAGAATGGAGTGGTAATTCAATTTAAAGAACACCCGAGAGACGATACCGGTGAGAATCTGAGGAATAAATGTAATGGCAAAGCCAATGCCCGCATAAAGCAAGCCATTCCCAGCTACGAGGCTTTCCACAAAAGTTCCCCCTGCGGTAAGGCCAACGCTCGCCAAAAAAAGTGAAATTCCAATCTCGCGGACAGCTAAATTAGCTGCATTACTCGTATAGGTTGCTAGATGCAGCGATGCTCCAAAGCGCCCCAATAAAATTGAGATAACCAAGGGACCGCCTGCCAAACCTAATTTAATCGGCGTCGGCATACCCGGAATCAGCAAAGGAATAGAACCCACGAGCACGCCACAGGTAATCCCCAAGAAAATAGCTGCCAAATTTGGCTGCTCAAGCACTTTAGGATGATTGCCGACGATGCCGGCCAAACGTTTGATGCCGTCAATCGGTCCTACGCACTGTAAGATATCCCCCACCTGTAAGTGCATTTTTGCGTATGGAAAAAGCTCCATACCAGCTCGCCAAATACGCGTAATGTGTACCCCATCCTTATCGGCAAATTCAAGATCTGCCACCGTGCGTCCGTTCATTGAATCACGAGTTATGATCACACGCTGCCGATCAACCGGAGAGTGTTGAGTAGCAAGATCAATACGCTCATCTTCTTTACCGAAGGCCGCAACAATATCCATCTTTTGATCAGGAGTAGCCACAATACGGATGGTATCCCCATAGTGCAAAACTGTATCGGCAAAAGGACTGGAAATTTCCCCTCTATGCAAAAGGCGAGAACAAACAAACTGACGGGGAATACGACGGCGGCACTCACGAATCGTCAAGCCATCAAGCGTATGGTTTGTAATATAGACGTGAAAAACCACCGGAGCCTGATTGATTTCTTTTTCTTCATCTTCCCAATGTTTGTCTTCTTCGGCCAAATCCACGTGAAAGAGCACTCTTAAGAGAATAGCAACCCCAATAATAGTCACTAAACCTAAAGGATAGGCACACGCATACCCAATGGCGATATCTTCTCCGTGGTAACCCATTTCCGCAAGAGCTTCTTTTGTTGCTCCTAAACCCGGCGTACAGGTAATAGAACCATAGTGGACACCCAGGATTTGAGCTAAGGAAATTTGATCTTGAAAAACAAAAAATAAAACAATCGTTATAGCAATGCCAGTAAAAACAGTCAGTAGCATCAAACCATTGAGAACCAAACCGACACTTTTAAACGATGAGAAAAACGACGGTCCGACCTGAAGGCCTACAAAGAAAATAAAGATAATAAGACCGAAATCGCGAGTAAAACCCAAAACTTCCGGATCGACTTTCGCCCCAAAGTGTGCAAAAAAGAGCCCAACAAACAAAACTCCAATCACACCCAAAGAAATTCCTTTGACCTTAATGCGCCCAAGCGCTAAACCTAATGTAATAATAGCCGTATAAATCAGGGCAGTATGAGCAATCGAACTTGTATCGGTCAAAAGCGAATAAAACCAATCCATGGCACCCGCTTCCTTGTCTAAAAAAGAGTGTTAAACAATAAAAATAGGTAAAACAACTTACAGGCGTAAGTGTATGCGTTGAATTGAAAAATCTCGATCCATGAATTCCCTGATAGTGTTCTATCTCAGGGAGGCTAAACAGAAAGGCTTTTTAAATAAGTAATCGCTCTTTCTATGATTAGGCCCGGTGTTTTTCAAAAAAATTTAATGCCCTATCCTGTTCTTTATTACGATCTCCTGTAAAAACAGCCAGATAATCTTTTTTAGGGACAGTAATTGCCGTTGCAGGATTATTCAAAAGTTCCGTGAAGGCCTTTTTTTGTTTCTCAGGTAAATACGAATTTCTCTCAGGGAAAAACACGAGGCTTGGAACAGAGAGCTCGGGGACAATATCTTTGGGTTCAAGTGTATTGGTCTTTAACGCCCACGAGGCCAAATCTCCTACAATCGGTCCCCAGTGATCCAATAACCAGCCTTTTCTCGAGTGGTAAGGAGCTTCCATCACTATGGCTGCTACATCACTTGCATTAGCATGACAAAGCCTCAGAGCTGCATCACAACCGACACCCTGGGCGAAAATGAGAATTTTCCCTTGGTATTTCTGATGAGTTTTCAAATAATCCAAAACAATTTGAGCATCTTCTCCTATACCGTCAAGCTTAAGCGCTCCTTCACTTGCACCCGCTCCAGCGTAGTCAAACACTGCCACTTGATAGCCGCTCAGTAATAAATAAAGTACTTGAGGCAAATTGAACTGCCAATTTCTCAGTCCGGCGTAAAAGTAAAGTACCGTTGCTATGGGCTCAACATCAGGATGACAGATCAAACCCGCAGAAATACGCTTCTTTTTTTCGGGACTTTCAGCAAAAAAGTACTCCCCTTTTAAACCAAAATGCTGAGGTATCCAATAGGAACGGTTATCACATTGAAAAAAGAAAGACTCGACAAAAGAAGAGAGTAAATTCATAACAACTCACGGGCAAAAGTGACAGAACTATGAAATTTTAAATGAAAGACCGTATGGGGCAGTCCAAAGAGCTGCCCCTTTTTAGCATTTCAAATGCTACACCTTGCGGTAAGAGGCGTATTTGTGAAAAAGTGCCTCCATTCTGTCAGCTTCAACCAAATTATGAATATCAAATAGATCCTCAATTACCTCTTCGGGCAATACCTTCAGATCCAAAGCCGCCTGTTTGCAAGTTACATCATGATCAATGGCATAGTGCGCAACCTTTGTACCGATTTCGTAACCGAAAATCGCAGAAATCATGGTTGACAATGAAGCGGACTTCTCAGCCAACTCTGCACAATGGGCTGCATTAGCCTTAATCTGCACCAAGACCTTCTCAACAAAGAGATTCATTGCATTGGAGAGCATTTCACAGCTTGAAATGATGCAACGCAGCGGAATTCCAGAGGCACTGCCCAAATTAAGCCAACCAGACTGAACGCCTAAAACGACACCAGAATTATTCGCACTGACACGATTGGTTGTCGTAATCAGCAATTCAGCATAATCGGGCTCTTCTTCGGCACGCACCGGAAAGACGATTTCTCTTAACCCTGTTCTCTCACCGCTGGACATAATGCGGAGATCTCTCGTAACTTTCCAAATTTGAGTGGACAACGCCAAAATATGTGCATGGGCAACAATTAAACCGTCCAAAGACATCATGCCGTCGACCAAGTTTTCTTCTGCTTTCATCTCACGGCCCAAAACGTCAGAAAGATGTTTATGGATCACCGCACGAAAACCTGGCATACAACCCATTCCAGTGCCAACGGCTGTGCCGCCTAAACATGAGTGATTCCAGCGAGCCTGTTCAGTCACCAGTCTGTTATGCATTCGAGCAATGCCATGTGAATAGCCTTCGAGCTCCTGCCCCATCGTAATGGGAACAGCATCCTGAAGACCGGTTCGACCTAATTTCAAAACGTCTTTAAACTCAACCGCTTTATCGTGCAAAGCCTGAGCAAAACGTTCAGAGGCCTCAATCACTTTGGCCAATTCCCAATAAATCACTAAATCTTTTGCCGACGGAATAACGTCGTTACTGGACTGCCCCATATTCACGTGAGTATTGGGGTGAATTCCGCCTTTAGTCTTATCGCCCGTCAGCATCTCATTGGCTCTATGGGCAATTACTTCATTTACTGCAGCGTTAAGAGGAGTACCAGAGCCACGGAAAATATTGACATTGAAATTGCCCGCGAATTTTCCTTCAGCCACTTCCCAAGCGGCTTTCTCTATCACTTTTGCTTTTTCAGCATCCAACGCTCCGATTTCGGCATTAGCTCGTGCGCAGGCAATCTTAATTAAAGCAACTGCTTTAATATAAGGCGCATAGTCATCAAGTGTAAAAGGGCCAACATCAAAGGCTACACGATGGCGCTCTGCCACACTACCGTAATACGCTTCATCGGGAAGCATCAATTCGCCTAAACCGTCATGTTCAATACGCATCATCGTGCTCCTTTACTCTTTAAGCCCCATGAAGTAAGACAACTTCTGTGGATTAATACCTTCTTGAGCCATTGTCTTGAGATCAAATAGACAAGCGGCTTCTTTTTCACTAAAAACGCCTTCTTTGATACAGGCTTCTTTACACGAAAGCCCATCTGAGAGCATTCTTGCTTTTACCTTATCGGCTGCACTCTGTCCCTTGAAAGCACAAACAAGATTTACCAAAGAGGGAGAATTGATAACGTGATCGGCATTATTTTCTGATTTAACACCGAAGCCCTTCAGACATTTATCAGTAAAGAGCCTGCAGCCTTTCCCTAGTGTCTCAAGCATTTCAATCATAGTGATAAAAGCTCCGCCCATTTGATGGGTGAGGTCAAAATCCAATTCGTTGACTGCATAGGTGGACATCTGATCGTTTACCGAAACAAACTCGGCAATCTGAAACATCAGGTGGGCCATACTTGGATTAATTTTGCCGGGCATAATAGTTGAGCCCGGAGCAATAGCCGGTAGTGTCACCTCTGTGATGCCTGCCCGAGGGCCTGAACCATAAATGAAAAAGCCATGTCCAATTCGGGCATTGATCATTGCCAAGGCCTTTAAGTCACTTGCAAGATAAATGAATTTCTCATTACCCATTAACTCATCCATGAGAGCGCTTTTTGGTACGACTTCATGAACGCTAGCGGGTTCTTGCAGATCAATCCCGACTTCTTTTGATAATGTCTTCAAAAGTTCTCTGGTGTAGTCATTTGATGAAGCAATACTTACACCGAAAAGAGAGTGGCCTAAAAGAACTTCACGATATAACGCTCGATGCGTACTTAAACGTTCTCTTGCCCGATTGACTGATAAAGCTAATGCACCGAAAGTCTGTCCCCAAGTGCCTACTGCGCTTTCCATCAAATGAGTCCGCATCAGGCGAATTTCATCTTTGAACTCATACGCTTTTGCCGTTAGCTCTTTTTGCATGTAAGTGACATCGTCAATTAATTGATTCAATCTGCGGTATATGACAATGCTTTCCACAGTCTGACTGATGTCTTGAATAGATTGCAATAAATTGATTTTCTTCACATCAACAGCAATTTTTTCTGACACCATGCGAGAAAATCGTGTATTTAAGAGCGTTAAATCGCTTTGCCACAATTCAACCTTAAGGCTCTCCGGATTCTGAGCCAAGCTATCACACTCTGCCACAATAGCATGAGCTTCCTGTTCAGACAAAAAGCCGAACTTTGCATTCGTTAAGGTATACGCTTTCTTTACCAATGCGAATACTTCAATCACATCCGGAAACTTATCGAGCGTTTTACCGGTGATTTTGATTGCTTCCGATATTGACATACCGAGTCCCTATTTCGTTTAAATAAATTAAACGGGACCGAAGGCTACGACACCCACGGTCCCGTCATTGATATCCAAAAATGAGGATTAAGCCGCGATCATGGCATCGGTCAAAGCATCCAATTCAGCCTTGGCTTTTGCAAGGTGTTCATGGCGCTGAGCGCAAACTGCCTTATCCTTCATCAGCTGTTCTTCAATCATATCGAGCTGGTGAGCCACTTCTTCCTTAGCCGTACCGCCGATCACCTTCTTGGCTTCGGCAATGCGGACCGGATCCAAAGCTTCGCAGATGAGTTCGTCAGTCATCTTGGTTTCAAAACCAAAGGCCGGAACACTCACTTCATTGATCGCCTTGCGATCAATTTCAGCGCAGCTCAAACCGCGGTCATACATGTTGCCGACCACTGCAGCGATGATTTCGTGTGCTTCACGGAACGAAATATTGTCATGACGAACCAGATAGTTAGCCAATTCGGTCACTGTGCAGAAGTTGCGGCGGGCGTGATCGAGCATCACATCACGCTTCACGCTCATGGTGCGGACCGTGAGCTCTGTGAGCACGAAATCGCCTTCCATCTCAAGCATAGCAGCACGCAGATTCTTCGTGGCCTCAACGCTCGTATCCTTACTGTGAGAGTAAATAATCGTCTTCATGCAGGCAAGCATAGCCATCAAGTAACCATGCATATGACCAGCACGGGCTTTAATGTGCTCTAAAGTAAAGGCATTTTTCTTTTGCGGCATGATTGACGAGCAGACAGCGCAACTGTCATCAACTTCAATGTAGCCGTATTCCGGTGTAGCCCAAATGTAGAGGTCAAAGGCCAGGCGAGACAGCGTATCGGAAGCAATAGCCAAAGCCGAAGTAATTTCCAAAGCGTAGTCACGGGAAGCAACCGTATCGATGGAGTTGGCTACCGGCTTATCAAAACCCAAAAGACGGGCCGTCATCGTGCGATCAATGTTGAAGGAGGTGGAGCCCATGGAGCAGCCGCCCAGCGGGCAGATATTCAAACCTTCCCAAGCATTTTGCAGACGGCGGTAGTCACGTTCCAAACCGCTTAAAACAGCCGACAGGTAGTGAGCCAGGGTAACGGGCTCTGACGGCTGCATATGGGTGTAGCCTGAGAAAACTGCATCGTAGTTTTGACGAGCGACATTAATCAGCGTTTCGCGAGTCTTTAAGAACAGATCGCAAAGCGTAAGGTAATAGTCACGAGTGTCCATGCGCAAAACCGTTGCACCCAAGTCGTTGCGCGAGCGGGCGGTATGCTGCTGACCGCCGATTTCCAGGCCGACCATTTTGATCAGGCGGCGCTCAAGCGTTGTGTACAAATCCTCAATACCGGAGTCCTTCTTAAAGTCCGGAGCAATCGGATTGGCTTCAATTTCACGAGTTGCTTTCAAAATAGCCTGGCAGACTTCCTTGGAAATAATGCCTTGCTTTTCAAGCATGAGCACGTGAGCGCGGTTAATCGTCAGATACGTAAAGTAGGACGTTTCATAATCGCTCTTGGCGACAGGGTCATTAACATATTTGACCACTTCCGGGGCAATCGGTTTGCGGATACGGCCGCGGTTATTGTTTTCGGACATTTAAATTTCTCCTTAGAACATCACGAAAGTTAAGAGATAGGCCGCAACCGTTGCGGTCGTCGTTGCAGTAACACAAGGTACCAAGAACGAGTGGTTAATCACATACTTACCGATGTGCGTCGTGCCGGATTGGTCGAAAGCGATCGTAGAAACCACGACACCGGAAGTCGGCAGGAAGGATGTACCGTTACAAGCGGGGTACAAGCCCAAAAGGGTCGGAGCAGGCATACCGAGAGCAAAGCCCAGAGGCATCACAGCACGAACCGTTGCAGCTTGAGAGTTCAAGAGCATGGAACCGAAGAAAATCACAAAGGCAAAGAGCCACGGCATCGTTTGGAGCAAACCGCCGATGTCTTGAACCCACACAGCCTTGTGAGCGGAAATAAACGTATCAGACATCCAGGACAAGCCGAACACCGTAATCACAGCCGTGATACCGGCGCGCATGATGGAGCTCGACATCGCGTTGGCTAACTTCGGACGGCAAATCACGAGGATCAAACCGGCAGCCACGAACATACCGATCTGAAGGAACACACCCATATTGATCACTTTGCCGCTATTGGTCGTACGCATTTCAGGGAAGATACCCGTGATCACGACACCGGCCACACAGAGTACGAAGAGCGCTGCGGACAAACCGGCTTTCTTCGGTAACGGCGGACGTTCAGAAGAACTCACCACAGCCTTCACCAGACCAGCCTTCAAACGAGCCTGATATTCCGGATCGTCTTTTAAGTCCTTGCCGTAACGAAGCATGACCGTGGAAACCACCACAACAGCGATTAACGTGGCAGGAATCGTAACCATCAAAATCGTCTGCAAGCCGAAGTCATAACCGTTTTGCGTGTACAAACCGATTAAAGCAGCGGTACAGGCAGCCACGGGGCTAGCCACAAGAGCTTGTTGAGCGGCAACGCCGGAGGCCGTCATAGCACGTTCCGGACGAATGCCCACACCGTGAGCCACTTCATAAATCACAGGCATCAGGGACTGAGCAATGTTGGCCGTACCGGCTAAGAAAGCAAAGAACCAGGTAACCAACGGGGCGACATACACAATGCGGTCTGGATTGGCACGAATGATTTTTTCAGCAATACGCACCATATAATCAACACCGCCGGCGGCATCCATCACTGAGGCAGCGGTAGCCACTGCAATCATGATCAGGAGCACGTCCGTAGGAGCAGAGGTCGGCGTCAAACCGAAAACTGTTACCAATAAGAACAAACCGATACCGCCCCAAATACCGAGGCCGATACCAGCATAGCGGGCACCAATAGCGATCACACCAAAGACCACTATGGCTTGTAAGATAACGCTCATTTGTAATCTCCGAAGAAGAGTAGATAGCAAGTCAGATCATGCGATCTGCTTCCATTGAAGCCCTTTAAAGCAATAAGCTCAAACATTAGCCGCCAAAGATAAAAGAATTATGCATTTTTGAGATAATAGGTTGGGGTTAACCTTATTTTTTTAAAAATCTATAAAAACTCTCCGTCCCTTCACTACACTCAGTCGTGAAAACTCACTGTGTGGAGGAGAAGATGGTTACAGAAAAAATTGATCAAGTTCTACCGGACTTACGCAATACACTGATTAATTTATCGAAACTCAACTCGGTCACTCCCCCATCCGATACCCGAAATATTGTCTCTTATTCAAAAGAGCTCCTATCTGGAATTCCCGGCGTTGAGATACAAACGATTGAGGAAGTCAGCCCAATTGATAATCTGGTGGCTCATACTAAAGGACATCAACCGGGTAAACATTTACTTTTAAACGGTCATTTGGATACCTTTGAAGTCGTGCAACCGAATTTGTGGCGACACGATCCTTTCGGAGCAGAGATAGAGGATGGCAAGTTGTTTGGCGTTGGCGTAAGCGATATGAAAGCCGGCTGTGCCAGTCTCATTGAAACGTTCATTCTTTTGGGTCGCAATCCCTCCATGTGGAGTGGCGAAGTCACCTTAATGTTGGTTGGCGGAGAAGAGGCCGGCGGCAAACACGGCACTCAATATCTTTTAGAAACCATGCCGGCACTCAGAAATGTAGATGCTTGTCTGATTGCCGATGTGGGTAGTTCACGTTCAATTCGCTTCGGAGAAAAGGGACGGTATCGTTTCAAAATGAGTGCAAAAGGGATTCCGGGTCACGGCGCACATTTACATAAAGCGAAAAACGCTATTGAGCTGTTAATCGATGCCATTGTTGACTATCGGGAAAGAGTCAGAAAATTGCTATCTCGCTGTCCGCCGGACATCATTAATCTTATTAAAGAGGCCGGTCCGATTTCTGAATCTGTTGCCGGCAAGGGTGAAACCCAAACACTTCTCAATGTCACGAGCAATATCGGTGTCTTTCACGCAGGTACAGCTCCTAACCTGGTTCCAGGCTACGCAGAGGTCATTATTGACTCTCGCTTACCTATCGGTATCAGTCCCGATGATATTGAGGAGACGTTAAAGCAGTTATGCTCAGACAGAAAAGAAATTTCTTTCACAACATTGATGCGCTGTGAGTCTCTTTACTCTGATCCTTCACACGAACTGTTGAGTATCTTGAAGTCCAACGCTCAAAAAGTCTTTGGCCTTCCTTGTGCCACAACTATTCGAGTCGGCGGCACTGACGGCAAACATACCAGACGTTACGGGATCAACACATTCAGTTGCGGCGTAGAAGGCGCGAATATGGGCGCACCGGACGAATATGTTGAGTTTTCTGAATTAGAACAATGCTTCAAAATTCATGCACTCAGTGCGTTTGAATACCTGAAGAAACCCATTGGAAAATAGTCTTCAGACAGGTCTCCTGGGACGACTTTTCTCGCCCAATCGAACTTTCCCGGCTATCCAAGGGGCAATAGCAAGCATATTAGGTAATAACGCCCCTTGGCATGCCTTCAGAACTTCCTCGACAACGCGCTCGTATAAAAATAAGGGTACCCTGTTTGAAGCAAATAAATAAACCTCCCTTTGCATCACAGGTTCCGGAGCAGGTATAGCACTTACCCAGTCCAATAACTCTTGATGCGGCATCAGAGAAGAGGTTCGCGTTATTGTCCAACCCATCGATCGCTGTATTAATCCCATAATAGGGCCTGTTGTGTCCACCTCAATTTGCTCGGGAGGCTCTATTCCGATAGAGGATAAAAAATTAGTAGCTAATTTACCGGAACTTTCCTGATAGTAATGAATATAAGGAATTCCACAGAATTGAAGATCTTTCCAAGTGAGAATATTTCTTTTATTCAGTACACTTTTGGGCAGCAGTACGATATTGGGTTCGCTGAAAATAAAATGTCTCCGAAGATTATCAAGTGATGAATAAGGATTGGAGACAACGGCAAAATCCAGACGGTTTTGCTGCAACTTTTCTATCAACCTATCGCTCGTCCCCGTCAGGCACAAAACAGAGCTGAAATCCCGCTTTAAATTAGCGATAACTTCAGGAGCGACATGAATCGATAATGACTCAAGAAAACCGATCCGCAAAGACATTTGTCGCCCATTTCTTTCGATCATATCCTCTATTAATGAATTCAAGGGCAATATCTGCTTGCTAATTCGGTCAACGAATTGAATCGCTTCGGGCGTTGGACGCATCGGCTTGACGCTTCTATCCAATAGTTCAACTGAAAGAACCTTCTCAAAATTCGACAACTGTCGCGTTACCGCCGAAACGGAAAGATTCAGAATCTGCGCAGTCTTTGCCGTACTTTTTGTTTCAACAAAAAGCTTGAACGTTTTAAAAGACTCGGAAAGAAGTAATGAGCTGGCGTCAATCATAAAAAAATAATTTAAAACTTTTCTTCTCTCAATGACTATAGCGCTTTAATCAACGCAATATGTTTTTGCGTAAAACGAAGAATCATTGTGCTTGATTACATTCAATTCAAAAATGTCTCTTAAGGGCTCCGAGCGCTCGGTCTCGAAAAATCCGTTTTCTCTCGTAAAACGTTCTTTTCTTTTTCGGAGCACTTATGTCAACAACATTAGAAATTATCGTTGTTGTAGCGTGTATTTTTTTGGGTGCCCGCTACAAAGGGATCGGTTTAGGTATTTGGGGCGGTGTTGGCCTTTTGATCCTAACCCTATTTTTCGGTATTAAACCAACCTCAGCACCCATTGATGTGATGCTGATCATCACTGCAGTGGTCACTGCAGCCTCTGTTATGTACGCTGCGGGCGGTGTTGATTACATGGTTTCTGTTGCAGAAAAAATCATTCGCTCGAATCCCAAACGAGTAACGTTAGTGGCACCGCTAACGGTATGGTTTTTCTCGTTTTTAGCTGGCACAGCTCACATCTGCTACCCACTGATGCCTGTGATTTATGAAGTGTCGTATGCCACCGGCATTCGCCCGGAACGTCCCATGGCAATTTCGGCTTTAGCGGCTCAGCAAGCTGTAACAGCTTCTCCGGTTTCAGCTGCAACGGCTGCTTTGTTAGGTCTTTTGGTCGCTGCCAATTATGATCTGACTTTGGGACACATACTTGCAATTTCTGTTCCGGCTTCCTTGTGCGGCGTTTTTGTAGCCTCGTGCTTCCAAATGTTTGCCGGTAAGGACCTCTCTAAGGATCCTGAATTTCAGGCTAGACTCAAAGCCGGTCTCATTCCTCCTCCTGCAAAAGTCGAACAAAAGAAGCTTCCCAAGAGTGCAGCTGTCAGTGCATTGATTTTCGTTTTAGGCGTTGTTTTTGTCGTGATTTCGGGTTTTGTCCCTGAGTTAAGGACGCCGGCAGGAGCAGCTAAACCTCTCAGTATGGCAATGTTTTTACAAATTGCGATGCTTACTGTAGCCGCCATTATTCTCGTGGTCACGCGTCCCAAATTATCCGATGCAATGACCTCGCCCATTATGCGCGCCGGTATTACCGCCCTGATTGCTGTTTTCGGTTTGGCTTGGTTGGGTGACAGTTTTATCTCGGCTCACAAAACAGAATGGTTAGCCAGTTCTAAAGACATTATTGCCGCGTATCCCTGGATCTTCGCTGTAATTCTCTTTTTCCTGGCTGTTGTGTTGCACTCTCAGGCCGCAACCGTCCGCGCTGTTATGCCGCTGGGTTTAGCTCTTGGGCTTGGACCAGCCTCTTTAATCGGGATGTACCCTGCCGTAAACGGTCTGTTCTTCATTCCGACCTCCGGCGCGCTCGTTGCGACAATTGCCTTTGACTTATCAGGTACCACAAAGATCGGAAAATTCGTTCTGAACCACTCGTTCATGCGCCCTGGTCTGATTTGCACCATCGTCGCGGTAACGGTCGGTCTTACCATAGGTCAATTTGTTATTTAAAAAAGATTTTGTGCTTGTAATCTTCCCGTAAACAAGGATTACGAGCACAAATCTCAGATTATGAAACATAGTCTTGCAAAAACTGGCAAGTCGTTGCTGAGAACCAAAGTTAATCGGAAAATGAGAAACGAAGTTTTTGTATGACCAATGCATTGTTAGTTTCAAAGTTTACTTACTGACCAAGGAGCAGAAAGTATGAGAATTGAAAAAGATTCACTGGGCGAAATGGCAGTTCCTGATGAGGCTTATTACGGGATTCAAACGACCCGGGTCTCTCAAAACTATCTTGTGTCAGATCGCACTTATAACGACTACCCTGAAGTCATGCACGCAGTAGCGGAAGTGAAAAAGGCTTGTGCCATTACCAATGCTCAAATCGGCGCTCTCGATTCAAAAAAGTCAGAAGCAATTCAACAAGCTTGTGACGAAATGATTGCCGGACGCTTTGACGGGCAGTTCCCCATCAATATTTGGCGCAGTCAAGGCACTGGCGTCAATATGAATGTCAATGAAGTTTTAGCCAACCGAGCCAACGAAATATTGACAGGACACAAAGGGTACGATCAGGTACACCCCAATTCCCACGTTAATATGTGTCAATCATCTAACGACGTTTTCCCGACTGTAGAGGCCATTGTCCTACATCGTCGAGTCAAACGAGTTTGCGATGCGTTGAAGCGCTTAGAGAAAACCGTTGCTAAAAAAGCGCTTGAGTTTGAAAGTGTTATTCGTTTGGGCAGGACTGGTTTACAAGATGCGGTTCCCATGACCTATGGTCAAGTCTTTGGTGGTTGGCAAAGTCAACTGCGGCGCAACAGAATCACTCTCGAACATTACCGTCAAACTTTTGAAGAGGGCGTTCTTGGAGCAACAGTCTTAGGGACAGGTATGGGACAGTTACCCGGATATGCTGAGCATATTTATGAGAATCTCTCCAAAATCATTGGCTTCGAAATGCATTTAGCTCAGATGCCAGGTGATGAGGTCATCCCCGATAGTGCTGTTTTTGACAGTATGCGCAACACAGACCATCAGCTTATATTGATGGAACGATTATCAGCCGTTGCAACTGCAATGGGGCGTATTGCCAATGACTTACTGCTTTATTCCTCAGGACCCAGAACTGGTCTTTGTGAGTTATACCTGCCTGAATTAGATGAAGAACTTCAAAACTATCTAGGTACAAGTTGCACCTATGTTCCAGAGTTAGTCATTGAAACAATGCAACAGGTGATTGCAACTGAACAAATGGCGATGTTTGCTGCAAACGAAGGTCAGCTTGACCACGGTTCAATTAACTCTGGCGGCATTATTTGCGTCCTTGATGCTCTTAGCATGGTTGAGGATGTTGTCGATATCTTCGCTACAAAATGTATTGAGGGCATTCAGGTTAATGTTGAGCGCTGTAAGACTAATGCAGAACTGTCAACATCGCTGTCAACCATGGTGAGTTCGTTATATGGTTACCCAACTGGGGTGAAGATTGCCAAACTCGCCATTGCTGAAAATATCTCCTGCAAAGAAGCAGCGCTTAAAGAACATTTACTGCCACCGGAAGTCGCAGAAGATCTCTTTAATGTCAAAAAACTCACCGATTGCCGTGAGATGGTTGCAATGTTCCATAAGTACGGGAAACTGCGCAAGATTTCGTAATCACAGGTTGGGAGTAATTTGTCATGACTGAAAAAGAAACAAATGATTTAATGCTGATTGAGAAACTGCAAAAAATGCTTAAAGCCGGAGACCGTACTCTCAATCATTATCCGTCCTTAATTAAGGCTGCTTTACTTGTTAAGCTTGCCGCAACGCTCGCCAATAAAGAAACGGGCGAGCTCTCAGCACATAAAGCTGAAGCAATTGAAAAAGCTTGCCGCCTGGCCCTAGGCGACATTTCAAAGGTTGATATACCCGTCAACATCTACAGAAGTTTCGGTGCGCCGCTTAATCTGGCGATTTCTGACTATCTGGCTCGCGCTGCCAGTACCGACACTCTTCATGTAACTCGAGACGATCTTTTAATCAATCAGGCCGACGCTGATGTTACCGCCACGATTAAAACACTTGTTGTTCGGGAATGTATTACACCGCTTTTAGAAGCAGGTCATTGGTTTGCTGATTTAATGGATACAAAAGCCAATGAATTTAAAGATATAGTCAAAACCTCTCGCTCCAACCTTCGTGATGGATTACCCGTCAGCTTAGGTGATGAATTTGAGGCTTACAGCGTTGCGCTTCGTGATTCGTTAGAAAGCCTGAAGCAAAACCAACTTGCCTGGAATGAATCAGCATTGGGTCTTGGTGAAGCAGGAACCGGATTAGGAAGCTCTCGGGCATTCCAAAAGGCTGCCAACGCTGCTTTGTCGCAGCTGGCAGGTTTTGAACTAAAGACGCCCGCTAATGCTTTAGCCGGCTTGGACGGTGCCCAAAAACTTGTTCTGACTCACGCTCACATCCAATCAATTGCTCTTGTACTTTGGAGAACAGCGCATGACCTGGGACTTTTGTGCTCGGGTCCCAGAGGCGGCATTCGTGAAATTGCATTTCCTGCCGTAGCACCGGGTTCTTCCATCATGCCCGGAAAGATCAACCCAACAGTTGCAGAGCTGGCTATGCTGGTTTCTGACAACATTTTGTCCAACCAATGGGCCTCTACTCTTGGTGTTCACTCTGGCTGGTTGGGAGCAACTCCTTCATCGACCTTACCCATTAAAACACTGATGGATTCCTGCGATTTGTTGGCCAGAACACTGGAAATTTTCGGCAAGAAAGTTATCCAAGGAATTACCGCTTTCCCAGATAGAGCCTTAAAACAAGCCCAAAGCTCTTTAGCTTTAGCTCGTGCTTTGGACTATTTCTGCACGAAAGAAGATCGCCGCAAGGTCCAGGATCTAGCTAGAAATCAAAATTTAACTTGTCTGCAGGCTGCAAAAGAACTCAAGGTTTTGCCCGATAGTGCATTAGATGAAATTCTAAATCCCGTTAATCTAATCAATACAAAGCGTGTTGAAAACCTGTTAGTGCGTTTTGCAGAACTAAGAAATAAAACAAAGTAAAGAGACATTAAGGCCGGGAATTCTGTTAAGTCCCGGCCTTTTTTTAAAACACTGTGGTCAGGCGACTGGGACGCTCGTCAGGAAAGGCTGGGATGCGATCAAGTGGGCCCTGCCCTTGCACAAATAAATAAGGTTTGAGCCACGGAGCCCAATTGAGCATTTGAGGAATCAGATATTCACAAATTACTTTCTTAATTTCACGGGCGATCTTTTCTGCCATCTCCGAAAAAGCATCATTTTTATAGATTAAAAAGACCTCTTTAGAAGCTAATGGATCGGGCATCTCATAAACATTTACACCCCGCCCGTAGTCTGGAAACTGAACCAAAGAGGTTACTCGTGTTAAAGCCCACCCCATATTGTTCGCTACCATCCCCATCAAAAGAACGTTTAAATCTACCTCAATGCGTCTAATGAAATTTAGTCCGTTTTCATTAAATAAACGCCTCTCCATAGCGGCGCCTGAATTGGCTCGATCATAAGAAATCTGGGGTAAACCACAATACTGAAGTCGTTGCCAAGTTAAAGGCCGAGGCAACACAACAGACTTAGGGGTAACAATGATAGAAGGCTCCTGGAAGACAAAATAACGCTTCAAGTCGTTGCGGTAACTAAAAGGATTGGATGAAACTATAAAATCCACCCGATCCTCATCCAACAACTCTAAAAGGCGAGTGCTCACTGCCGTTAATGCTAAGGCGTTAGCGTACCCTCCATTTAGGTTTTGAAACAAAGGACGAGTCAGGCAATCAGCCATACTTTCAATAATGCCGATTCTAAATGGCATATGAACCAAATTATTTTGGCGGATATCCACCAGCATTTGCTCAAGCGTGCTTTGACATGTCAGCAAAGATTTCTCAAGCAAAAGTCCTGATTGAGTGATTTTGATCGGTCTGGTCTGCCTTTCGACCAGTTGAAATCCCAGCATATTCTCCATTTCTATAATTGAGCGCGAAACAGAAGACTGTGATGTGTTCAGTTGTTTCGCAGTCTGAGTGTAGCTGTGTGTTTTGCACAGACTGAGGAAACAAAGAATGCCAAGCGGGAAAAAAGATTTAAGTAAACCGACCTTTTCTACCATAACCAGTAACCTACAAAACAGAAATTAAACGATCAGGATGCTCTTCTGGAAATAGCGCTACCCGATCCAAAGGACCTTCTCCTTGTACAAACAGATAGGGCTTGATCCATGGCGCCCAGTGAAGCATTCTGGGCACGAGTGAAAAATCAATTATCTGACGTATCTCTTTAGCTATTTTTTGAGCCATAGGAGAAAAAACATCCTTTTTATAGATTAAAAAAATTTCTCTGGAAGTCAATGGATCAGGCATTTGCCTAACCGAAATTTGGTCGAAAAACTGAGGAAATCGTATTAGGGAGCTAACTCTGGTCAGAGACCACCCGAAACGTTCAGCCACCATCTCTACAATCAAACTATTGGAATTAACATCCAATTGGTGCACAAAATTAAGACCGTTTTCACTAAAAAGGCGATCCTCGAGAAATGCACCTGAACTATCTTTATCGTGCGAAATTTGCGGTAAGCCACAATATTTCAAATGATCCCAAGTCATTGGTTCGGGTATTTTTAAGGATTTAGGCAGGATAATGACTGAAGGCTCTTGAAAAAGGAAACAACGCTTTAAGTCATTTCTTTGACTGAAAGGGTTAGATGAAACAATAAAATCTAGCCGATCTTCATCGAGCAACTTTAGTAACTGAGTACTAACCGCTGTTAGTACCAATGCGTTGGAGTAAGCCGATCTTAGGTTTATCAAGAGTGGCTTTGTGAAGCAATCCAACATACTTTCAATAAAACCAATGCGCAGGGGCAGGTGTGTGAAATTAGTCTCTTGAATATTCAGCAGAACATTTTCGAGAATATCTTGACAATTTAACAACGACTGCCGCAGCAGAAGACCAGCCTGAGTAATTTTGATCGGACGGGTATCTCGTTCAATGAGCTGAAATCCCAAGCTACTTTCCAATTCCACGATACTTCTCGAAACGGACGACTGTGATGTATGAAGCTCTTTTGCCGTTTTTGTATAGCTACGAGTTTTACACAAGTTCAGGAAGCTCAATATTCCTGACGGGAGCAATCTTTGCAATTTGAAGAAGTCATCGTTTCCCATAAGTATGTCCTAGAAAAAAGTCGCTGCCCCCTCAAACATCATTTGTGCAGATAAAGATGCTAGAACCAAACCTGTCAATTTGCTGAGCATTTGAATGCCCTTTTCTCCAATAATACGTTCAATAGAGGCGGATGCATAAAGCAATAAACCGACACTTAATACAGCCAGTGATATCGCAATAGCGGTTGTCGCAATTGCTATAAATCCTTTTAAATCACTACTCATGACAACCAGCGCGCCGACAGAGCCCGGCCCCAAAGTAAGCGGTATAGCCATCGGTACAATAGCCAAATCCATCAAAGAAGTTTTAACATCGGGCACTGTAGGCTTACCCTGGACCAAGGAAATTGCAGATAAAAATAAAAGCGCTCCCGCCCCAATTTTAAACGCTGGAACAGAGATCCCCAAAAGATCAAATAAAGCATCACCAAAAATCAGCAAAATCAAACTGATAACTTCAACACCAATCGTTACTTTGATTGCCAACATCTTTTTAACCACTTCATTGGCGTCACTTGTAAGCGATAAAAAAATCGAGATGATAAAAAATGGCGTCAGCAGGAAAAAGAATTTGATGAAGGTCGAAAAGAACAGTGAGCCCAACTCAAGCATCGCTGCATCTCCTCTTTGAAAGGACTTAGAAAAAGGGGCGGAAAGTGGATCTGAGCCCTTCCGCCCCTAAGGAGCAAAACTGATTTTCTATGCGATGAAGTCTTCAACAGCCTTTTCCAAATCAACCTTAGCTTGATCGATTTGAGCTAAACGAGCCTTGCGTTCTGCCTCATCCTTTTCAATCTGAGCCTCGATCACGTCAAGCTGACGGCTCACCTCAGCTTCAGCCGTGCCGCCCCAACAGGTCTTCGACTGAGCATTCTTGACCGGGTCAAGAGCCGCTTTCAGATCTTCAGCTGTGAGCTTAGAGGTAAAGTTAAAGAGCTTTTGGCAGAACATATTGAGTTCTTCCAACGTGATTTGGTCAGCCATCAAATGCTTTTCATTCAGGTAACCGACTACATCGGCCACAATCTCGTGAGCTTCACGGAAAGAAATCTTGTCAATGCGCACCAAATAGTTGGCTAATTCCGTTACCGTGCAGAAATTGCGGCGAGCACTTTCAACCATATGTTCCTTGTGAACTTTCATTTCACGCAAAGAAGCATTCAAGAGATCCGCATCTTGGAGGAATTCAGTCATAGCCGTCCAGAAATAACGAACGGATTCTGTACTGATGTCACGGCAGTGCATATACGGAACGTTCTTCATGCCAGTGCAAAGCGATACGTAGAAAGCTTCCAGGTGGCCGGACTTCGCGCGTACGTGCTCAAGCGCAATCGGATTTTTCTTCTGAGGCATAATCGAAGAGCAGCCCGAAACAGAGTCATCCAGTTCGATATAGCCGTATTCCGGCGTTGCCCAAAGCGTAAGGTCCATGGCGATACGGCTAAACGTTAACCCTGCCGTGGACATAGCTGCAGCCAACTCGAGTGTAAAGTCACGTCCTGCTACGCAGTCCAAAGAGTTTTCTAATGGCTTGTCAAAGCCCAAGAGCTTAGCAGTGTAATGACGATCAATATCAAATGTTGTTGAACCCATTGAGCCGCCGCCGAGCGGGCATTGATTAACTGTCTTCCAAACATGAGTCATGCGCTCATAGTCACGAGCCATCGCGTTTAAAATAGCCGAGCAGTAGTGAGCTAAAGTGATTGGTTCAGAAGGTTGCAGATGGGTGTAACCTGACATCACGGCATCGGTGTTTTCGCGAGCAATCTTCAGGAAGCTACGACGAAGATTGTTGAAGTGCTCACAAAGAGTTAGGAAATAGCGGCGCGTGTCATAACGGATCTCTGTTGCAAACATATCGTTACGAGAGCGGGCCGTATGTTGCTGACCGCCGATTTCCAAAGAAGTACGTTTGATCAGATAGCGTTCAAAATTGAAATATAAATCTTCAACATCAGGAATGATTTCAAACTCAGGATGTGCCTGCATACCCGCAATATCTTGCGTCACCTGCAAAATCTGTTTGGCGACATCTTTTTCAATAATGCCTTGCTTGGCTAGCATAAGAACGTGCGCTTTATTGATATCCAACAAGGTTTGATAAGAACGTTCCAAGTCCGTTGCAATAGCCGGTCGAATCAAGTAATCCACTAATTCTTTGGCCGGAGCCTTTTTCATCTTTCCGCGTTGAATCGCCATTGTTTTCTCCTAAAATCGGTCTAAACAGACACAACCTTATTATCTGAGCGATATCAAAAACTCACTAGTAGTAATTGCCACTTAAAAAATCATTATTTATCTAACGCATAATGCTTAGAAATTCTGAAGTGCAAAACTAGGGAAAAGAATTATCTGCAATGCAGAGTAGTTAGATAGTCAACGTCACCAGAATCACCAGAATAAAAAAATCGCCAGCTTTTCCAAGCTAGCGACTAATTGATGGTGCCCGTTGACTGACTCGAACAGACGACCTACCGCTTACAAGGCGGTTGCTCTACCAACTGAGCTAAACGGGCATCAAGAGTGCATCATTTTACACGAGAAAAAACCGGTTTGGGAGGGGTGGGACGAATTTCTTCATCTTCAGGTTCGTCACTGTTAGGGCTAAACATCATTCCCTTATTTGGTTCTTCCTGGGGAAACATCCCCGCAATGTTTCTATAGGGCACACAACAGCGCATGGGCAGTTCCCCGAAGCGTGCCTCGAAATTGATTTCCTTGTCACCAAAAGAGAGGTTATGTGTAGCCTCAGATGAAATGTCAAAGATAATCTGTCCGTCTTCAACAAACTCCTTGGGGACAACACAGTGCTCGTCCACACGAACGAGCACGTACGGAGTCAGGCCCACATCAGTGCACCAATTCCATATAGCCTGAACTAGATAAGACTTAATAGACGGTCTGGACATAAGTAAGATCGCCTTTCCTTAATTTAACGACGCATGACTTTTTCAGAAGGAGTCATCGAGTCAATAAAAGATTGTCGAGAGAAAAGTCTTTCAGCATATTTATGCAAAGGTGCCGCAGACTTCGGCAGTTCAATACCGTATAAGCCCAGGCGCCAAAGCAAAGGAGCCATCACAACATCAAGCATTGTGAAATCTTCCCCGAAAATGTACTTATTTTTCGTGAAGATCGGAGCCATAGCGGTTAATTGATCACGAATATTCGTTCTTGCAACTTCCTTAGCTGCCTCATCTGCTTGCCGAGACTCTAAAGTTTTAACATGCGTAAATAGTTCGCGTTCAAAATTGAACATGAAAAGACGAACGCGAGCACGCAAGACAGGTTCAGCCGGCATCAACTGCGGATGAGGGAAACGCTCATCCAGATACTCACAGATGATGTTAGCTTCATAAAGGAAGAATTCTCGTTCAACCAGAACCGGCACTTCACCATAAGGATTCATGGTTAGTATGTCAGCAGGAATATTGTTGACATCGACATCACGAACTTCAAAATCCATTCCCTTTTCATACAAAAGAAAACGGCAACGATGAGAAAACGGACAGGTTGTTCCGGAATACAAAATCATCTCTTCTATCTCCTTGGTGCGCAATAAGCATCAATTACACTTCGCTGTTTATGCCTAAACATTGCACCTTCTGTAATTTTAAAAGTTTCCCCAAAAAAACGCCATTATGACTTTATTTTCTACTTTATTTTCAATGGGTTAAATTGGATTTTCATCATCAACAAAAATACATACCAAGCCCAGCGTTTTTTCTATCCATTCACCTAGTGCACGTATACCTAAACGTTCGGTAGCATGATGTCCACAAACCAAAAAAGGCACTTCACTTTCACGAGCCAAGTGTGTTGTCCGCTCAGTTGCCTCTCCACTAATATAGGCTTGTGCTCCCATACTGATAGCTACTTCAAAAAAATCCTCTGCCGCTCCAGAGCACCAAGCTATTCGGTTAACGACTTTTTTCTCATTTCCCAGAACCAAAGGAGGACGACACAGTTTGCGATGTAAATCCGAGGCTAAATCAGCCACATTTTTTTGATCAATTGAACCTGACCAAACAAAATTGCCCTCACCTCCACGCATAATATCTTTCGCCCCTAAAAGGGTCGCCATTTGCGCGTTATTGCCGACTGTTTCATGCGCATCTAAGGGCAAATGGTAGGCAATCAAATTAATATCTGCTCCCATCAATGCTCGTAGTCTTTTATACTTTATGCCTACAACAACCGGATTTTCATTTCTCCAAAACCAACCATGATGGACCAATAAGGCATCAGCCTTTAACGCAATTGCCTGATCAATGACATTCTGAGTGGCAGAAACGGCAGTAACAATCCGACTCACCTCATCTTTGCCCTGTACCTGCAGGCCATTAGGTGCATAATCTTTATAAAGTTCGGGATGCAAAAACGCATCTAATTCGGCTATCAATTGTTGTCGCTTCATGAGAACTCCTCCGTTTAAGAAGAGGGCAGAAAATTTTAAGATTGAGAGTCGTTCGTTTCGTCTTTTTTACCGAATAACTTTACACACCACAATCCCACTTGATAAAGAATGACCAAAGGAACGGCCAATAAACACTGACTCATTACATCGGGCGGAGTCACGATGGCTGCGATAACAAAAGCGCCGACGATAACGTACGGTCTAACCTTAGTAAGAGAGTGATAAGAGGCCACCCCCATACGGTTTAACACCATGACAACAATCGGCACTTCAAAAGTCACACCGAAAGCAAAAAACATGGTGATCACAAAACTAAAATAAGCATCAATATCTGGGGCAAAGTTAACGCTCTCAGGACTAAAACCTGCAATGAACATGAAGACCATTCGAAAAACAATGAAGTAGCAATAAAGCATTCCTGCCGCAAACATTACAATGCTCGAAGCCAAAATAGGAAATATGAGTCTTTTTTCTCGCTTATAGAGCCCGGGAGCAACAAAGGCCCATACCTGGTAGAGCACGTACGGCAAAGCAATGAGAAAAGCTAAAAAAAGCGTAACTTTTAAAGGTACAAAAAAGGGGGCTACCACTCCCGTTGAGAGCATCTTGACTCCCTGTGGCAGTGCAGCCATCAACGGCTGACTTAAGAAGTCAAAAATATGCTTCATGAAAGGCGAAAGCACTGCAAAAACCACTAAAACACTAACAGCTGCCCTCACCAGTCTGCTTCTGAGCTCAAGTAAGTGAGACATTAAAGGCTGCTCACGATCAACTTCAGCATCTTCAGGACTCTCATAAGTGATTTTTTTGTTTTCGGCCATCGAAGATTCTCATCGATAAATACGAGGACGATTAACACGAGAACGTGGCGCATAACGCCTGTTATAGCCGCCCATAGTCTTACGAGGCAGAGCCAGTTCCCGTCGCATTTCCTCAAGTTCTGTGATCAAATCGTCAAGAGATGGACTCGGTTTATAACGTCTGGGGACGTATTGTGAGCGATAGGCATCAGAGCTACTGGGATCTCTCTCCCAACTGAAAGGACTAGGAGAGTTTTCCGATTGAGAAGCCTTCAGAGTCGATTCAGCTTGATTAAACTTGGTGTATGGATCAGATTCGCTTTGCTGGGTACCAGAAACTTGGTCGAGCGCTAGATTTAACTCACGTGTCTGCTCTGTCAGACTCGTTTGTACTTCCGTGACTGACTGTCGCAGACCGGCTGCCGAAGAGGCAATTTCCTCTCGCAGTTTTTTAATTTCCGAAAGCTGAGACTCTCTTTCAAATTCACCTTTCACCTGAGAAATATAGCTTTGTGCTTTTGCAAAAAAACGCCCTGCGGCCCGAGCTACCTCAGGCATTTTCTCCGGTCCCAGCACGACCAGTGCAACCACACCGATCACTAGAATTTCTGTAAAACCCAGATCAAACATAAGCAACAAAAAACGGGCGAAGAGTCACTTGATTCTCCGCCCCAGGGATTCCGAAGGCTAGTTCTTGGTCTCAGACTTTTCCTTGGAGGAAACGTCTATCGTTTCGGTGCGACTTTCATTGGTCACTTTCTTCGGTTCTTCTTCCTGGCCTTCCTTGAGCCCTTCCTTAAATCCCTTGATTCCTCCGCCCAAATCACGGCCCAGGTTCTTGAGCTTACTCGTACCGAAAACCAAAACCACAATCAGCAAAACAATTAACCAGTGCCAAATGGAAAAACTTCCCATCTTATTAACTCCTACGCGGCCACGGTTGCGGTCCGCCCATGACGTGAATATGCAAATGTCCCACTTCCTGACCGCCGTCGCGTCCCGTATTAATCACAACACGAAAACCATTCTGACAGCCTTGCTCTTTGGCCAATTGGGGTACCAAGGCGAGCATTTTACCTAAAAGCGGCGTGTCTTCGGGCTGGGCTTCAGCTAAAGAAACTAAGTGTTTTTTAGGGATCAAAAGAAAATGAATCGGCGCAGCAGGATTTATATCATGAAACGCCAAAACGTCTTCGTCTTCGTAGACTTTCTTACAGGGAATCTCACCCTTGATGATTTTGCAGAAGATACAATCTTGCATAACACCACATCCTCTTAGAAAGATTCAGATCAGGCAATACGCTCAATTTGAGCACCTAACCCCGCCAATTTTACTTCCATATGATCGTAACCACGATCCAGATGATATATACGATCGACTATTGTTTCACCCTTGGCTACAAGACCAGCAATGACCAACGAGGCCGAGGCTCTTAAATCAGTTGCCATCACATTTGCTCCAGAGAGCTCTTGCACACCGGTCACCACTGCAGTATGACCATCAACAGTAATATTTGCTCCCAGGCGCTGAAGTTCTGGCACGTGCATAAAACGATTTTCAAAAATTGTCTCGGTTATCCGGCCAGTCCCCTCTGCAATGGTATCCATCGCCATAAATTGTGCTTGCATATCGGTTGGGAAACCAGGGTGAGGAACAGTTCTCACACTGACCGCTTTAGGCCGCTTATCGATAAAGACACGGATCCAGTCTTCGCCTGTCTGAACAGTTGCTCCAGCCTCCCGAAGCTTATCCAAAACAATATCCAAAGTGTGGGGCGCCGCATGAGTGACCGTCACATCACCCCTAGTCATTAAGGCTGCGACCAAAAAACTTCCCGTTTCAATTCTATCTGGAAGTACAAAGTGATGAGCCCCGTGCAGTTGTGACACGCCTTCGACTTCAATAACAGGTGTTCCGGCTCCTCGAATCTTAGCGCCCATCGCCGTCAGACAATTAGCTAGGTCAACCACTTCAGGTTCCCTAGCTGCATTTTCAATCACCGTTACTCCATCGGCAAGTGTTGCAGCCATCAACAAGTTTTCTGTTCCGGTCACCGTTACCATATCGGTCACAATATGGGCACCCTTGAGCCGTTTTGCCTTCGCAACGACATAGCCGTGATCAATCACAACTTCAGCGCCTAATGCCTGCAAACCTTTAATGTGCTGATCTACCGGGCGAGCACCAATTGCACAGCCGCCAGGCAAAGAAACTCGGGCTTCCCCAAAGCGAGCCAGCATCGGACCTAATGTCACAATTGAGGCGCGCATTGTTTTGACCAATTCATAAGGGGCGGTCAGAGTTGTCAAACTCTTGGCATTCAAAGTGACTGTTTCGCCCTCGCGCTCCACTTTCGTGCCCAAACCACCCAATAACTTACCCATTGTTCGAATATCGGACAAGTGGGGCACATTACTTAAAATAAGATCATCGGCTGTCAGAAGTGAAGCTGCCAAAATCGGCAATGCAGCATTTTTTGCTCCTGAGGCCTTCACTTCTCCACTGAGGCGACATCCACCTGTTACTTTCAGTTTTTCCATAACCTGTACCGGTACCCCCTAGGGTACTCAACTTCAACCAAAGACGGCTTAATAATAAAGGAAAATCATGCCGCTACAGACGCAAACAGCATGATTTTTTCCAATGGTTACCGATTCGTCTTGCCGAACTATTCAGTTTTGTGACAATAAGGCCGAATCAGTTCCCTGACGCCATAAAGTTTAGCCAAACTCCACATGCCTTCTGGTAAGTTTACAATGTGTGGAGTAAGCTCTTTTTCTTGAGCCTCTTTAAGCCACTTAAGTATCAGAGCCAAAAGGGCACTGTCGGCATTTTTGACAAACGAGCAATCAAACACGGCGTCAGACTCACCGAGAGCCTCTTGAGCACGAATCTCCCAATGCCCAATATCATCAAAGGTTACCGTTTCCTGATCAATTTTCATAATAACTACTTTTTAGCGGCCTGCGGTTGATCCACTCGTTGCTGCATACGTCGAATCAAACCTTCAATTCCTTCCTGCGCAGCGATAGGACCGTATTGGTTACGGTAGTTACTCACCAACCACACTCCCTCCACATTCACGTCAATGACCTTCCAACCTTGATCCTTTAGATTGCGCAGGCGATACACCAATTGAATTTCAGGCTTACCGGGATCCGAAATGGAACTCATACCGGTGCGGACTATTGCTTCGGTTCCATCATTTTGTCCGCGCGGCAGAATCCGAACTTTTTGATCTTTGGCCATGCTCAAGCCGCCCGAATAAACCTGAATAAGCGTTTCACGGAAAAGGTGCTGAAGTTGTTCGCGTTGCGCAGCAGTTGCTTCCCTCCACTTTGGACCTACAGCCATACGTGTCATACGGAGAAAATCCACAGCAGGCATCATTTTTTCATCAACCAATGCTTCTACAGCCTTCTTATCGCCCTGTTGTAGCTTCGGATTGTTCTTAATCGCATCCAAAATTTCATTAGAGACTTTCAAGACAAATTCTTCCGGTGAACTCTGAGTCGGAGCGGCCGACGCATTCAAAGTAAACGAGGCGATTGCAAGACAACCTAATAGTGATAAAAAAACTCGTCGCAACATAGAAAGATGCTCCTTTACTGTTGTTGATCGTACTCTTCGTCTTCAAACTCATCATCCATCAATGTCAAAGGAGGATTACCGTCCCAGACCTGATTTTCACGATTTTGAAGATAAGCTTCACGCACTGCTACGTAAGGATCCAAAGCGGTTTGAAGCATTGCGTCGGTTGAGAGCAACTTGGCACGTGTGTTGACGGCATCAAGTGCTGCCAACCCAATTGCGTAGCCGGTCTTATCACCTTCTCCCCAGAAGTAATATGTCGGAGGATACGTTGCCCAATCCACAGGAATGCCCACGGTGTCTCTCACGGTACTCGGACCCAAGAACGGCCAAACAACATATGGCCCCGGTCCTACGCCCCAACTGCCGAGCGTTTCTCCAAAATCCTCAGGAGAGTACTCCAGACTCATATGAGAGGCTACATCAAAAAGCCCAGCAATACCTATCGTTGAGTTGATCAAAAAACGCGCCAAACTGACGGCACCTTCTTTAAATTTCCCTTGCAGGAAATTATTGAGCATATTGCCCGGTTCACCTAAATTGGAGAAAAAGTTATCCACTCCTTCCTGCACCGGTGTCGGAACATACTCAGAGTAACCTACTGCAATCGGGTGCAGGACATACTCATCCATTGTCATATTAAATGCATGAGTCTGACGGTTGAATGTCTCCCAGGGATCATTAGGATTGTCCCCTGAATTCGGAGGAACCACTGCACAGGAAGCCAATGTTGAAACCAGTGCAATCACCAAGAGAGAGCGTTTTAAGGTTGCGGACATAACCTAGTTTTCCTATTGGTTGCTGTCTTTGTTTTCCACAAAGCTATACATAAATTTACTGATCATTTGTTCAAGGACCATAGCAGACTGCGTTCTGCGGATTTTGCTTCCAGTCTCCAGCACTTCTTCATCGGCCCCTGCCACAAAACCGATGTATTGTTCGCCGAGTAAACCCGAAGTGAGAATCTGAGCTTCGGTATCGGTCGGGAACTTGTACTGCGAATCAATAGTCATGGTCACCTTTGCCTGATAAAGATCATTATCGAAAGTCACACTTTCAACCCGGCCAATAACCACTCCGGCACTTTTAACAGGTGCTCTAGGCTTTAAACCGCCGATGTTATCGAAAAGAGCTTCTACGGTATAGGTTTTCTGAGACCATGAAAAGCTTCCCAAGTTAGCTGCCTGTAGTGCTGTAAAAAGCAAAGCTGCAAAACCTGCAACCACAAAGAGCCCTACCATGAGCTCCACCCCACGTTTACGATCTGTTTTGCGTTCCATTAAAAACCCCTTTCTAGACCGAGAACATCAGAGCCGTCATGATAAAGTCCAGCCCTAAAACCATTAATGAAGAAATAACCACCGTCCGGGTTGTGGCACGAGAGACACCTTCCGGAGTCGGTCGGGCGTTATAGCCTTGATATAAAGAGATGAGTCCGACTGCAACTGCAAAGACAACAGACTTAATTACGCTATTGCCGATATCGGAAAAAACATCTACGCCTGCCTGCATTTGCGACCAGAAAGCGCCACCGTCAACTCCAATCATGACCACACCGACAATCCAGGCTCCAAAAATACCCACTGCGGTAAAGATACAGGCTAAAAGCGGCAAAGAGATCAGTACTCCCCAAAATCGAGGGGCAAGCACTCGTCTGACAGGATCTACCCCCATCATTTCCATCGCTGCGACTTGTTCACCAGCGCGCATCAAGCCAATTTCTGCGGTGAGTGAGGTTCCTGCACGACCGGCAAAAAGCAACGCAGCCACAACCGGACCCAATTCACGCGCTAGCGACAATGCCACCATGACACCCAAAGCCTGCTCACTTCCATAACTCACAAGAATGTAATAACCCTGCAAAGCCAAAACAAAACCCACGAATAGCCCCGAAACAGCGATAATCAATAAAGAATAATTACCGATAAAGTGAATCTGCTGGACAACCAGCCAAAAGCGACCAAGTGCTGCAGGCAGTTCTTTAAAAAGCTGAACCGCAAAAATTGCCATCCGACCAACATGCCGAATTTGCTCCAGAGTCCAGGCTCCTAAATCCATCAATGCATTCATGGTGCGTGTACTCCAAACTCTTTATCAATCGGCTCTGCAGGATAATGGAATGCCACCGGACCATCAGGCGCCCCATCAATAAATTGCCGAACGTAAGGATCTTTAGAAGCTGAAAGCTCTGCAGGCGTACCCTGAGCAGCAATACGACCCGAGGATATCATGTAGACATAATCAGCAATAGCGAAAGTTTCCGGTACATCGTGAGTAACGATAATGCTTGTCGCATTTAAAGCGTCATTCAAATCACGAATTAGTCTTGCCGTCACCCCCATTGAAATGGGGTCAAGGCCAGCAAAAGGCTCGTCATACATGATTAACTCAGGGTCAAGAGCTGTTGCTCTGGCCAAAGCCACACGACGGGACATGCCGCCGGAAATTTCACTTGGCATCAAATCTGCCGCACCGCGTAAGCCGACAGCGTTAAGTTTCATGAGCACCATTCGCTGAATCAAATCTTCGCTCAAATTCGTCTGCTCACGGAGGGGAAAGGCCACGTTGTCCAAAACCGACATATCCGTAAAAAGAGCCCCAAACTGAAAAAGCATTCCCATGCGGCGGCGCTGCGCATAAAGCTTATCTTTATCGGACGTATCTAACGGCTCTCCGTCAATCAAAATCATTCCTCTGTCCGGAGTTTCAATGCCGCCGATCAGCTTCAAAAGAGTCGTTTTACCCATACCGGAGCCGCCCATAATGGCGACAACCTGCCCCTGGCCGAAATGAAGCGTCACATCGTCCAGAATCACTCTTTTCCCATAACCGAATGTTACGTCCTGTACCGTTACAAAATCATTCACTGGTAAACCCAATCAATACTAGAAACAACAACACTGAACAATCGTTCAGGAATTGCACCATTATACGCTGAGCTTAGCTCAATTTATTGGATGATCGGCTCAATTACTTGAATAAATACTTGTCGTTACACGAAGATTAGTAGTGAGGTTCAAAACGAACTCCTCGAGCAATTCCCAAGTCCACAAGTCGAGCATCATCATTATCGATAATGGCAAAGCGCACGGCAATATCATCAGGAACATCCTTGACTCGCCCGGTCTTATAGCCAATATATACCCACTCAGTCGCTCCGAGGCTCACCAAACAACTACCGCGCTTAATAGCATAGCGTCTAAGTGAGCGAGGACCGGAAAGATTTTCCACCCAAGAAAAAATTGTGAGTTCGTCACCTTCGTAGCAAGGTCTTAAATATTCAATCCAATGCTCACGGGCAACCCAAACTTCTCCCCGCGTCAAACACTCCTTGGCTCCACACCCTAAAAGGGTGGCATGTTCCATTGCGGCTTTTTCCATCCAACGAAGATACTCCCGATTGTTAACATGCTTAAGAATATCAATGGATTCTGGTCCAACTTTGAATTGATACTGATAGATCTCAATCATTTCGGCTAAAGCTCTTCTGATAATGGGAAAAATAATTTTGTCATAAGAAATAGGCACAGTGAAGAACTTTTTACATCTTCAGATACTTCTTTTACACCATTTTTTTCTCTAAGTTCTCGCAAAATATAAACAAAAACGGTAGCATTCAGTCCGTCATATTGCTCGCTGCAGAAGCTACATGATCGCTCACTAATTAGCAGCAACGAACTCTGATTGGTATGAAAACTAAAAAAAATCAAAATTCCTGGTTAAAAAAAGCGTTTAAATGGTTGACAATCACCGGACTGTGCGGCGCAGGTGCCGCTGTCGGTCTGGGTCTTGTTGTCTTTTCAGTCGTTTACTATCAGCTTCCTCCTATTGACGCTCTCACCCAATACCGTCCCAAAGTACCACTTCGTATTTACACGGCTGACGGCGACTTGATCGGCGAATTCGGTGAAGAGCGACGCGATTATGTGCCTTTTGAAGAAATTCCACGGCATGTCAAATTAGCCATTTTGGCGGCAGAAGACGATGGTTTTTACGAGCACTCTGGTATTGAATTTATGGGAATTGCCCGTGCTGCGTTAGCAAACCTCATTACCGGACGAAGAGGACAGGGCGGCAGTACCATCACTCAACAGGTCGCACGTAACTTTTTTTTGAGCTCCGAGCGTAGTTACACGCGTAAACTTTACGAAGTTGCTCTCGCCATTAAGATTGAGCAAAACCTGAGTAAAGACAAGATTTTTGAGGTTTATGCCAACCAGATTTTTTTAGGTCACCGCTCATACGGTTTCGGCAGTGCTGCTAAAACCTATTTCGGCAAAGATTTACGAGACTTATCAATTTCAGAGGCAGCAGTATTGGCCGGTCTTCCTGTTGCACCAAGCGCCTACAACCCGCTGGTCAATATGAGACGAGCGACCATGAGACGAAACTATGTCTTAGGGCGCATGTTCAATTTGGGCTACATTGATGAAATTACGTACGCCTCTGCTATAGCTCAACCCATAGAAGTACGCCAAAGCACTGCTGAACAACAAAAAACTCAGCTTCAGACTCAGGAACTACATGCTGGTTACATTGCTGAAATGGCCCGTATGCTGATGGTCCCCTACTTCAAAGACACTATTTATGACCAAGGCATTAATGTTTATACGACAATCAGAAGCCGAGATCAATTGATCGCCAGTAATACCGTTCGGCAGAACATGATTGAGTATGACCGTCGCTACGGTTATCGTGGTGTCGAAGGTTACGCAGACCTCTCTCATCCCGATACTCGAGACGCTAATATCCGCTTGGCTTTGTCCAAAGTCATCTCAAGCTCCAATTTACTGCCCGGAGTGGTAACAGAATTAACAGCTAAGCACATGACCGTCCAACTCTATAACGGAGAAACCGTTACTTTAGACGATAAAGGATTTGCCTTCGCGCAACGTTTTATCGCCAAAAAAGGCCAGGTATTAAAAGGACGCTATAAAGAAAAAGAGCTCAAAGTCGGAGCAGTGGTTCGTGTTACCCAAGACAGCAAAGGAAAATGGTCTTTGGGACAAATTCCTGCAGTGGAAAGTGCATTCATCTCTGCAAACTTCAATACCGGTGCAATCTATTCGCTTGTTGGCGGCTTTGATTTCAAGATCAACCAATTTAACCACGTAACTCAAGCTTGGCGACAGCCCGGTTCCAGCTTTAAACCCTTCATCTATTCAGCTGCTTTGGATAAAGGCTTTACCCCAGCCACAGTCATCAATGATGCGCCTCTTTCAATTGACCCGCGTTTGACCGGTGGGAAACTTTGGGAACCAAGAAATGATGACCGCAAATATGACGGCCCAATGACTTTGGCTGATGCCATTGCACGATCAAAAAATCTGGTATCCATCCGAATTGTGCAGGCCATTGATCCCTATTACGCTCAACAATATATTTCGCGTTTTGGCTTTGATCCCAAAAACCATCCTCCTCTTCTGACAATGGCTTTGGGTGTGGGTTCTGTGACACCGTGGGAAATGGTGGCAGGTTATTCCGTCTTTGCAAACGGCGGTTACTTAGTTCAGCCCTATTTGATTGAAAAAGTCACTGATTCAGAAGGCAACGTTCTTATGCAGTCGCACAATGCGAAAGTGGGCGATGGTGCACCACGCACAATTGACGCAAGAAACGCTTACGTGATGAATTCTCTTTTGCACGGGGTAGCCGTCCGAGGTACCGGACGCCGTGCCGGTAACGCACTTAAACGTGAAGATATGGGAGTCAAAACCGGTACAACCAACGATGCATTAGATGCTTGGTTTGCGGGCTATGCAGGAGAAATTGCAGCAGTCGGCTGGATGGGCTACGACCAGCCTAAGTCGCTCGGTGCTAATGCTTATGGCGCAGGTCTTGTTTTACCGGTTTGGGTTAATTACATGAAGGCCGTACTCAAAAACGCACCTGAGTACTATCGACCGCAACCGGCCGATGTGGTTGAAATTAATGGACAGCCTTTCTATGCAGACCAGGTAGGTGATACGGTGCAGACTCTGGGACTTGGCGAAACCACAATACCTGGTGAAGTTGACCCAATCACGGAAACGATCCGTGATCAGATCTTCTAGAACATCAGGTTAACGAAGAATCAAAGCTCGACCAATCGGCCGAGCTTTTTTGATAAAAGAGCAGACAAATCCTCTGTAATGCTGTGTTTGGAAGACGTATCCAACCAATCTGAGCTGCAAAACTCATAATGATGACCGCCTTTGAGGCTTGCTAGCCAAATTTGCCTTGTTGGTGTCTGCAAATTAATTACAATCTGGAATCCGTCGTCAAATTCAATTGTCAGAACGTTGCCTTGCCTATCTACATCCAAATCTTCATCAACTTCTTCGACAGCCGACTGGATTCGTTGTAGAGTTGATTCTGCAAGTTCTATAAACTTTGTCTCTGTCATATCTAACCGTACTTTTATAAAAAATATGAAGCAAATTTTAGCGATTTTAACTGCTGCCGTTCTTTTGACTGCCTGCGGAATTAAGGGCGATCTTTATTTGCCAAATCCAGGGCAAGCGCCTCAAGAATCTGTAAGCGATATTGAGGCAGATCCCTTAAACGTACCGCAATAGGATTTTAAATGGATTCGCTTCCGTCTCCTTACTTCAGTTACCGCGACCGTTCTCTGTACTGTGAAGGGGTTTCATTGACAGATTTAGCCCGCCAATTTGGCACGCCTTTGTACGTGTATTCACAAAGAACCATTGAAGAGGCCGCAGCTCAATACGAAAAAGCTTTTAGCTCAGTTAAACACAAGTTGTGCTATGCCGTTAAAGCCAATTCAAATCTGGCAATTTTGAAGCTCCTAGCTAGCAGAGGATGGGGATTTGATATCGTCTCTCTGGGTGAATTAGCTCGAGTGCTTCAGATCGGAGCCGATCCTCAAAAAATTATTTTTAGCGGTGTAGGAAAAACCGAGGAGGAAATTAAGGTAGCTCTATCGGCCGATATCGGGGCGTTTAACATTGAAAGTGAGCCTGAATTTGATCGCCTGGCCTCGATTGCTGAAGAGTTAAATTGCTGTCCTAAAGTTTACTTTCGCGTCAATCCCGATGTTGACGCCCATACACACCCTTACATTTCCACGGGATTAAAAACCAATAAATTTGGTATTGATTTTTTCTCTGCATTCGCTCTTTTAAAGAAAGCTGCCGCCTGCAAAAACGTCAATCTTGTCGGCATTGACTGTCATATCGGTTCTCAACTAACTTCTTTTACTCCTTATTTTGATGCCTGTGACCGACTCATTGATTTGTTGGAAAAACTCAGGGCCGCCGGCATCGAAATGAAAGACATTGATTTCGGTGGCGGAGTTGGGGTGAGATATCGCGATGAAACGATTGAACCTCTAGATAGCCTTGTCGACGGATTACACAGCAAATTGGCACAGCGGGGTTTTTCACATTTACGAATTGTCGTTGAACCCGGCAGATCAATTGTTGCTGCAGCAGGACTTCTATTGACGACTGTTCAGTATGTGAAGACCACTCCCGTGAAGCATTTCCTCATTACTGATGCCGCGATGAATGATTTAATTCGCCCTGCCCTATACGCCGCCTGGATGCCTGTTTTACCTGTCAGGCAGAGCGATGCTCACACAGAAGTGCTTTTCGATGTCGTGGGTCCTGTTTGTGAATCAAGTGACTGGTTAGCTCGAGATCGGGCTTTGCCTGCCCAACAAGGAGAGCTGCTTGCTGTCACCATGGCAGGCGCTTATGGTATGAGCATGGCATCGCGTTACAACTCCAGAAGGTTACCCGCCGAAATTCTGGTTAACAATTCAGAGGTACACCTCATCCGAAAAAGAGACTCTCTGCAAGCGCTTTGGAGCAACGAAATCGTTCCAGCAGATATCTAAGAAAAATAATTAAAACGATATTCCTTAACTTGTTGAGTAATTAGGGATTTTTACTATTTCAGATTTTTCTGTTTAGTGATAAATTCCGTGGCATTTCTTATTCGTTCATAAAAGCGTTTTAGTCAAAATGGACTGGCTGATTTCTCTTTTTTCCAATCCGAACTCGATAGCACATATCTTGTTTGTTTATTCCATTGTTATTGCTTTGGGTATGGGACTTGGCCGAATTAAAATTTTCGGTGTCTCGCTAGGTGTTACTTTTGTGCTTTTTACCGGGTTGCTCTTAAATTACCTCGGTATGAAGATTGACCCTACCGTCTTAGGCTTCATTCGAGATTTCGGTTTGATCCTATTTGTCTTTTTCATCGGTCTGCAAGTCGGACCTTCATTTTTTGCCTCTTTTAAAAGTGGCGGTATTGTCTTAAACGGCCTAATGATTCTCGCGGTGGTTTTAAGCGTCGCTGTGACAATCGTGCTCTACTTTTTCTTCTCCGATACGGTTTCACTTGCTCAAATGCTTGGCGTGCATTATGGTGCTGTGACCAATACACCAGGGCTCGGTGCAACGCAAGAAGCTCTCGGCCAGTTGAACTACCAGGGAGAAGACATTGCCGTAGCCTATGCTTGTGCCTATCCTTTAGGCGTTGTGAGCATTATTGGCACAGCCATTGCACTTCGCTTTATTTTCAAAATTGATATGAAGGAAGAAGATCAGCACTGGGAGGCAGAGGAAAAAGCGAGTAATCACGTCTCTATTTTCTTTCATGTTCATGTCACCAATAAAGCCTTAGAAGGACGCAAAATCGGCGACATCCGTGCCTTTATTGCAAGACCTTTTATTTGTTCCAGAATTCAACACAACGGAGAAATTACCAGCCCAAATTCAGAATCTATCGTACATGTGGGCGATCTCATTCGTGTAGTCTCTGGCGAAGAAAATAAAGATGCAATTGTTGCCTTCTTCGGAGAGGAAGATACCAAAGCAGACCTGGCAACCGAGCACTCTCCGATTACGAGTAAACGGCTGTCTGTCACGCGCCCTGAAATCAACGGACTTACGGTCGGTGACCTTCATTTAAGTCATTCTGACGGCGTCAATATCACCCGTGTGTATCGGGCCGGTATGCAGCTTTTCCCGTATCAGAACCTGCACATTCAAATGGGTGATGAACTCTATTGCGTCGGTCCGATCAATTCCATTAAGCGTCTCGAAGACCGTTTAGGCAACAAAGTCAAACGCTTGGAGCATCCCAATTTGATTGCCATTTTCATCGGTATAGCCATCGGCATATTGTTCGGTTCTTTACCGATTGCCATCCCGGGGATGCCTGTGCCACTGAAATTAGGCTTAGCTGGCGGACCTTTAATCATTGCTATTCTCTTAGGTCGATTTGGTTCCCTTTTCAGACTTGTCACCTATACAACCTCTTCGGCTAATTTGATGTTGCGTGAATTAGGTATTTCACTCTTTTTGGCTAGTGTCGGTTTGGCAGCAGGTGAGAATTTTGTCGATGCTTTATTAGTTGGTAACGGTCCTCTTTATGTTGTCTTGGGACTTTTGGTCACAATCATTCCCTTACTGACGGTAGGCTGTATTGCACGACACTTTTTCCATATCAACTATCACAGCATTGTCGGGTTAATGGCCGGAGCTACAACTGACCCTCCGACACTGGCCTACGCTGCCACACTGTCTGAAAAGAATTCTTCAGCGGTAGCCTATTCCACGGTTTACCCATTAGCTATGTTCTTGAGAATTCTCACAGGTCAATTGGTTTTACTGGTGATGTGGTCCTTTGTTACTGTCAGTTAATGTGTGTCTTAAACCTAAAGGAGCCTCCTTTAGGTTTAAGTTTTCAAACTAAAACTTAAACTCCGCGTAAGGTTCTCGGTCTAATATTGCGCCTCAATATTTCAAAGAGGTATTCGTTTTGAGTTTATTTGACAGCGCTCGGTTTCGTCTTTCTGTTTCCCAATTGCAAGGGCTGCCCCCTGGAGACGTTCCAGAGATCGCTTTTGCAGGACGCTCTAATGCCGGCAAATCTACGACTATCAACGTTTTGACCCGACAGGGCCGTTTAGCATTTGCCTCTAAAACCCCAGGCCGTACGCAACTAATTAATTTTTTTGATCTTTTCCAAAAAAATGAACTCGGTCACCGCGACCGTGTCGCTTCTTTAGTCGACTTACCAGGATACGGTTTTGCTAAAGCGGCGGAAGGTACCCGCAAAACGTGGTCTGAGCTAATTGGAGGTTACCTAGCACAACGAGACACTTTAACCGGAATTGTCGTTGTGATGGACGCCCGCCGTCCTTTTATGCCGACGGACGAATGGGTTATCGATTTTTTGAATACTCGCCCTGTCAAAATGCACTTCTTGCTCAATAAGTGTGATCAACTCAACAATCAGGCTAAAAAGGAAACGCTACGTATGGTTCGTAGTCGCGCAGCCGAACTTGGACCTCATATCTCTGTTCAGCTTTTTTCTGGTCTTAAGCGCGAAGGTGTTGATGAATTGAGAGATACGCTTTTGCGCTGGATTCATCGAGAAGAACTTCGAGCATAAATTGTTTTATAGGACAAAATTAAATGCATGTTTTAGGTCAATATCCTCAAAAACGCATGCGTCGTATGCGTCATGATGAATTTTCACGTCGTCTGATGCGTGAAAACACACTAAGCGCCTCGGATTTGATTCTTCCTGTGTTTGTAATGGAAGGCCAAGGACGCCGCCAGGCCGTTCCGACGATGCCGGGCGTAGAACGCATGACGCCAGATGAACTCTGCAAAGTTGCTCAAGAAATGGTGGATTTGGGTATTCCCATGATTGCGCTGTTTCCCGCCATTGATGATCATTTAAAGACTCCTGACGGTCGCGAGGCTGCTAATCCCGACGGCTTAATTCCGAACGTTGTGCGCCTTCTAAAAGCAAAATTCCCGCAATTAGGTGTCATGTGTGACGTAGCTTTGGATCCTTACACGACCCACGGCCAAGATGGTCTTATCGATGAAACTGGTTATATCCTCAATGACGAAACCATTGAGATGCTCGTTAAACAAGCTTTAGCACAAGCTCGAGCAGGTGCTGATGTTGTTGCCCCGAGTGACATGATGGACGGGCGAATTGGTGTGATTCGGCAAGCTTTGGATGAAGAGGGCTTTATTCACACACGTATCATGGCTTACTCCGCCAAATATGCAAGCGCCTTTTACGGTCCCTTCCGTGATGCAGTCGGTTCTGCTGCTAACCTCGGCAAAAGCAATAAAGCGGTCTATCAAATGGATCCATCCAACAGTGATGAAGCCCTATGGGAAGTGGGCTTAGATCTGCAGGAAGGAGCGGATATGGTCATGGTTAAACCCGGTCTACCCTATCTGGATGTTTTGCGCCGCGTAAAAGATGAGTTTAAGGCCCCTACTTTTGCTTATCATGTAAGCGGTGAATATGCTCTTTTGAAAGCTGCTGCAGCCGCGGGGTATATTGATGAAAAGAAATTTACTCTTGAAACAATGATGTGCTTTAAACGCGCAGGAGCCGATGGCATTCTGACTTACTGTGCACTGGATGTAGCCCGCTGGCTTAAAGAAACGCCAATCAGGTTATAAAAACTAATCTTTGCAACGCCGTCCATTGCCTTTTTCGCAACGGACGGCTTTTTGTCAATAGCCTCTTAAACGCCTTAATTCACGCCCCTCTCGCTTTGTGGGTCGTCCCTTGGAGCTTCTATCCAAAGCAGGTTCTACAGCCAATTTACGAAGCTCTGCGCGCTCCAGACGCTTTCTTTGTCCATCCTCTGTTTCCATGTAAAGATTTCTGGCCACTGTAGATGGACCTCTTTGCAAGTTAAACCCTGCTACCAGGACTTCATAAATGTCTTCCCCTCGATGAATTTCCAGCCTATCTGAGAGCTTAACTTCTTTGGAGGGCTTAACACGTTCTCCATTCAGCTTTACCCGACCTAGCTCTACTGCTTCCTGAGCCAGGCTTCTTGTTTTAAAAAAACGAGCTGCCCAGAGCCATTTGTCAATTCTTTCGCTAATTAGTTCCGTCATAGATCAATTGAATTTTTGTTTTATTGGCCAAATCCTATCAAGAAACCGTGATATAAACTTCACAAGAATACCCACTAAGAATGCGGATATCAGCGTTCCTTCCCGAATGCCATAGATTTCATTTAAGCAGAAAAAGCCAAGAATAGCAGCCAGAATCACCATCGTGATGTCATTGCCAATTTTGATACGGTAAAAAGGTTGGCGAGTGACGACAGAGACCGCGATAACAAGCCCTTCTCCCGGCAATGGGATGCTCTTTGAGCGAACTTCAAAAGCTACCCCCAAGGCTAAGAAGAGGTTACCGAGCAATGACAAAACCAAAAGTACCCAGTAGTTCTCAAAAGAGAGTTCCGACAAAAACCACATCCAAAAATCCGTAAATAAGCTAAATAAAAAAACAAGCGGAATCTGTAGAAAATTTAGTTTTGAAAACTCATGACGCAAAAGAAGAATCTGAATCCCAAGAAAAACAATATTGCACAAAAATGTGGTTGTACCAAAAGTTAAGTCGCAAATTTTAGACAACGTCCATGGAAGACTGCTAATAGGTGTTGTCCCCAAATGAACCGCCGAAATTAAGCAAATTCCGAAGGACATAAAAATAATGCCGAGCAACAGCTGAGTAACATTACCCAAAGCGGCAGGGAGAGACAGTTTCATACTAGAAAAACAAATGAAAAAAGGGAAGTTCTGCAGTGAACTCCCCCTCTATTAACCTGAGCGCTATACGTTCAAATTATTCGGCTTTAGCTTCTTCGGTGGCTTCAACAACCGGAGCAGTCTTTTCAACCAATTCCATATAAGCCATCGGGGCGTTATCACCAACGCGGAACCCCATCTTCAAGATGCGGGTGTAACCACCGTTACGGGCAGCAAAGCGCGGGCCGAGAACGGTAAAAAGCTTCGTAACCATTTCGCGATCACGCAAACGGGCAAAAGCCAAACGGCGATTAGCAACCGTATCAACCTTAGCAAGAGTGATCATCGGTTCAACAACACGACGCAATTCCTTGGCCTTCGGCAACGTGGTCTTGATGGCTTCATGACGCAATAAAGAATTCATCATATTGCGGAGCATAGCCAAACGGTGGGCGCTGGTACGATTCAGCTTACGTAAACCATGACGGTGACGCATTTTTATTATTCCTATAAAAGTTAGTCTTATGAGCCCCTTTCAGGGCGCTATCCCATCTTCTTCTATCCGAATATATTCGGCGGGCGGGTAAAGTTTGAGTCTTAAAAAGACTCGAAGGACGAGATTTTATTCTCCCGTCCTTGATTTAGCAAGTCAATGCCAAAATTAATGTTGGTCAAGACCGGCAGGCGGCCAGTTTTCCAACTTCATACCCAAGGTCAAACCGTGAGCAGCAAGCACTTCCTTGATTTCATTCAAGGACTTACGACCCAAGTTCGGAGTCTTGAGCAATTCATTTTCAGTGCGTTGGATCAAGTCGCCGATATAGAAGACCTGTTCACCCTTTAAGCAATTAGCGGAGCGAACGGTCAATTCCAGATCGTCAACCGGACGCATGAGAATCGGATCAAGCGGCGGCGGGTTATTGGCGTCTTCTTCCTGAGCAACCTTACCGGCCTGTTCGCTCTTAATAGAACCGAAGACCGTCAATTGATCCTGAAGAATGTACACAGCTTCGCGCAAAGCCTCTTCCGGTTCAATAGCTCCGTTAGTTTCAATCGTCATCACGAGCTTGTCGAGGTCGGTACGTTGAGCCACACGGGCGGCACTGACTTCATAAGCAACGCGGCGAATCGGGCTAAAGGAAGCGTCCATGATGATGCGACCGATCGTGGTCTTGGAATAGTCATCACGGAAAGCACGCATATCACCGGGTTGATAGCCGCGGCCTTTTTCGACCTTAACCTGCATATCCAACTTGCCGTTGGCAGCCAAGTGAGCAATCACGTGATCCGGATTGATCACCGTCACGTCGTGCGGCAGGTCAAAATCAGCAGCCGTCACCACACCTTCGGTGCTCTTACGCAAAGTAAGCGTGACTTCATCGCGACCTTCGAGCTTAAAGACAACACCCTTCAAGTTCAAAAGGATATCAACAACGTCTTCAAGAACGCCGTCAATTTGTGAATATTCATGCACGACACCGGCAATCTGAGCTTCCGTAGGAGCATAACCGACCATGCTGGCAAGCAAAATACGACGAAGTGCGTTGCCTAGCGTATGACCGTAGCCACGTTCGAAAGGTTCAAGGGTGATGACTGCAAGATTGGGATTGTTTTCGTCAACCACAGCTTCAATGGTGGTCGGCTTCAACAAAGTAGTATTGGCCATTTTGTAGACTGTCCTTTTCAATACCCTCGGCTCGTTACACCGATAAGGCTGATGGATGGTCTGGGGCTTAAGTAGAGTAAATGCGACCGGTGCCCCAAAAGGACCGATCGCACGAATTGTAGCAGGTGCGGCACACTCTCGCGCACTACACAGAGTGCACCGACCGAACTAACTATTAACGCGAATAGAATTCGACGACCAGGGATTCGTCGACGTCTTGACAGATTTCGTCACGAGCCGGCAGAGCCTTGAACGTACCTTCAAACTTCTTCGCATCAACAGACACCCAAGACGGGAAACCGACTTGAGCGGCAAGTTCCAAAGATTCCGTAATACGGGCTTGCTTTTGGGACTTTTCGCGAATAGAGATAACATCACCGGGTTTGACACGGTAAGAAGGAATGTTCACCTTGTTACCATTGACCAAAACGGCGCAGTGGCTCACCAACTGGCGAGCTTCCGCACGGGTGCAACCGAAGCCCATGCGATAAACAACGTTGTCCAAACGGCTTTCGAGCAAATCGAGAAGCACTTCGCCGGTATGGCCCTTTTCACGTTGGGCTTCAGCGAAGTAACGACGGAACTGGCGTTCGAGAACGCCATACATGCGGCGAACCTTTTGCTTTTCACGCAATTGGGCTGCATAACCCGATTGACGAGCACCAGAAGTCTTACCGTGCTGGCCCGGTTTGGTGATCGTATCGGAGCCCTTGCCGACTTTGCTCGACAAGGAGCGACGCGCGCTCTTCAAATTAAGGTCACAACCCTCGCGGCGCGCGAGCTTGAGTTTGGGACCGGTATATCGTGCCATTTAATATGCCTCTCTTATCCTGTGATCAAAGTCACATTCAGTCTATCTATCCTCATAGACAGACGCGGGATTAGAAAAAGTAGTTAGACGCGACGACGCTTGGACGGACGCACACCATTGTGAGGAATGGGGGTCACGTCTTGAATCGACGTCACACGAATGCCGAGCGCATTGAGCGCACGAACGCTGGATTCACGACCGGGGCCGGGACCCATGATGCGAACTTCAACATTCTTCAAACCATATTCAAGAGCGATACGACCAGCGTGTTCAGCGGCGACTTGAGCTGCGAACGGCGTGGATTTACGAGAGCCCTTGAAACCTTGAGCGCCAGAAGACGACGCAGCAATAGCGTTGCCTTGGCGATCGGTGATCGTGATGATCGTGTTATTGAAGGAAGCGTGAACGTGCGCGATACCTTCCGTAACGACCTTCTTCACCTTTTTGCGAGCACGTTGCTGAGCAACTTGCTGACTGCTAGGAGTTTTGCCAGCCATTGTTATCCTTTAATGTTTACTTCTTAAGCGCGACGCCGACTTTCTTCGGGCCCTTACGCGTACGAGCATTCGTACGGGTACGTTGACCGCGAACCGGCAAGCCGCGACGATGACGCATACCACGATAAGTGCCTAAATCGATAAGGCGCTTAATCGAGAGTTGAACTTCACGACGCAAGTCACCTTCAACGGTGTACTGACTGATCGCATCACGGATGCGTTCGAGTTCGGCGTCGTCGAGATCTTTAATTTTCTTGGTGTATTCCACACCAACCTTGGACAAAATGTCGCGAGCGCGGGAACGGCCGATACCATAAATGGCAGTCAAACCGATTTCTGCGTGTTGGTTAGGCGGAATATTAATACCGGCAATACGAGCCATCTTTTACCTCTTTAGCCTTGACGCTGTTTGTGACGCGGATCAGAGCAGATCACACGAACAACGCCTTTGCGCTTAATGATCTTGCACTTGCGGCACATTTTTTTGACCGAAGCGTTAACCTTCATTGTTATCTCCAACCGTGTTATTCACGGATCATTGCTGTCCACACGACAGGAAGTTCGAGAGGATACTCTCTTTTCCTGAACTCTTCAAGTTTCGTTGTGACGTAGTGCATCAAAACGTAACTCTCTGAGACAGAATCAGGAGGAGTCAGACTCCTCCTCAATTCTGCGTGTCCTCGAGGCGTGAAGTATGGCCCCGAGCGGACTCATTCAGTTTTGTTCTTCCGAAATTTACATCCCGGCAGAACCAAAGCCCTTGAAGTTAGTCTTCTTGAGCAAATTTTCATATTGCTGCGACATCATGTAAGCCTGCACCTGGCTCATAAAGTCCATCGTTACGACCACAACGATCAGCAACGATGTACCGCCGAAGTAGAACGGAACATTGAAACGCATATTCAAAAATTCCGGTACCAAGCAGACAAACACCAGATAAATCGCACCGCCGAGCGTCAAACGAAGCAACACCTTATCGATGTAGCGAGACGTTTGCTCACCGGGGCGAATACCCGGGACGAACGCACCACTCTTTTTCAGATTCTCTGCAGTTTCACGCGGATTGAAAACCAAAGCCGTGTAGAAATATGCAAAGAAAACAATCATTGCAGCATAAAGCAGGGTGTAGAGCGGCTGACCGGGAGACAAAGCTGCTGCCAGGTCACGAATCCAACGAGTGGAATCGCCGCTGGTAAACCATCCAGCCAACGTAGCCGGGAACAAAATTAAAGATGAAGCAAAGATCGGAGGAATAACACCCGACATATTCATCTTCAACGGCAGATAAGACGTTTGACCTCCGTAGAGACGATTGCCTACCTGACGTTTAGCATAGTTCACCGTGATGCGACGTTGACCGCGTTCGATGAAGACTACAAAAGCTGTCACGACCGCAACGATGGCAATCACAAAAATAGCGGACAAGGGACTGATAGCACCGGTGCTAACCAGCTGGAACAAGCCGGAAATAGCAGAGGGTAATCCAGCAACGATACCGGCGAAAATAATGATCGAGATACCGTTACCCAAACCGCGTTCAGTGATTTGTTCACCGAGCCACATCAAGAACATCGTGCCCGTCACCAAGGAAACCACGCAAGTGAATCGGAACATCATGCCCGGATCCAAAACGAGTCCTGCTTGGCTTTCAAGCGCGACTGCGATTCCGAAGGCCTGGAATACACCCAACAACAACGTACCATAACGTGTGTATTGAGTGATCTTACGGCGTCCGGACTCGCCCTCTTTACGCAAACTTTCTAACGAGGGGAGCACGTACGACAACATCTGCATAATAATGGATGCAGAAATGTAAGGCATGATCCCCAACGCAAACACTGAGAAGCGCGATAAAGCGCCACCAGAGAACATGTTGAACAGCCCGAGAATGCCGCCTTGCTGTTCTTGGAACAAACGAGACAGCATGTCGGGATCGATGCCCGGCACCGGCACATGAGCGCCGATGCGGTACACGACTAAGGCAAGCAGCAAGAAGATGATACGGCGCTTCAAATCACCGTACTTCGGGCCGCTTGCTTGATTGGAACTAGGGCTGGTCGCCACGTTGTTCTTCCTAAAAAGCGAGTTACTCTTCCACGGAGCCGCCGGCAGCTTCAATAGCAGCCTTGGCACCCTTCGTGGCGCTCAAACCGCGGAGCACAACCTTGCGGGAGATTTCTCCGGACTTGATTACGCGAGCGGACAAAGCGCGAGCAGAAACGATATTGGCGGCCTTCAAAACAGCCAAATCAATTTCTTCCACGGACAAACCTTGGAGTTCGTTCAAGCGAACTTCTTCGCAGAAACGACGCGTCAAAGACGTGAAACCACGCTTCGGCAAGCGACGATGCAGCGGCATTTGACCGCCTTCGAAGCCCACCTTGTGGAAGCCACCGGCGCGGGACTTTTGACCTTTGTGGCCACGACCGGCCGTTTTGCCCCAACCGGAACCCACACCACGACCAACGCGGTGACGAGCGCTCTTAGAACCCACAGCGGGTTGCAAAGTATTTAATTGCATCATCTACCCCTAATTACTCGGCACGAACCAAGTAAGCAACCTTCGTGATCATACCGCGCACGGCAGGCGTGTCTTCGAGTTCACGTGTTTGGTTCATCTTAGACAAGCCCAAGCCACGCAACGTAGCACGGTGATCGGCCTTCGTGCCGATCGGGCTCTTGATCAACGTAACTTTAATGGTCTTCTTAGCCATTTCGAATCTCTCCTTCGGAATTAAGCCATAATTTCTTCGACCGTCTTACCGCGCTTGGCAGCAATTTCAGCCGGAGAACGAAGAGCTTCGAGCGCCTTCAAAGTGGCACGAACCATGTTGTACGGGTTCGTGGAGCCGTGAGCCTTAGCAACAATGTTGCGAACGCCCATAGCGTCAAACACAGCGCGCATCGGACCACCGGCAATGATACCGGTACCTTCCGTGGCAGGAAGCAACATAACACGAGCAGCACCGTGGTGAGCTTCAACAGCATGGTAAATCGTACCGTTATTCAACGGAATACGAACCATGTTGTGGCGAGCATGTTCCATAGCCTTTTGAACGGCAGCCGGAACTTCACGGCTCTTACCCGTACCCATACCAATACGGCCGTCGCCATCACCAACAACAGTGAGAGCAGCAAAAGCCATAATGCGGCCGCCCTTCACAACCTTGGTAACGCGGTTAACCGCAATCATATTTTCACGCATGCCGTCGTCGATAGCGTCGACAGCCGCATTCTTTCCTTGAGCCTTAGCCATAAGTCCCTCTTAGAACTTCAAGCCAGCTTCACGCGCGGCCTGAGCCAACGCAGCGATGCGGCCATGAAAACGGTAACCAGAACGGTCAAAAGCACACGTTTCGATGCCAGCGGCCTTTGCCTTTTCGGCCAAACGCGTACCAATCAACTTAGCAGCCTTGACGTTGCCGCCACGGCCTTGTTCATTAGCCAACTGAGCGCGAACTTCGGGTTCGAGCGTGGAGGCGGAAACCAACACGCGACCACCGTCAGCGCTGATGATGCTGGCGTAAATGTGCAAGTTAGTACGATGAACCGTCAGACGATCCATCTTTTGCAACTTAATGCGGGCACGAGTAGCACGTGCACGACGCAGACGATTTGCTTTTTTATCGATCATTTCTGTCTCCGCCCCGCTTACTTCTTCTTGGTTTCCTTGATCACAACGACTTCGTCGGCGTAGCGGACACCCTTGCCCTTGTAGGGTTCAGGCGGACGGTAGCCACGGATAACGGCAGCGGTCTGACCGACCTTCTGCTTATCAGCGCCCTTGATCACAATTTCCGTTTGACTCGGGGTTTCAGCCTTCACACCGGCGGGCATCTTGTGCACCACAGGGTGACTAAAGCCGAGCGATAAATTCAACGTGTCCCCGCTGGCTTGAGCACGGAAGCCCACACCAACCAACGTCAACTTCTTTTCGAAACCGACGCTGACACCTTTGTTCATGTCATTGACCAAAGCACGGATCGTACCGGAAGCAGCATTGGCTTCACGGCTGCTGTCAACAGCTTCGAAGTGCAAATGATCACCGTCTTGCTTGATGGTCACCAAAGGATTGAGCTTCAAGCTCAATTCGCCCTTCGGACCCTTCATAGAAATCATTCCGTTGTCGATCTTGCAGTCAACACCCTTGGTAATGATTACAGCTTCTTTAGCGATTCGCGACATTCTCTATCCCTCCTCGCTCATTAAGCTACATAGCAAATGACTTCGCCACCGATGCCGGCTGCACGGGCCTTACGATCAGTCATCACGCCCTTCGGGGTAGACATAATCGCGATACCCAAGCCGTTCATCACTTGCGGAATCGTTTGATGGTTCTTATACACACGCAGACCAGGACGGGAAACGCGTTCGAGGCGTTCAATCACAGGACGGCCGGCGTAGTACTTCAAACCGACGTGTAATTCAGCCTTACCGTTGTTGTTCACAACGCTAAAGCCATCAATGTATCCTTCATCCTTCAAGACTTGAGCGATAGCCACCTTCAACTTCGAGGAGGGCATCACCACTTCCGTCTTGTCGACAGTTTGACCATTGCGGATGCGGGTCAACATATCGGCGATCGGATCACTCATGCTCATGATAATCTCCTCGCTTACCAGCTAGCCTTGATAAGGCCGGGAATATCGCCGCGCATAGCGGCTTCACGAATCTTGGTACGAGCCAAGCCGAACTTGCGGAACGTTCCACGGGGACGACCCGTCAGAGCGCAACGGTTGCGCAAACGGCACGGGTTAGCGTCACGGGGCAACAATTGCAATTGTTGACGAGCTTCCATACGTTCTTCGATAGAACGGGTGGCGTCATTAATAACCGCTTTCAAAGCGGCGCGCTTTTCCGCAAACTTAGCGACCGTGCGGGCACGCTTCAAGTCACGGTTAATCAGTGCGAGTTTAGCCAATTCACCACCTCGATTAATTACGGAACGGAAAGCGGAAAGCGGCGAGCAAAGCCTTGGCTTCTTCGTCAGTTTTCGCAGTCGTCGTGATAGAAATATTCATCCCACGGATCTTGTCGATCTTGTCGTATTCAATTTCCGGGAAAATGATTTGTTCTTTAAGACCGATGTTGTAGTTGCCGCGACCGTCGAAAGAACGACCGGAGACACCACGGAAGTCACGAACACGCGGGAAAGCGATCGTGATCAAACGGTCCAAGAAATCATACATACGTTCACCACGCAAGGTCACCATGCAACCGATCGGCATATTTTCGCGGATCTTAAAGTTAGCAATAGCCTTACGCGTCTTGGTCACCACCGGCTTTTGACCGGCAATCTTGGTGAGATCGGCAACAGCGTTGTCGATCAACTTTTTATCGTTAACCGCTTCGCCGACACCCATGTTCAACGTAATCTTCGTGATACGCGGAACTTGCATTGTGGTTTTGTAACCGAACTTCTTAATCAATTCGGGCACAATGGCTTCACGGTAGAGAGTTTGGAAACGAGACATCGATTTACCCTCTATTAAGCCTTAGCGCCGACAATGCTGCCGTCGCTCTTAAACACGCGAACCTTCTTACCGTCGACTTCTTTGAAGCCGACACGTTCGCCCTTACCAGTGGCCGGATTGACGAGCATGACGTTCGATTGATCGATCGGCATAACCTTGTTGACAATACCGCCGGTAGCACCCGTCATCGGGTTCGGGCGAGTATGCTTCTTGACAACATTGATGCCTTCGACCGTCACGTGACGATCGTCGACTCGGGAGAGCACGGTACCGCGCTTGCCCTTGTCTCGGCCGGTGATAACGATAACTTCGTCACCTTTACGGATGCGTTGCATCGCGCGTCTCCTTACAAAACTTCCGGAGCCAAGGAAACGATCTTCATAAATTGTTCGGTACGCAATTCACGCGTAACCGGTCCGAAGATACGAGTTCCGATCGGCTCTAATTTAGAATTGAGCAACACAGCGGCGTTGCCATCGAAAGAAATGGAAGAACCATCAGCACGGCGCACACCCTTAGCGGTACGAACCACAACAGCGTTGTAGACTTCGCCCTTCTTGACGCGGCCACGCGGAGCGGCTTCTTTAACCGTCACCTTGATGACATCACCGATGTTGGCGTAGCGGCGCTTAGAACCGCCCAACACCTTGATACACATCACTGAACGAGCGCCCGTGTTATCGGCCACGTCCAGTTTGCTTTGCATCTGAATCATGATTACCTATTTCCCAACTTATTCCGCTAAGCGGATAGTATTGGTCCCGTTATTGGGAGGAAGAACAAATATCTCACTTCGCTGAAAGCCCATTATCTATGGGTTACTACATAAGATATATGCCCTTGACGAATACGGTTGAGGTCGACTTTACAGTCAACCTCAACCACGAAGCCGCAAGTATATCTAAGAATTAGAAAACTTGCAAGGCTAATTTATTAGATGATTTCGGCTTTCTTCAAAACCTTCGTCACAGTCCAAGCTTTGGTCTTGGAAATCGGACGAGTTTCAGAAATTTCAACCGTATCACCTTCGTTCAGGTCATTGGCCTCGCAATGAGCATGATACTTCTTGGAGACCAACACAAACTTGCCATACAGCGGATGCATTTCCTTGCGTTCGACAAGAACCGTAACGGTCTTTTGCATCTTATTGCTGACAACTTTGCCGACCAACGTACGAGCTAACGTTGTCTTTTGAGTTTCTTGTGTCATTTCGAAGCCGCCTTTTGAGCGAGAATCGTGCGAACGCGCGCGATATCACGACGCGTCGTGCGCAGCTGATTCGGGTTTTGAAGTTGTTGAGTGCCGTGTTGCATGCGCAGTTTGAAGTGCGCCTGCATCAAGTCAGCCAGTTCCTTCTTGAGAGCAGCTTCATCCATGGCGAGCAATTCTTTTGCGTTCATTGCCGTCTCTCCTTACATGCCGATTTGGCGGACAACGAACGTGGTCTTGACCGGCAACTTGGCAGCGGCGAGAGCGAAAGCTTCGCGAGCCAATTGTTCGTCAACCCCGTCCATTTCATAAAGCACACGACCCGGTTGCACCAAGGCTACCCAGTATTCCGGATTACCCTTACCGTTACCCATACGGACTTCGGCAGGCTTTTCAGAAATGGGCTTATCCGGGAACACACGGATCCACACGCGGCCACCACGCTTAATATGGCGAGTAATGGCACGACGAGCTGCTTCGATTTGGCGAGCCGTCAGACGACCGCGTTCGAGCGTCTTCAGACCAAACTGACCGAAGGACACATTGGCGCCGCGGGTAGCGAGACCATAGTTGCGGCCCTTTTGGTCCTTGCGGTATTTGCGTCGATTAGGTTGCAACATCGCTTATTCTCCGTCTTTAGCAGCGGCAGCCTTCTTAGCACGGCGAGCGGGCTTCTTTTCAGCCTTTTCACCGTCAGCAGCTGCGGCTTCCGTCTTCTCAGCAGTCTTGCGAGCACGACGAGCAGGTTTGGCTGCGCGTTCGCCGGCAGGACGACGAGAACGACGATCTTCACGTTCAGTCTTTTCTTGGGCTTGAACTTCTTCGCCGAAGTTATCACCCTTGTAGACCCACACCTTCACACCAATCACACCATAGGTTGTATTGGCTTCAGAGAAACCGTAATCGATATTGGCGCGCAATGTGTGAAGAGGCACACGGCCTTCACGGTACCATTCGGTACGGGCAATTTCTGCACCGTTCAAACGACCGGCAGACATGATCTTGATGCCTTGAGCGCCCAAACGCATAGCGTTTTGCATAGCGCGCTTCATAGCACGACGGAACATCACACGCTTTTCCAATTGTTGCGTGATGCTGTCAGCGATCAATTGAGCATCGAGTTCGGGGCGACGAACTTCTTCGATGTTGACGTGAACCGGCACGCCCATCATCTTTTGAACTTCGTTCTTCAAAACTTCGATGTCTTGGCCTTGCTTGCCGATAACCACACCCGGACGGGCGGAGTAAATCGTGATACGAGCGTTCTTAGCAGGACGTTCGATCAAGATACGGCTAACAGAGGCGTTGCGCAACTTCTTTTGCAAGAAGGAGCGAACCTTCAAATCTTCACCCAAGGTGCGGGCAAAGTTACGGCCTTCCGCATACCAACGCGAGGTCCAGTCACGCGTCACGGGGAGACGGAAGCCGGTGGGATTAATTTTCTGTCCCATAATTCACCTTTACTTCTTAGCGTTAGCGTCACCAACGGACACGTAGATGTGGCACGTTTGCTTGTTGATGCGTGTACCACGACCCTTGGCGCGGGCACCGAAACGGCGCAGCGTCTTGGCCTTTTCCACATGGATCTTCGTTACACGCAATTCGTCAATGTCAGCACCGTCATTGTGTTCGGCGTTGGCAATAGCGCTTTCGAGAGCCTTCTTGATGATCACTGCGGCTTTCTTTTGCGTGAACGTGAGAATGTTTAAAGCCTTATCCACGGGCTTACCGCGGACGAGGTCGGCGACTAAACGACCCTTTTGAGCCGAAAGACGAACGCCACGAACAATAGCAGAGGTTTCCATTATCTAACTCCTACTAGTTATTTCTTGTCGGACGCGTGACCCTTGAACGTACGGGTCATAGCGAATTCGCCCAACTTGTGGCCGACCATATTTTCATTAATGTACACCGGGACGTGTTGACGACCGTTGTGGACGGCAATCGTCAAACCGATGAACTCAGGAAGAATCGTCGAACGACGAGACCAGGTCTTCAACGGACGCTTGTCACGGCTGGCTTGTGCAGCTTCGACTTTCTTCATCAAGTGCCCATCAACAAACGGGCCTTTCTTTAACGAACGAGACATTTGGCCCCCTTATTTACGGTTCCGGCGCTGCACGATCATAGCATCGGTGCGCTTGTTGTTACGTGTACGATAACCCTTGGTCAATTGACCCCAGGGCGTCACAGGAGCGCGACCGGTACCCGTACGACCTTCACCACCACCATGCGGGTGATCAACCGGGTTCATAGCAACACCGCGCACCGTCGGGCGAATACCGCGCCAACGCTTTGCACCGGCCTTGCCGAGTTCACGCAAGCTGTTTTCTTCATTGCCAACCATACCGATCGTGGCGCGGCATTCGATGTGAATGTAACGCACTTCACCGGAACGCAAACGCACTTGAGCGTATTCGCCTTCACGAGCGATCAATTGGGCAAAGGAACCGGCAGAACGCACCAATTGTGCACCCTTACCCGGCTTCATTTCGATACAGTGAATCGTGGAACCGATCGGGATATTACGCAACGGCAGCGCGTTACCCACTTTAATCGGAGCTTCCTGACCATTCATCAGTTCAGCGCCAACAGTCAAGCCCTTCGGGGCAATGATGTAGCGACGTTCGCCATCGGCGTAAAGCACGAGGGCAATATGAGCGGAACGGTTCGGATCGTATTCAAGACGTTCAACACGGGCAGGAATGCCATCCTTGTTACGCTTGAAATCGATGATACGATATGCCTTCTTGTGACCACCACCCTTATGACGGCAGGTGATGTGACCATTGTTGTTACGACCGGCGATACGGTTCTTCTTTTCAAGAAGAGCGGCAAAAGGCTTGCCCTTATGCAACTCGGGGCTCACAACCTTAACAGCGTGACGACGACCGGCCGACGTCGGTTTCAATTTGACGAGAGCCATTACTTCACCTCTGCAAAGTTAATTTCTTGACCAGACTTCAAGGTCACATAAGCCTTGCGCACATCGCTGTGCTTGCCGGCGAAACGGCCAAAGTGAGCCGTCTTTCCCTTGATGTTGACCATTTGAACGCTTTCGACCTGCACCTTAAAGAGCAGTTCGATTGCGGCCTTGACTTCTTGCTTCGTAGCGTCGGGAACAACATGGAAAACAACCTGACCATGCTTTTCACCAACCATCGTGCTCTTTTCGGAGACAACCGGAGCAAGGAGCACCTTCATTAAACGATCTTGGCTCATCATCCCCACATCTCCTCAAGCTGAGCGATCGCATCTTTGGTCACTACGACTTTCTTGTAAAAGATCAAAGAAAGCGGATCAGCATAACGCGGTTCCACCACAAAAACATTCTTCAAGTTGCGAGAAGCCAAATAGAGGTTTTCGTCAACTTCCTTGGTGATGATCATGACGGATTCAAGACCCATAGCCTTCAACTTCTGTGCAAAGGCCTTGGTCTTCGGGCTGTCGGCACCGATAGAATCAACAACCACGAGACGGCCGTCAGCAACAAGCTTGGAGAAGATCACGGCCATAGCGGCACGGAACATCTTCTTGTTGACCTTGTGACCGAAGTTTTCGTTCGGCGTATTCGGGAAAGCGCGACCGCCTCCACGCCACACCGGAGAACTCGTCATACCGCTGCGGGCACGACCCGTACCCTTTTGACGCCACGGCTTCTTGGTCGAATGATGCACGTCGGCACGCGTCAATTGAGCGCGAGTACCTTGACGAGCATTGGCTTGGTAAGCCACCACAATCTGGTGCACCAAGGCTTCATTGTATTCACGACCAAACACGGCGTCGGAAGCCGCCAACTTGGCGGTTTCATTACCTTGTTCGTTCAGGACATTCAGTTCCATTGATCGCTCCTTAAGCCTTCACAGCCGGACGGACAATAACTTTGCCGCCCTTAGCACCGGGGACAGCGCCACGAACGAGCAACAATTGACGTTCGACATCAACACGAGCCACCACGAGGTTTTGCGTTGTGCGCTGCACATCGCCCAAGTGACCAGCCATACGCTTGCCCGGGAACACGCGGCCCGGATCTTGACGGTTACCGATAGAGCCCGGTGCACGGGTCGTAACGGAGTTACCGTGAGAAGCGCGGTTGGAAGAGAAGTGGTGACGCTTGATTGCGCCGGCAAAACCCTTACCGATCGTGATACCGGTCACGTCAACCTTTTGGCCGACCGTGAACATTTCCACGGACAACGTGGTACCCACCTTCAAATCGGCGAGCTTATCAGCATCGATATGGAACTCTTTGAGCATTTCGCCTGCTTCGACGCCGGCCTTAGCATAGTGACCGGAAAGCGGCTTGCTCACGCGAGACGGCTTCTTAGAGCCGAATGCAACTTGAATGGCATTGTATCCGTCGGTTTCTTCCGTCTTCACTTGCGTGACACGGTTGCCGGCCACTTCGAGCACCGTCACCGGAATGGATTCACCATCCTCGGTAAAGATGCGCGTCATGCCGACCTTACGACCGACTAAGCCGAGTTTTTCACTCATTGTTATCTCCACCCCGGCTACGATTGGCCGGGACCATTTTTAAGAAAAATCGTGAAATTTATTTCCACGAGAAAGGCGCGATTGTACCTTGCTAATAAAAAGCTTGCAAGTCAAAAGCAAAAAACTATTGTACCTTGATTTCGACGTCCACGCCGGCAGCCAAGTCCAACTTCATCAAAGCGTCAACCGTCTTATCGGTCGGATCGATGATGTCCATCAAACGTTGATGGGTACGGATTTCGAATTGGTCACGGCTTGTCTTATTGACGTGCGGAGAACGCAAAATATCGAAACGTTGGATGCGGGTGGGAAGAGGAACAGGACCACGAACCACAGCACCGGTGCGCTTGGCCGTGTCAACGATTTCTTGAGCTGATTGATCGATCAGCTTGTAATCGAACGCCTTAAGGCGAATGCGAATGCGTTGAGATTGCATTTCGTTTTTCCTTTAAAAAGAACACTAAAGAACAACAGAGGATGCGGAGTTTACCTCTGCATCCTCTGTTTGTCAAATATTTTCAGTAACTAAGTTGCTGAAATTATTCGATGATCTTGGCAACCACACCGGCGCCAACCGTACGACCACCTTCACGAACAGCGAAACGCAAGCCTTCGTTCATGGCGATCGGGCTGATCAATTGAACCGTCATCGTCACGTTGTCGCCAGGCATCACCATTTCAACGCCTTCCGGCAATTCAATCGTTCCCGTCACGTCCGTCGTGCGGAAATAGAATTGCGGACGATAACCCTTGAAGAACGGCGTGTGACGACCGCCTTCGTCCTTGCTCAAAACGTACACTTCAGCCGTGAACTTCGTGTGCGGGGTAATCGTACCCGGCTTGGCCAACACTTGACCGCGTTCCACTTCTTCACGCTTCGTACCACGCAACAACACACCAATGTTGTCACCGGCCTGACCTTGGTCGAGCAACTTGCGGAACATTTCCACGCCCGTGCAGGTCGTCTTTTGCGTCGGACGGATACCAACGATTTCAATTTCGTCGCCAACCTTCAACACACCACGTTCCACACGACCCGTCACCACCGTACCACGACCGGAGATAGAGAATACGTCTTCAACCGGCATCAAGAACGGATGATCAACGTCACGAACCGGCGTCGGGATGTAGCTGTCCATCGTTTCGGCCAACTTCAAAATGGACGGCACACCAATTTCAGATTGGTCGCCTTCCAATGCCAACTTCGCAGAACCCTTGACGATCGGAATTTCATCGCCAGGGAAGTTGTAGTTGCTCAACAGATCACGAACTTCCATTTCCACGAGTTCGAGCAATTCAGCATCGTCAACCATGTCACACTTGTTCAAGTACACAATGATGTACGGCACACCCACTTGGCGGGCCAACAAAATGTGTTCACGCGTTTGCGGCATCGGACCGTCAGCAGCAGACACCACCAAGATAGCACCGTCCATCTGAGCAGCACCCGTAATCATGTTCTTCACATAGTCGGCGTGCCCCGGGCAGTCCACGTGTGCATAGTGACGATGCTCCGTTTCGTATTCCACGTGAGCCGTGTTAATCGTAATACCACGGGCCTTTTCTTCCGGAGCCGCGTCAATTTGGTCATATGCACGGGCTTCACCGCCAAACTTAGCGGCCAATACCGTCGTGATTGCTGCCGTCAACGTCGTCTTACCATGGTCGACGTGACCGATCGTGCCCACGTTCACGTGGGGCTTGGTGCGTTCAAATTTACCTTTAGCCATTTCTATGGATCCTTTAATTGGTAATTTGTTAAATTAGATACAACTTTTTAAGTCTACTCTTATTTGGTCTTTTCAGCGATCACCGCTTCAGCCACATTGCGCGGGGCTTCAGCGTAGTGCTTAAATTCCATCGTGTAGGTTGCGCGGCCTTGCGTCAAAGAACGCAACGTTGTGGCGTAGCCAAACATTTCAGCCAACGGCACTTCAGCGCGAATAGCCTTACCGCCCCCAGCGATATCATCCATACCCTGGATCACACCGCGGCGAGAAGACAAGTCACCCATCACGTCGCCCATCTTTTCTTCAGGCGTTTCGACTTCAACAGCCATGATCGGTTCAAGCAAAACCGGATTGGCACGGCGCATACCTTCCTTGAAAGCCATAGAAGCGGCCATCTTAAAAGCGTTTTCGTTGGAGTCCACTTCGTGGTAGGAACCGAAATGCAACGTAACCTTAACGTCCACAACCGGATAACCGGCCAACACACCAGCCTTCAAGGTGTCTTCCACACCCTTTTGAACAGCCGGGATGTATTCACGCGGCACAACGCCACCCTTAATGGCATCGACAAATTCGAAGCCCTTGCCGGGTTCCTGCGGTTCAAGTTTAAGCACAACGTGACCGTATTGACCACGGCCGCCGGATTGCTTAACAAACTTGAATTCGGCGTTTTCAACCGTAGAGCGGATCGTTTCACGGTAAGCCACTTGAGGTTTACCGACGGTAGCTTCTACGTTGAATTCGCGACGCATACGGTCAACCAAAATTTCCAAGTGCAATTCACCCATACCGGAAATAATCGTCTGACCGGATTCTTCATCAGTACGTACGCGGAAGGATGGGTCTTCCTGAGCCAAGCGATTCAAGGCAATACCCATCTTTTCTTGGTCAGCCTTGGTCTTCGGTTCAACAGCCTGAGAAATCACCGGTTCCGGGAATTCCATACGTTCGAGAATAATCGGATGAGCAACGTCACAGAGTGTGTCGCCGGAGGTCACTTCCTTCAGACCCACGGCAGCGGCGATATCACCGGCTTCTGCTTCTTTGATTTCCTTACGTTCGTTGGCGTGCATTTGAAGCAAGCGGCCGATACGTTCCTTCTTGTTCTTCACTGAGTTCAAGACCGTTTCACCGGAAACGAGAACACCGGAGTAAACACGCAGGAAGGTCAACTGACCGACATACGGGTCAGTCATGATCTTAAAGGCCAAAGCAGAGAACGGAGCGTTATCATCGGCTTCGCGCGTGACTTCCTTGTCGTCAAGGTCAACACCCTTAACCGGAGGAATGTCCACCGGAGAGGGCAAGAACTGAATCACAGCGTCCAACATGCGTTGAACACCCTTGTTCTTAAAGGCGGTTCCGCAAAGCATCGGCTGAATTTCACAGGCGATCGTACGAATACGCAAACCTTGAACGATTTCTTCTTCGCTCAATTCACCGTTTTCCAAATACTTGTTCATCAAGTCTTCATTGGCTTCGGCGGCTGCTTCAATCATATTTTCGCGCCATTTCTCAGCTTCAGCTTGAAGTTCGGCAGGAATTTCACCGTATTCAAACTTCATACCTTGGCTGGCTTCGTCCCAAATAATGGAGCGCATCTTCAGAAGGTCAACAACACCTTCAAAAGTATCTTCAGCACCGATAGGAATCACGATAGGCACAGGATTTGCCTTCAAACGAACTTTCATTTGGTCATAGACCTTAAAGAAGTTCGCACCGGTACGGTCCATCTTATTTACGAAAGCCAAACGAGGAACGTGATACTTATTAGCTTGACGCCAAACAGTTTCGGACTGCGGTTGAACGCCACCGACAGCGCAGTACACCATGCAAGCGCCATCCAACACACGCATGGAACGTTCTACTTCAACCGTGAAGTCAACGTGCCCCGGGGTGTCAATGATGTTCAAACGATGTTCGGGGAACTTGCCGTCCATGCCGCGCCAGAACGTGGTCGTAGCGGCAGAGGTAATGGTAATCCCCTTTTCTTGTTCCTGTTCCATCCAGTCCATGGTAGCAGCACCATCATGAACTTCACCGAGCTTATGAGTAACGCCCGTGTAGAACAGAATACGTTCAGTGGTCGTGGTCTTACCCGCATCAATGTGGGCAGAAATCCCGATATTGCGATAACGCGAGATCGGAGTAGTACGAGCCATTATCTTTCCCCTAGTTGGAGATGATGCGCTTGCACGTCATAAGTGATAAGCGCATCTGGTTAATCAAATTAGAAACGGAAGTGAGAGAAAGCCTTGTTGGCTTCAGCCATACGGTGAACTTCGTCACGCTTCTTCATGGCGCCGCCACGGCCTTCGGCCGCATCCAACAACTCACCAGCTAAGCGTTGGGGCATCGATTTTTCAGCACGCTTCTTAGCCGCTTCACGCAACCAGCGCATAGCCAAAGCCAGGCGGCGGACAGGGCGAACTTCAACCGGGACTTGGTAGTTAGCACCACCAACACGACGGCTCTTAACTTCCACGAGCGGGCGGACATTGTCAAGAGCTGTCTTGAACACTTCCAAAGCGTCCTTACCGGTCTTAGCTTCGATTTCACTTAAAGCGCCATAAACGATGCGTTCTGCGACGGCCTTCTTGCCATCGAGCATGATTACGTTCACAAACTTGGCGATTTCAACACTGCCGAATTTCGGATCCGGCAAAATTTCACGTTTCGGTACTTCGCGACGACGGGGCATTTTTTTTCCTCTTTCGTAGTCTTCAGTCTTAAACAATGCGATCACTCAATCAGGATCGCGACTTACTCGGTCCACCCATCAAACTGAAACGGATGAGTCAAACCGTTCACGGCTACAATGCGCCGCGAATTAAGCTGCCTTCGGGCGCTTGGCGCCGTACTTGGAGCGAGCTTGCTTACGATCCTTAACACCTTGGGTGTCCAAAGAACCGCGGATGATGTGGTAACGCACACCAGGCAAGTCCTTAACACGGCCACCGCGGATCAACACGACGCTGTGTTCTTGCAAGTTGTGGCCTTCACCACCGATATAAGAAATGACCTCAAAGCCGTTGGTCAAACGCACCTTGGCAACCTTACGCAAAGCGGAGTTCGGCTTCTTCGGGGTTGTGGTGTACACACGCGTGCAGACGCCACGCTTTTGCGGGCAGTTCTTCAGCGCGGGGCTCTTACTTTTATCGTGCGTGAGCACACGGGGCTTGCGCACTAATTGGTTAATGGTAGGCATAAATTTCCGTATTAAAAATTCTCCGACCAGGCTCTCGCATGGAAGGCAGAATTGCTGGTTTTAAAACGTCCGAAAATACAATGCATAGCCACCCCTCATTGAGTTGAAAACTCAAACCAATGATGAGGACGCTGTAACATCAGCTTCGGGAGGTAGGGATTTTCGTATTTTTTTCTCTTATTGTCAAGACCTTAAGAGAAAATACACAAAAGACCCGAGGGTCGAAAATCTCAAAAATCGCCCTTCGGGTCTCTGCACGGGTGCGCCAAAAGGCACACCCGTTTCATGACTAATTCGTCATTATTCTTCCTTAGCCTTGGGCTCGGTGACCACAGCTTCGTCAACCGGTTCCTGAGCTGCAAAGCCGGAAGTAAAGCCTGCGGCTTCTTCAGCCTCTGCCGCTTCATTCGTCTTTACAGCCTTGTGGTAAGCCAAACCGGTACCGGCAGGAATCAAACGACCGACAATCACATTTTCCTTCAGGCCGCGCAATTCGTCCTTCTTGCCCATGATGGCAGCTTCGGTCAAAACGCGCGTTGTTTCCTGGAAGGAAGCAGCGGAGATGAAGGAGTCCGTCGACAAGCTAGCCTTCGTAATACCCAAGAGAACGTTTTCATACAATGCAGGACGTTTACCGGCAGCGATAGCCTTGTCGTTTTCATCGAGCATTTCAGAACGTTCAACTTGTTCATCACGGATAAACTTCGTATCGCCCGGATCGGTAATCTTCACACGGCGCAGCATTTGGCGAACAATCACTTCAATGTGCTTGTCGTTAATGGCCACACCTTGCAAGCGGTACACATCCTGAACTTCGTCAACGATGTAACGGGACAAAGCTTCGATACCGAGCAAACGAAGGATGTCGTGCGGATCAGCAGGTCCTTCAACGATTTCTTCACCCTTTTGAACCACCTGACCGTCGTGAACAAGAATGCTCTTGTCCTTGCTGATCAGGAATTCATGATCAACCCCTTCGTTATCGGTGATAACGAGGCGCTGTTTACCCTTGGTTTCTTTTCCGAACGTGACCGTACCCGTCACTTCAGCCAAAACGCCGGCATCCTTCGGTGAACGGGCTTCAAAGAGTTCAGCCACACGGGGCAAACCGCCGGTAATATCACGCGTCTTTTGCGATTCAACCGGAATACGAGCGAGCACTTCACCGCGACCGATCTTCTGACCGTCACGAACCACAATCAAAGCACCCACCGGCAATTGAATCGTCACACGGTGATCAGTTCCCGGGATCTTCACTTCGTTGCCGTTTTCATCCAAAAGGCGAACAGCCGGACGCATCACTTGCGTGCTGCCCTTCTTGCCCTTAGCACCGGCGACCGTTGAACGTTTCGGGTCAATCACCACAAGGCTCGACAAGCCCGTGACTTCATCGGTCTGACTCATCACCGTCACATTGTCGATGACGCCTTCAAACTGAACCGTTCCGCCGTATTCGGAAATGATCGGACGAGTCATCGGATCCCACGTGGCCAACTGCGTGCCTGCCTTAATTTGTTGATCAGGTTTGGCAAGCAATGTTGCACCGTAGGGCACCTTATGACGTTCGCGTTCGCGACCGTTATCACTGATGATGATTTCACCAGAGCGGGAAATAACCACCAAATCACCCTTGGCGCTCGTCACATAACGCATGGCTGAAGAGTAGCTCACTTGACCGTTGACCTTAGCTTCAACGGAACTTGCCACTGCAGCACGGCTTGCAGCACCACCGATGTGGAAGGTACGCATCGTCAACTGAGTACCCGGTTCACCGATGGACTGAGCGGCGATCACGCCCACGGCTTCACCCACATTGACGAGGGAGCCGCGGCCTAAGTCGCGACCGTAGCACTTGGCGCACAAACCGTAACGGGTTTGGCAGGTGAGCGGTGTACGAACCATGACTTCGTCAACACCCAGTTTTTCAATGATGTCGCATTCATCTTCGGTCAGAAGCGTTCCGGCAGCGATAGCCACTTCACCGGTTTCCGGATTGACAACGTCAGCGCTTGTTACACGACCCAACACACGATCGCGCAACGACTGAATAACGTCACCGCCTTCAACCAAAGCCTTCATGCTCACGCCTTGAGTGGTGTGGCAATCTTCTTCGGTCACAACCAAGTCTTGCGTCACATCGACCAAGCGACGGGTCAGGTAACCGGAGTTAGCAGTCTTCAAGGCCGTATCAGCCAAACCTTTACGGGCACCGTGGGTTGAAATAAAGTACTGCAGTACGTTCAAACCTTCACGGAAGTTAGCGGTAATCGGCGTTTCGATAATGGAGCCGTCAGGCTTAGCCATCAAACCACGCATACCGGCCAACTGACGGATCTGAGCAGCAGAACCACGAGCGCCGGAGTCTGCCATCATGTAGATGGAGTTAAAGGACTCTTGCTTGGTGAGTTTGCCGTGGCGGTCAACGACAGGCTCGGTGGACAATTCTTCCATCATCACCTTTCCGACTTGATCGGCCGTGCGACCCCAAATATCCACAACCTTGTTGTAGCGTTCGCCCTGCGTTACCAAACCGGAAGCGTACTGCGCTTCAATTTCCTTAACTTCTTTTTCAGCCGCAGCAATCAACTCTGCCTTCTTAGCCGGCACCGTCATGTCGCCGATGCAAATAGACAGACCGCCGATCGTTGAAAGTGCATAACCGCGGTCCTTCAATCGGTCAGCAAAAAGAACCGTTGCACGCAAGCCGCACTTGCGGAAGCAGGTGTTGATCAAGCGAGCAATTTCTTTCTTCTTAAGCGTACGGTTGAGTTCAGCAAAACTCATGCCTTCGGGCAAAATCTCAGACAACAGAGCACGACCGGCCGTCGTTTCGTAACGAACGATCTTTTCAGTCTTTTCACCCGTCTTCTTGTTAACTTCGTACTCTTTAATACGAACCGTGCAGCGTGTCTGCAGTTCGATCTTCTTATTGTCCAAAGCGCGACGAACTTCAGCTACGTCGGCAAAGAACATCCCTTCACCCTTGGCATTAATGCGCTCACGGGTGGAGTAGTAAAGACCCAACACCATGTCCTGAGACGGAACAATGGAAGGATTACCGTTAGCCGGGAAGAGCACGTTGTTGGAGGCCAGCATCAATGTACGAGCTTCCAATTGAGCCTCAAGAGACAAAGGCACGTGCACAGCCATCTGGTCACCGTCGAAGTCAGCGTTAAAGGCTGCGCAAACGAGCGGGTGCAATTGGATGGCCTTACCTTCAATCAGCTTCGGTTCAAAGGCCTGAATACCCAAGCGGTGCAACGTAGGAGCACGGTTAAGCATCACCGGATGTTCATAAATCACTTCTTCCAGGATGTCCCAGACGACCGGCTCTTGGTTATCCACCATCTTCTTGGCAGCCTTGATCGTCATGGCCAAGCCGCGGCGTTCCAGCTTATTGAAGATGAAGGGCTTAAAGAGTTCCAAAGCCATCAACTTCGGCAAACCGCATTGATGCAGACGCAAGTACGGGCCCACAGTAATCACGGAACGACCGGAATAGTCCACGCGCTTACCCAAAAGGTTTTGACGGAAGCGACCGCTCTTACCCTTGATCATGTCAGCCAAAGACTTCAGCGGGCGCTTGGACGGTCCCGTCATTGCCTTGCCGCGACGACCGTTATCGAGCAGGCTGTCCACAGCCTCCTGCAACATACGCTTTTCATTGCGAATGATGATGTCCGGAGCCTTGAGCTCAAGCAGGCGCTTCAAACGATTGTTACGGTTAATGACGCGGCGGTACAAGTCATTTAAGTCAGACGTTGCGAAACGACCGCCATCCAGCGGCACCAACGGACGAAGATCCGGCGGTAGCACCGGCAACACTTCCATCACCATCCATTCGGGCTTAACGCCGGAGCGCTGGAAGCCTTCGAGTACCTTCAGACGCTTGGAGAATTTCTTGATCTTAGCGTCCGATGTGGTGTCTTCCAATTCCTTGCGAAGCGTTTCAACTTCATGGTCAACGTCAATCGTGCGAAGCATTTCACGAATGGCTTCAGCACCCATCATGGCCTTGAAGTCGGAACCGAATTGTTCAACCTTTTCAAGGTATTCATCTTCGGTGAGCAATTGACCGCGCTTTAAATCCGTCATACCGGGATCAACCACACAGTAAGCTTCAAAATAAAGCACGCGTTCAATGTCACGCAACGGAATATCCAAAACCATACCCATGCGGGACGGCAGGCTCTTTAAGAACCAGATGTGTGCGACGGGGCTTGCCAATTCAATGTGGCCCATACGTTCACGACGCACCTTGGACAAGGTCACTTCAACACCGCATTTTTCGCAGACAACGCCGCGGTGCTTCAGACGCTTGTACTTACCGCACAAACACTCATAGTCTTTCACCGGTCCGAAGATCTTGGCACAAAACAGACCATCGCGCTCCGGCTTAAAGGTACGGTAGTTAATGGTCTCCGGTTTCTTCACTTCACCGTAAGACCAGGAACGAATCTTTTCAGGTGATGCAAGACCAATCTTGATCGCATCAAAGTGATCGTCCTGATTAAATTGCTTAAACAGATCGATAAGCGGATTCATATCTGTTCAGTCCTTAGTTACGTTCGAGGTCGATGTCAATACCCAACGACCGGATTTCCTTCACCAACACGTTAAACGATTCCGGCATACCGGCTTCGAGCACGTGTTCGCCCTTAACGATGTTTTCGTAAACCTTCGTACGACCATTCACATCGTCAGACTTCACCGTCAGCATTTCTTGCAAGACATAAGAGGCACCGTAAGCTTCAAGAGCCCACACTTCCATTTCACCGAAGCGTTGGCCACCGAACTGAGCCTTACCGCCCAAGGGCTGCTGCGTCACCAACGAGTACGGACCCGTTGAGCGAGCGTGCATCTTATCGTCAACCAAGTGGTGCAACTTCAGATAGTGCATATAACCCACTGTGACCGGGCGATCGAAAGCTTCACCAGTGCGGCCGTCATAGAGCGTGCACTGAGTCTTAGAAGGCGTCAATTGCAGGCGCTTAGCCACTTCTTCAGGGAAGGCCAAATCGAGCATCTTGCCGATTTGCTCTTCGCTGGCACCGTCAAACACCGGCGTTGCAAAAGGCACACCGTTTTGAAGGTTTTCAGCCAAACGCATGATTTCTTCATCGGTGAGGCTGTCCAAGTCTTCTTTCTTACCGGTTTCGTTATAGATCTTGTCCAAGAAGGCGCGCATTTGTGCCACTTGGCAGCTCTTTAACATTTCACCGATACGCCAGCCCAAGCCCTTGGCTGCCCAACCCAAGTGCACTTCAAGCACCTGACCGATATTCATACGGGACGGCACACCCAAGGGGTTTAACGCCACGTCTGCAGGACGTCCGTCAGCCATGTAAGGCATATCTTCGACCGGACAGATCTTGGAGACCACACCCTTGTTACCGTGACGGCCTGCCATCTTATCGCCGGGTTGCAGACGACGTTTTTCAGCGATGTAAACCTTCACCATCTTCAGAACGCCCGGGGGCAGTTCATCGCCTTGGGTCAGTTTCTTGCGCTTGATATCAAAGGCACGGTCAAACTCGTGACGTTTGTCATCGAGCTGAGCACGCATGTCTTCAAGCAACTTCTGATCGGCTTCTTCAACCATGCGCAAGTCAAAAATTGCAAAGCCCTTCAAGCCTTCGAGGTATTCCTTCGTCAGAACACTCTTCTTTAAGCCATTGGGACCGCCTTCGGCCTTCTTGCCTTCAAGCTGTCGAGCCAAACGGGCAAAAGCGTCAGTTTCAACGATGCGAAGCTTTTCATCCAAATCCTGACGATAACGCTTCAAGGATTCATCAATAATGGAGTTGGCACGTGCGTCGCGTTCCACGCCTTCGCGAGTAAACACTTGGACGTCAATCACAGTACCCGTCATACCGGAGGGCACACGCAAAGACGTATCCTTCACGTCGCTTGCTTTTTCGCCAAAGATCACTCGCAAGAGTTTTTCTTCAGGCGTAAGCTGCGTTTCTCCCTTCGGAGTCACTTTACCGACGAGCACGTCACCGGCCTTCACTTCAGCGCCGATTTGAACAATGCCGCATTCATCCAAACGAGCCAATTGATTTTCGGACAAGTTGGAAATATCGCGCGTAATTTCTTCAGCACCGAGCTTCGTGTCACGGGCAACAACGGACAACTCTTCAATGTGAATGGAGGTATAGCGGTCATCGGCAACAACCTTCTCGCTAATCAACACAGAGTCTTCGTAGTTGTAACCGTTCCACGGCATGAAAGCTACGAGCAGGTTTTGACCGAGAGCGAGTTCGCCCATATCCGTAGAGGCTCCGTCAGCCAGCACGTCACCGCGGGCCACAACGTCACCGCGAGAGACGATCGGACGCTGGTTAATATTCGTGCTCTGGTTAGAGCGGGTGAACTTTTGCAGGTTGTAGATATCCACACCGACTTCACCGGCGACATTTTCATCGTCGTTCACACGAATCACCACACGGTTGGCATCCACATAGTCCACCACACCGCCGCGCTTGGCCTGAACTGCAGTCTTGGAGTCCACAGCCACAGTGCGTTCAACACCGGTACCGACAACAGGTTTTTCAGGACGCAGGCAGGGCACACCCTGGCGTTGCATGTTTGAACCCATCAAAGCACGGTTAGCGTCATCGTGTTCCAAGAACGGAATCAGGGAAGCAGCTGCAGAAACCACCTGCAACGGAGAGACGTCCATGTATTGGACGCGTTCCGGGCTCACCATAACCGTTTCACCGTTTTCACGGGCGCTCACGAGTTCCTGAGTCAGACGGCCTTCGTCATCGAGCTCAGAGTTAGCCTGACAGATCACATACTTACCTTCTTCGATAGCGGAGAGGTAATCAATCTGATCGGTTACCTTGCAGTCAATCACCTTACGGTACGGCGTTTCAAGGAAACCGTACTCATTTAAGCGAGCGTAGAGAGCAAGCGAGTTGATCAAACCGATGTTCGGACCTTCAGGGGTTTCAATCGGGCACAAGCGACCGTAGTGAGTCGGATGCACGTCGCGGACTTCGAAGCCTGCGCGTTCACGAGTCAAACCACCCGGACCCAAAGCGGAAATACGACGCTTGTGGGTAATTTCGGACAAGGGGTTGGTCTGGTCCATGAATTGGCTCAATTGGCTGGAACCGAAGAATTCACGGATTGCAGCAGAAATCGGCTTGCTGTTGATCAGATCCTGCGGCGTGAGGTTATCAGACTCGGCCTGAGCCAAGCGTTCGCGAACAGCGCGTTCGACACGCACTAAGCCGGAGCGGAACTGATTTTCGGCCAGCTCACCGACACAGCGCACACGACGGTTACCCAAGTGGTCGATATCGTCCACTTCACCGCGACCGTTGCGCAATTCAACCAAGACCTTGACCGTATCAACGATATCTTCATGAGTCAACGTACCCGGACCTTCTGCGGTCGGGCGAGCCAAACGAGCGTTGACCTTCATACGGCCCACGCGAGACAAATCGTACGTTTCTTCAGAGAAGAACAGACGATTCATCAGCATTTCGACGGCTTCTTCTGTGGGCGGTTCGCCCGGACGCATCATTCTGTAAATAGCGACACGAGCCAACATCTGATCCGGCGTTTCATCGATACGCAAGGTATCGGAAATGAAGCTGCCTTGATCAAGTTCGTTGGTGTAGATGGTTTGGAAGCCCTTCACCTTGGCTTCACGCAACTTGGCGAGCAAGTCCTCGGTGATTTCGTCATTGGCAGCGGCAAGCACTTCACCGGTTTCACCATCAATGATATCTTTGGCCAAAACACGGCCAATCAGGAATTCATCATTGACGGAAACAGTCTTCATATCGGCCATCTGGCGAATATGGCGAGCCGTGATGCGCTTGTCTTTGGGCACAATCACTTCACCGTCGCGACCGATGATGTCAAAACGAGCCACTTCACCCTTGAGGCGTTCCGGAACCAAATTCATCGAGGCACTGCGTGCACCCAACTTAAAGGTATCGAATTCAAAGAACGTCTCAAGAATCTGTTCTGCATTCATGCCCAAAGCTTTGAGCAGAATCGTCACCGGCATCTTACGACGACGGTCAACACGGAAGTAAACGAGATCCTTGGCATCAAATTCAAAGTCAAGCCAAGATCCGCGGTAAGGAATCATGCGGGCAGAAAAGAGCAACTTGCCCGAGCTATGCGTCTTACCCTTATCGTGTTCAAAGAACAAACCGGGAGAGCGGTGCAATTGGCTGACAATCACACGTTCGGATCCGTTAATGATGAAGGAAGCTTTTTCCGTCATGAGCGGGATTTCGCCCATGTAAACATCATTTTCACGGATTTCCTTAATCCGGCTCTTAGCGGGATCATCGCGATCAATAATTTCCAGACGGATGCGTGCGCGCAGGCGGCTGCAATAAGTCAGTCCGCGCAACTGGCATTCGGCCACGTCAAAAACCGGCTCATCGAGTGAATAACTCTCGAAAACCAAACGTGCTAAGCCGTTATGACTGGAGATCGGGAAAATAGACGTAAAGGCTGACTGCAAACCAAAATTCGGATTACGATCAGCTGTGGCAACATCGGCTTGCAAAAATTCGGAATAAGACCGAAGTTGCATTTCCAACAAGGAAGGCACTGCGAGAACGCTCGGACGAGTAGCAAAACTCTTTCGAATGCGCTTCTTTTCAGTGAACGAGTACGACATGGACACTCCGTTCGACGTGAGATTGATGAAAAAAACGATTTCAGCCTAAGTAAGAAGAAAAAAGAAAGACGCCAAAAGCCGCCCCAGGTATCTGTTAATACCTGTGCGGCAATTCGGTTAGATAAATTTCAGTCAATCGTATTTTTGCTGCTCACTCAGAAGACTTAGAACTGAACTCTTTCCAGTAACTCAGTTCAAAGTCCTCTTGGGGAGGACTTCCGGGCAACATTCTTTGGAATATTGCCCGATTTTCAGCAGAACAGCAAGAATTACTTGAGTTCGACCTTGGCGCCAGCGGCTTCCAACTTCTTCTTGGCTTCTTCAGCGTCAGCCTTCGGCAAGCCTTCCTTAACAGCCTTCGGAGCGCCTTCGACCATGTCCTTGGCTTCCTTCAAGCCCAAGCCGGTCAATTCGCGAACAGCCTTAATAACGGCGATCTTGTTAGAACCAACTTCAGCGAGAACGACGTCAAATTCCGTCTTTTCTTCAGCCGGAGCAGCAGCACCAGCAGCCGGAGCGGCAACAGCCACAGCAGCAGCGGCAGCGGAAACACCGAACTTGTCTTCCATCATCTTGATGAGTTCGGAAACTTCGAGAACGGTCATGGACGCAATTGCGTCGAGGATTTCTTCTTTCGTAAGGGCCATTTTATGACTCCAATTAAAAAATTTCGTTTGTTAAATGAAAATTAGGTTAGGCAGCAGCCTTTTCCTTAGCATCGCGAACAGCGGCAACTGTGCGCACCATGCGCGCAGGCACTTCATTGAGCGTGCGGACGAACTTAGCGATCGGTTCGTTCATCGTAGCCATCAACTTAGCCAACAATTCTTCGCGGCTCGGCATCGTGGCGAGTTGTTCAACACCGGCAACGTCCAAAACGTTGTTCGGCATAGCACCGCCCTTGACAACGAGCTTATCGTTCTTCTTGGCAAAGGAGACTAACACCTTGGCAGCAGCGACCGGATCAGTGGAAAAACCGTAAACAAGGGGACCGACGAATTGGTCAGCCAAACCTTCAAACGGAGTACCAGTCACGGCACGACGCACCAGAGTGTTTTTCAGCACGCGCAGTTGAACACCTTCCTTGCGAGCATTAGCACGCAATTCGGTAACCGCTTGTACGCTCAGCCCACGGTATTCGGCAATAACAATCGAACCAGCGTTGGCAACAATGCCGCTCACTTCTTCGATAACTGCCGCTTTATCTTGACGATTAAGACCCACGGTCTGGCTCCACTCAGAGGTACCGACTTAAATCGGCACCGGTTTACAAATAACCGGCAACTCTCCGAGAGTCTCGCTTTTCATGCCAATATGCACGATCAAACGAAATTTTCTCTCTTCGGTAGCCGTCTGCGCTGGACATCTTGCTGAGTCGGCTGTTTTTGACGTTCACTCACCAACATCAAGATAATTAAAACAAACACCAGATGCTTTTAAGTCGTCCAAGCAACTTTAATTTGTTTCCAGCGGTCTTTGACAGCGGAAAGTTTTCACTTTCCACCCAAAGCCCTCGAGGCCTCACGACCTCTTTTGCGGATCCGGATTTTACCGAATCCGCGGGTAAAATCAATTAGGCAACAACGGTTGAAACATCAACACGTACACCCACACCCATCGTAGAGGACACAGAAACCTTACGCAGGTACTGACCCTTGGAGGAAGCGGGTTTTGCCTTGATCAAAGCATCAATCAACGCTTTCAAGTTCGTTTCCAAGCGAGCAGCTTCAAAGGAAGCGCGACCGATGGAAGCGTGAATGATACCGGCCTTGTCAGCGCGGAATTGCACCTGACCGGCCTTAGCGTTCTTAACGGCTTCAGCCACATTCGGCGTAACCGTACCCACCTTCGGGTTCGGCATCAAACCGCGCGGGCCCAAAATCTTACCCAACTGACCAACGATACGCATTGCGTCCGGAGAAGCAATCACAACGTCAAAGTCGAGTTGACCGGCCTTCACGGTAGCAGCCAAATCATCAAAGCCGACCACGTCAGCACCGGCAGCCTTGGCTTCTTCAGCCTTAGCGCCTTGGGCAAACACTGCCACACGGACAGTCTTACCCGTGCCTTCGGGCAACACAGCAGCGCCACGAACAGCCTGGTCAGACTTACGGGGATCAATACCCAACTGGATGGCCACGTCGACAGATTCATCGAACTTGGCACTTGCCGTTTCCTTCACCAACGTCAAAGCGTCGGTCAAGGCATAAAACTTTTGCGCTTCAACCTTAGACTGAGCGGCCTTCATACGCTTCGTTAACTTAGCCATATTACAGACCCTCCACAGTGATGCCCATGGAACGAGCGCTACCGGCGATCGTACGTACTGCAGCATCCATATCAGCAGCCGTCAGATCGGGCATCTTCGTCTTGGCGATTTCTTCGGCTTGAGCACGCGTAATCTTACCCACCTTGTCCGTATGCGGACGAGAAGAACCCTTCTGAATCTTAGCGGCCTTCTTGATCAAAATCGTGGCCGGAGGTGTCTTCATAATGAAGGTGAAGCTCTTATCAGCATAAGCGGTGATCACCACAGGAATGGGCAAGCCCGGTTCAACACCTTGCGTACGGGCATTGAATGCCTTGCAGAATTCCATGATGTTCAGGCCGCGCTGACCGAGAGCAGGACCGATTGGGGGCGAGGGGTTAGCCTTGCCGGCGGGAACTTGCAGCTTAATATAGCCGACAATCTTCTTAGCCATTTGAGGTTTCCTTTTAGGTTCTAGCGCCCAGCAGTTGTTTTGCTCGGGCTCCCTAGTGTTATGTTTAAGAAAGAGCGCGATTATGCCACCGAATTTTCAAAAATGCAAATTCGGTGACAAAATCACTGTTTTTTAAATCTTTTCTACGCCGCTGAAGGAAATATCGACAGGTGTTTCACGGCCGAAAATTTCAACCGTTACACGCAAACGACTGCGGTCGTAATCCACTTCTTCAATGCGACCGTTAAAGTCAGCAAAGGCACCTTCCTTGAGGCGCACCGTTTCGCCAACTTCGAAACTGATCTTGGGACGCGGTTTTTCAGCGGTAGCTTCCTGAGTTTGCAATATAGCTGCAATTTCGTGGTCGGCAAGCGGCGCCGGACGATTACCGCCCAAAAAGCCCGTCACACGAGGCGTATTTTTGACCAAGTGCCACGTGTCATCATTCATCACCATATGAACCAGAACATAACCGGCATACATACGGCGTTCAGTTACGTAGCGACGGTTGTTGCGGGTTTCAACCACTTCCTCAGTCGGAACCAGCACTTCACCGAATTGTTCAGGGAATGCGCAACGACCAATGCGTTCAGTGAGAGCTCTTTGCACGCTCTTTTCCATACCGGAATAAACATGCACAACATACCAACGCATTTTCGGTGCGGAGACTTGTTGTTCTTGCATTTCAGTCATAAGAGACTCCCTATATTATTAAAGGCTGAGCTTTAACAAAACGTCGTACAAGCCCCATTCAACGATCATATCGACCAAGAACAAGAACACAGCCACGACAACGACAAACGCAATCACCATACCGGTCGAATTCAACGTCTCTTTGCGTGTCGGCCAAACAACGCGACGCAATTCATCATAAGACTCACGGCCGTAAACAATAAAGCGCTTGCCCGACGGGCTAAACCAAGCGACCAGAACAGCTAAAACCAAGCCGCCAATCAACACGCCCAAACGAACAAGTAAGGTTTGATCACTTAAAAAGCTAAAGCCGCAAACACCGGCCAAAGCCAATACCACCGCTAAAGACACCAAAGCCACGTCCGAACCGGACTTTTTTTCTTCAGGTTTTGCGTTTTGTGTACTCATAATTTTTTCAAACCAAGTAAAAACCTTACGGTCTTTACAGGCAATAGACTAATAAAAATAAACGCGTTTCTAACAACACCAAGCCGCGATCACTTGACCGCGGCTTGCTAACACTAAATCTTGGGTGGCAGGGGCAGAAGGAATCGAACCCTCAACCTACGGTTTTGGAGACCGTCGCTCTGCCAATTGAGCTATACCCCTGTCCTGAAGGTTCATCCAATCGATGAACCTTTCAGAAAATCGATATTACTCGATGATCTTGGCAACGACGCCGGCGCCGACAGTGTGGCCGCCTTCACGAATAGCGAAGCGCAGACCTTCCTGCATAGCGATCGGGCAGATCAGCTGAACCGTCATCGAGATGTTGTCGCCAGGCATCACCATTTCAACGCCTTCGGGCAGCTCGATCGTGCCGG
>UQUR01000006.1 GCA_900544345.1 uncultured Sutterella sp. | reverse complement strand
GCTGACTCTGCTGGAAAAACGCAAAACCTATTTAACAGAATACAGAAAGGAGGCGGCGCTTCCTTCTCTGAATGAATTCAGAGGTTTCCTCGCCGATGTTCTATGAAAAAGCCTTTTACTTTTGCCATTTCAGCTATTTCATTATCGCTATTGAGCGGATGCATCTCTTTTGGTCAAGATGCACCAAAAGAAGTCATGCCACTGGGTCAAACCTCTTTTGAGCAGTATGTTAAAGGGACTTCACAATGGATTGAAAGAAATCGTCGATTTGCTACCCCTGACCATCAAGTTGAGCTCTCTCATCAGGTTCCCTTTGAAATTAAGCCAGTCAAACCAAATGGCAAAGGGATACTGATGATTCATGGGTTTACTGACTCACCATATAATTTTCATGATATTGCCAATCGTTTGGCTGAAAGAGGCTTTTTAGTTCGTGCGGTTGTTTTGCCGGGACACGGTACGAAACCCGAAGACATGCTCAATATTACGATTGATGATTGGGATCGTCTCGTTGATGAACAAACGAGAATTCTTTCTAAGGACGTGTCTGAAATTTATTTGGCAGGCTTTTCAACCGGTGCTAATTTAGCTGTTCATGAAGCCTATGAAAATAAGACAGTAGAAGGATTAATTCTTTTTTCACCGGCTTTAAGTGTTAGAACTTCACTTGTGTACTTTGTTCCTCTTGTCAGTCATTTTGTCGATTGGCTCAGAAGCCCAGAAGAAGCCCAAGGGGGAGTAACGCCATTTCGCTACCGAACCGTTCCTATGCAGGCTCTTAATACATTTAAAGACTCAATGGATTCGGCCATGTGGCGTATGTCAACAACACAGTACGATAAGCCTGTCTTAGTCTTTATGGCTCAAAATGACAGCATAGTTGATACACAAGTGCTTTTGCCTCTCATGCAAAAGCAGTTCACTAATGCACAATCTCACTTTGTATGGTACGGTGATACTTTGCCTGAAGGCACCGTTGCAAGCGATAAACGCCTGAGCGTTTTTACAGATTACTTACCGAAATATAAAATTAGAAGTTTTTCTCATTTAGGTCTTGTTTACGCACCAGACAATCCTTATTACGGAGCGAAAGGCAGTGAGCGTTTCTGTCTCAGAGATCAAGATGAAAAACTCTTACAGTATTGTCGAGAGGGACGTTACGTGTGGTACGGTTCCTGGCGTGAAAACCGAGATGGCCATCCTTATGCACGATTGACGTTTAATCCTTATTTCGACTATCAAATTAATTTGATAGAACAGACTTTTGAAGGCAAAGATCATTAACATCAAATTCTGACGTTAGACAATCTACAGTAATCAACGTTCTTCAAAGTTCAATTAGAAACGACATGCAAACTATTATTCAAATTTTATCGACAACTGCCTTAGGTTTCTGGGGCTGTGTCTTTGCTTTATTGTGCTTTATCCTAGTGCTTTTATTGGTAGCAGTTTTCCTGAAGCGTAAAAAAAGCGAGCAACGGCTAATAAACTTTATTGAGCAGAAGTTGGAGACTTCCAAACAAAATGAAAGTAGCGAGCTTCAGTTAGCCCTTAACGAAAGTATTCAAACTGCCAATGCTCATCTACGGCGAGAATTTAATGATTCAGTGAACCGTTTATCGCAATCTCAGACACAAAGCTTAGTCAACTTTGCTGAGTTGATCCAAAAAATCAATCAGGGAAATGCTGCGACTCAGCTTCAGGCAAGAGAAGCTTTAAAGAATCACGTGGCTCAGCTCTCAAGCGGTATTAATCTGGAATTGGCCGGTATTCGTGAGACGCTAAACCGACAATTGCAGTCTTTGCAATCAAATAACGATGCAAAACTTGAAATGATGCGTCAGACAGTTGAATCAAAACTTCAAAATACGCTTGAGACTCGTTTGTCAGAAAGTTTTAAACAGGTGGCAGCTCACTTAAAAGACGTTGAAACCGGTTTAGGTGAAATGCGATCTTTAGCCGGGCAAGTTGGTGAATTAAAACGTGTACTCACTAATGTGAAAACTCGTGGTACTTTCGGTGAAGTGCAGCTCGGAGTCATTTTAGAAAATATGATTCCCAATCATTATGAGACTAACGTTGCCACACGTCCCAACAGTAATGATCGGGTTGAATACGCCATTAAGATGCCTGGAGCTCATGATTCGGAATTTGTTTGGTTACCGATTGACTCCAAGTTTCCTATTGAAGACTATCAAAAAATGGAAGATGCTCGTGAAGTTGCTGACTCTGAATCGGCCGAGCGCTATGCAAAAGCTTTTGAAAACAGAATTAAAACAGAAGCAAAAAAAATTCATGATAAGTATGTTGAAGTGCCGTATACAACTGAATTTGCCATACTTTTTTTACCGAGTGAGTCGCTTTACGCTGAAGCTTTAAAACGTCCCGGTTTAGTTGAAGAGCTACAAAATCGATTTCGTGTGACCGTCGCTGGCCCAACGGTTTTAAGTGCATTACTTAATAGCTTGCAGATGGGTTTCAGGACGCTTGCCATTCAAAAAAGAAGCGCTGAAGTGTGGACTGTTTTAGGGCAGGTGAAGACGGAATTTGCTAAGTTTGCTGAAGCGCTCGATACAATGGAGAAACGTGTTGATGGTGTAAAGAGTGCTATTGCAGGGGTTCGTACGAGAACCAATGTAATGGGACGCAAACTTCGAGATGTTGAAGAGTTGCCTGGAGAGAAAAAAGTCGATACAGTATTACCTCCAAGCGGAGAGGATTAAATGTTTAAAAGAGTTATGCAAATCGGTATTGCAGCAGCAATTGTTGTGATGGTTGCTTGTGTAGCAATCCAATTTTTAGGCGCTCTTGCCAAAATCTAATTATTCAACAACGCTGCTTTTTAGCAGCGTTGCGAATATCTACCGTTTAATTTCTGCGATTACTTTTTCTATTCTAGCTGCAATATCAATGGCTTTGCGGTCTTCAAGGCGTCGACAGCCAACTGTAATACCGATTATGGCGCCATTTGATCTTTGCATTAAAGGAAGGGCAACGTATGGTGCTCGAGCCATTGCCCACCAGGGAAGAAAGCCTACACAGATAATAGCTTGAGTCTCAGTAGCCTTTAACGTCTTGTCAATTGCATCCGAGGCTTGTCCTACCCCTTTTATCAAGGCGTTTTTATAAAGATCGTTTTCCAAATTAGGTGAAAATTTCAATGCATCGGTGAGTCGGTCAAAACCATAGGGATGGTGCTGAGCCCGCATTTCATACATTTTGACGAGGTCTTTAAAAGTACCGGGCGTTTTACCGTTACCGTAGCGGCTGAGATAATGGTCAAAATCCAGTTGAATTTCAGTTGACGAAATAACCTTGTAGTAGGTCTCAAACGTTTTGATGGTACATTCAACAATTTCAATCTGATGCTTTTTGCACTCGGCAATAAGAGTTGAAATTGCTTGTTTTTCTTCGCTGTCAAAAGCCCGATAATCAGGCAGTGCCAAAGCAACTCTAAGTGCTCGGCGATCTTTGCCGAGATCGGTGTGAAGATCAATTTCCTGTGGGCAATCCATTGTCGCTTCATCGTTGGGATCGGTCCCAGCAATGGCTTCAAGCAATTTGGCTGCATCAGTGACAGTTTTAGCAATTGCTCCGGGGGTATCGAGTGTATGAGAAATAGGAATGACGCCGTCTCGGGAGACAAGACCGACGCTGGGTTTAATGCCTACTACCCCGCAGGCTATAGACGGTAGTACGATACTCCCGTGAGTTTCTGTCCCGATGGCACTATGACAAAACCCTGCCGCGACAGCAATAGCCGAACCTGAACTCGATCCTCCCGGCGATAGTGAAGGATCAATTGGGTTGATCCCCTGACCGCCCAATTCAGAGTAGCCAGGCGGCATTTTGGTACTTAAAAAGCCTGCTAACTCACTCATGGAGGTTTTCCCAAAGGGTAGGCCCCCGTGTTCACGCAGTTTTTTAATGCAAAAGGCATCAGTAGCTTTAAGTTCCTTAAGCGCATAACTTCCAGCAGTCGCTCTGAGCCCGGAAACATCAATATTGTCTTTGACTAAAACGGGCCATTGCGTATCAAGCGGTGGTTCACGCCATTGACTTACAGCATGAATGATGTGGTTGAGTTGACGAATTCGGTCATTAATTTCAGCTGGATTGGGACGCGCACCTGAATATAGAAAGGTCATGACTTGCTCCTTTCAGATTTCTAACCTGAGTTTGTCACTTTGAGCCGATGAACGCAATAGAAACTTAACCTTAAAGTTTAAAGTTCCGAGCACTCCTGACTAGACAGTCAAAACGCTTTGCTTTGGAGCAAGCTTTTAAAACTTTTTTGTCTTTTGAAAAGAGATAAGAAGCGTGAACTGCTCGGGCGAGGTTAAAGAATTTATCATCATCTTTATCCTTGCAGTAATGCTCGGTTTCAAGTGCTTGAGGATAGATGAGATGAATTTTGAGCCACTTTTGAAGAAGCTCTTTTTGTTCTGATTCAGATAGTTTAAATTGCTCTCGTCCGAGTACATCTGCCAATTCAAAGAATGTATCGTAATGACCGACTGGTTGTAGGGAACCCTCGTGAATGTATTCTTGTAAATTGCTCACAGAGCTATCTTTAAATAAAAAAAGGTCCATGACAATATTAGTATCAAGAATACAGATAGGTACATCAAAAGAGAGTGCCGCATGGCGGGCACTCTCGAAAATTTTTTGGAGTTCCTTTTCGCCGAGAAACATTAACCAATTAGATCTGCAACGGCTTGAGCTTCATTGATAAGTTCGTCGCGGGTGATTTCAAGACGATGGCGAACTTCCTGCGTCATCGGCATATTACTGATAATTTGATAACGAGCTTCGCCCGGGCACAGACATGGGAAACCAAACACTAGTCCTTTAGGAATTCCATAGCTGCCGTCTGAAGGTACTGCCATGGTGCAACATTTGCCCTGACTGCCCAAAATCCAATCACGCATATGGTCTAATGCAGCATTGGCTGCTGAAGCCGCTGATGAAGCTCCTCGAGCCTTAATGATTTGTCCGCCTCGAGTTGCAACATTTTTAATAAATTCTTCCTGCCAAGAATCGTCAATTTGATCAGCCAAGCGATGACCTTTATAGCGCATGAAACGGATGTCGGGGTACATGGTGTTGCTATGATTACCCCAGACAAAGACTTGCTCAATACCGCCCACAGGGGCCTGAAGTTTTTCTGCAATGCGAGCCATGGCGCGGTTTTGATCTAAACGCATCAGTGCAGAGAAGCACTCGGGCTTCAAGTCAGGAGCATTTCGCATGGCGATATAAGCGTTTGTGTTGCAGGGATTGCCCACAACTAATACTCGGACGTCACGCGAAGCCATTTCATTGAGTGCTTTACCTTGTCGGCGGAAAATTTCACCGTTTGCTCTCAAGAGGTCTGATCGGTCCATGCCTTCTTTGCGAGGTTGAGCGCCAATCATAAAGACGCATTCAGCGCCATCAAATAGTGCCTTTTCATCGGTGTAGGCGTTCATTTCTGCCAAAAGGGGAAAGGCGCAATCGGATAATTCCATCATTGTCCCTTTTAAGCGGGCCTGACTTTCAGGAGTGTTACGGGCGAGCAGTCTCAGTTCAATCGGCTGCTGATGTCCGAAAAGTTCTCCAGAAGCTATGCGAAACAAAATGGCATAGCCGATAGAGCCGCAAGGACCGGTGATGGCAATACGAATAGGACGAGTCATTTTTCAACCCCAAGAAAATGCGTAACTGCAACCATTATAAAAGCAAAAAGACCGAGAATGATAATTTTTTCTCGATCTTTTCCTTCACATTAATAAAAAATTATTGAACGGCATCCGGTTTGTGACCAAACCATTTTTCGTAAATACGGTCATACTCTCCGTTTTCGCGAATGGTTTTCAGGCCCTTATTAATAAGTTGCAGCATTTTCTTATTGCCTTTAGCAATAGCAAAACCGTTTTGTTTATGGGTGTAGAGGTGGGGCACGAGGACAATGTCTTTTTCAGCTCTATGAGTGAGGTAGTACTCTGTCACGATTTTGTCCACAAGAACGGCTTCGCAGCCGCCCATTTTAAGCTCCATGAAAGCTTCACCTGTCTGATCGAAGGCGACAAGTTTTGCATCTTTAATTTCTTTTGCTAAAAGAGCACCGGTCGAGCCGATTTGTGCACAAACCCGCTTTCCTTCAAGATCGTTCATATGTTTGTATTTGTCAGTGTCTTTTGAGCGGACAGCCATGATTAAGCCTCCGACATCATAGTATGGGTCGGAGAAATCGACTTGTTTCTTACGGGCCTCTGTAATCGTCATGCCTGCCGCAGCCACATCAATCATATTGCTTTGCAGTGCCGGAATGATCCCTGCAAACTGCATATTCTGAATTTTTGCTTCGTTACCAGTGGCTTTTGCGATAGCAGTAATAAGATCAATATCAAAGCCAACAATCTCATTGGTTTTCGGGTCTTTAAACTCATAAGGAGCGTAGCCCGCATCGGTGCCTACTAAAATTGTTTCAGCCTGTGAAGTAATTGGCAACATCATGCATCCCATTGCCAATGCCAAAAGCAGTTTTTTCATTTACATTTCCTTTTCTGATTGAGATTTCACGAAGTCTAGCGATTGAGTGTTATTTTGAAAATTATTATTCTGCGATTCTAGAGCTGCTCATTCGTCGACAAAAACTAAATGATTTACATCAAGATATTTAATTCATAAAATCAATAAGATAGACTTTTCTTTGGAGTTTAATGACACTGATATCAACTCAGGAAAAGGAATAATTTTGAACATTTTTATTTTTTCAAGAGTGGCTTTATTCACCTTGATAAGCAAAAACGCTTAGAGCTGAAAAACATGCAAATTATCAATTAGATAGATAAAGTATTGTTCTATTGATCGACAAAATCTATGACAAAATCGACAAGGATTATCTTTGACGATAGTCAAATCAACAATACTTTGTTTTTTACTTTTTTTAAAAAGTGTCTGGAAATTTTTCGTTACGGTTAAAGCGGCTTAAGTTCATTTACAATTTCGAGGATTACTGTGCAGAGGTATGCAGATGTCAAAAAAATTAATAGTTGGTTTAATTGCCGCTTCTTTTGCTGGATCTCTTTTAGCTGCGCCCGATGAGGATGCTGAGTTTGTTACACCTGAAGAGCTCGGTTGGGAAGCTGGAGTTGTAGCTCCTAGTCCTTTGGATCCAGAATATATTAATCCTGAATTTAAAACACTCGAAGAAGCAGAAAAAGCAAAAGCAATTGGCGAAGCTGAATTAAAGCGTATTGAAAAACTTCGAGCCGGCCACACCTATCTGTGTCAGAAGAAAATCTTTGTTAATGACTGCATTGATCGGGCCGAAACGGTTTTATTCAAACGAAGTCGTATTGCTAACCAGTTGATTCGTCAAGCTGATCACCAAATCAGAATCTTTAAGTCCCAGCAACGGCGTGAAAAAGGCGCTCGTGACCAGGCAATGCCTGCTAAGCGAGCAAGTGTTAAAAATAACGATGAGAAAATTGCCCGCCAGGATGCTCGTAGAGCTCAAGAAGGGGCCAATCTTGCCGCTTACGATGAAAAGTTGAAAGCTCAGGAAGTCCGTAAAAACGAATTAGAGGCTGCTGCAGCCGAGCGTAAAGCCAAACGTGAGGCTCGTCAAAGAGCCTATGAAGCTGAGCGTCAAAAACGACAAGAGGCTCAAAAACTTCAGGATGAACAAAATAAAAAAGACGGTTTTTTGTTTTAATCCATGAAAGAGCAGTTCCAACAAGCTATTGATAGTGCTTTCGCTGAAAACGGGCCTTTATGCAAAAAAATTGAAGGCTTTAAAAGACGTGAGAGCCAACTACAGTTTGCTCACGCTGTTGCTGAAGCAATCGATAGTCGCTCTACAGCCGTTGTTGAAGCCGGTACCGGGACCGGAAAGACTTTTGCTTACCTGGTTCCAGCTATATTGTCGCGTTCTAAAACGATTGTTTCAACAGCCAGTAAAACCTTGCAGGATCAGCTCTTTAATAAGGACGTCGGTCGAATCTGCTCGGCTCTCAGTATTGATGCTGATGTCGCTGTTTTAAAAGGTAGAAGTAATTACATCTGTAAAGAACGACTGGATCAATTGGTTGATAGGGGACTGCTGCCTGAAGCCGATAGTTATAAGCGCCTAAAAAAAATTATTGATTTTGCCAAGCTAAGTGTAAGTGGGGACAAAAATGACATCTCAGGAATCCCGGAAAAAGACCCCTTATGGCCTTGGGTAACAAGCACCAAAGACAATTGTCTAGGGAAAAGCAAGTGTCCCCATTACGATGACTGTTTCCTCAATCGAGCTCGAGCCCGCGCAAAAGAAGCTGATGTAGTGATCGTTAATCACCATCTTTTCATGGCTGATTTGAGTCTCAAAGATGACACAATGGCAGAGCTTTTACCTGAGGCCGATTTAATCATCATTGATGAAGCACATAAATTGCCCGATATTGGTATCGACTATTTTTCTGATTTCTTTTCTTTGTGGGAACTGCAGGATTTTAGCGAAGAGGGTCGATTAATCGGCAAAGCCCATGCACCAGGTGTTGTCCGCTGGGACGATATTTTTCTTGAAGTCAAAAAAGCGGCATTAAATCTCCACCAGACGATCCACCGTGGCTTAGGCGTTGATATTGAAAGCGAAATCGAGATTGCTTCAATAGAAGGTTTTGTTGAAGCGATTAAAGAACCGTTTGCCAAGTTAAGTGACTCTGTATCTGCAGTGTTAGCAGCGTTTAAATCGGTTCAAGGGGCCAATGACGAATGCGACCTTTTTGCAGACCGTGCAGCCGATTTAGTCAAACGCATCCAGGATTGGCAAGTCACGCTTTCAAATCCGGCCGCAGTGAAAACCATTGGCGGCATTCCATCAGTGCTCTGGTTAAAGCTAACCGAGCAAAATGTTCTTTTTTCTAACACTCCTTTGTCTCTTGCACAGCCCTTTGCCAAAGCGCGGGAGAAAATGAACAACGCCTGGGTACTCACAAGTGCCACAATTTCTACGCGAAAAGATGATGCAACGGCTGATTTTTCCTACTTTCTAAATGAATTGGGATTAAAAAGCGATACGCCCACTTATACTTGGGCGAGTCCCTTTAATTTTGGCTACCAGGCCAGATTTTATCTTCCGAAAAATCTACCAGGAGTATTTGATCCCGATTTTGCTCATGAGCTCGTGGAGGCTACATGGCCGTTACTGCAAAAAACACAGGGCAGGGCCTTTTTCCTGTGTACAAGTTTTCGCTCGCTGGAGGCGATTGCTAACGAGCTTCGTATGAAAATGGGGGCTAATTTTACGCTTTGCGTGCAAGGTGAAGCACCGAAATCAGAGTTGCTTGAACATTTTAAGTCTATGCCCAATGCAGTTCTTGTTGGCTCAATGAGCTTCTGGGAGGGTGTGGATATGAAAGGAGATGCTCTTCAGCTTGTGGTCATCGATAAGATGCCATTTGCACAGTTTGACACACCGGTGGCAAGAGCCAAGAAAGAGTGGTTTGCCGATCAGGGTAAAAATCCCTTTATGTGTTACCAGCTCCCAGAAATGATTACGACACTGAGACAGGGGGTCGGGCGGCTAATTCGCAGTGAAAAGGATTTTGGAGTAATTGTCTTCGGTGATAATCGTTTGCTCGAAAAGCGTTACGGACGGGTTGTTCTAGAAAGTTTGCCACCAATGATACGTACTCAAGAATTTGCCCGAGTGTATTCATTTTTGGATAACCCAGATGAGGCCTATTGATGCCGCAGCGTATTCAATATGGCAAAACGTGGTGGGGAGCAGAGTGGTTAAAAGAGCTTAACGCCTGCGATCATGCCAATCGATTGCCTCGGGGGAAGACATACTGCAATCAGGGTAATGTGCGCGAAGTCAGTATTGATCTTACTACGCATAAAGTGCAAGCCCTTGTGCAGGGGAATTTTGCAGTCTATGAAGTTTCTATTGGACTTCGGCCCTTTACCGAAAAAGAAACTCAGAGACTTATTCAGACAATTAAGTCAGAGCCTGTACTTTTAGCACAATTGCTCGATCACACATTGCCTTCTGAAATGAACACGCTTTGTGATCAATTAGGGCTTAAGCTTTTTCCTTCCTCAAGCCTTGATTTGGACATTTCCTGCAACTGTCCTGACTCAGCTCACCTTTGTAAACATATCGCAGCGGTTATTTATTGGCTTTCTAAAGAAATCGATAACGATCCTTTTATTCTTTTTACCCTTCACGGTGTCAATCTTTTAGAAAAATTAACAGAAGCTGGACTGCAAGTTAAAGACGCAACGGGCGACTATCCCTGTACCATTTACGATTTATTGTCTGCGGCAGAGGCAATTCATTTTGATGAAAAGAATCCTCATTACACAATAAAGACTTTGCCTCTAACGGCACTTGAAGATGTCGGAGAGCGGATATTTTCTCTTTTACCCAAACGGTTTACCCTCTCAGAAAGTAGAGATTTTCCGGCTGAAATTTTAAAGTGCCTTAAAACTAACGCGGCTTATGCTGATGCACTCTTCAGTTCGCCTGAAGATCAAGAAAATTCACTTTTCATACAAAAGATTCTCAAAGAGCTCAGTCAATACAATCGCCATCGTTTCAGCTTCAGGCCCCAATCAAAAACTTTAAGAGATTTTGATTTTTACGATGAAGAAGGTAAAAGTCTCACCTTAAATGAAGCGTTTCGTTTAATCAGTGTGTTAATGTGTTTGCCAGAGAGTTTAAGCCGCTCGCATTTGACTCCACCACTTTATGCACTTAGAGTGCTTTTTAAGTTCACTCAAAAGCTCTATCGTGCTCGCGCTATTGTTCCTGTGACTGTTGTCTCAGCTACAGATCCCAATCCTTGGCCTGTTATTTTTTGGATTCCGGCTGTTCGCTTAAGTGCTGTGAACCGAGCGGTGAGTGATTTTACGAAAGCTTTCGAAGGTCAATTAAAGGATATCTTTAACTTTGAGGCACTAGAGCCCAGCACTGAAGCCCAGAAAAGTTTCATGGTGCTCACTTTTTTGCTCACTTATTGGCATCGATTACTTTCAAAAAATACCTCTTTTGATGGCATAGCGACTCTATTTGCGTCTCCCTCAGTCAGTGAGCTTTATGCGAAGGTAGAGCCGAAATTAGCTTATCAATTTGCGCGCTACCTCCGAGTACTTAATCTCACGCTAAATTTCCCGTGGTTGCCGCAAATTGCCCTTAGAAAAACGCGAGATGGGGCTATTAATCTTCATTTTCTGATACAAGCGAAAGAGGGGAAAGATAAACCTATTGATCTAAAGATACTGTTAAAGTCCGATCAATATGAAAAAGAACGTTATGCAGCATTAAATGTTGTCTCAACGTTACAAAGCCTTTACCCAATTTTTAATGATTTGACTAGGTCCCCGACCAGAACTGTAAAGCTTGTTGCTTCAGAATTACGGGACTTTTTATTTGATGTGTCAGAGGGGCTGACACTTTTGGGTGTTGGTGTATCCATGCCCCTGTCATTGAAAAAACTTCTTAAGCCATCATTAGTGGCAGAGCTTACCTCTTCGAGAAACTCCTCTTCCTTTTTCTCTGGGGAGAGCCTTAGCGACTTTAACTACCAGTTGGCATTGGGAGAGTCGACTTTATCAAAAGAAGAGTTTGAAGTCTTGGTGCAGCACGTTGGAGAAGTCATTGCCTGGGGTGATCAGTATGTCTATGTGGATCCGGAAGAGATTCAAAAATACCGCGAAAGACTTCAGAACGCTCCTAAATACAGTCCACTTGAAAAAGTCAGAGCGCTTTTAGTGGGAGAGGTTGATGGTATTGAAGTTTTTGCAAGTGACGAACTTAAAAAACAGCTTAAAAATATTGAAACAGTTCGTAGTGTCAAACTTCCGCAAACTTTAAAAGCTACCCTGAGACCTTATCAGCAAAGAGGCTATGAGTGGCTTATGAAAAATATTCGTTTAGGTCTGGGTTCTTTAATTGCTGATGATATGGGCCTTGGGAAAACGCTGCAAGTGATTGCTACATTGACTGCTTTGAAGGAAGCAGGGGAATTTAAAAAGCAAAAAGCTCTGATAGTCGTTCCCACAACGCTGTTGACGAACTGGAGTAGGGAAATTGAAAAGTTTTCTCCGACTCTTCGCTATTGCCTTTACCATGGCTCTGAAAGATTCATACCTGCAACAGAAGACTTTGACATGCTTTTAACTTCTTATGGCATTGTCAGAAGAGATATTGAAAAGTTGGCAGCGATGCCTTGGAGACTTTTAATTATCGATGAGGCGCAGGCTGTCAAAAACCACTCAACAACTTTGACTCAATCACTTTCTGTACTTCGAGCCCAACAAGTGATTGCTATGAGCGGCACGCCGGTGGAAAACCATCTGATGGAATATTGGTCGATCTTTTCACTTATTGAGCCCGGACTTTTGGGTTCAGAAAGTGACTTTAAGCGCACGTTTGCCTCTCCGATTGAGTCCGAACGGGATCCAAAGATCATTGATGCACTGAAAGCCTTAACGAAGCCTTTTGTATTAAGGCGTTTAAAGACAGATAAAAGCATCATCAATGATTTGCCCGAAAAGCTTCTTTTTGACCAATTTGCACCTTTAACGATTGAGCAGGCCTCTCTTTATCAAAAAGTACTTTCTTCAGCAATCAAGCATATGAAAAAAGTTGAGGAGGCGGCAAAAGAAGAAGGAAGCGACTTCAAAATGAAAAAGAGAGCACTGGTTCTCAAACTCATAACCTCTTTAAAACAAATCTGTAATTCTCCTTCTCAATATTTGAAAACTCAAACCGAAGCGCCCGACTCCGGCAAGGGCAAGCTTTTATTAGAGTTAATAAGCAGAAATCTCGAGGCCGGTCGAAAGATCCTTGTTTTCACTCAGTATCGGGAAATGGGCTTAAGACTTCAGAGCTGGATTGAAAATGCGATGAATGAAAAAGCCCCCTTTTTGCATGGAGCAGTATCCATCAAAGAGCGAAGCCAGATGGTAGATGCTTTCCAGACTGATCCTGAGGTAAAAGTAATGATTCTTTCCTTAAAAGCGGCAGGAACGGGTTTAAATTTAACAGCAGCATCGGCTGTTATTCACTATGATCTTTGGTGGAACCCGGCAGTTGAATCCCAAGCAACTGATCGTGCTTATCGGATCGGGCAAAAAAAGGATGTAGAAGTTTACCGTTTTGTTACTGCTGGCACTTTTGAAGAAAAGATTAATGAAATGCTCAAAAGCAAAAAAGAGTTGGCAGATTTAACTGTTCAAACCGGTGAGACATGGATAGGCGATCTGGATACAAGAGAGATCGAAAAGATTTTTAAGCTGGATAAATAAAACTCCCGCAGATGCGGGAGTTTTCAATAAAAACGAATTTTTAGCGCTGACGATTCTGATTAAGTTCTAGTACTCGGTCAACATCAGCTTGTAAATCCGTTACTCCCAATTCACGATAGCTGTCACGAATGAGTTTTAAAGCATCGTCAGAGTAGGGTGTCTGTTGGAATGTTTTTACAACGTTTTGAGCGCGTTCAATAGCTGCAACATACGCATGCCGTTCATAGTAAAAGCGGGCAATATTGTATTCATGGTGAGCCTGTGAGAGAACGAGTTCATGCATCCGTCTGCGTGCTTCATGAGCATAGCGCGACTGAGGGAAGCGTTCAATTAATTCTTTGAACGTATCAAAAGCAGTTTGTGCAGCGTCAGAGTCACGTTCGTAGATGTCGTTTGTCAGCAAGAGCGTAAACACCGTATCACGTTGGTTTAAAGTAGCCAAAGCTTTTAGGTAGAGTACGTAGTCACTGTTGGCATGATTGGGGTATTGACGCAGGAAGCGGTCACAGGCCTGTATGCACTGGGCGGCATCACCATCGCGCCAATAAGCATAAGCACTTTCAATTTGTGCCTGCTGAGCGTAGCGGCCGAAGGGATAACGGCTTTCCAATTTTGTGTAATAATCTTGCGCCCGAGTCCAGTCGCTGTCTTCAGCGGCAGTGCGAGCTTCTTCGTACAGTCGGTCAGCGTCCCAGCCTTGGGTAATATCTGTTTCTATTTGCGTGCAACCTGCGCCAAGTGCAGCTGTTGTAGCGGCTAAAATAATAGTTGCCGCACGGGTGCGCAATTGATGTAAAGTTAGTGTCATTGATGTGACTCTAGAGTAATGCGGTCAATTGATTCACGGATTATAACGATCAGACCGCCTCAGACTCAAGTATTTTTAAGGATTTGTATGTCAGTGACTTCCGAAGAAGCTCTGTATTTTGTTGTTGATGATAAAGGATCGGGTGAGCGCCTCGATAAAGTGCTTGCTGTTTTGATGCCGTCAGTGTCACGAGCTCGTCTTCAGAAATGGATTGAAGAGGGAGCCGTAACTGTGAATGGTGAGGTGGCCTCTAAGATCCGCCAGAAGGTTGCGGCAGGTGATGAAATTGAAGTTTTGGAGCAGCCCAGCCCAGAAGAGCTTGCTTTCAAACCGGTTCAAATGGATTTGGACGTTGTGTATGAAGACGATGCTATTTTGGTGGTCAATAAGCCAGCGGGGCTCGTTGTGCACCCGGCTGCCGGTCACTGGGATGACACACTTTTAAATGGTCTCTTGGCACGCAATCCACAATTAAAGTCCTTGCCTCGTGCTGGTATTGTGCACCGTTTGGACCGGGACACGACCGGCCTCATGGTCGTTGCAAAGACGCTCGAAGCGCAAACCGACCTGATTCGTCAGCTTCAGGCTAGAACGGTCAAACGCGAATACTGGGCTATTGTTTTTGGTGAAGCGCCTGAGGCAGGTTTTATTGAAGAACCCATAATGAGAGATCCCCGCTCACCCATAAGGTTTTGTGTCGGTCAGGGGCCTAGAGCCAAGGAAGCAAAAACGCATGTAAGGTGTGTGGATGTAGGTTTTGTGCCAGGAATTGGTCAGACACCTATCAAAGTGTCATGGGTCGCTTGCCGACTTGATACTGGTCGGACACATCAAATTCGAGTGCACATGCAGTGGGCGGGGCTACCTCTTGTAGGCGATCCAGTCTATAAAGGTAAAATGGGAAAGTTGCCCGAAGACTGTCCATTAGCCATAATGAAGCGTCAAGCTTTACACGCTTCAAGACTCGGGCTTATTCATCCGGTAAGCCGAGAAACGATGCAATGGTTCGTTGCAGCACCGACTGATTTAGCTCAACTGATGGAAGAATTAGGTTTCGGACCGACAGATGAACCTGTGACCGTTTTTGAAAAATAGGATTAAAAATCTATGATAGACGATACAACAAAACCGGCACTAGCCATTATGCAGCCGGACTGGAGTGACATTTGCCCAGCTAACGTAGACGCTTTGATGACACTACGAGCCGGTGGGGTTTCTTCTGGTCCCTTCGGTGATAAAGATGGAATTGGAGGGTTTAATGTTGGTTTGTATACGGGCGATGTTCCGGTTTGCGTGAATATGAACCGACAACTTGCTGCACAACTTGTGCCTGCTGATCCCAAGTGGCTCAAGCAAGTGCACGGCACTAAGGTCGTGGATGCAGAAACGGCAATGCCTGAAGAGCAAGCTGATGCCAGCACTGCCGTGACGCCTAATACCGTATGTGTTGTACAAGTAGCTGATTGTCTACCTGTGTTAATTGCTGAAAAAGAAGGTAAAGCTGTAGCTGCCGTGCATTGCGGATGGAGAAGCCTTGCGTCAGGTATTTTGCAAAAAACGATTCAAAGACTTTGCGAGCGCCTTGGCAATCCTGAAGCTCAATTTATCGCTTGGTTCGGTCCCCGGATCGGAGACGATGATTTTGAAACCGGAGCTGAAGTGCTCGATGCAATGAAACAATCTATCAGCGCTGCAGAAGTGGCTTTCAGAAAAAAGGATAATGGCCACTATCTTTGCTCACTTACGACTCTTGCTCGCATGGCATTGCTACAGGTTGGTGTACAAGATGTGGTTGAGGCACGCCATAGCACATATTCCAATCCTGAACTTTTTTACAGCTACCGTCGTGATGGAAAAACTGGCCGCCACGCCGCTATGATTTGGATAAAGGCTTAAGGATAATGAGAAATAACAGACGAATCGGGGTTGTCTCCATGGGGTGCCCGAAAGCACTCGTGGATTCTGAACGTATCATGACTCAGTTAAGAGCCGAAGGCTATCAAATTGTCGGTTCATACAGTGACGCTGACCTTGTGATAGTCAATACTTGTGGTTTTTTAAATGAAGCTGTGGCAGAAAGTGTCGAAGCGATCAATGAAGCCATGCAGGAAAATGGCCGGGTGATTGTCACGGGTTGTCTGGGTGCAAAAAAGCACCTTGACGGCACAGCCTACCTTGATGATGTCTGTCCTAATATTTTAGGGGTTACTGGTCCTGGCGAATTTGATAAAGTCTATTCGTTGGTGCATCAATATTTGCCTCAGCCTCACAGTCCCTATTGGGATTTGGTTCCTAAAGCGGGCTTAAAGCTCACTCCTTCGCATTACGCTTATCTAAAAATCAGTGAGGGCTGTAATCATAAGTGTGCCTTTTGCATCATTCCTCAGTTAAGGGGCAAGCTTGTTAGCCGCCCGATCGGAGAAGTTCTTCGAGAAGCTGAAGTTCTTCGCGAAAGTGGAGTAAAAGAGTTGATGGTGATTAGTCAGGATACCTCTGCCTACGGTGTCGATCTTCGCTACAAAATCGACTTTACTGATGAGGGCAAGGCTCTTCGTACGCGTCTTTTTGATTTGGCACGTGAATTGGGTGATCTTGGTATGTGGATTCGTCTGCACTATGTTTATCCCTATCCTGCGGTTGATGAAGTTGTGGAATTGATGGCCGAAGGCAAGATTCTTCCTTACCTGGACATTCCTTTTCAACATGCACATCCTCGAGTGCTTAAGGCGATGAAGCGGCCTGCAGCTTCTGAAAAAACGCTTGAGCGTATTCAGGCTTGGCGCAGGATTTGCCCGGATTTAACTATTCGCTCAACCTTCATCGCTGGCTTCCCAGGTGAGACTGAGGAAGAATTCAGTTATCTGCTTGACTTCTTAAAAGAAGCTCAGCTCGACCGTGTGGGTTGCTTTGCTTATTCGCCTATTGAAGGAGCGCCCGCTAATGAATTACCCGGTGCTTTGCCAGATGAGGTGCGTGAAGAGCGCCGCGATAGGTTTATGGCTGTTCAGTCTAAAATTTCCGAAGCGCGCATGGCAAAGAAAATTGGTACGATTCAAAAAGTCATTATTGATGAACCTGAAGATGACGATGGAGTCGCCATTGGTAGAACCACAGCTGATGCTCCCGAAATTGACGGTATTATTTATGTAACGACTAAAACACATCTAAAACCTGGTGATATCGTAGACGTAAAAGTGACCGCTAACCAAGAGTATGACCTGATAGGTCTTCACGTAATGGATAAATAGGATAAAGTCTATGCGAATCAGACATCTGATCAAACGTCTTGTCGCATTGACTCTGGTTCTTTTTTTGCTTGTTGAGGGCTACTATATTGCTCAGGTCCTTTGGTACAGCATCAGCCCCATTGAAACCTCGGCTTATATTGAAAGCGAAAAAGAGCGTTTGGGTAAGGTGCAGTTTAAGCCTGTTTTACTAAAAAATATTTCCTCTGATATGGTCAAAGCTGCTGTGGCAGCCGAAGATGTCAATTTTCTTGAGCACTTCGGTATCGAGTGGAAAGCAACGGGTGAGGCTTTTGTCAGTAATGTGATTGAAGGCGAACGGGCTCCTGGTGGTTCAACCATCACTCAGCAAACAGTTAAAAATCTTTTTTTAACACATGAAAAAAGTTATTTGAGAAAGTTTCAAGAAATGCTTTTGTCTCTAGTGATGGAGGCAACTTGGTCTAAGGGTAGAATTTTGCAAACGTACTTAAACATTGCAGAGTTTGGAGAAGGTATTTTTGGAGTCGAGGCCGCTGCTAGACATTACTATGGTGTAAGTGCGAGGCACTTAACTCACTGGCAAAGTGTATGGCTTGCTGCAATTTTATCGAATCCTAGATACTATGAAATGCATGGATCAACTGACTGGTTGCGTCATCGCATTGATGTCATAGAGGGCTCGATGAAGGAACCACAGTTTGCTTCTATTAATAATCGGATGCGCTAGTCAACGATATATTCTTCCGTTCGTTTATGCGTTTGAGAAGCATCCGGTAACCAAGCATACCGTATACAGTGGCCTGAATTAAATTAATAAGAACTAAAGAAGCAATATCAGAAAGCAGCGCACCTTCTTGACTTGCAAGGACAATGGCTTGGCAACCTGGTGTTGTAGGAATCATCCAAGCAAAAGGCAAGACCCAGCTGGCAAAGTTTTCCATAGGGAAAACTAATCCTGAGAGAAAAACGCTGGGAGCGGAGGCTAAAACGAGACCTGCGGCATAGCGATTTGTATTCATCCAGAGCGCCATGAAGACAGCCAAAGCGGTCAATGACAGTGTGAAAGCAACAATTGCAATCAAAGCAGCCAAGGGATTGGCTAAGGTTGGCATGGATAAGATAGAAAGCCCGAAGCCTTCAATAAAGCACGCCCAGAAAAAGGCGATAAACCAAAAACCTAAAAAGACAGGGGTAAACGCAGCCGGTGATTGCATAGCAGTATTAAAAAAATCAGGCGTATTCTCAGCTGAAAGCCAACCGCCTAAAGCAATACCGACTCCGAATAAAAGGACTGCCTGCACAATTACGATTGCAACCATTGGGACCGTATAGTACCCGTAGCCTGAGATGTTATTAAAAAGATCCTGGGAGCTGAAGGTAGATGGCTGCATGCTCATTTGTTTGACAAGAACAGGATTAAGCCCCTGGGACACAAGCCGAGATGCTGACTGGACAATGTTTTCTTCTGCCACAATAGAAAGAAGTGATGCGCTGACAGCCCTGCCTTTGACTGGCAGTGCGCCGTTTGAAAAAACAGTTATAACTGTTTTTTCACCTCGCCCTATATCTTCAGAGAAGCTTTCCCCGATGACAATCATGACGTCAACTTCGGAGCGCCGAAAAGCGTTTTGTGCAGCAGTAAAATCACTGGTTTTTAGGACTGTTTGTACAACTGAAGTCGATTGAATCTTATTGGTCAAATCTTGAGATAAACGGCTTTGATCCATATCGACAATGGCCGTTGGAATTTTCACAATAATCTGATTGTCATAAGGCAGGGCATAAAAAACCAGATAAAACAGTGAAGCAATAGCAAAGATCATGAAGCTGTCATGTGAGAAAACAGCTTTTCGGATCGTTTCAAGAAAAATGTTCAGTGCTCTCATTTTCTCTCCTTTCTTTCGAGAGCACACTCATCAGCGACTCGTTTTTTAAAGAATAAATACCCGAGACCAAACCAAAGTAAGCCAAATATTAAGAGTTTGCCTAATGTCCAAAGTGAACTTCTCAGCGGTGCATCTAATATCCATTGTTCACCCTGAAATTGGAAATAATGTGTAAGGGGAAACATCATCGCAAGCCACTGAATGGGTTGAGCCATGGAGTCAAGAGGGTAGGAAAAACCTGTGTAAGGAAAGATCGGAGCAATGTAGCCCACGGTACAACTTAGGACAATAACCCAGCCAAAAGGCATCACAATACCAACGAGGAAGACGGGCAATGTGCACATGACTGCCATAAAAAGGGCAAGTCCAATCAACCACAAAAGAAGAGATCCCTGAATCCACCAGCCGAGAAAGCCTGTCATGATCGCGATATACAAAAAACCGTAAAGTGTATAAAGGATCCACCAGGGTATAACCTTGCCCAAAAAGGCGATAAAGACACTTCCTTTAGCGGTACTAATCCAGTTATTTACTGTTTTTTGGCGCCACTCAACCAAAAATCGGCTCGCTACGGCCAGAGCTAGTCCAAGGTGCAAAATACCGGGAATTAGAGTCGGAAGAATATAAGCTTGGAAATTAAATGCGATATTGCCAAGCGTTACCGAGTGAACGCTAACAAGCGCCGTGGCTCTTTTGGTTTGTTCGCTGTTTAAGCCTGCAGTTTGCGCAAGGCGTTGAAATTTTTCAGTCTGAAAGGCTAAAAGAGCTTGCTTGATATCGAGTTCAAGAGTCGTGGCGATTGCATAGAGTGTTTTCGGGAAATACAACTCAAGAGAAGACGCAGTGGGTTTTGAACCTCTGTCGAGCCAATTATGTGGGATAACAATGTATGCATAGATGTCGGCTCGTTTTATGGCTTCGTCAGCAGCAAGAGGAGAGTTAAAACTCTTTAGCTCAACGCTAGGAAGCGCATCAAGCTTGACCTCTAAGTCAATAGACTCGGGTTTGTTATCTAAATTGACAATGCCGACAGGAACATCCCGGACTAAACCGTCGCCGAAAAGGCCAGCAATGAGCAGGCACCAAATAACAGGCATCACGATAAATAGCGCGATATCCCAGGGATTGTTCACTACCGCTAAAATCTCACGCTTGATGCTTGCCCAAAGTGCCTTCATATCCATGATGCTTAAAGCTAACGGTTAACAATGACACTCATGCCAGGGCGCAGATTAGGGACAGTCGTAACAGGACGCGCACGGACTTCAAAAGTTCTTAAATCGTAGCCGCTAGACTGACGGGTTGCGCGCCACGTGGCATAGTCGCCTCGAGGGTTAATAAAGTAGACCTTAAACTGCACGTCCTTTAATCCTAATGCAGGAATCTCAGCTTTAAGTATCGAGTCCTTCGTGACAGTAACCATGTCATCTTCTCGGATATTAAACACTGCCCATTGATCGGATAAGTCGACCAATGTAGCTAAGGGCAAACCTGCAGCCGCTATTTCACCAACCTCAACATAGACACGTGAGACTTCGCTTGTAAGTGGTGAGGTGACATTTTTCTCTTTGACAAGACTTGCTACCTGATCAACTCCGCCCTCAGCCTGCGCAGTTAACGCTCCCGCAGCTTCTTTTTCCTGAATTCGAGCACCTGTTTGAGCAATATCGTACTGTTCGCGGGCTGCTGCCAGAAGTTCTTCAGCACTTCTTTTTTGAGCCAGTGCTTCATCGTATTTTTGCTTAGAAATTAAACCTTCTTTATATAGAGCATACACACGCGTATAGGTCTTTTGTGCTAATTGTTGACCGGCTTGCGCTCTCAACATCTGAGCCTTGGCAGCCCGTATTTCCTGAGGGCGGGCTCCTTCATCAACAAGGCTTGCTTTAGCAGCGGCAGCTGACTTTAGGGCCTGCACCTCCCGTAATTTTGCTTCAACTTCGGGAATGTCCAAAGTCATCAGGGTTTGACCGATACTGACATTGTCGCCCTCGTGAACGATAAGCGATTCAATCCGTCCGGTGACCTTAGCAGCAACATCTACCGTTTTAGCTTGCATAACGCCATAAAAAGGTTCTTTAGCAGGATGGGTTCCCATCCAAAAGCCTCCGGCAAGCACTAAAGCACAAGCAACGGCGCCTCCAATTATGAGTGGCTTTGTGGGTTTTGTATTCTTCTGCGTCATTGTTCAATCACCGTTATATTCGGACGGGTTAAAACGTCCATGAAATCGATCATCCGACCGCTTGCTGCGTGTAGTAAAGAGTAGGAAACCACGAAACGATAGGCAGCAACTCTCTGGGCTACCTCTGCGGCAATAAGCTTATTGCGCGCATCGTTTACATCATCCACCGTGGAGAGTCCTTCATTAAAAGAGCGTTCACGTAGTCTGACATTTTCTTTGGCCAAATCGATCGAGCTTATTGTTAGACGGTACTGCTCCAGCGCCTGAGTGCTCTTTAGCCAAGCCACTTCAACGACTTTATTGATTTCGTTTCTGGCTTGGCTTTGGGCAGCTTGGGCCTTATTGGCTAAAGCTTGAGCACTGCCCACGCGAGCTGAGCGATCACGGTTATCCCAAAGTGTGAAGCTCACGCCGATTCCAGCAATCCAATCTGGCTCTGGCAGTGTCAGGTAATGTTTAATCATGTTGTAATGGCCGAATAAGTACACTTGTGGGTGATAAGCGCTTTTTGCTGCCTGTACACCCATGCGAGCCTGTTCGTGCTGAGCCTCAAGCGCTTTGAGCGTTGGATTGTGTGCAATCGCAAGATCCTGCCAATAAGAGAGCGACTTTAAATCCTTTGTGACAAACATCGGAGTCTCAAGCCTGCCGATTTCTTTTTCACGAAGTAAATCTGCCAGTTCGGTTTCGGCCACCTGGCGATCAGTTTGAGAGGCAATCAAATCACGTTCGGCAGCATCTCGATTCACTTGGGCGCTCATGCGCTCTATTTTTGCAATCAGTCCAGCTTTTTCAAACTTTTTCGCCCTATTTAGATCCCTTTCCTGTTGCTTCAAAAGATCAGCTCTTAATTTTTCTACGCTTCTGGCAAGCTGTACGCCAAAGTACTTCTGCACTAAAAGGGTATCCAACTCATCTTGAGTCTTATCATGGCTAGCACGGGCTTGTCTTAAGGCAGCCTCAGAGGCGTTTTGTTTGGCAGTTATGGCTCCGCCTGTGTAAATCGGCCACATTAGGTCAACGGAAGCACGAGGGCCAGAAATGTCCTCTTCCATGTCAATTTTGAATTTATTTTGACCCAGAATTGATCCGATTTGAGGTAATTGCGGCATCATCTGACCAAAGACCGCACCAGCTGAACTAAGAGGATTGTCAAAAGCCATATGAATATCTTTTCGACCTTCGACTTGCTGTGCGTTTAAACTGATTTTGGGACCTGAAAGTGATCGGGCTTCTTTGGTTTGCTGAGTTTTCTGATCGATTTCAGCCTGGCTGATTTTGAGCATGTCTGCTCTTTGCAGCATCATGAGCCGGGCCTGTTGAAAGCTCACACCTGCACCAACGGCCGGTTGTGCGCTAAACAATGCACAAAACAGAGCAGTAAAAACAAAATTTTTCATCGGTAATAATTATCCTGATCCTCAAAGGCCATTGTAGCCTCAATTGTCTACCTTTCGCCTTGTACTTTCGTATCGAGTGACTTTACAAAGCCTCTTAAGTACGCCAATCGTGAATCGATTGTAGGAGTAGAGGTTTCAATCTTGAGCTTTCTTGGACCCATCATGCGCATATTTTTGCTTTTTTGCATGACTTCTATCAGTCTCATTGGCTCAAAATTAGGTTTCGGTAAAAAGGTGATAATCATGACCGACTCTGTTGCCTCGATGCGTTCAATACCAAGGTTCTGACAATAAAGGCGCAGTCTGTGCGTTTCAATCAATGTGTTAGCTTGAGGCGGCAGTTTTCCGTATCGGTCTCCCAGTGCTTCGCGAACGGTTTCAATCGCGTTGAATGACTCGCAGCTAGCGAGTTCCTTATAAAAAGAAAGTCTTTGGTGGACATCTTCGACGTAGTCAGCGGGCAAAAGAGCTGGAGCGTGGAGGTTAATTTCTGCCATTGCCTGAAACGGTGCATCCAAATCAAAAGATTCGTTATTGCGCATGCTTTTGACTGCCCGTCTGAGCATTTGGTTATAGAGATCGTAACCTACAGCAGCAATTTCACCTGACTGATGTTCGCCTAAAACTTCGCCGGCTCCGCGGATTTCCAAGTCGTGCATTGAGAGATAAAAACCGCTGCCCAAATCCTGAAGGTTCTGAATAGCTTCTAAACGCTTTTGAGCATTTTGCGTCATAGCATCTTTGCCGGGAGTTAAAAGATAAGCGTAGGCCTGGTGATGGCTGCGGCCCACGCGGCCTCTGAGTTGGTGCAGTTGTGCAAGACCGAATTTATCTGCCCTATGCATGATAATTGTGTTTGCAGTAGGCACATCGATACCGGTTTCAATAATAGTTGTGCAAAGCAATAGGTTATATCTTTGTTGATAGAAGTCTCGCATGACCGATTCGAGTTCTCTCTCATTCATCTGTCCATGGCCTACTACGATACGTGCCTCAGGGATGAGTTGAGCGAGTTGCTCACGCCTGTTTTCTATTGTTGAGACATCGTTGTGCAGAAAATAGACTTGGCCGCCTCGCTTGAGTTCACGCATAACGGCTTCGCGAATCACCTCGGGTGTTTCCTTTCTGACGATTGTTTTAATGGACAGGCGTTTTTCTGGAGCGGTAGCAATGACTGAAAACGACCGAATACCCTCAAGACTCATCGCGAGCGTTCTCGGAATGGGAGTTGCTGTTAATGTGAGTACATCAACTTCCGCCCGTAACTTTTTGAGAACTTCTTTTTGTCTGACGCCGAAACGGTGTTCTTCGTCAATGACCACTAAACCCAATCGCGCAAAATGAACTTTCTCGGATAAGAGCTTATGTGTGCCGACAACAATGTCAATTGTGCCTTTTTCAAGCCCTTCGATGACCTGAGCGCTTTGCTTGGCACTTCTAAAGCGTGAGAGTTCAGCTACGGTGACAGGCCAAGCAGAGAAACGGTCTTTAAATGTGTGAGCATGCTGCTCAGCCAAAAGGGTAGTCGGGCAGAGGATTGCTACCTGTTTACCGCCCATCACAGCAGCAAAAGCCGCACGCAGTGCCACTTCAGTTTTCCCGAAACCCACATCCCCGCACACTAACCGATCCATGGGTTTGTCGGACTTCATATCATCGAGTACTGCTTCAATGGCAGTCTGTTGATCAGCAGTTTCCTCAAAGGGGAAACTTTCGGCAAATGCCTCGTAGTCAGCCCGTGAAAAATGAAAGGCATGCCCATGGCTTTTTTCTCTTAATGCGTAGAGATTTAAAAGTTCTGCTGCTGTGTCTCTGACTTTTTCTGCAGCCTTCTTTTTAGCTTTTTCCCAGTCATTTTTGCCAAGACTGTGCAATGGGGCGTGCTCTGCATCACTGCCGCTGTAGCGGGAAATCAATTGTAACTGAGCAACAGGGACAAAAAGTTTTGCCTCATTGGCGTAGTCTAGTCGTAAAAATTCTTCCTGACCATTTGCTGTTTCAATTGTTTGAAGACCAGCGTAGCGCCCGATACCGTGGGTAATGTGAACAACCGGATCTCCGATTTTGAGTTCCGCAAGATCGCGGATCATCATGTCAACATTGCTTGCGTGGCTTTGACGCTTTAATACACGTTTAGGCGTAGAGGCATAAAGTTCAGTCTCGGTAAGAAGCGTTATTCCTTCTACACTCATCCCTTGGTATAACGGCCCAACGGTGATCATGACGGGAGCATCTGCACAACAGAAGCTTTCGAAATTTTCCACGTAAGGAACTTTCAGACCATTTCTATCGAAAAGCTGGGCCATTGTTTCACGCCGGCCGTTACTCGGGGCCATAATGAGCACACGGTGTTTTCTGGTCTTTTCCTCATCGATTAAGCGCTCAAGGTTTTGTAGCGGATTTTCTGCCTTGCGGTCAACAAGGATTCGCTTCGAAGGCTCTGTTTGGTCAATTTTGGCCTGAAAGCGAACAAAGAGTTTTAATTTGGTAAAAAACTCTTCGCTACTCATGTATAACGACTGAGGCGGCAGAACTGGACGCTCTGGATCGGCTTTTAGGAATTGGTATCGCCCTTGAGTTTCTTCAAAAAAGCGGTTGAGAGCAGCCTCATTGTCGCCTAATAGACCGATCAGAGTCTCATTAGGATTGAGGTAATCGAAAAAAGAGGCTTTTTCATCAAAAAATAGAGGCAGATAATATTCAATCCCTGCATCAATCACACCGTGACTGAGGTCTTTATAGAGAATGGCTTTAGTAGGATCACCGGTAAAATGCTCACGCCATTTCGCTCTAAAGTTCACAAGTGCTTGAGCATCCACAGGAAACTCTCTGCCCGGCAGAATTCGAACCTCATCGACTAGTTCTAAGGAACGTTGAGTGTCGGGATCAAAGGTGCGAATCGAATCAATTTCAGTATCAAATAAGTCAAGTCGGAAAGGATGAGCTGCCCCCATCGGGAAAATATCAATGAGGCTGCCTCTTACACTAAATTCGCCAGGTGCGACGACCTGGCTCACATGCTGATAGCCTGCACTTACTAACCTTTCACGTAATGTTGCAGCATTAATTTCTTCTCCTTTCTTAAAGAAAAAGACCCGACCAGCCATATACTGTGGTGGCGCAATCGTTTGAGCAGCAGTTGTCGAGGTTAATAGTATTACATCCAGTGTTTCTTTCTTTTCTCTTCGCTCAGAAAGCTTATATAGGATTTCCAGTCTTTCACTCACCAAGTCTTGGTGGGGACTCACCAAGTCATAAGGTAAAGTTTCCCAATCCGGAAAAAAGACTACATTGAGTTCAGGAGAAAAATATTCAATATCATCACGCAGTCTCAAGCACTGGGAAGCATTGTCTGCAATAAGAACTAGAACCTTATTTTGTTTGCGAGCGACAAGTGCAGCTTGAGCCAGCCACAGGGCGTCAGCGCTAGGAGCATTAATGGAGAGCGTGCGCTTGGCTTTATTGCTTAAATGAGTAATATCTCGAAAGATTCTTTCTCGAAGTGCTTCAAACATGGCGACCCCTTTTTAGTAGGAGGCTAATTATCGCTTTTTTTTGAAAATTTCGATATTTTGCTTCCGCTAAAGTCTCCTGAATCAAAAACTTCTATAGCTAATATAGAATCTCAGCCGCGAAAGGAGAAACCAATGGTATTAACAGGAGATTCAAAACTTTGGCGCGGCATAATCTGTACTCTTGCGGGCGGTATTGGCTGGGGCTTTTCAGGTGCCTGCGGACAGTATCTTTTTTCCTATCAGGATGTGCGTCCGGACTGGCTTACCGTGATTAGAATGCTGATTGCCGGATTTTTGCTTTGTCTTTTCTTTTTCCCTACCCACAAACAAGCGATGACGCCCATTTTTAAGCCGGGTATGCATTGGCTCTGGATTCTTGTTTATGCACTGGGCGGCTTAATGATCAGCCAGTTCGGCTATTTAACAGCTGTAAATTACACCAATTCCGGGACAGCTACCATGCTGGTCTATTTTAATCCCGTCTTTATTTTGGCAGCTGTTTGTTTAATTCAGAAAAGACTGCCTACAGCGCGGGAGCTTTTGGCAATTGGTTGCGCTTTTGCCGGAACTTTTTTTGTAGCGACTCATGGTGATATCACCCATTTGGCGATTTCAGCCCAAGGACTTTTTTGGGGCTTAGCCAGTGCATTAGGAATTGCTGTTTATACAATTTTGCCTGCTCGTTTCCTTTCAAAATATCCAACTCAGCCATTAATGGGTGTCGGGATGTTGGTGGGCGGCCTCATTACCGGTTTGGCAATTAATTTTCCTTCTATTGAGTATCATTTGGATACTTATGGAGTGTTGGCTCTAATTTTGATTATTCTTTTAGGCACAATTGCTGCCTTTATGCTCTATATGCAAGGTGTGGCCGATCTTGGAAGTGTTAAAGCGAGCATGATCGCCTGTGTTGAACCGATATCTGCAGCTATTTTCTCAGTTGTCTTTTTCGGTACACACTTTGTTGTAATGGATTATTTAGGTTTTGCCTTTATTATCGCTACGATATTTGTTCTTGGAAGACGATAAGCGAGATGTGTAAAAAAAGATTGTTGATCCCTGCGGCGGGAGTTGGTGAGCGGATGAAAATCGGCTATCCTAAGCAGTACCTACCGTTGTTTCAAAATCAGACAATGCTTGAGGTGACTGTCAATCGACTGGCTGAGATGGATTATTTTGATTCTATTGCTGTGATTGTGTCGGCTAATGACAGCTACATTGAGCGATGCCAATTTCATGGTCCTGTAACCATTTTTCGCTGCGGTGGGAAAACCCGTGCTGAAACTGTATTAAATGGTCTTTGCTCTCTAAATCCCGATGAGAACGATTGGATCTATGTTCACGATGCAGCTCGCCCTTGTGTTGATCATTTATCAATTAAAAGACTTGATCAGGCAATTGAGAGCCGTGACCTAGATGGAGCGATTCTGGCTATCGCTGTCACCGACACGCTTAAATGGGTGGACGATAACGGGCTCATAGAAAAAACGATTGATCGGTCCCGTTGCTTTCGGGCTCAGACACCTCAGGTTTTTCGGGCAAAGCCATTAATCAAAGCTTTAAAAAACAACACCGAGTCAGTTACTGATGAGGCCGGCGCTATGGAAAAAGCAGGAGCCAAGGTCGGTGTTGTCATAGGATCTTCTTTTAATATTAAGGTGACTTATCCAGAAGACTTAGAAGCTGCACAAAATTTTTTAATTAGAGAGAAGAAAGATGAGTTTTCGAATCGGACAAGGTTATGACTTGCATCGTTTGGTAGAGGGACGCCCTTTAATTTTAGGGGGACTACAGATTGATTATGAAAAGGGCCTTTTGGGGCACTCCGATGCGGATGTCCTTTTGCATGCTATCACGGATGCCCTTTTGGGCGCAGCGGGTCTTGGTGATATTGGTAGACACTTTCCCGATACCGACCCCGCTTTTAAGGGTGCTGATAGCCGAGAGCTTTTATCTCAAACTATGGCTCTTGTGGTCAAGGCAGGCTGGGTGATCGTCAATATTGATGCGACCGTTATTGCACAAGCACCGAAATTGGCACCCCATATGGATAAAATTAGGGAGTCAGTTGCTCATTGCTTAGGAGTTGATTTACAGCGAGTCAATATTAAAGCTAAGACCAAAGAAGGGTGTGACTCAGTTGGGAAAAAAGAAGCGATCGAAGTTCATGCGATCGCTTTACTAGAGGCTCTCTAATCAGAAAAGATTTAAACCTTGCCTTTGGGAGGCAAGAGAGTATCGGTAGGTGCCGTCTGCTCTTCGAGCGCAGGTTTTTCGTTTCGCTTATTAGCTAAAGGCATCATCAGTTCAACAATTAATCCATGCGGGTGGTTAGAAGATAACTTAATTCGACCACCCGAACGTTTGACCACACGTACGACAATCGCCAGACCCAACCCAGCGCCTTTTGTGCCGCCGCGAGCAGTATCGCCTCTTTCAAAGGGTCGAACAATACGGGCCATCTCTTCGGGTGCAACACCAACGCCCTTATCGCAGATTCTTAAAACAGCCTCATCTCCCTGACGCAAAACCTGAATGTTGAGTTCAAGTAATCCGGAATCAGCCGTTCGTCCGTAGCGATCTGCGTTCACTAGAAGGTTTTGAACAGCACGGACCAACTCTGTCGGGTGCGCCATCACAAAGAGGTTCCCCATGATGCTCGTTTCTATGCGCACATCCTGCTTTGTGCGAAGGCGCATATCATCAATGGTTTCATAGACCGTAGCACCCAAATCAACCCGTTCAAGCGGTTGCTTGCTGCGCTTGGCATAGGCCATGAACTGATTGACAATATTTTCCATCTGCTCAAGGTCGCTCACCATAGCATCACGCGAATCATCGGATAAACCAGCCAATTCAATTTCTAGCCGCATACGCGTCAGAGGGGTTCTCAAATCGTGGGAGACACCGGCCAAAAGAAGTTCACGGTCATCTTCCATGCGCTCGAGCTCCTGCACCATATGATTAAAGCTCTTGTTGACAGCCTCTATTTCTGCAGTGCTGGTCTTCTCGGGTAACGGTTCAGGTTTTTCGCCTCGACCTAACTTTTTGGCTGCAGCACTCAATTCAGCTAAAGGCCGTACAGTACGCTGAGTTAAAACTGTAGCGCCCATGGTGCCCACGAGAAATGCTACAAATGCCCACCAGATCCAGGCAGTGCCAAAAGGTGGATCAAGGAGGTCACTGCGGATTAAAAGCCAATAATCGTCACCTTCAATCTGCATTGATACCCAAACACCGGGTTCGTTATTGACCTGACCGGCCACAATAGTGTCATTACCTAAGACTTCCTTGGTTTGGTGCTCAATGAGTTCGGGGATACTGCCTTGAGCCACGAGAGGCTTCCAGACATCAGTGTTTTCTTTCGGAATAATGCGCACACCTTCTCGATAAGCAAGGATATGCAGTAGATCTGGACGTGAATTGGGGTCAGAGGAAATGAGCGCGTAACGCGTAAGATTGACTGTCGAGACAATCTGTTGTGAGACACCTTTTGAAAAAGGCACCTCTGAGAGTACACGAAAACTTTGAAGCCACGCGAGCGCCGTAATAATTAAGAGCAACATCAGCAATGTGAATGTTCGCCAAAATAGGCTCGGTGACTTCAAAGCCATAATTTACCTCTTAGTATTTATTGGTTAGCTTGACCGCCATCTGGGATGAACACATAACCTACTCCCCAGACCGTTTGTAAAAAACGCGGCTTTGAGGGGTCGGGTTCGATCATTTTACGTAGACGCGAGACTTGAACGTCAAGTGAGCGGTCAAAAGCTTCGTATTCGCGGCCGCGGGCAATTTCCATTAGCTTATCACGTGAAAGAGGCTGTTTGGGATGTCGGGCAAAAGCCTTCAAAACAGCAAATTCGCCAGTGGTAAGGGGCACAGGTTCGCCGTTTTTGCGCAGCACCCGTGTACCTAAATCCAATTGAAACTCACCGAATTTCACTACTTCGTCAGTCATTGACGGCGCACCAGGAGCATCGGCCACGGGACGGCGGCGAAGCACAGCATGAATACGGGCTAGAAGCTCGCGAGGATTAAAGGGTTTCGGAATATAGTCATCGGCCCCCATTTCAAGACCGACAATACGGTCAACATCTTCACCCCGTGCCGTGAGCATAATGATCGGTGTCATGTCTTTTTGTTCGCGCAGGCGGCGCAAAATTTGCAGACCGTCTTCGCCCGGCATCATCAAGTCAAGAATCAACGCATCAAAGCGTTCCCTTAACCAAAGACGATTCATCGTTACACCGTTGTCGGCAACAAAAACCTGGAAACCGTTTTCTCCAAGATAGCGGCGCAGAAGATCACGAAGTCGGGGATCGTCATCAACGACTAAAAGTTTAGGTGTACGTTCTGCCATGATTTGTAACTCACTTTAAAATAAAGATTAAACAAAAAGCTTTCTCTGTTACATTTATATTGTCATCGTTTTATGCTTTTTGTAAAGGGGAAGAAGCTTCATTTTTACACTCAATTACACAATAGAGATGCCATTAAAAATTCGTTTCACCTTTTTGGATGTGAAAACTTTACTATCTGCAGTGTGAACAAATTGCCGGTGAATTTGGCAAAGGATCTTTTGATGGTAAAAACTGTCGGACCCCGTTTGATGATGTCGTTGATTTGCTGTGTTGTTGGCTCAGCTGTATCGGCTCATCCCTTTTTAACACCGGTTTCTGATTCTCACGACTCTCACGGTTATAGAGCAGATAATCCTGCTCCGGCTCTTCTTTTTGCAGTTCCCCAATCTGATGAAACGCCTAAGCTTTGGTCTGAAATGAGTGCCAAAGAAAGAGCTGAAATTTGGCCATTTCTCACGCCTCGTATGCAGCGCTACTATTGGCGCAGTATGACTGAGCCAGAAAGGCGCTCTATGCGTGCAGAGTTTCCGCCGTCAATCAATGAAAAGTTTAGAAAGCGTTATGTCTCGCCAGACAATTGCGCAGTACCGGAGCACGCCAAACAAGCGCGATACCGTATGAGTCCCGAGGAGCGTCAAAGACTCCGAGAGCAAATTCGTGAAATGCATGTTGAGTATTACCGCTTTCATCATCCGCATGCAGCACGCTCGTTAGGCCAGACAGATGATTTAAATACTGGTGCAGAGGCTCTCCAAAAAGGCGAATGATCCTCTAGGCTTTTTTATAACCGTGCTAAGATTGCCCTCACATCATTTATGTGTAGCAGACAATGAGCACAATTCCCACTTTATTAGCGTTTGATACAGCTACAGAGTATTGCTCTGTAAGTTTAAGTACGGCGCAACAAACCATCTCGCGTACAGAAAAACTTGGCAATTCCCATTCAGAATGCCTCCTGCCTTGGATTCAGTCGTTAGTTAAAGAATGCGGTGTTGAATTGCAAAGCATTGACGGCATTTTATTTAGTGCCGGTCCGGGTTCCTTTACAGGACTCAGAATCGCTTGCGGTGTGGCACAGGGCTTGGGTTATGGCCTTGATAAAAAACTTTTGCCTACTAGTACTCTGACAGCAATTGCTCATCATTATCGCAGCCGTGCCCCCAAAGTCGCCGTTTTAAATGATGCACGTATGAGTGAGTGTTATGCGGCCATCTATCAAAATGACCAGCAGGGATTTAAACAGCTAACAGAGGAACGCCTTATTAAACCCTCTGAAGTCAATGTTTGGCTTTCCGATCATAACGTAAAGTTCGTTGTCGGAACTGCTATCGGCGTCTATGACATGGGGTTGACTGTTGAAAATGAGTATTGCCATCCCGATGCACAGTACATGATCGAGTGGTATAGAGATTGTGAGACTTCACTTCAGTCTTTATGGACAGATCCGGATAAGGCTGCCCCGCTTTATGTTCGGGACCACGTTGCTTTAACCATTGATGAACGCAGTAAAGGGGAAAAGCTTTGAACCTGCAATTTTGTACCGCTACCCCTGAAGATATTGATGCGGTAGTTTCGCTGGATCACAGAGCATTTGAATTTCCCTGGTCAAGAGAGGATTTTGAAGGATCTCTCAAATTCGGTCATCAATTTCTTTTGCTCAAGGATGGTGGAACACTGCTTGCAGCTGCTGTTTATATGCAGATTTTTGAGCAGTCCGAATTGCTAACTATTGCTGTTGATCCTCAATATCAGGGACGTGGCCTTGGCAAATTGCTTATAACTGAAATGATTTCACGACTGACGGCAAATCATGCCGAGAGTCTTTTTTTGGAGGTTCGTGTGAGTAATACACGAGCGATTGCTCTTTATCACTCTGTTGGCTTTCAAGAAATTTCGAGAAGAAAAGGTTACTATCCCACTCGTGACGGTCGTGAAGACGCAATTGTTATGCAAAAACTTCTTTAAGTAAGATGAGCACTTTTACCACTGAGACAGCTAAGCTTTGGATGGCGATGGATATCGGGCCGCTTTGGATAGGGCGCGATGAAGGCGATCCGTTGTCACCTGCCTCAATTGCAAAAGATGACATTAAAAATGAAGTTTCTGTCTCAGAAAATATTCAGACAATAACTGCTCAACCAAAAGCCTTTAGCAGTGATGCATTCCGTCTGCAGGCTACATCCTCCCAGCGTTCAGTTTCGCCTCATGATCATGCCATCCTGACAAGTCCTGAGTCTCATAGGCCAAAGACTTATGAGCTCAAGCCCATTAAACGCACTTTTGCTGATCCTGGTATCGTCGAAGTTGATTCTGAGTTGCTCAGTGAAGCCCAAAAGGCTGACTGGCATACGCTTGAAAAACTAGTGAGCCGATGCACAGCTTGCAAAGCTCTGAGTCAAAGTCGTCTTTCAACCGTTTTCGGAACAGCTGAGCGTACCGCTAAATTAGTGATTGTTGGTGAAGCCCCGGGCAGAGATGAAGACATCCAGGGCAAGCCCTTTGTCGGAAAAAGCGGAGAACTTTTGGAGAATATTCTTTGTGCTTTAGGTTTGAAGCGGGGAGCTGACGTAGCCATTATCAATGTTTTAAAGTGCCGACCACCCAACAATCGCGATCCACATGATAATGAAATTGCCGCTTGTGCGACTTTTTTAAACCGCCAGTTGGAGCTTTTAGATCCGAAAGTAGTGGTTCTATCGGGTCGAATAGCTTCGCACGCCCTTTTAAAAACAGAAACTTCTACCGGAAAACTCAGGGGATCGGTTCATCATATTTCAGTCAACGGTAAAGAGGTGCCGACCGTTGTGACCTATCACCCATCTTATCTTTTACGTTCTCCGACGGAAAAAATTGCCGCCTGGCGTGACTTCTGTCTCGCAAAGAAACTACTGCTTGATCTTGTTTAAAGCAATGCTGAATTTCAATGGTGTTTGTCTTCGCCAATCAAATGAGTGGAGTCATACTCTTTCTGGTTCTTTACATGTTTTAAAATAACCAGAAGCATAGAAATAATGACAAATACGCCGAATGTGATCATCGTGGCAGGGGCACTCATTCCGAAATGAATTAAAAGCGAGTAGATACCAAGCATAACGAGAATGGAAAGATTCTCATTAAAGTTTTGTACGGCAATGGATTTGCCTGCGCTCATTAATACATAACCTCTGTGTTGCAAAAGCGCATTCATCGGGACGACGAAAAAGCCTGCGCAAATTCCGACGGCAACCATAATTACCACGGCAACGGCTACGGCCCAGGAGATTTCAAAGCCAAAGAGCGTCAAGCCGCCTGCTGGTACCATGGACTGATTAAAGTAGGCCGAGCAGGTTACCAAAATACCCATAATCACGCCCATCGGGAGAACCTTCAGTGAATTCTTAAGACTGATGAGCTGAGCTGCGAGTACAGCGCCCACAGCAATACCGACGCTGACTACAGCTTGTAAGATAGCGCCTTCAGATAAATTCATTCCTAAAGCGTATTCTGCCCACTTCAAAACCAGAAACTGCAAAACAGCGCCGGCTCCCCAAAAGAGCGTCGTCACAGAAAGTGAAATTTGGCCTAGGCGATCTTTCCACAAAATGGTACAGCTCTGATAAAAAGTCTTTAACGTTTCAATTGGACGGAAGTCAGCTTTGGGATAACGTGCGCCCGTGTCGGGAATTAAAAGGTTTACCGCAGCGGCGGCCAAATAGATTAAAACGATGATAGAAATGGCGGCTTGGGCCGGTGAGGCAATACCCAGTGCTTCAAAAGGAAAGCCGCTATGCAAAATTGCGTAGCTCACAGCATCGTTGATTAAAACGCCACCCATAACGACGCCTAAAATGATGGATGCAACTGTGAGCCCCTCAATCCAGCTATTAGCTAAAACGAGCTTCACCGGAGGCAAAAGTTCAGTCAAAATACCATATTTGGCAGGAGAGTAAGCGGCAGCACCGATGCCGACCACAGCATAGGCTAAGAGCGGATGTGAGCCAAAAAGCATTAAAAGACAACCGCCCACTTTGAGCATGTTCGTAAGAAACATCACCCGGCCCTTAGGCATGGAATCAGCAAATAAGCCGACGTAGGCAGCCAGACAGATGTAGCTCACCACAAAAAACAGTTTTAAGAGCGGAGTCATCCAATCCGGAGCACTCATTTGAGTCAGCAGTGCAATGGCGGCAATTAGCAAAGCATTGTCTGCCAGGCTCGAGAGAAACTGAGCGCACATGATGGAATAAAAGCCGCGATTCATGAAAAAATATTCCCTGAGTTCTTATAGCTGATCGATTCTAGCAGAAGACAAACACACCGTATGGTGTTTGATATTAGGGTCATGTCCAATAGAAAGTAACAAAACGTGGCTAAACAGAAAAAAAGAACCTTCTGCGCTAAGATTAAAAACTTGTTTTTTGTGAAGTTCCACCTCCTATATTTAATAGAGTAAAGATTTATGCCTCGTCCAATTATGGCCGCCATTCATATGGGGGCACTCAGACACAATCTGCAAGTTATGCGTCAGGCGGCTAATGGTCGCACTTTATGGGCAGTAGTTAAAGCAAACGCCTACGGTCACGGACTTTTAAGAGCGGCAAGAGCCTTTGAGCAAGCTGACGGTTTAGCTTTAATTGATTTGTGCGATGCACAAAAACTCAGAGAAAACGGATGGAAAAAGCGTATTTTGTTGTTGGAAGGCTTTTTTGATGAATCCGATATTGATTTGCTCGAAAAATACGATATTGAAACTATTGTGCACAATCGCCGGATGATTGATATGCTCGTGGCGCACGCCCCATACTCTTCTTTAAAAGTACATATCAAAATCAATTCCGGTATGAATCGTTTAGGTTTCTTACCTACTGAAGAGGACTCTGTCAGTGAGAAACTGAGTGCTATTGAAGGTGTAAAGGTGATGGGTGCAGTCACCCATTTTGCTAATGCCGAACCGAGTTACGCTAATGAAAAACCGGCGAGCGTACCTATTCAGTTAACCCGTATGGCTCAGATAAATCCGGCGCCTAATCATCTGTGTATGGCTAATTCTGCCGCAACCCTGTGGCACAAAGAAGTCAAAGGTGATGCGGTGCGCGCAGGTGTGGCTCTTTACGGTGCAAGCCCCGATGCTCATTACACTTCGGAGGATCTTGGCATCATCCCGGCCATGACTTTATCAGCGAAAATTTTAGCGATTCAAAATGTTCCGTCAGGTGAGGCTATCGGTTACGGTTCCCGCTTTGTTACAAAGCGTGACTCCCGTATTGCTGTAGTGGCCTGCGGCTATGCTGACGGTTATCCTAGATCGACTCCAGACGGGACACCCACATACGTTGAGGGTCATATTGCCCCTATTGCTGGAGCGATTTCTATGGATATGCTGACTATTGATGTAACTGATATTCCTGATGCTCAGCTCGGTAGTGTTGTTGAACTGTGGGGTAAACACGTTCCTGTCAATGAAGTGGCTACCCGCTGCGGTACGATCGGCTATGAGCTCATGTGTGCCATCGCGCTCAGAGTGCCTATTGTTGAAGACGATGAATAGTTTGACCACTATAGGTGCTTGATGGCTACAAAAAAGAAAAAAGTTGAATGGGTCTGCTCTGAATGCGGCGGCACCACTTTAAAGTGGGCCGGACGCTGTCCTCACTGTGGGGAGTGGAATACTTTAAAAGAGTTTGTCGTAGAAACAGGAGCAGCTGCTCGTTTTAGTGATACCAGACACAAAGGACTAGTGAGTGCCTCTGAAGTACTCGATCTCAATGATGTTCAAGCTCAGGAAGTCCCTCGCATTGTGACAGGTTTCCAAGAATTTGACCGGGTGATGGGCGGTGGTCTCGTAGCTGGAGGAGTCTCATTAATCGGTGGCGATCCTGGAATAGGCAAGTCAACTCTTTTGCTTCAAGTAATGTACCGTTTGGTGCATGAAAATGTTCGTTGCCTTTATGTCAGTGGCGAAGAAAGCCCAGGACAGATTGCTTTACGAGCAAAACGTTTAGGTCTAGAGCCGCAGGGACTTCGTTTAATGAGTGAAATTCAGCTTGAAAAGATAGAGTCAACGCTTCTGGCTGAAAAACCTCAGTTTGTCGTGATTGACTCAATTCAAACACTTTTCTCTGATCAGCTGGAATCGGCCCCTGGCTCTGTGACTCAAGTTCGTGAGTGCTCAGCCAGACTTACCCGAATTGCAAAAAGTTCTGGCATTACATTAATTTTTGTGGGTCATGTCACAAAAGACGGCTCTTTAGCCGGTCCTCGTGTCTTAGAGCATATTGTGGATACAGTGCTTTATTTTGAAGGCGATACACATTCGAATTTTAGACTGATTCGGGCGTTTAAAAATCGCTTCGGTGCTGTCAATGAATTAGGTGTTTTCGCAATGACGGATCGAGGTTTGAAGGGGGTTAATAATCCGAGCGCCATCTTTTTGTCTGAACATAAAGCAAATGTACCGGGTTCTGTAGTGATGGTGACTCAGGAAGGCACACGACCTTTATTGGTTGAAGTCCAGGCTTTAGTGGATACAACGCATTTGCCGTCTCCTAAACGACTGTCAGTTGGCATTGATCAGCAGCGCCTATCTATGCTTTTGGCGGTTTTGCATCGTCATGCGGGGCTTGCCTGTTTTGATCAGGACGTTTTTGTCAATGCGGTTGGAGGGGTTAAAATTACCGAACCTGCAGCTGACCTCGCGGTTTTGATGGCTATTTATTCATCAATGCGCAATAAAGCGCTTCCTGAAGGCCTTGTGGTTTTTGGAGAAGTCGGATTGGCAGGAGAAATCAGGCCTGCGCCGCGCGGTCAGGAACGGTTGAAGGAAGCGGCGAAGTTAGGTTTTTCAAAGGCCGTGATTCCTAGAGCTAATGCCCCGAAACAGCCAATAGAAGGCCTTGAAGTGATAGCGGTTGACCGTCTCAGTAACGCTATAGATGCTATTAGTTAATAATGATTTTGGAGAAAGTCCGATGAAAATTACAAAGATATTAGCCTCAGAAGCAAAGCCGGCTAAAGTGATTTTGGATCGAGCCCAGCATATTGCATTAACAAGCTCACAACGAGCTCAACTGCCAACAGAGCTTAACGTCAACGGCTCACTGATTGCAGTGGCTCTGCCCGAGCCGCGTCCTCTTGAAGTGGGTGATGTTATGCTCGATGACGCAGGATACTTCTACGTTGTCGATGCTGCTCCAGAATCTGTTCTCATTATCAAAGGTGATGAAGAATTTGCGAGCGAAGCTGCAGTTGCATTGTTAAACCGTGGTATTCGTGTTGCTCAAACTGAAGAAGGTTTTGCAATTGCAAAGGATGAAGCGCTTTTGAAATTACTCACGGAAGCTGGCTTGGAATTTCAAGAGGCTCAAATGCCCTTTGATCCAATCAAGTTGCCCAAGCGCCATCATGGCGGCTGTTGCTGCGGACACCACCATCACGAGCATGGCGAGTCTTGTGGTTGTGGTGGGCATCATCACCATGATCATGAAGAAGGTGAGTGTTGCTGCGGAGGCCATCACGGTCATGAGCATGGCGAGTCTTGTGGTTGTGGAGAACATCATCACCATCATCATGAAGATGGCGGATGCTCTTGTGGCTGCGGTGATGAAGAGCATCACCACCATCATCATGAACAGCATCATTATCACCACGAAGAAAAGGATGAAATTAGATAATCTTTTAAACAGGGTGAGCTTTAGGGTTCGCCCTTTCTATCAATATGAGCGTAGAAACTGTTAAAAATTATCTTAAAGATAAAGAACTCTCGGACCGTTACATTGAGTTCCCAGGCTCGTCAGCAACGGTTGCTCTGGCAGCTGAGCAACTTGGCTGTGAACCGGATCGGATTGCTAAGACACTAGCCATAAAATTAAAGAGTGGCAGACGATTAGTAGTTGTTGTTTCCGGTGAAGCGCGACTAGACAACTCCAAATTTAAAAAATTATTTAAAGAGACCTCCCATTTTTGCCCTGCAACTGAATTAGAGGAGCTTTTTGGTCATCCGATGGGTGGTGTTAGTCCCTTTGCTCTGTGCGATGGAGTTGAAGTGTTCCTGGATGAAAGCTTAAAGAAATACGAGCTTGTTTATCCTGCAGCAGGGGCACCCAATAATGCGGTCAAAATTGAGACTGCTTTGTTGGCTCAAGTACTCAATGCCCAGTGGGTCAACGTAACAAAATAGCAGCATTCAGGCAGTCAGTGAGACTGCCTGAAAGTTAACTAATAAAGCAAATGTGTGATTTCGCCAATCGATTGGATATTGTCTAAATCTTGTAGAAGGGCAAGCAATTTCTCTGATTTCTCTAATCCCAATATTGGGATTGAGCAATCTAAGAATTTTTCTTTTAACTCAGCCTCTGTGAGTGGGTATTTATTTCCACCCGGAATATGATCCCTGACTTTTAAAAATTCCTGCCCATCAATTGTTTTAATGACTACCCGCGCTGGCCAAGGAAACAGAGTATCGTACTTGCAGTCATGCTTAAGTTCAGTTTTATTAATAATGTCTTGAATTTCCGAGTTATTTACCCATTTTGTTTGAAAATAATCGGCTCTGATAGGCAAGCGTTTTAATGCAAGTGCAAAATGAAAAGCTGGACTGAAACGCGCCTCTACTCCTGTTTTGGGTTTAGGGGTTACCAATTCACCTAATGCCCATTTATTAAGAAACACATCAATTGAAGCGACATTGTTAGGTCCTAAATCCGGGTGTTCTTTCAAGATGTCTAAAAAAGCGAATACAGCCTGATGGTTACTGCTGCAGGACGGAAAAAGCTTTAATGTTTGTGTGCCGTTTAAAAGTGGATTTACTTGATGTAGATTTTCTATAAGCTCTCTAGTCTTAGTCTCATTCCAAACTAATCGAGCAAATAAATTAAAAAAGCCTTCTTTTCCGAATAGAGCCGCTTCAGATCCTGATACTGCATTTTTTGCTAAATGAGCAATGAGTAAACCGTTTTGTGCTGCTAGTCCCGCATGTATCGGTTTAACAGGTGTTCCGAAATTACCTCTTACTCCAGAGGCAAAAGAGGCTGCTATTGTTGTTGCATTGTCAAATTGTTGATGATTAAATCCTAATAAAAATCCGCAAGCCCAAGCTGAAACAAGATTCATAATGACACTTGTTGCATGCCAGCCTTGTGCGCTGATATCGTAGCAACACTGTCGACCTAATGCGTAACCGGCTTGATAAGCACAGGCATATGCTTGCAAGGCTTTTTGACCAGACACTGATAATGTTTCGCTAAGAGCTAATATCGCTGGAATCAAAACAGCACTTGGGTGACCCATATAAGGATCACAATCATCCATATCCAACACATGAGCTGCAGTAGCATTATAAAAAGCAGCACTTTGAGCTTCATATCCGCTAGATAGACCGGCTATGCTCGCATTGGCACCTGTTTTAGGTAATTGCTTTGTTATTTGGGGTAAAGGAAAAACCCTTGAGCCAGCAAGCATGACGCAGATTGTATCTATGAAGGCTTTTTTAGCCGCACGAGTAACATCGGTTGGCAAATTTTCTTTTTGCGACTGCTCCAGAAATGAATAAATTGGTTGTAAACCAGTCATAAAGTTATTCTCCGGGAAAGTGCTCAATGAACTCGTCAGTTTTATGTTCCAATTGTGCTTTTGCTCTCTGGACCCGATGTTGTCGCTCTAACAGTTCGCTTTCATCTTTTGAGATTTGTTCTTCTATCAAATCAAGTTGTCTTTGAACTTCTGCTTTTGCTGTGCCGCCTCGGCAAGTTTTACTGTGTACACTCAATAACGGATCGAGAGCTTGCTGGACCTGTTGATCAGTCATTTTTGTTTTGAAACCATGAAGCTGACAGTTATGATTAAGATCTTCAAGAGTAATCTGGTCAGACCTTAAATGCCGTTCAATCATGTAGCCAACCAAACTGCCGCAGGTTTCATGTGCCGTTCTAAACGATACGCCGTCTATTCGAACCAGCCAGTTAGCTAATTCTGTTACAGTGCAAAAATTGCTTCGGGCTCTTTCAAGCATTTTTTCTGGTCGATACTGAATGTCCCTTAGAGTCGCAATAAAAAGATCCAGTTGGGCGTCAAACTCTTTAACGGCACTGTTAACGTAGCGCATTGATTCATGAGAAATATCATGGCAGTGCATAAAAGGAACATTTTTTTGTGCACAAAAAACGCTCATAAAAAATGATGCTAAGTGACCGCTTTTGCCTTTGATGTGTTCCAATGTAATGGGATTTTTCTTTTGAGGCATGATTGAGGATGATCCTGCAACGCTGTCGTCGAGCTCTATATAGCCATATTCCGGAGTGGAAAAAAGATAATGGTCCATTGCAAAACGCGACAGAGAACAAGCCGACATTGCTAAAGCGGCGGTGAATTCCAAGGCGTAGTCACGGGTAGTGCAGTCAAGAGAATTTTCAACAGGCTTGTCAAAACCGAGGAGATCAGAGGTGTATTGGCGATCTATATTAAATGTGGTTGAGCCCATAGAGGTCCCACCCAACGGGCACTGATTAAGGCAGTCCCAAACTGCAGAAAAGCGTTTGTAGTCACGCTGCATGACAGCCAAAATAGCAGAGTAATAATGCGCTAATGTGATAGGTTCAGCTGGCTGCAAGTGCGTTACACCCGAAAGGACAATATCGTATCCAGTTCTGGCTAACTCTAAAAATCTTTTTCTGAGAGCAATAAATTTGGGAGCAAGTTCTAGATATTGCTTGCGTAAATCCAATCGATGCATCGTTGCGTACAGATCATTTCTGGAGCGCGCTGTGTGCTGTTGTCCACCGATTTCCAATGAGGTTTTAGCGATTAAATAACGTTCAAGAACAATATAAAAATCTTCTAAATTTGGATTGATATCGAATTCTGGATTTTTTTCCTGAGCGGCAATCTCTTGAGTCACTTGCAGAATTTTCTTTGCCACACTGTGTTGAATAATGTTTTGTTTAGCCAACATCAAAACGTGCGCTTTATTGATATCACAGAGTGTCTGATAGGAGTGAGCCCTTTCTTCTTCCATTCCCGGCCTCATAATGTGCTTAGCGAGTTCAGGAGCTGGAGTTTTAACCATGCGTCCGCGTTGAATACTTTCAGCCATTTTTACCATTGATACACCCCCAAAAGTTAAGGTCTTCCTTTAGCTTGTAAAAGAAGACCCTTAATACAGAACTTTTAACTTAGTGCGTTGACTACCGTCATCATGTAGACCTTAATAAAATCAAACCAGTTTTCCAGATGAAGCCTTTCATTAGGTTTGCCCATGGCAAATTCGGAAAAGTCATCGGCTGCCCCGAAAAATGGGATGGGCATTCCAGTGACTTTATGAATCCAGGCTGCGTCCGATCCGGCTGGACCTACAGCAACCTTTACATCTTTACCCATAATTTGCTTATAGGATTTTTTTACTAACTCAATGAACGGATCTCCATCAGGAATTTCCAAAAGGGGACGCTTAGAAGTAACAGCAATCTCGTAGTCATAGTTGCTGTCTTTGGCCTTCAGTGCATCTAAAACATCGGTGATTTCTTTTAAGGCTTGATCATGAGTTTCACCGGGAATTAGTCTGCGGTCAAACCAAAATGTTACCTTTGAAGGGAATACATTCGCAGCAGTTCCTCCATTGATGACTGCCACAGTCAGATGAGGAGGCGGAACATTAACACCAACTGGTCTTTTCAACAATTCATCATTTAACTGATAAAGGGCACTAATTGCTTTAACCGCTTTTTGAATGCAAGTTTCACCATGGTAGAGTAGGGCGGTATGACCGGCTTCTCCAGTGTATGTGACAGTACCTCTTAAAATTCCGCAGTGCTGTGGAAAGAGAACGCCGTTAGAGGGTTCGGGACAAATTCCGAAATCTCCTTTGAGAATATGAGGGTAATTTTTCAAAAGGTACTGAACTCCCAGTTCGCCGCCGTTTTCTTCGTCGCACATCCAAGTTAAGGCGACACTGCCTTTGGGGTCAAATCCCATTTTTTTTAGAAAGAGTACGGCCATCATGACTCCGGCATCGCCACCTTTCATGTCGCAGGAACCTCTGCCATAGAGAAAGCCGTCTTGGATTTTCCCTGACCACGGACCGAAGTATCCAGGATCACGATCATCGGGAGGAAAAACATCCATATGACCATTAAAAACAAATCGCTTGCCTTTTTGAGAACCGAACCACTCAGCATATAAATTAGGACGATGGGGTTTGGCTTCAATTCTCTGCACATCAAGACCGGCCATCTTCATCCATTTTTCAAAAACAAAGCTAACTGGTTCTTCATTACCTGTGACGCTCGGAGTCTGGACTATCTCTTGCAAGAATTCAATAGCTTCATCTTTGTGAGCATCTACGTAATCAGATATTTGTTTGGCTGTGAGCATTTTTCTCTCCGTTTTGATTAACTAAGGGCATTGACCACGCTCATCATGTAAATTTTGATAAAGTCGTAGTAAGTCTTAAGCAAAATACGTTCGTTGGGTTTTGCCATTGCACATTCGGCAAAGTCTTCAGCACCTCCAAAAAATGGCATAGGAGTTCCAACAACTTTTTGAATCCAAGAGGCGTCACACGCTCCGGCACCTACCGCGACTTTTACATCTTTGCCCATAATTTCCCTATAGGAGCGTTTAATTAGCTCAACGCAGGGATCGTTAAAATCCACATCAAGCAATGGCCGGCGGGACGTTACATTAATCTGATACTCATAAGAGGCGTCTTTTTCTTTGAGTTGATCTAAAACATCAGTAATTTCTTTAAGAGCTTGATCGTGGTTTTCGCCTGGAATTAAACGGCGATCGAACCAGAATGTGGTTTTGGATGGAAAGACATTGGCTGCGGTTCCTCCATTTATCACAGCAATACTTAGGTGAGGGGGCGGAACATTATCTGCGACCGGGCGTTGAATCAATTGACTATTTAACTGATAAAGAGCTTCAATAGCATCACAAGCTTTCTGTATGCAGGTCTTGCCCTCATAAAGCAATGCCGTATGACCGGCGGTACCAGTATAAGTAATTGTGCCTCTAAGAATTCCACAAAGCTTAGGCATCAGCACACTGTTTGAGGGTTCTGGGCAGATACCAAAATCTCCTTTAAGTAATTCTGGGCGTGTCTTCAATAAATACTGAACGCCGAGCGCCCCACCATTTTCTTCATCACACATCCAGGTCAGAGCAACACTTCCTTTGGGATCAAATCCCATTTGTTTTAAAAAGCTGACCGCCATCATCGCGCAGGCATCGCCGCCTTTCATATCACAGGCACCTCTGCCATAAAGGTACCCATTGACCACTTTACCTGACCAGGGACCGTACCAGCCTGGATCTTTTGCATCCGGTGGAAATACATCCATATGACCATTGAAAACAAAGCGTTTACCTTTTTGAGAACCAAACCACTCAGCATATAAATTAGGCCGATGAGGCTTGGCTTCAATGCGTTGTACATCAAGCCCCATTTTTTTCATCCATTTTTCAAAGACAAAGCTCACCGCTTCTTCATCACCCGTAACACTGGGTGTTTGAATAATTTCTTTTAGAAATTGAAGGGCCTCATCTTGATGCTGGTCAACATAATCAGAGATTTCTTGGGGTGAGAACATGGCCGGCCTCCTTAACTGACAATAGTGCTTATTTAAAGAGTAGGCCTGAGTTTTTATACTGTGAAGCAATAAAAGTTTAGTCTGATCTAAGTTATAAGATTAGACTAAACATCAAGGATTCTAACTTTATCTTTACAGCTGGGTATCGTTTTTAATATTTTAGGGATGGTCTGATTTTTAAGAATATTGCAGCATTCTTTACCCATCAAAGTCATCAGCGTAGGGGAGACCGAATATTTTGCTGCAATAGTAATGGTTCGTCCTAAGTCACTGATGCATTGAAAATTCAATGACGTTGCATAGTAGTCCTGATTGGCGCATGCAGTGGCATAAGTAATTGTCCAACCGCGGTTATTGGCAACCATTTTTAGCTGCAGTGTATTCGTATCGATTTCATATTGGTTAGGAATATTGAGATGGTTTTGCTCTAAAAATCGGTTGATGCTGGCACCACTGCCTGAATTGCTGGGAGAACGAATGAAAGGCAAGCCCGATTGCATTAATTCAGACAAAGTCCAATGTTTTTGCTTTGAAAGAAGCGAGTTAGGAATAACAGCAATCAGGGGATCATAAAAAATATCGATTTTCTGCAGATCCTTTTCGTTTGAAAGATCTCCGCTTGTAATGATTAGTTCAACTTCATCCTTTCTCAAACGACTGAGAAGAGCATCAGCTGTACCAACAATATGAACGACCTTATGAGTTTGTGTCGTCAAGGATTGAATAAGAGGTAAACCAATACAATCGGTCATTGATTCGATCATCCCAAATCGAATCACTGGCAGACAGTGTGAATTAAGTTGTATGTTTTGGATGGTTTCCGTTAATTCTGCTTCCTGTTTTTGAAGAATTTGCAATAAATATTTTGCTTGAGTGGTAAAGCTTAAGGGTCTCGTTGTGCGGTCAAAAAGCTTCACACCGAGCGATGCTTCAAGAGCAGACATTTTTTGACTGACTGCACTTTGTGTGATACGCAGTTTTTGAGCGGCTTTCAGAAACGAGCGCTCACGCGCAACTGTCAGGAAAGTCCGCGTATAACGTTTAACAACTTCCAGAACTTCAACTCTTTGATCATTCATGCTTATATCAATAGTATTAATATAACTAATATTTATATAGATTTGAAGATTTTGTTTATTACGTAAATGACTTTTATATTACAAAGTTAAATAGAAATAACCGATGAAATAACATATTGATAATTCGTAGGAAACAACTTAAGTTGTAACTTAAGTTAAAACTTCTGGACTAGCTTTTACTTTAGCATGAACTCTTAACTGCAATTCATAACTATTAGTATTTTTTAACTTAGTTTTAAATTTCACTTATCAAAGTGTGACTATTTCTTACAAATTGAGACAATCAAAATGCAATATGTGAATAACCAATTCCTTGTTGCAGTTTGCTGTGCTTGGTTTGTGATCTGATTTCGCAAATGAGGTTATAGCTGTTCAGAGGGGCTCCGGGATCGGAGCAATTTATAAACAACTATAGGGAGTGGCTCTTACAAAAAGTAGGGTCGCCGATAATCACTATGATTACCTTAATCCAGTTCGTTATCGTATTTGCCGCCATTTTAATTGGCGTGCGATATGGTGGTGTTGCCCTGGGCTTCTGGGGTGCATTAGGTCTAATCGTTCTATCCGTAGCTTTCGGTGTAGTGCCGACAGCTCCTCCGATTGACGTGATGTTGATCATCTTTGCTGTCTGCCTCTGTGCATCTTGCATGGAAGCTGTAGGCGGCTTGGATATCTTGGTTCGCTTTGCGGCAAAGATCATCCGTAAGAATCCGAAGTATGTTGCAGTGGTCGCTCCAGTCGTGAGCTTCTTCTTAACATTCTGCTCCTGTACGGGTAACGTGGTTTATGCCATTTTGCCTGTGATCTATGAAGTGTCATACAACGCCAATGTTCGTCCTGAACGTGCAATGGCTGCAGCAGCTGTTTCCGGCCAAGTCGGTATTACGGCTTGCCCGATTTCTGCTGCAACGGCTGCAATGGTCGGCTTGCTCGAACAAAATGGTTTTGGTGATATCGGTTTGGGTGACGTTTTGATGATTACGTTCCCGGCCTGCTTGATCGGTGTTCTCGTTTCCTCCTTTGTCGGCATGTTTGTTGGTAAGGAACTCAAAGACGATATGGCATACCAAGCTCGTTTGGCTGCCGGTCAAGTTCAACCGCCTGAAGTACTTGAAGAAAAAGAATTGCCTAAAGAAGCCTCTTGGTCTGTGGCTATTTTCTTCGGTGCCATTATCGTGATTGTGGTTGTCGGTTTCTTCCCCGAATTGCGCGTTTTGCGCGGTCAAGAAAGCCCAGTCAGTATGTCGCTCGTTATTGAAGCTGTCATGCTCGCCGCTGGTGCTTTGATGAGCCTTTTGTGCAAGCCGAACGTTAACCGCATCGTTAAGAGCCCCGTGATGACAGCTTGCGTGGTCTCTCTAGGTGCTGTGTTCGGTATCGCTTGGATGTCTGACTCCTTCATCCATGCCAACAGCGCTACGTTCATGGAAGTTGCTGGCGGCTTGGCACAACAAGTGCCTGTGTTGTTTGCCTTTGTGTTGGCTATTATGTCCGCTTTGCTCTCCAGCCAAGGTGCTACGACCCGTGCCATTATGCCGTTGGGCTTCGCTCTCGGTATCTCTCCGATGATGTTGGTTGCTATGTTCCCGGCTGTTAACTGCTTGTTCATCCTCCCGACGTCTGGTCCGGCTTTGGCTGCTGTCGGTATGGACCGCTCCGGAACGACCCACATCGGTAAATTTGTGTTTAACCACTCGTTCCAATTGCCCGGTATCTTAATGGTGGCTGTGGCTGTTGCAGTAGGTGTGGTGATGGTCGGAATTGGTTTCTAATTTAAATTACTTGAATTAGAACACTGACTAAAAGAGCCAACCTTTCAAATTCCATGAAGGTTGGCTCTTACTTTAAGGAGAAAACTGATGGGATTTATGTCGGGATTCGTTGAAGGCTTTTTCTTTAATACAGACAATCGAACATATTGGCTTCCACAGCATTTTGGCTTAAAAGCAAAAAGATTTAAAACCACAGCAGCGGCTGGTCACCAGCTTGCTGGTTTAGTTCTCGAATCCAAAAAGAAAGACTCAATCGGAACGATCTTCTTTTTTACGCCAGCCTTATACAACGTTTCATTTAATATCGGTCAAGCCGCTTTTTTAACAGATCATGGCTTTAATGTCCTTATGTTTGACTACAGTGGCTGCGGCAACAGTTTAGGGCATTCTTCAATTGCGGGATTATTGTCAGATGCACAAGCCGTATTTGGATGGTTTAAACAGTCTGAATACTACAGTGGTAAGGTTGCGCTTTTTGCACAGGCTTTAGGCTGTGATGCAGCTCTACAGTTTTATTCAAAAAATCAGGCTGATGTTTGCGGTCTAGCTCTTGAATCTTGTTACGCTTCGAGACAGGGCTGGATTAAAGATAAGTGGGGCCCGGTGATAGGTGACTTAGCAGCCTCTCAATTAAATATTGATGCGATTGAGCCCAAGGATGTTTTGCCAACCATTCGAGTGCCTTTAATTGAAATTTTTCCCGAAAAAGATACCTATATACACTCAAATCAAAAAAGCGCTGTTTTTAACGTTACGCCAAAGTCAGCTGAAATTTGGAATGTTAGCGGAGCAAAATCATTAGCCGTTTTTCCCCAATCAGTCCCCAATCAAGAAAGACTAGCGCACTTTTTTGAAAAGAAGTGTTTTAAACGTCAATCTAATAAGAATAAAAATGCTTAACTATCGAATTATCAAACCAAGTGAATTCCTTGTACACGAATGGTCCGGAGGAACAACCGCCGAAATATTTCTGCTTCCTGAAACGGCTAATTATCGAAAAAAAGATTTTGAAATTCGTATCTCGTCGGCCCGTATTCTGAAAGAAGGGACTCCGTATTCGGATTTTAGAGGATTTTCCCGCCTAATCTGTCCGATAGAAGGTGAAATGCATATTCAGCATATGCATCATCATCAAGCGCATTTGAAAACATTTGAGGTTGATTGCTTTGATGGTGCCTGGCATACACAATCTTTCGGCCTTTGTACAGATTTCAATTTGTTATTTGCTAAAAATTGGAAAGCTTTAATGCAGCATCGACAAGGCTCTTTTGAGTCTGTTTTAGAGCCTTTTAGTTATCATTGCTTTTTTAGCTGTTCTGAAAAACCAATCAAATTTTATCTTGAAAATAACTCAGTTGAACCGATCGCTCTGAACTTAGAAACAAACGATTTTTTGGTTCTATTCCCTTCAGAATCAACTGTTATTAAAGTTAACGCTGAACAGGAGGCCTCAATGGTTTATTTGTCGTTTGCAAAATCTTCAGACGATATCTGATTGTCAGCGATAGCAATGGATTTCTGAAGTTCAGGATACCTCTCAAGAGCTCTTCCCAGTCTGGGTAAAACTTCTAATTTAAGCCCCTGCAGGAAGATGTCCCTAACTTTATGCAACCAAGCAAGAGGATAATCAAAGCGGGCGTATGCGTATATGCTTCTATAAGTCATTTGCCCCGGAACGGGGACAATGCCGACTTCATTGAACATTTCTTCACCTTCAGCCAGCAGGGCAGAGGGTTGAGTAATTCCCCAGGCCATACCTGACTGAACCAATGAAAAAACTAACCGATTGCTATCAACCTCAATACGGCTGGGAATTAGTCCAATTTTTTCATTGAAAAATTGTTCTGTTTGCCAACTCGTTGAAGTATTTGATGTGTAATGGGCAAACGGTAGACCGATCAGCATCATATTTTCCCAATCCCAGGAAGTCCTTCTTTGAGCAATGGTCTTAGGCAATATTAAGATATGAGGTTCAGAAAAAAGAAAAAGTTTGAGAAACTTATTCGCATCAAGAGCGTGATCACTGGCAATCACTACGTCTACTTTAGCTGAAATCAGTTTTTCAATTAAATCATTTGTGACGCCTGATTGAAGATGAACTTTGGAAAAGTCTTTTAAAACACTCTGAAAGAAAAAGGAAGAGAGGTTGTAAATCATGCTCTCTACGGTTCCAATCTTCAGAATGGGCTTGTAAGAATTTCTTTTTTGAAGACTTTGAAGGGTTTGCTCTAAATTGGCATTTTGTGCTTGAAGTTCAGCTCGAAGTATTAAAGCTTCCGGGGTGAGTTTTAATGGCCGTTGACCCTTTTCAAATAAATCAAAGCCAAGTTGCCTTTGTAATGATGAGATTTGCTGAGAAACAGCACTTTGAGTAATTCCCAGCACCTTTCCTGCCATCGTGTAACTGCGGTGAGCAGCAACAGCTAAAAACACTTCAAAAGGGCGCGACACAACTAAGGAAGAGAATTTCTTAGAACACATTTCTGCCTTCATTAGTAATTTTTATGTTCTCAATGAGTCTAACACCGGGTTAGTTTCATTCTCAAGATATTTCTGGAAACATAAAACAATATGGGGTAAGTGTCTAAAAAATGTTTATACGGAGTTCTGTCCATGCCAATCTGTGATCTTTCCTTATCGGATTTTACCTCTGAATTAGCTAGCTCTTCGCCAGCTCCGGGCGGTGGAAGCGCTTCGGCTCTAGCCGGTGCTTTGTCAGCATCCCTCTCATCCATGGTTGCTAACTTAACCATTGGGAAAAAAGGTTATGAAAAACATTTCGATGAGATGAGTGAAATTGCCGGGCAAGCACAGCAACTGAGAAAAGATCTTATAACTTTAATAGATGCTGATTCAGAAAGTTTTAATGACTTTCTTTGCGCTATGAAATTACCAAAGCAAACAGATGAAGAGAAAGTCATCAGAAGCCAAAAAATTCAGCAAGCTTTGAAAAAATCTTCTGAAATTCCTATGCAAATCGCTCAAAAGAGCTTTTTAATTTTTGATTTAGCAGAAAAAGCCTTATCTAATGGTAATCAAAATGCCGTTACAGATGCATTAGTGAGTGTTATGTTGGCAAGAACTGCTGTTTTAGGCGCTTTATTAAACGTTCGGATTAATCTTCAGAGCATAAAAGACCAAACTTTCGTAAATCAAATGTCTAAGCAGGCAGATTTGCTTCAGCATCAGACTGAAGATAAGGAAAGAACTTTATTAAGCATGAAAAGTTTTTTGTTCACACCTTAAAAAGGAGACAGTGAATCATGAGTGAGAAAATTGTTGAATGTATCCCTAATTTCAGCGAAGGCCGTAATCAAGCCGTTATTGATGCAATTAGTCAGGCGGCTTCTTCCGTTGAAGGTGCCCGTCTGATTAATGTCAATGTTGAACCAAGTTATAACCGTTGTGTTCACACCATTGTAGGGAACCCTGATGCCGTTATCGAGGCAACTTTTAGAGCTTGTGCGAAAGCCGTTGAGCTTATTGATATGAATAAGCACAAGGGTGAACATCCTAGAATAGGCGCAATTGATGCCAGTCCTTTTGTACCTGTAAGAAACGTTACGCTTGAGGATTGCGTTGAATATGCTAATCGTTTAGGGCAGAGGGTGGCGCAGGAATTAAAAGTACCGGTTTATTTGTATGAAGCCGCTGCACGTAAACCTGAACGGGTGAAGTTGCAAAATATTCGCCATCCCGAGTATGAAGGTCTAAAAGATTTGATCGGTTTGCCAGAATGGAAACCGGATTTCGGTGAACCGGTGCTGCATCCGACAGCTGGAGCCATGCCTTTGGGTGTCAGAGGCCCAATGGTCGCATTTAACATTTCTTTGAGTACTCCTGACGTTAAGATCGCAAAGAAAATAGCTCAATCTTTCAGAGAAGCCAAAGGCGGTTACAAAGATGCTCGAGCTATTGGCGTATACGTTCAAGATCGTAATATCACTCAAGTCAGTTGCATGATCAATTATCAGGTAGTCCCGCTATATAGAATTATTGAGATGGTTCGCAGTGAAGCAAGACGCTATGGAGTCAGTGTCATCGGTACCGATGTTTGCGGGATGATTTCCCGGGAAGCTTTAATGGACTGCTGTGAGTACTACATGCAACTTGAAAATTTTGATCGTCATGCGCAAGTGCTTGAAGAATTGATATAGAAAAATCTGCCGCAGAGTCAATGCGGCAGTATTTTTATCAGGTCGATTTAGAGCCTGTAATTAATTTTTTTTATAGTGAAGGAACTATCTTACTGTTTGCTAGATACTCCTAAATAGCGCAGATGATGTATTTTCACCTCATCGCATGTTTAAACGATTTTTTTTCAATGGAGAAATTCATGTCTGAAAAAATTCACCGCGGTAAGATCAAAACTCCGCCTGATCCGTTAGTGGTTAAATATTTGATCGCCCCTGGCATTAAAAGCGATATTAAATATCGTTATCAAGCGTTTTTGGACTGCAACAAAGCTCACGTTTTGATGCTTGCTAAGCAAAAAATCGTCACTAAAGAGGTCGCTGCCGCTATTCTTCGTTGCAATAACGAATTAGCTGCTATGGGTGACGGTCCGACTTTCGAAGTTGATCCTGGCCGTGAAGACTTTTATTTCAACATTGAAGCTTATTTGATTGAACATGTCGGTATTGAAATTGGCGGTCAGCAACATACAGCTCGCTCCCGTAATGATCTGTATGCAACCTGTGCTCGTCTCGGTGTTCGCAAGGCTTATTTTGAGATTTGCCATATCTATAACAGAATGCGTCAGGCAATTCTTGATGTGGCTGCCAAAAATACTGATGCGGTCTTTGCTGGCTACACGCACATGCAACCCTCTGAACCGATCACTTTTGCCCATTATTGTTCAGCTATCTTAAATGCCATGCAGCGTGATTATCGCCGTATTGCTCATTGTTATGAAGCTCTGAACATTTGCCCGTTGGGTGGCGGTTCTATGGGTTCAACAACTTGGGACATCGACAGAAATTACACGGCTAAGCTTCTGGGCTTTGACGCTCCTGTTGACAACTCTATCGATTGCGTTGCCTCCCGTGACTTTACAACTGACATTCTTGCAGTATTATCCCTCTCAGCCAATACGTTGAGCCGCTTCTGCCAGGATTTATACGTCTGGGCTACGCCGGATTACGGTTATGTTGAAGTCTCTGACAGTTGTGCAGTTTGCTCTTCGATCATGCCGCAAAAGAAGAATCCTTGGGTCTTGGAACATATCAAGGCTAAGGCAGCACACGTCGAAGGTGCTTTCATGAGTGCCTTAAATGTCTTAAAGAATGTGATTTATTCGCACAGCGAAGATACCTGTGGTGAAGCGGCTAAGTATCTCTTTACCGGTATTGATGAAATGAAAGAAATGTGCGAATTGATGGAAGTCAGCATCAAGGGTATTACGGTTAAGAAAGATCGTATGCTTGAGACGGCTCGCGGCAATTTCTGCACGGTTACCGAATTGGCCAACTATTTGGTGCGTCATGACAAGATCAGCTTCCGTATGGCTCACGACATCGTGGCTGATGTGGTCGCTTACATGATTGAGCATAATAAGAAGGCCGATGAAATTGGTACTGATGTTGTCAATCCGATCTTCATGCGCCTTTTCGGCCGCACAACGAGCATGACGGATGAAGAAGTTCGTGCAGCTCTTGATCCGACCAAGATTGCTTACGCTAAGAAGTGCATCGGCGGTACGGCTCCCGAAGAAGTCACTCGCCAATTGAAGAACCGTCAAGCGGTCCTCGATAGCGACAATGCTGAATTGGCCGCCCGTGAATCTGCTGTCGCAGAAGCGAAAGCTGAACTTGAAGCCGAAGTGGCTAAGATGATTGCTTAATTATTAAGCAGCCAAAAATGGCACTCCTGAATTCACTTCGGGGGTGCCTTTTTGTTTAGCTGGGTAGATGACAGACCATATCCGTCACCTACCTGTTTCGCTAGATAAAGCATCAAGGATTTGACTGCTATGAGCCGTATGCTCTATCTAAAAAAGCTTCGGCGTGTTCTAATTGAACTTTTACAGCTTCAGGGGCTGTACCTCCATAGGATTTTCTTGCTCCGACAGAGTGTTCAAGGCTAATTTCCGTGTAAATGTCCTCATCAAAAAGTTCAGAATGTTTCTTTAACTCATCCATTGTTAGTTGATAGAAAGTCTTATTATTCTCAACACAATAGCGAACCGTTTCCCCGACAACTCGATGAGCTTCTCTGAAGGGCATTCCTTTTTTCACTAAGTAATCTGCCATATCGGTTGCTGTAGAGAAACCATTGGAAGCCGCCTTATAAGTTTTTTCAGAATTTATCCGCATTTTTCGAATCATTGGAGCCATAACCTTCATCGTATCCTGCCAGAGATCAATAGTGGCATTTGAAAGATAGATGTCTTCTTGCATATCCTTGTCATAGGCTAGGGGAATGCCTTTCATCATGGTGAGAGACGACATTAGAAAGCCAAACATTCGACCCGAACGACCTTTAATGAGTTCAGCAAAGTCACAATTTTTCTTTTGGGGCATGATTGAAGAGCCCGTTGTGAAGTCATCGGATAATTCAAGAAACTTATACTCTTGACTGGCAAAAATGATAATTTCTTCACACAGTCGCGACAGATGCATATAACTGATTGCTGCAATAGAAGCTAATTCAATGCAATAATCACGATCAGCAACAGTATCAATACTGTTTTCTGTTGGCTTTTTAAAACCTAATTGTTTAGCCGTAGACCAACGATCTATTGGGAAGTCTGTTCCAGCTAATGCGGCGGCCCCTAAGGGACATTCACAAAGCCGGTCAATGAAACTCTGGAGCCTGTCGTAGTCACGTTTTAGCATCCAGAAATAAGCCATGATCCAATGAGAAACCAGTACGGGTTGCGCGGTTTGCAAATGGGTAAAGCCCGGCATGATTTTCCCAAAGTTTTGTTGGGCCTGATTAAAAATTGATTTTTGAGTTTCAAGGATCAGATGCTGGGATGTTTTTGCGGCCTCACGGATGTAAAGATAGCTGTCGACGATACATTGATCATTGCGGCTTCTGCCTGTATGCAATCGACCGCCAGCTTGACCTATGATTTGAGTCAGCCGCTTTTCAATTGCCATGTGAATATCTTCGTCTTCAGCTGCAAAAATAAATTGGCCCTTTTCAATTTCTTCGAAAACTTGTTTTAGTCCTTTTTTAATAAGCTCAACATCTTCAGCAGCTAAAATGCCAGTTTCTCCTAACATCGTAACGTGTGCCAAACTTCCTTGAATATCATACGAACACAGACGGATTTGATTTTTAATCGCAGCGCCGAATTCTTCAACAAATTCAGAAGGGACCTCTGTGAATCGTCCTCCCCACATTTTGCTCGACATGATTTCCTCCTTATCGAACCAGTTAAATTACGACTATCATTTTGCTAATTTCAAAATAGTCCTGATTGATATTGAGGTCAATTAGCCAAACTTTAATTTATATAAAGGGTGATATTTTGAATAAATCGACAGAATTCACAAAAAATACCCCGAAACGGAGGCTTCGGGGGAAAATGTGTCTGATGTTAAAGGAGACACTTACCAGAGGTAACTGTTACAGGGAGAAAACTATTCTCCGTCACTGTAATCATCGCTTTTTTGTATCTCCCTTACCAGAAAAATAAGATTAACTATATTTAAAAATTAATTTTTCTTATTCAGGTATAGAAATCGAGTTCACAAGCATCGGATTAACTTGATGCATTTTCGGCATAACGACGTTTGTAATTGTGTCACGGACAAATAATCTCACTTTCTCAGCAATCGGTTCATAGTAAGCACTGCTGTACAAGACATACGCTACACGTTTAGCCTGAAGAGAATGCAGTTTATGGATACTGACATTTGTCAAGAAATCTTTTGCAGCCCAAAGTCCCAAGGTGGGCATGACCGACCAACCGCAACCTTGTGAAATAAGGCTTAAAACCGTCTGGTTCGTATCAGCTTCAATGACGTGAGGGGAATAAACATTGCATTGTCTTAATACGCGTTCTATTTGAATAGCATCTAAACTTAAGTCATTAAATCGAATGACAGGCAATTGTAGTATTAGACGAAGCATGTCTGTCATATGCTTAATTTTTCCCTCATATTTTTTGGGTGTAACTATTAAAAAATCCTCTTGATGTAAAGTTAACGCTCTGACTTCCTTTTGTTTTAATAGAGGATCAGTTGCAATCGCAATATCAATTTTCTTATTCAGAAGCATCTCACAAACCGCGGGTGTATTAAATGTATACATCGACAGGCTGCTTGTCAGAGGCAACAACTTCTGAACCATGTAAGGAACGCAGCAAATGCTGATTGAATCCGATGTTCCAATTCTTAAATGAGGGGTAACTCCGTGCATTGATTGCATCACTTCGGTGGCTAACCCCTCCAACGAAGTCAGAATCTCTGCACTACGGTTTTGAAGAATCCGGCCAGCTTGAGTGAGGGAAATCGGTCGGGAAGTTCTGTCAAACAATGGTGTGCCCAACGCCTCTTCCAATTTATGTATAGAAGAGGAGATGGCCGGCTGAGTTATACCAAGTCGCTTTGCGGCTGCGCTCATATTGCAGTCTTGGCTAACTTCAAGAAATGCTTTTAAACTGGAGAAATCAATGTCTTGTTTGGAAATCATTAATTAGCCCTCCTAATTGAAATATATTGGAGAGCCAGAGTCTTTACTGAATTATCATTGAATTTAATAGAGTGCATAAGATTTTATTATATAGGCCCGCCAAAGCCAAGTTTGGGGGCCTATATAAGTGCGTTAAGACAATTTACCGAGCTTCAATCTTACTGAAAATTCTTAGAGCAACGGAAATGCCTGCAATGAGTAGGACAAAACCGATAGCTAGTGTCGTAGTAGGCCATTGAAGACGTTGTATGTGGGCATAAAGCACGGAGAAAATAGTTTCAAAAACCAACAACTGACCCACAAGCGCTGTCGGAAGTTTTGCACTACACATATTCCAAAGGGCTGTTGCTAGCCACGAACAGCATATACCTGCAAAAAGCATTAGTAGAACATATTTCACCGGCGTTGGTCCCAAAAGATTGGGCATAGACGGATCAAATCCCCATACTATAAGATAGAGAATGGCAGAAATTGGGAAGAGAACGACACACTGAGCACATGTCCAAATAGTTGGATTAACCTTGGGATGATCAAGAAGCCAATCAGCATTACGTATTGGATACCATGTCCACATTAAAGTGGAAATAACTCCGCATAATAGACCGAAAAAGAAAGTGCCTGACGAGTTACCTTCTTGTGATAAAAATTCTTGCAATTCAGTCATGTTAACCATGACAAAACCAACAAAAATACAAAGAAGTGGAACGATTAATTTTTTTAAATGTACGAAAGGCTTACCGTTTCTTCTGGCCCTTTCGTTAGAAATTAAAGCAACCAAAACTGGAACGGCACCAAAACAGATTCCAGCTACTGGAACTCCTGCATATTGAACAGACATCATCAGAAACCAGGCTTGAATAAGATTTCCGATGAGAGTTAATTTAACTGAAAAAATCCAATCTTCTTTTTTTAATTGTCGGAATTTATCTAGGAACAAGGCTACGAGAACAACTGACACCAGTCCCATGATTAGGGCACGTGAGATTGCAATGTACAGAGAATCATATTGGGGTAAAAGTACTGGCAAAAGATAGGTCATGCCCCAAAGCGCACATGCCCCTAAACCGTACATAACACCGATGAACATTAATAACTCCTTTCTCATAATAATGTGCCACCGACATAGGTGACTATCTAATAGCATATTTAAGCTTATTTGAAGTTTGATCGGAAATATTGATAGAAGCGTCAAAGTTTCATTTATTTTGATTGGAATTCATTGTTTTTTAAACGAAACTGATATCGACAGAAGGATGACATAGTCATCTGTATTACTTTGTCTGACTTAAAGTCGATGTGCTTTTACTTCGTCTTATAAGTTAGCTGTTTTAAGGAGAATAGGTATGGAAGTTGAAAATCGTCGCGGCAAAATTAAAGGAGCACCTTCTCAGGAAGTAGTCCGCTGGATTATTCAACCGGGCATTGAAAGTGATATGGATCACGCCTATCAATGCTATCTGGATATCAACAAGGCCCATGTCTTAATGCTTGCCAAGCAGGGCATTATTAAAACTGAAGTGGCTAAAGCCATTTTGAAAGTTACCGATGAAATGGCCAAGATGGGAGATAAGCCTACCTTTGAAATCGATCCAAGCAGAGAAGATACTTATTTCAATCTTGAACATTATCTGATCGAAAAAACGGGTTTGGAAATCGGTGGTCAGCAGCATACCGCTCGTTCACGCAATGACTTACTTGCCACTGTGACTCGTTTATCAACTCGCAAATATTACTTGAAGATTTGCAAGTTATTTAATGACATGAGACAAATTGTCATTGATGTGGCCAAAAAGAATACTGATGCGGTCATGTCTGGTTATACACATTTGCAACCTTCTGAACCGATTACATTTGCGCACTATTGTTCTGCAGTTTTAGCTGCACTGGAACGCGATTATCGCCGAATCAGTGCTGTTTATCAGTCATTGAATCGTTGCTCATTGGGCGGTGGTTCCATGGGCTCGACAACATTTAACATTGACCGTGATATGACGGCTCAATTGTTGGGCTTTGATGAGCCGTTGGATAATTCCATTGACTGTGTTGCAAGTCGCGATTATGCAATGGAACTTCTTTCCGCTTTATCTATGGCAGCCAATACATTCAGCCGATTCTGCTTTGATTTGTACATTTGGGCCACGCCTGACTACGGCTACGTCGAAGTTGACGATAGCGCTGCGGTTTGCTCTTCTATCATGCCGCAAAAGAAAAACCCGTGGACTTTGGAACATATTAAAGGTAAATGCTCTCATATTGAAGGGTTCTTCATTTCAGCTTTCAATGCTATGAAAAATACCCCTTACACCCATAACCAGGATGTCAATGGTGAAGGGACATATTTCCTCTGGACCGCATTGCGTGAAATGCAAGCCTGCATTGAATTACTGGGTTCAACTGTAAAGGGCATTACTTTGCACAAAGATCGTATGGTCAAAACTGCACAAGGTAATTTCTGCACAGTGACTGAATTGGCTAACTACCTTGTACGTCATGATGGAATTTCTTTCCGTGCAGCTCATGAAATCGTTGCCTTGGTTGTCGATTACATGATTACTCATGATAAAAAAGCTAATGAAATCGGAACTGAAGTTGTCAACGACATCTTCATGAAGCTCTTTAATCGCAAGACTTCGATGACCGATGAAGATATTCAACGTGCGTTAGACCCAGTGCTCAATGCGAATTCCAAGAAAGTATTGGGTGGTACCGCACCTGAAGAAGTCGAACGTCAATTAGCACGCCGACAGGCTCATTTGGATGAAGATGTTAAGGAACTTCAAGCTCGTGAAGAAGCCTTAGCTAAAGCAAAAGCAACATTAGAAGCTAAAGTAGCTGAAATGATTGCTTAATGCTAAACATCCATTTTTTCTTTTAGAAAATAATCGCCGCTTCTTTTTATGAAGCGGCGATCTTGTCAACGGATCAGTTTCGAAGGGTTACTTCTGTTGATGCTTTAAAAGTCCTTTCTTTTCACGTTCTTTCGTGATGAAGCCCATGAAGGCAAGCATCGTCATGGCACCTAAGCGAGCCGTAATTCCACTCGGATCATACTGAGGAGCCACTTCTACTAAGTCAAAAGCAACAACGTTGCCTTTCTTGGCAATGCCTTCGAGTACATCGGTGACGAAGACATAGTTCAAACCACCAGGAGAAGGGGAACCAACGCCAGGAGCGGTACTCATATCGTAGTTATCGATATCAATCGTTACGAAATAGTTCTTTGCTTCAGGTATTTGGACGATCACTTCCTTAGCACCCATTTCCAAAGCCTTACGGGCAGGAATAACCACAGAACCAAAGTCATAGGCAGCCTGGAAGTCCTCACGCGTGTTGCTACCTAAGCCGCGCATGCCGATTTGACACATCTTCTTAAAGTGCGGCATTTCGGAAATCATTCTCATCGGGCTGCCATTGGTCCATGTACGTTTGCCAAAGTCCAAGTGTGCGTCAAACTGAACAATGCAAAGATCATCATACATATCCAAAGCACGGGCTGTTGGAATGGTTACCGAGTGGTCACCACCCATCATAACGGGGATTGCTCCCTTACTGATTATTTTACGAACGGCTTCAGTTACATTATCAAAAGATTCATGGAAGTCCATCGGGTGCATATCAACGTCACCTGCATCAACAACTTTAACAGGAGCTTCCAAATACTGCGTTAATCTTTCTGGATCCCAGAAACCGGCATCACCTCTACCATAGTGGCAGGAGACTTCACGAATGCGACGGGGACCAAACTTAGTACCCGTCAAATAAGGGGCACCCATGTCATAAGGAATACCCATCACACAAACATCCGCATCAAGCTCATCGAGATTGGTGCAAATTGGATATTTTGCGAAACTGGCAATTCCGGTAATAGGAAGGTTATAAACTTGTTTCGGCATAGCCTCTCTCCTAATCTTTTAGAGTACCGCACAAGACTGTTCGGTAACGGCTACCATCTTATAGTTGATCATTTATTGCTCAAAGAAAAATAAAGTTCATTCCTACTAATTATTAGTTTAACTAATGAATTAATCACTCATTTTTATCCAAGGAGCAAATTTAAGAAATTCTTTTTGAATGATGTCTATATAAATTTTTTTACAGATTTTTGAAATTTCAAGGCTTTCAAGAACGTATTCGTCTTTTCGACTAACGACGAAATACTTGAGCATATTTTGTTTATCGTCCAACGGCAATGCTTTAATCTTATCTTCAAAATGGCTGCCCGTTAAAAGAGTCATAGGTCTGGTAATAGTCCAGCCTAATCCCAACTTAATCATTTCAATCAGAACAGAGTCTGATTGAATTTCATAGTGACTTTGGAAATGGACGTCAAGAGTCGAAAAAAGTCGATCATTTAATCTGCCGCCTCCGCTGCCGCTCGCTGATCCAATCATAGGCAAACCACAGCAAAGCAAATCTTGAATAGTCCATTTTGTTTTCTTCTGCGCTAAGGTGGCCGGCAGCAATAAAATTGAAGGTTCCGCGAAAATAAACTGTCTGTTAAGCCCCGGGATTTCTTCAAATCCTTCACAAATAAAAACGACATCCAATTCTCTTTTTATAAGTTTTTCAACCAAAACTTCTGAGCTTGCGGTTACTTGAATAAATTTTGAAATTCTATTGCAAAAGACTTGGGCAATTTGAGGAACCATAAATCGGCTCGTACTCTCAGTACAGCCAAAACGAAGAACAGGTTTTAAATAATTTTGCGTTTTTACTTTTTTTATTACGTTTTCAATCTCTAGAGCGTGTTGGAAGATTTCATCATGCAAAATGACGGCTTCAGCTGTTGGTCTGATAGGTCGCTGTGTTCGGTCAAATAATGTAATTTTTAAACGATCTTCAAGCTTTTTGATTGTTTTAGATAAAGCCGATTGAGTAACATTGAGTTTCAGGGCTGTCTGACTGAAGCTTTTGAGTTCATAGAGGATAAGGAAAGCATTCCATTCCTCATTTAAGGAATAAACTGTCGTGTGATCAGATAATAGTTTTTGTCTGTTTGATTGTTTCTCAGTCATTTTGCTTTTCTCTTCGATTTTCACCTATTAGCAAGACGATAATAGAGAAAAAGATCAAAGCGATGCCACTCAATGTAATAAAACTTGAATCTTCATTGAGTAAGAAAATACCCCAACAGGCCGCCCCCATGGGTTCTGCGAGACATAGTGTAGAAGCAACAGAAGGACTGATATAACGGGTGCCGGCCGATAAAAGGGTAAAGGCAAAGCCTGCGGTAAAGATTCCCAGCCCTAAACAAACAAAGAGCCCCCTTGGTGTAATTGTCCAGGCCACAGGGAAAATAAAAAGCACCGGTAGTAGAGCAATGGCAATTAATGAAAGGATAAACATTAAAGCAGCCTCTGCTCCGATACTTTTAACCAATTTAGGACTGGCCGTTATATATGCGGCATAAGTTAATCCGTCCATCAATAACAAAAAGATATAAAACAGCCTATCAACATTAAGTTGGAATCCATTAATGCACGCAATGCCGACTATGGCCATTGTTGTAGCAATGTACCAATCCCAGTGCGGAGACTTTTTAAAAACTATTTTTGCGATGACAGCAGCCCATAGTGGTGCACTGCCAATTGAAATAATGGCACCAGCTGAAACACCGATGTAATACATACCGGTAAAAAAACACAGCTGACCGATCAAAAGACAGAGAGCGCAGAAAATTAATTCTTTGTATGGTAATAGTCTAAGGTCCGAAGGAATTTTTTTACTACAAGCACACCAAATGAACAAAAATAAAGAACCAACTAACATTCTTGCTTCTGTAATGACGAAAGGTGTTGCTTCATCTGGCGCAATGGCCTGTAAGGTACCGCTAATGCTAAAGCAAAGAGCACTTAATAAAACTAAAAGAGAACCTTTTAATGTATTAGACATATTTACTGCATTACCGACGTTGAGCTGTCGGCAATGCAGTCCTCCTTCATTATTTGGCGTATTTAGCAAGTAACTTTTGTACTTCTTTCGGTTTGGCTAACCGATCAATGTCCAAAATTTCGTTCAGTACCGTTTGATCAAGCAATGAAAGCTTCAAAGCTGCTTCTTTGATAGTCAAACCTTCTTCTTTGGCTAGTCGATAAGCTTTTTGAGCTGCCTCATTGCCAGTAAACAAAGACAATACCTTGGTCAGTGCCAGAGATTTTTCGGCGTGTAAGCGGTTGTGCTCTGTATTGACAGTAATACCTTCAATACAAAGCTTGCCGAATGTATCCATAGTTCTGGCTAAAAGATCCGCACTATTCATTATTGAACGAATAGGAATAAAAGAAGCATGATTACCTTCCAACCATCCTGACTTTTGTGCCATGGTCAGGCCACTGTGGTTAGCATCGACTTGGTCTACGGTTGTAAATACCATCTCAGCGATGACCGGATTGAGTTTCCCCGGCATGATCGATGAACCGGGAGCAACGGCTGGGACCGTAATTTCCTGAAGTCCGGCTCTCGGCCCGCTGCACATCATTCGAACATCACGAGCAACTCGCCATAAAGCTGTTGAAACAGCCTGTATAAGAGCATGTACAGTTAAAAGCCGTGATGAATCCATGACAGCATCAAAAGCATTTTCAAAAGGTATCCACTGATAAGCACAAAGTTCAGACAAAGTTAATGTACTTTCTTTTGCCAATATTTCGTCATAACAAGACAAGTTTCCCATGTCTGAAATGCCAATAGCATTGAAATGAAAGACCTGTGCTTTGTCTTCAAGATTTTTCTCTAGTTTTCTAATTCCAAAAGCGTAACCGTAAAATTCTTCACCTAATGTCATTGGTAAATAGTCTTGCAAGCCTAATCTGCCCATTTTTACAGTGTTTTCGAATTCATGAGCTTTAATTTCGAGAATCTCTGCAAAACGATGACAGGCTTGAGCTAATTTAAATAAATTCTTACGGATAACAATCTCATTAGCTGTAATGACAAAAGCATTGGCGGAAGCGCACTTAACTAATATTGTTTCGAGCTTTTGAAGCAGCCCTTGTTCAACAATGCCAGTATTGCTAATGATTTCTTTATCAATAGCCTGTAATAAATAATCTCTTGCTCCAGCGTAGACGCTGATTTGCAAATGCTTGCATTCTTTTTCTTTTCTAGCTTTTTCACAAGCTTTAAGTAGTAGTTCAAGATCATTTTTTGGGAAGCGATTTAATTTGAGACAAGCCCTTAATGCGGCTTCTTTTACGATGAAAAGGGCTGAAATAAGCTCTGGAAAATCTTTGTATTGATAGCTTCTTAGGTTAAATTGAGTGTTGGAGTTCATTACATTTCTCCCTTTTAATCAATGTGTCTGATTTGGCCATAGCGGCGGAACATTTCAACCATTGACTCTCGATCTGTGAGTTTTTTCAGATCAAAAAGTTCATCGGCCACATCTTTATCTAAGAGCTTATCTTCCAGCGCTGCCTGCTTGCAGGAGATGCCTTCATTCCATGCTTTATGAGCTATTTGAGTCCCAACGTTATAACCAAATAATGAACTAACCATTGTGGCTAAAGATGTAGACATTTCTGCATTTTCATGAACTTTTTCACGATTGACTTCAATGTCCTTTATGCAGTCATTAGCAAAAATTCTGAAACCATCCGCAATAGTATGTAGAGTCTCCATTGCACCTAAGAAACTTGCGCTGTCGGTAATTGCTTCATCACTGTCATTTTCATTGACGGTTAAAGTGGCCACGTGATCGGCAATGATTGATTGCTGCATGATCTGAAAGATCATCTCAGGGATATATGGGTAATTGATGTAGACCGAGTAATTCTTGGGGGAGTAATTAGGCAGTATTAATTCACAAAACCCGCTTCGACTGCCAGATGACAAAATACATAAGTCAGCACAAATTCTGGCTGCAGCACAAGTTAATGCTCGCAGATAGCCACCCAAAATCATACTGTGATCACAATTTTGCATACCGTCAAAAGCGGCGCTGTCTTTTATTTGTTCGTCTTCCCAACTAGGCCAGTGCACTTCAAATCCGATGACCTTAGAGAGGTTTTCCATAATATGTTCTGCATAACCTGGCTGTTGACCCATACCCGTACCAACAGCAGTGGCACCAAGAACAACCTCTTTAAAATCTTCCCTGTAAGTTTCTAATTTTTTTCGATTACGATAAATCATGTGTTGCCAGCCGCCGAAAACCTGACCGAATGTATTGGGGACGGCATCCTGCAGACATGTTCTGGCTATACGAACGATATCTTTGAACTCAACAGCTTTTTCACCCAGTGTTTTTTCCAATAGTTTCGTACTTTCCAAAACTTCACCGATCAAACGGTATAAAACAATGAACTGCACGGTTGGATAAACGTCATTGGATGATTGACACATATTGACATGGGTATTCGGATGCACTGTGTCATAACCTTTGTGTCCAGTGAGAATTTCATTGGCTCGGTTAGCTAGCACTTCATTCATATTCATATTGGCCCCAGTGCCGTGAGAGCGCCAAATGTTGATCGGAAATTGATCAGCAAACTGCCCAGCAATAACTTCATCACAAGCTTGGATAATCGCTTCGGCCTTATGGGGCTCTAATGCACCTATCTGAGCATTGGTGATTGCGCAGGCTTTTTTTATCTCGGCCAAAGCTCGAATGACTTCTGGCAATTCATTAAACGTATGATCAGTCACAGCATGGTTGTGCATGCATCTAACTGTTTGAATACCATAATAAGCATTATCGGGAACCTCTAGTTCCCCAAGTGAATCTCTTTCCAGTCTCATGGCAAACCCCTGAGGTTAACAATTTCATTTATTATCAAACAGAACACGATTTAAATAAACTTTATGGAATATTAGAACTAGTAAATAGTCCTAAAAGGAATACTATATGTGGAAAATTGGCCTCGAAAGAGTCGAGGCCAATAAAAGATCACTCAGTACAATTTTTAGTAAGTATCAAAAATCTTTTGGATTTCTTTGGGATCATTTGTCTGAGTCAGAGCAAGCTGTAGCAAAATACGTGCTTTTTGCGGATTCAAGGTATTGGATTCCAAGAATCCCATGTCGCTCCATTCCTGTAAGCTCTTAGTAGTTACACCGTTTCCGACACGGGCAGAGCGAACGACAACTACACCTTTCTTAACCGCTTCTGCCAAGCCCGGGGTGGTATTTTTGTGAATCGAGCCATTACCAGTACCGGCGTGAATAATTCCCTTAGCACCAAGCTTTACAGCAGCATCAACTAGTCCGCGGTCGTCATTGACATGCGAGTAAACAATGTCAACGCGAGGCAACTCTTTAATCTTAGAGACATCGAATTGAGATTTATAGGTGTGAAGCTTAAGACTTTCTTTAAAGAATTGAGGTTTACCATCAGCGATGTAACCAAGATAACCGAGTTCAGGAGCCTTGAAAGTTGAAACAGTTGTCGTGTTCGTCTTTGTTACATCACGAGCGCCGTTAATTTCATCATTCATGGCAACCAAGACGCCTTTACCCTTGGCATCATCAGATGTTGCAACTTTGACGGCGTTCAAAAGATTAACGGGCCCGTCAGCAGAAATAGCTGTTGCTGGACGCATAGCCCCGACCAAAACAACAGGCTTTTCACTTCTAACTGTCAAATTGAGGAAGTAAGCTGTTTCTTCGAGCGTATCTGTACCATGAGTAATAACGATACCTTTAACGTCTTTTTGTTTTAAAAGCTCATTGCAACGCTTTGCCAAAGTCAGCAATACATCATCGGTCATATTTTCCGAGCCGATGTTAACAATTTGTTCACCAGATACATTAGCAATTTCTTTAATGGCAGGAACAGCATCAATTAAGGTCTGAATAGCCAAGTCGCCCGCTTTATAACCGGTCATTTGTGTGGAAGAGGCAGCAGTACCTGCAATTGTGCCGCCAGTCGCTAGGATTTTGACCCCAGGCAATTCAGCAGCAAAAGCCGAAGCAGCAAACATGGAACAAAGGGCCAATGCAACAAAAGTTTTCTTCATTCTTATCTCCTAAAAAGAGTTGATCATGCAACTCAGTTACAGAAATTGCGCCTCTTTAGGGGAAAGAACAATTGTTATAACAAAAACTTATTTGTAAAAGCAGATTTGATTAATCAAAGTTGATTTTGGGAAGACGTATTAGACACTTTTGAAGATGGTGCGGGGAATCGGACTCGAACCGACACGCCTTTTAGTCGGCGTCAGGACCTAAACCTGGTGCGTCTACCAATTTCGCCATCCCCGCACACGGGCATGGATTTTACATGAAAAATTTATTATTGACTTCAAGATTGATACTTATTATGAGAATAAGATTGTGGGACTGTTGGAAAAGGTCCTCTGTTTAAGAGAAAAAGAGGTTACTTTGCTGGAATCGCACTTAATATCTTTTCTTCTTTTTGTGTCTTGAGTATTTGTCATCTCGAACATATGTATTTGCTTCAATTAATTTCTCAGGAGGGCAAGCTGTGGCGATTTGCTGTTGATAATGAGAAGAGTATAGATGAGACATTCCCACAAACGTTCTCTAACCTAAAAAACCGTTACATCTTCTCTTTGACAAACCAAACTCAGTGATCATTAGAGAAAAAAACAGCCAATTTACTGAACGCGCCTGTACAATGAACAAAAAACTTTTCAGGACTTTTCACAATGTTTAATTTCGTATTTCAAAATACTACCAAGTTGGTTTTTGGACGCGGTCAAATTGCTCAGCTCAAGGATTTAATACCGACAGATAAAAAGGTATTGATTACATTCGGTGGCGGCAGTGTTAAAAGAAACGGCGTCTACGATCAAGTTAAAAATGCACTTAAAAAACACACGGTGGTTGAGTTTTGGGGAATTGAACCAAATCCAGCAGTTGAAACACTAAGAAAAGCAGTTAAGGTAGGTTTAGAGGAAAAAGTTGATTTAATTTTAGCCGTTGGCGGCGGCTCTGTTTTAGATGGCACTAAATTGATTGCTGCAGGCATTGCTGAGCCTCAGAAAGATCCCTGGGATATCGTAAAAAACGGCACTGCAGAAAAACAGATTCCTTTTGCCAGCGTAATGACTCTGCCTGCCACGGGCTCAGAAATGAATAACGGGGCTGTAATTTCGTGCCATGAAACAAAAGAGAAGTTTGCCTTCAGAGGAGATTATCCAACTTTTTCTATTTTGGATCCGGAAACTACTTATTCATTACCCAAACATCAAATTGCGTGCAGTCTGGCTGATATAGTTGTTCATTGCTTTGAGCAGTATATGACAACTCCTGGTCAAAACAGAGTGTTGGATAGATGGGCAGAAGGCGTTATTTCGACAGCAATGGAAATTGCCCCTCTTATCTTGAAAGATCAGCATAACTATGATCTGATGTGCGACTATATGTTTAGCGCTACTATGGCCTTAAATAATTTCATCAGAATGGGTATCACCCAGGATTGGAGCACGCATCAGATCGGTCACGAGCTCACAGCATTGTGTGGTGTAACACATGGGGAATCCCTAGCAATTGTTTATCCGGGGACACTTGAGGTGTTGCGTGAACAAAAAAAGGCAAAGATTCTACAGTTCGGATCGCGTGTTTTAGGTATTAATGAAGGAAGCGATGAAGAAAGAATTGATGAGGTTATTCATCGGATTGAAAGCTTCTTTAGTTCACTTGGATTAGCAACGCACCTGTCTGAAAAGGCCATTGGCATGGATGTCATTGACGAAATTGCTTCTCGCTTTAATCAAAGAGGCGTGCATTTTGGTGAGGCAAAGAATGTTACGGGCGATGTGGCCAGAGCAATTCTCATGAAAAGATTATGATTAAGTTTTATCTTTAAGATTAATGGGTTACGAGACAAATTTAAGTGATCCTTTAAGTCTTAAGATGAGCCAAACGCTTGAATAATGAGTGGTCTGTGCGCCAATAATTTGGGAGTAATTACAAATTTAGCTTCGCAATGGCTATAATCAAGCGTTTTTGTGCGAAAAGTGAATTTTTTGCACCGATCACATTTTTATATTGGGCGGGGAATCAATCCCTCACAATTGAACCGTTCGGAATGACCGATCATTTCGGACACTTTATTAATAGTAGAAAATGACTGAAAAAGAAACCACGAAGAGTTCTTTGGAACGTACCCTTGACCTGACGATTTCGGCTGAACAATTAAAGGCTGATACCGAAACCATTCTTAAGCGCCGTGCTAAGACCGCTAAGGCTCACGGTTTCCGTCCGGGCAAGGTTCCGATGAAAATGGTCCGTGAAATGTACGGTGCTCAAGCCTACATGGACGCTATGAATCACCTGATCGGTCAAGCCTATGAAAAGGCTGTTGAAGAAGCCGGCCTTAAGGTTGCTGGTGCTCCTGAAATCACTCCCAAGGGTGAAATTAAAGATGATGCCGATCCTCAATTTACGGCAACTGTTGAAGTTTTCCCTGAAGTTGAAGTGCCCGATTTGAAGGATGTTGAATTAAAGCGCTTTGTTTGCGAAGTCACGGATGCTGAAGTCGACAAAACGCTTGAAATCATGCGCAAGCAACGTGCAGTGTACGAAGCTGAAGAAAACGGTGAAGCAGCTGAAGATAAGCGTGTGACGATCAACTTCGTCGGCAAGTTAGACGGTACGCCTTTTGAAGGCGGCACAGCTAACGGCTTTGCCTTCGTGATCGGTGCCGGTCAAATGCTCCCTGATTTTGAAAAGGGTGTTATGGGCATGAAGACCGGTGAAAAGAAGACCTTTGAAATGACCTTCCCGGCAGACTATGTTGAAAAGCTCGCTGGCAAGACTGTTGAATTTGAAGTGGAACTCACAAAGGTTGAAGTTGCCAAATTACCTGAAATCGATGACGAATTTGCTAAGAAGCTCGGCATCAATGACGGTGTGGCCAAGATGCGTGAAGAAATCGCTGCCAACCTCAAGCGCGAAGTGAAAGCCCGTATCACTCAACAAACAAAAGACGGCGTTATGAATGCCTTAAATGATGCTTGCCACTTCGATCTGCCGAAGGCTTTAGTCGCAGAAGAACAACAGGCTTTGGCTCGCGGTTTCGAACAAAATATGTCTGCTCGCGGCATGGATCCGAAGCAACACAAGATCCCCGTGGAAATGTTTAAAGAACAGGCTGAACGCCGTGTGCGTCTTGGTTTATTGGTGAATGCTTTGGTTGAAAAAGAAAAGCTTACCCCGACCAAGGAAGAAGTAGAAGCTCACATAGCTGACTTGGCTGCTAGCTACGAGGATCCGGAAGAAGTCAAGAAGTGGTTCATGGACGATGCTCGCCGCATGAATGACGCTCAAGCCTATGTGCTCGAAAACAAGATTACAGAATGGGCTTTAAGTAAGGCTAAGACCACGGAAGAAAAAGTCGAATTCGACAAGTTGATGGGTGGTCTTTAATCCGCACTGAAGGAATTTTGCAATGGCGATGACTTATGCTGATATGAATCTTGTCCCGACAGTTGTTGAACAAAGCGGGCGAGGTGAGCGTGCTTTTGACATTTTCTCCAGACTGCTTCGTGACCGTGTAGTTTTTCTTACAGGGCCAGTGACAACGGAGAGTGCCAATTTAGTCATCGCCCAGCTGCTTTTCCTTGAAAGTGAGGATCCGGATAAGGATATTTCACTTTACATCAACAGCCCCGGAGGCAGTGTTTACGCTGGGATGGGTATCTACGATACGATGCAATTTATCAAACCCGATGTCAGCACAATCTGCGTGGGTATGGCTGCAAGTATGGGCGCCTTCCTTTTGGCAGCCGGTGCTAAGGGTAAGCGTTTTGCGTTACCGAATTCCCGTATCATGATTCACCAACCCTCTGGTGGTTCTCAGGGCATGGCTAGCGATATTGAGATTCAAGCCAAAGAGATTTTGGATTTGAAGCTCACGCTAAACACAATTTTGGCTGAGCGCACGGGGCAAGCGATTGAAACGATCGCCCGCGATACAGACCGTGATAACTACATGAATCCGATCCAAGCTAAACAATATGGCATAATCGACGAGATTTATGTCAAGCGCGGACAAATGTTGAAGTAAAGCTTTAAAGTCTTTGTCAATAGGGGAGGCGCTGACCTCCCTTTCTTCTTAATTAGGGATTTCAATGTCTGATAAACAAAAACGTTGTGCTTTCTGCGGACGTGCAGAAAGTGAAGTCGAACATATGGTGACCGCCAACGGCGTGAGCATTTGCTCCGATTGTGCACGTATGGCTTTGGAATCCATGGTAGGCAATGCGCCTGAGACTCAAGTTGAAGGTGATGAGAAAAAGGAAGCTTTTCTTGATAAGCCCTTGCCCAAGCCTCAAGAGATTTTCAATCGCCTTGATCAGTATGTAATTGGACAGGACCGAGCTAAGCGCATTTTGTCTGTCGCTGTTTATAACCACTATAAACGTTTGAAGCATTTGACAGATCAATCTTCAGATGTGGAACTGGCTAAGAGTAATATTTTGCTCATTGGACCGACTGGTTCCGGTAAGACGCTTTTTGCTCAAACGCTTGCCAGAATGCTTGATGTCCCCTTTGCTATTGCTGATGCAACAACGCTCACTGAAGCAGGCTATGTAGGCGAGGACGTAGAAAATGTTGTCTTGAAGCTTCTTCAAGCTGCCGATGGTGATATTGAACGTGCGCAACGCGGCATTATTTATCTCGATGAGTTAGATAAGATTGCCAGAAAGAGTGAAAACCCTTCCATTACTCGTGACGTTTCCGGTGAGGGTGTTCAGCAAGCCCTTTTAAAGTTAATTGAAGGTACTCAAGCCAATTTGCCTCAACAAGGTGGACGCAAGAATCCGGGTAAGGCAATGGTAACTGTGGATACCTCTAATATTCTTTTTATCTGCGGCGGAGCTTTTGACGGTCTGGAAAAAATTATTCAGCGCCGGGGAGAGCGTACTGGAATCGGTTTTGGTGCTGAGTTAAAGAGTAAAAACGAAAAATCGCTCTCTGAGCTCTTCTCTCAGGCTGAACCGTCTGATTTAGTGAAGTACGGTTTAATTCCTGAGCTAGTCGGCCGTTTGCCTGTTATTGCTTCTTTGGAAGAATTAACTGAAGAAGCATTAGTAAGCATTTTGGTCAAGCCCAAAAACGCTTTAATTAAGCAATATGAAGTGCTCTTTGCGATGGAAGGTGTAAAGCTGACCGTTACCGAGAAAGCGCTTGAAGCTATTGCCAAAAAGGCACTAAAGAGAAAAACAGGCGCACGCGGTCTCAGAAGCATTGTTGAAAATGTTTTAACAGACGTGATGTATGAGGTGCCAAGTTTGGGCGATGTGACTGAAGTAGTGGTTGACGAGCATGTGATTAACGACTCTAAGCAACCTACTTATATTCGCAAATGACCCAAACACTTTATTTTGAAAGTGACAGCACGATAGGATCGGCAATGGTCCTGTCGTGCGAACAAACAGAAGACGGTTTGTGGGCTGTGGTTTTAGACCGCACGTTATTTCATCCGCAGGGCGGCGGACAGCCTTCCGATACGGGAACCATCAACTCTGTAGTTATCAAAAAAGTTATTCATGCTGAAAAAGATATCATTCATTTGGCAGAAGATGCTGTGAGTGGAGAAGTCTCATTGTGTGTGGATGAAGCGAAAAGACGTTTACACACTCGGTTGCATTCAGCAGGTCACTTAGTAGGATTGGTCGGTGATCAGATGCACTGGCAGGCCGTTGGTGGTAACCACTTTCCTGGACAATCCCGTGTGATCTTTAAACCAGAGCGAGAGGAATTGTTGACTAACCTAATCGATACAAAAGAATTTGAAAGCCGAGTAAATCAGTTTATTAAAGAGGGGCTTGAGCGAAAAACTAGCCAAAATAGTGAAGGTCTCAGAATGGTTAGCTGGGGGAATTTACCAGCCTATCCCTGTGGTGGAACTCATGTTAAAAACACAAGGGATATCGGAGTTGTACAAATTACAAAAATAAAAGTTAAAAAAGACCAGATCACAGTTTCCTATCAACTTAAAGAGAATTTTGCTTAAAGCGATCTTTTTTGTATCTGTTTGTCTACTTGTCCTCTCAAACTTTCTTAAACCTGATAGTCTGTCCCTGAAAAATGTTGTACAGGGTGTTTGGGTTGAAATTTTAAATTTTGTCCCCATATACGCCCTGTAGTAGTCTCTATGGTAATTAAATCGATGACAACGAAATCTACAAAGAAACAAGCTGTTTTGCCTGTTCTGCCCCTTCGCGACATGGTGATTTTCCCTGGCTGCATACAACCTGTTTACGCAGGGCGTGCAATGAGTCTTGCGGCCATCCAAGCCATGGGTGATGGTGACGAGATTGTGATTTTGACTCAGAAAAAACCTGATGTTAACGAACCTAAAGCAGAAGACCTTTATGAGGTAGGTGTCGTCGCGCGTGTTTTGCAGCGAATCACTCTGCAGGACGGCTCTGTCAAACTGTTAATTAATGCCTTGTATCGCGTCAAGACTGAATGGCTTGACTTTACCCACGCCTATATAAGTGCCATGGTTCATCCTATGGTCACTATTAGACCCGATCAGCCTTTGGAAGAAGAGGCATGGTTAAAAGCATTAATGACAGCCTTTAATAATTTCACCCAGGTTAACTCGGCTTTGCCGAAGGACTTGATTGGGTTATTGAAAAACAAAAATACCCTTGAAGAAACCCTTGATTTGGCAAGCCATTATCTGGATATTTCTGCTCAACAGCGTCAGGAACTGCTCGAAGAGCCTGACCTGATTCACCGCGTTGAAAAGGTTTTAGCTCGTGTGAGCGAACTCATCGACAAGGTTCAGATCGAAGAAAAAATTCAGCGCCAAGTCAAACGTCAAATGGACCGCAATCAGCGTGAGTACTTCCTCAACGAACAGATGAAAGCGATCCAAAAGGAATTAGGCCGCGGCGAAGACGACATGGTCGATATCGATCAGTACGCGGAAAAGATCGCTAAAAGCGGTATGAGCGATGAAGCTCGTGAAAAGTGTGAGGGTGAACTGAAAAAACTTCGCATGATGCCTGCCATGTCTGCAGAAGCAACGGTGGTAAGAGGCTATCTGGATACACTTTTGGCTTTGCCTTGGACAAAAAAGAGCCGTGTGAGCAAAAACCTCAAAGAGGCCAGTGACATTCTCGAAGCCGATCATTATGGCCTAGAAAAAGTCAAAGAACGTATTCTTGAGTATTTGGCTGTCCAGTCCCGAGTCGATAAAGTTAAAGCACCGATTTTGTGCTTGGTTGGAGCACCCGGCGTTGGTAAGACGAGTTTGGGTCAGTCTATCGCTCGTGCGACTAATCGTAAGTTTGTCCGCATGGCTTTGGGTGGAGTACGCGATGAGGCTGAGATTCGAGGCCACAGAAGAACCTATATTGGCTCTATGCCTGGAAAAATTATTCAAAGCATCACCAAGGCCGGTGTACGCAATCCGCTATTTCTCTTAGACGAAGTGGATAAGATGGGTATGGATAGCCGTGGTGATCCTGCAAGTGCTCTTTTGGAAGTGCTCGATCCTGAACAAAACAGTACGTTCCAAGATCATTATGTTGAAGTGGATTACGACTTGTCTGACGTCATGTTCGTTGCAACAAGTAATTCTCTTAATATCCCGCAGGCTCTGTTGGATCGCATGGAGGTGATTTTCCTCTCAGGCTACACTGAAGACGAAAAACTCAATATTGCTAAACGCCATCTGATTCCCAAACAGATGAAGCTCAACGGCCTGAAGGACAACGAGCTCAAGATTGAAGATGAAGCAATTCTCGACATCATTCGTTATTACACCCGTGAGGCTGGTGTTCGCGGTCTGGAACGTGAAATCAGCAAGATTTGCCGAAAGACGGTTAAAAATGCTCTGATTGCTCTGGGGGCTCAACCGAAAAAGCGCGGAGCAAAGAAAAAGACCATTGATACTGTAGTAGTCAATTCTGCAAATATCGGTGATTATCTGGGTGTGAAGCGTTACAGCATCGGTTTAGCACAGAAAGATCCTCAAATCGGTCAAGTTAACGGTTTGGCCTGGACGGAAGTGGGTGGCGACTTGCTTCAGATCGAAGCAGCTGTTTTCCCTGGTAAGGGGCAAGTGCAAAGAACTGGTAGCTTAGGTGATGTAATGAAGGAATCGGTTGAAGCTGCACGCAGTGTGGTACGAGCGCGCGCTGAAAGTTTAGGACTTGATCCTGATATTTTTGGCAAGACCGATTGGCACTTACATTTCCCAGAGGGGGCTACACCTAAAGACGGTCCTAGCGCTGGCGGTGCCATTACAACGGCTATGGTTTCTGCTTTAACGAAGATTCCTGTGAGAGCCGATGTGGCAATGACTGGCGAAATCACGCTCCATGGTGAGATTCTCGAAATTGGTGGTCTTAAGGAAAAGCTCCTTGCTGCGCTCAGAGCCGGCATTAAGACTGTGTTGATCCCGAAGGATAACGTTAAAGATTTGCAGGAAATTCCTGATAACGTCAAGAGCGGTTTGGAAATTATTCCGGTGAAGTGGATCGATGAGATTTTGCCTATTGCTTTAGTCAAAAATCCGATGAAACGCTTCGAGGAAATGACCAGTGATGTCAAAACCGGTGTCATTGCTCATCCGATCATTGGCAATCAAACTGGATCTGCAGCTTCTTAAAAAAGAGGCTATGATAGGGGACGGAAAAGTCCGTCCCCTGATCAAAATAAAAAAAACTTTTCTAAAACCCTTGAATTCATCGCATTTGTAGTGTAATATGCGTGCTTCTGTTTGATGGCTGTGGGTGCTTAGCTCAGCTGGTAGAGCGGCGCCCTTACAAGGCGTAGGTCAGGAGTTCGAACCTCTTAGCACCCACCACAGTTTCAAACAATTGCAAATCTACCGGAGTGGTAGTTCAGTTGGTTAGAATATCGGCCTGTCACGCCGAGGGTCGCGGGTTCGAGTCCCGTCCACTCCGCCAGTCTTCATTTCTTCAATAAATCCATTCTTTTTCGTAAAGTTTCGTGTCTTTAGCCCTTTTTGCAGGCGATGATTCCTTCTAATTGTTAAAATAACCTCATTTTTGCGGATCATATTTCGCAATCATTGATTTTTATTTTATTTAGGGATCTAGAAATGCTTCAGGCTTTTCGTACACACAAGCGTTGGATGATGTTCATCGCTATGATCTTCATCATTCCTTCGTTCGTTGTCACGGGTATCTACAGTTATAACCGGATGTCCGATTCAGAAAATGATTTGGCTACTGTCGGTGAAACCTCGATTACTCTTCAGGATTTTGATACGGCCAAACGTCAATATTTGGAAAATTTCCGTCGTCAAATGGGCCAAAATTTCAAGGCCAATATGCTCGATACTGCAGAAGCCCGAGCTTCTATTCTGGCTTCTTTGATCAGCGACCGAGCTGTATCTTTAGAAATTGCTACCGAATACATGAATGTCGGTGAAGCCGATGCTATTAATTTAGTTAAGCAGGCTCCAGCTTTCCAACGTGATGGCAAGTTCTCAACCGAAGCCTACCAGCAGTTCCTAAACAGCATGGGTAAGTCTGATGAACAGTTCGTTCTTGAGCTTCGTCGCGATCTGACCCGTCAGATGCTTTTAGCTTCAGTGTCTCAAAGTACGCTTGCAAGCAACACGGTTGCCCAACGTATTCATGATCTTTTGACTGAGGAACGCACGATCCGCACCTTTGAGATTAAGCCTGCCGCTTTCTTAAAGAACGTTAAAGTAAGCGATTCTGATGCACAAGGCTTTTATGACCAAAACAAAGCTCAGTTTGCTGTTCCGGAAAGTGTTGATATTGAATATGTCATTTTGTCACCAGAAAACTATAAAAACATTAAGCCCAGTGAAGAAGACATTAAAACTTTCTACGAACAGAACCTGCAACGATTCTCCGTACCCGAAGAACGCCGTGCTAGCCACATTCTGATTGCTGTCAATGCTGACAAATCTGATGCTGACGCTAAGAAAGAAGCTGATGAACTTTATAAGCAGCTTCAGGCCGATCCCTCTAAGTTTGCTCAATTGGCAAAAGCTCACTCGGCAGACCCTGGCAGCGCTCGTCAAGGTGGAGATTTAGGTTTTTTCCAAAAGGGTATGATGGTTCCTGAATTTGATAATGCGGTTTTTTCCGGTAAAAAAGGTGACTTGATTGCTCCGGTCAAAACTCAATTCGGCTATCACATTATCCAAATCAACGATATTAAGCCTGCCCAAGCTAAAGCCTTAGCTGATGTACGTGCTGAAATTGAAGCCTTATATCAACAACAGGCTGCCATTCGTGCTTTTGCCGAAGATGCTGAAAGCTTCTCTAACATGGTTTATGAACAAAGTGAATCTTTGCAGCCCGTTGCAGAGCGTTTTGGTTTAAAGATTCAGACAGCTAAAACAATTACGCGAGACCATCAAGATGCAATAATCAACTCGAACGTGGTTGAGGCTCTTTATAGCTTTGATGTTTTGGAGGATAAGCGTAATTCCAATGCCATTGAAGTAGCTGCCAATACATTATTAGCTGCCCGTGTCACGGAACATCATCGCCAAAGTGTAAAAACTTTTGATGAAGTCAAGAGTGACATCGTTGAACACCTCAAAAACCAAAAAGCTACCGAAGCTGCAAAGGCTCAGGGTTTAGATGCAATCGCAAAACTTAACGCCAAAGAAAAGGTGAACCAAAAATTTGGTTCCAAAGCTCAGGTCTCTCGTGAGCGTCCGGGCAACTATGCCTATGAGGTGGTGACGGCTTCTCTTCGCCCCGTAGCAGATAGACTTCCGGTCTACACCGGTGTGAAAACGCCTGACGGTAGCTACGTTGTGATTGAAGTTCAGGCTGCTAAAAAAGTTCAGGCAACACCTGAGCAATTGGCCATGCGTAAGGCAGAGCTGGCTCAGCTTTACAGCAATCCCGAACAAACCGCATTTATCAGCGGACTAGAACAAAAGTTCGGGACTCAGATCTTAAAGGATGAGTACAAGCCTGGCTATCAGCCCAGTGAAGAAGAGGTTGAGTAATCTCCAGACTCAGGGATCCTTAGAGTGGGATCCCTTTTTTACTGTAGGAAAAAGCCCAAGTTTCAGAATAGAGACTTGGGCTTTTATTAAAGACGATTAGTTTTTAGGATTCTTCACTTCCCATTGTGCGTGCGATTGCCTCTCCCGGACCATCTTCATCTAAAACGAATTCACTTTCGTCATAGGGATCAATAAGATCATCTGGATTTCCACCCCAACGGAGAATTTCAAGAGCTCTTGCAGCTCTTTCGCAAATATCCATTGCCACTATACCAGTGTTTCTGGCTCGAACTGCTTCACCATGAAGCCAAACTGCACCGAGCGTTGCACTCACAATGTCAAATTTCTGCGCAAAGAAAGCACCGATCATGCCAGCTAAGACGTCACCCGAGCCAGCTGTGGCTAAACAGGCATTGCCGGTTGGATTAATCCAAGACCGGGAGCTTCTTAAAGTAACCACTGTGCCAGTTCCCTTCAAAACCGTAATAGCACCAGTTTGCAAAGAAAGTTCTCTGGCACTGGTGACTCGATCCTCTTGGATGCTCTTAACATCACGATGAAGCATACGCGCAGCTTCACCCGGATGAGGAGTAATCACGGTGTGTGCTTTTCTGGCGAGTACCTCATCTTCCATGGACTGATCGCGTGAGATCATCGTAAGGGCATCTGCATCGATAATAAGAGGAATATTTGAGCGGATAGCAGCCAAAAGACGAGCCTTCGCTTTATCGCTAAAACCCATACCGCAGCCAATGACAATTACATCAATTCCGTTAAAATCAACCGGTTCATCGGTAATCATCAATTCGGGCTGCTGCGGATCATAAAGGGGAGCGTTTGGCGCCATCAGTTCGACGGTTACACTGCCGGCGCCGAGCTTCAGAGCAGAACGCGCAGCAAGTAAAGCAGCCCCTACCTTACCTTTGTCTCCACCGATCACTAAGCAATGACCATAAGTTCCCTTATGAGAATAGTATTTTCGCAATTCAAGAATATGTTTGAAATCATCTGTGTCAATTAAACTCAAAGAAGACAGGGGAACGGACACATCTAATTCTGATAAAGTGACCATACCGCTTGCATCTTTGCCATCATTCATAAAGCAGCCTGCTTTAGCACTAATGAGGTTTAAAGTCATGTCAGCCACACAACCCTTAATGCCGCCCACCCAATTGCCTTTTTCAGCATCAATGCCAGTGGGTACATCAATTGCCATATGTAGTGCTTGACGTTCGTTAAACCAAAGAGCGGCATCAATATAGTCACCTGAGATGGCCTTTGTAATTCCTACGCCCAACATGGCATCCACAACTACATCAGCCTTAGGAGCCATATAAGGGTCATCAATCACTTCACCGCCTTTTTCAATCCAGCGGTTATAGGCTCGAAGAGCATCTTCTGTTTTTGGTTTTTTACCGCCGATAGCCACGCAAACAACATGATGACCGCGGCTCTTTAAATGCTGCGCAGCTGTGTAACCGTCACCACCGTTATTACCTTGACCGCACAAAATAACAATAGTGCTCGCCGCGTCGCACTGATCATCAATCCAGTTAGCAGCAACAAAACCCGCTCGATCCATTAATGTGCCTTCAGGCAACACATGGCTTAAACGGGTTTCTAATTCACCCAACTCTTCTAAAGATAAAAGCGTGGTTGACATGGTCTTAAAACGCTCCCTAATAACCAATTAAACGGAGTCATTTTAATTGAATGGTGACTCTTTTTCTCATAAACATTCAATCTAAGCTTTTAGTCAAATCAATTTAGCTTTCCGTAAAGTTAAAAAAGTTCATGCTTAGCTTTCATATCGGGCAATTTCAGAACTTTGATACTTATAATAAATTGATTAAGTTGTTTTTTCTATTTTGATCATTCTGGGGACTTTAACTGCCATGTCTAACACCGCTTCGATGTTTACTTTAATGGCCACAAGCGCATTGTCTGATTTCAGGGCTGCGCGCCTTTTAAAGCAAATTCGTGAAGTTGCGCCTCAAGCGCAGGGAATTTCTGCCCGTTTCGTTCACTTTGTGCATGCCCAAAGACCGCTCACCGATGATGAAAGCGCCCGTTTGCAGGCGCTTTTGCATTATGGCTTTGAGACAAAAGATGTCAAGCAGGATGCGACTTTCATGGTTATTCCGCGCTTGGGCACAATTAGCCCCTGGGCCAGTAAAGCAACAGATATTGCTCATAACTGCGGCCTGGATGTAATCGTTCGTATTGAACGCGGAACGCTTTATAGTGTTGATTTCGGTGGCAATGTCCCAGAGCAATCCGTACTTACGCAAGTCTCAGGCGTGCTGCACGATCGCATGACTGAAAGTGTCGTTGACGCTTCGGTTGAAGCCAAAACACTCTTTACAGAACTGCCCGGCAAACCTATGGTGACGGTAGATCTTCTCACCCAAGGACGCAAGGCCCTGGCCGATGCTAATCTCTCAATGGGCTTAGCCATGAGTGAGGACGAAATCGATTACCTCACAGACGCTTTTACAAAGGCCAAGCGCAATCCTACTGATGTCGAACTCATGATGTTTGCTCAGGCCAATTCTGAACACTGCCGGCATAAGATTTTTAATGCGAAGTGGACAATTGACGGCAAGGAAGAAGAAAAAACCTTGTTCGGTATGATTCGTGAAACTCACAAAGCGCACCCCGACGGAACTATTGTGGCCTATTCAGATAACGCCGCAATTTTTGAAGGTGCAAAGGTACCTCGCCTTTATCCGCGAACATCTGCCGGCGAAGCTTTTGGCCGCGTATTTACTGAAGACGAAGAATTAACTCACACCGTTTTTAAAGTTGAAACTCACAATCACCCAACCGCTATTTCTCCTTTCCCTGGTGCTTCAACCGGTTCTGGCGGTGAAATTCGTGATGAAGGGGCAACGGGTAGGGGTGCCCGTCCTAAAGCGGGCCTCTGCGGTTTTACGGTATCTTCATTGCAATTGCCTGAAGCCGCCCAAGACTGGGAAAACGACAAAGACGTTACTGCTAGTGAAAAGGAAGACGCTAAGGTCTACGGCAAACCTAGCCGCATTGCCTCTGCGCTTTCGATCATGATCGATGGACCTCTCGGAGCTGCTGCATTTAACAATGAATTCGGACGCCCCAATGTTTTAGGCTATTTCCGCGTATTCGAAAATAATGTTGCAGGCACCCGCTACGGTTACCACAAACCTATTATGTTAGCTGGCGGTATCGGAAATATCCGTCATGACCAAACACACAAAACCGCTTTGCCTCCGGGAACGCTTTTAATCAGCTTAGGCGGCCCGGGTATGCGAATTGGTTTAGGCGGTGGCGCTGCAAGTTCTATGACGACGGGTTCCAACTCCGAATCACTTGACTTTGACAGCGTTCAGCGCGGTAACCCAGAAATGGAACGCCGTGCACAAGAAGTAATCGATCGCTGCTGGGCAAGTGGAGAAAATAATCCAATTTTGGCTATTCATGACGTGGGCGCAGGTGGCTTATCAAACGCTATGCCTGAGTTGGCAGACCTCTCGGGACATGGCGCCAAACTTGATCTCACCAAAGTTCCAGTTGAAGAAAGCGGTATGAGCCCGCTGGAAATATGGTGTAATGAAAGTCAAGAAAGATACTCGATTGCTATTGCCCCCGAGTCTCTTGAACGTTTTGATGCAATTTGCAAACGCGAACGTTGTCCCTATGCTGTATTAGGAACGATCAGCGAAGACAATAACCTGGTCGTGGCTCGTGAACAAGAGCAAACTCCAGCCGTTAATATGCCAATGGAGGTGCTATTAGGTAAAGCACCGCGTATGCATCGTACGGCAGAACATCTTGAGCAAAAGTTACCTGCTTTTAATGCAAAGGGCATTGATTTAGCCAAGGCTATCAAGGATGTATTGCGTCATCCGACCGTGGGCTCTAAGAGCTTCTTAATCACAATCGGTGACCGCACCGTTGGTGGCCTTGTACATCGCGATCAAATGGTCGGTCCCTGGCAGGTCCCTGTTGCCGATGCTGCCGTAACCAATATCAGCTTTGTGGGTCATCGTGGTGAAGCAATGAGCATGGGTGAAAGAACGCCCTTAGCGATTGCCAATGCAGCTGCTGCTAGCCGTATGGCAATCGGTGAAGCTATCACCAATATCACAAGTGCCGACATTGAATTAGGGCTTGTTAAGCTTTCAGCAAACTGGATGGCTGCCTGCGGTAGCAAGGGCGAAGATGCTAAGCTCTATGACGCTGTAAAAGCGGCAAGCACCTTATGCCAAAAGATCGGATTGGCAATTCCCGTTGGCAAAGACAGTCTGTCAATGAAGACTACATGGGAAGAGGACGGTGAAAAGAAGACGGTCACCTCTCCAGTTTCTCTAATTGTTTCAGCTGCAGCTCCTGTTCGTGACGTTCGCCTGTCGCTGACGCCAGAACTTAATACTAAGGTGCCTTCAGTTCTAATCGCTATTGATTTGGGCCATGGTCAAAGCCGTATGGCTGGTTCCATTCTCTCTCAGGTCACTCAGCAATTCGGTAGCCAAACACCAGATCTTGATCACCCTGAGCAGTTGCAGAGCTTTGTAAAACTCATCAGAAAGCTCACCCTTGCGGGTTGCGTTTTAGCTTATCACGATCGCTCTGACGGTGGACTTCTCACAACCGTTGCTGAAATGATGTTTGCTGGCCACTGCGGTGCCCGTATTGATCTCACTTCAATGGCTCAGTCAGCACAAATCGAAGACGTAGTGCCCGTACTCTTTAACGAGGAGTTAGGAGCTGTGTTGCAGGTAAGAGCCGATAGAATCGAAGAGATTCATGCGGCAGTCAAAGAAGCTGGTCTTGCTGATTGCACACACTTTATCGGTGAAGTCACTGCTGATGAAAGGCTTCATATTGAAGCTCACGGCAGTGAACTTTACGAAGCTAGTCGTGGTGACTTACAAAAAGCCTGGACAGAGGTGTCTTGGCAAATTGCCCGCATGCGTGATAATCCAGCTTGCGCTGATCAGGAATATGCTCGCTGCACAGATGAAAACGATATGGGACTTTTTGTTCGTACCACGTTTGATACTGAAGACGATGTGGCAGCTCCCTATATTGCCACAGGTGTTCGTCCGAGAATTGCGATTTTGCGTGAGCAGGGTGTTAACAGTCAGACTGAAATGGCAGCAGCCTTTACGCGTGCCGGTTTCGAAGCAGTGGACGTCCATATGACTGATTTGCTGACGGGCAGAAGCAATCTTAAGGATTTTGCCGGACTTGCGGCCTGTGGCGGCTTCTCTTACGGTGACGTTTTAGGCGCTGGCGGCGGTTGGGCAACCACTATCTTGCGTAACCCGCAAATGGTTGATATGTTCTCTGCGTTCTTCAATCGTGCTGATACATTTGCCTTAGGTATTTGTAATGGTTGTCAGATGATGAGTCATCTGCGTAACATTATTCCCGGAGCAAGTCACTGGCCTCAGTTCGTCCGTAATATCAGCGAACAATTCGAAGCCCGCTTGGTTGAGGTCGCAATCATGAAGAGTCCTTCCATTTTCTTTGATGGTATGGAAGGAAGCATGATGCCGATTGTAAACTCTCACGGTGAAGGTCATGTGCAGTGGTTAAGTGCTGAGGACGCTAAACTGGCAACTTTAGCGGCTCGTTACGTTGATTCCTCTGGTCGTCCAACGGAAGTTTATCCCTTCAATCCGAACGGCTCACCTGACGGTATCACTGGTGTAACCACTCCTGACGGTCGCTTTACTATTATGATGCCTCACCCGGAACGTACACACCGTACAGTTCAGATGAGCTGGGCGCCTGATTCTCTGGGTGAATTCAGCCCCTGGATGCGGATGTTCAGAAACGCCAGAAAGTTTGTCGGATAAATTACGATTAATTTAATGGCAGACCTTTGCTCTTTGATTTAAGAGCAAAGGTCTTTTATTTTTGAAAGGAAGAATATGCCCTTTGATCTTTGGGTAAGTTTTACTGTAGCAGCAGCGGTACTGGCCGTGGCACCAGGTCCTGACAATCTTTTCGTTTTACTGCAATCGGCGATGTACGGCGCAAAAGCGGGGATTTTTGTCACTTTGGGATTATGTGTCGGTGTTCTTATTCAGACTCTCATGGCTGCATTTGGTGTCGCTGCGGTTGTCGCTGCCTCTCCGACGCTTTTACTCATTGTTCAACTTGCCGGAGCTGCCTATTTACTTTATCTCGCTTGGGGAGCTTGGAGGGCACCAGTGGGAAATGAAGACGGGGAAAGCGCATCTAAATATCCTAAATTGACCCACTTTCAACTCTGGCGTAGGGGCATTTTGATGAATATAACAAATCCCAAAGTGCTCATATTCTTTCTGGCTTTCTTTCCCCAGTTTATTATCAAAGGCTCAACAGAAACCCAAGTGATGATTCAAATGCTCATTATGGGCTTGACGTTTTTAGTCTGTACGCTTGTTGTTTTCTGTACGGTCGCCTGGTGTGCCGGCACTTTAGCTGACCGATTGCGCAATCCGAAAGTTCAGACTATCCTGAATAAAACAAGCGCAGTCATATTTATTATTCTGGCTGTTTCCACTTTGCTTTGGAAAGCCAACTGACGGACCAATACCATGGATTCAACGCGAAAACAGGATATATTGCTCATTAGTTTATTAGGTGTCGCACACGGGTTATCACACTATTTTCACCTGATTATTCCGCCGCTATTTCCTTGGATCATGCCCGAATTTGACGCTTCATTTGCTCAAATGGGGGCAGTGATGACGATCTTTTTTATTACGAGCTCACTCGGACAGGCAACAACCGGCTTTCTTGTCGATAAGTTAGGTCCAAAAGTCTGTTTATACGGGGGTGTAAGCTTGCTGATGATAGCGGGCTTTTTATTTAGCGTTGCTCAAAGTTATTGGTGGTTTTATCCGGTTGCGGCATGCGCGGGATTAGGTAACAGCGTCTTTCATCCGACCGATTATTCGATTATGAACCGATGCATCACCCAAGATCGGCTTCCGTTTGCTTTTTCGATCCATACAGTAGTAGGTAATATTGGTTGGGCATTAGCACCTATTTTTATGGTAGGTGTTGCTACTTTTACTGGTAGCTGGCGATTGGCAGCTGCCACTGCAGGCATCATGGCTTTGCTTGTTTTGCTCTCATTAGTACTTCATAACAACTTATTTGATCAAGCTCTAAAACTTGATAAGGGGATAACTGTTGAGGAAAAAAAGGAAGATAAAAAAACTGATATCGGTTTTGGTTTTTTAAAACTCCTTGCCGTATGGCTTTGCTTTCTCTTCTTCTTTTGTAATTCTTTTGCCCTCGGCATCTTGCAAAATTTCGCTCCCTCTATTTTTGAGGCTACCTATCACGTGGGGCTTGAAATTGCTACGGACGGCCTAACTGCTTATATGATCGGCTCGATCATTGGTATTCTCTCTGGAGCTTATGTAGCTAAAGCCATTAAACGCAGTGACTATGTGATTGCAGCAACGATGTCTGTTTCTGCACTTATGGCGATTTTGCTTGCCTCACAGTGGTTGGGCGCCAATAGTGTTTTGCCGTTAATGGCCGTTATGGGATTTGGTGTTGGTTTAGCTACGCCATCTCGTGACCTATTAATACGAGGTGCCTGTATGAAATTTTTAGGCACAAACAGCTTCGGCCGAGTTTATGGCTTTACTTATTGTGGGATGGATGTTGGACAGACATTAGCACCGCTTGTAGTCGGACCATTGCTCGACGCTGGATTCTTTTCGCTCGCGCTCGTCCTTGTAGGAACTTTTCAGACATTTGCATTACTGACGGCTTTGGGAGTTGGGCAGCAAAAGCAAAAGGCCGCTTAAAGGACAAAAAACAAAAGCCCCAAATTCGGGGCTTTTGCATAAATCGGAAAGCTATTTTACTTACCGACCTTGATATTGGCTTTTTGGAAAAGTTCCTGAATATTTTGTTGGACCTTTGTCTGAACCAACATATTCTTGTAATGATCTTTGCTCTTACTATATTCGGGGAAGAGCTCAGCCTTGCGGGAGTCATCAACCTTAATGATATAGAAGCCGCCATTAGCACGAACGGGCACTTCTGTGTAATCACCGTCATCCAAAGAGCGAATGGCTAAGCCCACCAATTGCGGGAAATTAGCCGAAGAGGTCCAGTTGTCAATCTTACCGCCTTTATCCTTGGTACTTTGATCAACAGAGTACTTCTTAGCAACATCGGCAAACTTGTCACCATCCTTTAAGGCCTCGGTCACTTTCTTAGCATCAGCTTCAGTTCTGACCGCAATGACGCTCACCTTATATTCCTTGTCACCGTATGCTTTCTTCTGTTCTTCGTAGAACTTCTTCACGTCAGCATCTTTGACAGGGTTCTTCTTAGCAAAGTCAGCAATCAAGGCATTAATCAAAACGCTATCACGGGCGTTATTGATGGCATCACGCACTTCAGCACGGTTAGCTAACTTCTGACGGTTAGCCTCCTGAAGCAAAACTTCCTTTTGAATAAGCTGATTGCGAACCTGCATTTCGAGTTCGGGCGTACGCTTTTGACCGTTTTTGACGATTTGATTGATGATTTTTTCCTGAGCTTGAGCAGAGATCGTTTTACCGTTGACCGTGACTGCAGTCGGGGCTGCCAAAGCCATCGTAGAGGCTAGGGTCAAAGATAAACCGATGACTAATGCTTTATGTTGCATAAATATCCTCAATAACTAATAGAGTAATTAATTGTCATTCTTTGTATTTTGCGCTTCTTCTGCGTATTTAGCGACATAGAATCCAAGCCCAATTGTAAAAAGAAGTGTCAGGCCTAAAAGACCGAAGAGCTTAAAGTCTACCCAAATATCCATGCTGAAGGTATACGCAACAAAAAGATTGACTATGCCGATTAAGATTAAAAAGACCAGACAGCCGTCTTCGACTTTTCTCCAGGCAAAATCAGGCAAGGTCAACCCTGAAAAAACAGTTTTAATGTAATCTTTTTTCCCCAGTCGGCCAAAAATTAAAATAGCGGCAAATAACCAATATAGTAATGTGGGCTTCCACTGAATGAAGGCCGGATCCTGAAAGGCAATCGTCATGCCACCGAACAACACAACTAAAACAGTTGAAAAGATGGCCATTTTCGAAGGTTTTTCACCTTTCATGAAAATGACTCCCATTTGAATAAGGCTTGCAACAATAATCACTGCTGTGGCAGTCACAATAGGAATTAGCTCGGCAGAGACCGGAACATACGGGGTCAATTCAGCTGTGTAAGAACCGGCTAGCTTAAAAGTTATAAAAAAACAGATAACCGGCAGAAGATCAAAAAAGGCCTTCACAATGATTTCCAAAACTTTTCAAAAACAGCGCCACTATAGCGCAAAGGCAGTCCGTGTGCGTAAAATCGCAATCTTTAGAAACACTTTCTTCTTCAAGTTCCAAATATTGTGGCTGAAATCAATTAAACTCATTTGGTCTTTTTAATCGATGAGAAGCGAAGGAAGACTGTAAATGGATAAGAAGAAAGTGAAATGGCTCTCAGCGGCAGGCATCATAATCGTTTGTGCTGTGGGTTATACATTTTGGCAAAAGGATACGAATACACCTATGAACGAAACAAGTACGGCTGTTGAACAAATACAAAATGCACAAAAAATCGTGACGGTCGAAGGGGTGACGGAGTACCGCTTGGCAAATGGCCTCAAGGTGCTGCTTTTCCCTGATTCCAGCAAACCGACTATTACGGTTAATATGACCTATTTGGTCGGCTCACGGCACGAGGGATACGGCGAGACGGGGATGGCTCACTTGCTGGAACACTTAATGTTTAAAGGTTCGAAAAACTATCCCGAACCTACCAAAGAGTTTACCCGCCGGGGTTTTAAGATGAACGGATCCACCTGGCTTGACCGAACAAATTACTTTGTCTCTTTTAATGCCGTGGACGATAACCTTGATTGGGCTCTGGGCTGGAGTGCCGATGCCATGACCAATTCCTTCATCGCACAAAAAGACCTCGACACGGAAATGACTGTTGTGCGAAATGAATTTGAAATGGGAGAAAATAATCCTGTCAGCGTACTGCTTAAGCGCATGCAGTCGGTGCTTTTTGACTGGCACAACTACGGTAACAGCACAATCGGTGCAAGAAGCGATATTGAACACGTCAAAATTGAAAACCTTCAAGCTTTTTATCATAAGTATTACCAACCCGATAACGCTGTCTTGATGGTTGCTGGCAAATTTGATGAAGCCGAAACTTTAAAGAAAATAGAACACATTTTCGGATCAATCCCGAAACCCACTCGTGTTTTACCTCAGCAATGGACCGAAGAGCCTGTGGCTGATGGTCCTCGTACGTTTGAGATTCGCCGTGCAGGCGAAATGACCGTAGTGGCGGTGGGCTACCGTATACCGGCAGCACTTCATCCGGATGCCCAGTTGATTAATTTAGGTGCAGACGTTTTGGGTGATACACCACGCGGAAGGCTGCATAAAGCTATGGTTGAAACGGGATTGGCAACTCAGGTTTTCGCTTGGCCCATGCCTGCTCATGACCCTGGTCTGGCTCTTTTCGGTGCCATGCTTCCCAAAGACGGTGATATTGAAAAAGCCAAGAAGGTTTTAATTGAGACCGTAGAAGGGACATTTGATAAAGAGGTGCTTCGCGATGAAGAACTCTCCTTGATGGCTCGCGAAGAAAAAACACTATACGAAAGAACATTTGCCGATCCAGAAACTTTCGGCGTTGATATCTCTGACTTCATTGCTTTGGGTGACTGGCGCTTATTCTTTATCCATCGCGACAGCTGGGAAGAAATGAAACCCGAAGAGGTCATGCAGGCTTGGAAGCGCTACTTTGTCCGAGATAACCGGGTAGTTGGTACCTTTATTCCTGACAGCAAACCGCAGCGGGCTCAAATGACTCCTGCTCCCACGCTCGATGAAGTAATTTCTAAACATCAATTTAAGGAAGAAGGCCAGGAAGCTGAAGTGTTTGATTCGAGTCCGGCTAATCTCAACGCTAGAACCGAGCGCTTTACGATCGGTGATGTGAATGTCGCCTTGCTACCGAAAAAGACTCGGGGAGAAACGGTTGTTGTGCGGGCACAGTTCCGCTATGGCAACTATGAATCAAGAAGCAATACACGAGCCATTGCTGCGTTAATGAGTGCAATGCTTGAGCGCGGCACGACCACGATGACGCGTGAGCAAATTAATGATGCCTTTACGAAACTGCAGGTTGAAGGCGATATTGGTCAATTCACAACGACACGTGAACATCTCTCCGATGCCTTGAAACTTATGGGGCAATTGTGGACTCAGTCTTCTATGCCTGAAAAAGACTTTGAAGAGCTAAAAGCAGAATTTGCTAACGACGTACAGTCGAGAATGGATGACCCGCGTGTGCTTGCTCGCGATGCTATTACAGAACACTTCAATCACTACGATAAGAATGATCCACGGTATCGCTTAACGAGTAAAGAACTTAAAGCCGCCATTGAAAAAACGACGCTCGATGAAGTGAAAAACTTCTATAACACACAATACGGCATTGCTCGCGGCGAAATTTCTATAGTGGGTGACTTTGATGCTGAAAGCGTTCGCAGTCAGCTTGAAGGGTTACTTAAAGAAAAAGTTTCCAAAGTACCTTACGAAAGAATCGTTCGTGAACACTTCGATACACCGGCTACACGTATCATTATCGATACACCCGATAAGGAAAACGCCACTTTAGTTGCACGTTTTGACTTTGCTCATAATAAAGCGGAGCCTGATACTGATGCTATGCTTTTGGCCAACTGGATTTTTGGCGGCAGCACCGGACTTTCTAACCGCTTAATGATGCGTCTGCGTCAAAAAGAGGGTTTAAGCTACGGCGTCGGCAGCAGCGTCAATATTCCGGCATTCGGCAACGATGCAAGCTGGAATATGCAGGCTATTCTGGCCCCACAAAATCTTCGTAAGGCCGAAGTCGCGCTTTATGAAGAAATTGACCGAGTGCTCAAAGAGGGTTTCACTCAGCAAGAACTAGATGAAGCGAAAAAAGGCTTTATCGAGTACCGTGCTGTAAACCGCAGTCAGGATAACCTGATTGCCTATCACTGGGTCAACATGATGAATGAAGGCGAAGACTGGAGCGAAGCGCAAAAGCGCGATGAAAATGTTCGCAATATGACGCTTGAGCAAGTTAATGCGGCTTTCCGAAAGATGGTTAACCGCAATGCTCTCACGGTTGTTTTAGCCGGCGATCAGAAAAAAGCGATGAACCAATAGTTAGAACGGACAGTGCAATAGAAAACACTGTCCGTTTCTTTATTATCGGCTGGATGATGAATTTTTAGAGATGTAATAGAAGTTCGGTTATAATGGGCGGGATTCATATTTTTCTTTCGTTTTACTCATGTAATTCCTCGGAAGAGGAATAAAAAATTAAATCATTATGAATAAATTCACCCCCCCCACACACACAAACACTTTAAAGTAAAGGCAGTCATTTTTTGTTTAGCCTCTGTATTTTCCTATGAAACATTTGCAGCATTCACTCTCAGTGAAGATGGCACTATCCTAAACGGTACCGAAAATTTTTCCAATTGGTGGAAACCAAATGTTGATAATGGAAATTCCATCAATCTAAAAGAAGTTCATATTTCAGTCGACAGTTCATCACAGTTCGCTATAGGATTAGGTAGCACTCAACGTTATCTGAGCGAAAATACTGATTATTTCCTGGTGAGCAATACTGCAGATGACAAAAATGGAAACCACGATGCTATTCGATTGGATGGTCATGTATCTTTTCTTTTAGCAAAAAATATCGTTATTGATGTAACTGGCTATAAATCCGACGGAATAAACCTAACTTTCGATCTTACTTCAAATGGAGGTGATAATTGGGATCCGAGGTTAGAAGCTCAAAATGTGGACATAACAGTTAATTCGTTAGACGGTAACGCTTATGGTTTGCGTGCAAATAGTTCTAAAAGTACGTGGTATGAGGGCAGAGTAACAAGGATTAAAATATCGAACGATGCAACGGTTCGGATGCTAACGGGAGGGACTGCTGTTTTTGCCGGCGTAGCACCAACAGACACTTACTATAGAGATGATTGGTCCGAAAGCACTTCCTTTTGGCGATTTTCTGGTAAAAGAAACCCTACTCAAGTCGACTTATCAGGTCAAACAACTATCGAGTTGGGGAAAGAGTCATTTATTGGTAATACAAAACAATTTTTGGACGCCGGCCTGTATACCCGTTATCGCGGTACTATCAATGCAAATGATCTAACAATTCGATCATACGGTAGTGGTTGGCGTGATGTTCACGGCATCCTAGCCGGTGAAAACAGCAAAAATACAACAAAACCGCATTATGTTTCTATTATCAATGTAACAGGTAACACTGATATTGACATGACCCTAGGGGAAAAGGGACAAGGCGATATTTATGCTCTCAAATCCATCGATGGCACCATCAATATCAATCAAGCTAAGAAAGCAGATTTCGTTAAGATTAAGGGCGATATTGAAAACGAAAACGGTTTAATCAATGTCAATTTCTCCTCAGCCGATTCTGCTCTTGACGGGAAAGTTTTCACTAACACTGAATCTGATTCAAAGGCTCAAACTAATCTAAGTTTTGAAAATGGTGCAATCTGGAATATCTCGGGCGATTCAACTCTAACAAATTTAACTATTAATGACGGTACGATTCATTTCGGCTCTTCTGTAACGAGAAATACCAATCAGACATATTACAAAGTCAATACGCAAAATTTGAAAGGTAGTGGCGGGACTCTCATTTCTAGAATTGATCTCAGTAAAGATAGCCCAGAAACTTTAGCCAATGATCAGTTGGAAGCTACGAATGTCGAGGGACAATACACCGGTATTATCCGCTTCGACGGTTATCCTTCTTCAGCCGAGAAGATTCATTCAGACAATTGGCTACTTTCGCAAACCAACGGCTCAATGAGTATTGTTTCACCTGATGGCGGTAATAAATACTCTGCCAATGGGTCGATTAATTGGTGGTCAATGAAGTTTCTTCCGGAAGGAACCGATATAAATTCGTTGACTGAAGATGAGTTATTGGCTCTCAATGAAAAAAGTGAGGGTAACGGAAAATGGTATTTAGTTAAAACCGGCAGTGAGGCCATCCCAACCGATCCAGAAGAACCTAATAAACCTAATGAACCTGCGGATCCACAACTACCGCCAGAAGCCGAACAGATTCAAAATTTAGGTTCATCAGTAGCGCAAGCTGTCGGTTGGTTATCTGAAAAAAATGACCTGCGTCGTCGCCTGGGTGAAATTCGATATGGTAGTCAAACGGGTCTTTGGGCCAAAGTGTTTACAAGACAAGATCGAGCTGAAGGCTTCCGTTATAACGGATTTAAGCAAGACTCTACTGGCATTCATATCGGTTACGATACTTTTGCAGCTCGTGACAATGACTCAGCCTGGATTGTCGGTGGTACCTTCCGCTACGCGAAGTCAGATCAAGAAGGTTTGGAAACAGCCTTTGGTGGGAACGGGAAACTAGATGAGTACTCAGGTAAAGTTTATGCAACCTGGATACATGACTCGGGTTTCTACGTTGATGCATTGGCTCAATTCGGCTACTACGACCAAGAAATCAACGGCAGAAATAATGAAGCTACTGGTACTTTTGATGCAAATTACCATAACCTAGGCTTCGGAACTTCCTTAGAAATAGGGAAAATGTTTACACTTAGCCAAGAATCTTCTGAAAATCACTGGAAGAATCATTGGTTCATAGAACCACAAGTAGAACTCTCGTATTTCTATGTTAAGGGGGAAGATTTCAAAACTTCAACCGGGTTAAAAGTTGATCAAGGGAATGCTGATTTCCTTACCGGTCGAGCGGGATTTGTATTGGGTAAGAAATTTACTTATAACAGTACATCAGGTACGAATGACCTCTGGTATCAAGTTGGATTGATTGGAGGTGTTACCCATGAATTTTTAGGTGATCAGACTATTAAGTTCACTGGTGTTGACGGAGACTGTGCATCAGTTAAAGGACATGGTCTAGGGGGTACGTCCTTCTATTATGGTGTAACGGCAGACTGGCAAGTTTCCGATCGTATTCGTATCTATGGTGAGCTTGATCGTGAAGAAGGCCAACATTACACCAAAGACTTTGGAGTCAATATCGGCCTGAAATATGCATTTTAATTTTTAAGTTAAGACAAAGGGTTCAGTCATTTCCAATTACCGAAATTAAACTGAACCCTTTTTATAGCTGAAAAAAGTATCTAGAGCCTAGACATTTGAGTAAATGATTTTCCTTGAATTTCGAAAAAAGTATCCTGAACCACATTTTCTTTAATGGACATTGAGACCAGAACCAACGTTTTATCTTGGGTCTGTACACCCGCAACCGCTTGACCGACAGCTTCACCATTTAAGAAAACATCTGACTTAGGTTCAACCAGGACTTTTGAATCAGATTTAAGCAATACTAAACGGCGAGGCGTTTTACCTAAATGCTGCATACGAGAAATGATTTCCTGACCCGGATAACATCCCTTATCAAAAACCAAGCCTCCGATAAGATCCAAATTAATCCATTGAGGAATAAAAGCTTCTTTAGTTTTTTCAAATACCCAAGGTGTGCTTGTTTCAATTTCAGAAAGAAACCACATCGCAGAATCCTCAATGACCTGCATATGATTTAAGACTTTTTCAGAATTAGCTATCAAAAGAGCTCTTTGAAGATTATTCCAATTGCTGACTCGACCGATAACCATATCATTGTCAATAACGGCATGGTCAATTTCCGGCAATTGTTTGTTTTGCGAAATAACGCCGAAAACAGCTAATTCATCAGCCAAGCGAATAGACACTTTGCTTCTGAGGATAAACATTGAGAGGCGTTTAATGAAGCCCTCAATCAAATCCTGGGGCATAATCAGGTAAAAAAGATCGTCTTTTTTTACAACACGCATCAAAGAAAGAATTCTGCCCTGAGGTTGGCAGTAAGCAGCTAGCCTAAAAGCATCTCCTATTTCGTTAATGTGGTTGGTGAACTGCCCATGCAAAAACCCCATAGCGTCGGCACCACTAACTTCAACTACAGCCATTTCCTTTAAATGAAAGACGCCTTCTTTAGACAATGAAGCCGGGAGAGTCCAAAAGCCTGTCACTGAATTTTGCATGTTCGTTCTCCAAAATTTAACGCAGGCTGATATTATGGAGGCTTCAAAAAAAATGTGCGAATCCGCTTTTCATGTTTAAATACAAAGACATTATTTGGGACAGATTAAAAACGTTGGATAAACGTTGTTGGATGGCAGGACTGGCAGCCGGTGTGGCTGTGATGGGTCTGGCAGCTTATTGCGCTAATCAAATTTCAATCACTGACGAAGCACTGAACAAAAAAGAAATCACTTTTAACGTTCCGCCCGGAACTCCGGCTTCCCTTATTCCAGGTATTCTGGAAAAGTCTGGCGTTGAAGTAAATGAATTTTATTTTAAGTTGTCTTTACGCTTAACAGGCGCTCATAAAAATCTGAGAGCCGGTTTCTATCGAGTCTATCCTGACGATACAGTGGGAAGCATTACTGAGAGGCTCGCAAAAGGGGAGGCTTATTTAATCAGTTGGCGCATTCCTGACGGCTCGACTTACTGGGAAGTTCGCAAAAGTCTCAATGCATTGAACAGTGTCAAGCATGATTCAGCAGAAATGACTTCCGAAGCACTTTTGTTTGCAATCGGTGCCAAGGAAAATCATCTTGAAGGATTGTTTGCACCAGACACTTACAACTTTCACGCAAATGTTTCAGACCTTCTGATTCTTAAAAAAGCATATGAGCAGCAACAGGCTATTTTGACTCAAGAGTGGACAAACCGTGGTGCAAACTGCCAAGTAAAAACCCCTTATGAAGCCTTGATTTTAGCCAGCATTGTCGAGCGTGAAGTAGGACGAAGTGAAGATCGGCCGATCGTTGCAGGTATTTTTTCCAATCGTCTGAGAATCAAGATGCCGCTTCAAACGGATCCCAGCGTCATCTACGGTGAAGGGGAATCTTTCGGTGGCGACATTAAGCGCGAGCATTTAAGACGCAATACGCCTTACAATACCTACCAATTTGTAGGGCTGCCGCCCACCCCTATTGGCAATCCTACTCGGGAAAGTATCCATGCGGTGCTGCACCCTGCCCAGACCGACTATCTATATTTCATTAATAAACCCAATGGTGATCTGGTGCCTTCTAAAACACTGGCAGAACACAACCGTGCAGTGCGCCGTTACATTCTTAATAAAGGAAAATAAATTATGCGAGGCCGTTTTATTACTTTTGAAGGAATTGACGGAGCCGGCAAAAGCACTCAAATTGATGTGATTGAGACAACGCTTAAAGCGCGCGGATTAGAAGTGATCCGCACGCGAGAGCCAGGGGGCACCCCTTTAGGAGAAGTGATCCGAAAAGAGCTTTTAAGTGTCTCAATGGATCCTGCAACAGAAACGCTTTTATTTTTTGCTTCCCGTGCTGAACACATCGCCCAAGTTATTAAACCTGCATTAAACAGAGGGGCCTGGGTATTGAGTGACCGATTTACCGATGCGACCTATGCTTATCAGGTAGGCGGCAGAGGTTTTCCTGCCCACAAAGTTGAAGAATTAGAGCGCTGGACACAAGGTGATTTGCAGCCCGATCGTACAGTTTTATTTGATATTGATCCGAAAGTGGCGGCCCAACGCGTGGCTCAAGCGCGCTCAATGGATCGATTCGAAAAAGAAAGTCTCGACTTTTTCACGCGTGTCAGAAATGCTTATCTTACCCGAGCAAAAGAGTCTCCGGAACGTTTTCTCATTGTCAACAGTATGCAGAACAAAGAAAGCGTCAGCGAAATTCTTCGCAAGGAGTTTTCAACATGGGCTTAGCAATCTACCCCTGGCAAGAAGAGCTTGCTCGAGAACTCATTAGCTTCAAAGCCAACCTTCCAAACGGTCTTTTAATTTACGGACCTCGCAGCATTGGTACGATTGACCTTGTAATTGCTTATGCCAAAAGTCTTTTTTGTGAGCACCCCAAAGTTGACGGTACACCATGCGGGCAGTGTAAAGGCTGCAAAATGGCTCAAGCTTATACTCATCCCGACTTGCGTTATGTGGTGAGCGAAGCAGAATCCATTCCTCGTGGCATTCCTTTTGAGCCGCCTTCCAACGCTACAAAAGACCGAAAAATTTATCGTGAGATTTTAATTCACCAGCCCAGACAGCTCACAGACTTTTTAAATCTTGCTCCCCACATTGAGGGCGGCTGTCGTATTGTCGTGGTGTATCCGGCCGATGCCATACGACCTGATGCTGCTGCAACTTTTTTAAAAAGTCTTGAAGAGCCACCCGAAAAAACTACTTTTTTGTTAGTAGCCGACGATATTGACCGAGTACTGCCAACAATTCGCTCTCGATGCAGACTCTTGAGAGCCAAGGCTCCGAGCCACAAAGAGGCTCTAGAGTGGTTAAAAGCCCAAGGAATTGATGGTGCTGAAGAAGCTCTGGCTCGAGCAGCAGAAAGGCCTTGCCTTGTGACCGATGAACAAGCGATACGCAATAACGATGAAATTGATGCTAAAACCCGTGAGCAACTCTTGACGCTCACCTCGATAGCTCCGGCAGTAAGACTTGCTCTTTTAAAGACACTCACACAAGGGCCTGATATTGATCTCAGCCATCTTGCTGTCAAAGAGGGTCGTACGGCATTGCCGGTCTCGGCTGTATTACCTGTACTTGAGCGTTGGAGCTACGATCTTTTAGCTGTAAAAGCAGGACTTAATCCTCATTATTTTCCTGCCTTTACGCCCCAGCTTAAACGTCTGGTCACAAATGTTGACAGTGAAAAACTCTTTAAATACAACGATTCTTTAAAGGCTATGAAACGCGTGATGACGCATCCCTTGAATGCCCAGCTGATCATTGAGCAGGCTATTTTGCGTTATCGCAAAACCATGGCCAATCAGAATTTTGAATAAGCTAAAAAGCTTTGAGTTTGCGCATGGCTTTAGCCACTTCGCTTTCTTCTGGCGTGAGATAGCGGCTCGTTGTGCCGACACTTGCGTGTCCCATCGCATTTTGTACGACATTTACCGGCATCTGCTTGAGTGCTGTCGTTGCAAAAGTGTGCCTTAGCCAGTGTGTCGAGCTCGCTCTAAATTTTGCGGCATCCAGCGGATGTTCAGATTCAACGTGGCTTGCGACCGCTTCTAAAAACTCTTCCAAGGTTCGATAAAGTCCAGAGCGACTTAAAGCGGTTCTCTTAGCCTGACCAATTTTTAAACCAGTTTTGCGCCCTCTGCCCAGTGAGGCAAGAAGGGGGGCATCGGAATCCACTAAACCTAAATGCGGCAAACCTCTAAAAGAAAAATAATGGTTAATTAACGCCAACTGCTCATCCTGAAGAGGAAGACGTCTGACTTTATCACCCTTGCCAACGACTTCAATAACGGTAATAGCATCATTGTCAATTCTTCTTTGGACAATCCAGCTGGCTCTAGCCTGAAGCATTTCACTTGCGCGAAGCCCAAGGCCCTTTCCCAACATTAAAATAACCGCCATGCGGGCATGGCGCTCGTCATCTTCCTGGGACTCAAAGTACTCATAGATTGTGTTCCATTGCATTTCGGTAAAGGAGCGGTCAGCAAAAGCCTTTGGAGCACCTTCACCTTCAAGATAAGGCACTTTCGTAGAAATCTGATCGAATGGATTAAATACAATGTAGCCCGTCTTATGCAAAAAATTAAATAGCTGCCGCACCACGGTCAAGGCCATTTTGCGCGAAGTATGTGAGAGCGCAGAATTAAAAGGTCGCCAGTTTTCGCTCGTTCTTGGAGTGTTCTTTTCTCCTATCCAGTCATGTTGAGGATACTTCCAGCGGCGAGCCCAGTCTGAGTCATCAAGCCGACCTAATTCTTCAAGCCATCTTAGATAGTCTGACGCTTCAGATACGCCCACCGAACTCATGGCTATTTCTTTTTCTACCGTGCACCAAAGTAAAAAGCGCTCTGCTTCCTTGCGATAAACGCCCTGTGTGTTAATGTTGCCCGCGCGAGCTGCAATCCATGCTTTAACGGCTGATAGATCATCTGTAGCTTCCAAATTTTTTAATTTGTCATTTCCGCGGTTCGATCCCGTTCTGCCATCTAGTCCCAAATCTAGTTTGATGCGTTCAAGCGGTTTAATACGAGGATTGGGAGGGTAGAAAGGTTTTTCATACTGAATAGCTTTAGCTTTTTTGCTTTGTCTATTTCTAATTAAACCTTTGAGTCCCAACCATGCAATCAAAGCACTTTTATCATTTTCATCTTCAATGATGTTTGAAAGGGTTCCCTTTTTTATGGTTTTAACCAAATCACCCATATTAACGCAACGCTCTTTTTTTAAAGCCTTAAGCGCAAACTGCGGTTCAAAGACTTCAACCAACATCGTTTTAGTGGAAATTGTTTCGGGAAGTGTCTCGAGGAAAAGAATCGCCATGATTGAGTAGTTATGTTGAATTTAGGCTAATATTTTAAAGTTTTAGATTAATATTGTGAAAAATCTTTTTTCCAATTCAACTTATGCGGCGTTTTTTTATTACCTGCGTGGCCATTATGGTCGTACTATTTTCTGCCATGGGTGTGGAATCTCTCATCATGGGAGATCACAATTCCATTTTAAGGCAGACTCTTACAAGTCCCGTCAAGCAGTTTATTGACGGCTCTCGGATCAATTCCAATCAGGTAGTTGTGGCTATTGACACACAAATTGATCCCTACATGCAGCGCACATACTTTAAGCCAACAATTGATGCAATTGATAAAACCGTGCGCCGTTCTAATAAATTTTTAGTTTTAAAGTTCCTCGACCGAGAGACTATATCTTCAATGGTCACGGAAGGAGAAATTGACTTTGTCATTAGCGATGCAGATTTTTATGCTGATTTAGCGTTTGAAGAAAAAGTCAAAGCCATTGCCACATTATGGCGTGCCCAGGCAAGGTCTCCCAGCTATTCAGCTGCTTCTACCATTGTCGTGAGCAACGATAACGAAAAAATTTACACACTAACCGATATTGCAACAGGCGCCTATCGTGTAGCAGCTGTCAGTAACGACTCCTTTAGTGGTTACACGATTGCCAAGGAACCTTTTGTACAAATGAATCTTTCCTGGCAAGCAGCATTTAAAAACACCGTTTTTAGCTCTGACAGAGATCCTTTGGACGTTTTAAACGCAGTTAAAACAGGTCACGCTGATGTGGGCATTGTCCCAGCCTGCTATATCGAACAGATTATGATTCGCAATCAAGCCCATTTAAGTGACTTTCGAGTAATTAATCCTCAACCCGTCACGGAGCTTGCCTGCCAACACTCTACCGAAGCTTACCCGAGCATGATGGTTTCTTATCGAAACGGTGTGGACAGTAACTATATTCTGGAGATGACAAATTCTCTTTTAGGTATAAAACTGCCTTACGGGGCAACCTGGAGCATGCCTGAGAATATGCGTGGACTCTATGACTTAATGTATCACTTAAGGATTGGTCCCTATAACAATGTTACGTACTCTGCTATCTACCGCACACTCAGTGAAAACCGCACAATTTTTATTACTGCGATTTTCTTAATTGTTGCGGGCTTTTTCTATAACCTCATCATTTCTGTGGAAGTGGCATCCCGAACCAAGGCTTTGAAGAAGGCTCTGGCTGAAAAAGACCGGATTTCAAAGCAACAGGAACAAACAAATGAATATATCTCAAGGCTTGAAAGAACAGGCATTGTGGGTCAAATGTCGAGCATGATTGCCCACGAATTAAAGCAGCCTCTAGCGACCGTGAGTAACTATTCCAGAGGTCTTTTGAGAAGAATTGAGAAGGGAACTGCTGACAAAGCAACGATCGTGAAGATTCTCAAAGAAATTGAGTATCACACCGACCGTGCAAACGATATCGTCGATCACGTCAGAAGCTACGCCAAGCCCCATGAGGTCAAGCGCGAGGAACATGACTTAAGAGATATTGTGGCTAAGACTGTAGCAACCTTTGAGAAATCCGGTCGCACAACAGTGCCCGTCGTTGTCGAAGGAGTCAAAGAGGCAGTGGTAGAGGCAGATGATTGGGAAATTGAGTTGGCACTTTTAAATTTACTTAAAAATTCTGCCGACGCCTTTACTGAAATTCATCCAGCGATGCGCGATGAAAGCGAAGATCTCATCCGTATCCGCATTGAAGACCACAATGAGACTTGGTGGATTCGGGTTATTGACAATGCAAAACTCGTCGACGACTCGATTACCGAACAGTTTTTCCAAAAGCTGGAATCCACAAAAGCGCACGGATTGGGTTTGGGTCTTTCGATTGTCAGCTCGCTTGCCGAGCGCCATGCCGGACGAGTATGGGCTGAACCCAACCCAGGTCGTGGTGTCATCGTAACCATTGAGCTACCAAAATTGCACGCAATGGCTAATGAGGGAAACTAAAAAGATATTAATTTGGGCCGAATGTTCGGCCCATTTTTTAATTGAATGTAATATCGTATTGCTCCGGTCCGTAACAGCTTTCCACCTGCAGCGTAACAGGGCAATTGATAAAGTCCTGAAGCAAGTCAAGTGCATTAGCTTCATCTTCTAAGAAAAGATCAATTACCGTTTGGCTTGCAATGATAGAAAAAGCAGTAATGCCGGGATACTGACGCCATTCACGCAAGACTTCCCTCAGAATCTCATAGCACACGGTGCGAGCCGTTTTGATTTCTCCTCGACCTCCGCATAGCGGACAGGGCTCGCACAGAATATGGCCTAAAGAGTCTCGAGTACGTTTTCGGGTCATCTCAATGAGACCCAATTCCGTAAAGTTACTCATGGTGATATGAACCCGGTCGGTTGAAACTGCTTTTTGTAGTTCAGCCAGTACAGCCGCTCGGTGGGAGTCTTTTTCCATATCAATAAAGTCGATAATGATAATCCCGCCCAAGTTTCTCAATCTCAGTTGACGGGCGATCACTCGGGCCGCTTCTAGATTGGTTTTAAAGACTGTGTCACCAAAGTCTCTCTTGCCGACATAGGCCCCGGTATTGACATCAATCGTCGACATTGCCTCATTTTGATCAAATATGAGGTAGCCGCCCGACTTCAAATCCACACGCCTAGCTAGCGCTTTTTCAATTTCGCCTTCAATGCCATATTGTTCGAAAAGGGGAATGTCGCCCGTATACATTTCAAGTTTATCGGCAACTGTAGGAACAAAATCACGAGCGAAAATTTTTAATTTATCGATATTGTCATCCCAGGCGTCAACGAGTACCCGAGTCGTATTTTCGTTCACCATGTCCCGAAGTGCTCTTTCTTCAAGGTATAAATCCTGATAGAGAATGCTTGGAGCAGGGGAGACGGAGATTTTAGAAGCAATCTGTTTCCACAAACGCGCTAAATACTCCATATCGGTTAAGAAGTCCTCACTGGTTGCCCCTTCGGCGCAAGTTCTAACGATGTAGCCGCCTTTTTCTGTTGCGGGGCGCACCTCAGTAATTAAAGCCTTTAAACGTTCTCGTTCTTGTTCATTTTCAATACGCTGAGAAACACCAATATGAGACTCTTTAGGCAAATACACCAACTTGTGGCCAGCCAGAGATATGGTGGTGGTAAGTCTTGCTCCCTTGGTGCCGATCGGATCTTTTGAGACCTGGACAATAACCGACTCACCTTCGTGAAGGAGATATTCAATCGGTTTAAATGAGCCGTCGTCCTGACGTGCTGTGAAAATATCGTGCACGTGCAAAAAAGCTGTGCGCTCCAACCCGATATCAATAAAGGCAGACTGCATGCCGGGCAGGACTCGCATGACTTTGCCTTTATAAACATTGCCAACCAAACCTCGCTGCGCACGCCTTTCAATATGCAGATCTTCCAATATGCCATTGACCATTACTGCAACACGTGTTTCCTGAGCAGAACAATGAATGAAAAGTTCTTCGTTTATCATAAAAATGCTATTAAATCTCGTTACTTTTATTGACGGACTAATCATACTGAATTTATCGAATTAAAAGATTTTTTCGCCTGTTTAATGGTTCAGAATGCATATAGCATTTGTTAAAATGTCGTCCGTCTATTTTGCCTAACGAGTGACTCGAGAACACCATGTCTGATATAAAATTTAGCGGTCAAACCGCCCTTGATGCTCAAGGCGGCATGGGCCTTTACATTTGCCCAAATGATCCCGAAGGTCTCAACTCTCTTTATTACACCGTAGAAGTCAACGATGCTCAGGGTGTAGCTTTTCTGCGCAGGCTCTTAACGGTTGATGTGAAAAATATTCACAGGGGTGAAGTGAGCCAAAGCTTTATCCTGAACGCTTTAGGTTTAATCACAGACTTTGTATGGGTTGCGCATTTGCCCGATTCAGACGATCACTACCGTGTGGTTTTTCAATCACTCGATACACTTGCCTGGATGCATCAAGTGGCTAAAGCCTTTGATGAAGACTTTACAACTCTTAGGGTTTCAAGCGCTCTGTTGTTTGCCGATGAGACAAATTCGCCCCACGGGATGATCGCTGACGATAAAGTTCAAACAATTAAGACCGGCAAGGGTAATGTGCTTGCGATGCGAGTGGGCAAGCTGACTCTTCTTCAAGGTGAACAAGACGCCTTCTCGAATTTCACTCATCCTGGAATCACACTCCTGGATGATTTGTCTGCAATGACACTAATTTATGCCTCAGCTCACCCCTTGGCCTTTGCCTGGGAAGTCAAAGACTTAATGCCATCAGACGTAAACGGTGCTGAGTTTATCGATTTTTCTGATCCTGCCCGTATGTTTATCGGTCGAGCTTTAACAGAAGCTCGTCTGAAAGCTAGCGAACACAAAAAAGCCGTAGTGGTGAGTTCTCATCAGGATAACGCTCTACAATGGTTTGAAGATCCTAAGATGGTGACGCTTTTAAGCGCTGATGCCAATCCGATTGCTCAAACGCAATTTATCGGTCTTTTAGGTGAGAAACTCATTGCCTGCGCTTTTGTGCCCCAACATATTGATCCTCAATCACTTTTATGGCTCAATGAAGGTGAAGAATCGGCTTACCGGGTTGAAGTCATCCGTTAATCAAGGAGAGTGCTGTGAGTGTAAGTGTTTTTGATATTTTCCGAGTCGGCATCGGTCCCTCATCATCTCATACTGTGGGTCCCATGCGAGCAGCCGTTCGCTTTAGTAAAGAGCTCTGTGAAAAAGGGTTGGATCAAATTACTGCCCGTATTTGGGTTGATCTCATGGGCAGTCTCGGCGCTACAGGCATCGGCCACGCCACTGATACAGCTTTTCAGTTAGGTCTTATGGGAATGCTTCCTGCCGACGTAAACTTAGACGCAGCACCTAAAATACTTCATTGCATTAAAGAGACGCACCAGTTGAAGCTTCCGAGTGGTAAAGTCATTGACTTTGATCCTTCTCGAGACATCATTTTAAGCCCCGAGAAGGTAGCCATTTATCACACCAATTCTATGCACGTGATTGCTCAGGATGCCACTGGCAAAGTATTACTTTCACGCCGCTACTATTCGGTGGGGGGTGGCTTTATTGTTGAAAGCGATCCTGATAATTTCGATAAAGTTACCGAAGATAAAGAAACACTTCATACCAAGCCCCAGCCTTATCCAGTGAATTCTGCAGCCGATCTGATGCATTGGTGCCGAGAAACCGGACTCACGATTCCTCAGATTGTGCGCGCTAATGAAAAGGTTTGGTGGGAAACAGATGAGAAAATCAATGCTCAGTTAGACTACCTGTGGTCCGTGATGCAAGACTGTGTGGCACGGGGTCTTAAAAATGAAGGCATTATGCCCGGACCGTTGAAAGTACGCAGGCGAGCCAAACAAATGTACGAGCAGCTTGATTTCAGTAAGCGTTCTCTAAACGATCCGCTCGCCGTACTCGATTGGGTCAATGCTTTTGCTTTCGCTGCCAATGAAGAAAATGCCTGCGGAGGCCGAGTAGTAACAGCACCTACAAATGGGGCAGCTGGCGTCATACCTGCTGTGCTTCATTACTACATGAAGTTTATTGACTCTGCCGATATTGAAGGTGTGCGTGACTTCTTACTTACCGCCGGCCAAATCGGCATTCTTTATAAAGAAAATGCTTCCATTTCCGGTGCTGAAGTTGGCTGTCAGGGTGAAGTGGGCGTTGCCTGCTCGATGGCTTCCGGTGGTTTGGCTCAAGTACTGGGAGCAACGCCTGAGCAAGTTGAAAATGCAGCTGAAATCGGCATGGAGCATAACCTTGGGATGACATGCGACCCGGTAGCAGGACAAGTCCAAATTCCCTGCATTGAACGCAATGCAGTCGCAGCTGTTAAGGCTATTAATGCAGCTCGCCTAGCTCTTTTAGGTGACGGTCACCACTACGTCTCTCTCGACAAAGTCATTGAGACGATGTTAAAGACAGGACTTGATCTTCAGTCCAAATACAAAGAAACGAGCACCGGGGGACTGGCTGTAAGTGTTGTCGAATGCTAACTGAAACTGAATGATCCCAAAAAACTAATGGCCGCTCATAGCGGCCATTAATCAGCTAAGCACTGTGTTTTCTTGTGTAAACTCTGAAACAATAGCTAAAGGGATGCGCATCAGTCGCAGGGAATGTTTCTTCTTCGGTTAGTTCCCATTCTTTATCTGAGAGCGGTGCAAAATAGGCATCACCTTCAAAATCAGCATTGATATAAGTAACGTGAGCCACTTCAACTTTAGGCATTGCTTCTTCGTAAATCTGCGCTCCGCCCATAATAAAAGCAACAGGGTTATCGGCAACTGCCTCAAGAGCAGCCTCTAAATTGCCAACAACGGTAGCACCTTCAGCAACAAAGTTCTTCTGACGCGTAATTACAATGTTTCGCCGACCGGGCAGAGGACGCCCCAAAGATTCCCAGGTCTTTCTCCCCATAATTACTGGTTTACCCAAAGTCGTACGCTTGAAGTTTTTTAAGTCTTCAGGCAGATACCAGGGCAGCTTATTGTCTTTTCCGATAACACCATTTCTAGCGTGCGCTACTATCAAATGTAACTGCGTCATCAAATTCTCCTTTATACCGCCACGGGCGCCTTAATCGTGGGATGCGGATCGTAGCCCACAATCTCAAAGTCTTCATACTTGTAGTCAAAAATGGACTCAGGACGACGTTTGATAACAAGTTTAGGATAGGGGCGGGGTTCTCTTGACAATTGCAGGCGTACCTGGTCGAAATGGTTGTTGTAGAGGTGGCAGTCGCCGCCAGTCCATACAAAATCGCCCACTTCAAGGTCACACTGCTGAGCAAGCATATGAGTTAAAAGTGAATAACTTGCGATATTAAAAGGAACGCCTAAAAAGATATCACACGAACGTTGATAGAGCTGGCAGGAGAGCTTCCCATCAGCCACATAGACCTGAAACATCATGTGGCAAGGAGGCAACGCCATCTTGGGAAGTTCAGCCACATTCCAGGCCGTCACAATCATGCGGCGGGAATCGGGATTGGTTTTAATTGTGTGAACGAGTTCGGCGATTTGGTCAATAGTTTGATTATCCGCACCGCGCCACTTTCTCCACTGAACACCGTAAATAGGGCCTAAGTCGCCGTTTTCATCAGCCCATTCATCCCAAATTGAAACACCGTTGTCTTTAAGGTACTGAACATTGCTGTCGCCCTTTAAAAACCAAAGCAACTCATGAATGATGGAGCGCAGATGAAGCTTTTTTGTGGTCACGAGCGGGAAGCCGTGCTGAAGATTAAAGCGCATCTGGTAGCCGAAAACCGAGCGTGTACCCGTTCCCGTGCGATCATTTTTATTGACTCCATGGAAAAAAACGTATCGCATCAGGTCTTCATATTGATGTTCAATAAGCATAGTGAGAGTTCCAAAACAAAAATCGTTCTTTTCATTCTACTCAACTACATTCCTATATGTATATAGTGAGATCTACATCGAACGGATAAACTTTTCATAATTTTTTATTGTAAGTTAATAAATAATTATTTAAACTATCGTTATGCAAAACACGAAACTCACTCCATATCTAGCTGTAGCCGAACTCATTGCGAGAACTTTTCCGGATGCAGAAGTCGTTCTGCATGACATGGCGATGCCCCAGCATTCGGTCATTTATGTGGCTAACGGCAATGTCACTGGCAGAAAAGTCGGCCAGACCTTTCATCATTTGATCGAAAAAGCTGTCTTTGCAGGTAACCCTGAAGATGGGATTGTCGATAACTACTTTTTCAAAAAAGACGGCAAACTGATTCGTTCATCATCACTTTTGATTCGTGATGAAAAACGTGAACTAATCGGAGCCTTATGTATTAACGTCGACACCACTCAGGCCTCAGCTCTGATGCAGCTGGCTGAAAACCTCTTAAACGGCAAAAGAAAATCTTCTGAACAAGAGCACCTTGAGCAAACGCCCTTAGCGCTTGCGAACTCAAAAGAAGAGAGCGTGCGCCAGTTTGTCAATACGATGGTTGACTCTATGGTCAAAGAGCTCATTGTCGAAGGGAAAAATTCCCGCGAGGATCGGCTTGAATTGATTCGCTTTATGGATGAGAGGGGAGTATTTCTCGTTAAAGGCTCAATGGAGTATGTAGCCGGCAAATTAGGACTTTCTAAAGTTACCCTTTACGGCTACCTTGATGAAATTCACGGAAAACGGTGAGTATTAAGGAGAACCAGAACATGAATTACGTTTGTACCCGTTGCGGAAAACGTGTCCCGACAACAACAAAAGAGCCATGTTGCGAATGCGGCGGTTTGTTTGAGTTGGATTTCACGCCTCCTAAGTTTGATGAAAAGTTAATTGATAAGACTGAATGGAGCCAGTTCCGTTATCGCCGTTTTATGGCCCTGGAAGATGATTCCTGGAAAGAAGTCACGATGGGCGAAGGGATGACTCCCATTATTCATTTTGACAATCAGGTGATGCTCAAGATGGACTACTACATGCCCACCTTATCCTTTAAGGATCGGGGAGCAGCGACACTTGTAGCGCACATGAAGTCAATCGGCGTCAAAGACTGCGTGCAAGATTCAAGTGGCAATGCCGGTAACGCCGTAGCAGCTTATGCGGCTCGCGCAGGCATCGGTTGCGAAATTTTTGTAAAAGAAGGCACCAGCCCCTCAAAAATTCGCATGATTAAGTCTCACGGCGCTAAAGTCACTGAAGTACCCGGAAGCAGAGACCACTGCGCTGATGTCTGCCGAAGCAAAGTGCGTGACCAACACCTCTATTACGCCAATCACGTTTTCAATCCCTTCTTCTATGAAGGAATGAAGGCCTATATTTACGAGACCTATGAACAACTCGGACGCATCCCTGCCAACATTGTTGTGCCGGTGGGCAACGGAACGCTTTATATCGGTGTGGTAAAAGCTTTGGAACACCTTCTTGACTCGGGCATTATTGATCAATTCCCGCAGATTATTGCGCTACAAAGCGAAAATTGTGATCCGCTCTACGAAGCTATTGAACAACATGCAAACAAGCCGGCTGATGTGAATGTAACTGAGACTATGGCCGAAGGCATTGCAATCGGCAAACCCTCTCGAGGAGAAGAACTGCTTGAGATGGCCTACCGTCACAATATCCGTTTTGTCACTGCACCTGAAGATAAAATTTTGGATGCTCGGGCAAAGCTTGCTGCCAAAGGCATCTATTGCGAGCACACGACCGCCGCTAATTACGCAGCTTACCTGCATTACTGTGAAATTTACGGACCCACGCCCGATACGCTCATTACGATGTGTGGCGCCGGGATTAAGTCAGATCACTAGGCAAAAACGAGCCGCAAAAGGCTTTGTTAAAATGAGCTGCTGAGATTTGTGCAGAGCAGAATCTTATCCCCTGACTCATGAAGGTCTGCTCTGCGTTATTTAATCGGTCATACGACGTTTAAAAAAGGAGACAAGCGCTAAATGGATCTATTTTTAGCGCTTAAAAGTACATGACCCCTTTGATTTTTGGCGTTTGGGACGGACGCTTTTACGACAATCGATCCACGTTCAACCCGGTTGCCCCTGAGGATTTGCCTCTGGAGCAATTTTCACAATTTAATCCGGGTAACCCCATTATGAGTTTTGTCTGTGACAGGGGCTTTCTTGTCATGGACCGCAGAGCCAATCTTGCCTTTTCTTTATGGCGCTACTATCAGCGCGCAGCTCGTGAAACCTGTGGCAAGTGCACGCCTTGCCGTATTGGGGTTTTAGTCATTAGTGAGGCTTTAGAAAAAGCTGTCAAGGGTCACGCCAAAGAAGTGGACTGGCAGTACGTCAAATCCGTTGCTATGCAAATGAAAGAAACTAGCCTTTGCGGCATCGGTCAGACTTCTGCAGTAGCGCTTCTTAATGCTCTTGAATTTTGTCCAGAAGAAATTTTTCAGGCTCAACCTGTTGCCGAAAACGTCTATGACTATTACACACTTTTAAGTGCACCTTGTATTGAAGCGTGTCCGGCTCACGTGGATGTTCCTCGCTATATTGACTACATTAAAGCAGGCGAACCGGAAATGAGTGCAGCGGTTTTGCTGCGTCACTATCCGCTTGTGGGCAGTTGCGGTCGTGTCTGTGTGCGCTACTGTGAAAAAGCCTGTCGCCGTCAATTCTTAGATAGCGCTGTGGACATTAAAAACTTAAAGCGCTATGCAGCCGATGCCACAGGCCCCATGGAAGAGCTTTTCCATCGTGCTCAGCGTGAGACGAATCCCATGAGCCCCAAAGTGGCGGTTGTCGGCGCGGGTCCTGCCGGCATTAACTGCGCTTATCACCTGTTGCTTCAGGGCTATAAGGTTGATGTTTTTGAAGCCAACAGCCACGCTGGCGGCATGGCTCAAGTTGGTATTCCTCAATACCGCCTGCCCAAAGGCTTACTTGAAAGTGAAACCGATGTCATTGAGGAATTGGGTGGACGCTACTTCTATCATCAAAGACTCGGTTATGACTTCTCAGTGACCGATCTTTTCAATCGAGGCTACAACGCAATCTTTTTAGGTGTTGGCTGCTCCAAGGGCATGTACCTAGGTCTTCAAAACGAAGACACAACCCTTAAGGGCTACTTTAACGGGATTGATTTTTTACAAAAAGTCGAGCGTGCAGTCACCGGCAATCGTCCCTTTAAACTAAAGGGGGACGTTGTTGTTGTGGGTGGCGGCAACGTCGCGATGGACTGCGCTCGTTCAGCCGTCCGTTTAACTGATGGCACCGTACATGTGGTCTACCGCCGAACCGAAGAGGGAATGCCGGCTGACCACGAAGAAGTAGTTGCAGCCAAAGAAGAAGGGATCGTATTTCATTTCTTATCGGTTCAAAAGGAAATTTTGAGCGAAAACGGACAAGTAACTGGTCTGAAAATTGCCAAGATGCGAGAAGAAAAGGTCCCGGGTTCTAAGCGTGGGAAACTCATTGAAATTGAAGGCACTGATACCGTTTTATCCTGTATCAATCTTATTGCGGCAATCGGTCAACGCTTTGATCAGGAAGTGCTCTGTGACGATGACGGCATCATGTTTGATAAGCGAGGCAATATTTCTGTTTCCGAAGCTCTTGCAACCACACGTCCAGGCGTTTTCGCTGGCGGTGACGCTGCAACGGGTCCTACCACTTTAATTGATGGTCTGGCCCAGGGGCAGATTGCTGCCCAATCCATCAATGAATATCTCACACGTGGTTCTGTCGGCTTTGTGGCACGACGCAGAATGGGTGAACTCATTAAAAAGGGCGATCTCATGAAGGAAAAAGATCCCAAGATCGATTTATGTAAAGCTGCACGGCATAAGCTCAATACTTTGTCATCAGAAAAGCGCAAGGGCAACTTTGAAGAAGTTGATCTTTCGATGACAGAGTCTGAAGCAATCTCTGAAGCCAACCGCTGCATGCGCTGCTACCGCATTTACGGAGTTGTGACACAACTGCCAATTCCGGGCAATATCACCCATATTCAAAACCAAGCGGTTTAAGGAGTCATAAATGGAAAATTTTGCTTGGTTTAACGGTCAAAAGGTTTCTTTCAGCGACGGTCAGACAATATTGCAAGTTGCCAAAGCCGCAGATATTTTTATTCCTACGCTTTGTGCTTTTATGCCGCTCAATCACACGCCGGGCACTTGTCGCATGTGTTTGGTAGAGGTTTTTGACGAAGGTGAAGAAAACGGCCGCATTGTTACGGCCTGCACAACACCGATCAAAGCCGGTCAACGGATTTTCACCCGCAATGAGCGTGTTCGCAAGATGCAACAACTTCAAATGCAGTTGCTTTTTGCCGACCATGATCAAGACTGCAAGAGCTGTGCACGACACGGCAACTGTGAGCTACAGGATGTTGCACTTTTTATCGGCATGCCTCATACGCCTTCCCCCTCGAGCTTCGTCGCAAAACGCGAATATGACGACTCTTCGGCTGGAATTGTGCGTGATGTCAATAAGTGCATCCGCTGCGGGCGATGCGTAGAAGTCTGTCGTCAGGTGCAGGGGATAGGCGCTTTGACGATTGATCAGTTCGGTACAATGGCCGGGGTTGCGATGACTGGAGCCAAACGTTGGGCTGACTCTACAAAATGCGTCCAGTGCGGTCAATGCACCTTAGTTTGCCCGACTGGTGCATTAAGTGAAAAAGATGAAACCGACCGCGTATTAAATATGATTGATGATCCGCAGACGGTTACAGTCATGCAAATTGCTCCTGCAGTGCGCGTGACGCTTGGTGAAGAATTTGGACTTACGGCCGGAGAAAATGTCGAAGAACGTCTCGTCTATGCGCTCAAGCACATCGGCGTTGATTATGTGATGGATACCAACTTTGCAGCCGACGTTGTGATCATGGAAGAGGGTACAGAGCTGCTAGAGCGCCTGAAAGCCCGGAAAGAAAATAAAGAGTCTGCGCTTCCGATGTTTACCTCTTGCTGCCCGGGCTGGGTCAACTATGTTGAAAAACATGCGCCGATGATTATGGAATACTTGTCGACGACTCGTTCACCTCAGGCTGTATTTGGTGCGCTGGCAAAAGCTCTATTGCCACACAAGCTCAATGTTGCACGCGAAAATCTTCGAGTGATTTCAGTAATGCCTTGTACAGCCAAAAAAGGCGAAGCTATCCGCCCCACTTTAAACCGTGAAGAAGGACCAGACGTTGATGCCGTCTTAACTGTTCGAGAATTGTCTAAGCTGCTTCGCCGCTGCGGCATGCATCTTAAAAACTGTAAACCCATGGCTCGTGATCAGCACCTCTTTACTGATTATTCCGGCGCCGGAGCTATTTTCGGTACAACAGGCGGCGTGATGGAAGCGGCGGTGCGCACAGTCTATGCTTTGACTCATGAAGGCAAGAGTTTGGCCCCAATTGTTTTTGAACCAGCCCGAGGTCTTGATGGCGTTAAAGAAGCCACTGTTAATTTGGGCGAGTTAGGAGACATCCGTATTGCAGTTGTCCACGGCTTAGCGCGCACGCAAGCGTTACTCGATAAGATGAGCCGAGGTGAGGTTGTTTATGACTTTGTTGAAGTGATGGCTTGCCCCGGGGGCTGCATCGCAGGAGGCGGTACTCCTCGCAAAAAGAATAACTATCAGCTCTACACCGAAGTTCGCCAGAAAGCGCTCTATGCTATTGATGAACATACACCGGTACGGGAATCTCACAAAAACCCTGAAATTGTTGAACTTTACTCTAAGACGCTTACTGCTCCAGGCTCACAGATGGCCCATGAGCTGCTTCACTGTGAGTACCGCTCAAAGAAAGCTCAAAAGAGTCCATCGGATATTCGTAAACTTTGGCTAGCTTTGAGTGCACGATATACCGAAAACACTAAAAAGCGGTAGAATCACGGCTAGTCTCAGGGCGGGGTGAAAATCCCCACCGGTGGTTAAAGTCCACGAGCGCGTGCGCATTTCGCACGGTCAGCAGAATCGGTGCAATCCCGATACCGACGGTTATAGTCCGGAAGAAAGAGCAAAAGCTTTCCTCACGGAGGGCGCCTTTTCTGTGCGTCCTCCCTCTCCCTGATGCGATCATTTCAATGTTTTGTATGAAAGGATAAATTTATGCATCAGTCTGAAAATCTTCTGGCTCAATACGGAGCAGACAGCTACCTGCGCGTCAAGCGTGCTATTTCCGACCTTCGTGCTGGCCGTGGCGTTATGGTGGTCGACGATGAAAATCGCGAAAATGAAGGAGATTTGATTCTTTCGACTGATTTTCTGACAGTTGAGCAGATGGCTCTGATGATCCGTGCCTGTTCGGGCATCGTCTGTGTTTGTATGAGAGACGAGGACTGTAAGCGTATGGGCTTGCCTCAGATGGTAGAAAATAATACCAATACCCAGGGCACAGCTTTTTGTGTCTCTATTGAAGCGGCCCACGGCTGCACAACTGGAGTGAGCGCTAAAGACCGTGTAACCACGATTAAAGCGGCCGCTAACCCCAATGGCAAACCTGAAGATCTTTTGCGTCCGGGTCACGTCTATCCGTTGCGCGCCCGACCGAATGGTGTATTGGAGCGTCGCGGACATACAGAAGCCACAGTTGATTTAATGAGAATCGCCGGACTTAATCCGTGCGGGGTTTTGTGTGAACTGATGAATGAAGACGGCACCATGGCGAAACTGCCTCAGGTATGTGACTTTGCTAATTTGCACGGCCTGTGCGTCATTACAGTGGAAGACTTAGTGCGTTATCGCCAGGCATTTCACTGCTAGCTAAAAAGCGGTCTGAAGACAAAAAAGGTCTTCAGACCTCTCAAAACAGAAATTCTACGTATTCAAAATTCGATTGACTTCTTCTTTCAACAATTCGCAAAGACTGTCTGGCAAAGCCGAATTCAAAGTGTGATCTCCGATATTGTTTTCAAACCAACTCACGTTGTAGCGCTTTCCGCTCATGAAACCAGCATTGATATAGGTGCCTACAAGCTTAAATCCCAATTTTGCGTGCAATTGCTCACTCTTAGGATTGTGTTATGCAATGCCGCTTGCTAATTTTTTAATACCTTGTATCCTAAGAAGCAAATGATCTATTTAACTTACTGCGTGCTAATTCCCCGAGATGTAGCTTTTTGATCGAGATAAACAGAAAACTAGGCATTCCATTCGTAAGCTTCCTGTTGCATGTGTCAGTAGGCACAAAATAGCTCACAGTCGGCAAAGTGCATTCAAAAGTGATCGGCATCGCTATATTGCTCGTAATTTGCCACTAGTGCTGAAGCATCTTTTTCAATTGTTAGACGAAATAGATGATTGCCTTATTGCACTGACAGTAATCGTGTCTGTCTAAGAGCAATAAATTCGAATCTCTTTACATCGTTGCAATATTTTTTTACCTTCTAAACTAAGAGAAAGTACTCAAAAATACAGGTTTGTAGGTATACCCAATACAAAATAGTTACGGGATAATGAGGCGACCGTATAAAACAGGAGCAATAAAAGATGAAACGTCGTTCCCTCATTTCTTTGTGTCTATGCGCGATTGCGGCTGGAGGTTTATTGACGGGCTGTTCAGATGATGCTACCAAGAGCGGAGTGCTCAAAGTCGGTGCATCGCCCGTCCCGCATGCTGATATCCTCAAAGCGGCGCAACCGATGCTTGCCAAAGAAGGTGTGACTCTCGAAATTATTGAATTTACCGACTACGTGCAGCCTAATATGGCTTTAGCCGATAAAGAGCTTGATGCAAACTTCTTCCAGCATAAACCCTACCTCGATAATTTTACCAAAGAACGCAAACTGCAACTGCAACCGCTTGTGGCCGTGCATATCGAACCAATGGGGGTTTACTCCAAGAAAGTTAAAGATGTCAAAAATGTTGCTCAAGCCGCTAAGGTTGCCATTCCGAATGACCCGACAAACGGAGGACGGGCTTTGAAGATTTTGGCTGATGCCGGCTTCTTTACCTTAAAGGATGGCGTTGGTGTGAACGGTACTCCGGCTGATATCATTGACAATCCCAAACAAATTCAAATCATTGAAATGGAAGCAGCGGTTTTACCACGCGCATTAGACGATGTGGACTTTGCCGTGATCAATTCCAATTACGCTTTAGGCGTCAATCTTAATCCGATGAAAGACGCTCTGTTTATGGAAAGCAAAGATTCACCCTATGCCAATATTGTTGCGATCCGAACGGGTGACAAGCGTGTTGAGCTTCAAAAGTTAGCTAAGGCTCTCACGTCGCCAGAAATGAAGAAATTCATTGAAGAGAAATATAAAGGTGCAGTGGTTCCTGCCTTCTAAAGCTTTGTAATCAGAGCATCAAATTAAAAAGTAACCCACCGGCATAGCCGGTGGTTCTTCATATGCGCCTGAAAGGCTTTGGTACCAGCCGCGCCCAACTAGGCGCATATCGGTCTGTCACTCGCATTCCATTACCTGCCACCCGTAAACGGGTCTCCCTCATACGACAGACTCAGCTGCTCTCCCAATTTATCTTCTTCTAGCTGTTGCCTTATATAGGTTGCTATCTTCTGTGTATTTTTTCCCGTCGTATCAACGTAGTACCCTCGGCACCAGAATTGCCTGTTCCAATATTTGAATTTCAGATTCCCAAACTGGTCGTAGATCATTAAACTGCTTTTGCCTTTCAAATACCCTATCACCGCTGCAACTGACATTTTCGGCGGAATTTCCAGCAACATATGAATGTGATCCCGACAACACTCCGCTTCGACAATGTTGATTCCTTTCCATTCACACAATTTCCTTAGAATTTCTCCTATCGCTCGTCTTTTCTCTCCGTAAAAGACCTTACGACGATACTTCGGCGCAAACACTATGTGATATTTACAATTCCATTTAGTGTGCGCTAAGCTTTTGAGATCACTACTCATGTGATAACTCCTCTCAATTGTTTAACTAGTTGCGTTTGACAGACCGCATACTTGTTCTATCAAATTGAGAGGAGTTTTTTTATTGAGGACAATTACGCAAAGCTTTAAGCTTTTTTGAACTCCCCAGCCTAGCTGGGGGTTTTCTAATGACAAGAAAAATCCGGCCTCGAGCCGGATTTTCTATATAAAAATAGGTTATTTAGAAACTGACGTGATCAGGCTCTAATCCTGAAAAGCCCATAGTAGGCATAGAGTCTAATCTTTCAATGTCATCCTTTGTCAAATCAAAGTCGAAAGTTTGTAAATTTTCGATTTGATGCTCGGGCAATAGGGCTCGCGTCACAGGAATCACGTCATGATGGCGGCACCACCGCAGAATAAGCTGAGCTACCGATCGATTATAGCGAGAGGCCATTTCTTTAAGAACTGGTTCAGCCAAAAGCGAGCCGTGACCAAGCGGGGACCAAGCCTCAACTGTAATGCCGTTTTTCTTACAAAAGGCTACCGCTGACTTTTGCGTATAACCCGGATGAAATTCCAGCTGATTGACCGCAGGTTTTACATTAGCACGAGCAAGGAAACTGACCAAGTGATGCATTTGAAAGTTTGATAACCCGATAGACTTCACTACACCTTCTTCGTAGAGCTTTTCAAAAGCGCGCCACGTACCAATGTTGACACTTTGCCAAGCTAAAGGTTCTCCTTTGGTGAAAGGCCAATGAATAAGGTAGCAGTCCAGATACTCAAGTTTGAGGTTTCGCAGAGACTCTTCAAACGCACGCATCACTGCATCATAGGTACGGTTAGCCGCCCAGCATTTTGAAGAAACAAAAAGTTCAGAGCGTTTTATACCACTTCTGCGGATAGCCTCTGCAACCGATGTTTCATTTTCATAAATAGCGGCTGTATCAATGTAACGATAACCGAGACCGATGGCACTCAATAAAGAATTAACAAGATCCTCTGATGCAGGAATCTGCCAAGTTCCAATACCGAGAGCGGGAATCTTCACTCCGTTATTGAGTTTGACTTTCTCAATTTTCGATTTCATCACTGACTCCAGACACAAACTTCACATCCGATCTGATTGTATGATGGTTCTATAGGCACTACTTTGTCTAAAACTAAACTTTCGGAAAAGAATGTAAAAAAAATCATCAACATTTAGATTTTGTCAAATCTATTAGAATCGAGCCTAAAGGAAACAAGTTATTATGAATCAGGAATTCGATTATTTTTTGCTCTTATCAGCTCTAGCCCTTGTACTTGTTATTTGGCTTTTGTTAAAGCTTTTAAAGCAAAAAAAGCCTCAAGCGAGCGAAAGAAAGATTATTCAGGAAAGGCCCCGTGCGCGCGTTGAGCGTATTTCAACCAGAAAGAGAGATGAAGCCGTCAAAATTCAAACACCCAAGGTAGTAAAAAAGCCTCGCGTGATGCTTTTTTACTTTACAACAAAAGAGGGCAGGCCCTTTGCATCCCTTCAGTTATGCTCGGTGGGGGCTCAAGCCTGGGGAGATAAGGCGGTACTTTTATCGGATCGATTGCAGCGCTTTTGTGATCGTTTTTTAAAAAAAGAAGATCATGAATCTTTATTGATTCATCTTTACGGATCGGACACTAGTGAGACTGAACTTTTAGCTCAGGCTTTTTCTGAAAAAGGGGAGTCTTTTAATGAAGCAAAGCCCGTGGGGTTAAAAGTCAGTGATTTCCCTGTTATCTGTGAGAACACACGTGAAGAGCTAGAAGCATGGACTCTTGGCTTTTTGTTTCAAAATTACCGTAAAGCTTTTTATAAATTGGCGCCTTCTGAAGAGGCTCAATTAATTAAACTCGAATATTGTCCAAAAACTGTTATTGAAGGGGATGATTTTTCACCTTTAGCTCTTAAGGCTGAAGCTTACCTCATCCTGTCTAGAATACTATCAGAGCCTGATTTTCATAAACGTTCTGTTATTTGGAATCAATATTGGTCCATTATCGAAAGCAAGGGTTTTACTTACACGGAAACCCTAGAATCCTGTGAGCGACTTGTTATTTCACAAACATTTGTCCAAACGCAAAAGTTGCCGTTTTTACTCATTCAAACCCCTACGAGTTGTGGAAAGTGTTATAACGCCCTGAATTATTAGGATAAATCAAGGTTTTTGCACTATCTTTACAAATTAATCAAAAGAATAAATCATAAAGTAGTTAGGGTTTCTACCTACTTCACGATTTTACAATTTGATACTACATTGAACCTAAGAGATTGAAACCCTACGTTTCGGCTCGGTTATACCGTGTGCAGAGTTGTATTTCTGCGTTGTTACGGCGCTCAAAGACGACCGCTCGCGATAATAAATATAAATTTGGAAAGGAGAATGCAATGGCAAAATCTAAATCCGCTTCAATGGGTTTGGCAATGCAAATGCTCATTGGTCTTGTCCTAGGTGTGATCGTCGGTATGTTCTTGGACTCCCAGTTCGCCACTACCTACGTGAAACCCTTCGGCGATTTGTTCATTCGCTTAATTCGCATGGTCGTTGTGCCGTTGGTATTTGCAACCTTGGTTGCTGGTGCCGCCGGTATTTCTGACGTTAGCAAATTAGGTCGCGTGGCAATTAAAACGCTCGTTATCTTCATGGTGACTTCTGCTATTGCTGTGATTTTCGGCTTGTTAATTGCTAACATCATCGACCCGGGTATCGGTCTGACGCTTTCCACGGAAGGTTTGAAGGCTGCTCAAGTGAAGGCTCCGAGTTTCGTGCAAACCTTACTTGATATCGTCCCGATCAACCCGATGGAAGCTTTTGCTAAGGGCTCCATCCTTCAGATCATCTTCTTTGCCATCATGTTCGGCTTCTGCTTGAACTTCTTGGGCGAAAAGGGTAAACCCGTTTACCACTTCTTCGACATCGTTGGCAACTTGATGATTCACATGACGCAAGTTGTGATGCGCTACGCTCCGATCGGTGTGTTCGCATTGATGGCTGTTGTGGTGTCTCAACACGGTTTGGCTGTTTTGCTCCCGTTGGGCAAGTTGATTCTGGCATCCTTCATCGCTACGGCTTTGTTGGTTATCTTGATTTACATCCCGATCGTGGTGTTCATCATCCGTATTCCGGTCGGTGAATACTTCAAGGGCATCTTTGAACCGTGGTTGATCGCTTTCACGACCTGCTCGTCTGCCGCCGCTATGGCTGCTAACCTGGTTGCTTCCCGCCGCTTGGGTGCTACGAACTCGATCGCTTCTTTCGCAGTTCCGTTAGGCAATACCATTAACATGAACGGTACGGCTGTTTACATGGGTGTGTGCGCTGTGTTTGCTGCTCAGATCTATGACCTCCCGTTAACGATGGGCGACCAAGTGATCGTCGTTATCACCGGTGTGTTGGCTGCTGTCGGTACGGCTGGTGTTCCGGGCGCTGGTTTGATTATGTCAACGTTGGTCTTCACGCAAATCGGTATCCCGCTTGAAGTGATCGCTTTGATCGCTGGTGTTGACCGTGTGCTCGACATGATCCGTACGTCTATCAACGTCGTTGGTGACTCTACCACCGCTTTGATGGTCTCCCGTACGGAAGGCGAACTGGGTTCTGAACCCTTCGAAGAAGACGAAGAAACCCAGGCTAAATAAGTCAGCTATCAGCTCTTAAGCTTTTCTAGCTTAAATGGATGAAATGGGGCGCTCAGAAATTGGGCGCCTCGTTTTTTATATGGGCGATTGTGTAACAAAATTTTCTACTTGACAATAATTCTCATCTGCCAATACAATCCCGAGTGCTGTCTATCAGACAGCATTTTTTTTAAGAAAGGAAACAAAAAATGGAGTTTCTGGAATTTCTCCTTCTTTTTGCGGCAGTGATGCTCATCATCATGAAGCCTGAAAAAGAAAAACTAGCCTGGTGGCTTACAGTAGGCAGCTGGTTTGTGGTTGTCTTTATGTACGTAGGCCATGTCTCTACCGCCATTTTGGGCTCACTTAATCTTTAATCGAACGAAAGGAACAGATCATTATGTCTATTTATGACCACACTCGTCCGATTAATGACGCAGACTTGAAAAAAGCGAAAACCTTCTATGACATTGTCTGCTGGGGCGGTCTTTTAATCGTCCTTCTGCCCGTGGGCATTGCCAATATCATTTTGGGCTACATGATGGGTGACAGCCCCTGTACGCTTTGCTGGGGACAACGTCAACAGATGGCTTACATTGGTGTTGTTGCACTGTTTATGGTGCGATACGGCTTTAAACCCAAGTATCTTGCCACGATGCTTGTGATGGCTGCTTTGGGTCTTTATTCAAGCTTTCGTCATTTGGGTAATCACGCAGCCCGTGATGTAGGTCAGGGTTTCGGTCTTGATGTCTTTGGCATCCACACCCAGATGTGGGCTGAAATCGTCTTCTGGTGCGTAGTGATGCTTTTTGGTCTTGCGTGCTTCCTTGCGCCCCGTGTTGATGCTCTCTTGGCAGAAATGAAGGGCAAGCCCTGGCGACCGCTCACGACTTTCTACAAGTGGTCCTTCGGCATTGTCGCTTTTATTGTAGCGTCCAATTGCTTCCAAGCACTTTGGTCTACAGGAGTTCCTCCCAATTGGGGACAAGGAGATCCGGTGAGATTCTCCTTTAATCCTAAATATGTCATTTGGGATGACTCAAGCTGGAAGGGCATGTGGAGCGGCATCAATTTCTTAGGTCGACGTGATGTGAAAGATCCCGACTTCGCCTACGCTCCGAACGCTAAGAAACTCGGTATCACTTTTGATCACAATTCGGCAAACAGCCCGCTGGTCTTAAACGGAGAGCTTAAGGTTGTTCAAGCGCGTGAAGTGCAAAACATCAAAAAGCCTATTAATACGGTAAGCCTAGTGCGCGGACAGTATTTTGTTGCCTCGAAATATAACTTCTGGGTATTGGACGAGGGCTTAAAGCCTATTGTAACTGCAGCGATTGACCCCTGGTTCTCGGCAAACGTTCTGGATATCATCGGTATCACCGAATATCAAGAGGATGCTTTTGTAATAATGGGTATGAATAAGTCGCTTTTACGTGCCCGTCTCAATCCCAATGCTGATGACGTCAAAGGCTGGGCGAACTTCACTGAAGGGCGTACCCAAGTCGAAGCCGTTGGTGGTTTAGGTCGTGCCCGTATTGATACGGAACGCGCCAAGTATTCTTATATCCATTCGTCAGCAACAGACGGCCGTTACATTTACACGGCCTCTTTGCCTGACAACAAAAATAAGAAGACCTTAGTGATTTCCAAGGCACTCATGGCTGACTGGATGCTCTCCGGCGAATTCGTCCCGGAAGCTGATTTGAAAGACGGCAGAACGCTCGGTGAACTTTATCTGACCGGTATGGTTTATGAAGACGGCAAACTGTACGCAGTTTCCAAAAACTTCAACACCTTGATCGTGATTGATATCGCTCGGGAAGAAGTAACGGCTGCTTATGGCTTGCCCGCTGACTTAACCGATATTCGCGGCCTAGTGAAGAAGGGGAATCAATTTGAAGTAGTCGATCACAATAAGATCGTCTCTTTGACTCTTAACTAATTAATTTCTATCACTCAAGGTGCTGCCTGAAATTACTAATCAATGTTGATTTCAGGCAGCAATTTTTTAGCTCTTTAGTGTTTATTCAGACAGAATTTTTCTCATATTAAATATTAATGCAATCAAAAATTTTATATAAATATTATATAAATATTGTTTAAATATTAAAATAATATTATTCAATAATAGTTTAAAAACATTAGTCCAATCCCTGTAAAGAATACAGGGTTTGTGGTAAAGTACGCAGAAATCTTTTTTACTGAGCATAACGATGAGAATCGGGGAATTATCAAAACTCTCGGGCGTTGCCGTGGAAACAATCCGTTTTTACGAAAATGAAGGACTCATTCCCAAAGCAGCCCGTTCAATGAACAACTACCGTTCATACACCGAGGGGCATTTAAAACGTCTTCAATTTATCCGTCACTGCAGAAGTCTCGATATGAGTCTGGAAGACATCAAGCTTTTAAGTGACGTCAGTGCCAGACAAAATGAGGAAGCCTGCAAGGTGCAGGAAATCATCACGCGACACATAAAAAAAATTGACGAACAGATCAATGCTCTTAAAGAGTTGCGCCAGCACCTGGGATTGCTTTCATTATGCTGCCACGGCAATCATGCCAACGGCGAACCTTGTGGCATTATTGAAGGACTCAATAATGAAGCGTGCTGCCACAATTGCGAAAATCTTAAATTAAAACGTAGTCTCAAAAAGGTTGAGCTGCGCCAGACACATTGATTCGGATAAAACATGATTTCTAATTTATTGACTTTCGATGTTTTAATGGCCGTGGCCATTCTTGCGGTGCTCACAGCCTGTCCCACATACTTTATTTACGCTTGGGCAAAAGGGAAGCCTTCGGCTCGACCGATCCCTTACTTTCCCCATGGCGTACACGGCTGGCTCTTAGTATTTGTGGCTACGATCGTTTTATCGATTATTCTCACAGCCATTGATGCTATTAATTCGGTAAACCTCATGAACCAGTCAGGCGCGGTAAGCTGGGCGATTATTTCACCATCCATTGTCATCATTGGCTTATACATGTACTGCCTTTGGATGATTGCCAGAAAACGTGAGGGCTGGGTAGTTAAACAAACGATTGTTATTTTATGGGTAGTGGGGCCGATTTCTTTATTCCTTTTAGGACTTATTTTCGGAGCCGATATTGACAATAATTCCGTAATCCGCTCCTGCCTTTACGCTGCTCTTTGGACTTTGTATTTCCTTTTTTCAAAGCGAGTAGCCTGCACCTACGGCACAAAAGCTGTGGATTCCTACATTAAGGTGGCCATTGAAATGGCTGAAGCTCAAAAAGCTCAAAAAAAGCGCGAAGAAAAAACTCACAAAAATCTAACAGTAAATAAATCGTAATAAAAAAAGCCTTCTGAATTTTCTCGGAAGGCTTTTTTATTAGTAGAGTAGCTTCTTAGTATCCGTATTCTTCACGGTTACGTTCAATGGCTTCTTTTTTCGATTCTTCGTCGGTATAAAAGCCCAAGCGGTGGTATTCCATCTTCGGGCGTTCCATGTACCCTACGCAACGGAAAGTAAATTTCACATAGGCACCCTTTCCGCCCATCTCACGCGTCGAACGTGTGATAGCCTGAAGAGGCTGCATACCTTGATTTCTTTCAAGACAAAGATTAGTCGCCTTTTTACGGGCATTTTCACTGACCATCACTTCTTGCTCAACCCAAGGTTGCTGAAGCTCAATTTCATAAGTCGCTGAGTCAAGTTGACGGATATTTTCCTTTTCCTGGTATTTTTCGGGAATAGCGCAGCCGGCAAGCATTGAGCAGCATAAGCCAGCTGTAGCAATCAGAACCAATGAGCGCATAGCGTTTAATCCTTTATCAATCAGTCCGTTCATTGTACCGTGTTTAAATTAAAGAAGCGGAAAGTACCGGATAAGCCGTTGAGTCGAGCATTTCCGTACCGTCTGAAATAAAAACCATGTCTTCACAGGGTGAAGCAATTTTAATCAGAACAGCTCCGTGACGAATACTTTCTTTAAAAGACCTACTCTTTTTACTTAAAAAAGCAAGAGGAAGCGTCCCTCTGGGGGTTTGAAGCACGAGCTCAACGTGCTTGCGGGCTGTATCGCGATAGAAAAAGAGGGGAGCGGTTTGGCCGAGCGAAGCGTAATTTTTTACAATTTCTGCCGCTGCAAAGCCGCTTAAGATTTCCGGATAGGCGTCGCTTGCAAATACTGCATCACCGCTTGAAATCCCCAAAAGGAAACACAAAAGCCCCGTATCGGCAAACGCTATTTTAGAGCGCTTAACCTGACGCCTTTCAGAAAGATTAAGAGAAGGCACATCAATCAGCACACCGCAATCGACTAAAAAATCTGTCCAATAAATCGCAGTGGCGTAACTGATGCCAGCTTCTTTAGCGAACTTAGAGTGATTAAGCTCCTGCATATTGTGCCGGGCAAGCACCTTCAGATAATTGAAAAAGAGTGTGTCCTTATAGGCATGAAGCACTTCTCTGACGTGTCGAGAAAAAAACTCTCCAAGCCAGCTTTCATAAAACGCCCCCGTCGATAACGACAAATCACTTCTGGGTAAAAAACCATTGCGAATCAAGTCAAAAAAACCAGGCTTAGGGTACGTAATTCTGATTGGTGCGGGCTCTACCCCCAAGGCCTCAGCTTTACGCCCTGAGTATTCTCTTTGTGAAAAAGGCGTCAACAGGCGAATGCAAACCGTGCGTTTTTCTTTAAGAGCATTAAGTTTTTCCTGCGGAACATAACCCACAAGGACAATATAAGCACTTTCGTCTGCCGGCAAATAGTCCAAAAGATCCGGACAGTATTGAATTGAATCAACAATTAAGCGTTTACCGTAGACACCAAAAAAGTCTTTAGGTTGAGTTCGGGCTAAATTCTGAGGATAAATATCCTGCAAATCAACGTAAGATAAATCCGTAAATACCGATTTCACCAAAGTCGTTTTGCCGACTCCTGGCATTCCCCGAATAAAAAATAAGTTAAATTGCTCTTTTTCAGCTGTTAATACCGGCGCGAGTGAGCGGGCAATATGACTTGCAATGGTCATGTGAAATATTGAATAAAAATTGAAATGATATTTTTATTTTATCAAACTCATAAAATTCTTTTTCCAAGCCGATAACCTTAAATCCGTTCCACTCGTACAATTTGGCAACGTGATGGCAGTTAAGACATAATCGTTCGGGACCCTTTATTTTGTTCATTTAAGAATCGGAAAAGAGTTATGACAAAGAAGTGGACTAGAGAAACATCATTGGCTTTTATGCCTTATCCAGAGGCCAAACTTGAATTTGCCCCAACCGGAGCGCTATCTGGCATGACTTTTACCGTTAAGGATATGTTCGATGTTAAAGGTTATCCAACCAGTGCGGGCAATCCCACCATGCTGGCTTTATCGGGCATTAAAAATCAATCTGCCCATGCTGAAATGCTGGAGCAAAATTTGTCGGGAAAGTTGTAACCGATGAAATGGCATTTTCAGTCATAGGAGACAATATTCACTTTGGAGCTCCAATAAACGGTGCAGCGCCTAATCTTTATGCAGGCGGTTCATCATCGGGTTCTGCTTCATCGGTTTCTTGCGGCCTATGTGACTTTTCTCTGGCTACTGACTCTGGCGGATCTGTGAGGGGACCGGCAAGCCAATGCGGACTTTTTGGCATTAGACCTAGTTTTGGACGCATTTCGCTCGAAGGCTGTGCGGGGCTTTGTCCGCCTTATGATACAGCCGGAATCTTAGCATCCGAGTTTACTGTTTTTGAAAAATCTACTCGTGTTTTAATCGAAAGCGATCCGATCGAAACAAATGATGTCCCTCAAATAGTCATTCCTGATGACATCTATGAGCTCTTCGGAGAGAAGGTGGTTTCAGAAATAGACTCTGTTGTCGAGCTTGCAGAAAAATTATGGGGCAAAGCAGAACATGTCAAAGCCGCCCCCTTTAACCTGAGTCTTATTTTGAAGGCTTATCAGAAGCTTCAGGGCAGAGAAGTTTGGAAACATTATGGCAACTTCATTGAAAAATACCATCCCTCTTTTGGTCCTGGAGTTAAAGAACGATTTGAGTTCTCACACAAAATGAGTCTTCTCGATTTAAGCGAAGAAGAGACAATTGCTCAACAGACTGTAGCTTATTTAAACGAGCTTTTAGCGGGAGAAAAAATACTTTTATTACCGACACTTCCTGGCTGCGGATTAAAGAAAAGTGCATCGTTGGAAGAGATGAACGCATTCAGAAACAAAATGAGTGCCTCATTTTGCCTGGGTGGTTTAGCGGGACTACCCTGGATAACGCTCCCCTTGGCTCAATTTGACAACGCACCGATGGGAGTGTCAATAGTGAGTAGTTTCAATCACGATGCATGGCTTCTCACTCAATCAAAGGTTCTTTTTGAGCAATATCGACGTACGAAAAATGATTAGATGCCTTAGAAGTGCCTCAATAATGCTAAGAGTAACGGAGATAAAATTATCAGAAGCTTTGGTCAAAGCTCTGTAGTTAGCCTAAAAATTGAATGGACAACTAAAAAGGTGACGCCAATGGATACCCAAATTAAATTAGTTCAATACGAAACAAAACAGTCTCACTCAACCCTGATGCAAAGATTTTCTCTTCAAAAAGCCCAAGAGGTTTTAAATTACCATCAGTCTTTGCCTGTCTATAACCCAACGCCTTTAAAAGAATTGAAGTCCTTTGCTAACCACTATGGCATCAATCACCTTTGGGTAAAAGATGAAAGCTATAGATTTGGTCTCAATGCATTTAAAGCCCTGGGAAGCTCCTATTGCATGGCAACCTTATTGGGTGAGCGTTTAGGACTCTCTAATACAGAGCTCTCATTTAATTCCTTGACAACGCCCGAAGCTAAAAAATGTCTTGGAGGGCTTACCTTTGTAACTGCCACCGATGGCAACCATGGTCGGGGAGTAGCCTGGAGCGCAAAAACTTTAGGACATAAAAGTATTGTTTTAATGCCAAAAGGCACTGCAATCGAAAGACTGGAAAATATTAAAAAATTAGGAGCTGATGCCTCAATTACCGATTTCCCATATGACGACACTGTTCAAATGGCTGCAAGGCTCGCCTTAGAAAAAGGTGGAATTTTAGTGCAAGACACCGCATGGGCTGGCTATGAAGAAATTCCCACGCGGATTATGCAAGGTTATTTGTCGCTTGGTATGGAAATCGTCAACCAATTAAATGGTCTTCGTCCTACTCATGTTTTTCTTCAGGCTGGCGTTGGCTCTATGGCAGCTGCCGTTGCCGCCTTTTTTGCTCAACAATACGGCAAAAACCGTCCGAAGATCATCATCGTAGAGCCTCATGGCGCAAACTGTCTATACCGTACCGCCCAAGCTAACGACGGAAAAATTCATGCATATGAAGGTGAACTTCACTCCATTATGGCTGGTCTTTGCTGCGGAATTCCCTGCACAGTCGCCTGGGAGCTCATGCAAGATTGCTCCGATTACTTTGTATCAATGCCGGACTTTGTAGCTGCTGATGGCATGAGAATTTTAAGTGCCCCGATGAACGATGACCCCAGAATCATCTCGGGCGAAAGCGGTGCTTCGTGCTTTGGTCTTGTGGCCGATCTTTTAAGAAAGCCGCAATATCAAGACATCAAGAATTCAATCGGGCTAGGCAGTGACTCCAATATTCTCTGCCTTTCTACAGAAGGCGATACGGATCAAACAGGTTACAGAAAGGTTGTCTGGGACGGTGCCTACAGTAGCATCTGACTTTTTAGAGGCCGCGTCATAAATAATTTTGATTCGGCCTTTGCATAATATTTTTGGGAAATTATTTACAGAGTACACTAAAGGCTCATAGTTCAACGATTGGAATCATTCATGGCTGTATCGACTGAAGATTCTTCCCGCACCGGTCTTTTGAGCGCCCTGGGTGCATATTGCATCTGGGGCCTTATTGCGCTTTATTGGGCTCTTCTGTCTGAAGCCGGTGATGTTGAAATTCTTGCCCACAGAATTGTCTGGTCTTTGATTTTTGTCCTTTTTTTGATTGTTGCCAAGCATCAATTGGGCGCAACGCTTTCTCTATTCAAATCACTAATTCTGCATCCTATTGAAAACAAGACGTTACTGCTTATTCTTGCCACCGTGTTTGCCTCAGCCAACTGGCTCGTCAATATTGTGGGCGTCACCACAGGCCGAGTAGTGGAATTGGGCTTAGGAACATTTTTAACGCCATTGATGACAATGGCAATCGGAGTAGTCATTTTCTCTGAACGTATTTCCAAAGTTCGCGCCCTAGCTATTGCGCTGGCTGCGATCGGTGTTGGTGTTTTGATCACTGGGCTTGATCGTTTTCCCTGGATTGCTATTTTGGTATCAACGACCTGGGCAACTTACGGAGCTCTGAAAAAGAAAATTGTCATTGAACCCTTAAAAAGCGTTGCAATTGAGCACATTTTGATGCTCGGACCTGCCTTAATCTATTTACTGAGCTTTGATGGGATCTTTGTCCATCATTTCTTTGAGAGTTTCTCAAGCGGCTTAAGCTGGGCTCTTATGGGAACAGGTATTGTCACGTCGGTGCCTATGGTGCTTTTTTCACTGGCCGCGCAACGACTACCCATGACAGTGCTTGGCATCATTCAATTCTTGAGCCCCGTACTCACATTCCTTTTGGGAGTCTTCGTTTTTAAAGAAGATGTCACTTCAGCCGAAATCATTGCACTGAGCTTTATTCTTTCGGCTGTCGCTCTTTATATAGTTGGCAACCGCAAACACCACACTAGCCCAAACGGTTAATTCTTCAATACTCTAGAACCGATAACTCATGCGGGCATTAAGACTTAAAGCCTTAAGGTCCTCACCCACGCTGTATCCTCCGGCAAGCTCCAAAGATAGACGCTCTTTGCTAAATCCTGTTGCCACATGCAGAGAAGCTAACCAATTGCTCACTTCACCCTGAGCCTTATAATGACTGTCAAGATATGTAAACGCAGTATCAAACTCAGGATCGGTTAAATAGACTGTGTCCAGTCCTAAGATATTGAAAAGCCGATAACCGTTAAGTTCTTTATTCATTTGCCATTGAGCGGCGAGCCTCAAAAGAAAACTGTCAGACTTGCCTTGCTCATAGCTCACAAGTCCAGTTGATAGAGTCGTCAAATCAAAACCATCTTGTTTCTGACGCAAATAGCCTAACGCTGCTATCGCGCTTAAAGTTTGGCCCTCAGATAATGGGTAAGTCAATCTAGAATGTGCCTCCGTATATAAATATTGCGACTCAATGGTTTGACTGTCAGCACCGAATTTGTCTTTAAAGTCCCAATCAGAGCGGTTTTTGCCGACATCGGCCCTAAGGCCGGCAGAAAACGAATCATTGAAGAAATAGTTTAAAGAAAGCCCTAATGCGTAACGTGAGCCCTTAGCATCAATTAAATGATTGTCAGCCTCGGAACGCTCTTTTGCAACTGCCCAGTAGCCAGTGAATTGATAACCATCCTTTTGGGTTTCGGTACTGACGACAAGACCTCCGCCATCGGAATTAAAGCCTTGATCCGACTTATCGTTCAAACTGTAGTACCATGGCTTAAGGCTGACTTTTGGAGCTTCGTGTTCAGTAAATCTCAACGCCGGTGAAGTCAAAGCCTGCAATGTCATCAAAGAATTTAAGTCTGATGTCAATGCTATATAGCATGAACCGTGTCCAAGACTTTTTTCAGGATTCACGGTCAGTCTGGCTGTTAAATGGTTAGCGTCAGTTCCCGAATACTACAAATCAACCATATTGGTAACGCTTTCAATTGAAGAGAAAAAGCCGTCTACCATATTAAGATCCGAGGAAATCGTTTGACTGTCTGTATAAGTACCAATAATTGTCCCAAGATTTAAGTCCACATTGAGCTGATGGGAGTCAGTCGGTTTTAAATAAAGAGTGGATTGGGCAGTAAAGCGAAGTTTTGAGTTTGCCCCCGTGCTGCTTGAATCCGAAACAATGGCAAAAGGCACAAAGTGATCAAGATAATCCAGGCTCAAAAGCCAATCGTCGATAACCACCTGCCCATTATCGGATAAATTGGCATAAAGCTCATGTCTATAGCGTGTCTGAGCTTCAGATAAATCAATTTCTCCTCGGTTACTGACATAAACCGTACCGAAATTGTCAGCCGATGCAGCTAAAGCGGCAGCTGTATACTCTTTGGAAGTCGCTATTTTAATTGAACCATTATTAATAATTGAAGTTTGAGCAGCGGAAGATAAACCTAAGAGTCTTATAGCTCGGGCTGACCCGTACCATTGAGTATGAGCTTCTATTGTCCCTGCAGTATCAACTCCTAACACATAACCGTTATCAAAATTCATTTCAAAAGAGGCGATACCGTCTTGAAAATGTGTTGAGGTGCTTTCTTGCAGATTAATCAGTCCAGAAATAGATATTTCGCCATTATTGACTGCTGAAGAACCAAACCCAAGATAATCCTGTGCTCTCATGCCTACTAAAGAGATATCTGCGCCGACATACGCGGTTGCATTAATCGTCGGATGAATCTCCCAAGCATAGGAATCGCCGATATTCAAACTCTGATCAGTAGGTCGAGCATTATCTGTTGTTAGATACATCTGAGCTTGAGCACTCAATTTGGAATTAATTTTTGAACTCAAACGGATCTGTGCATCATTTTGAACGTAGCCAGCCCATGCGTCCATACCGATGACATTGGTAATTGCATCGGCCCGTACCATATACGAATAACTTGGGGCTATAAATAGTTATGCTATATTTACTCAAATCTACTTTATATTAATTAAAATGAGTAAATTGTATAGCATCAGCCA
>UQUR01000005.1 GCA_900544345.1 uncultured Sutterella sp. | reverse complement strand
CTCTATAACTATTTTAGGTTATAGAGGCTGTCCTGTGATATTTGGGTCCCGTCCAATCTGTGTACGTACATTCTGATCATTGTGTGGTCATGGTCATCTTGAACCATGCATAAAAATTCCCAACCATAGCGCTCATAAAAGCCAGTGAGATCAGTAATCAAATAAATTGGTGTGATGCCTTTGGATTTTGTGTCTTTCACGGCAATGTCAAGCAATCGCCCCGCGATGCCCTGACAGCGATATACCTTTTCCGTATAAACAGCGCAGACATTCGGTGTGAGGTCTTTTCTGTTGTGAAAGTCGTTTTCTATTACTCCGAGGCCGCCTATGATGCAGTTTGAATCCAAACAAAGATACCAACCATATTCAGTCTCATAGTTGAGATAAGCTCGCATGCATTCAAGATACTCTTTCTTGGGGACTTTCCATTTGGAATGAAACCATTGAGCGGCCAGCTGTATTAATTCGGGTCTTTCTCTCAAGGTGATGTAAACGTATGTTGACATGTTTGTGGCGTTATTGTAGGCTGAGCCACGTTTTTAATTCGGGGATTAAAGCTTGGGCATCGCGCACCCCTGCGTTATAGCCTTTTTGGACATCATCCGGATTGTGTGTCAGACGTTTGATGCCTAATGTTGTTTTAGGTCTGATAATAAAAGCGCGACCCGCTTGGCTTGCTTCATCCAACTCTATTTGTGTTTTTTCATAAGTTTGCGGAGAGTGAGCAAATGTCTCACAAAAACGAGGATACTTTCGGTAAAAAAGGCGAGCCAAGTAGGCGTCGCGATCCTTGACCTTATGCTCTCTGGGCTGAGTCGAAATCACAATATTTCTGTCAAAGCCCAGGTTTTCAAAAGCCTTAAGAGGAATGCGGTCCGAACAGCCTCCATCAAGTAATTTTTTCCCTCGAAATTGAACAATTTGAGAGACGTAGGGTAAAGAGGCAGAAGCTCTCAAGCCGTCAATTTCCTCTTCTAGATCGGTTAAATGAAGATACTCAGCCTTGCCGCTTTCTACGTTGGTACAGGTGACAAAAAAGTCAATTTTGGAGCGTTTGAAGGCCTCATTGTCAAAAGGATCGTAGATATAAGGAATATCGTGGTAGCAAAATTGAGTATCAACGATGTTGCCCGTTTTTAATAGAGTTTTAAAACTGAAAAAACGATCATCGTTTACAAAACGCTTATAAAAACGCAGACTGCGCCCTTTTTGACCAGATACAAAAGAGCAGCCGTGAATGGCACCAGCTGACACGCCGATAAGGCCTTGTACGGGAAGTTTTAAATCACTTAAAACATCCAAAACGCCAGCCGCATAAATACCGCGGATGCCGCCACCTTCAACCACAATGCCTAATCGATGTGAGCTCATAAATCGTCATACAAATTAATAAAGCTAATAATTATAGGACTGCCTAAGCGGATAAAAAAACTCCACGTTGGTTAACCAACGTGGAGAAAGGAAGTAACAGCACTTGTGCTCTTACTTCGAGGACGGATTGGTTACGATCGCATCAAGACGCTTTTCAAGCGAAGCTGCTATAGCGGCCCGATTAACAAGTTCTCGTGCAAAAACAAGGAAATTGAGGTAAAGCTCACTACCTCTGACCGAAAGACCGGCGTTGGGGATGCGGCGAAGGAGTTCGGCTTGCATATGATCAATGAGTTCAATGGCCTCATTAGAGTGGGTAAGAACAGTATGAATATCACGTTTTTTATCCCTACCTTCAGAAATTTTTTCTAAATAATCCGAGAGGCTTAAGAGGTCTGCCTTGAGCTCACCTTGGAAAATACGGTGACGATTGGCAACGTGATCGGAGGCTTGCTTGGTAAGAGCCTGTAAAGACCGCCCTACTTCGCGTAAGTTAGTGAAAATGCGATAGTAGCAATAGCGAGCATCAAAGTCGTTTTTTGTTGGGGTAAAGCTTGAGTTGGCCATGCGGTAGTAAAGACCGCGGTCCGCGCTCATTTCGTCAAAAAGTTCCGCGCTGGCTGTTTTCACATGACGCAGAGCTGATTCGTTGTCGTTTAAGAAATCATGCACCAAGCGGTTAAAGACAGAGAGAGTTTTATCGAAGCTTGCATTCGTCTTATTTTGAACCAGTTCCTGAACTTTCTTAGCGTCATAGCGTGTATCAAGGTCTGCACGCATATTGACGGTATCAAGCTTGGCTCTCAGGTTGGAGCGAATCAAAAGGAAGGTAGAGCCGATGGCCAAAATCAAGGCAGCGATCGGTCCGCCCCAAAGGGTGAAGCCGCAGACAATTGCTGCCATGGTTGAAGCACTCAAGGCGGTTAAGAACCAGCCGCTGATAACGGTTAAAACACCTGAAATACGGTAGACAGCGGTTTCACGGTCCCATGCCCCGTCTGCAAAGGATGAACCCATGGCTACCATGAAGGTTACGTAGGTCGTTGAAAGCGGCAATTGAAGACTTGTGGCAGAAGCAATCAACGCGGCGCTCACAACAAGGTTAATTGAGGCGCGAACATAGTCAAAGGGTAGAGGGGTTTCACCACGCTCGAGTTTCTTTGGTTCAAAGCGGCGATCAATTCCCTTTTGTACAGACATCGGGATGATTTGATGAATGACGTTTCCAAGTGCCATACTGGCACGAACGATTGCTCGGCCGGGCAGAGAACTTCCGAACTGTTCCTGTTCGCCAGAATTGCTCGAAGAAAGGTTAATTGAGGTTTGAATCACAATTTGGGCTTTCTTAGAAAACCAAAGGGTGAGCACCATGATCAGACCGGAAAAGAGCAAAAAGCCCGTTGCTGCCACAGTAGGTTTTAATAACCCGCCCATCATGAAGGTTTCCGCTGCGGCATCTGAGGCAGCCCACTCTTGGTAAGAGTCCCAGGCAGCAAGTGGAACGCCCACAAAGTTCACGAGGTCGTTGCCGGCAAAGGCGAAGGCAAGCGAGAAAGTACCTGCCAAAATTACAATTTTGAAAATGTTGATGCTGCAGGTGATGATGAGCACGTGAAAAATAACCGAGAGCACGACAAAAAGCGTTCCCACGATAGGCCATGTGTTTACATCCATAAACTGGATCCATTCGGGCTGCATGAAGCTCGCGCCTTTTGCTCCTTTCATCACGAGAAAGTAAAAGATAGCAGTAAGTGCAATACCAGCAAAAACGCCGCCGACACGGTGATACATCTTTTCAAAATTAAAGGTGAAAATCAGACGCGTGATGTATTGAACGACTGCACCTGTGACAAAGGCGACGGCAACAGAAATCAAAATGCCAGATACGATGGTAAGAGACTTAGAGCTATTGATGTACTCGATAACGTGACTCAGAGAGGCCCCATCCATGAGAAGCGTATAAGTCGCAGCAGCCAGAGCGCTGCCCAAGAGTTCAAATACGATTGAAACCGTTGTAGAAGTAGGTAGCCCCAGAGAGTTAAATAGGTCTAGCAAAATGATATCGGTGACCATCACAGCAAAGAAAATCACCATGATCTCGGAAAACGAGAACATCTGAGGATTAAACACGCCGGAGCGGGCAATTTCCATCATGCCTGATGAAAACGTGGCACCGAGCATAACGCCGATGCTTGCGACGAGCATGATGGTTTTAAAAGAGGCGATTCGGCAACCGAGAGCTGAATTTAAAAAGTTCACAGCGTCGTTACTGACCCCAACGAAAATATCGAAGACAGCGACCAATCCTAAAAAGGCTAAAAGTGCCAAAAAATAATATTCCATACCGATCGTCCTAATTCTCAAGGCAAAAGAGTCGATATCACTCAGAGAAGAGTCGCGTGCAGTATGCGCTTGGAACATGACAAAACAGTGTTGAAAATGTGACGCTAAGATGACATAACCTGTTTTCATTAAGAAATGGTTATCAAGTGTCGATGCTAGGAAGTGTTGCAGCTTTTTGTAGCTTAGTAGCGTGTATAAGGCGCTTTGCAGTTGAGGGAGAATTAAAGCAGAAATGGAGGTTAACTTATTGATAAGGTGAGAAGGACGATAGCAGTAAGACGCGTTATAACCAAATAGGAGATACTGTTTTTATTTTTTTGTAAAAAGTAAATTAAATCGCTTAGAAACTCTTCAGGGGCATTCGGAGTCTGGTCATATAATCGACTTCTGTTTGAATTCTATTGTAAGGATTCGCAGATGACTAAATATGTTTTTGTGACCGGAGGTGTCGTTTCCTCCCTAGGTAAAGGTGTAGCAGCTGCATCTTTGGCGAGCATTTTGGAATCTCGTGGCTTAAATGTCACAATGATCAAAATGGATCCTTATCTCAATGTGGATCCTGGCACCATGAGCCCGTTTCAACACGGGGAAGTTTTTGTGACCGAAGACGGTGCTGAAACTGATTTGGATCTGGGGCATTATGAGCGTTTTATCAGCTCAAAGATGCATAAATCGAATAATTTTACGTCGGGGCAGATCTATGAAAGTGTTTTACGCAAAGAGCGTCACGGTAAGTATTTAGGTAAGACCGTTCAGGTTATTCCTCATGTCACAAATGAAATACAGGAATTCATCGCCAGAGGGGTAGGTAATGCCGATATTGCGGTTGTAGAAATTGGCGGAACAGTCGGCGATATAGAATCCTTACCTTTTGTAGAGGCTGTTAGACAGTTAAGTTTGAAATTGGGGCGGGAAAACTGTTGTTTTGTGCATTTGACACTTTGCCCTTGGATTGCTTCAGCCGGTGAGCTAAAAACCAAGCCTACACAACATTCTGTTCAAAAGCTTCGTGAAGAAGGCGTTTATCCGGATGTTCTCTTATGTCGTGCAGATCGTCGAATTCCAGATGGTGAACGAGCGAAAATTGCTTTATTTTCCAATTTGTCTGTGGACCATGTAATCAGTCTTTGGGATGCTCAGACTATCTATGAAGTGCCTCTTATCTTGCACGATCAGGGTTTAGATGAGATCATCTGTCGCCGTTTAAACCTCAATAATCTCAAACCAGCTGATCTTAGTGCTTGGAAAAATATCTGCGAAGAGTTGAAAAAGCCTCAGAATACGGTCAATATCGCAATGGTTGGGAAATACGTCGATTACGCAGATAGCTATAAGAGTTTAAATGAAGCGTTGTTGCATGCAGGTATTCATACGCATACCCATGTCAACCGCATTTTTGTCGATGCAAGTGAAATCGAACAAAACGGAACCGATATGCTCCGGACTATGGACGCTATTTTGGTTCCTGGCGGATTCGGTTCGCGCGGAACAGAAGGAATGATCCAGGCAATTGAATACGCTCGCACCAATAAGATTCCTTATTTGGGTATTTGTCTTGGAATGCAATTGGCTGTGATTGAATTCGCCAGACATGTCTGCCATCTAAATGATGCTAATTCAACAGAACTGAACGCTGATACTCCATACCCTGTTGTCTCTCTGATTACTGAATGGACTGATCAGGGAGGTCAAGTACAAAAACGAGATAAGAATAGTGACCTGGGCGGTACGATGCGTTTAGGAAAACAGTCTGCCTCGGTCAAACCCGGTACATTGGGCTATCGGATATATGGTGACAGCGTTTCTGAACGGCATCGTCATCGTTACGAAGTAAATCCCAAATATGTTCCCCAATTCGAGAAAGCTGGATTGGTCATTTCTGCTCGTACATCAAAGGAAGGGTTGCCTGAAATGATGGAGTTGCCGAATCATCCTTTCTTTTTTGCAGTCCAGTTCCATCCGGAATTTACATCAACACCACGTTTTGGACATCCTTTATTTGAGGAGTTCATCAAAGCGGCAATCTTGCAGCATCAAAGTGTTGAGTGAAGGTAAATATCTGTCCGAGATAAAAATTGCTCTCGGGACAGCTATTAAGGTCAATGGGGGTAGGGGTTTGTTTTCTTTCAATTTTTTGTGTAAAATTCGCGGTCTTGTTGCTCTGAGGGGTGTTTCTCTGTCGCCCGTTCAGACAACGAGGGAACGAATTTTTGGACTCTGTCGCTGGTGCTTGCGGCCTTAAGCGACAATCCGGTTGCGCGCGACTCGTGATAAAAAAGTCGTGCGTTTTCATTGATAGGTGAATACATAATGAAGACCTTCTCGGCTAAGCCGCTCGAAGTGACTCGCGAATGGTACGTGGTTGACGCCACCGATAAGATCGTCGGTCACCTCGCCGCTGAAATTGCTGCCCGCTTGCGCGGCAAGCACAAGCCTGAATACACGCCGCACGTTGACACGGGCGATTTCATCGTTGTGATCAACGCTTCCAAGATGAAGATGAGTGGCGACAAGGCTAAGAACAAGCGTTACTATCGCCACACGGGTTATCCCGGCGGCATCATCGAAACGACGTTCGAAAAGATGCAACAACGCCATCCGGGCCGTGCCCTTGAAATCGCTGTTAAGGGTATGCTCCCGAAGGGACCCTTGGGCTACGCCATGATTAAGAAGTTGAAGATCTATGCCGGTGAAGAACACCCGCATACGGCTCAACAACCTAAGAACCTCGACATCTAATAAGGATTCGGCATGATCGGCAATTACAATTACGGCACCGGCCGTCGCAAGAGCTCCGTGGCCCGCGTCTTTATTAAGCGTGGTTCCGGCAAGATCGTGATCAACGGTCGTCCTTTGAATGAATACTTCCACCGTGAAACCGGCCGTATGGTCGTGATGCAACCGTTGGAACTCACCGAAAACGTTGAAACGTTTGACGTGATGGTCAACGTGCGCGGCGGTGGCGAAACGGGTCAAGCCGGCGCTGTGCGCCACGGCATCACCCGTGCTTTGATTGACTACGACGAAGGCTTGAAGGCCCAGTTGTCCGCCGCGGGCTTCGTGACCCGTGACGCTCGCGAAGTCGAACGTAAGAAGGTCGGTCTTCGCAAGGCCCGTCGCCGTAAGCAATTCTCCAAGCGCTAATCGTTTTTACGATTGCCGCTGCCGGTTCCCGCTTTTTATTTCAGCGGGAACGGCCCCGAAGAAGGCTCTCTTATTTCAGAGGGCCTTTTTTGTTGGGCGCTAAAATGCTAAGACAACAATAAGGACGGAAGAAATGTCACTCTTGGCTTTGGTGTTGGTGCTTACAGCAGCACTGGTGCACGCAACTTGGAATTACTATTTAAAAAAGGCTAATGCCACGCGGCCTTTTTGGTGGATTGTTTATATCATCACGGCAGTCATTACCGTCCCGGCGCTCTTTCTCTGCGATCCCGACTCTCTTAAAAATATCACGCCCATTGGTTGGCTTGTCATTATCCTTTCTGCTCCCATTCATGTGATTTACGGCCAGGTCCTTCAGGTGGGCTACAAAAAGTCTGACTATTCCATTGTCTATCCGACAGCCAGAGGCACGGGACCATTGATTACAGTTTTGAGTGCCGTTTTGATTTTGGGTGACAGACCTTCTTTTTGGGGCTGGGTGGGCATTATTTTGATTTTGGGAGCTATTGTTTTATTGGCAATGCCTCAAAAGACAGATAAAAACACGCAGGAGCTGCGCATTCGGGCGGGTATCTTTTGGGGCGCTTTAACCGGATGCTTTATCGCAGGTTACTCCTTTTGTGATGCGTGGGCCGTGCAGCAGGCAACGGGGCTCACCCCCTTGAGTTTTTACTTTCCTTCCATTGCCGTGCGTGCTTTAGTATTTGCGCCTTTTATTGTGATGCACGCCAATTGGAAAGAGGAGTCTAAAGAAATTCTGACAACGCCAAGATTGCAAAAAGCCCTGGCAGTCGTAACGGTGGGTTCCCCCTTGGCTTACATCCTGGTTCTGTATGCGATGACGATGGCGCCTTTAGCTTATGTGGCACCCAGCCGGGAAGTCGGCATGATGATCGGAGTTGTTTTAGGAGGGTTGCTCTTAAAAGAGAAACTTTCTGCAACCAGATTAATGGGTGTAATCGGGATGACGCTTGGCGTGATTTTAGTTGGGTTGGAAGGTTAAAAATCGAAGTTTAATCCCCACAAAACACTGAGATTATTTTCAGATTTGTTTTGCTCCGAAATGGCAAAAATTCTCCTTTTTTGACTCCAGTTTCAGTTGCTTTAATGCAACAAAGGGTTTACCCTGAATATTCAGATTTATATATAACTCATTGAAAAATCGGCTTTATTATTTAAATAACAATATAAATATATTGAGAACAATTGCCTTCATTGATGATGATCAATACTTCGGGGGGGGGGCAGAGTAGCCTAGAGGCCATCCGAACGCGCTGTCCGGAGAGTTTTTCTTGTTTGTTAACCTCATAGGTCTCACAATGAATAAAGCATTCAAAGTTCTTTGGAATCAGGTAAGAGGCTCTTACGTCGTAGCCTCTGAAGCTCAGGTAACGCATGGTAAACCTGGTAAAGCAGTTAAGACGATTGTGGCAGCCGCCGTGGCCGGTTTGATGGCTGTCAGTGGTTCAGCACTGGCAGTAACGGTTGATAGTGATTATTTCTATGGGAATGATGCTTCCGCAAAAAGCATGAAATTTATTGACGGTGACGGAGAGAAGGTCGTTATTGAAACTAAAGCCTCTGCCGGTCAGCTGTTGGAAGATCTTAAAGTTGCAATGGCTCAAGAAGATCTTACTGCAAAATTGAGTGAGATCTTGAAGGCTATCAGTCAGCAAAATTACGAAGATAAAACAGCCATCCCAGCTCTAGTAGCAGGTGGTTCAAACTTTATGGATTATAGCACCCAGGAAGCCATCAATTTTGCCGGTCCACTACTCGGTGTTGATGTTTCAGGAAAGTTCGATGATGTAACCATTCCGGGAAAAGAAGAGGCGGCTCCCTCTTACAATCTAACAGGCGATACGTTGGTTGAAATTGGAGCTAAAGGAAGTGAACCAGTTACTTTGTTAGTAGCCGGCGGAGATCGAGTCATTAACACGGGAATGAAGGGTTCTTTATTCCTTGCAAGCGTGGGTTCTGGGACCTCAAAAACATTTGATGTGGTACGAAAAGGTAATAGTAATGTTGTCAGTCACTCGGGAAATATCTTTGGCTTAGTAGGCGGAAGCTCAGCAATTAATATTGGTGCTATTGATGTACATTTTGGGGGAAAGCTTGAAGTTTTGGGTAGTGCATTAACCTTGGCAACTGATACCAATGTGACATTGGATGGCAGTACCAATATTGATTTTCTGGGTAGTACAGGATCAATGGGCGTGTTAGTTGGAGGCTCAGCTATCGCTCTAGGAGGAAATGCGACATCTACGGTCACTCAGGGAGCCAATCTTTATATCGATACATCTGTGGATTCTTCTAACTTAGAGGGTTATCACGTCGGTGTTTTGGGGGCTGGGTTAAGTGCAGCAACCTCTAAGGGTCAATCAATAACAACTGTTGAAAATGGTATTGATGTAACCGTTGACAAAGGTATTGTGTTAGGGACCTTTGGTGCCGGTTTCAGTGCTACAACAGATTTGTCGTCCATTTTGCCACAAGATTTAGGAGAACAAAAGCCATGGGTGTGGGGAACTAACCTGGATGGAGGGAGCTCCACGATTAAAGTAACTGGCGGAGTAGATCTTAGCTTTAATGCAAATTCATCAGCCGTTGCAGTAATGGGTGGCGGTGCTGCGCTTGCATCTACAAACTTTACTCCAGACCAAAATTCTGCAGGAGCACAAAATAGAGAGGGAGCTAACACTTCAAAGTCAACTGTAGAAGTTCAGGGTGATATCAACATCAATATCGGCGATGAAACAACAAAAGTATTAGCTGATCCGGAAAAAACGATTTTCCATCGGGATGTCGTAGCATTATTTAATGACTTCAAGGATGGTTTTGAACTCGGTGATTTAACTGTTAACAAGATTCAGCAGTATACGAAGACTTTGTCTAAAGAAGGTGTACACGCTGCAATCTTAGGTTCAGGCATGGCTATCGCTAACGCCTCAAATCAGGCTGATAACGTTACTGCGCAATCAAGTGTTGAAAACGTTTGGGTCAATTTGAACGGTGGTTACAATGTCGGCACTCTTGCCGGTGGAGCTTCTATTGCAAAAGTCACTGTGGTAAAAGAAGAAGATCAGGCTGCAGCTCTGAAAGATTTACAGGATGGTCAAACTACTGCCAGCACGCAGACTAAGCAAACCGTGGTTCACATTACCGGAGGTGAAAATATCCTGGTTGCCGGTGGTGGCGGAACATATGCAACGGCCGGTAACGGTGAAAAATCCACTGTTTTAGCCGAGTCTAACGTTGATAACGCGTATTTAGTCGTTGATGGCGGTTCTGTTGATGGTCTGTATGGTGGTGGTATTGCAATTGACGATACAAACGCAATCGCTACGAATTCAAGGGTCACAACTACCAATATATCGATTGAGGTCAACGGCGGTTCAGTTAATGAAGCAAATGTTTCACCAATTGTAGCTAATATCAAGGGACAAATTAGCGAGACCGGAGCTCCCACTAACGGTGCGTATGTCAATGACACTGTCAAGCTTATAGATCAAGCTAATGTTGCAATCTTGGGTGCCGGTATGGCTAGCGGTGCTGGTGCTGTAGCTAATACTACGCAAAGTACTTTGAATCTCAATGGCGGTACCATCACAGGATCTGTTTTTGGAGGTGGCGCTGCTACATTTGGCGGTAAATCAACTGTTGAAAACAGTGAGATCAATCTTTCGGGCGCTAAAGTTGTTGGTGATATTTACGCTGGTGGTTTGGCTGGTAGTGAACGTAATGACGGCCAAACGATTAACGGCCAGTATTATCAAACGACCTCTTTTTACAATAAACCGACGTCTATTGTCGGCAATTCCGAAATCACCATTTCCGGTGGTCAGTTAGAAGGGGATATCTACACCGGTGGATATATCTATAAAGATAGCGAGGGCATTGAGCAAAGCAATCCAGTCGTCGAAGTAAATAAGGCTACAGTGATCTTTGCTAAAGATGGTGTTTTAACTAAAAAAGATGCTTTGGTTGATGGCTCTGGAGCTAAAGAGTCTCACCTGCAGTTTAAGTCTGATAGCTTTGATCTGACCGGTAAGACATTTAGTGCGTTTAATACCATTAGCTCTCAAACTACAGTGTCCGGAATGAGTTATGAATTTGGCTCTCGTGATACAACAGTAGTGTCGGGGCAAGGCTACATTGACTTCGACCGCATTCTCTTCAAGAGCAGAGACACGTTAGTCATTGGTGATGACCAAACTGCAGGTATTGCTTCAATTGATAACCTGATGAATTTAGAGTGGGATGCTCCGGAAACTGCTCGTGCTATTCCGCCGATGTTCACGATTGATGTCAATAAAGGCCTGATGAGCTTAAATGCTGATTCTGAGACTGCATTGGCTAGCCTGCCCCTTGCTTCCGCAGAAGCCGCTCTTTATGTTACGGGCGAAGTGGATTTGAACGAAATGGCAGTTACAGTGGGTAACGTTGAGGCGTCTGAAGCAGGTCTCTACTTGGGTGCTGACGGTTTACTCATCGCCGACGCTGCCGCGAAGTCTGAAGTTAAGGGTACCGCTGATACGGCTAAGGGTAAGATTCACTTCACAGGCGTTGCTGAAGACGGCGCTCAAGTGACCGTGGCAGCCGCTGATGAAACGGCAACAAGCGTTGATAACGTTCTCTTTAAGGTTGTGAAGAACGACAATGTCTACACCTTCGCTCAACGCCAGGGTAAAGAATTGCGTTCTGTCGGCTTGGATGACTTCGATGATCCCGACTTCTTAGCTGACCTTCACAACCATGACAATGACGGTGCACGCTTTGTCGAAGAGTTCCTCGATGAACGCAATACCGGCGTCACGAACGCTAACCGCAGCCAGCAATTAAATGCTGCTGTGAATCTGGCAACGGCTGCCGGTGTGCAAACCGCTGCAATCGATAGCGCCACGATCGGAATGGATGCTGCCAACAAACGTGCTTCTATGATCCACAAATTTGAAGAAGGCGGTGTGCTCTTTGCTGAAGCCTCCGGCCGTCGCACGGAAATGGGCGGCAGCGCCGACTTCGGTGAAATTAAGGCTGAATTGGGCGGCGTTGTGGTCGGCGGTGAATACACGACCGGCGACTGGACGTTCGGTGCTTTGGCTAACGTCGGTACGGGCTCTGTGAAGGGCTTGGGTCATAACGACGGCGTTGAAAACGATGTCGACTACTATGGTGCTCAAGCTTATGCCGCTAAGCGCTTCGGTCAATTTAACGTTGTGGGTCAATTGGGTTACTTGGCAACGAGTAACGAAATTTCTCACTCCACGGTGGCATTGAATAAGGCCGATGTGGACGCTGACGTCATCATGGCCGGTGTTCGCGGTGAAATGCGCTTTGACCTCACGGAAAATACGCGCTTGGTGCCTTATGTCGGCTTTAACTACTTGCGTGTGGGTACCGACGGTTATACCACAAGCCAAGGCGTGAAGGTCGATAGCGTTGATCAGAACCTCTTTACGGTTCCGGTTGGCGTGAAGTACGCTGGCGACATGCAAACGGCTTCGGGCTGGGCCTGGACGCCTTCTGTGGATATCGGCTACGTTGCAGCCTTCGGCGATCGTGATGTCGATGCCAAGACCCATGTGGGTGCTGTCGGCAGTACCACGATGGATGTTTGGGCTGAAAGCGTCGTTCGCTCGTCGATCGGCTTAAAGGCTCAAAAGGATAATTTCGGAATTGGTGTTGAAGCAGGCGGCGTTGTGGGCTCTCAAGACACGACCGGTCTCTTCGGCCAAATCCGCGTGGATTATCGCTTCTAATCGTTAGCTTTCTTCCTCCGTAGGAAGCAGCGATAGAGGGTGGGTTCTTCGGGATCCGCCCTCTTTTTGAAATGACCTTTTGTCGATTGTCAACCTTGAAAAAGAACGTATAATCAACTCGTTTTTGATGGATGGAAGAAAATACCATGGAAGAAAATCAAACGAACCTGGCTCCCGAACCGATTCACTTTACGGATGCGGCGGTGGCTAAGGTCAAGAGCCTGATTGAAGAAGAAGGTAACGATAAGTTGAAGCTTCGCGTCTTTGTGCAAGGCGGAGGCTGCGCGGGCTTTCAATACGGTTTTCAGTTTGATGAAAACGAAAACGAAGACGATGCCAAGATGGTCAAAGACGGTGTTACGCTTCTGATTGACTCGTTAAGCTACCAGTACTTAGTCGGCGCAGAAATCGACTTTAAGGAAGATTTAACCGGTGCTCAGTTTGTGATCCGCAACCCCAACGCGGTGACCACCTGCGGCTGCGGATCGTCTTTCTCTGTTTAGTGGGCAGGGTAGAGCGCACCCAAGATGCGCTCGCCTCGAGCTCGCGTCACAGCCGGGAGATTCCCGGCTTTTTTGTTTACAAAGCGGTAGGCAAGCCAGGCAAAGGCCATCGATTCCACATGCATGGGATCAACCCCCAAGCGCGCAGTAGAACTCACCCGATAATGTCCCTCTTTGAGTTCCTGCATCAAAAGGGGGTTAAGCGCACCGCCTCCGCACACAAAAAGCTCTTCTGTCTGAGGCTGCGTTTTATCAATCGCATCTAAAATTCCGCGCGCAGTAAGTTTCACCAGCGTTCTTTGTACGTCCTGAGGGACTAAGTCAGAAAGTAAGGGATAGCGCTCAAAAAGCCACTTTTCGTTGAAGTATTCCCGCCCCGTGCTCTTAGGGGGCTTTCTTGAAAAATAAGGATCGGCAAGCAGCGCTTCTAACAAATCCGGAATTACTTTTCCTTTCATCGCCCAGCGGCCGTTTTCATCAAATAGAAGTCCGCAGTGCTTTTGCACCCAGATATCCATGAGTGTGTTGCCCGGGCCGCAATCAAAGCCTAAAACGTCTTTGCCGTTTAAAAGCGTGATGTTGGCGATGCCGCCGATATTGACAATGGCGCGCGGAGCGTCGCCTGAAAAAACACAAGCGTGAAAGGCGGGCACTAGAGGGGCGCCTTCGCCGCCTGCAGCCATATCGCGGCTTCTGAAGTCGGCAATCACGTCTATTCCGGTTAATTCAGCCAAAAGAGCAGGGTGATTGAGCTGCACGGTAAAGCCGGACTCAGGGCAATGGCGGATTGTTTGACCGTGCACACCGATGGTGTTTACCTCATCGGCAGAAAGATTCATCTGAGTAAGAAGCTTATCAACAACCTTTGCATAGAAGTGCGCGAGCTGAATGCTTGTGCGCCCGCAGCGATTGATTTCATCTTCTCCGGGCGTCAAAAGCGACAGGAGCGCTTTTCTGAGCGAGACAGAATAGGGCAGGTGGGCGTGAGACAAAAATTGAACATCGCTGCCTTTAAACCGGCAAGCCACAGCATCGGCTCCGTCCAGACTCGTGCCGGACATGAGGCCGATGAAAATATCGGAAGATTTTTGCATAGCTTAAGACTGAGGCTTCTCAGCAGATTCCCCCTGAGCGAGAGCCTCTTTGGAAGTCAGCGGTTTAACAGATTGAATGCGGTTGAGCATCGCCAGACGCGTCATCAAAGGACGGGCGTCGGCTAAGAGCTGCTGCTTTTCTTCTGAGGTGAGCTGCTCTTTATCCGGAATTCGGGTCTTAAGGGGATTGACCTGGCGATTATTCACACGAAGCTCATAGTGTAAATGGGGACCGGTTGCCAGGCCCGTTGCGCCCACGTAGCCAATCACCTGACCGCGCTTTACATGCGTGCCCACTTTCATGCCCTTGGCGATTCTTGACATGTGGCCGTAAAGCGTTGTGCGCGACTCATCGTGCTTAATCATGAGGTAGTTGCCGAATCCGCGCTTATCAAAGGCGCGGCGCGAGATGACGCCGTCGGCTGCGGCATAAATTTCATTACCTCTGGGAGCACCGAAGTCCGTGCCCTGGTGGGGACGCAGAACGCCCGTGACCGGGTGGCGGCGCATGGGCATGAAGCTTGAAGTCACTCGTGCTCCTTCAACCGGCACGCGGATAAAGGTTGTGCGGTTGGAGGTGCCGTCTAAGCTGTAGAAACTGCCCGTGCGGGTACCGTCAGCCGCCCAGAAGCTTTCATAGTTTTTGCCCTGATGGGTGACAGAGACCGCAAGAATCTTGCCGTTTCTCACGAAGTCGCCTTCCATGTACTGGCGCTCGTAGATGATGCGGAAATCATCTCCATCGGTGATTTTCAGACCGTTATTAATGGCCCGCTCAAAGGCAAGGGGCATATCTTCGGCAATTTCTTTGGGCACGCCGACCGCAAGAGCAGAGTCGACAAGGTTATCCCGAACGATGCCAGCGCGCATGGCCTGCTGAGTTTCATAAACGAAGGGCTCAGACTGAATGGTAAAGCGCTCGCCGTGCCGAGTGATCGTAACAACGGAATTTTTCTCTTTGTCTGAACGCGCTTCTAAGAAAATTTTAAGCGACTGAGCTTTTTGATCGGCGGTGACTTTAGCCTGAACATAAACGCCTTCTCTGGGCGTTGAGAGGGGCTGCGCGAGTGTTTGTCTGCGGATAAAGCGCTGCAGGGCACCGTCTTCGATATTTAAGCGCGAGAAAATGGCTCCGAGCGTGTCGTTCACACGAATCATAGTCGTGTGAGTGGTCACGGCACTGTGAGTGGTCACCACCGTAATCTGATCGGCAATTGAAGGAATGGGAAGCGGTGCTTCAATGCGAGTTTGAAGGCTTCTGGCCAATTGCTCATCGTCAGACGGATAGGCCGTATAGGTGGCAATTGCGACAGAAGCGGGCAAAACACCGAAAGTAATGCCTAAAACCAAGCGTCTGTAAGGGCTTCTCACCAACACTTCCCAAGTGTGCGCGCAGCCCCGGGCAGCAAGGCACATGCCCCGGCCGATAGAGCGTAAATTCTTTGCAAGGATACTGGGCGCAGACATTGAGGATTTGATTGGTTACAATAAGCCGATACGCAATCGGAAAACGGCATGTATTTTACCCGAATTACGCCTGGCCTCCGATTGAAGAGTCCTTTTTTATGTATTTATTTTGTAAAAAAATCTATGAGCGACATTGAAAAGAAATACCCGGTGACCTCAGAAGTCAAAGAGGCCATGGCAACGATTAAGCGTGGTGTGGATACGCTTTTGATTGAAGAAGATTTGGAGCAAAAGCTTGCCCGTTCTCAAGCAACCGGTACGCCTTTGCGCTGTAAACTCGGGCTCGACCCCACGGCGCCTGACATTCATATTGGTCACACGGTGGTTTTAAACAAACTGCGCCAATTGCAAGATTTAGGACACACGGTTATTTTCTTGATCGGTGACTTCACCGCTTCTATCGGTGACCCTTCCGGACGCAATATCACTCGTCCGCCCCTTTCTCGCGAACAAATTGAAGTTAATGCCAAAACCTACCTGGATCAGGCAAGCCTTGTTTTGGATCGGGAAAAAACGGAAATTCGCTACAACTCCGAGTGGAGCGACAAAATGACGGCAACGGATATGATTAAGCTTGCCTCTCGCTACACGCTTGCCCGGTTACTAGAACGCGATGACTTTGCTAAGCGCTACGCCGAACAGGCTCCGATTGCCATGCACGAATTGCTCTACCCCCTGATGCAGGGCTATGACAGTGTGGCTTTGAAGGCCGATATGGAGTTGGGTGGCTCAGATCAGCGTTTTAATCTCTTGGTTGGTCGCGAATTGCAGCGCCAATATGAGCAGGAACCGCAATGCATTCTGACGATGCCGTTGCTCGTTGGTTTGGATGGCGTCAACAAGATGAGTAAATCCAAGCACAACTACATTGGCATTACCGATAAGCCTAACGATATGTTCGGCAAGGTGATGAGTATTTCCGATGAATTGATGTGGAATTGGTATGACCTTCTGAGCCTAAAGAGTAATAACGAGATTGCAACTTTAAAGAGCGAATGTGCCAATGGTCGCAATCCTCGTGATGCTAAGGTGTTACTAGCTAAGGAAATAGTTGAACGTTTCCATGATAAGACAGCTGCCGATGCTGCTGAGGTGGAATTTAATAATCGGTTCCGTGCAGGTGAAATGCCTTCTGAAATTCCTGAAGTCAATGTGGCGGCAACCGACGGAGAAATCGGTATTGGTAAGCTGATTAAAGAAGCTGGTATGGTGGCTAGTGTCAGTGAGGCTAACCGCAATGTGGACCAAGGCGGAGTACGAGTCAATGGAGAGCGAGTCAGCGATCGAGGCTTAAAGCTTAATGCCGGCACTTACACGATTCAGGTCGGTAAGCGTAAATGGGCTAAAGTGACGGTTCACTAAAGCATCGTACTGCAATAAAGAGCCGCGCAGAAAACAAAATCGTTTTCCCGCGGCTTTTTTGTAAGGAGAGCGCAATGATCGGTTTATTGCAAAGAGTACAAAGTGCTTCGGTCACAGTCGAGGGAAAAGTGATAGGAAGTGCAGCAAAGGGGTTGCTGGTATTAGTTTGTGCAGAAAAGGGTGACACAAAAGAGCAGTGTGAGAAGCTAGCGAAAAAAGTCCTGGCCTACAGAATTTTTGAAGATGAAAAGGGCAAGATGAATAAAAGTCTCTCTGATATTAAAGGAGATATTCTGATTGTCTCTCAATTTACGCTTGCCGCTGACACTGCTAAAGGTCTTCGCCCAAGTTTTACACCTGCAGCAGATCCTGAAACGGGCAAAAAGCTCTATGAGCATTTTGTGGAGACGGTGAGGCAAAGCGGTTTGAGAACAGAAACGGGTGAATTTGGAGCTTATATGCAGGTTGCTTTGGTCAATGATGGGCCGGTGACAATTTGGTTGAAATGCTAGATTGACAAAACTCTTTTTTGAATCAAATAATAGACTAAAGATTCTCAAGGAGACTCGCATGAAAATAACCAGTCAAGATTTTGAACATGGTCAATGGATTCCAAGTGAATGCGCCTACGGGCAATTAGTTGACGGGAAGTTTGCATTGGCTGCTAACTTAAATCCTCAGCTTTCGTGGAGCGCAATCCCGAAAGGCACGCAGTCGATTGTTTTGGCTTGCATTGATCCCGATGTTCCGACAGATCGTCAGGCTTTAAATGAAGATGGAGAGATCCCAGCAGATCAGCCTCGGCGTGATTTCGTGCATTGGCTCGTTTGGGATATGTCGCCAGAGGTCTGCGAAGTGAAAAAGGGCGAAGCAAACGTAGGTGATGAAAATACCGGTAAGCGTTTTGCGAAACACATGGGTATTGAAGCAATTAACGACTATACCTCTGATTCTCAAATTCACCGCGGCTATGATGGTCCCTGCCCTCCAGGATTTGATGCCCGTCTGCACGGCTATGAATTCAGAGTTTTTGCGCTTGATGTGAAAACTTTGGGCTTACCTGACACCGCTCGCTGGGCTGAAGTGCGCCAACGTATGGCACCGCATGTGTTGGCCTCTGCAACCATCCAAGGTATTTATAGTCTCAATCCTAGATTGCAACGTTAGCGATTAAAAACTGTCGTGTCTGAGAGGCCTACTCCAGGCACGACAATCTTTATTGACTGTTCAATAGCAACGTCCGACGGCTAGGGTAGCCTAACCATTCAAAGTACTACAAGATACTGTTTAATTCATTTAGATATTAATTGATTGAAAATTCAGTTTGGTAAGCTCTTTTTGCACAATTTATTATTGTTTGAGTAAAAAAAACCCACAGATAGTAGGTAAACGAGTAGAATCAATCCTTAGTAGCCCGATACCATATATTGTGTTTTTGAGAATTAAGAATTCCATAGATAAAAGGAGATGGGTGTATGCATTGTCCTTTCTGTAAGCATGAGCAAACTCAAGTGATTGACTCTCGCACAAGCGAAGACGGTACGACAATTCGCCGTCGCCGTCGCTGCCTTCATTGCGGCAAGCGTTTTACGACTTATGAGCGCGTTGAGCTTTCTATGCCTTCTATTATCAAGCGTGGGGGTGGACGCTGTGAGTATGATCAAAAAAAGCTTCGCTCTTCAATGATGCTTGCTTTGCGTAAACGCCCGGTATCCCGCGAACGAGTCGATGAAGCGATTAATCGGATTGAACAGAAGATGCTTGCTTTGGGTGAGCGGGAAGTTCGCAGTGACCGTTTAGGGGAACTTGTTATGGAAGAATTGCGCGGACTCGACAAAGTGGCTTATGTTCGCTTTGCGAGCGTGTACCGCAACTTTGAAGACGTTCAGAAGTTTGCGGATATGGCCCGCGAGGTTTAAAGAGCAATGCTCTGTGATTCTGATTACATGAAGCGGGCGCTTGAGCTCGCGCAAAAAGCTCGACCGATAAGTCCTCCCAATCCGTCTGTAGGTTGTGTGATTGTGCGCAATCATCAGGTTTTGGGAGAAGGTTTTACCCAGAAAACGGGCTCTGATCATGCTGAAATTCAAGCTATTAAAAACGCTAATGCCAAAGGTTTCGATATTGAAGGCGCAACGATCTATGTTACGCTCGAGCCCTGTTCTCATTATGGACGCACACCACCGTGCGCAATGCGTCTGATCAAGGAAAAAGTTGCTAGGGTTGTGGTGGCTTGTCTAGATCCCAATCCGTTGGTGGCTGGTCGCGGTCTCAGGATGTTGAGAGATGCCGGTATAGAGGTTGAAACTGGGGTACTCGAAAGTGAGGCTTGGCAGATGAATGCGGGTTTTATGACTCGCATGACTGAGCAGCGCCCTTGGGTACGAGCAAAAGTGGCCATGAGTCTTGATGGCTTTACAGCCTTGGCAAACGGTGAGAGCCAATGGATTACGGGAGAAGCTGCCCGGGAAGATGGCAGACAGTGGCGCTGCGTTGCTGGCGCCATACTAACCGGGGTGGGGACGGTGTTAGCCGATCAGCCATCACTGACGGCTCGGGTCGGGGGTTTTCTTCAAGAGCGCCAACCTTTGAAAGTTTTGGTTGACTCGAACTTGCGTGTGAACTTAGATAATCCTTTTTTTAGGGATGGTAACGTTCTTGTTGTATGCGCAAGAGAAATCCCTGACAAAGTCCAATCCCTCTGTCAACTTGGAGCTGAGGTTCTATCTTTGCCGGGTAAAGACAATCGGGTGGATCTTGTAGCTCTGATGGCTGAGTTAGCCAAGCGTGAAGTAAACGAAGTGCATCTTGAAGCGGGCGCTATTCTCACCGGTGAGATGGTAAGACTGGGACTTGTCGATGAACTTTTGTGTTACATTGCTCCGAAAATTTTAGGTGCAGGCCGCTCAGCTTTTAGGCTGCCTGCGATTGAGAAGCTTTCTGATTGCCAAGAGTGGCTTGTCGCTGAAACAACACTTTTAGGCAATGATGTTCGAATTATTTTGAGAAAAAGGAAATAACACCATGTTTACAGGCATTATTGAAGCGATTGGGAAGGTTCGTGAGCCCGAAAAATTGGGCGACGGTGTCAGACTTACGATTGATACTCCGGCCGGTTGGTTAAAAGGAACCGAGATCGGTGAATCCATTGCTGTCAATGGTGCCTGTATGACGGTTGTCAGCATTGAAGCAGACACCTTCCAGATTGAAGTGTCGGCTGAAAGTTTGTCTAAAACCTGCGGACTGGATACGTGGGGCGAAGTGAATTTGGAAAAGGCTCTGCGAGTTGGAGACCGACTAGATGGCCATATTGTCTCTGGACACGTTGATGGCGTGGGACAGGTGGAAGTGATGGAACCCAAGGCAGAGAGTTGGCACTTGGTGGTGCGTGCTCCGATGAAGCTTTCGGCTTATTTGGCCTACAAAGGCTCTGTGACAGTAAATGGTGTTTCATTGACGATTAATGATGTTGAAGATACGCCGGTTGGCACCCGTATTTCCATTAATTTGATTCCTCATACGGTTGAAGTGACGACCTTGAAGCACTTGAAACCTCAGGATTGGGTGAATCTTGAAATCGATACGATTGCCCGCTACGTGGAGCGGATGATGAGTTTAAAGGATAACGACGGTCTTTTTTAAAGGATAGTCATCATGAAAACTCAGCTTTTTACTCCTTTTACGCTCGGTCAGATGACAGTCAAAAACCGTATCAGCGTGCCACCTATGTGTCAGTATCAGGCGCACGATGGGAAAGCTACAGCTTGGCATAAGGTGCATTACGGAAAGCTCGCAGGATCGGGGGCGGGTTTGGTTTGCATTGAAGCGATGGCCGTGACGCCAGATGGTCGGATATCTGATAAAGATTTGGGATTGTGGTCTGATGAGCTCGGGTTGTCATTGGCAGAAGTGATCGAAACGATGCGCGCAATTGACCCGAGCACAAAGATTGCTGTGCAGATTAATCATGCAGGACGCAAAGCGTCGGAACGAGCTCCGTGGATCGGCGGTTGCCTGACCGAGCAAGAAGGTGGATGGGAGCCTGTCGGGCCTTCGGCAGTAAGCGCTGGGGGCACAAGTTTAATGCCTCGGGAAATGCTGCGCGGAGGCATTGATGCGATTGTCCAGGCTTTTGCTAATGCGGCAGAGCGTGCCGAGAGGGCCGGAGTTGATGCAATCGAGATTCATATGGCGCATGGCTATTTGTTGCACCAGTTCCTGTCTCCGATCTCCAACTTGCGCACCGATGACTTTGGCGGCAGTTTTGATAATCGGATTCGTTTACCGCTTGCTGTGTTTGAGGCTATGAAAAAAGCGGCTCCCTCAGTTGAGTTAGGTGTTCGAGTGTCGGCAACCGACTGGATTGAAGGTGGTTGGAATCTGAAAGAAACAATCGATTTTGTCAATATTTTGAAGGCACATGGTTGTTCTTTTGTTGATGTCTCAACCGGCGGACTTCACGCCAGTCAAAAGATGACGGTTTCTTACGGTTATCAGTTACCTTTTGCTCGTGCGGTACGCCTACATACAGGAGTGCCGACAATAGGCTGCGGACTAATTAAAGATGCCAGACAAGCTGAAAGCGTCTTGGTTGAAGGTACGGCCGATCTCGTTGATGTTGGTCGTCAGATGCTCTTAAATCCCCATTGGGGTTGGCAAGCAGCACTTGAGTTGGGTGAAAAGGTAGATTTCCCTGCCTCTTACGCTCGAGGGATGGTTCTTTAGCTTGGCAAATGTCTGCGGCGAAATTTTAATGCTAGAAAATACTCGGTCCCTTGAGCTGTTTGTATCAAAAAGCATTGGTGACTGAGGATTTTTATAAGCGCAGTGTTGTTATTGTCTGTCTAAACTTGCAGTCTCGTTTTCTGCAAGAAGAGACTGATGGGTTATTAGAAAAACAGCAGTGTTTCGCAGAGCTAAAAACGGTACAATATACGAATTTATAAAAGGAAATGATTTCTTTTGGAGAGACACAATGTCCATGGACATTATTGAGAATTCTTTAGATGGGCGTGGATTGCGCATCGGTATCGTTCAGTCTCGTTTTAACGAGTACGCTGGAGAAGGCCTTTTAAAGGCTTGCTTGGCTGAACTTGCCCGCTTAGGTGTGGTTGAAGAAGATATTACGCTTATGCGTGTCCCCGGTGCTCTAGAGATACCCTTCGGCTTGCAGCAATTGGCCTCTACCGAAGAGTACGATGCCTTGATTGCAATCGGTGCGGTGATTCGCGGTGAAACGTACCATTTTGAGATTGTTTCCAATGAATCAGCTTCCGGCATTATGCAGGTGGGACTTGACTTTGATATTCCGATTGCCAATGCGGTGCTGACAACAGAAAATGACGAGCAGACTCAGGTTCGGTTGCATCAAAAAGGTACCGATGCCGCTCAGGTTGCCGTTGAAATGGCGAATCTGCGCAAAGAGTTTGAATACGATATGGGTGACGGGGAGTAAAGAATGACAGAAGCAAAACCCCATCGTCCGAGCCGCGGTGCACGTTCGCTTTCTCGCGAATTTGCTCTTTTAGGTGTCTACGAATGGTTGGTGAGTGGCGCCGACGCTGTGACGATTGAGCGTACTCTTTTGAGTGTTCTAAGCGATGACGGTGAACCTATCGCCGGAGCTGCTATTGATGCAGCCGATTTTGAACGTTGCGATAAAAAGCACTTTTCTGAGTTACTCGCAGGCGTTATTGAGCACGCGCAGGACTTGCAAGCTCTTTTCAGCAAGCACGTCGATCGTGATATTTCTCGCTTATCCTTAGTAGAACGTTCAGTTTTACTGCTCGGAACCTACGAATTGAAGTTTCATGTTGAAATTCCGTACCGTGTTGTAATTAACGAGGCTGTTGAACTAGCTAAGCTGTTTGGCGGTTCGGACGGATTCCGTTATGTCAACGGCGTTCTTGATAAAGTGGCCGCTGATGTGCGTGCTATTGAGGTGGGTGCGAAAAAGTAATTGTATGGGCCCATGCCTTAGCGAAACTGAGCTCATTTCTCGTTTCTTTCATTTCAACATCCCCGGTCAATGGCTGTGCCAAGGGATCGGGGATGACTGTGCGATTCTTCAGGTGGGGACAACCCGCTTGGCTATTACAACCGACACTGTTGCGGGTGGAACGCATTTTTTACCTAACGCAAATCCTTATACCGTCGGGAAAAAATCCTTAGCTGTAAATTTGTCAGATTTGGCGGCAGCAGGCGCTGATCCGCGCTGCTTTTTTCTATCGTTGTCTTTGCCACAAATGAATTTAACTTGGCTTGAAGCGTTTAGCCGCGGATTATTTGAAATGGCACAAACTTATCACTGTCCTTTGGTGGGCGGAGACACAACAAAAACGGCCCGAATAGGCAGTGAGCAGGCACCTTTCAGTGTCACAATTACTGCCATTGGCGAGGTACAAAAGGGGCTGACAAGAAAAGGCGCGCTGCCGGGAGATGATATTTGGGTTAGTGGTACGGTGGGTGACGCCTACTTAGCTTTGATGTTAAGGACCGGTCTTTGGAAGGGTGACTGTGATGAGGCTTCGGCAGCGGCGATGGACTGTCCTTTGCCTCGGGTGGAGCTTGGTCGATTTTTAAGCCATTATGCCACTGCCTGCGCCGATATTTCTGACGGCTTTTTAAAAGATTTAGGCAATATTTTGACCCGCTCTCAGGTAGGTGCCGTGGTTCACGTAGATGATTTAGCTGTAAGCGATAGTCTTGCAAAACGTTCTGTCGAAGAAAGACGCATGGCACAGTTAGCAGGAGGAGACGATTATGAGTTGGTTTGGACCGCGCCTGTTGCTGCTAGAGATGATATTTTAGATTTTGCGAGATCACTGCAAACTCAGGGGCGTGCCTTGAAACTTAGCCGAGTTGGTGAAGTGGTCCCCAGTGGCTTGAAGCTTTTTGATAAAAACGGGAGCGAAGTGAAGAATTCTTTTAAAGGATTTGACCATTTTGCGAGTGAAAATGTTTGAAAAGTACAGCCAGAACAATCCCGTCAATAAAGTGCGAATGAGCTGGTCTTTTGCATTTAATAGTCCAGCTCACGTTGTCGCTAGCTTTTTCGGCAGCGGTGTGATTCGGCCTGCGCCAGGTACTTGGGGAACACTGGCGGGCTGGATTGTTTTTGTATTGTTGCAGCCTTGGATTGCCTATAGTGCTTGGTTTTTTATTGTTGCCATCACTTTCTTCTTAGGGGCTTGGGCTTGTCAAAAAACTGCCGAAGACTTAGGGGTTGACGATCACGGTTCGGTTGTGATTGATGAAGTCTTTGCGATTTGGTTGTTGCTCGCGTTAATGCCGCCTGTTTTGGCTTGGCAAGTGGCGGCTTTTGTTGCTTTTCGCTTCTTTGATATCGTCAAATTGCCTCCGGCTGACTATTTTGATAGCAAGATGAAAAACGGTTTCGGCGTTATGCTCGATGACGCCATTGCCGCGCTTTACGCTTGGATTGCTTTAGTAGCTGCACAGTGGCTGGTGTACTGATATGGAACTCTTTGTTGATCTTTCTGAAAAATTAGGGCGTTGCGCATTAAAAAACAAGGCAGTGATTGTAACGGCTGAGTCCTGCACTGCGGGCGGCATTGCTTGCTCAATTACGCAAACAGCGGGATCAAGTGAGTGGTTTGACAGAGGCTTTGTGACCTACACTAATGAGTCTAAAAAAGATTTATTGGGTGTAGCTGATGAAACTCTTCAAAGCTATGGTGCGGTGAGTGCAGAAACGGCATCTGAAATGGTGCTGGGGGCGCTTGCGCATTCTGCTGCAAACGTTGCTGTGGCGGTCACTGGAATTGCTGGTCCAGGAGGGGCAGTGCCCGGTAAACCTGTCGGGACAGTTTACCTGGCTTGGTGCTGCAAAGGACAGAAACCCAAAGTTGAAAGACATCATTTTGCGGGCGAGCGCAATGCTGTGCGGGAAGAAACAATTCGTACAGCACTTGAAGGCCTGTATCAAATGATTGAAAAGACAGTTTAAAAGAGAATAACGTTTGGAAAAGAAATGGATAACTGGTTTAACGTACTTTGTCTATTGGCTCTGATTTTATTAAACGGTTTATTTGCCATGAGTGAAATTGCACTTGTGACAAGCAGAAAGGCGCGCTTGCAGATCAGAATCGATGATGGTAATTCTGGCGCCAAGGTGGCATTGAAATTAAATGAAGAGCCGACTCGGGCGCTCTCGGCCATTCAGGTGGGCATTACCTCTATCGGTATTTTGTCAGGTATTGTGGGTGAGGCGGCTCTTGCTACGCCGGTTGCAGTGTGGCTCAATGAACAGTTCGGAGTTGAAGTCAATACAGCCCGGGCCGTTGGTTTAATCCTGGTAGTTGTATTGGTCACTTATTTTTCTATTGTTTTAGGTGAGTTAGTCCCCAAACGTCTGGGTCAGATGAATCCAGAAGGGGTTGCATGTCGAATTGCGCCTCCAATTAATTTCTTAGCTGTCTTAATGGCACCTTTTGTAAAACTCTTATCGGTTTCAACAGATCTACTCCTAAGGCTTACCGGAAAACAAAATGTAGAGGAAAACGCGGTAACAGAAGAAGAAATCCATCAGATGGTTGTTGAGGGTAGTGAGGCAGGCACGATTGAAGTACAAGAGCGCGATATGGTGCGCAATGTCTTTCGTTTAGACGATCGCACGATCGGAACGCTCATGACGCCGCGCAATGAAGTCGAGTGGATTGATATGCAAGATAGCGCCGAAGACAATGTCAAAAAACTTCTGACATCCAAGCACTCTCGGCTACCTGTTTGTGACGGCTCGCTCGATGACGTGAAGGGCCTTTGCTCTACCCGGTACCTGCTGCAGCAAATTGTAGATACGGGCAAAGTGGACTTCACCGCACATATGATTCCTATCGTCTATGTGCCGGAGTCACTTACGGGGTTGGAGCTTTTGGATAACTTTAAGAAAAACGACGTGCCTTTGGCTGTTGTCGTTGATGAGTACGGTTCAGTACAGGGAATTGTGAGCCCTCGGGATGTGTTGGAAGCTATCGTTGGGGAATTTAAGAATGTTCCCGGCGAAGAGGATTGGGCTGTCAAGCGTGAAGACGGATCGCTTTTGGTTGACGGTATGATGCCCGTGCCGGAACTCAAAGATCAACTTAATTTAAAGGCGCTTCCCAATGAAGCTGACGGCCGCTATAACACGTTGGCCGGAATGATCATTTGGATGACGGGACATTTGCCCAAAACCGGTGACGTGGTTACGTGGGACAATTGGCGCTTTGAAGTCGTAGATATGGATGGGCGCCGAATTGACAAGGTACTCGTCTCGTCAATTGAAGAAAAAGAAAAAAACACAGAGATAGATAATTAATCAGCAAAAGCCGCAAAAATTTGAGTTTGCGGCTTTTTCATTAGTATGTTTCTTTTGAAAAGTGATTAAGGCAGTTTGTTGTAGTCTTCATTGCTGACTGGCTCACACCATTCGTTTTTAGCTCCTTCGGCAGGGACTTCAATGGCAATATGAGCAAACCAGCTGTCGTGTGCAGCACCGTGCCAGTGTTTGACTTCCGGAGGAATGTTGACAACATCGCCTGGGTGCAATTCACGGGCCTCTTTTCCCCATTCCTGGTAATACCCACGTCCTGCCGTGACCAATAAGATCTGTCCGCCCTTGTGATGGATGTGCCAGTTGTTGCGGCAAGCTGGTTCAAAAGTGACATTGGCTGTAACAACCCACGCTGTTGTCAACATATTGAGATAGCTTTGACCGACGAAATATTGCGCGTAGGCTTCATTTTTTCCACCTCTAGCAAAGGGGCCAAATTTTTCTTCACTCATGATCATTCTCCTTCATATTTTTTATGAGAGAAGGTTAGTGCAGAGTGATTTTATAATCTGCCACAACTAGAGCGGATTTTTGCTTAATTAACTCGATTTTTTGATAAAGAAAAGTCCTGAGCGCTTGTCAGGACTAAATAGAGCTCCCAGGGGTAGGAGTGGATCTTCACTATGAAGTTGAAAAACAGTATATGAAATTCTATTATTCAATACAATGAAATTTATTTGATTAATTAATTCAAAATTTTTGAATGATCGAGATTGATGATTTCCAAACGATCTTGGCAGTTATTGAGACTGGAGGGATAAATAAGGCCTCTGAGGTACTGCATCGGGTGCCCTCTGCTATCAGTATGCGGATCCAAAATCTTGAGAGTCGTTTAGGAGTGTCTCTTTTTGTTAAAAACGGGAAACATATCTATCCGACAACGTCCGCACTGCAATTAGCTCAAGACGGACGTCAAATTCTTGCTCTTGTACACAGAGCTGAAGATAAAGTGAGAAGACAGGAGCCAGGTGGTCTTTTGCGTCTGGGAGCAACGGACAGTTTGGCCGGAACTCGTCTTACAGAATCAATTTCTAAGTTGATCAAACGCTATCCTGGGATTGATCTTGAACTGAAAGTGGCCTCAAGCGAAGAAATCAGTGAAGCGATTTTGCAAAGAAAGCTCGATGCAGGCTTGATGATCAGGCACGGTCGCGATGAGCGTTTCTTTAAGGTCCCTCTTTTTAAAGAAAAGGTGTGCATTATTGCAGAAAACGGTCACTCTCCTATTGTGAGTCCGACAGACGTTTTAGATCAAACTATTTTTGCTTTTCATGTCACTGGCTCTTATCACGATCGGTGTTTGGACTGGTTTAGCCGCCACGGGGTTGCCCCCAAACGCGTCATTGAATTGCCTTCCTATTCAGCCATTATCGGATCGGTAGCGGCGGGTTTGGGGATTGCAGTCGTGCCTTTGCATTGGCTAGAACACTTTAATTGTCTCAGTATGGTTTCTGTACATGAATTGCCCCAATCGCTCTCATATGTCCAGGTGGAGTATGTTCATTTAAAGCATAACGACTCTGCGAATTTGAGAGCCTTGGGATCCGTATTAGTTGAATCGGCTATGGAATAACAAAAAGAGCCTGAAAGCAAAGTGCATTCAGGCTCATTGAAAAATATGCTCAATTAAGCTCGGGCTTGATTGATCTTATCACGGGTTTGCATGGCAACCCGAGCGGCTGCTTCTTTGAAGTCTTCACCGCTGGAAGCGTAAAGAATGGCGCGACTGGAGTTAATCATCATTCCGCTTTTTTCAGCCGTAATGCCGGCTGTCACACAAGCATGAATATCACCGCCCTGAGCACCGACTCCTGGAACTAAAAGAGGCATGTCACCGACGATACTGCGAACGGCAGCAATTTCATTGGGGTAGGTAGCCCCTACGACAAGTCCTAACTGACCGTTAAGATTCCAGGGACCGGAAGCTAACTGCGCGACGTGCTGATAGATGGGTTTGCCATTGACCTCAAGCATTTGGATATCATTGCCGCCGGGGTTGGAAGTGCGGCAAAGTAAGATTGCTCCTTTGTCCTCGTACTCAAGATAAGGTTGAACAGAGTCAAAGCCCATGTAGGGAGAAAGCGTAACCGCATCGGCTCCATAGCGTTCAAATGCTTCTTTAGCGTAGTGTTTAGCAGTTGAGCCGATATCACCGCGCTTGGAGTCCAGTACAACAGGAATACTCGGATAGTGTTCGTGAATGTAGGCGATAATGGCTTTTAACTCAGCTTCTGCTGCACAGGAAGCAAAATAGGCGATTTGAGGCTTGAAGGCACAGGCATACTGAGCTGTTGCATCAACAATAGCAGTACAAAATTCGTAATAAGCGTCTTTTTTTTCTTTGAGAACGGCAGGAAAACGATTGAAATCGGGATCCAGTCCTACGCAGAGTAAAGATTGACTTTCGGACCAACGTTTTTTGAGTTTTTCAATAAATGTCATAACACGCTCCAAATGTATTGCAGTGATTGTACTTGAGCTCATCAGACTTGCCTACTTTCTGCAATTTTTTGCCTATAGAAAAAAATATCGGTTAAAAAGAAAATAAGTATTTGACGCTTAGGCAAAAGGGTTTTTATACTCAGAACGCTTCTTGTAAATCGGTGAAAATTCTGTACCGATAGTTTCTCTGCGTCAGTCATTTTCGGTTCAGATTGAGGAAATTTTGTGAACGCTGCATTGGAACTTTTCCTTGATTCTTTTTGGGATATTTTGTTGCCCGGTTTGCTGGTAACAATCCCATTGACAGCGATTTCTTTTACGTTCGCACTTGTCATCTCTGTGATTGTGGCTTTGATTCAATTTGCCAATGTTCCTTTTTTGACTCAAGTAGCTCGGTTTTATATTTGGATTATTCGGGGTACACCGCTCTTAGTTCAGTTATTTATTGTTTTTTACGGTTTGCCTCATGTTGGCATCCTCATTGATCCTTTTGTTGCCGCGGTGGTCGTTTTTTCAATTAACGAAGGTGCTTATTGTTCAGAAACGATGCGTGCGGCATTGGAGTCTGTTCCGAAGGGACAATTAGAAGCAGGGCTTTGCGCAGGAATGAGTTGGACGCAGACTATTCGGCGGATTGTCTTGCCACAGGCCTTTAGGACAGCTTTTCCGACTTTGGGTAATTCTTTGATCTCAATGGTTAAAGATACGTCATTGGCCGCGAACATTACGGTGACTGAGATGTTCATGACCACACAACGAATTGTGGCAAGAACCTATGAGCCGCTTTTGCTTTACGTAGAAGTGGGTTTAATTTATCTCATTTTCTGCACAGTTCTAACTAAGATTCAGACTGCCGGCGAAAAACGTCTGCAGCGTTACGGAAAGCGTTAATTTTCAGGGTAATTATGATTGAGGTGAAAAATTTACGTAAATCATTCTCGAACCTTGAAGTGATCAAAGGGGTCAATCTTCAGATCAATAAGGGTGATGTCATCTCTATTATCGGCCCGAGCGGTTCGGGTAAGACGACCCTTTTACGCTGTATGAACTTTTTAGAAACAGCAGATGAGGGAGAAATGATTTTTGACGGCAAAAAGTACGAAATGAATCGTATGCGCCGTCAAGATATTTTGGCCATCCACAAGAAAACCGCCTTTGTTTTCCAAAATTACAATCTTTTTTTCAACAAAACAGCTCTTGAGAATGTGACCGAGGGTCTCATTGTCGGGCGCGGTGTTGGAAAGACAAAGGCTCTAGAAATTGGCCGCGGACTTTTAAGGCGAGTTGGACTTGAAGATCGGCAAGACTATTACCCCTCAGAGCTTTCCGGCGGCCAGCAGCAACGTGTGGCTATTGCTAGAGCTTTGGCAGCAGAGCCTGAAATTATTTATTTTGATGAGCCAACCTCGGCCTTGGATCCCGAACTCACGCAAGGCATTTTAAATTTAATGCGTGAAATGGCTGATGAAGGCATGACGATGTTGGTGGTAACTCATGAGATGAGTTTTGCCCGAGATGTATCTAATAAAGTTTGGTTTATGGATAAGGGCATCATTGTGGAGGCCGGTGATGCAAAAGAATTTTTTTCTCATCCAAAAGACCCTCGCTCTCAAGCTTTTTTGCTCTTAACGAAAGAAGAAGCAGCTAAGCAAGATCATATTTAAAAGGAAAAGACATGTTAAGTCGTCGTATTTTTCAATTGGCTTTGCCGGTAGTGGCTTTAGTGGCCGCTGTGAATTTAAGCGGTTGCTCCAAAGAGGAGTCTGCAGTTCAAACATCAAGCGCTGTACAAAGTAGCGATCTTTTGGATCAAATTCGCTCCAAAGGTCAGATTGTTATTGCAACGGAAGGGACATGGTCTCCGTGGACCTTTCATGACGAAAGCGGGAAATTGACGGGTTACGACATTGAAGTAGGGCGTCTTATTGCTAAGAAGTTGGGTGTTGAGCCTCAATTTGTAGAAGGGAAGTGGGATGGGTTACTGGCCGGGATTTCTGCCGGACGCTACGACATCATGATTAATGGTGTCGATATGACGCCGGAGCGTGAAAAATCTTATCGTTTTACGGACCCTTACGCCTATAACCGTACAGTGGTCATGACGGCTGAAAATAACGATTCGATCAAAACAATGGCTGATCTTAAAGGAAAAGTTACGGCTAATACAATTTCCAGTACATACGCGGAAGTGGCAGAAAAGTACGGAGCGAAAGTTAGCGGAGTGGATGATTTGAATCAGACTTTTGAGCTACTTTTGGGTGGCCGTATTGATGCGACGCTAAATGCTGAAGTCGTGTATTACGACTATAAAAAAGTACACCCTACGGCTGCCATCAAAATTGCCGCAGTTGCTGATGAAACGACTTCGGTGGGGATTCCTTTGAGAAAAGAAGGAACTGAAAAACTTCAAGCTGAGCTCAATAAGATTCTCGCAGAACTGAGAGCCTCAGGAGAGCTCAGTAAGCTTTCAAATCAATTTTTTGGGACTGATATTTCCAAGAAATAAAGCAAAAAAGGACGCTTGAATCTAGCGTCTTTTTTCAATGGGAAAGGTAATGGTGGTTTCTCTAGAGAAAAAATTAGCCTGTGGTTTTGTTTTACCGATGGTGGGTTTAGGTACTTGGGCAATGAGAGGTGCTCAGTGTATCCAGTCTGTGCGTTTAGCCATAGATTCAGGTTATAAACTCATCGACACAGCTTCTTTTTATGAGAATGAATCTGAAGTAGGACGTGCCGTAAGAGAGTCAAGCATTTCTAGGGATCAGATAATCATTCAGACAAAGCTCTATCCTGATCAATATGAGAAAGCCGAAGCAGCCATTGAATTAGCTTTGCAAAAACTGGATTTGGACTATATTGACATTCTGATGCTTCATCATCCGGCCAACAACGATGTGAAGGCTTATCAGGCAATTGAAAAGGCGATTGAAAGAGGGCAGATTCGTGCGGGTGGTATTTCTTGCTACTACGTGCGTGAATGTAACCGTTTTTTACCTCAAATAAAAGTCAAACCTATTTTGATTCAAAACGAAATCCATCCCCTTTATCAGGATAGTTTAGTTATCGAGCATATTCAGACATTAGGCATACAGGTTCAGAGCTGGTATCCGTTTGGTGGGCGCGGGCACGCAGCTGACCTCTTTAAGAATCCGGTGCTGCAACAAATTGCCTGCAATCATGGCAAAACCGTGGCTCAGATTGTTCTTCGCTGGCATTTACAACGTAATGTGGCCGTTATTCCTGGTTCAGTAAGTGCCGAGCACATCAGAGAAAATATTTTATTGTTTGATTTTTCCTTAACCGATGAGGAAATGGTTCAAATAGCAGCGCTGGATCGCCATGAAAAGCACGACTGGTACTGATTTTTGACTAGATGGCTGTTTGAAAAATAAAGCACGTATGCTAAACTGCTCTCATTGTTTGGAAAATTTTAATTATGATCGTTCGCTTTCAACCTTCTCATTCTTGGTGGTGGCACTCCTAAAAGCGGGTGCCTGAGGTTGTTGCAACGATTTTTCATAAACCCGCCTTAATTGACGCGGGTTTATTTTTAGTCTTCTCTTTCATCCATATAAGTCCACTCAATTAAGGCAAGATTGAGGAGCGACTTATGTCTCAATTAAATCCTTTCTTCGGACAGTTCGGTGGTCAATTTGTTCCTGAAGCGCTTGTACCAGCCCTTAAAGAGCTTGAAGAGGCTTTTTGTCAGGCTCAAAATGATCCAGCATTTAAAGCCGAACTTCATGAACTCTTAACTCAGTATGCAGGGCGTCCTACGCCGCTGACTCTGTGCAGGAATCTGACTCGGGGCACTCGGACAAAAATTTATTTAAAGCGTGAAGACTTATTGCATGGTGGCGCTCATAAAACGAATCAGGTTTTAGGGCAAGCACTATTAGCTCGCCGTATGGGTAAAAAACGCATTATTGCTGAAACCGGTGCCGGTCAGCATGGAGTAGCAACGGCTCTTGCTTGTGCACTGATGGGTTTTGACTGCACGATTTACATGGGTGCTAAAGATGTTGAAAGACAAAAACCCAACGTTTTCAGAATGGAATTAATGGGAGCAAAAGTGGTTCCAGTAGCAGAGGGTTCGGGGACTTTAAAAGAGGCTTGTGAAGCGGCCCTAAATGATTGGATTGAAAATGTAGACACGACTCACTACCTATTAGGCACTGCGGCTGGTCCCCATCCTTTCCCGACCATTGTGAGAGAATTTCAGAAGGTAATTGGTGAAGAGGCTAAAAAGCAGTTTTTAGCCGCAGAAAAAGTTTTGCCTGATGCCGTGATTGCCTGTGTGGGAGGAGGATCAAATGCTATTGGACTCTTTAATGACTTTATTGAAGAAAAATGCGTCCAATTAATTGGTGTGGAACCTGCGGGTTACGGCATTTCAAGCGGCAAGCACGGTTGCGTTTTACAAACCGGAACCGAGGGAGTGTTTTTTGGGGCCAATGCTTTAAATATGGTCAATGAAAAAGGTGAAATTGAAGAGTCTTACTCCATTGCTGCTGGTCTTGATTTTCCATCAGTTGGTCCTCAGCATTGTTACCTTCAGTCAATTGGAAGAGCTCAATATGTAGGGGCAACAGACGTTGAAGCCCTGCAGGCTTTCATGCTTTTAAGTCTTGAAGAGGGCATTATTCCCGCATTGGAAAGTTCTCACGCATTGGCATACGCAATCAAACTAGCCAAAATGTATCCGCAACAAGAGCAGAAATTTATTGTTAATTTATCGGGCAGGGGTGATAAGGATATTTTCCAAGTGTATGAGCGCTTCGAAAAAGAAGGGATTCTCACCGACGGACACTTAACGAAAGAATCGCTAAAGAGATTTAAGCAAAAGCACGGTTTACTTTGAGGGAAGTATCTCGGGCAATTCTGATAGAAAGAATTGCCCGAGGAAAACTTAACTATTTTTGAGGGGCATTTTCAAGTTCATAAGGCCATTGAAGGATGCCGTACATGTTGTAGACGTGTTTGTAGCCGGTCTGAACCAAAATTTTGGAGGCATTTTCGGCACGAACACCAGTGCGGCAATGAACTAGGATTTTTTGATTAAAGTCCGGCGCAGCGGTCAATTTGGCACCGACTTTCAGTGATGACAGCGGTACATTGACTGAACCCTTGATATAGCCTTCAGTTAGGCGCTCAATGGGATTACGTACATCAATGACAACAACTCCTTCTTTTATCATTTCACGTGCTTGCGCAGGAACAACCTTTTGGTAAGCGGGATTTTCAAAAGTCAGAGGTGTAGCCGGTTGAGGTTCAACGGGTTCAAGGGCAAAAGCGCTACCAGAGAGCAACATTGAACCGATTAAAAGAGAAACGAGGGGAATCTTTTTCATCTCAGTCTCCTTCAAAATAACGCAGACGTAGTGACTATAGCGCAAGATTGTTTCAAAGAAGCATTATTGTTCATGATCGGTTGAGTTTTGCTGAGATTCATCTTTTTTAAAAAGGTGACAAGCCACACTAGCCTTTTGTCCCTCTTCTTCATATTCCATTAATTGGGGAATGTCCTTTCTGCAACGCTCCGTAGCATAAGGGCATCTAGGATGAAAGGCGCAGCCTGACGGAGGATTTAAGGGATTGGGAACCTCTCCCTCAATACGAACCCTTGGTTTTCCGGTCATATTAATATCCGGAATAGCATCTAAAAGCATCTTGGTGTAGGGATGCTTAGGTGAGGCAAATAGTTTCTTTTTGGGGGCTAACTCGACCAGACGCCCCAAATACATTACTCCTACTCTGTCGGAGATATGATGAACGACAGACAGGTTGTGAGAGATAAACAGGTAGGTCAATCCAGCCTTTTTTTGAACGGAAAGCATTAAATTCAGAATCTGCGCCTGAACGCTCACGTCTAAAGCAGAAGTGGGCTCGTCACAGATGAGAAATTCAGGGTTGCTCGCCAATGCTCTTGCAATGGAAATACGCTGACGCTGACCGCCGGAGAATTGATGCGGGAACTTATCAGAGTCTTCAGGATTGAGTTTTACGAGGCTCATTAGTTCATCAACACGCTCATCGATTTGTTTCTGTGTTGACAACAGTTTCTGGACCACAATTGGCTCAGCAATAATATCTCTGACTCTCCATCGGGGATTTAAACTCGCAAATGGATCCTGAAAGATCATGTTGATTCGCCGTCTCAGTGTTTTAGCCAATTCTTTTTGCTTGGGATTGTTAAGAGCTGACAGGCTGACGCCGTCAACAGTAATCTCTCCGGCGCTAGGCTCATACAAACCGCAAAGTAACTTTGCCGTAGTGCTCTTACCGCACCCTGATTCGCCAACTAAGGACAGAATTTCTCCCTTATGAATTTCAAAATTTAAATCTTCTACAGCTTTAAGTGTCATCTTTCCCGTGTGATTGATCATGCGCGTCAACCAGGGATCGGAAACATCAAAATTTTTGCTGACATGACGAACTTGTACCAAAATATCCTTTTGATTCTGTTTGATCATTTTTCCTCTCCCAGTACCGGTTGTTGCTTTTTGTTTTCAATAAGCCAACAGGCGACTTGATGCTTTGAAGTAGCTTGTATTAAATGGGGACGGCATTGCGAACATTGGGGTACTTTAAAGCTGCAGCGATTATGGAAAGCGCAACCTGAGGGTATATTGGCCAAACTCGGCATAGAGCCTTCAATTTGATGCAAAAATCCTCCCGATTCTCTCATATCCGGAATTGCAGCCATTAATCCTTTGGTATAAGGGTGCTTAGGGTTATGAAGCACCTCTGCAACCGGACCGATTTCCACAATGCGTCCCGAGTACATCACAGCTACACGATCAGCTGTTTCAGCGATCACTCCCATATCGTGGGTAATGAGCATGATGCCCGAGTGATATTCCCTAGCTAGCTCTTTGAGTAGATCAATGATTTGAGCCTGTACCGATACATCTAACGCTGTCGTCGGTTCATCGGCAATGATCAACTTAGGTTTGGCAGCAAGTGCCAATGCAATAACCACTCTTTGACGCATTCCGCCCGAGAACTCATGGGGATATTGAGAGAATCGTTTTTGAGGAGCTGGAATGCCTGTTTTTTCAAGTAATTCAATTGCTCTTGCCCTTGCTGCTTTAGTGTCAAGAGGCAAGTGGCGCATGATGGTTTCAACTAGCTGATCTCCCACCGTCATTAACGGATCAAGAGATGTCAGTGGGTCTTGAAAAATGGCTCCGATCAACTTTCCTCGGATGTCAGCCATTTTTGAATCCGACAGGTGCTCGATTTGTTGCCCGTCAACAATGATTTGCCCTGCGGCAACGTGTCCGGGTGGCTGCAATAATCCAATCACTGCCGATCCGGTCATTGATTTGCCAGCTCCGGACTCGCCGACCAAACCAAGTATTTCTCCCTCTGCAATTTCAAAACTGACATCATCAACGGCAACCAGCACGCCTTTGCGGGTCGGGAATTCTACCCGCAGATGTTTAACTTCTAAAACATTGTCTGCCATGATGAACTCCTAGCGCAATTTGGGATTGAGAGCATCTCGAAGCCAATCCCCCAATAAGTTAACAGAGAGTACTAAGGCCACTAAAGCCAATCCAGGGAAAATTGTGATCCACCATTCTCCAGAAAATAAAAACTCATTACCAACACGGATAAGGGTTCCTAGAGAGGGAGTAGTCGGAGGAACACCCACACCCAAAAAAGATAGGGTAGCTTCCGTAATCACGGCCGTTCCTACATGCACAGTTGCTAAAACCAAAACGGCACTCATGACATTGGGCATCAGATGCTTAAATAAAATGCGTCCTGTGCCTGCACCGATCAACCGGGCCGCACTGACGTAATCTTTTTGTTTTTCAACAAGAGTTTGTCCGCGGACCGTTCTGGCATATTGAACCCAGCCAGATAGGGTGATCGCCAAAATTAAAACAGGTTCAGCCAACTCATCGTGTACCTGCTGAGATAAGCTTGCTCGTGCGATACCGTCAATGAGCAGGGCAATCAAAATAGCCGGGAAGCTCAACATGATGTCGCAGATACGCATAATGCAGGCATCAAGCCGCCCACCTACAAAGCCGGAGATTAATCCCAAAACAACTCCCAAAATGAGTGAGAGCAAAACGGAAATTAAGCCGATTTTCAATGACAGGCGTAAACCGTAGAGAATTGTTGAGTACAAGTCTCGGCCCTGATCATCTGTTCCCAACCAGAAACGCTCATCACCCATTTCCGTCCATGAAGGTCCCAAGTGGGCATTCATTAAATCGAGCGAAGCCAGATCATAGGGGTTAAAGGGAGCAATTGCCTGAGCAAAAAGGGCCGATAACATTAAAACCAATGTGACAAACAAGGCACAGATAGCGATTGGAGAGTGTCTGAAATTCCAACTTAAATCACTGTCTCGGATGGTTTCAAAAAAATCAGATAACCGTTCTTTCATCACTGTCTCCTTTTTCTAATGACTCTTTTTCAAACCGGGTTTGAGCCGTGGATCTACTACGGTATAGAGCCAATCGACAATGAAGTTGATCAGAACAAACATCAAAGCAATTAAGCATAAGTAAGCAGTCATTACTGGAATATCCGCAAATTGCACTGCTTGGATAAACAACAAACCAAGTCCGGGCCATTGAAAGACCGTTTCAGTGACGATGGAAAAGGCAATAATGCCGCCTAATTGCAATCCAACGATGGTGATGACCGGTATCAATGTGTTTTTGAGCGCATGATGAAAATAAATAGATTTTTCAGACAGCCCTCTTGCTCTTGCAAACTTGATAAAGTCAGAGCGTAAAACTTCTAACATTTCTGCACGCACCAGGCGCATGATGAGTGCTAGCTGAAAAACAGACAGAGTCAATGCGGGTAAAATCAGGTGCATCAACCCATCGGCCGTTAAAAGACCAGTTGTCCAGAAGCCGAGTTCGACAACTTCACCTCGTCCGTAGCTCGGCAACCAGCCCAGCCAAACAGAGAAAACAAGAATGAAAAGGATGCCGATTAAAAAGGTAGGCAAACTGATGCCAACCAATGAAAAGCCCATCAGAAAGCGCGCCAGAAATGTATTGCGGTAAATCGCGACAATTACTCCCAAAGTGACACCCACTAAGGTAGCAATAACCACACTAACAAGTGCCAGTTCAAACGTAGCAGGGAAACGCTCTGCGATTAATTCAGAAACAGGAGTACCTTGGCGCAGGCTGATACCGAAATCTCCGCTCAGAGCGTTAGCGATGAAGTGAAAGAATTGGACGTAAAACGGGTCATTTAATCCTAAAGCTTCACGTAGCCGCTCACGATCTGCCTGCGTCGATTCAATACCTAACATCTGGGCGACCGGGTCGCCTACAAACTGAAAAAGTAAAAAGGCAATAAAAGCAACGGTTAAAAGAACCACTATCGCTTGCAGAAGCCGTCTGATAAAAAATTCCAACATGATGACAATCTCTAAAAATCATGACTAGTCAGAGCAACTGCAGAAAGTACAGTAGAAAGTGTACTTTCCGAGCAGCTCCGACCTTCTTAAGCTAATGCAAAGATTGATTATTTAACCGGATGAACCGTAACCGACAATGCATCGACTCTGTTATTGGGAGTGACCTGCGCATCAATATTTTTGCGCATGGCCCAAGTCAGAGACTGCTCATGAAGTGGAATGTGGTAATAGTTTTCTTTTTCGATCTGCAAGGCCTCTGCAATCATCTGCGTACGCTTGCCATCATCAGCTTCAACTTCTATGCGATCTATTAAATCATCAATTCGTTTGTCGCTTACACGACCAAGATTCGCTAAACCTTTGCCGGTTTTCGGATCAAAAGTTTGTGACAAACTTTGTAGCCCGTAGAGCCCGTCAAAAGTATTAATGCCCCAAGCGACAAGATATGCCGAAGAGTTCAAAGACAAAATTTTCGGGAAGAATTGCGAACGGGGCATAGCATTGACACTAACCGTTAAACCGATTTTCGACCACATGGAAGCAATAGCTTTTGTAATTGCCTCATCATTGATCCAGCGGTTATTAGGCGTATCAATTGTGAAGCTAAAGCCATTGGGGTAGCCAGCTTCCTTGAGTAATTGTTTGGCGTGCTGAGGATTGTAGGGGTAGCGTTTGGCTAAATCCGGCGTCCAACCGTTAATAGAGCTCGCGATAATTGTGCCTGTCGGAACAGAACGTCCGCGCATCACAGCTCGTTGAATCGCTTTGATATCAATCGCCTCGTACAACGCTTGACGCACACGCTTATCTTTGAAGGGATTGACATTATTTTTTCCGGGCACTTGGACAAATTTAGGTTGATCTGTAAATTGATCCAGTGTAAGCAGTACGACTCGGTTTTCTGTTCCCGTGCGCACGGTCACATCAGGACTTTTTTCCAAGCGAGCAATATCTTGAGTCGGAGGGTCGATGACGAGATCAACTTGACCGGACAAAAGCGCTGCCGTACGAGTTGCGTTAGAAGCAATCGGCGTGTATTCAATGCGGGTGACGTTACCTGTTTTGTAGCCTTTGTTCCACCAATCAGGATTTTCAACAAAGACTGTTTTTACGTCAACATCACGGCTTTCAAGCTTAAAAGGTCCCGTTCCATTGGCATGGCGAGCCATAAAAGATTCTTCGTTGCTACTAGCATTTTGCGGATGCAAAGCATTGTGCGCTTTAGCCCATTCGTAGTTGATGATTCGGACATCAATGAGTTGCCTGAAAAACAAAGGGCTTGCAGAAGTTGTTTCTACAAGCACTGTATTGTCATCTACAACCTTAGCTGATTGGATACCCAGCATATTGTTTTTAAACTGACTTGATGGCTCAAGTGCTCTATTGAGAGAAAAGGCAACATCACGGGCAGTCAGTACTTGCCCTTCATGAAATTTGACACCTTTACGAATTTTTAAAAGCCAGCCAGTATTTTCCTCATTGCGGCTCCAGGATTCAGCCAACCACGGGATCACTTTCATGTTCTTATCGTAAGCAAATAAAGAATCGTACAAATAACCCGTTGCGCTTGAATTCAAGGACTCATTTTGACTGTGCACGTCAAAAGTGAGAAAGTCGCCTTGACTGGCAAAACGCAGGGTCTCAGCCTGCGCGCCTCCCAGCATTGTCGCCAGGACCACAACAAGTAATTTTTTAGACATAACGTTCTTTCCTTTGCTTACAACGCTTCAACTAATAGAAGCTAAATTTATTTTGCCCTATCAAGGAAATAACAGTCATAAGGCATTTTCTTTATATATCAATGTTTTTTTTACACCTATAAGGACTTTTCTGTATATCAGTGCCATTAAATGAAAAAATCTTTTTATAAAATAAATCATCATGAAACAAGAACTGTTTGATAAACCTTTGGCTATGTTTGCCTGCTGGTGGTGGCTTTCTCGTTAGAGCGAGCCGGCGGTTTTTGTGCATTTGATTTTTTAATGAGGCTCGCGAAAGCGGGCCTTTTTTAATATTCAATATTCCTCTTTCGCGAAGTCTCTAATCCGAGAGGAGATCGCGATGAGTACATTCAAAGTCCGAAATCAACAAAGAACACGATGGCATGCTGAAACTCTTTTCAGCTTTACTTTTTGTTTAACTTTGAGGATTTCGCCATGTTGTCACATAAAAATTCCTTCCCCGTTGCCCGAAGGGCCTTTCTGGGCTTAGCGGTTTTATCTATAGCACTTCTTGCGCAAGCGCAAGATAGCAACGTTAAAACACTGAAATGGAGCAGTGCGGGTGATTTTCTGACTTTTGATGTTCACGCCCAAAATGAGTCACTTAACTCCGCTGCCAATGCTGCTGTTTACGAAACATTGGTTCGGTATAACAGAGAAATGCAAATTGAACCCTGCCTGGCAACGCAATACAGGCGTGTGGATAACGGCTTTATTTTCACCATTCGAGAAGGCGTGAAGTTTCATGAAGGGCAGATTTTAAGTACTGAAGACGTTGCCTATTCCATCAATCGAGCGTTAATGCCCGAAAGTCAATTTAAAGCAGTGGCTTCCGGTATTTTGGGCGCTCAGGCCCTCAATAGTAAAGAAGTACTTGTCAAGACGGTTTCCAGATCTCCGGCCTTTTTAAACCAATTGACAGCGTTGAGGATACTCAACAAGGAGTGGCTTTCTAAACACAACGCTCTAAGACCACAAAACTATGTGGGAGGAGAAGAGTCCTTTTTAGCTAAACATGCAAACGGTACAGGTCCTTTTAGGCTCGAAAGACGAGAGGTTGACGTGAAAACAATTTTCGTCGCTAATCATGAGTGGTGGGATGAAGCTAATCGCAAGGGCAATCTCGAGCGAGTGGAATATATACCAATTGCATCGCCGGCTACACGTACTGCAGCGTTGCTCTCTGGGCAGGTGGATTTTGTTTTGGATCCGGCTCCGCAAGATCTTGCTCGGTTACAAAGAGATAAAAACCTTAAGGTTGTCTCTCAGACAGAAGATCGGGTAATGATGGTTGCACTGGATCAGTACAGAGATCAATCTCCATATATCAAGGGGCAAAATGGAGAACCTTTAAAGGTTAATCCCTTTAAAGATAAATGGGTCCGTCAAGCCCTGTCGCTGGCTGTCAATCGTGACGCTTTAGTTAAAAGTGTGATGAGAGGAAAAGCTGTTGCAACACAAAGTTTGGTCTCAGATTCTGTTTTAGGTTATAGCAGAGAAGTTGCGCAACCTGTTGCTTACGATCCGGATAAGGCTAAAGCGTTATTAAAAGAAGCCGGCTATGAAGGCGGATTTTCCTTTACTTTGGACACTCCGAACAACCGGTGGATTAATGATGAGAATTTATGTAAAGCTTTAGCTTCTATGTGGGCGAAAATCGGAGTGAAAGTTAATGTTCACTCTATGCCGCGTGCACAATACTTTCCTAAAGTGTTGAGTTTTGATTCCTCAGCAGGTTTAGTTGGTTGGGGTTCAACAACTTTTGATGCGTATCAACCGCTTCAATCGTTGATTGCTACTTTTGACCTTAAAAGCGGTGCCGGCATCAGCAATATCGGCCGTATCTCAAATAGCGAAGCCGATAAAGCAATTAAGGCACTGGCTGTGGAAGAAAACAGAGAAAAACGAGCACAACTGGCTCAACAGGTATTAAAAGCAGATAAAGACGAAGCCCTTCACATTGTTGTACTTCAGCCGATGTTTTCTTGGGCTATGAGGCGAAATATTGAAGTAGTCGCAAGACCTGATAATCGTTTGACGCTTGAGTGGGTCAGCATTCGATAAAAAGACATATCTAGTAGGGAAAATGTACTGAGCTTGATCAGGTAAATAATGCCTGATCAGCTCTTTTTCAAAATTCTAGAGGTAAATCGACAGAACCCACTTACTTTGGTTTGCCTCTGGACAAATGGAGGTCCAATTTGGTCAAACAAACAGGTGACTGCGGCTATGATGCTCCTGTAGCACTGGTAGGAGCAGAGTGGTGAGACAGCCAGCGTTGGTTGATTGAAATCTGTCAGGCAAGCGACGGTTAGTAGCTCTCCTTTCAATGAAAATTCATGAATATGGCTGAATGCTGTATGCTCGCCTGCGTATGCCACGTAATCCTTTTATCTGCATTGCTTTTGGTGTGGATTAAAAGAGATTACCTGCATTGATTTAATTAGCAGGTCAAAATGGCTGATTGGGTGGAGAAGTTAAACATTCTCCACCCAATTTTCAGTTAACGATTGTTGTAATCGTCAATTGGGATGTACTTCAATTCCTGAGTGTCGCGGAAAACCTTGGGCTCTGGCAATTCCGGCATATCGGGAATGCTTGCGTCTGACTTGCCAAGAACGCTGTGCAGTTTTTTCTCATCAAGTTCTTTACACCACTTGCCGACCACGATCGTGGCAATGCCATTACCTATGATATTGGTTAAGGCACGAGCTTCAGACATAAAGCGGTCGATACCTAAAATCAAGGCTAGGCCGGCAACCGGGACGTGGCCCACGGCGGATAAGGTTGCCGCCAGAACAATAAAGCCTGAACCCGTAACACCTGCAGCGCCTTTACTCGTCAAAAGCAGTACAGCTAAAAGCGTGAGTTCTTGCACGAGAGTCATTTCCACATCGCAGGCTTGAGCGATGAAAACCGAGGCCATCGTCAGATAAATTGCGGTTCCGTCTAAGTTAAAGGAATAGCCGGTCGGAACCACGAGACCAACAACGGATTTGCTAACCCCTGCCTTTTCAAGCTTATCCATAATCTTTGGAAGAGCAGATTCAGAAGACGAGGTCCCCAAAACGATAAGAAGCTCTTCTTTGATGTAGCAGATATACTTCCAAACGGAAAAACCAGCATAGCGGCAAATCGCACCCAGCACCACAAAGATAAAGAGCAGACAGGTCAGGTAGAACGTACCCATTAATTCTGCCAAGGGCAAGAGCGAAGAAACACCGTACTTACCAATTGTAAAGGCCATTGCACCGAATGCACCGATCGGGGCGACTTTCATGATCATGTTGACGATTTGGAAAAGAATCTGTGAGCTCTTTTCAATGACATCAAACACTAAGGTGCCTCGTCCGCCGAATTTATGTAAAGCAATACCGAAGAGAATCGAGAAAAAGAGAACCTGAAGGATATTGCCTTCTGCGAAGGCACTCACCACCGTGTTGGGGATGATGTTCATTAAGAATTGGGCTGTAGATTCCATCTTGTCACCGGAGGTGTAGATAGCAACAGAGCCCGCATCAAGCGTTGCCGGATCAACATGCATTCCGCGGCCGGGACCGAATGTGTTAACCAGAACGAGACCAACGATGAGAGCAATAGTGCTGACGACTTCAAAATACAGAATCGCCAAACCACCCGTTTTGCCTACTTTTTTCATATCTTCCATACCGGCAATACCAGTGACAACCGTACAGAAGATGACCGGAGCGATGATCATTTTGATCAGTTTGATAAAACCGTCACCGAACGGTTTCATGGAGGCGCCGATATCGGGGTAAAAATAACCCAGCAAGACGCCGATAATGATCGCGCAGATCACTTGGAAGTAGAGAACTTTATAAATCGGTTTTTTCATATCCGTCCTTTCGTAAAGGGCGGTACTTCAATCTCATTATTTTTATTTGTGTGAGATCAGAAGCCCACAGGGGTTGTAAAGTAAGACGTCAAATTTGACGCACGTCTAGGATTGTACGGGTTTTCCCTACAACTTTTCAATAAGCAAACCACCTGATGTCTTTTGCGTTAAGACATCAATGAGGCTCTGAGTTTTTGCTTGCGGCACTGAAAGGGTAAAAGTTGCATCCATAGCGAATTCTTTTTCAAGAATGCTCGCTTGATGGTTTTCGAATTCTCTAAGAGCAATGTTGACAAAGGAGTGCTCTAGGGTAAATTTAATGCGGTCGCAGGGGACGCGTTCTGTAATGGGTAGGGTTCCCAAGCCTAACTTCACTAAACCTTGATAGGCCCGAACCAGACCACCGGTTCCTAATAAAATACCGCCGAAGTATCGGGTAACGACAGCGGCAATCTCTCCTACTCCGCAGTGCAGAAGAACGGTAAGCATGGGACGGCCGGCCGTGCCTTTAGGCTCACCGTCGTCACTTGCTCCCACCTGCGCGGTGCTGCCGGGCTCTCCTGCCACATAAGCCCAGCAGTTATGTGTGGCTTGTGAATGCTCCTGCCTAACTGACTCAATAAAAGCCTTGGCTTCTTCAGGACTGGAAACGCGAGCTATCGTCACGATAAAGCGTGAGCGGTGAATAGTCTCTTCAGCACGGTGAATTTTGCCGGCCGCAAGATTAGGCACGTTATACCGATCAGCCATTGTCTATACAAAAAATGGCCCGGAAAGAATTAATCTTCTCGGGCCAGTTGTCAGATCATACGGTCAGAACCGAATGATTACATCATCGGCATGCCGTCCATACCACCCATGGCCGGAGCCACCGGTTGCTTGTCTTCAGGAATGTCACCGATCATGCAGTCGGTGGTGAGGATCAAGCTGGCAACAGAAGCAGCATTTTGCAAAGCCGTACGGGTTACCTTGGTCGGATCCAAGACACCCATGGCGACCATGTCACCGTATTGGCTCGTTTGAGCGTTAAAGCCGTAGTTGCCTTCGCCGTTAGCAACAGCGTTGACAACCACGCTGGGTTCAAGACCAGCGTTACCAACGATTTGACGCATCGGTTCTTCCATAGCACGCAAGACAATCTTGATACCAGCAGTTTGCTCTTCGTTGTCGCCCTTTAATTGAGCCACAGCCTTTTGAGCACGAACGAGGGCAACGCCGCCTCCCGGCACCACACCTTCTTCAACAGCAGCGCGGGTGGCATGCAAGGCGTCATCCACACGAGCCTTCTTTTCCTTCATTTCAACTTCAGTAGCAGCACCCACCTTAATTAAGGCAACGCCGCCGGCCAACTTGGCCACACGTTCTTGAAGTTTTTCACGATCGTAGTCGCTTGTGACGCTTTCAATTTGTGTGCGGATGTTCTTCACACGAGCTTCAATCATTTCGGGGTTGCCGGAACCATTAATGATCGTGGTGTTTTCCTTGTTGACTTCAACGCGCTTGGCTTGACCCAAGTGTTCAAGCGTTGCCTTGTCAAGTGACAAACCGATATCCTTCGTAACGAGCGTGCCACCCGTCAAGATAGCGATATCTTCAAGCGTAGCCTTGCGGCGATCGCCAAAGCCCGGGGCCTTGACGGCGCAAACCTTCAGGATGCCGCGCAAGCTGTTAACTACGAGCGTGGCAAGAGCTTCGCCTTCCAAATCTTCGCAGATAATCAACAACGGACGACCGGCCTTAGCAACTTGCTCCAAAATCGGAAGCAAATCGCGGATGTTGCTGATCTTTTGGTCATGCAACAGGATGTACGGATTTTCAAGAACAGCCACTTGCTTGTCCGGATTGGTGATGAAGTACGGAGAGAGGTAGCCACGGTCAAACTGCATACCTTCAACCACATCCAATTCGTTCTTCAAGGACTTGCCGTCTTCGACGGTGATCACACCTTCCTTGCCGACCTTTTCCATTGCTTCAGCGATGATTTCACCGATTTCAGTATCGCTATTGGCGGAAATGGAACCAACCTGAGCGATTTCCTTGGTGGTCGTGACAGGCTTGCTGATCTTCTTTAATTCAGCCACAGCGCATTCAACAGCCTTGTCGATACCGCGCTTCAAATCCATCGGATTCATACCGGCGGCCACAAACTTCATACCTTCAACAACAATAGCTTGGGCCAACACAGTAGCGGTCGTCGTACCGTCACCGGCGTTGTCGTTGGTCTTGGAAGCCACTTCACGAACCATTTGGGCACCCATATTTTCGAACTTATCCTTGAGTTCGATTTCACGGGCAACCGTCACACCGTCCTTGGTCACCAAGGGGCTGCCGAAATTGCGGTCCAACACCACGTTGCGACCCTTCGGACCCAAAGTCACCTTAACAGCGTTAGCCAAAATGTTGATGCCGCGAACCATACGCACGCGGGCGTCATCACCAAAAAGAACTTGTTTAGCAGTCATGGGTTATTACTCCAACGATTAAATCTGTACAGGCGGAAAATTATTCCAACACGCCCATGATGTCTTCTTCACGCATCACGAGCAATTCTTCACCTTCAACCTTCACGGTTTGGCCGGCGTACTTACCGAAAAGCACGCGGTCGCCCACCTTCACATCCATCGGGATGATCTTGCCTGATTCGTCACGCTTGCCGGGACCGACAGCCAACACTTCACCTTGGTCAGGCTTTTCTCCGGCGCTATCCGGAATCACGATACCGGCAGCAGTTGTACGTTCACTTTCCAGGCGCTTAACGATCACACGATCGTGCAGAGGACGAATTTGCATTTGGAATGTCTCCTAACTATTAATTCAAAATCGATTCTAATCGACCCCCCGAAGGGATCCTATTTCAGGCAATTTCTCTTCGATTGCGGGACAATATGCACAACCGAATCACTTGCTCCCTCAAACTAAGCTTCATATGGGGATGCTTTTTTCGATTTCAAGGGGCTAAAGAAAAAAAGATGAAAAAACTCGTCCTTGCATTCAGTTTGCTTATGCTAACTTATTGTTTTTCAATAAGTTCATCCTTTGCTCAAAATTATCTTCCCCCTTTTGTAAAAAGTGCTTTGGTTCATTCTAAGCTCTCGGAGACGCAGTTTTCTGCCAGTGTTGTCGCTTTGGACGGCGGTAAGCTTAACTTGAGTTGGCGAGACCGTGTGCGAGTTCTGCCGGCCTCTACCGAAAAAATGATTACGACGCTTGCCGGACTTGAGCTTTTAGGAGCAAACTGGCGCTGGAAAACGTCTTACCTTTATTCCGGCACGATTGAAGAGGGTGTTCTTTTTGGTCACCTCTTTATTAAGGGAGGCGGTGATCCCCATTACGTCAGTGAAAATCTCTGGAGGGATCTCTCTCGGCTTAAAGCTTTGGGGATCCGAGAAATCCGGGGCGATATTGTTATCGATAGAAGCTATTTTGAAAAGGACTATCAAGATCCGCAGTTTCGTGAAGACTGGGATAGACCTTATACGGCACCGGCTGATGCGGCGCTTTTAAATTATCAGTCCATTGCGATGACGATTTCTCCGCAAGTAACAGGCAAACGCGCTCTCATTACGGTGACGCCTGAGTTGCCCGGTCTGCAGGTGCCAAAGTCAGTGAACCTTTCTGGTCAAAAAGCTTGTGTGAGGTGGCGTCAGGCACTTGAACTTGATGTGAGCGATCCGTGGAAACCAGAATTTTCCGGAGCAATGCCTTCTGGGTGTGAGGAAAAAGTGCTGGCGTATTGGTTTAAAGATGCTAATGCTTATTGGCAGACTTACCTGCAGTCACTCAGTAATCAGGTTGGAATAATTTGGCAGGGACGCGCAGTAAGCGGCATGGCACCGTCTGATGCCACTTTGCTTTTTGATGCTTGGTCAGAAGACTTGGGTTCATTGGTGAGACTAACTAATAAGTTCAGCAATAACGTCATGGCTAAACATATTCTTTTGACGCTTGCTGCCAAAGATAGTCATGGTATTGCAGCAAGTTACGCAAGAGCCCGTGCTATTGTGTACCGTTGGCTGCAGCAAGCCGTGAAGGTCTCGCCTGAAGATATTGTGGTGGACAATGGTTCAGGCCTATCCAGACAAAGCCGTGTTACGGCGCAAGCGATGACAAAATTGATTGCTTATGGTTGGCGCAGTCCTCGGATGCCCGAATGGATCAGTTCATTCCCGATATCCGCTGTTGACGGAACGATGTCTAAGCGTCGGGTGGCTCCCGGTCACGCTTATATTAAAACAGGACTTTTAAACAATGTGAAATCAGCGGGTGGCTTCGTTCAGGCTCAAAGCGGTAAACGCTATGCTCTCTACGCTGTCGTTCAAGGCAAAAGAGCCACTCAAACGGATGCGCCGATTGATCGTTTGATCGAATGGGTATATTTCAACGGCTAAGGCAACTTGGCTGCCTTAGCGCATATGGTGCTGAATCAGTCAAAAAGGTGCCGCAAACAGGGCTCAACCTGCACTCCTTCCCGGTAGTCGCTTCCTGATTTGTATGTGAAGTCAATAGCCAGGCTTACGAACTTCATGGCCACCTGCACGGATTCACTCAATGTTTTTCCTTGTAGCATTGCGCCCGTTAAAACACTGGTAAATAAATCTCCTGTGCCGCAGGTAGCAAATGGAATTCTCACGGTAGAGTATTGCGCAAAGGTTTGGGTGTTCGAATCAAAACAGGCCACTTTAATTTGATTAGCATCGTTTCCGGGGACACTAGTGATGACCACTTTTTGATTGTTTTTAGTGGCTAATTGTTGGCAGATCTCTTTAAGAGCATCTGTTTCAGGAGCCTCAGCCCGATAGGGGCGATCAACCAGTAGACAAGCCTCGGTGAAGTTTGGCGTGATGACATCAGCCTCTGCAACCAAGGACTTCATATGTGAGACAAAGTCTAAATTTAATGTTGGATAGAGCTTGCCGTCGTCACCCATTGCAGGATCCACGACGACAAAAGTTTTTTGGTCCTTAATCCTTGCGAATCGGCGAATGGCTTCGCGAACAATTTCGATTTGGTTTACGTCGGCAAGAAAACCACTGTAGATACAATCGTAGGCAAAACCCAACTGCTGCCACTTATCCATAAAGCCTGTCATTTTTTCACTGAAATCAGAAAAAGTGAAGTCGCCGTATGTGAAATTGTTACTGAAAAGAGCGGTGGGGAACGGACAAACTTGGGATCCCATTGCAGAAATAACTGGAATAGCCGCAGTGAGTGAACAACGTCCGAAAGAACAAAGATCATGAATGGCAAGAACACGTTTCGTAGCCATAGTAAACATTCCTTCCAGTTAAAAAGAATAAGATCACGATTGAGTGCACAAGTCTAAACTGATTTAAGAAAAAGAAGCAGTTATGTATTAAGTTTTTCTGATTACTTTAAAAACAGAAAATTTGAGCTAACTCAAAAGAAAGTTTAGTCGACAAAAATCTCAGACCGATTGATGCAAAGAGGCTTCTGGAAATATTTTATAACTAATTGAATTCATTAATAAAAATGTTATATATTAATTTTTTATCCGAATAATCTGAAATGTTTTGCATTGATACGTGAAAAAAGAACACATCCGCTTGGAGTTTTTACCTAAATTATTTATCCATTTTATTTTGATTTTTTTTGAAGCTTTTTCAGCAAAAGGATAAGTCTGCCGATTCTTTGGGCTTGTTGCTGCCATTTGTTCTTTTTAAGGGCTCTTATTGTCGGCCTTTTGTTGAATGTCTTCGACTTTTTCTTTAACTCTGATTTAGATTATCTTGCTTGTTAAGGCACCGGGAATCAATAAACTGTCTTCCCACAACTGCGATGGCTTCAATTGCAGTGAACTGATAACGGACTGGCGGTGACGGCGCGCGTAACAGACGGTAAGACCAATCACCGGCTCAAATATAAATAGGAGAGAAAAATGACTTTTAAGTCAAAAATGACAGCCTTAGCGGCTTTGCTTGCCGCAACTGGTGTTTTGGCTCAAGCTCAGGCAGCTGAGGTTTATAACGTGGGCTCCAACATGGCTTTTGCTCCGTTTGAATTTGTTGATGAAAACAATAAACCGGCCGGCTTTGAAATGGAATTGATTGTGGCAATTGCTAAGGCTCAGGGCGCAGAGGTTAAGTTAAATAACGTGCCCTTTGACGGTTTGATTCCTTCGCTTCAAACCGGAGCAATTGATATCGCCATGTCCGGCATCACGATTACCGATCAGCGCAAACGCCGTGTGCTTTTTTCCACTCCTTACTACCAATCCGGTTTGGCTGTGATGGTGCGCGAGGCCGATAAGGATAAGTACACCACGATTGAAAGCGTGAAGGGCAAAACCCTGTGTGCTCAAATTGGTACCACTGGTGCGATCACTGCTCGTAAATTCTCCGGCAAGGCTGTGAAAGAATTTAATAACGCACCGGAAACTTTTATGGAACTGCAAACCGGAGGTTGCGAAGCTGTTGTGCATGACAAGCCCGTGATGGATTACTATATGGCTCGTCGCGGCACCAAGGGTGTGTTCCGTTTGCCTGAAATCCTGTCTGCGGAAGACTACGGTATTGCTGTGGCTAAAAATAATCAAAAACTTGCCGATTGGCTCAATGCCGGACTTGAAAAGGTGAAAGCAAGCGGTGAGTATGACAAGATTTACACGAAGTGGTTTGGAGCACAAAAGTAAGGCTTCCGACACTTTAGTGGTAAGGATTTAAAAATGATGAAAAAAGTTTTACTTTCTTTAGCAGTGGGTGCACTGATGGCTAGCGCCGCTCAAGCGGCCACCATTAATGTCGGTACAGAAGCCACTTTTGCTCCGTTTGAATTCATGGATGAGCAAACGAAGGAATTAACTGGTTTTGATATGGAAATTATCAAAGCAGTGGCAAAAGAAATGGGCGATGACGTTCGGGTTCACAATATGGGCTTTGACGCACTTATCCCCTCTCTTCAAACTGGCATTATTGACGTGACTGTAGCGGCAATGACTATTACACCTGAGCGTCAAAAGAGAGTGAATTTCACCGATCCTTACTATCAATCAGGTCTCGTCATTATGGTGCGTCAGGAGGATACCGGTAAGTACAAAGACTTCAAAAGCCTCGAAGGTAGCCGTCTTTGCGCTCAGATCGGCACCACTGGCGCTATGATGGCCAAGCGTGTAAAAAACGCCAAAGTCACCGAGTTTAATAGCATCACTGAAGCTTTTATGGAATTAAAAACTAAGGGCTGCGAAGCAGTGATTAACGATAAGCCCGTTGTGGACTACTACCTTGTGCGTCGCGGTGATAAAACTGTAACCACCGTACCTCAGGTTTTTGATGCCGAACATTATGGAATGGCGGTCAAACAAGGCAACAAAGCTTTAGTGGAAAAACTCAACGAGGGGCTTAAGCGCATTCGTGCAAACGGCGTTTACGACAAGATTTATGCCAAATGGTTCGGCGCTCATTAATTTAATAAAACAGACAGGAAAAAATGTTTGATTTTCAACTGATCATTGACTCTCTTCCCTTGCTCTTTCAAGGGGCTTGCGTCACCGTCCAGATTACGGCAATCAGTGTAGGCTTGGGCTTGTGCTTTGGGCTCTTCATTGGTATTGCTGAAATTTCGCGTCTGGCGTTTTTACGGGTTCCAGCAAAAGTCTATGTAGACTTTTTGCGCGGCACGCCGCTTTTGGTACAGATCTTCATGATCTATTTTGCCCTGCCGCTTTTAATCGGAACGCGTATTGATCCTTTTATTGCTGCAATTGTGGCTTGTAGTATTAACAGTAGCGCATATATTGCGGAAATATTTCGCGGTGGTATCCAATCTATTGACAAGGGGCAGATGGAAGCAGGTCGCTCTTTGGGTTTAAATTGGTCCCAGACGATGCGTTTTATCATCATCCCCCAAGCCTTTAAACGCATTATTCCGCCACTCGGTAATGAATTTATTGCCATGTTGAAGGATTCTTCCTTGGTGTCAGTGATCGGTTTTGAAGAATTGACCCGTCAAGGCCAGCTGGTTATTGCTAGTACGTACGGCGCAATGGAAATTTGGACAGCCGTTGCATTAATCTACTTGTTGATGACCATGCCGATTACCCGTTTGGTTGCTTATTTGGAAAAGAGGTTCAAGTCAAATGATCGTAATTAAAGACTTAAAAAAGGCCTTCGGCGATCATGTCGTCTTGCCTTGCGTGAACATGGAAATTAAAGAGCGCGAGGTGGTTGTGATTATCGGACCGTCAGGTTCAGGCAAGAGCACGCTTTTGCGCAGTATCACGCACCTTGAGCAACCTACTGCAGGTAAGATTTTTATTGCCGGTGAAGAGGTTGATGACAATACTAATATCGACCGCATTCGTGCAGAAGTCGGCATGGTGTTTCAGCACTTCAATCTCTTTGAGAATATGACGGTACTGCAAAACCTGACGCTGGCTCCGATTCAAGTGAGAAAAATGAGTAAGGAAGAGGCCGAAGAAATTGCGTTCCGTCTTTTGGATAAGGTGGGATTGCGCAATAAGGCCGATCAGTATCCTTCTCAGCTTTCCGGTGGACAAAAGCAGCGTGTGGCAATTGCCAGAGCGTTGGCAATGAGACCCAAGGCTCTATTATTTGATGAACCGACCTCAGCTCTGGACCCGGAAATGGTCAAAGAAGTGCTCGACGTGATGAAGCAGCTCGCCAAAGAAGGGATGACCATGGTAGTGGTCACTCACGAAATGGGCTTTGCTCGTGAAGTGGGCGATCGGGTAATTTTCATGGATGGCGGCAGTGTGGTTGAAGAGGGAACGCCCGAGCAAATTTTCTCTAATCCTCAGCACAATCGTACAAAAGCATTCCTGTCAAAGGTGCTTTAATTAAAACATTTTTAAAAACGGCTCGCTTGGGATAGTTCGGCGAGCCTTTTTTTAATGTTTTTCCACTAACTCGATTGCTTCTTTTCCAGTAAGGTGTTTAATTTCGATATCAATGATGGCAACGTAATTGATTTTTTGTAGGGCTTCGACTTCACCTTCTTTTTTATAATCAGGGGCAAACTTATCAACAAGTTTTTTAAGTACAACGAGTTTTTCTTTCGGGTCTGTAATGAGCCGTGCCGTACCGAAAGCAATGACACTGCGAAAATAACTCGTTAAAGTTTCAGGGTGAATTTCATCTTTTTCAATGACACAAACAGACACTTTGGGTTGCGTTTTAATGGCAGCTATTTTGTGTCCTATAGGGGCGCTGTGTATATAGAGGTGATGATTGTCGTAGACCGGACTAACGGGAACCGCATAAGTGTAACCCGTAACATCATCTTTGATCGCAAGGACAGCATTGTTTGTTTTTTTCAGAATATCGATGGCACGATTTTCAGACAGTTGCTGCAAATGCCTACGCATAGATGGAAACATCTTACTCTCCATTATTGGGTTAGTTTTAGGCCGACGATACCAATCACAATAAAGCTCAGAAAAACTATACGTGAAACGTTCACCGGCTCATTAAACAAAAAAATACCAAGAATGACTGTTCCTAAAATGCCGATACCAGTCCAAATGGCATAGGCAGTACCGATGGGAATCGATTTAAGAGACTGAGCCAACAGGAAAAAGCTCGCAATCATCACAACAATGGTAACGATCGACGGGAAAAGGCGAGTAAAACCGTGAGAATATTTAAGAGCAATTGCCCAACCGACTTCAGTCAGTCCGGCTAAAAACAGGAACAGCCAAGCCATAGATTGTTTTTTCTGGGGCCGTCCCCGGTGGTGCACAGAGCGGTCGTCCGCTGAATCCTGAGTATATCAAAATTGTTGATTCTGAATGCTCGCCATTTTAACTGTATTGCAAATGTCCAGAGCTCGCATGGCGTAATACGTACTTTTCAGATATTGCCGATAGGCCAGCCCGCATCCCACTACGCCATTATTGATGCTTGCCATCGCAACACTTTTTAAATAACGAACTAATTCGCGAAATTCTTTCGCAGATAATGTCAACCGTTTTTGAAATTGGCTCAGCCACGAGGGTTTAGTGCCCTCAAATGTGTGACCCTCACAAGCTAATAGGATTGATTCTGCTTCTTCTTTTTTAAATTGAAAACGCATCCTTTTCCCCCTTTTTTAGTACTTATAGTGTCTCATTTTGAGAGAAAAATAAAATTTTCTAACTGTTAATAAAGTTGTGAAAGAAAAGAAAGAGAAATAAAAAATTCAATAATTTTCAATAAGATAGAGATATGCCAAGGAAATGTTTCTGAGCAAAGTCTTAACTTTAGTTACATAGATCAAAAACGCTCCTTATGGAGCGTTTTGATGCAAAGATCTATTTGGCAATTTCGTTGACAACTGCCAGGGCATTAAGCGTTCTTGGGAAACCAATGTAGGGCATTGCCACCATGATGGTATCAATCAAATCCTGTCGGGTATTGCCGACGCTTAAATTGCCGCCAGTGTGAGCACGCAGCTGAGGTTCACACCCTCCTAAGCACATAATGGCCGTAAAGGTAATAAGCTCTCTTGCTTTAAGATCTAGACCTTGGCGGGTATAGAAGTCTCCGAAGCAATAGGCTGTTAGTGCTTGCTTATTAATGTATTCAAGCTCTTTGGGTGTGCTCGCATGCATTTTATCGATGGTTGCTCCGAAAATACTCTTTTGAACAGCCAGGCCCTTTTCAAAACGGTTGTTCTCATTGACTGTGCTTTGAGAAGCAGGTGTGGGATTTTGTCCGAGTGCTTTCAAAGCTGCATTAACAGCTTCGAGGGCTGTTTCGACTCGAGTGATACCGATGTAAGGAGCACATTGATAAAGTGTTTCTTTAATTTCAACGGTGCTCATTGAAGCCTTGAGGGCTTCTTCGGTTGCCTCTGCAAAGCGAGAGAGACCACCAACTGTCGTCAGTGCGGCCAAAGTTACCATGCAACGGGTTTTGACGGGCATCTGTCCGGCTTTAGGCATTTCAACTTTGAGCAAATATTGTTCAATTGCACTGAAATCGGGATCTGTTTGTGTTAAAGGATTGTCGGTTGTTTCGGCCGAGACAGCTTGAGCCGTAAAGGCTGCAGGTAATATAGAACTGCTCATTAGTAAAGTCCTTCTTTTCATGACATTTGCTCCGAAAAGGTTTCTGTTATTGAAAGTCTATGATTGATGCTTCACGGATACTTCTATTTAAAGAGCAAATAATTGCCTAAATGTGTAAATGAACAAAAAACAAAATTAATCGGCTTCTGAAGGTTTGTGTAAAAATAATGAATAAAGTATCTGTGAAAATCTGTAATGCGAGAGAAATAGGCAAAAAGATGACTAAATTTATCTTGATAGAGAAAGTTATTTTTGCCGATAATTGACACTAACGAGGTGTCATTATGCAAAACGATCAGCTTGAAAAAATCAATGAAGAGCTTCGTCAAATTATGTTTGAGAAAGTTCATCAGTTAGGTACTTTCCCGACAGTTATTCCGGGGTTGTCGCTGTCACGTCGTGAGCAAGGTAATTGCGAAGGGGCAAGCATTTATTCAACTAGTCTTGCCTTTATTGTGGACGGTCAAAAGCGTTCGATTATCGGTGACAAAGAATATGTTTACGGGAAAAATAATTGCTTAGTTGTCGGTGTTGATGTCCCTGCAACATTTTGCACTATCGGTTCAACCCATGAGCATCCCTTTTTGTCAATCAGTGTTGAAATTGATCGCTCAGTGCTCTCCGAATTAATCATGCAGCTCGAAGAAATTAGAGCTCTACCCATACGTTCTCTGCAACAGGCTCTTTGTGTCGGAGAAGTTGAAGTCGATGTGTGGGAATCGGTCTTGCGTCTGATGCGTCTTTTGGACCGGCCGGTCGATGCCAAAATTTTAGCGCCCATGATTATCCGCGAAATTTACTTCCGAGTCCTACAAAGTCCGCTGGGAGCTACATTAAGAGACTTCAACGCTAAGCAGGGCGCGAGCGCTCAAATCGCCAAGGCTATTGCCTGGCTCAGAGAAAATTATACGGCTCCGCTCAATGTTGCCCAGTTGGCTGACAATGTTCACATGGGGGTTTCTACTTTTCATCGTCACTTTAAAGAGGTGACTTGTATGACACCGTTGCAGTTTCATAAAAGCTTGAGGCTTCATGAAGCAAAGCGGCTGATGCTCACCAAGAGAATAGATGCAACAACGGCTTGCTATGCGGTGGGTTATGAAAGTCCGAGCCAGTTTAACCGAGAGTACAAACGTCAATTCGGATTGCCTCCGTATCGGGATATTAAGCAGCAGCGTGAGCTAGGACGCGTGTCATCTGAAATGACGTTGCAGTAATCGGCTAAAATCTTCGCTTTAATTGACAGACTAAAAGAGGATTTCGAGTGATCAGTACTCTCATGCTCGTTTCTTTCGTTTTGGCAGCCTATGCAATTTTAAGTTTTGCCCTGCCTTTTAAGACCAAATGGACAGTCAAGCTGGGACTGGCGGTCTTTTTCTTGGCTATTAGTCAGAAGTTTACGTATTACTACTACGTGGGCGGGCACATGTTTAATCCTCAGTTACCCGAAAATACGCTCATTATTTGGGAGACGCTCTTTAATATCATTTTGGTGTTGGTCCCCTTGTTGGTTGTTAAGGATGCGTTATTCGTACTAATGAAGGTTCTCAATAAAGCGACCAATTCCAATATTCCGTGGCCTTTAAAAGAAGCGAAAAATCGTTGGTTGCTTTTGATTTTCTCGGTTGCAGCAGCTATTTCGGGTACGCACTATGCGCTCACGGTTCCTACCGTGCAACGCATCGAGATCACTTTAGATCGCTTAGCTCCGGAATTTGATGGTTACCGTATTGTTCAATTGGCAGACCTTCACGTTGGGCAATTGTTAAAGCGTCCGTGGCTTGAAGCTGTCATTCGTTCAACAAATGAGTTAAATGCCGACGCTGTTGTTTTGGTGGGAGACATGATCGAAGGTCCTGAAGCCTCTTTAGCTCCTGAAGTACAAGCCTACGGGAGAATCCAAGCTAAAGACGGTGTCTTTGGCGTGACCGGTAATCATGAATGGCACCATGGTGCTGCACCTTGGGTGCAGTTTTTTGAGGATAATGGCGTCACGATGCTTGAAAATAAGCACAGCGTGATTGCTCGCGGGAATGCTCAATTGGTTATCGCTGGCACGACCGATCGCTCAGCGTTGCGCTACGGTGATCATGGACCTGACTTAAAGAAAGCGCTCGAAGGTGCTCCTGATGCGGCGACTATTCTCTTGGCTCATCAACCAAAAGGCGCCAAAGAGGTGAGTGGAGTGGATTTACAGCTCTCAGGGCACACCCACGGTGGTTTGTATGCTTTGATGCAGCCAGTTGTAGCCTATTTCAATGATGGCTTTGTTCGAGGACTCTACAAAGTGTCTGAAACGATGCAGCTTTATGTCTCACCGGGTACGGGCCTTTGGACTGGTATGGCTTTACGGGTCATGGATCCTTCCGAAATTACGGAAATTGTGCTTAGAGCTAGAGCTCAACCTAAAACACAGTCTGATTAATTATAGGGCGGCCCAATCGGGCCGCTATCTTTATAGCTTGGTGAGCGGCGCACGAAATTGAATATCCCGAAAGCTGGAAAGATTATCAAACTTGATCCGATAGACCAGATCTTTAGCATTCACACTCTCTACTTCTCCTGTACCAAAAACAGGGTGAATGACACGATCTCCGACGTTAAAATACTGAGAGGCTGATTGTGTTTGAAGTCTGTTGACTCGACCTTCAAAGCTTTTTGGCAGTTCTCGGACGTAATCAAGGAACTCACGGCCGATATCAAAAATAAAGCGAGAGGGTAGTTTGAAGACATTGTCGCTGCTGACACCTTCGCTATCAGACAGATAAAGTCTTGTCATGGCTCGAGTCATTGCAACATAGGCGATCCGCCTTTCTTCATCCATTTCTTCAGGCGTTGTGATTTTTCTGGATGGAAAGACACCTTCGTTTAATCCGCAAATGAAAACATAAGGAAATTCCATGCCTTTGGCTGTATGGATTGTCATGAGTTTCACTGCCCGTCGTTGATCTTTTTTGTCTAAATTAGTTAAAAGTGCAACTTTGGATAAGAACTCTTCTAGCGTTGCATCAGGGTCAGAGCCCTCTTCTTCAATTGCACGCTTTAATTCAGCCACATTATCGAGACGTTCCTGATCGGCCTGCAGACGCAGGTAGTTTTCATATCCACTTAAATCTAGTATTTTTTGCAAAATAGAACCTAAAGAAAGAGTTTTAATCTCCTTTCTTACAGTTTCAATCGCTAACAGGAATTTTCTTGCTCCTGTTCCCTTAAACAGATCCAGATCAGCAGTTCTTTTTAATGCTTCATACAAAGAAATGTTGTCAGCTTTGGCGACTTCTTTTAAATATTGAAGTTTTTTCTTGCCGATTTTTCTAGAAGGACTGTTAATTGTTCGAAGGAATGCAACATCGTCTGCTGCAGTGAGCATTCTTAGGTATGAAACACAGTCTTTAATTTCCTGTCGTCCGTAAAACTCTACCCCACTATAAATTTTGTAGGGTAAAGACTGCCGCATAAAACACTCTTCTAGGCTGCGACTTAAAAAATGTGAGCGGTATAACACTGCAACCTGATCAGCGGATACGTTGGTAGCGAGCAATTTTTTGATTTCACTTGCAATCCATTCCGCTTCTTCTTTTTCTGTTTGAGCATGAAAATACAGCGGCCGGGCTTCACTGGGTTGAGTTGCTACTAAATTTTTCGGGTAACGCAAAATATTTTTCTGGATGAGCGACTCACTGGCTTTTAAAATTTCGGGGCTGGAGCGGTAATTGGTCTGAAGAACAATTGTTTTGGCATCTGGATAGACTTTATCAAAATCCAAAAAGAGTTTGACGTGTGCATTGCGCCAAGTATAAATCGTTTGATCCGGGTCACCCACGATAAAAAGGTTGTTATGTTTGCCGGCGAGCATTTTGGCAATAGAGTACTGTTTGGCACTCACATCCTGAAATTCGTCGATCATCACGTATTGCATACGTTCTTGCCACTTTTCGAGTATTTCCGGAAAGTGTTTGAGGATGTAAGCCGTGAAATTGATCAGATCGTTAAAGTCGCAGGCAAAATTTTTCTTTTGTTCATAGAGGTAGCGCCAAAAGATTTCGTCATTAGTGTCAGTTGCTGTTGCGATATTTTTTTCAAGCTCAGAATTGTCTAATGTAAAAATCTTATCAATGTAGCCATCTGCGGAAAGCTTTCGAGCTTCAAGTACTTCGTCAATTTTTTGCTTAATAGTGGCTTCCCGAAGGGTGATTCCCATATCTTCAAAAATTTTTAAAAGCAGTGTTCGCTGATCTTCTGCATCCAAAATGACGAAATTTTTCGGATAAAAAAGGTGATGAATTTCTTCTTTTAGAAATTGAACACAAAAAGCGTGCAAAGTACAGATGTAACCTAAATCCATGTCACCTAGCCAAGCACGAATTCGCTGTTTCATTTCATTGGCAGCTTTGTTGGTGAAGGTGACACATAAAATATTTTTGGGTGAAATTCCTAGTGTTTCTGTAAGGTAGCAGTAACGGGAGGTTAACGTCCGGGTTTTGCCTGTGCCAGGGCCCGCTAAAACACGGACATGACCCTCAGTGAGGGTGCAGGCGAATTCCTGCTCGTTATTAAGACCGGTTAGCCAAGCTTGCATAATTTTAAGAGTCCGCTTTGAAACTTTAGTTCAAGAGTAATTTTAGTTCTCAGCGTAGCAGGGGAAGTTCAATAGATGAAGTAGAGGCTAAATAAAAATTGCCCAGAACTTTTTGTTGCAAAATAAATCCTCCAACTTTTGAAGCTTCAAAGGTTGGAGGAGATGAGGAAAAGGTTGAAGATTTAGGATTCTTTTAGAGTCTCACTAGTGTTGATCAATGACATCAATAAATCCGCCTCCTAGGCAAACTTCACCATCATAAATTACAGCGCTTTGACCAGGTGTGACCGCCCATTGAGGTTGAGGGAAATCCAAAGTAAAAGATGACTTAGAGACGTCTCTGACTGTACAGTCACCATCTTTTTGGCGATAACGCGTCTTAACGGTCAGATGACTGCCTTCGGTGGGAGCTTCACCGCTTACCCAACTGGGCATGACAGCTGTTAGATGGTGACTCAAAAGCCACGGATGGTCATGCCCCTGGGCAATCCAAAGCGTATTGGTTGCCATGTCTTTCTTGGCTACAAACCATGGTTCACCGTTTCCTTCTCGGCTGCCACCGACACCAATTCCTTTTCGTTGTCCCAGTGTGTAGAAGGCTAATCCTATATGCTGACCAACCACACGACCATCGGTTGTTTTCATGGGGCCGGGGTGAGTGGGGAGATAACGATTTAAAAATTCTCGGAAAGGTCTCTCACCAATAAAACAGATGCCAGTGGAATCTTTTTTCTTTGCATTGGGTAGACCGATCTCTTCGGCAATGCGGCGCACTTGCGTTTTACGCAATTCACCTACAGGGAAAATGACCTTGGAAATTTGCTCTTGAGTTAGTCGGTGTAGAAAATAGCTTTGATCCTTCGTTTCATCAAGCCCCCTCAAGAGCTGAGTTTTACCATCTTCGCTAACACGCGTTCTAGCGTAGTGGCCCGTTGCAATGCACTCGGCTCCCATGCCCATAGCATAGTCTAAGAATGCACGGAATTTGATTTCAGCGTTACAGAGTACATCTGGATTAGGGGTGCGGCCTGCGGAATATTCACGCAGAAAGTCCGAGAAAACGCGTTCTTTGTATTCCTTGGCAAAATTAACCGCCTCAATATCAATTCCAATTACATCAGCAACACTTGTTGCATCAATGAAATCTTGTCGAGAAGAACAGTATTCGCTGTCATCATCGTCTTCCCAGTTTTTCATGAAAAGTCCGATGACATCGTAACCTTGTTTTTTCAATAAATAGGCTGAAACCGAAGAGTCCACACCTCCGGACAAGCCCACGACAACACGTTTTCCCATAGTGCTCAATCCTACAATTAGCCTTTATTGCGCAATTATAGTGGCAGCTGCAGTCTGTAAAATATCGGAATTAATTTTCCAGTTGAATTTTAACGTCCTAATTTTTATGTCAATTCAGGAACAATTGAAAAAACAAGCCAATCAATTAACGGCTTTATTGGATATTGACGCTCCTTTAATCGGTGCGCCCATGATGGGTGCAACTACCGCTCAGATGGTAGCCGAAATCAGTAATGCAGGAGGTTTAGGTGTAATGCCTTGTGGCATTATGAATGCCTCTGAAATTATTGAGATCACAAAAAAGATAAAGTCTTTAACCTCAAAGCCTTTTGCTTTGAATCTGCGAGTTGCTCCCAGAGAGGCAGAAGACTCGGTTGCAACCCAAAAGCTTTTTGAAGCCCTGGAGCCTTTGCGTGATCAATTGGGAATTGAGCACAGCTTGCTGCCAATTCCTTCATTTGATGAACAATTTGAGGCTGTTTTAGCTTGTGATGTTCCTGTTGTGAGCTTTAGTTTCGGCGGACCGCGAGAAGTTTATGCTGAAGCGCTTGAGGCTAGAAATATTTTGATGATGGGCGCGGTGAATTCAACGCGAGAAGCGAAAGTTTTGAAAACAGCTGGCTGCTCAGTCATTATTGCCCAAGGTGTTGAGGCGGGCGGCCCCAGGCAGTATTTTGAAAATCCGTTTGAAGCCTCTCAAATTGGCTTGATGGCTTTGTTGCCTCCTGTTGTTCGCGTTTGCGGAGCAACACCGGTTGTAGCTGCCGGTGCAATGATGAATGCTAAATCTGTCGCCTCAGCGATGATGTTAGGGGCCTGTGGAGCCGTTTTGGGTTCAATTTTGTTAAGAACTGAAGAGTCGGCTTGGCCGCAAGCTTTGAAGGATCAGATTACGTGGTGTGATGATGCCGCAACGCGTCTTTCGGCTGTTGGAACAGGGCGCCCGAGTCGTATTGTCTCAAGCGGTATCATCGAAGCTTTGACTGATGCAGAATTGTCTGTGAGCGCTTACCCTGGACAGTTAAGGGTGCTAGAGCCCATTTATCGGGCAGCTGTATTGCAAAATAGAGCTGATCTGTTAGAAATGCCTTTAGGTCAGGCTGCTCAAGGGGCTCCGAGAGGGAGTACGGCTCGAGTAGTTAGCCAATTGTTTGAAGATTTAAAGTGTTTGTGGAGTGAATAAAGTGCCGATTAAGATTTTCACTGCCCTTTTGGTGCAGGACGTACAAAATGATTTTATGAAAGAGGGGGCTATGCCTATTGAAGGCGCCGAAGAGGTGTTGGCTCCTATTTCGAAGATGGCAGCAACTTTTGACCGCGTTATTGCAACGCAAGAGTTCAGACCGAAAAATCACTTTTTATTTGCTGATAATCATGAGGAAAAGAGGCCAGGCGACAAGATAGAAATAAACGGAGAGGTCGTTGAATTGACGCCTAAATTCTGTGTTGAAGGTACTCAAGGAGCTGATTTTGCACAAGGGTTACATTTGCCGATGTCTCGCGTCATAGCTATTTTGAAAGCAACAAATGACAAGTTGGACAGTTATTCGGCATTTCTTGAAGCTGACCGTAAGACTCAGACTGGTCTTCAGTCCTATTGCGAAGATCGCTTTGTTAATCGCATCTATCTATGTGGTCTGTCACGCAACGGTTCTTTAATTCGGACGGCTCTGGATGCAATTCATTACGAGTATCAGCTTTATTGGGTTACAGATGCTGTTGCTGGACTCAACGCGGCAGATAAAGTCGGAATGGATTTATTGAAGGCCAAAGGCGTGAAATTTATCACAAGTGACGAAGTCATTGAGCGTGAAATTCGCTAAAGATTTCTTGCTTTGGATTAAAAAAGGGGGCTTGAGAGCCCTTTTTTTTAGGACTAAACTTTAGCGATCGTTAACCCTTACGTAATAGTCTAATTATGCAGTCATTGTGGATGGTCGTTGCGGCCATGTTTTTTGCCCTCTATGCCGTTTGCATTAAGTTTGCCAGTATGGAAGGCATTGGATCTTTTGAGGTTCTTTTCTACCGTTCCTTTTTCGGGCTGATTATTTTCTACACAATGATGCGTATGCAGCATATTACTGTGCATACAACTCATCCGATTGATCATTTGATTCGTTCCTTTGTCGGTGCAGGCGCTGTGATGGCCGGGATTTATTCGATTTCTCATTTAAATGTGGGATTGGCGATGACCCTTAACTACACCTCGCCTTTGTTTATTGGGTGTTTCACGATCGGCATCATGATGTCTCAGCACAAGGGTATTAATTGGAAGTTGCTCTCGACTTTGTTGCTCGGTTTTTTGGGTGTGGTCATCATGCTTTCACCGACCATTACGCCCGATGAATATTTCGCGGCTGCAGTAGGTTTGGCAGCAGGCTTTTGTACTGCAGTGGCAACGACTTATGTTAAGCGGTTGGGCTTAATGAAAGAGCCTGAATTAAGAATTCTTTTCTATTTCGTATTGGTTGGAACGCTTTGCGGCTTTGTCGGCGCGCTTCTCAATGGCGGCTTTACCATGCCGACATGGGTGGCAGCTGCTGCGATTGCCGGATTTGTCATTTGCTCAACCTGCGCTCAATTCTTCTTGACTCGGGCGTTTAGCCGGGGAAATTTGGTTTTAAGCGGAGCCCTGCAATACACAGTTATTTTATTTTCCACACTGATGGGGGTCTTCGTATTTGGAGACAGTGTCAGTACTGCTGTGATCGGCGGCATGGTTATGATTGTTGTGGCTGGTATTCTAGCCAGTTACTTTACACGTCAGGAAAAGCAAAAAGCCCTCGAAGAAGCCAAGCATACGCCAGAAGGCTTACAGCGCCATTTGCGTCACAAAGAAGCCAGAGAGCATTAATATTTAAAATCAGTTAAGTATTCAATCGGGCAACTCTAGAGGGGGTTGCCCGATTTTGTGTGTAATCTATGCATAAAAAGCATGACTACCCATTGAAATTAAGTATTTGCTATTGGATGAGTGAGTTCATAAACTGTCATTAAAACAAAGGTAAGCCTTTGACAATAAATGGTTTTTAAACAGACTAAAGTTGAGAGGTTAAGGTTTCATGAAACAATCCTTGAAAGCAATGTGTGTTGCAGTTTTGGCCTGCTCTGTATTTTCTGCATCGGCTTATGCCGCCCCTATTAAAGGAAGTCCTATGGAGACAGCAAAATTAACGATGGTTAATGAATGGGATAAAGTTTTTGCCCAAAGCGACAAAGTAACGCACAAAAAAGTTACTTTTGTAAATCGCTACGGCATCACGCTTGCAGCTGATATGTATGTTCCGAAAAATGCTCAAGGAAAACTTGCGGCCATTGCCGTCAGCGGCCCCTTCGGAGCGGTTAAAGAACAATCTTCGGGGCTTTATGCACAAACGCTTGCCGAGCGCGGATTTTTAACGATTGCATTTGATCCTTCCTTTACCGGAGAAAGCGCCGGTTCTCCCCGCTATGTCGCTTCACCCGATATCAATACGGAAGACTTCAGTGCTGCCGTAGATTTTCTGTCTGTTCAGGACAATGTGGATCCAAGCCGCATCGGTATTCTGGGCATCTGCGGCTGGGGCGGCATGGCTCTTAACGCTGCAGCCATGGATACGCGCATTAAAGCGACTGTGGCCTCAACCATGTATGACATGAGCCGGGTCAATGCGAAAGGCTATTTTGATTCCATGGACGCTGATGCACGTTATAAGCTCAAAGAAGAGTTGAATGCCCAGCGCACTCAGGACTATAAAAACGGTTCCTATGAGTTAGCCGGCGGTGTACCGGATGTTTTGCCGGCAGACGCTCCTCAGTTTGTGAAAGACTACTATGCCTACTACAAGACTGAACGCGGATATCACAAACGTTCACTTAACTCAAACGGCGGCTGGAATAAGACTTCATCTTTGTCCTTTATCAACATGCCCCTATTGAGTTTCACGGACGAAATCCGAAGCGCTGTTTTGGTGATTCACGGCGAAAAAGCTCACTCCCGCTACTTTAGTGAAGACGCTTTCAAGAAATTGAAAGGGGACAATAAGGAGCTGATGATTATTCCGGGAGCCAATCACACGGATTTGTATGACAAGAAGATCCCGTTTGATAAGATCGAGAACTTTTTCAAAGGTTTCTTAAAATCCTGCCAATAATGACGGGGACATAAGAAACCGGCTACATCTAAAACTGAAGTATAGTCCGGTAATGTTCCGGATTATGCAAATTACTTGTGGCTTTCGATTTGAACTTCTACCCGACAAAGACCAGCGGTCGCTCATGAGCCGAACCGCCGGTTGCTGTCGCTTGGTGTTTAATAAGGCTCTGGCTTTGCAAAATGAACTCAAAGATCAACAGAAAAAACTTTTAACCTACAACGAACTGAGCCGTGAGTTAACCGCTTGGAAAAAAGAATCTGAAACCGCTTTCCTTCGTGAGGTTCCCTCCCAACCCTTGCAGCAAACTTTAATGGATCTTTCCCGGGGCCTATCCGATTACTTCCGAAAAAAAGCTGATCCGGCAAAAAAAGGCTGGCCTCATTTCAAAAGTAAAGATATTGGAGATGGCTTTCGATTACCTCAAATCAAACCCGAGCATATTGATGAGGGAAACGCCCGAGTTAAATTACCGAAATTGGGTTGGGTTCGATATCGAAAAAGCCGTGACATTCGTTTTCGTGACGGTAACGGTTCATGGGTTAAAGGATCTGTGAAACAAGCCACTGTCAGTAAAGAAGTCGGCAAGTGGTTTATTTCTTTTGCCGTTGTTTTTGAGATTGAACAACCGGCAATGAAAACACTTGATGTCGGCATCGACTTGGGGGTCGTTCATGCCGTCACGATCAGTGACGGACTGTTCTTTGATCTTGATACCGAAGCCATTAAAGCTCAGGAACTTAAAATTGCTAAACTGCAACGGCAACTTTCATTAAACGCTAGCTCAAGAAAGAAGCTGGCAAAAAAGAAGTTGGCTGAGCCGTTTGACAAACACCAACCTAGCCGCAAACGCAGAAAACTGTTGCATCGGCTGCAAAAAGCCCATCAGAAAATTCGCCACATTCGTCAGGATTTCCACAAGAAGACGGCGCACACGCTCGCGCAAGAGTACGGCTGTGTGTACGCTGAAGATTTACGAGTGAGAAATATGACAAAAAGTGCGAAGGGAACGATTGAGAATCCAGGAAAAAACGTGAAGCAAAAAAGCGGCTTAAACCGCTCGATTTTGCGTACGGGTTTTTACGATTTCAGACGAACTCTGGATTGGGCGCTGCAAAAAGAGGGTGGTTTACTGGTAACGGTCGCCCCGCAATACACCACACAGACCTGCCCTCACTGCGGGCATTGTGATTCAAAGAATCGCCCGAAGCAGGCCGTGTTTGACTGCGTGCAGTGTGGGTACGAGGAGAATGCGGATGTGGTGGGAGCGATCAACGTGAAGAAGAAGGGCCGGACTGGCCCGACCGCACACGATAAAAAGCGGATCGCCTGTGAAGTGAATGGAGTGCTGACCGGTAACGGTGAGTATTCAGTCAGCAACAGGAACCTTCCTTGCGAAGCCAAAAGCTAAACAGGGAAACCTCGTCTTTCAAGGCGATGGAGGAAGTCAAAAGACCTATCTCAAATAGTTGAGAGAAAAAAATCGGCCCCGATGATTTCTAATCGAGGCCGTTTTCAGTTCAATGTTATTCGGCGTTCTTTGCTTCTTCCATATCTTTGAGTGTTTTAATCGGCGTAAAGGTGCCGTCATCTTCGGCCCGGAACACATAGTGTTCCTTAAGATAAATCAGATCAGGACGACCCACCGATTCCAGCTCTGCGAGAATGGCAGCTCGTGCCACAACTTGAGCACCGGCTTCGGTCGCCAGAGCTTCGATAGCGGCAAGTGATTCACCTGTGGCAAATACATCATCAATTAAGGCTACGCGCTTACCCTTGATGCGCTCTACATCGTGGCCGTCCAACCAAAGCGTTTGCTGCTTTTGCGTGGTCACGGAATTGAGCGTATGAGAAAGTGCATTTTGCATATAGGGCTTATAGCTCTTGCGAGCGACGATAAAGTCTTTCATACCCATGATGCGGCTCATTTCATAAGCAAGAATGATGCCTTTGGCTTCTGCCGTCATTAAAAGGTCCACTTCAGGTAAGCGCTTTACTAATTCAGGAGCGGCAGCCTGAACAAGCTCGGTATCAGAAATCACTACGAAACTTGCCAATGACAGACGGCCCTTAACTTTAACGAAAGGAAGCTTGCGCTTAATACCCAAGAGCTCGAAATCAAAATATTTCATGGTTCATCCAAGAGAAAAAAGAAGAAAAAGACCGACCGACGAGACCGAGCGGCACTGTGAATACCGTTATTGTATATCGTCATATTTTTTGAAGCATGAATTTCTCGATGATTTTGATCGCATGAGAGGAAAATGCCTGAAGTATTTTCAATTCTTTAAAGCTTAAGACTATAGGCTATCGTATATATTGATAAAAAGTATTGAACAAAGCACCATCTGTTGTGATATATTGATCTAACCGTAAGATTGAGTTTTGTGGAGGCAAAGATGGCTGAACAAGTGCAACTGAAGGATAGTGAACGTCAACCCTGTGAAGTTTGGACTCGAGTAATGGGTTACCATCGCCCGGTATCCTCTTTCAATACAGGTAAAAAAGGGGAGTTTTATGAACGCAAGTGCTTCGTGGAAAGCAAATGCCATTTGGACGAAAAAGACTCTCCGAGAAAGTAAACACTTTTCTTTTCAAAAAAAAATCGCCGGTCATGAATTTGACCGGCGTTTTTGTTGCTTGAGTCTTCTCAATGATAAGAGAAGACTTCAGAGAGGCAGGCGACTAAATTCCGTTAACCTTCTTTGCATATTGCGTGAAGATTTCAAAACCGATCGGCATCGACTGCGTATCCTGCAGATCAAAGTCCGAACGGTGGTGTCCGTGATGGTTGCAGCCCCAGCGGAACATGCCGCCTGTGCCGCCTCTTTCGACCACGCGGCGCAGCATTATGGTGAAGTCTTCGCTGCCTGCGGGCGAACAAAGATCGACAACTTTGGTGACTTCAGGAATATTTTCAGCGATTTCTTTCAAATCGTTTAAAACTTCCGGGCACTCAATAATCGTTGTAGCTTCGCCCACTTTTTCAATGCGACCTTCCACTTCGTAGGCTTCGGAATTGCCTTTGACGATGTGCTCAATCTTTTGGCACAGGTAATCATTGATTTCAGCAGTCTCTCCTCGAACTTCCGTTTGCATATAGGCATGAACCGGTGTGACGTTGCGCCCTTCGCCTGCAATGAGTTTGCCTACCGCCACACGGGAAGCGCCGTCACCGTGACGGGGGATGCCGACAATCATCATAGCGGTGGCACTGGCGGCAAGCAATGCACTGTGGCCTTTGTGGGGATTATTTCCAGCATGAGAGGGTGTGCCTTTGAAGTAGATATCAAATTTTGTACTGGCTAAGATGCCTTTGTGAATGAGCCCTACTTCACCTAATTTCACCTTGCCGCCGCAGTGAGACCCGACAATGATGTCGACGTCATCGAGAATGCCCGAAGCTACAATAGCAACAGCACCGCGAACTCCTTCTTCTGCCGGTTGATAGACAAGCTTAAAGGTTCCCTTAAGTTCATCTTTATGTTCCATAATCCAGCGTGCAACGGCTAAGCCCAAGGCTGTGTGAGCATCATGACCACAAGCGTGCATCATGCCGGGGTGTGTCGAACGGAATCCCTGACGGTTCGGAGCATGATCCGGGTCATCGGTTTCTTCAACAGGGTTGCAGTCCATGTCAAATCGAAAAGCGGTGACAGGGCCTGGACGACCAGTATTAAAAACGGCAACACAGCCCGTGTAACCTTCAATTTTTTCAATAAATTCATGAGGAACACCGGCAGCTTCTGCACGATTAATAGCTTTTTGCACGGTTTCTGCGTTACGTCCCAAAACCGCCTTTGGATTAATAATCTGAGTGCCTAAACGGATATCTGTGTAGCCTAATTCTTTGAGTCGCTGAGCAACCAAATAAGTTGTTTGAAATTCAGTCCATCCTTCTTCTGGAATGGTATGCAAGTGACGGCGCGTTGCAATCATTTCGTCAAAAATCGCTTTATCCATTTTTATGTCCTATTGAGTTGGCTGAAATAAAAACACCACCCGAGAACATGGTTTCCGGGTGGTGAGTTTGTTTCACATAAATTGACAATCCATTAGATGTGAATCATGGCGCTGAAGTAAACCGCAATACCGGTCAGGAACATGACGGGGATTGAACGGCGCACTACCACGAACGGATCTAGACCGCTTAAACCGGAGACAGCAATCGTAACACCGGCCACGGGGCTGGAGGAGCGCATGATGCCGCTAATTAATTGAAGCGGAGAAATCATGAACGCAGCGTTAGCGCCAACGGTCAGTGCTGCATCCGGAATCATCGGTGCGAAACTGAAGAACGAGGCGTTGCCCGAACCAGTTACAAATGCTGCCAAAGCAACGATTACAACCATAGCGGTGTAAAGGGCAATCGCACCGGCGTCCATACTAGAAACCGCCTGAATAATCGTGTCAATGCCGCCAGACTTCGTCAAGCCCTGAGCAAACACTTCAGCGCACACGATCAGGAACACGGTAGAGGTAAAGACTTTACCCATGCCTTGAGCAAAAGACTTAAGAGATGCTAGACATTCCTTGAGGCTACGGGTGCGGATACCGTGGATGACTAACGCAAAAAGCGTTGAGCAGATAAGTGCCGTAACGACTTCCATGCGAATGCCTTTGTACATGAGAGGCGAGAAGACAAAGAGCATAATCACGGGAATCAACGGGAACAAAGCATAGAAAGCCGGAGCATCGGGTTGCTTGTTTTCTGCTTGTGTAGCCGTTGCCAGGAAGTCTTCTTTGGTGATCTTGCCACTAGCTAAATCACGCTTATCAAACCATTGTTGGATGAAGTAGTGGGAAATGAAGAGCACAATCAAAGCGGGCCAAGCAATGATCCATTGCACATTTAAGAAGAAATCCATCACGTGCATATTGGTTAATTCAGAACCTAAGAGGTTGTTGGCCCCGGACGGTCCCAAGCACACGCAGCCACTCATCACAATACTGGCAGCAGCCGATTGACGGGAAACACCACCAGCTAAAAGGATCGGGTACATGGAAACCATAAGCAACAAAGCCAGGCCTGCAGCAGACGGAATGAACACGTTCAATGCAATGCTGATCATGGTACCCAACACCATGATGATGTAGGGTGAGCGTAGATAAGACAGAGGTTTAACACTCAAGCGGACCAAAGCTCCGGCAGCACCGATGCGGTCCATGTAGGAAGCAAAGCCGCCAATGATCATGATGTTCATGCCTAAGCCTGCTGCGCGGCTTTGCAAGAGGTTAGTCATGATCTGGATGACGTCTAAGCCTTCTAAATGAGTAGCTTTTTTACCCGTAAGAATCGGGGCGGGGGAAATGAGCGCCACCACAGCCAGTGTGATGAGGCCAACAAACAGCAGGGCACCCGGAGCGTAGTATTTCTTAACGATGAGGTATGCCGCTGCCACAACGGAAATAATAACGATAACAATACCGGTCATCGCGAAACTCCTATTGAGAAGCGGAGAAAAAGAAGTAAACGTGGCACACACGTTCCAGTGTAAATTATCTTGACTCAATCTTTATTAGCTGTGAATGATCAATAACCCTAATTCTTAAGTGATTTTGATTAGTTTTAGCGGATGCCCCATAAGAACTTGAATTTCAAAAAATCTGCTAGTCAGTGAAAATACTGAAAAGTTTATTTGATCAACTGTCTTAAATTAAAATATCGCAAAAATCTCTTAATATAAAAAAGGAATAATCATGATTAAAATTGCCCCCCCCCGCAAATTTAGATTTACTACTAATAAAGCATTTTCATTAAGTACCCTTAGCTTTTGCATTACACTAAGTTTTTGTTCAGTTACTGCAGCAGCTCCAATTGCCTTTGTCAATGAAAATAATATCCTGATTGCTAAAGATTATTCAAAAGAAAATATAACTCTTACAGATACACTGTTTCAGGATGGTCTTGTGTCTAGTTATTCGGGATTAGAACTTGTGCACTATGCCAAAATTACTGGCAATCAATTTACGATAAGTCTGGGGAATAAATCAGAAGTTAATATCAATGGCGATACCTTTGCTTACCTAAGTGCTCAGGAGATAGATAAAGGATGGACAGGAGGTGCTCCCGGCAACCATATTTTTTACGCGAAAAAGGGAGCCACTTATAGATTTAACGGCAATGTTGTTGCGAAGATTGAGCAGATAGATGGGCCGGAGACCGTAGGAGCTAATCTGCTCTATTTAGATGGAGCAAATGCAGTAATTGGCAATTCAAATTCGATAGTTCAATTATGGACAATTGCCAGAAGTCCAGATTTACTGAGCGCTAAGAATGGCAGCACAATCAAGTTTAATTCGACTCAAAATAAATTGGTTGGAACATTGGACATGATGGATGATAGAACTTTGGATAATCCAGGTTCAATAGAAATTACATTTTCCGGAGTAGGGTCGTATTGGTTTGGGGATGAGAAAACTTGGATGAATTCAGATTGGAAGAAAAATAATACTTCAAAAGTTTCCTATGATGATTGGATACAGGATACCTTTAATCTGAAGTTTGAGGATGGCGCTGAATGGACTTATTTCGGTATACAAAGTAATCGTGATAAAGGTGGTTTGCAATACACAATTCCAAAACGTATCAGTTCCATTGAATTAAATGGTGGGATTATTAATCTGTACGATGCTGATGTCGAACGATATTGGAAAGAGCTGGGCATTTGGGATTTGATCCAGAATGAAGCCTTCGACATGAATGTCGAAGGTAAACATGATTACGTCCGCATCGGTCATTTAAAGGGTAACGGAGGTATTTTCCGCTTGGATCTCAATGGCGACGATAAAACACAAAGTGACATGGTCTACATTGAATCTGGTGAAGGTACGCACTACTTTGAGCCTTATAACCTTCAGTTGCTTGAATCTATCACACCTGAAAATACTCTGACATTTGCTTTAGTGGCCAAAGGTAGCTCTGTTCAATTCAGGGATAAGCAAAACATTTATGGTCAAGCGCTTGTTGATTACGAATTGGAAATAGCTAAAAAAGAAGGAATTACTAAAGAGGATTTGAACAATCCCGACAATGCCTATTGGGATAAAACAGCCAATATTGATGCAACGACTGCAGATCAGGCAGAGTTGGCTAGAAAAATCGATATGAATGAATTCTTGGATGGTACCAATTGGTTTATCAGAAGAGTAACACTCAAAGAATCTGCTGCCGCTGTCGGTATGACCGGTGCTGGTTATGCGAGCTACGACGCTGCGATCGAAATGGATAGGCGAGATCGTCGTTTAGCTGAGCAAGTTCGCGATATAGAAAATTCAGATAATGGTCTTTGGGTTCGTGTGCATCATGGCAGAAGCGGGGCAGAGAACCAATATCGTTGGGATCGCACCGGGGCAACCGTCGGTATTGATCGTCAAATCACTAGTAACAACCGTTTAGGTGCGTATTTTACTTACACGCAAGGAGACACAGAGTTTTTAGATGTCCGCGGTGACGGTGACATGAAGCGCTACGAATTGGCTGTGTTTGATACCTTGCAGTTGGGACAGCACTATTTCGATTTTGTTGGTCGTTTAGGCCGCGTTTCCAGTGACTTTAACGTCGGTAATCAAAGTTACAGTACTTCCGGAGACTTTGATCAAGATTATGCAGCTGTTTCTGCTGAGTACGGATATCAGTTGCTCGATACTAACGGCGTTTTCATAGAACCGCAATTGCAAGTACAGGTGGCTTACGTTGATGGTTATGACTACGACAGTCAACGCGGTATGCAAGTAGATGTCGATGGTGAAACAAGTGTGATTGGCAGAGCAGGACTTCGAGCCGGTCGAGAAATCACGACTTCAAGTTCTAACGGGTCTTTCTACGCTAGGGCGGATGTTTATCACCAATTTACTGACGGGCAGGATGCTGTTTTCCGTGACCAGCAAGGGCATCGTTTAGATGTGAATTGGGGCGATACGGACACCTGGGCTTCATTTGGTGTAGGTACCTCTTGGGTTTGGAAAAACCGTTTAGGCTTGCAGTTAGACGTTGAAAAGGTTGCCGGAGGAAAAACGGAAGACACTTGGCTGATGTCTGGTCGCTTCAGTTATTTGTTCTAATTCACAAAGCTAAAGGGCCGGCAGACGTAAGTCTGTCGGCCTATCGCTATCTGCGGCTATTGGGCAGAGATAGAGTCCATGTATTTGCAATACGTTTCTTTGGTAAGAACCGGTTTGAAATGATCGCAAATACGTTGAGCTTCCTGAGCCTCATCTGCCAACAAGTCAATAATTGTCATTGCCAGTACTTTTGCTGTTTTCTTTAATCCAGCTTCCTTATTGTCAAAGTTGTAGCTTGCACCGTGCAATACACCCTTGACGCAGCCAACCCAGGGATGAACCACGGGCATTAAGTGAGAGACGTCTCCCATATCAGTGGAACCTGCTGAATGGACGCCTTCAACGACATTTTCCGCTCCAAAAACCGCTTTAGCATTTTCGCGAAGCACATCACGGAAATTTTCATCTGGGCGAAGCGGAAGATAACCCGGTAAGTCCTTAATTTCACAGGTTGCGCCAATAGCATCGGCTCCGGCTTTTAGAGCCCGGTTGATGGCCTTATTGTAACCAGTGAGCGCTTCAAGGCGCGCAGCACGTACGTAGCTTTCCATTTTGACGCGATCCGGAATCACATTGACGAGATCTCCCCCTGCATTAATGATTGGATGAAAACGCACGCAGTCATCGTCTCGGAAAGTTTCACGGATAGCATTGACGCCCATTACGCCCATCAGGGCGGCATTTAATGCATTAATCCCTTTGTCGGGGGCGCCAGCTGCGTGAGCAGCCTTTCCGCGGTATTCGATTAATTTACCGATAAAGCCGTTACAGCTTGCTCCGACTTGAAATTCACCATTGGGATTGTCTGTCGGATCGACGTGCATTTGCATGGCCATATCAATGTCATCAAAGCCTCCTTGAGCGATGATTTCTGCCTTGCCGCCCAAGTAGCGTAATTTCCCTTTTTCGCGAAGGCTGTTGCGGTAATCAATTTCCACGTATTCTTCTGCAGGTACAGCAAAAAAGACTACATCACCATCGAGATACTGCATAATGCCGGTATCCTTAAAGGCCATGGCCACAGCCAACAAATTACCGATTTGTACATTGTGACCGCAGCAATGCGCTGCACCCGTTATCGGATCGCAGTTGGGATGGTCGCGGCAGATAATAGCGTCTAATTCGCCAAGTAATGCAATGGTTTTCTTCGACTGACGACCTTTTACTCTAGCCTTGACTCCGGTGATACCCCAACCGTCGGAGTAATTCATTCCAAGTTGATCGAAAACCGCTTTAACTTTTGCAGACGTCTTCTGTTCTTTAAATCCAAGTTCAGGTTCTGCAAAAATATCCATAGCGACTTTCTCGATATCGTCATAACGAGCGTCAATTGCCTGACAGACGAGTTCTTTTAATTGTGCTTTATTCATCTTCTTTGCCTTTAAAAAAGAAACTTTAAAAAATACCTTCCAAGTGCAGCATGATTTCAGCTAAAGCCGTTGCGCAGATAAAACTGCCGGCTGCAACCGCCAATGCTACGGGGACAATTCGCCAGGAGAGCTGCTTAAACGCTTGCAAGTCTTTACCTAAGCATAAGCCGCCGTAAGCAAGAATGGGCGTCGTGATAGAGAGGAAGCCAACATTTTTCGTTTGGGCAAGGATCCAGTCGCTTAACGGGAATTGGGGCATGGAAACCACCACAGCAACGATCGATACCCAAAAGACCATTGGTAAAAGTTTGAATCCAGGTAGCCAACTGATGACAATGCCGACAACCGTAATCATGACTAAGACCAATGCGCCAATAGAACCCGCAGCAAGATCTCCGTTACTGCCCACAAAGTGAGCAATGACCGAATAAACTGCCGTGACAACCAAAATGAAGAGGATGTCTTTCATTTTTTCTAAATAAGCCAACATAATTTTTTCCTTTCAAAATTTGTTTCGTTGATTTCTCTAATTCAATACGGCCCCGTGGGGATCTTCTCGACGTTTATCCCCGGTAAAGAATTCATAGATTTTGATCGTAACGGGAAGCGAAACAAACAGCGCAAAATAAATACCGAGAATCGAGGTCATTAAATTGGCTGCTGCTGCATAAGCTTGAATTAATTGAGCTTCATGCGGGTAGGAGGCTACGATCGATCCCACGCCTGCGGCCATCATGCTTGCAGAACCAATTCCTGCACCCATTGCCAGGGCATGCGGATGAAACCAGTCAAGCTGAGCAATTACACCGGCTAATAGCGAAATCCAAAGCGCTCCGAAGACCGTACCGCAAATGTACATACCCATCACTCCACGGCCTTCTGCGCTATCCAAACCAAACTTTTCACCGATAATGGCGACATTGGCTTCACGGTCAATCGAGTAGCAAGCCCCGATAGCTTCGCGTTTCATTTTCAGGAGCAGCGCAACCGGTAAACCGAAGATCAAAGTTCCGAAGAAATGCCCAAATTCCTGCATGATGAGTGCCCAACCGGAATTGAGCAAAATTTCCAGGTTAGGTCCGATATCTAGACCGATTTTTGCAATTAAAACCAGCATGGCAATCGGCATGAATTTAGCAGCTCGATCCATTTGAGTGGTATTGAGTATATGAAGCCTGGGCAGACTGAGAATACCGCCGATAACAAGTGCAAACAAAAGCGGCAGCATGACAACTAGACCAAACTTTTGAGTGCCGATAGCCTCTGCAATAACCACAACGATTAGTGCCAATAGGTGCAGTTTGAGGTTTGCGATTTTTTGCATGATGTTTCCTTTCATCTATCGCAGGGTTCTCTTTTGTATAAAAACCTTTGCGGATTTTTCAAGACACTAACCCATACAAAAATCCATTTAGGGCGACAGATGAAGAAACTTTCAGAGGCATGAATGCAAAACCTCAAAAAAGACTTCAATGTCTTGAAAAACGTAAATTGTTAAATGTCGGATGTTGTAATGTTTGACTCTTTGTGAGAGTGGGCTATCACGAAGCCTTTGTCAGACGGGCACCTTAGAGAGATGAACCCGTTGATGTAGTGGAGGTAGTTGTAGAGGATGAGGAGGAGGTCAAAACCAACGCAAAATTAGGCAAAGGTTTGTAACAGTGCTGTAAGGTATTTAATCGCGCTATACGTACTAGCATGATGACTCTCCTAAAAGCTCGAACGGTAAAATTTCTACCGAACTTGTTAACACTCTAGCAGAGCTGTATCAAGTTGAGGGGAAAAATTTTTCTATTTTCTAATCGTTTCTGACTAGAGAGAAAACGGTGTTATTTTCTGGAAAAAAGAAAAAGACGCTCATCAGCACAGTCGGTGAGCGTCTTAAAAAAGAGCAAAGATTTATCTTTTAGCCGGGGAATTTTTCTGCCAATCGATCAAATTCCTCACTCCATTCATGCTTCCATTTTTCCTTGGTTTCTTCATCAATCCAGGCGCCATCAATGCCGTTAATCATGAAGTTTTTGAGATCAGCAACGGTGAAATTCAGAAAGTTATACATCAACATCCATGTTTGAGTAGCGTTGACATGGTGCATTGTGGGATCGTCCGTGTTCGGATGCACACGAAGTCCCATTGGGACCATTTTGCGGATAGGTTGCTTTAGTGCCCACTCTTCATCACTAAAGGTGCGTAAATAGTAAGAATTAGTCGGGACCACAGTAATGATTAACCCCGCTTTTTTCACTTCTTCGACAAGTTTAGGATTGTCGATAATCGTGTAGCAATGGTCTAAACGATCGGCTTTTAAAAGCTTCATGGCAGTTTCAATGTTTCGCCAGTGGCAACCGAATTCACCTGCGTGAATAGTAACCTTAAAGCCCGCTTCTTTGGCCATAAAAAAGGCCTTCCAGAAATTTTCCGGTTCATGATCATTTTCGCGGTAGTCAATGCCGATGCCAATGGTTTCAGGGGCACGATTAGCAATCATTTGGCGAGCCAATTCCACGGCTGCCTCAGGGGAATCCTCACGATCAATGGAGGGAATCAACCGACCGATGACGCCGAAATCACGCTCGCCTTCGTGAATGCCCTCAATAATGGCAGCCTGTGCATCAGCGTAGCTGTAATGACGGGCAAGCCCGGTGTAATTCCAGAAAAATTCTGTGTAGCGGATGCCGTGTTTTTTGCAATCAGCCAAATATTCATAAGTGATGCGTTTGAGCATTTCGGGTTTAATCAAAATATGCTCTTCAAGCGCACGGAAAATACGCAATACGCCAACGGGCTTATCTCCGCGGGTAAAGAAGCCGTCGATTTCTTCTTGCGTAACGGGCGCTCCAGACTCTCTGACCAAGTCTTCAAAAGTGCTTTTTTGAGTCGTTCCTAACAGGTGGCAGTGCAATTCGGTCTTAGGAATTGCACTGAAAAATTTCATGTGCTCTTCTGTCATAGGACGGGCAAAGGGTGAATCTGGAACAAAAGCTGGGTTGTCTTTACGCATGAATCAATCTCCGAGAAAACTAAAAGAGGCGGTGAAAACACCGCCTCCAAATTATAAAAGGATCAAGTCCTAGATGACGACGCAGCCGGGCACGCCTTCAGGGCGTTCGACAATTTCGCCTAAACGGAAGACTTTTTCGCCTTCGGCTTTAAAAGCTTCGACGGCACGATCAGCATCAGCTGCGTCGACAATGACCACCATGCCGATACCATTATTAAATACACGGTGCATTTCGTGGGAATCAATATTGCCGGCTTTTTGCAACCAATCAAAAACTGCGGGACGAGTCCAACTGTCAGCGTGAATGACTGCTTGAGTATTTTCAGGCAAGACGCGGGGCACATTTTCAATGAGTCCGCCGCCCGTGATATGAGCCATTCCTTTGATCTTCACGGTCTTCATGACATTCAAAACTTGCTTGACGTAAATGCGAGTAGGTTCCATCACGCAATCGGCTAATGTGCGACCGTCAAGGGGCATGTCCCAGGGAGTGTTTGTTACTTCAACCACTTTTCTGATCAAAGAAAAACCGTTAGAGTGGGGGCCGCTTGAGGCAAGACCCAAGATAACATCACCGGCTTTTATAGATTTGCCATCAATCGCTTCATCTTTTTCAACGATGCCAACTGCAAAGCCAGCTAAGTCATATTCGCCTTCCGGGTACATACCGGGCATTTCAGCCGTTTCGCCGCCGATTAAGGCGCAACCGGCTAATTCGCACCCCTTAGCAACACCGGCCACGACACGTTCTGCTACATCAACATCAAGTTTGCCGCAAGCGTAATAGTCAAGGAAAAAGAGGCTTTTTGCGCCTTGCACAAGAATGTCATTGACGCTCATGCCGACTAAGTCTTGTCCTACAGTATCGTGTCGGCCGAGTGTAAAGGCGAGCTTTAGCTTCGTGCCGACGCCATCGGTTCCTGTTACTAAGACCGGATTTTTATATTCTTTTGAAATTTCAAACATTGCGCCGAAGCCGCCAACACTAGCTAAAACACCGGGAATCATGGTGCGCTTAGCGAGCGGTTTGATGCGTTCAACAAGTTCATCACCGGCGTCAATGTCTACACCGGCGGCAGCGTAAGAAAGTTGAGTCATGGTAATTGCCCAAAAAAGTGAAGGTGGCGGTACACTTGCGTATCCGCATTAATCTAGTCATTGTAGCAAGGGATTAAAACCTTCACGTAAAGCTATCTATGTTATTTGAGCAGTTGCCGTTAGACATCGCTATGGAACCCGCCGCCACGCTGGATAACTTTGTGGTTGGAGACAATGGGAGCGCGCTTACCTGCCTGAGACAAGTGCTTGAGACAGGTGAGCCTCAGCTTGTGTATTTATGGGGAGAATCGGGAGTCGGAAAAACTCATTTGGCATTGGCGATGGGGTTAAAAGACTCCGATGTTCCGACTTTTTCTGCTGAACGATTACGCTATGCAGTCGACGATATTGACACTTTAACCGAAGATGGTTTGGATCGGCTTTTTGCATTGATTAACGAAATCAGGATTCATCCTGGCGCAACTTTAGTGATGACGGGAAAGAAATCTCCCGCTGATAAATTCGTTCGACCAGATATTTGTACCCGATTGACTTGGGGAGCTGTATTTCATATTCTTCCTTTGCAAGGGGAAATGTGGTTGGCGCTGTCAGCTCAGGCAAGAGCTCGCGGTATAGAGGTGAGACCTGAAGCTGAAAACTGGATGAAAAATTATTTGCCCAGAAACATTAAAACGCTCTCTCATCTACTAAGCGAAATGGATCGAGAGCTTTTGGCAAAGAAAAAAGCTACGGTTACGGTTCCTGTACTGAAAGCATGGCTCAACAAACATGGAGAGATACTTTGAAGCTTGCAATTTTTGATATGGACGGAACGTTAATGCCGATTGATGTCGGCGTCGTGTGGGTTGACTTCCTCGCTCAAAGAAGCGGTGCCGATTTGTCAGAAGCCTTAGTTTTAAAGAAAAAATATCTCGATGACTATCATTGTGGACGTTTTCAGGTTGAACCTTTTATGTACTTTCATATGGGGTTACTGAAACGCTTTTCTCGACAAAACCTTGATCGTTTAAGGGAGCAATTTGTCAAAGAGGTAGTCGAGCCCAATATCACCCCTTCGGCGAAAAATTTGGTCGCTTCAATGAAAGAAGACGGCTATACGGCTGTAATGGCAACCGGTACTCAATCTTATATTTCAGAGACGGTTGCAAAGGCTTTCGGTATCAATTACCTTTTGGCTACGCGGCCTGTTGAAGACAGCATGGGAGAGTTTACGGGCGAATTTATAGGTGGTTTTTGCTATGGTAAGCACAAGATTGACCGATTAAAAGAGTTTTGTGCAACACATCAGATTCCGCTTTCTGATTTATCGGAAAGCGTAGCGTATACAGACTCCATTACAGACTTGCCTTTGCTACAATTTGTCGAATCATTTCATGGTCATGTGGTCGCGACCAATCCGGATCCCCAATTAAAAGAACAAGCGCAAAAAAGCGGTTGGGCTCTCTTAAAGCTTTTTGATAGAGCATGAGTCCTTTGATTTCGGATAGTGGTCGGCTATCAAGGATGGACAATGTTTAAAAACATTATTGCCTATACAAAGGGACTATTTTCTACTAAAACACATACTTTGCCGGCTCATTACGTTAAAACGCCTCGGGTTATTCAAAGAGATGAACACGGAATTGATCGTCGCTTAGTGAGTCTTGAAGCGATGCGCACGGTAAAAAATCTCCAGCGCGCCGGTTTTGAAGCCTATGTGGTCGGTGGAGCAGTGCGCGACCTACTGTTGGGAGTGACGCCGAAAGATTTTGATGTTGTGACTGATGCAACACCAGAAGAAGTTAAACGCTGCCAAAAACGAGCCATTATCATCGGTAAGCGGTTTCGTTTGGTTCACGTGATGTTCGGTCGAGAAAAAATTGAATGCTCGACTTTTCGCGCTTTGGAGGGAGCCGGCGTAAGAAAAGACCGATTCGGTCGGGTGATTTCCGATAACGTATTTGGTGAAATGTGGGAAGATGCAGCTAGACGTGATTTTACGATCAATGCTCTCTACTACAATCCTACCACTGAAGAACTTATTGATTATCACAACGGTATGCAGGATATTCTGGATGGCGTCGTTCGAATGATTGGTGATCCAGAAGAGCGTTATCGAGAGGATCCGGTAAGAATGCTTCGTGCGGTAAGAATAGCTTCGAAGCTTCAATTTAAAATCGATGAGGCAACCCTAGCGCCTATCAGCCGCTTGGCGCCGTTGCTTGCTAACGTTCCTGAGGCTCGGCTGTTTGATGAAGCGGTCAAACTATTAACGTGTGGTCGGGCAATTGACTGTATGGAGCAACTGCGTCAATTAGGGCTTTACCGCAATGTGATTCCGCTTTTGGAAGTGGCTCTTAAAGAACAAAAGGGCGAGCGTTTTTTGATGTTAGCTATGAAGCGCACCGATGAGCGTATTGCTATAGGCAAAAAAGTTTCCCCGTCCTTTTTGTTTGCCACACTTCTATGGCCTTTGACCTATCGTCATTTTGAAGAGCGGATTTCTCGAGGTGAGAGCCAGATTCAGGCAATGATCGAGGCCGGTCGGCACGTGCTGGACAGACAATGCGAGAAGCTTGCTATTCAAAAACGCTTTGTTGAAGATATTCTCACGATATGGGTTTTACAAATTAAACTTTTGCGTCGCGGAACAAAGTCGGCGATGGGTCTTTTGAACATTCCAAAGTTTAGAGCCGGCTACGACTTTATGCTTTTAAGAAGTCAATTGGAATTTGTTGACCCAAGCATTGTTCAGTGGTGGACAAAATTTCAGGAAGTTGATGAAGAGACTCGTTTGAATATGATCCGGGAACAAGCGACAGCAAACGCTCAAGCTAGAAAACCTAAAAAGGGAGAGCTTAAGAAGCCATCAAAAGCTCAAATTAAGAAACAATTGTTGCTAGAAGCCGACAGTTGGCAGCTTGTTCGCGATTTGAGCGCGCCTGCCGGAGAAGACTCAACAGTTAACTTAATTGATGATGACGAGGTTTTCGCTCAACCGACGCCTCGCCCCAGACGACGCCGAGCACCTATTCGCCGAAAGAAAATCAAGATTGAGGATTAACGATGCAGAAAGCTTTTGTTGCGCTCGGAGCAAACTTAGGTAATGCAAGAGAGGCTCTATCTGAGGCAGTCGTTCGTTTAAATCAGATAAAAGAGATAGAGGTCACGAAGTGTTCGTCTTTTTATCGAACGGACCCCATTGATTCCAGTGGGCCGGATTACGTAAATGCTGTGGTGGAAGTGCAAACCTCTTTAAATGCTCCAGAGCTGTTGCAAACGCTTTTAGATATTGAAAAAGAATTTGGCCGTCAGAGACCACTCGGCGTTCATAATGCACCTCGTACGATGGATTTGGATTTGCTCCTGTATGGCCAGGAAGTCAGTCAAACTGATTTTTTAACTTTGCCGCATCCCAGAATGCATGAAAGAGCGTTTGTTTTAGTCCCACTTTGTGAAATTAGTTCACATACATTTATTCCTGGAAAAGGATGGGCAGAAGATTTTTTGGACAAAGTAAAAGAACAAGGTATTCAAAAAATAAAATAAAGAAAGATGAGAAAATTTAAGTGCTTGTTAACAGAAAATAAGTGCAATTAGAAGTAAAAGCCATCTATCTTGAAAAATTCAAACAAAATATTTGACAAGTCTAAGAACTTCGGTATAATTCCAATCCTCGCTTGCGAAAGCGCGCGGTTAGCTCAGCGGTAGAGCACTGCCTTCACACGGCAGGGGTCACAGGTTCGAACCCTGTATCGCGCACCAGTAAGAGAGTTGACAATCAGTTAGTTGCCCGGGTGGCGGAATGGTAGACGCAGTGGATTCAAAATCCACCGGTGATGAGCCGTGAGAGTTCGAGTCTCTCCCCGGGCACCATAATGTAGTCCGTACGTGTTTGTTACCGTACGGTTTTTTATTGCCTATCAAATGGTTCAGCTGATTAGTTCATAGTCCGTTACAGCAAAAACCATTACAAAAATCCTCAGCCTTGCCCTTGTAAATTAAAATTTGTCAAAACATTGGGAGTTAATGCATCTGATAGGCTCTCTTACGTACATCATGATGACTTAATGTTCATTGTGTGTTACCGTTAGCTGGATATTGCATGCTTCTAATAAACTAAAGTTGTCTTGCTTTAAAGTTTTTATCCAAATTTCAGAACTTAGTGTAACTGTTTAAATTTTTTAGATAAGACTAATGTTTTTCGCCCAGTTAGTTTAATTTATCATTTTGAATCGAAAAAACTCGTTGCCTCGATTGGAATTTTTTATTAGAGTTTCAAAAAAGCTATATCAATTTTTTTCTCCATGTCCAATCGTCGATCGTTTTTAAAAAAATCGTTGCTTTCAGCAGTGGCTTTAGGTGCCGCTCAGAGCCAGGCCTCTGAACAAACCCTCGCTCCAGAACAGTGGGTAAGCATTATTGATTTGGATCGCTGTGACGGATGCAAAAACTCAGAGATCCCAGCCTGCGTGCAAGCCTGCAGACAAAAGAATTTTCAAAGATTTCCCAATCCGATAAAGCCACTAAAACCTTATTGGCCTCAAAAGTCTTACGAAGACTTTTCTGAAAAACGAGATCAGATAAATCGATTGACGCCTTATAACTGGCTTTTTATCGAAGAAGTCAGGTTGGATAGCGGTGAAACTGTTTATGCACCGAGGCGCTGTATGCACTGTTTTGATGCACCTTGCCGAAAAATTTGCCCTTTCGGTGCAATTGACCGAAGTGAGCAAGGGGCTGTTCAAATTAATCCGGAAGTCTGTTTCGGTGGTGCAAAATGCCGAGATGTTTGTCCGTGGGGAATCCCTCAGCGGCAAGCTGGAGTTGGTCTTTATTTGGATGTTGCTCCGAAATTTGCAGGCGGTGGCGTTATGTATAAGTGTGACTTTTGTGCTGACCGCCTGGAAATCGGCGATACCCCCGCTTGCGCAAAGGCCTGCCCTCACGAAGCCATGGTTTTTATGCCTTTATCCGAGGCGTTAAAAGAAATACGTTCGATTGCAAAAAATCGTCATATCTATGGGATTAATGAAAACGGGGGGACGGCGACCTGGTACGTTTCCTCTCACTCTTTTGAAGCGCTTCAAGCTGCGGTAATGAAAACAAAATCGTCAAAAGGCAATGACGGTCGGCCGGGTTTTCAAAAGGTAATTGCAGAGCTTGATCAATCCTCCGATTGGGCTGTTGCGACACTTGCTGCACCATTTGTAGCAGTGGCTTTAGGTTATGTTGTTGCCCGACGCAAAAAGGTGGGAACGCAGAAGGGTAAGGAGGAAGCAGATGAATAAAGTTTTTAGGCAGAGTCTGCGTAACCGTTTAGTCCACTGGGGCATTGCTTTTTCCTGTTTCGGCTTAATTGTGACGGGCATTCTTCAGATGCCAGTAGCTAAACGTTATGGTATTACTGCACTGTTTCCGTCCACGGCCGACTTTTTCATCACTTTGCCTTGGCACTATGCCTTTGCAATTATTTTCACCGTACTTTGTATTTTTCACCTCACAGTGCATGCCTTTGAAGGCTCGTTTGATATTGTGCCGAAAAAGGGTGATTTCGCTAAAAGTATGAAGATTATCAAGGCTCTTTTAACCGGCAGCGAAGAACCGCCTTCAGAAAAATATCTGCCGGAGCAGCGCTTGGCTTGGGCAGCGTTTGTTATCGTCTTTGCGCTTGTGATTGCGACCGGATGGCTAAAGACTCTTAAAAATTTGTCGGGGCTTGATATGCCGGATCCGTTACTTTTTTGGCTCGCTCAACTGCACAATGCCGGTATGGTGCTCACAATCTTATTGTTTTTGGGACATATGGCAGCCTTTGTTTTCAAGGCCAATCGTCATTTGATTCCGGCGATGTTTTCTGGCTTTGTGGACGCAGATTACGCTAAGCACAGGCACGCCTTGTGGAAGCCTGAAGAGGAAAAGAGATAGGCCACATCGTGCTTGACGTGGCCTGCGTCATAGATTTTTTAAAGTGTTTCGCCCAACGCTTTAATTCTGTCATCTAGCCCTGCTAAGGTTAAAAGCAAAAGAATAGATTTTTGTTCGCAGGCTTCAACGCCTTTCGGATCAAACCACTCGTTTAATGTGTGCGTGCCGTATTCTTTGCCGCCACGACCAAGACAGACTCCCGGAATTTTTCTGGCAATTGCCATATTGGTGTTTGTGCAGCCTCCGGGTTTTAGGCAAGGCTCAATACCAAGGGATTCAGTGACAGCCTTTGTTGCCTGAATCATGCGGCAGTCTTCATTTTGACTTCCTGCCGGAATATCCAGAAGCTTTTCGTAGCACACTTGAATCAATCCAGGTGTTCCTTTGTATGAATTTTCCAGCTCGGCACCTTTTTCAAAAGCCTCAATCATCTGAGTATTGAGTTTTACCAATTCTTCCTGGCTGTTGGAGCGAGCATTAATCTTCATCGTGCATTGCTGCGCAATCCCGTGAATAGCTTGCCCGCCTTCAATGAGGCTCACGGTGACGATTGTTTTGGGCGAAGTCGGAAGTTTAAAGTCCGCAATAATAGAGGCGGCCCGACAGGCAGCGTGCAAGGCGCTGGGCATGTCAGAGGCGGTCCACGCGTGTCCGCCCGGTCCCTTGAAAGTCACCGACCAGTCAACCATGCCGGTTGCATTAGCGTAAAAAACATTGTTGCTCGGGCCGTCAATGGAAATAGCAGCGAGAACTTTTGTCTGTTCTTCAAGTCCCTGCAGAAGCGTTTTCATGCCGAGCATCGCGCCAAGCCCCTCTTCGCACACGGTCGCAGCAAAAATAATATCGTGATAAGGACGAATGCCCAGTGTCTTGAAGGCTTTCAGCACAGATAAGTTGGCCGCAATCGCTCTCGTATCGTCGCAAATACCGGGGCAATGAATTTGTCCCTCATCGTCAACTTTAAGATCTTTAACATCACCGAAAGAAAAGACCGTATCCAAGTGACCTTCCAATAAAACAGATTTTCCTGTTTTGCCGACTCCCGGCCAACGCCCCCAGACATTGAAATGTTTGTCAATTTTGACTTCTTCAAGTCCTGCTTCGGTTAAAAGCTGGGCATAACGCCTGGCCTTCTTTTCCTCATGAAAAGTCGGCGCTTCAATGAGTGCGAGTTCTTTTTGAATTTCGATGATGTCAGGCAACTGTTGCTTGACCATTTGAAGCGCTTCTTGAACGTCCCGGCAGGATTTCAGTTTTTCGATCGTTTCAACAATATCGCTGTCAAAATCTTTTCCCATGATGACTCCTCATTGAATGAGTGGCTCACAAACAGTATTGTCTCACGGGTACTTTAATTTGAGGGCAAAAAAAGACCGAACAGCCCTTAAAAACTGTTCGGTCTAGTTGAAGTTAGTTAGAAGAAGCCGCGTTTATCTTCAGAAATGGAAATGTAGATATTCTTCGTTTGACTGTAGTGAGCAAGCATCATCTTGTGGGTTTCACGCCCGATGCCGGACTTTTTGTATCCGCCAAACGGAGTGTGAGCGGGCAGTTCATTGTAGGTGTTGACCCACATTCTGCCGGTTCGCACTGATTTGGCCACACGCAATGCACGGTTAATGTCGCGCGTCCAAACCGCTCCGCCCAGGCCGTATTCGCTCTCGTTTGCCATAGCGATTACTTCTTCTTCGGTCTTAAATTTAATGACCACAGCCACCGGTCCGAAGATTTCTTCCTGAGCGACGCGCATATCGTTGGTGACATCAACCAAGAGGGTCGGCTGCATAAAGGCTCCGCCCTCGCAGCCTTCAACCTTCGCCGCTTCTCCGCCCGTTAAGACTCGTGCACCTTCGGATTTGCCGATTTCAACGTACTTCAGAATCTTTTGAAGTTGTTTTTGGTTAATTTGAGAGCCCATTTGGGTTTGCATGCACATGGGATCGCCCACTTTAACCGTTCGGAAGGCTTCGGCAAGCTTTTCTACAAATTTGTCATAGATGCCTTCCTGCACGAAGATGCGGGAACCTGCGCAGCAAACCTGTCCCTGATTAAAGAGAATGCCGATTTGCGCCCCTTCAATGGCCTTATCCATTTGGCAATCGTCAAAATAGATATTGGCTGACTTGCCGCCCAATTCAAGCGTTGCAGGAATTAGTCGATTGGCAGCAGCCTTTGCTACGCTGTAACCCACTTCTGTAGAACCTGTGAAGGCTAGTTTTGCAAAACCCGGATGATCAAGCATCGCCTGACCACTTTGGACACCACGACCAGTCACAACGTTAACTACTCCAGGCGGCAAAATTTGATTTAATAATTTACCCAAATAAAGGATTGATAATGGGGTGGTGGAGGAGGGTTTAATGACAAGGGTATTGCCTGCAGCAAGCGCTGGGGCAATTTTCCAAGCCGCCATTAATAACGGGAAATTCCAGGGAATAATTTGTCCCACAACACCGATCGGTTCATGAAGAACGATTGAGAGCGTATTGTCATCAATCATCACGGCAGAACCTTCTTCAGCTCTGAGGCACCCGGCAAAGTAGCGGAAGTGGTCAGAAGAAAGGGGAACGTCAACAAGCGTCGTTTCACGCAAAGGTTTGCCGTTATCGCGAGTTTCAATTTCTGCGAGTTGGGCCGCGTGTTCATCAATCAAATCGGCTGCTTTAAGTAAGAGTTGAGCGCGCTCTTGAGGGCTCGTTTTAGACCAGGATTCAAACGCTTTCTGAGCAGCCTTCACAGCTTTATTGACATCAAGAGCGGACGCATCTGCACACACTGCCAGCAGTTCGTTGTTAGCAGGATTATGCGTTTCAAAAGTGGCGTGATTTTCCGCACTTACCCATTGTCCGTCAATCAAAAGACCATATTCTTTTTCAAACACAAAACTCATAGCGGACCTCCAGAATGAATAGTCAATCTATTTACTTCAAATATAAGGTTCAATTAGTGAATAAAAAATTGTCCGAAAGGATATCTTTTTGTTTTTTAAAGAAATTGTGATCAAAATCTATTGATGCGATAGTTAGGAAAAAGAAAAAATAAGGCGGCGAAGTGTTTCTTTCGCCGCCCGGATTTAAGCCGAATTAATGATTTTGGCAGTGGCAGTGTTGATGAGCGTGACCTTGGCAGTCGCAATCGGAGCCGCATTGGTCACCACAATGACCGTGTCCGTGACCGTGATGCAAGGATTTGTCACATGCTGCCTGCAGGTTACTTTGTAAGTTTCCGGCTAAGTAGGCTTTTACAGCCTCGTCACTTTCACCATTAATACCTGCTACAAGTTCAATGCCGACTTGTTTTAAATTGGCGATGGCACCTTCTCCAATGCCGCCGCAAATCACACAGTTGACCTGGTGATTTAAGAGCAGGTCCAACATGGCACCGTGACCGCGACCGTTTGTTTCAACGACTTCCGTGGCGACGATTGCCTGATTTTCAATCGTATAGAGCTTAAAGGCGGCAGCCATGCCGAAGTGTTGGTAAATATTTTCGTTTTTGACAGGTACTGCAATTTTCATGGTATTTCCTTCGATAGTTAAGTTCATGCGGGATTGATTGCGGCGTTGGCAACGGCCGTGGCCGGGACAGTTTTGAGCTCCTTCACCTCGGCAGACTTGGTAATGTCCGCCTGCAATCAACAATGGTTTACCGTTTACTAAAGCATCTGCAATTTTGTAGCGAGCTTTTTCGTAAATTTCAGTGACAGTCGTTCGGGAAATCAACATTTGCCGGGCACACTGCTCATGTGTTCTTTTTTCAAAATCCACGAGTCGAATCACTTCAAATTCATCGACAAAAAGCGTGATGGGCTCTTTTTCGTTTTCATCGACATTAAACGCTCGGAAGACGGGTTCCGCACAAACTCGACGACAGCGGCTCGGTCTGGGCATAATTGTTTCCTTTTTTACAATATCCGACATATGTCGGAAATAGAGTAACGCTTTTTTCATTTAAATGCAAGAGAAGAATGGGCAAGAAATCTTTCTTTTTAAAGCGGTTAATTCAATTTCTTTGAGCTATTCTCAAAAACAATCAGATCTGATGAGATAAATAATGAAAAAACCATACATCGTATGCCATATGATGACTTCTGTTGACGGTCGAATTGATTGCCGAATGACGGAAAAGATCCAAGGTGTCAATGAGTACTATGAAACATTAAAGGCGCTTGATACGCCGACAACCGTGAGCGGCAGAGTCACAGCTCAGTTGGAATTGGCTCAGGAGGGAGAGTTTCAGTCAGGCGATTGTGAAATTTTCGGAAAAGAAGCTTTTTCTAAGAAAGTAGCGGCAGAAGGTTATAGCGTCGTTGTAGATACAAAAGGAACGCTTCTTTGGAGTCAGCCCAAAGAATTGAATTTGCCTCTGATTGTGGTCACGAGTGAAAAAGTGACGAAAGCCTATTTGGGCTATTTAGATTCGGAAAATATTTCTTGGATAGCAACAGGGGCAGAGCGTATTGATTTGATTCGTGCCTGCGAAATCCTTGCAGAAGAATTCGCCGTGAAGCGCATGGCAATCGTGGGCGGCGGTCATATTAATGCGGGCTTTTTAGAAGCCGGCCTTTTGGATGAAGTCAGCCTTTTAATCGGTCCCGGCATTGACGGTCGGGGATCGATGGCTGCCGTTTTTGACGGATTGCCCATGGATAGGCTTCCGACTCAGTTAAAGCTCAAGAGTGTGAAAGCCTACGAAGACGGTGCTGTCCATCTAATCTACGAAGTTCTTTAACAGCAAAATGCCGGTTCAATTCAACCGGCATTTTGCAAATAAAGTTGCGTTAATCTGCAATAAAGAAGGTGCGGATTGTGATTTCAGTTGAATTCAACTGGGAGATTTGTTCGAGCGCTTGATCAAGTTCACCTTTTTTGCACGGATGAGTGAAAAAGACAGCGGTTTGCTCATCGGTATAAACCTCATCGGTTGTGATTCCGTTATGTTTAAATACGGACTCGATTTCCTTTAAGTATTGTTCTATTACCGTTGATTGCACCCGCACATAAAAGCGGCTCGTCTGTTCCGAAAGAGGGGTAAAAGAAAGTGCCTCTTTTGACGGATTCGAAACAAACTGAGATTGGTGCCCTCTTAAACAGTCAATCACATCGGCTAAGACTGCGCTTGCTGTAGCGTCCCCTCCGGCACCGGCACCATAGTAAAAAGTTTTTCCAACCGCATCACTTTCTACTTCAACTGCATTCATTGCCCCTGAAACTTGCGCTAAAAGCGATGATTTTTCAAGAAGCGTTGGGGCAACGCGATAATCAATAGAGTTATCTTTTAATTCTGTTTGAGCCAATAATTTGATGGCAAAGCCGAGTTTTTTAACGATGGCAATATCAGTTGCTGTGACAGAAGTGATACCGGTGACGTATTTCGGTTCAAGGGTAAGAGCCCCGCCAAAGGCAAGCGAAGTCAAGATTGTCAATTTGTGCGCAGTATCCAGTCCTTCAATGTCAAAAGTCGGATCGGCTTCGGCAAAACCAAGTTTTTGCGCGGTTGTTAAAGCTTTCTCAAATGAAACGGGCGACTCATGCATGGACGATAAAATGTAGTTGCAGGTGCCGTTTAATAGCCCTTGAACTTTTGAGATTTGATTGGCTGCCAACCCTTCACGCAGGGCTTTGATAATGGGAATGCCGCCGGCGACAGCTGCTTCAAAAAAGACTGATCGTCCATACGAGTTTGCAGCCTCAAAAATTTCTTTTCCGTGTGTGGCTAAAAGCGCTTTATTGGCCGTAACAACATCTTTACCATTTTTGAGCGCTTCCAAAATAAAGGAACGTGCGGGTTCAATTCCGCCCATTACTTCAATGGCAATTGAAATCTCAGGATCTTTGGCGATCACTATCGGATCATCAGAAACGAAAACCGAGTTTGGCAGCAGCTTGCGTGCACGATCGGTATGTCTGCAGACAATCGTCTTAATTTCGGGGCTTTTGACGCATCGACGGCAAATGACTTCTGCATTACGTTCCAAGACGCGATAAACCCCTTGACCGACGGTTCCGAAGCCTGCCATGCCGATATAAACTTTTTGAGACATTTTGTTTCCTGAGTTTCAATTTTGTATTGAACGAATCTTAAAGACTCGATGCTTTTAACTCAATTGCTTCGAGCTCTTTTTTCTCATGGATACTATGTATTGATGATGGAAGAAATTGGTAGCACAATAAATAGATACACTCTCTAATTTTAGGACGGAATTCTCTCATGACCGATAACACCAAAAATATCGACCAAAATAAAAAACGGGGCCCCTATCGTAGCCAATTAGTTTCTCGCGGTGATGTTTCTCATGCACGTGTTACCGAAGATGTCCAGGACATCGTTACCGACGAAACAACGCAGGCGGCAGACCAAAAAGAATTGGAGGCGCTCGGTACGATCTTAAAAGGTGAGGCACCAGCCGATCGTATTCGGCTTTTGCGACTTTTGCTTCGTCAGGAGCGCTTAAATTACGCAGCAATCAGTTCACGCGATGATAATCCTGACGATATTTTGGTCAAGGATTGGCGAACAGGAGTTTATCCATACAAAAATCGTCTGAGTCGAAAGACTTATGAAAAGGAAAAGTTTGCTCTGCAGGTTGAGCTTTTAAAGCTTCAAGCCTGGGTAAAAGAGACTGGGCAGCGGGTGGTGATTCTCTTTGAGGGAAGAGATGCTGCCGGCAAGGGAGGCACTATAAAACGATTTATGGAGCACCTTAATCCCCGAGGAGCGCGGGTGGTTGCTTTGGAAAAGCCCAACGAGCGCGAACTAGGACAATGGTATTTTCAGCGTTATGTAGAGCATTTGCCTACGAGAGGCGAAATGGTGCTTTTTGACCGTTCTTGGTACAACCGAGCTGGTGTTGAGCGCGTAATGGGCTTTTGTAATCAGCAGCAGTATGAGCGCTTTATGGAAGAGTGCCCAGAATTTGAACGTAATTTAGTTCATAACGGTATCTACATTATCAAGTTTTGGTTTTCTGTGAGCCGTGATGAGCAGCGCCGCCGCTTTAAGGAGCGAAAAATCCACCCCTTAAAGCGCTGGAAACTCTCCCCGATTGATGTGGCGTCACTTTCAAAGTGGGACGACTATACGCGAGCAAAGGAAATGATGTTTTTAAACACCGATACCGTGGAATGCCCCTGGATCGTTGTTAAAAGCGATGATAAAAAAAGAGCGAGACTGAACGCTATGCGTTATGTTTTACATCTTTTGCCCTATGCTAATAAAAACGAAAAGGCTATCGGCCCGGTTGATCCGCTAATTGTGGGTCGTGCAAATATTGTGTTTGAGCAAGGCGAGGAGCCTAGCATTGCTCCGATAGTTAAAAAATAGTTTTATTCAGCCCGCTGAAGGATTTGAATCTAACAGCGGGTTTATGTTGTCAAAAAATTATTTCTATCATATAGTTCGATATCGAACAAGATAATGAGAAATGAAAGCTACCTTATCCATTTTTTCCAATGCTGCCAAACTTCGTGCTTTGGGCAATGCTTTTGTGATTGACTCACTCGAGAAAGCAGGTCTTAAGGGGATTGTCCCGAGTCACGGGGATGTTTTGAGGCATCTTTTCGATAAAAAGGCCTGTAGCATGACAGAGCTCGCCCGTTCAATCGGGAGAACGAAATCAACGGTGACGGTATTGGTTGAAAAGCTCGAAAGAGAGGGGTATATCTGCCGGGTACCCAATGAGTCCGATAGCCGAGGTGTCTTAGTGCAATTAACAGAAAAAGGTTTGGCATTAAGGCCTGTTTTTGAGGACATCTCCGACGAATTGGTTGGTTTAGTTTCTAAAAAATTAAGTGTTGAAGAAGCAGCAGTTTTAGATAGACTGCTTCGTAAGTGTGTTAATTGAAAATAGGCTTTGAAACATTTTTTCAGTGTTTCAAATATTTTTTAATTTAAATAGTTCGACATCGAACAAATGGAGTAGAAAATGGGTAACTATCAAACATTACATATCGACATTGGAGCAGCTCGCGCCGAATTGCATGACGCTTTGGCTTTAACTGCTACTGAGGTTTCATTAAACAATTTGCCGGCAGGCTGCAGCATTCCTTTTGTTCATGCTCACACACACAATGAGGAGCTCTATATTGTGTTGGCAGGCAGGGGTTTATTTTTTGTGGACGGAGAGGAATTTGGCATTTCTCAAGGCGACTGCATCAGAGTTGATCCTAAAGCCCAGCGTTGCTTAAAGGCCGAAGACGACTGCACTCTGCGTTATCTTTGCATTCAAGCAAAAGCAACAAGCTTAGAAGGATTTACAGCGGCAGATGCAGTTATTTCTGAGGACTTTGCCAAGCCCTCTTGGCTCAAATAATCCAACTCAGTTATCTTGGGGCCGTAAGGCCCCTTTTTTAATTGAAAATTGTTTAAAAATCAGAGAAAATGCGACTTTGCTGACTTAAAGAGATTCGTTCCAGATGAAAGGATTTCTGCCATGACGCAAAGTAAAACCATTCGTCAATTTCTGACTTCTATTCCCCCTGAAAATACCGCTACACGTGCTTCTTTTTTCCTGGCCGGCTTCATTATGGCTTTGTGGGCTTCAATGGTGCCCTTTGTCAAAATTAATCTCGCATTAGATGAGGCTCACTTGGGAGGGCTGCTGCTTTGTGTCGGGCTGGGCGCTTTGGTAGTGATGCCTTTTTGCGGCGGTATTGTGGCTAAGCACGGAGCAAAGTTTTTACTCAGAAAAGCGCTTTTTGTTATCCCCTTTATTTTGTTTGCAGTCAATTTCTCTGAAAATGTTTTCTTAACCGCAGCTCTTTTATTTCTCTTCGGGATGGTCTTTGGCTCAGTAGATGTTTCGATGAATGTGCACGCCGTAGAAGTTGATCACCGAAGCGAAAAGCGTCTGATTGCGGGTTTCCATGCGCTCTACTCCTTAGGCAGTGTCGTTGGCGCACTGGGCATGGCTGCTCTTTTAAATGCTTCAGTGAATCTCATCTATGCAGTGGGCGCTCTATTGATTTTTTGTCTTTTGCTTTGGCTGTCAACCTCGTCTTATTTACTGGTTGATGCCGGAAAGGCAGAAGGGACAACCAAATCATTTGTGATACCAAAAGGATTTGTACTTTGGCTGGGGCTTATCTGTCTGCTGCTTTTTATGATTGAAGGGGCAGTGTTAGATTGGGGCGGCGTCTTTTTAGTGGAAGAAAAGCAGGCGGCTATTGAAAATGCAGGTTTAGCCTTTGCGGCATTTTCTACCGCTATGACAATGATGCGCCTCTTGGGTGATAAATTGATTGCTTCTGCGGGTCCCAGAAACTGTGTGCGCTACGGCTCTCTTTTAGGCGCTTTGATGTTGGTGGGCTGCGTCCTTTTCTCTGAACCCTGGATTGTGATCGGTTTATTTTTTGTGTTGGGTATTGGCTTAGCCAATATTGTGCCGATTGCCTTTGCAAGCACGGCAGATCAAAATGAAATGCCGATGAGTCTGGCGCTGGCAGCCGTAACCACTTTGGGCTATACCGGTCAGCTCGCAGGTCCTGCTTTAATCGGTTTTATTGCGAAGGCGACGAGTCTGTCGACAGCCTTTTTGATGTTGGCAGCTTTTTTGGTAGCCGTCACTTTTTCCAGTACTATATTTAGAAGCAAATAATATGGAGTTAAGTGATGAAGAGTTCTAAGTTCAAGATGGGCTTGCTGATCATGTTGGCCGTGATGGGACTGAGCGGTTGTGGAGAGGAAGATGTCGGAGATGTCTCTTTGGGGATTTTTACGCTCAAAGATATCAAGATCAACCGTTTTGAGGATCCTGTTGTTACCGGAGTGACCTGTCACGTTGCCAGCATAGAGGCGAATTTAGCTCTAAGTGATCCCTCAAATAATTCTATTGAGTGTCATCGAACAGGACCGATTACCCGCCAAATGATTGAAGCAATCGATAAGAGTAAATCAGGAGAAGTGATTTTCACCCGTTCAAAGAGCGTTTTACTGAAAAATATGAAAATTCGACGAATTTATGACGCAGAGGCTCAAACGCTCCTGTATGTGGCCTACTCAACGAAGGAGACAAGCGGAAGCTTTCATCACTCCCTTTCTGCTATTCCTCTTTATGGTACAGGGGGCTATATCGAACCACTACCTAAAGTAGAATAATTCCCACTAAAAGCCAAAAAAATAAAAGAAAAAGTGAAAAAATTGCCTCTTATTGGGAAAGTTCTGAAGGCTCTTTCCCACTTTGGGGTAGAAGTTGTTCAGACTTATCCACAGAAATTGTGAATAACTTTAACAATTTTGTAAGAAAACCTAAATGGAACAGGGAGTTAACCTGTTGCTTAAAAAAGAGGCACTCTTAGGGTGCCTCAATCGTTAAATTAACGAACCTGACCTTGGTAGCGACCGGTGTTGTCGTAGAAACGTCCGTTTGAATCTTCTCGTCCCATGTAACGACCCGATCGGTCATAGTGTCTGCCGTCAGCATCAATTCGACCCAAATAGCGACCGGACTGATCATACATTCGACCTGAGTCATCCATTCGGCCCTGATAACGGCCGGAACTGTCGTAGCGGCGCCCCTGGTTGTCCATCCGTCCCTGATAGCGGCCTGATTGATCGTAGATCCGACCGTTATCCATACGACCTTCATAGGCACCGCTGCGATCATAGTAGCGGCCGTCATGATGGTAATAGTGATGGCCGTGCGCATGGACCACCCCTGTAAATAGAAGGCTAAAAAGGCTGATTAACAGTAAAAGGGGTTTTCTCATAGAATTTTGACTCCGTGCTTCATTTTTGAGCTTACGCCAATCTGTTCAGAATCGGTATATAGAAAAAGACCGGGAAAAGGTCACTTCCCGGTCCGTCGAAAAACTCATACTCTTGAGTGATTGGCTACATTTGAGCCACTTTGGCAAAAGCTTTCTTTGCAGCCTCAATCGTTTCTTGAATTACTTCATCGGTGTGAGCGATGGAGACAAATCCTGCTTCAAAGACTGAAGGCGCAAAATAAACTCCTTGGTCAAGCATGGAGTGGAAGAAAACATTAAAGCGCTTCGTATCAGACTTCATGACATCGTTGAAGCCTTGCGGGCATTTTTCCAAGAAGTAAAGACCGAACATGCCGCCTACGCTTTGTGCACAGAAGGCTACACCGGCGTCTTTTGCCGCTTGAGTGAGACCTTGAGTGAGCTTTTGCGTTTGTTCGGTTAATTTTTCGTAAAAGCCCGGCTCCTGAATTAACTTTAAAGTGGTCAGACCGCAGGCAACGGCTACGGGGTTACCGGATAGGGTCCCGGCTTGATAGACCGGACCGCAGGGAGCAATCTTTTCCATCACATCACGTCTGCCGCCGAAAGCTGCAACGGGCATTCCGCCGCCGATCACCTTGCCGAACATCGTAATGTCGGGCGTGACGTGATAGAGGCTCTGAGCGCCGCCTAAAGCAACACGAAAGCCCGTCATCACTTCATCAACAATTAAAAGGGCTCCGTACCGAGTGCAGAGTTCGCGCATCGCACGGATAAATTCCGGTTTGCCCGGAACCATATTCATGTTTCCTGCAACGGCTTCAACAATCACGCAGGCAATATCGTCACCATAGCGCTTGAAAGCATCTTCAAGCTGTTCGCAGTTGTTGTATTCAAGTACGAGCGTGTGTTCGGTGACACCGGCCGGTACACCTGCAGAGCTTGGGTTACCAAACGTGAGCATGCCGGAGCCGGCTTTCACCAATAAACTGTCACTGTGACCGTGGTAGCAGCCTTCGAATTTAATAATCTTATTTCGTGCAGTAAAACCGCGGGCCAGACGAATAGCGCTCATTCCTGCTTCGGTGCCAGAACTGACCAGACGGACTTCTTCGATAGAGGGAATTAATTTTTTAATTTCTTCAGCGATAAGAATTTCTCTTTGGGTAGCGCATCCGAAAGTTAAGCCCATATCGACTGCTTCGTGTACAGCTTTAATCACTTCTGGGTGATTGTGTCCTAAAATCATCGGCCCCCAAGATCCGATGTAGTCAATGTAACGTTTACCGTCCTCGTCCCACATATAAGGACCTTGGGCCTTTTTCATAAAGCGTGGCGCACCGCCCACTGAACCGAATTCACGGACGGGGGAATTGACGCCGCCCGGAATGCTTTGGCGGGCCCGCTCAAATAAATAATCATTAATATCCATTTTCTTTTCTCTTAGAAGGCGTAACCAACGCCAAGGTTAAAGCTGGTATTGGCCGGTTTGAAGCGGCCGTCTAATTCGCCGTTTTCGCCATACTTCACATCACGGAAGAAGGGGAAGTTGACGGTCATGTCACCCATCAGGCGTAAATGATCCGTAACAGCCCAGGTAAAGCCTGTCTGAACGACCGGATTAATGTTGTGTTCTTTGTAGCTTGCCTCACCGCGAGATTCCAGTTGCGAATAGGCAGCACCGGCCCCGACGTGAACTCGTGTCGTATCAGCCACTTCAAAGTGGTACTGAAGCATGAGGTTAGTGTTGGTGAGCCGATAGTCATTAACCGTATCGCCTGAAGACTTTAAGTCGTGTTCGCTTTGCTGATAGCTTAAATCCCAAGCCCAGTGGCGATCCATGAAGTGGCGCAGACCGATCTTAAAGCCCGCATCGGAACTGAGCGTATAGCTGCCGCGGAAATCACCGTTGCCGCTCGAAAGGTCAGTCTTCACCCAAGAACCCTGAGCATAGATTTCAGTGGTGTTGGACCATGCTGAAGCGGAGCTTTCAGGCCACGGGGCAAAACGTCTTGCCTGATCATCAAATTCAATTTTTGAGAAGAAGAAAAAGACGTTGGAGACCGGGATGTAGGTAGCATAAACATTAAACCAATCGGTGCCGGCACTCACTAAAGGAAGCGGAACAGGGATCGGCAGCCAATTGTAATCCTGGCGGAATGTTAAGCCCGCAGTGTAACCGGCGCCTAAATGAAGACCGGTGTTGGCAATCGGGTAGCGTGCAATCCAGGCGTAGCCCAGAATCGGCTCAATTTCATAGTGCGAATCACGGAAAAACATCATATACACCAGGCGTTCATTTCCGCGTTCATCGATAATGCCTCGTGACAGACCCGCACCGAACGGATAAGCGTTTTCCTCATCACGGTTGTCATAATCCCAACGAGGGTGATTGGTATAGGCAGGAACGAGAAGACCGGTGCGACCTCGCTCGATAATATCGTGCATACCGTTTAATTGGTTCCCGACAAATCCTGCGTCGGGATAAGGGGAGACTGCTCCGGGCAGCGTTTCGACAAATCGATCCACGATAGCGGCCTGAGCTACCAAGGTAGCTGACAGGAGCGAAGCAGCCAAAGCAAACTTTTTAAATGAGGACACTGTCAAATCCTTATAAATCCATTAACTACTGGAAAAGTCACAATTATTTCATGTTTTAAAAGCTTTCTCCAACGGATTGAAACTTCTTCGGTTTAAGTGCTTTGCTCAATGAAAGAATTTTCTTTTGGGTCAAGTTTTTTGACATTTATTTTTCGGAATCAATACCGAAAATTTTGGACCTGTTGAGAGGTTGTTTCCAGTCAATACTGATACAATGAGCCCCGGCAAAGTTCGCCACGGCGATCGCGGGGACAGTTTGTCCACGAGGAAAGTCCGGACTCCACAGAGCACCGTAGCAGCTAACGGCTGTCTGCCGCAAGGTACGGATCAGAGCAACAGAGACGAGCCGACGTTAGGGTCGGGTGAAACGGGCAATCTCTACGGGGAGCAACATCAAATAGGCAACTGTCGATCCTGCTCGGGGAGGTTGCGGGTAGATGGCTTGAGACAAGGCGTGAGTCTTGTTCTAGATGAATGGTCGTCGGCTGAAAGAATCTTTCAGAACATAATCCGGCTTATCGGCGGGCTTTGCTTTCTATTCAAAAATATCTGCCCGAACAGTATGGATCGTTCGGGCAGACTCAGTTTTTGGTAACAGGGCTGAGAATTCTATTTTTTCTCGTGAAGCACCATCACGCCTTCAGGCGGATTGGCGTTGATAGCGCCGACAATCGGATGCGGTTCATAAAACTCTTCAAGGCAGGCAATTTCATCGGTCGTCAGTGTGATTTTTAAAGCCTGTAGGGCATCGTCAATGTATCGGGTTTTGGTTGCTCCGATAATAGGCGACTCGACTCCCTTAGCCCAGAGCCAAGCTAAGGCAATTTGTGACATGGTGCAGCCTTTTTGAGCTGCCAGCTCTGCAACTCTATCAATAATCTTAATATCGGCTTTTTGCATACGATCGTACTTGCCTCTGACCACTTTGTCGGTTTGGCCTCTCAGGCTCGAGCCCTCCCAAGTGGGTCTTGTCAGATGTCCTCCTGCCAAAGGACTGTAAGGCATCAGCATAACGCCCATTTGCTTGCAGATAGGAATGAGTTCTCGCTCGTCTTCCCGGTAGAGCAGGTTGTAATGATTTTCCATCGTAGAAAAAGCTGTCCATCCATGGTCTCTGGCGGCAAGCTGCATGTTAAAAAACTGATAGCCGTACATAGCTGAAGCTCCGAGCGCACGGACTTTGCCGGCTTTAACCAGTTCATCCAAAGTCTGCATCGTCTCTTCAATGGGCGTGTTGTAGTCAAAACGATGAATGATGTAGAGGTCAAGATAGTCGGTTTCGAGACGCTTAAGCGTGCCGTCGATTTCCCGAAGAATGGCCTGACGGGAGAGCCTTCCGGGATTGAAATAAACTTTGGAAGCAATAACCACTTTGTCTCGTGTTGTATGACGTTTGAGAATACGGCCTAAAAATTCTTCGCTCGTACCGGCAGAGTAGCCGTTTGCCGTATCGAAAAAATTAATCCCGCAATCAAGCGCGTGGCTGATGATTTTCTCGCTTTCCGTTTCGCTTAACGTCCAGTCATGCATCAGTCCGCGAGTGCCAAAGCTCATGCAGCCCAAACAAACTTTAGAAACAGTAATGCCGGTTTTTCCTATAGTCGTATATTCCATAATGCACCTCTGAATAGATAATTCAATCAGATTAATCGTATCGCTCTTGTCTTAAAAAGGTTGGATTAAATCTGCCGAGAAAATGCCTAAAAACGCTATCGGAAGAAATCTCAGTGATGTTGTCAGGATTATGTTTAACAAAGTACAAGACTCAGTTTTTGCCTTTTGCTAAACAATGATGGAATCTTTTGCGCCGGTTGGGTTGATGCGGAGTAGGATTGCTCAGTCAAAAGATAATAATTTTCAACTCGCAAATTTGTACTGATCAACGATCTCTCGTTAGGTCGCACGCGGATGAAGGTATCGGTCAATGCTTTCATCCGCGTTTTTTCTATGTGATCAAGAGGCTCTGAGCAACTAAAAGTTAAAGAAGCTTATTGTCTTTGAGCCATTGTCGAATGTCTTCAGCTGAATAAGAGTCGCCATAGCAGACATAGGCTTTGCGGACATCAGCATTAGGATACTTTTGGCGGATGTCACGTTCGCATTGAGACAGACCGCCGCTACCGTGAGTGATAAAAGGCATAACGACCTTACCGCTTAAATCATGCTGATCCATAAAAGTGAAGACCGGCATACTCACGTGACTCCACCAGTTGGGTGAGCCCAATAAAATAGTGGAATATTGCGAGAGATCCGGAGCATCGTTTACGATAGCCGGTCGTGCTCCTTTTTCGAGCTCTTCTTTGGCAAGGTCAACTGTTTTGCTGTAGTTACTCGGGTAAGGTGTCACGGGACGAATTTCATAAATGTCCACTTTTAATTCTTTGGCGATTGCCTGAGCAATCTCGCGGGTATTGCCGGACCAGGAGTAGTACACAATTAAGCTTTTGTTTCCTGCCGCTTGTGCGTGAGCAATTGAGTAACCTGCGCCGAGCGCAGAAATGAGCAGTGCTTTAAGAAATTCTTTACGGGTCAGCATGAAGAACTCCAAATATTAAGTAATTTGAGCAGATTCACGGGTACTTATATTGTCCTTTTAAATATGGGTGATTTTTTATGTGATTCAACTGAATTCTTATCTTTTTCTGTCTTTTAACGCATAAAAAATCCCCGAAAGGTTTAAATCTTCCGGGGCAAGGTGGCGAAGAGGTGCCCATCTTCGCCAAGTTCAGAGAAAGAAAATAAACTTTAAGCTACAGGGATAATCGGAATAATCTTCGGACCCTTGCCGGCATCTTTCTTAGCCATGCTCTTCATCCAGCAGTACATACCGTAGAGGATAGCCAAAGCAATGACGATGCAGACGATGGAGTAAACCGGAGCCGCAGCAAAGTTAGCTACGCGATAGAAAATCGTTGCAGCAGAGTAGCCGAGAGCTAAGGTCCACGCACAGGCAAAGATCGTCCACTTGGTGCCTACTTCGCGGTAGATAGCTGCGACAGCTGCCACACAGGGCACATAAAGCAGAACCATCAAGAGGTAAGCAAAAACGCCAGAAGTAGAACCGAACAAAGTCTTAATCGTGTCAATGGTGCCGAGCGAGACGCCTTGCTCTTCAGCTGCGGCAGCTTCATCGGACAAGTCACCGACGCTGATGCCTAACGGATCGGAGAAAGCACCGGCCAAACCGGCAAAGTTTTCACCGATGGTGCCTACTGCTTCAGAGAAGGTATCCGATAAGGAGAAGGAGCTTTCTCCTTCGGGTTCTTCAGCAGCGGCAGCAGCCTCTTGAGCCTGATCAACGCTTAAGGTGTCATACAGAGAATTGAGCGTACCGACAACAGCTTCTTTAGCGAAAATACCCGTAAAGACGCCGACAGCGGCAGGCCAGTTTTCTTCCTGAATACCCATCGGTTCAAACACGGGAACAATCGTCTTGCCGATTTCAGACAAAACAGACTTTTCGCTGTCTTCGTTACCGAATGTGCCGTCCGTGCCCATGGAGTTTAAGAAAGCCAGGCAGGCAACAATCACCACAATCACTTTACCTGCGCGGAACATAAACGTGCGGACACGATCCCACGTGCGAATCATCACGCCTTTTAATGTCGGGATGTGATACGGAGGCATTTCCATCACGAAAGCGCCCGCAGCACCCGGCAAAGCTGTGCGTTTTAAGAGGTAGCCCGTCAGGATTGCAGCGGCAATACCGATGAGGTAAAGACCGAACACCAGGTTCTGACCGTTTGTCGGCCAGAAAGCCGTTGCAAACAAAACGTAAACCGGCAGACGTGCGCCGCAGCTCATAAAGGGCGTCATCATCACGGTGATGATACGGTCACTTGCACGATCCATCGTGCGCGTAGCCATAATGGCCGGCACGTTGCAGCCGAAGCCGACCAGTAACGGCACGAATGCTTTACCGGGCAAGCCCAAGGCACGCATCAGACGGTCCATCACGAAAGCGGCACGGGCCATGTAGCCGGATTCTTCCAAAATAGCCAAGAAGAGGAACATGAAGAAGACAACCGGAATAAAGGTTGAAATCGTCTGCAGACCTCCGCCAATACCGTTGGAAAGGAACACGGTGAGCCACTCGGGCGTACCCCAGGAGGCAAGCAACTGACCCAAACCTTCGACAAAAATTCCGCCCACTAAAATGTCGAAGAAGTCAATAAAGACTGCACCGAAATTTTGTGTAAAGAGGAACGTGACATACATAATCAGCAGGAAGATCGGCAGACCCATCCAGCGATTCAGAATGATGCGGTCAATGCGGTCGGTTAATGTGGCACCGACGCTGCCTTCGCGGACAATCACTTTTTCGGCGATGTCAGAGACCAACTGATAGCGGGCATTGGTAATTTCAATATCGGTATTGCCTTCAAAGTGCTTGTCAGTTTCCTCAACGATCTTTAAGACATCTTTGAGTTTTTCCTCTTCAAAGAGACTTTCAATGCCGGGGGTGTGTTCAAGTAACTGCACGGCAAACCAGCGGCTCTTTTCGCCGAGTGATAACTTGGCGGAAATCTCTGCGACAGCCTTTTCGATCACTTCGTTGTAGTGAACCGACACTTTGGTCATGACAGGTTTGTCTAAGAAACTAACCAAAGCTTTTTTGAGTTCGTCAACGCCCTTATTGCGGTTGGCAATAAGACCGACTACCGGGCAGCCCAATTGGTTTTCAAGGGCCTTGAGGTCAAGCTTAATCTTATGCTGCTTGGCGATATCAAGCATGTTGACGACCACAAGCACGGGAACGCCCATCTCGATTAATTGGCTCGTGAGATAGAGGTTGCGTTCGAGGTTGGAAGCATCAATGATGTTGACAACGACCTGAGCTTCGCCGCTTAACAAATAGTTGCGGGCAACAACTTCATCTTCACCGGAAACAGAGGTGGGCGTCACCGAGTAAATACCGGGGAGGTCCACGACTTCGATATCGTGACCATCGTAGGAGAAGTTGCCGGTCTTTTTATCGACCGTCACACCCGGCCAGTTGCCGACGCGTTGGCGCGAACCGGTCAGTGCATTAAACACTGTTGTTTTACCGCAGTTAGGATTGCCGATAAGGCTGATGATATGTTGACTCATTGCAATTCTCCCTATTGACCGATGGGTTCGATATCAAGGATTTCGGCTTCATCCTTGCGAACAGTGATGAGACAGCCGCGAATGCGCAGTTCAATAGGATCGCCCAGTGGGGCGACGCGGATCACTTCAAGAGTCGAGCCGGGGGTGACACCCAGCATCAGCAGACGTCTGCGGTACTCGGGAGTGGAAGTATTCATAGACTTCACACGACCTTTGCTCCCGATAGCCATGTCTTTGAGTTGCATAAGAGAGATTCCTTTGTTTAAAAAACAAAAATCTTTTGTGCTACTTGGTAATTCACGCCGATGCGGGCATCACCGATTGCCAAAAGCAGGGGTTCGTTCATTGCGCGTTGTAAAACGCGGACGGTTCCTCCTCGGTGCAAGCCCAGTTGAGATAATTTTTCTTGTTCGGACGCATCAAGTTTCATCTGAACGACAGTGACTTCTGCCATTAATTCAGATTCAGTAAGAGGACGAATTTGTGACATAGTTTTCTTCATAACAAGGACCAACGATCAGGATGAACGCTGGAATTAAGCGAAATCGTAATAGGAATTGTTATCAATATCAAGAGAAGTAAAAAGCTGAGAATAAGGATGAGTTAATTTATTGTCTAAATGTACAAGTGAAAAATAATAATGAAAACAATATGATAAGTAATAAAGCAAGTGTTGAAAGTAAAAATAAATAAGAATTAATATCTTGATTTAAAACATAAAATTTTTAATAAATTAATAAGTAAAGGTGCTTATTTCCCCTATTAATCAACCGATTATTTTTATGTTTTCAGAATTTGCTCTATTGAAAATTGAGAATAATAGGTTTAAATTTCGCAAACAAGAATTAATCTCATTAAGGAATCAAAATGAAATCCTTCAAATTCTCTTCTTTGGCTGCAGCACTTTTGCTCGCAGCTGGTTCTTCACAGGCCGCTTCTGTTGAAGTCTACGGTACCGTTGATACGGGTTTGCTCTACACCCACGAGTCAATCGATGAGCACTACCTGGGAGAAAAGTCTCATGAAAGCAACCACAGCTGGGGCTTGGCAAGCGGCACCAACACGGCGAGCGTCTTCGGTTTAAGAGGCTCTGAAGAAATCAATGAAAATCTCACTGTGAGTTTCGTTTTGGAAAATAGCTTCAATTCTGACGACGGCAGCTGGAGTGAACAGGGTATTTTCTTTGATAAGGAAGCTCAACTTTCTGTGTCTTCCACGTTCGGTACTCTCAGCATGGGCCGCATGGGTGCACTGACCGCCGGCGAAGGTACCTATGATATCTTCATGGCCAACGGCGATGTGATGGACGGCGGCTACGCTGACTATATCGGCGCAGGCTACTGGATGGATCGCGGCATCTATGACAACATGGTGAGCTATCAAACGCCGGAATTTGGCGGTTTCACGGCTTTTGCCCAGTACTCTTTCGGTACTTCCGGTGACGACATGGTGCCCTCTCGCGATAAAGAACGTTATGCCGCTTTGGGTGCTACTTATACTGCCGGCAATCTCTCTTTAGTCGCAGTGGTTGATACCGTCATGAAGAACCGTCAGGTTGTAAGCGGCTACGACAGCGAAATCGATGATGCCATGGCTTTCAGCTTTGGTGCCAACTATGACTTGGGCTTCATGAAGCCCTTTATCGGTGTTCAATACGGTCAGCACGAACAAATGATCGGCGGCGTGCCTGCTTTTGAATTGGACGAAGGCGTGGACTACGTCGGTGACTTGGACGGTTATGCAGTGGCTGTCGGTTCTGCCTTTGCGCTTTGGGGCGGCGAACTGCAGGTGTCTGCCTACTACGCTGATGGCGACGGTGATGCCTACGGCTACAGTCTCGAGGGCGACTCTTCTGTCAAATTAGACACCAAGCGCTACGGTATTGCTCTGTTCCATAATTATGAACTCAGCAAGCGTACGAGCCTTTACGCAGGTATCGGCTATGATCGCCAAGAGTTCGACAGCAAGGACATCGATGGCGAAAAAGGTCACTTTGAGCAAGACAGTGTTCAGGCCGGCATCGGTATTGTGCACAACTTCTAAAAAAGTCCTTTTCGGATAGAAAAACCGCACTGCTGAGTGAGTCTATGCAGTGCGGTTTTGCTTCAGGAGGCTGAATCGTTAGCCGCCTTAATTTTTAATTCACCTTTCAAAGTAACATCGCGGATGGTGTACGGAATAGAGATATTTTCGGCATTAAAGCGCTCCAACACCTCTTTCATAATGGTTGAGCGCAAAACCGAAGTACCGTTTTCCGGATCTTTTACCCAAAAGCTCAGTTTCAGATTGATCCCGTCATTACCAAATCCCGAAACAACAGCCCAGGGAGCCGGACTCGATAGGATTCTTGCCTGTCTTTTTGCGATATCAACAAGAATAGCCAATGCGCGATTGACATCACACTCATAACCGATACTGGTTTCAACCGTGGCAACAGAAGCCCGATCTGTGAAAGTGAAATTTTTGACGTTTTGAGTGACGAAGGTTTCGTTTGGAATAATCATTTCTTCGCCGGAAAAATTGCGAATGACTGAATAACGGGTTTTAATCTGCGTGATTTTTCCGTTAAAGCCCGCTACCTCCACCGTATCGCCGATTTTGACAGAATGGTCAAATAAGATGATAAAACCCGAGATGTAGTTGGAAGCAATCTTTTGTAATCCGAAGCCCAGACCGACACCGATTGCGCCGCCAAAGACACTCAAAACCGTGAGATCAAGTCCCATGGCCGATAGCGAAATCAAAACGGCTATCGCCATAAAAGAAATGTGTATCAGGCGGGAAAGAACAATTTTAAGGTTATTGTCGATGTCTTTTGCCGCATGAAGGGCACTGTCACAGAGGTTTGAGAGCCAGTGCGCAACTAAAAGCGATATAACAACCGTAATGATTCCGACAATGAGCGCCCATAGCGTTAAAGAATCTGTACCGATCGGTAAGTTGATCGCCCGCATGGCTAGGATAAACTTCGGCAAAATGCCGACGATTTCCAAAATAGCCAAAATCCAGAAAACGATGTAGAGCGGCTTTTTAATTTGCTGCAGTACGTTCTTGGAACCGACAAAAACAATGAAAATCTGGACAAGCAGAACTAGAAGGGCCCATGCATAGAAAATTTGGTAGCCCAAATCAATAAGGTTAAAGCTCTTTTCAGATAATAAATTCTGATCAGCTATAACCGAGGCGCCTAACGATAGGAATAACGCTGCAAAAACAGAAAAGAAAAGCCGTCTCATTAACTGCAGAGAAAATTTTCCAAGCTTGTGTGAAAGCTTTTCTTTCGAAAAATACTCTTCCCACGTCTGTAACTTCTTTCCCAGTACTTTGGAGACAATGAGCGACAAAATGACTGCGCTCACAATAGCAAGAACCTGATACCAAAAAGCGTTTTGAGAAACCTCGAAAACAACCGTCTCGGCGGCGTTTTGAAATAGCTCTGTCAAATAGGTCCAGTTAGTTGATTCCGTCATAGGTCTGCCTTTAAAGATCATGTCTAACAAGTCTAGCGTTGAGCGCAATTAATTCAAGCTTTGGCATGAAAAGTTTTTGAAACATATTGTTTTCCCATCAAAAACTCTGCTCAAATGGATACAAAAATAGGGTTAATTTTTTAATTTGCTCTCTGTATGATATGTGGGAATTTTCTGCGCTATAGCTTGCTAAAGGATTTGACATGCAAAACCTAGACAAAATCATGAAACCGCGTGCAATTGCCGTAATCGGTGCATCTACGAAAGCGCATACGATTGGCTCGGATATTATGAAGAGATTGCAGGAGTATGGCTTCAAAGGACCGATTTATCCGGTCAATCCCAAAGGTGGTGTTATTGAAGGGCTACAAGCCTACCCGACAATTTTGGATGTTCCTGGCGAAGTAGATCTAGCGATTATTGTTGTCAATGCTAAATTTGTCTTGTCAACGATTGATCAGTGTCATGAAAAAGGAGTGGGCGGACTGTGTGTAATTAGTGCGGGCTTCAAGGAAACTGGGGCTGCAGGAGCTGAACTTGAAAAAGCTTTACTGGAAAAAGTGAGAGCCTATGGAATGCGTTGTGTAGGCCCCAATTGCTTAGGTGTTGTAAATACTCATCCTGATGTCAGAATGGACGGCTGCTTTGCTGAAAGTCTTCCAGAGCGCGGCGGCATCGGTTTTGTGTCTCAGTCGGGTGCCTTGGGGGGCGGTATTCTCAATATTCTCAAAGACTTGAATTTGGGGTTTGCTCAATTTATCTCTATCGGTAATCAGGCCGATGTCAACGCCGAGACCGCCATTGAATATTGGGAAAACGAAGACGATGTGAAGCAAATTCTGCTTTACATGGAATCCATTCAGAATCCGGCCAATTTCAGACAGTTGGCTACGCGAGTGTCGAAGAAAAAACCGATTTTGGCATTAAAGGCCGGCCGCAGTGCCGCAGGGGCAAGCGCCGCCTCTTCTCATACCGGATCTTTAGCCGGGGCTGATAAAGCCGCGCATGCTCTTTTGACTCAGTCCGGAGTTATTCGCGAGTACTCTCTTGAAAATCTTTTTGCGACCGCAAAAGTTTTCGATAACTGCCCGATTCCTAAGGGTGATCGAGTGGCGATTATCACGAACTCAGGCGGTCCGGGCATTATGGCAACCGATGCTGTCTGTGAATACGGAATGAAAATGGCTCCGTTAACAGAGGCTACGAAAGAAAAACTTCGCTCTTTCCTGCCGCCAGCGGCCTCCGTTAAAAATCCGGTTGACATGATTGCATCTGCCCCGATTGAACATTACAAGCAAACATTGGAGACCGTTTTAGCAGATGAAAACGTTGATATGGTCATCGTGATTTATCTGCCGTTCTTGGGACTAAAGGATATTGATGTGGCTCAGGCGGTTATGGAAATCAAGGCTAAGCACCCAGAAAAGCCCATCATCGGCGTCTTTATGACTAAGAGCGAATTTTTCTCTCAGTTGTCAGACATGAAGGTCAATGTTCCGTTCTTTATGTACGCGGAACAGGCCGCTGACGGTTTAAATCGCCTCAATCAGCAGCGCATCTGGACTGAAAAGCCTGTGGGCAGTTTCCCGAAGTTTGAGGTTGACCGTGAACGTGCCCGTGAAATCATGATGCAAAGCGCTTCGCAGGGCCGCGAGCAGCTCACGACACGAGAAAGCATCGATGTGTTGGATGCTTACGGAATCCGCGTCTGCCGTTCAGGCTTTGCTCTCAATGAAGAAGAGGCTGTGTCGGTTGCCGAGAAAGTGGGCTATCCCGTTGTTATGAAGATGACTTCAAAGACAACGTCGCATAAGACAGACGTCGGTGGCGTTCGGGTCAACATTCAAAATGCCGATCAATTGCGCGCCGAGTATCGCGACCTTATCGAAAAGCTCAAACAAAAAGATCTGCTCGATGGTCTTGAAGGGGTCATCATTCAGGAAATGGTGAAGGGCTCGCGTGAAATGGTTTGCGGTGTAGCCACCGATCCTCAATACGGTCCGATGGTGATGTTCGGATTGGGCGGCGTATTCATCGAAGTGATGAAAGACGTCACGTTCCGCATGGCACCTCTGACAGATATTGATGCCGATGAAATGATCCGGGGCGTCAAAGCCTATCAGTTGCTCCAAGGAGCCCGTGGGACGACGCCTGCACAATTGGATCAGCTCCGGGAGTGCCTGTTGAGAATTTCTCAATTGGTTCAGGATTTCCCGGCGATCACTGAACTCGATATCAACCCGTTGATTATCAGTGAGAAAAGCGGTGAAGGGATCGCAGTAGACGGACGTATTAAAGTTGATTTGCAAAAACTTTAAGCTCTGAAACTTTTTGGCGCCGCAATGGCGCCAAAAAAATCATCCGATGCATAACAAAATAAATATTAGTGCCACTTATAGTTTATTTCCTAACGTTGGCAACTAGATCGTGTATGTATCACTGACTGTGTATTTTGTCTGAGAGATCCTGGCTGATAAAAAATATTTGAAATTCCTTGACTTAGTTATCAGTTCCTTTTAAATTTCAGTGTAAGAAAGTGGAAAAAAGTGGAAGTTTGTGCCATAAAGGTGCAAACTGCTTTTTATATCTGTGTGAATTGTCTTGGGTGGACGGATGTTTCAAGGCACATCGTTATTGGTGCTCGATGCAAAAGGTCGTCTCTCGTTACCGTCGAAGTATCGGGAGGAGCTTCTTGCACCCTGTCAGGGTGAGGTAACGCTTACCCGGCATCCGGACGGCTGTGTGTTGATCTACCCCAGGGCAGACTGGATTGAACTGCGCGACAAATTGGTGGCATTGCCTTATTCAGCCCGTGCGCTGCAACGCGTCATGCTGGGCAGTGCACAAGACATCACGGCAGATGCTGCGGGACGATTACTTGTTCCGAGTGATTTGCGCAGTCTGTGCGGTTTGAATCGGGAAGTGACTTTGATCGGAATGGGCAGCCACTTTGAACTGTGGGATCAGGCCCAGTACATGCAGTTTGAACAGGCGCAATTACAGAAGGGATTGCCGCAAGAAGTGTTTGATTTAGTGCTTTAGGAGAGAGTGAATGGATAAGCGATTCGCTCACCTCTCCGTGATGGCTGAGGTGGCTCCGCCTTTGGTGGTAACGGATCCGAATGCAACGTATGTTGATGCGACATTCGGTCGAGGCGGGCATTCGCGTCGCATACTTTCGCTCCTGTCCCAAGAAGGTAGACTCTTTGCGTTTGATAGAGATCCGCAAGCTATTGAATCATCAAAAGAAATTCAAGACCCTCGTTTTGTTGCCATTCACGCGCCCTTCTCCCGAATGAGAGAAGAGCTCTTAGCGCGGGGAGTGGAACATGTTGCCGGTGTCTTCATGGATATCGGTGTTTCCAGTCCTCAAATCGACGATGCTGCCAGAGGTTTTTCTTTCCGTATGGACGGTCCTTTGGATATGCGCATGGATACAACATGCGGTCAAACAGCAGCTCAGTGGCTTTCAGAAGCCCCGGAAACGGAAATTACCCGTGTGATTCACACTTTGGGTGAAGAGAGATTTGCTAAAAAAATCGCCCATGCCATAGTGCAGACACGCAAAGACCGGGCCATTGAAACAACTCAGCAGCTGGCAAAACTCGTGGCCCAGGTGGTTCCGGCCAATAAAAAGGATCCTTCTCAGAATCCCGCCACTCGGACTTTTCAGGCCATTCGCATTCACATCAACAGTGAACTCGATGAGTTGTCTCAGGCTCTGGAAGCCGCGATGGAATTGGTAGATGATGAAGGAAGAATCGCCGTCATCACATTTCATTCGTTGGAAGACAGGATTGTTAAGCGCTTTTTTGATGAGAAAGCCCATCCGGAAAAGCAGTTCGATTCCCGTTTGCCCTTGAGGGCAAGTGAATTGCCGCCGCCTGAACTGACGGACATCAGACGTGTATTGCCAAGCGATGAGGAGTGTCAATCCAATCCTCGCGCACGAAGTGCGATATTGCGGGTTGCGACTCGAGTACGCTCACGGAGGAGCTTATGAGTCGCTTTGAGTTCGTGAGCCGTATTCGTCAGAACGCTAATGTTATAGCCATTGCTGCACTGCTTATTGCAGTAGTGTGGGTGGCCTTACTCATCGTAAATAATCAGTACAAGGTTCGTGCACTCATTTCTGAAATAGAGCAGGAGCAGGAAGTCTCCAGACGACTGCTCGATGAGCAGCGTGAAATCAACATTGAGTTGGCAAAAGTCACTCTGCCGGGCTATATCGCTTCCGGTGCTCACGAAATGGGACTGGAAGCAGCGCGCAATGAAAATACGGTGCTTTTGCAGCCCAAGCCCGTGCCGCGTTTTGTCACTCGTAAAGAAGGGGATCGATCATGATGAGAGATTCCCTTTGGACGCGCTTCTTCAATTTCCTGAAAAATCGATTCCAAGAGTTTTGGAATGAAGATACGGCTCCTCGCATGCCAAAGCGCTCCAAGGAACGTGATAAAGAGTGGCGAGCGCTCGAAATCTCGCAGAAGCGCTCACACATGGTACTCGGCGCCCTGGTCGGGATTTTTGTGGTTTGCTTTTTACGGGCAGGTTACCTGCAGTGCTTTAATACGGAGTTTTTGCAAAAGCAAGGCGAGGTGCGTTACGCAAGAACGCTTGAAATCGCAGCCGGCCGCGGACAAATCTATGACCGAAACGGCGTCGTGCTGGCTGCCTCGCTGCCTGCCCGCAGTATTTGGGCGACCACCAATCTGGTCACAGCGACTCCTCAGCAGATCAGTCAGCTCTCTGACCTTTTGGGTGTTTCTGAAAGAACGCTGCAAAAGAGACTGGCGAGAAAAGATGCGTTTGTGAACTTAGCGCGTCAGGTTGACATGGATGTCGTTCGTCAGGTTCAGGCGATGCATCTCGAAGGTCTGACATTTTCGCCTGACGTGAAACGCCATTATCCGGGAGGCGAAGTTTCCGCCCATATCGTCGGGTTTAACAATCGCGAAGATCACGGTCAGGAAGGTGTGGAACTCGCCAACGATAAAACTCTGACCGGTCAGAACGGTGCCAGACGTGTGATTCGTGACCGATTGGGCCACGTCATTGAAGAAATGTGGACTCAGGAACCCGTTCCGGGTCAGGATTTACATCTGTCCATTGACTCTCGCATTCAATACATCGCCTACAGTGCAGTCAGAAGTGCTGTCGAAAAGCATCAGGCTAAGGCCGGAGCTGTAGTCGTCGCCGACTCCATTACCGGAGAAATTCTGGCGCTTGTGAGTTGGCCGGGTTTTGATCCCAATGACAGAAGCACGTTTGCATTTGAAAAAATCCGCAATCGGGTTGTGACCGATACCTATGAACCCGGTTCAATCATGAAGCCTTTTGCCATTGCGAAAGCTTTGGATATGGGAATTGTCCGTCCGGACAGTCTGATTCAGACGGCGCCCGGCAGTATCCGCGTGGCAGACAGAAAGATCAGTGATACAAGAGACTTCGGACTGCTTACGGTTTCACAGGTCATTGCCAAATCCTCCAACGTCGGCACGGTAAAGATTGCCATGCAGATCCCTGCTCAGACGCTTTGGGAAACTTACAGTCGTTTGGGTTTCGGTCAGGCGCCTCAGGTTGGATTCCCGGGAGCAGTGGCAGGGCGCCTGCGTCCTGCAAAGACCTGGGGGCCGGTGGAGCAGGCAACCATTTCCTATGGCTACGGGCTTTCCACCTCGCTTATGCAAATTGCTCAGGCCTATACCGTTTTTGCCCGTAACGGCGATGTCATTCCCCTAACGCTTATGAAGCAGGATCATCCTGCTGTGGGTGAACAGATTTATCGGCCTGAAGTGGCTCGTCAGATGCGGGCGATGATGATGACAACCGTGCACCGTGGAGGAACGGCTTCTCGGCTTAAAGTGACCGGTTATACCGTCGCAGGCAAGACTGGAACCGTCTACAAGGTGAAAAACGGTGAGTATGTAAAAGATTATGTTGCATCTTTTGTCGGGGTGGCCCCGGCAACGCAGCCTCGTTTGGTGGTCGCGGTCATGATTGATGAACCGAAGGATTCCGGTCACGTGGGCGGTGTGGTCGCGGCGCCCGTGTTCGGTGAAGTGGTGGAAGCTGCTTTGCGTACGATGTTGGTCAATCCTGATGATCCGATGATGGTTGCAGGGGGTGGCTTACTGGCCAGAACATCTCGTTGATAGACTGCTGATAATCAGAATAAGATATACGGCATTGACTGCAAAATTCAAAACTGCAATTTTCCTATGATCGATAACATCCAATCTTATGTGAGCTTATTACGGCGCTTGTCTCCCCAGGCTTCGCGCTTAACTCTGGACTCTCGAAACCTGCGCGAAGGAGATGTATTTATCGCAGTGCCAGGTATTCACCACGACGGCAGAGACTTTTTGGAGCAAGCGGCTCAAAAAGCGAGTGCTTTGGTTTATGAGGATGATGGTATACGCAGAACATTTTCTGTCCCTGCCATTGCAGTGCCTTCATTGGGAAAACACTTGGGTGAGTTTGCAAGCGGTTTTTACCGTGATCCAAGCTCTTCTTTATTTTCTGTTGGCATTACCGGAACAAACGGAAAGACGACCACTTCGCACTGGTTGTCTCAGCTGTTTACGCTCTTAGGCGAACCTTGCGCCGCCATCGGTACGATTGGTTGCTTTATGCAGGGTAAGGCTTTTGAAACAGCGAGTCTGACAACACCCGATGCTGTCACGCTTCAAGATCTCTATAAAAGGCTACAGAAAGCAGGCGCTCGGGCATTTGCAATTGAAGCTAGTTCCATCGGTTTGCAACAGGGTAGACTTCAGGCAACGCATTTTGATGTAGCGGTATTTACAAATTTAACCCGCGACCACTTAGATTATCACCATGATATGCAAAGTTATGAGCGGGCTAAGACAATTCTTTTTGATTGGCCTGGCTTAAATCACGCGGTGATTAACATTGACGATGAAGCCGGTGTTCGAATGACCGAGCGCTGTGCTCATCGCAAGATTCATACCATTGTGACCACGATGAAGGGGGCCATTGCTCTGCCTGGAACGCAACTTTTAGCTGCTGAAAATGTCCGCCCGTTGCATGAGGGAATGCAGTTTGACATTGTTTTCCAGAGGCAAAGACATACCGTTCAGATGCCGATTTTCGGGACCTTTAATATCTCCAACTTGCTGGGTGTTGTTGGCGCTGCACTTTGTAAAGGATTCGGTTTGGCAGAAATTGTCGCTCAGCTTGCCTCTTTAGCGGCTCCTGCAGGTCGCATGCAAAAAGTGCCCTATAAGGGCGCCGCTTTAGCCGTTATTGATTACAGTCATACGCCAGACGCAGTTCAGAAAGCTCTTGAAGCTTTAAAGGGCATTGCCAAAGTTCGAAAGGGGCGTCTGTGGGTGGTTTTGGGAGCAGGCGGTGATCGTGATACCGGCAAGCGTCCTATCATGGCTCACGTGGCCGAAGAGCTCGCCGATAGTGTTATTCTGACCAGTGACAATCCGAGAACGGAGGATCCGGCTGAAATTTTGCGTCAAATGCAAACGGGATTGACCTCTGAGCAAAGAGTCATTGTGGATAGACGTGAGGCGATTCATGTTGCTATTAAAGAAGCACAACCGGAAGATGTTGTACTCATTGCCGGTAAAGGTCATGAAACCTATCAGGAAATCAATGGCGTCAAGCACCCGTTTAGTGATGTGATCGAAGCAAGAAATGCTCAAAAATTAAAAAATCCGCCTGCTGATACGCTTTTAAATGTGAAGTTTCTCTCGAAGCTTTTACCGGGTTCTTATTTAGTAGGTAGCGACGTACCTTTTACAAGTATCTGTACCGATACTCGTCAGGTAAAAGAAGGTGCGCTCTTTTTTGCTCTTAAAGGCGAGCGTTTTGATGGACACGCGTTTGTTACGCAAGCTATGCAGGCCGGAGCTGCCGCAGTGGTTGTCGATCACGAGGTGTATTGTCCTTTGCCGCAAATTGTGGTCAAAGACGTTAAATTAGCTTTGGGTGTAACTTCGGCCTATTGGAGAAGGGGACGTAATTTGCCGTTAGCTGCAGTGGCCGGCAGTAATGGGAAAACAACGACGACGCAAATGATTGCGACGATTTTAAAACGTCGTTATGGCGAACATACATTGGCCACTGAGGGTAACCTCAACAATGATATCGGTGTTCCCATCATGCTTTGGCAACTACGTGACACACATGAAGCGGCAGTTATTGAAACCGGCATGAATCACGTGGGAGAAATGCGTTATTTAAGCGGTTTGGTTCAGCCGACCATAGCCGTTGTTACTAACGCGCAGCGTGAGCACCAGGAATTTTTACAATCGGTTGAGGCGACAGCCCGTGAAAACGGTGAAATTTTTAGAGTTTTACCTTCAAGCGGTACCGCTGTCATTCCTACTGATGACCCTTGCCGTTCAATTTGGTTGGAAATGGCTCAGCAAGCCAATGTCATGACTTTTGGTATTGATGCTACGGCTGATGTTAACGGCTGCATGAAAACAGACAATCATGGCATGACGGCACTAATTAAGACACCTTTAGGTTCTTTTGAAGCTCGTATGAAGGTTAGGGGGGAACATAACTTTAAAAATGCCCTAGCTGCAACTGCGGTCTGTCTGGCCTTTAATATTCCTTTGGACCTGATCAAAGAAGGCTTGGAATCCTTTGAAGCAATTAAAGGGCGCGGGCAGGTCCATCATGCCGGAACACTCACGGTGATCGACGATGCCTATAATGCCAACCCCGACAGTATGAAAGCGGCAATTGACTTATTAACAAGCTACCCGGCTCCCAGGCTTCTTGTGGTTGGGGATATGGGAGAATTGGGTGCCAGAAGCATAACGTACCATGAAGAAATCGGTGAATATGCCGCTAAAAAGCACATTGACGGTTTCTGGGCGACTGGCGATCATATGAGGTATGCTGTCAAGAAATTTAACGCTTTTGCTCCTAAAGCTCGTTCGCTTTGGGTGCAAGATCGTGAAAAATTTACTGAAGCAGTGCTCAAGGAAAGTCAAAATTATCGGACTGTAAGCGTTAAAGCTTCAAATTTTATGAAACTGTCTGCAGTGGTTAAAGCGCTTGTTGAAGCGCAAGCGGCAAAGGAAAAGAAGGAATAGCAATGCTGCTGGAATTATTCCGGTGGCTCGGCGAGGATGTCCGAGCCTTTCAGGTTTTTAATTATCTCAGTCTTCGGGCAGTGTTGGCTGCTTTGACGGCTTTGGCAATTGGTTTTATGGCTGGGCCTGCCACCATTCGTTATCTTAAAGCGATGAAAATGGGCCAGGCGGTTAGAACCAATGGTCCTAAAACGCATATTGTGAAAGACGGCACGCCGACAATGGGCGGGGTTTTAATTTTGATTTCCATCGGTCTTTCAACACTTTTGTGGATGGACTTAAGTAACCGTTTCGTGTGGGTTGTTTTATTCGTCACGCTTGGTTTCGGTTGGATCGGTTGGGTCGATGACTACAGAAAAGTAGTGCATCACGATCCCAAAGGCATGAGTGCAAAAGAGAAGTTCGGCTGGCAGTCTTTAATCGGATTGATTGCCTCGGTCTATTTGGCTTTTGCTATCAGTGCGCCCAATGATATTCATGTCGTGCACATGATTGTGGGCTGGATTGAGTCAGGTTTTCCGATGCAGATGCCATCGCACGCAGATTTAATCATTCCGTTTTTCAAACATTTTGCCTATCCCTTGGGCATATTCGGATTTATTGTTCTGACCTTTATTGTGATTGTCGGAACAAGTAACGCCGTCAATCTCACCGATGGCTTGGACGGATTGGCTATTTTGCCTGCAGCGATGGTCGGCAGTGCGTTGGGCATTTTTGCTTACGTAGAAGGCAGAACGGACTTTGCTCACTACCTGCTTTTCCCGTACATCCCGGGTGCGGGAGAATTAGTTGTGGTTTGCGCCGCTCTGGCAGGGGCAGGATTGGCTTTCCTTTGGTTTAACGCTCATCCGGCACAAGTCTTTATGGGTGACGTCGGGGCCCTTGCCTTGGGCGGTACTTTAGGGACGGTTGCCGTGATTACGCGCCAGGAACTCGTGCTTGCCATCATGGGCGGTATCTTTGTCGTTGAAACACTTTCAGTGATGATTCAGACGACATACTTTCGCCTCTCGGGCGGCAAACGCATTTTCCTGATGGCACCTATTCACCATCACTTTGAATTAAAGGGCTGGAAAGAAACGCAGGTCGTTACCCGCTTCTGGATCATTACCTTTATTTTGGTTCTGATCGGTTTGTCTACTTTAAAGATTCGCTAAGGGTCTAACATCATGAAACAGAAAGCTTTAGTTGTCGGTTTGGGAGCTTCCGGAGAAGCTTGTGCTCGTTTTTTACTAAAGCGTGATTGGTCGGTGATTGCTACCGATACTCGTCAGACACCGCCTGCTTTGTCTCGACTTCAAGAACTTCAGGATTTTGAGTTCTTCTGTCTTGATGAAGCGCTCAATCAACTCGACGGTGTTGAACTTTTAGTGATGTCTCCCGGCATCAGCCCCTGGCACTCTGCTGTGACGCCTCTTGTGCAAAAAGCGCTCTCGATGGGAATTGAGATGGTGGGAGAGATTGAACTTTTTGCTCGCGAACTCAATCGGCTTGAAAAACAGAGGGGCTACAAACCTAAGGTTATCGCAATTACCGGAACGAACGGAAAGACAACGACCACGGTTCTGACAACGAAAATGGCCGCTGCAGGCGGCTTAAAAGCCGTCGCTGCAGGCAACATCGGTCCTAATGCAGTGAAAGAACTGGATCGCTATTTAGAGGCCGACGATTTGCCGGATGTCTGGGTGTTGGAATTGTCCAGTTTCCAATTGGAAACGACGTCTACGCTTGCGCCCGATGCAGCGGCACTGTTGAACATCACGCAGGATCACCTGGATTGGCATGGCGGTATGAATGAGTATGTTGCCGCTAAAGCCAAAATTTTTGCGCATGAAAAAACCGCTCGAATTCTCAACCGTGATGATTCAACCGTGATGAATTTTGCGGCTGCGGATCGCACCGTGTTGACTTTCGGTGCGGGAGAGCCAAAACAGGCCAATGAATGGGGCTTGGTTGAGAGTGACGGAATTACCTGGTTGGCGTTTAATGAAGACGATTCTGTCCAACTGACAAAGCGCAAAGTGCTCGAGGGGCATGTTTTGCAGCGTTTGATTCCTGAAGAGGCTTTGCATATCCGGGGGCGTCATAACAGTATGAACGCACTGGCGGCCTTAGCTTTGATTTATGCGGCCCGCCTGTCCTTAAGTGATGCTTTGAGAGCTTTGGCAGAGTACAAGGGAGAGCCTCACCGCGTTGAATACGTCATGACTGTCAATGGCGTCGACTACATCGATGACAGTAAAGGAACCAATGTCGGAGCGACGGTTGCTGCGCTCGAAGGGCTCGGTGCCAACGGTACCAAACTCGTAGTGATTTTAGGAGGCGACGGCAAAGGACAGGATTTCAGTCCCATTGCTCAGTCTATGTCACGCCACGCACGGGCAGCAGTTTTGATCGGAAGAGACGCTCCTTTGATCGAGAAGGCTTTATCCGGAGCAAGCTTCCCGATTGTGCACGCTGAGGATATGCCTCAGGCGGTATTGAAAGCCAGTCAATTGGCCAAGCCCCATGACGCCGTACTGCTTTCTCCTGCCTGCGCAAGCTGGGATATGTTTAAAGACTATGCCGAACGTTCTGCCATCTTTATTGCCAGTGCCAAAGCATTAGCCGGTAATGCAAAGTAATGATCAGCCTGAAGTCATTTTTTGAGAAAAAGGAAGCCAAGCAGGAGGATTGGACCTCAAAGAGTGCTTTTGCGACCATTTCTTCGATTGACTACAGCGTCATTGCAACCATTGCTGCGCTTTTGGTCCTCGGGCTGGTGATGGTGTATTCAGCATCAATTTCGCTCGGGGACTCACCGAAATATCAAACCTCTGAAGGTTACTTTGCCGTCCGGCATGCAATCTATATTGTCATTGGCCTGATGGCGGCTTTTTTTGTCTTTAAAGTCTCTCTTTATCGCTGGTACTTATTAAGTTACCCACTGGGACTTTTAGGGATTTTATTGCTTGTTTCCGTTTTCGTGCCTGGTCTGGGGCACGAAGTTAACGGTTCAACCCGTTGGATCGGATTCGGTCCCATTAATCTGCAAGTCTCTGAAGTGGTGAAGTTTGTCTCCGTTTTAGTGATTTCGCATTTTGTCGTCACCCGTCAGGCATACATGCACTCATATACCCGAGGGCTTATCCCTGTCATGCTTTATATCGGCATGGTGGCAATGCTTCTGTCATTGCAGCCTGACTTGGGGGCAACCGTTGTGATCAGTGCCATTGTGCTGGGCGTTGTTTTTCTGGGAGGCCTGAGCTGGCGAATTATTGTTCCGTTCGGAATTGTGATTTTCGCTGTGATTGTTCTCTCTATTGCCTTGTCTCCCTGGCGAACTGCCCGTGTGTTTGCTTACCTCAATCCCTGGGACATTGAAAATCAATTGGGTAAGGCCTATCAGCTCACTCACTCATTAATTGCTTTCGGCCGAGGTGAACTTTTCGGTGTCGGCTTAGGGGCAAGTGTTGAAAAAATGCACTACCTGCCGGAAGCTCATACGGACTTTATTTTGGCTGTGATCGGTGAAGAGTTGGGGCTGGTTGGATTTACTTTTGTGCTGTTACTTTTTTATTGGCTTGTTCGCCGAGCATTTGAAATCGGTCGTCAAGCCGTTAGACTCGAGTCAGTCTACTCGGGGCTTGTGGCCCAGGGGGTAGGCTTATGGATCGGTGTGCAAGCCCTGATCAATATCGGGGTGGCGATCGGAGTATTTCCTACAAAAGGTTTGACATTGCCGTTAGTGAGTTACGGCGGCTCCTCCATTGTGGTGACCTTATGCGCTTTGGGGTTGCTTTTACGGGTCGATTATGAAAATCGCCTCTTAATGAGGGGAAAAAGGAGACGATAGATGCAAAACAAGCACCTGATTATTGCGGCAGCCGGAACCGGAGGACACGTGATGCCCGGTTTGGCCGTGGCAGAAGAAATGAAAAAACGCGGTTGGACCGTCTCCTGGATCGGCACGCCTGTCGGCATGGAATCCCGTCTGGTGGGGCAGCGTCATATTGAATTTGATGCGCTTAACTTTACCGGAATGAGAGGCAAGGGTCTAAAGCACATGATTGCCGGCGCAGTTAAACTGATTAAGGCATGCTTTGCCGCTAAAAAGATTGTTGAGCAAAGACAGGCAAGCGCCATGTTTTCCACAGGCGGCTACATTGCGGTTCCGGCAGCGTTCGGTGCCAGAAGTAAGAATAAACCGCTCATTATGATGAATTGTGATGCGGGCAGTCTCATGAGTGTAAGAGCAGTGATGCCTTGGGCTCAGGCAGTGATGTGCGGCTTTGACGGAGAATGTGCCCATCGTGCAGGATCTAAAGCGATCGTTTCCGGCAACCCGGTAAGAGAAGACATTTTGGCTTTGCCGGAACCCGCCGAGCGTTATAAGGGGCGCGAAGGCAGGCTTCATCTATTGGTTTTCGGGGGATCCTTGGGGGCAAAGGTTTTAAATGAAACGCTTCCTGAGGCTTTGGCAAAATTTATGCCGCAAATGCGTCCTGTTGTGACACACCAGTGTGGGAAAAATGCTGTTGATGAAGTCAAGGCGCTTTACGCAAAATGGGCTGTAGAGGCCAACGTGGTGAGTTTTATTGATGATATGGCCTCTGCTTACCGTGAGGCTGATGTGGTTGTTTGCCGCGCAGGAGCTACAACCGTCAGCGAATTGACGGCCGGGGGCATTCCCGCGATTTTAGTGCCCTTTGTTGTGTCTACGACTCAGCATCAATTGGGTAACGCTCAGTATATGCAGGATGAAGGAGCGGGGATTTTGCTCGAGCAAAAGAGCTTAACCCCTGAAGTGCTCTATGAAAAGCTCAGTTCTCTGTCTCGAGATGAGTTGATCGCAATCGCCACCCGGGCCAGAAGCCTTGCAAAACGGGCAGCGGCAAAAACAGTAGCCGATACGATCGAACGTTTGGCAAAATAACAATTTCAGATTCGTGCTTTTTAAGGCAAAAATAATGCGATTTGCAGTCAATAAAATCCATTTTGTGGGTATCGGCGGAACCGGTATGAATGGGATTGCCGAAGTGCTGGTGACGCTGGGCTATAAGGTAACGGGCTCCGACATGGCTACCAATGCCGCAACAGAGCGTTTAAGCGGCTTGGGCGTTGAGATTTTTCATGAACATTCAGCCGAAAATGTCAAAGGAGCCGACGTTGTTGTCATCTCTTCGGCCATCAAACCGGATAATCCCGAGGTAGTTGCTGCCAGGGAGCTCAGAATCCCCGTGGTTCCTCGTGCTGTCATGCTCGCTGAACTCATGCGTTTCAGAAGCGGCATTGCCATTGCAGGCGCTCATGGAAAAACTACGACGACTTCTTTAGTGGCAAGCTTACTTGCCGCAGGAGGTCTCGATCCGACTTTTGTGATCGGGGGGCGGCTTAATTCTGCCGGAGCCAATGCCCGTTTGGGTCGCGGAGAATTTCTCGTGGCAGAGGCCGATGAGTCGGATGCATCGTTTTTGTATCTGTCGCCTGTGATCGCTGCAGTGACCAATATTGATGCTGACCATATGGACACTTACGGTCACAACTTCGATAAGCTCAAGCAGGCTTTCATTGATTTTTTAACTCGGCTACCCTTTTACGGCAAAGCTGTGCTTTGTCTTGACGATGAAAATGTGCGCTCCATTATTGCTCGGGTGCCCCGTTCCGTTGTTACTTACGGTTTGGATGAAAAAGCCGATGTTCGTGCAATTAATATCCGAGCCGAAGGCACGCAGATGTGCTTTACCGTGCTGCGGGAAGGCCGTGAGCCGCTTGATGTGAGACTGAATTTGCCGGGGCTGCATAACGTCAGAAACAGTCTGGCAGCTATCGCGATTGCCACCATGGTGGATGTCAGCGATGAAAGTATTAAAACCGCATTGGCAAATTTCACCGGAGTGGGTCGCAGATTCAGCCGCTACGGAGAGATTGCATTGCCGGGCGGAGGCTCCTTTACGCTTATCGATGACTACGGGCATCACCCTCACGAAATGATGGCAACTCTTGAAGCGGTTCGGGGAGCTTATCCGGGCAGACGCGTTTTGGTGGCTTTCCAGCCCCATCGCTACACAAGAACCCGTGATTGTTTCGAGGACTTTGTTAAAGTTTTAAGCGGTGTTGAAGCTTTGGTTCTCGCTGATGTTTACCCGGCAGGTGAAACCCCGATTGTCGGAGCTGACGGACGTTCATTGGCGCGGGCTATTCGTATCGTCGGTCAAACGGAGCTCATTTTTGTTGACACGCCTGCTGAAATGGACGATGCCATTATGAAACTCGCTCGAGACGGAGATGTCGTGGTGACCATGGGGGCCGGCAGCGTAGGAGGCGTGCCGGGGCGCCTCAAGGCAAGAGCCGGACTTTCAAAGTAATAAGGAATAGGTAAATGCAAGAGACAAAAAAAGAAATTAAGCCTGAAAAGTTAGGCAAGGTTGTTTTGCTCTTAGGCGGGATGTCTAGCGAGCGAGAAGTTTCGCTCATGAGCGGCAAGGGAGTCTTTGATGCTTTAACCGAAGCAGGTGTTGATGTCACGCGTTTTGATCCGAAAGAGCAAAGTGTGTCTGAATTGGAAAAAGGCGCTTACGACCGAGCCTTTATTGCTCTTCACGGACGTTACGGAGAAGACGGTACGATTCAGGGCGTGCTCGAATATTTAGGCGTTCCCTATACCGGTCCCGGTGTTAAAACCAGTGCGATTGCTATTGACAAAAACTTAACCAAACAGATTTGGCGCGAAAGACAAATTCCCACGCCTAAGGGCATGTTGGTCTCTGCCGACAGCGATCTTCACTATGTTATGCAGGAGTTGGGCCGCGATTTGGTTGTTAAACCTGCCCGAGAAGGCTCCAGTATCGGTTTGACGAAATTAAAAGACGCGACTGTCGAAGAGTTGCGCGATGCTATTGTTAAGGCAAGCGAATTAGACAATCACGTGTTGGTTGAGGAACGTATATTCGGTCGTGAATTGACAGTTGCCGTGATGGGAGCCGGGCAGGATGCGAAGGTTTTGCCGATTATCGAAATCATTGCTCCTAACGGTGATTATGACTACCAAAATAAATATTTCACCAACGATGTGCGCTATGAGTGCCCGGCTAAATTGTCAGATGACGTTCGTGAAGACATCGGCAGAGCTTGTTTGAGTGCTTACAGGGCACTGGGGGCAAGGGGCTGGAGCCGAATCGATTTGATTTTGGCCGAAGACGGATCATTCAGCCTTTTGGAAATGAATACTTCTCCCGGTATGACAGCTCACTCTTTGGTTCCGCTTGCGGCTAAAAATGCCGGTATGAGCTACAAAGATCTGGTTCTTCAGGTTTTATCGGAAGCCAAGCTAGATTTTCCCAAGCCGTAATTCATGACCTTTAACCGGTCACTATGAAGCGTTTTTTAAAGACTGCTTTAATTTTTCTCGCGTTGGTATTGCTGCTTGCTGCAGTTGCGGTAAGCAGCTTTCCGCGTTATGCAGAGTCTTTTTTTACGATTCGCGCAGTGGAGCTTACCGGAGAGATTGATCATATTTCTTCTGTTCACTTTAGGCGGGCTTTGGGTACCACGACAACAGGCACTTTCTTTAACGTGGATTTGGATGCAATTCGTGAGGCAGCTCTTAAGGCACCATGGGTGAAATCAGTCAACGTCAGACGGGTTTGGCCCGATAAAATCAACATTGAAATTTCCGAGTATAAGGCGCTTGCCTTGTGGGAAGACGGCAGGTTGGTTTCGGTAAACGGCGAGCTTTTTGCCGCTAATCCCGAAGAGGCAGACAATCCGATGGCGTTACCGGAATTTTTCGGTCGCGCTGAGATGGTTCAGGAAGTCACTCGCCGTTACAAGCGATTCAATAAGATGCTGCAGGTTGTCATGCCAAAGGCCAGAGTCACCGAAGTGAGCGTTAATGATCGTGACAGTTGGGCCTTGGCCATTGCTTCAGATACGATTCCTCCTACCCGCATTGAACTTGGGGTGGAACACGAAGATTGGACGCTTGAGGATCGTTTCGGTGTAGTTATCGTACAATATCCGGATGTTGTGAAATTAATGAATGGACCGCCATCGAGTATTGATGCGAGATATGAGTTGGCTTTTTCTGCCACATTGCCTGAAAAAAGTTTAAAGATATACCGTTCTCAGGCCGGACGCCGACAGGCGGCCGAATCGATTGCGGAAGCCAATAGGCAAAATAGCGCCAGATGAAAGAAACGAAGAAAGTAATCACTGCACTGGATATCGGGTCAAGCAAGATTCTTGCCGTTGTAGCCGAAATTTATAAGGACGGCACGTTCCGGGTCTTAGCTCAGGGACGAACCGACTCTGAAGGCGTGCGAGAAGGTAACGTTGTGAGTATCGAAGAGGCTATGCCTCGGGTTAAAACTGCTTTGGTGGAAGCTTTCGGTATTGCTGGGAAAATGCCCAGTCTTCAGGTTTGCACAAACATTTCAGGCAAGTCTGTCGAAGGAAAAGATTCAAGCGCAGAGATGCCTTTACGAGGTCGTACGGTCAATTTAATGGACATGAAAAAAGTCCAGAATATGGCCCAGTATGCGCTTGAACTTAAAGACGGTCAGCAACTGATTAAGTCGGAGCTGCTTTACTACATGCTCGATAATCAGGAAGATGAATTCATCGGGCAAAATCCTTTGGATGCCAAAAGTTCAAGAATTTCAGCTCACATGCACTCGGCTGTTGCCAATTCCGCCTGTGCTTTAAACCGAGTCAATCTGATTAGGCGCAGCGGCATGGATGTCTCGCAGATTTTGCCCGAAGCATGGGCAAGCGGTTATGCCGTTTTAAGCCCGGACGAAATACAAAATGGGGCTGTAGTGATTGATATTGGTGAGGGGACAACGGATGTGGCAGTGTTTTATGCCGGTCATCCTCGTTTTACTTATACCATTAACTATGGCGGCCATAAGATCACGCAGCGCATCAGTGGCTATTTGCATTGTTCGATGCAGGAAGCCGAACAGATCAAAGTCAAATTGGATCTGAGGTGTCGGGCTGAAGATTCAGAAGTCATTTTGTACCGATCCCCCATAGAGGAAGGCAATCGGAAATATTCAAAGTTGGATATTTCCAAGCTGGTTTACCGCGAAATCCGTAACCTCAATATGACGATTGGTCAAAAACTCTTTGAAGAGGGTTGGTACACCAGCCAAAACGGAGCACCTTGCAACACCTTGACCGGCGGCATAGTGTTGACGGGGGGAACTTCACTTTTAGTGGGGATGCCGGAGCTTTTTTCTGATATGCCGGGTCCCATGGCCTATACATTCAGTGCCCGATTGGGATGTTCACACTATACGGGGGACGCCTGTATCGGATTAAATTCTCCAAAAGAAAGCGCTGTGATGGGTTTGATAGCTTATGAAGCCCTGAGATTTAAAGAGGGGGCTGAAGATGAGGGTGAACAGACTGCCTCTGATGATTCCCGCTGGTCAAAGTTAAAGCGCTTCGTGACAGAATTTTTTATCGGGCAGTACTGATTTTGTCCTTGTCTGCTGCAATTGCTGGCCCAGAGCTTCTGTCTGAAAGAATTTCTTGAAAACATTGAAAAAATCTTTTTCAATTTTTAAGCAAAAAGCGCTATGTTCATACATAATTAGAGGATTGGTTTTGGAGGCCTATTCCCATGTTTGAAGTACTCAGTGATAATGATCCCCGCCAAACGGTTATCAAGGTCGTCGGTGTGGGCGGCGGCGGTGGAAACGCTGTCGAACATATGATTGAGCGCGGTGCTCAAGGTATTGAATTTATTGCAATTAATACTGATTACACGGCCCTGTCGCATTCTCGTGCACACGCCACATTGCAGATCGGTAAGACCGGTCTGGGAGCCGGTGCCCGTCCCGAAGTAGGTGAACAGGCCGCTATTGAAGCAAAGGATCGCATTCGGGAACTTCTTCAGGGAGCCAACCTTGTTTTCATTACCGCCGGTATGGGAGGCGGCACCGGTACGGGAGCAGCGCCGGTGGTTGCTCAAATTGCCCGCGAAATGGGCATTCTGACGGTTGCAGTTGTGACAAAACCCTTTAGTTACGAAGGCGCTTTGCGTATGCAAAGAGCAGAGGAAGGGTTGGTTAAACTCAAGCAGTGCGTTGACAGTCAGATCGTTATTTTGAACGATAAGCTTGAAGACGAGTTGGGTGAAGATGCTTCTGTGAGCGAATGTTTCGCTGCAGCCGATGATGTGCTCTTTAAGGCTTGCGCCGGTATCACGGAAATCATTCAAACACCGGGTCTCATTGGAGTGGATTTTGAAGATTTGCGCACTGTGATGAGTGAGCGTGGAACCGCTATGATGGGTTCTGCAATTGCTTCAGGTCCTGATCGTGCTCGTATTGCTGCTGAAAATGCCGTTGCCTGTCCGCTTCTTGAGGGGGTGACGCTTAACGGTGCCAGGGGCGTCCTGGTTTATATCACCGCCAGCGAAGAAACGATGAAGATGAAAGAAACAAAGACGGTGATGAACATCATTACGAACTTCACCGCCAAGGGCGCTCAGGTGATTTACGGTTCTGCCTATGATGACAGTATGGGTGACTCCATGCGTGTGACGGTTGTTGCAACGGGGCTGGACGGCGGCAAAGATAAGGAGGTTGCTCCGATTGATAAGCCCGATGAAAAGCGCGATGTTTGGGAACGCAACAGTCGAGCTTTTGCTGAACCTCAGCAGCAAACGGATCCCTGGAGCCCGCGCCAGAGTGCTCAGGCCCAGACGATTTCTCAGCCTGCAGCACAGCCGGCTTCGGAACCTGCTGCGCAGAAGCCCTCTGAACCGGTTGCTCCTGATGTGACCACACAAACTGCTACAGCACCTGAGTCAACGCAGACTGAAGCCCCGAAGGAAGAAAAAGCGGCCGATGAGTGGGAAACGGGCTGGTGGTCCATTCGTCACGATACGAAGTAAGCTGAGCCTTTTTTATGCTGAAACAACGAACGCTCAAAAAAGTCGTCCGTACGGTGGGTATTGGACTGCACTCGGGACGCAAGGTGCATTTGACTTTGCGTCCTGCTGATCCCGATACCGGTATTGTGTATACCCGTGTTGACCTAGATCCGCCCGTGACAATGCCCGCTGAAGCCACTCGTGTCAACGACACTCGGATGGCGACAACGCTCAACGAAGGTCCCGTTAAGATTTCCACTATTGAGCATCTGATGAGTGCTTTTAACGGCCTTGGAATCGATAACTGCTACGTTGATGTCGATGCACCTGAAATTCCGATTATGGATGGCTCCGGAGCCAGTTTTGTTTTCTTAATTCAAGCCGCTGGCATTGTTGAGCAGTTTGCGCCGAAGCGTTTTGTGCGGGTGACGAAAACGGTACGAGTCACCGACGGAGACAAATGGGCGCAGCTTGAGCCTCATGAAGGCTTTTCATTGGCTTTTTCGATTAAGTTCGGTCATCCGGCAATCGACAGTACTTCTCAATTTACCGAGGTTGATCTGTCCAAGGTCGACTATGCTCATGCCGTAAGCCGAGCGCGCACTTTCGGGTTTGTGCAAGACGTAGAGATGCTTCGATCAATCGGCTTGGCTCAAGGCGGCACGCTTGAAAATGCCGTGGTTATGGATGAGTATCGGGTTCTGAATCCGGAGGGACTCAGAAGTCAGGATGAGTTTGTGAAGCACAAGATACTGGATGCTATGGGTGACCTTTATGTATTGGGGCATCCCCTTTTAGCCCGTTACAGTGCTTATAAGTCCGGACATGGGTTAAACAATCAATTGTTGCGCGCTCTGCTGGCTGATTCTTCAGCTTGGGAGTGGGCGACTTTTGAAAAAGCTCAGGCTCCGAAAGACTTCTCATTTGAAAGAGTCAAAGCTCTTTGATTCTTTTCAAACAAATTCCTTAAAGCTTGAATGCTTTTGAGAAAAAAGCGTAGCATTGATCGTGTTATTTCACGGGTTGATGCTGATGTCGCTTTTTTCCCTGTTTTTGATCACTTCTTTGGCAAATATCCTGTCTCCCGGGATGGGGGTGATATTTGCCATTGTTTTGTCTCTTCAGCAGGGTTGGCGCAAAACAGCTTTTTTTGCGCTCGGTCAGGCAATCGGCATTGCCATTTTATTTACGGCAGCGATGTCGGGTATGTGGGTGATATTGGCTTCCAGCCCGACGCTGTTTAACGCCATCAAAATTGCCGGTGCATTCTTTATTCTTTATCTTGGCTGGAGAAGCTGGCATAAACCGGCCATGCACTTTCAAAAAGATAAGCCAACACATCCGGATCTCAAGGCAAAAGCGGTTCCTAAAGACGGTTTTTCCAACTTGAGTAAAGGCGTTGTGATCTCTCTGTGCAACCCTCAGCCGATTATTTTCGGTATCAGTGTACTGCCTCAGTTCGTTGATCCTGCTCAGCCCTATGTTGCTCAAGCTGTGCTGATGATTTCTGTTTATTCAGTTTTGGTTTTTGCCAATTTGGTGATGTATTCGGTTCTGGCTGAAAAAGCCCGGCGGTTCTTCACCGGTCCCCGCGGATCTCAATTAATCAATCGGGCTACTGCCTGTGTATTTTTTGCGATCGGGTTTTTAGTCCTGGGCTTTGCTCTGTGGAATTTTGTCTAGCCTCTTTGCTCCAGGGCATCGGCTAACCTTTCCAAACTTTTTCTGATATCTTCATCTTCTGCTCGCTTGGCACAGGCGCGAACGGCCTCAGAGGCACCCGGTTGGGCCACTCTCGGCGGATCCAACGGATAGGGCTCCAAATCGGCAAGCGGAAGAATTTTGCCGGCCAGAATTCCTTGAATCGGAAAGTTTAACCCGCTGTCAAAAAGGGCTTTTTCCAGCGTAGGTTGAATCTGTTTGAGACGATTGGCAAGAGTCGGTGTGGTTGTATTGATGATTATGCCTGCAGTAGAGCACTCCACATGGACACAGTGTTGAAAGTCAATATTTAAGTGCCTTTTCAGACAGGCTCGTTTCAGTACTTCGGCCACTCTCACGCTTAGCATCTGGCGGGCTATGATGCTGTCAGAATTCAGAGAGTTTAAGAGCTTGTTAATATTTTCCAATCCGTTCATTTGCTATCCTCACCAGCGTATTTTCTCATGGATGCAGCGCAAAAGAGAAAAGAGTTAAAAAAGTTACAAAAAACAGACGAAAACTCAAAAAACAAAGAAATTTCAATGAGAAATCACTCTTTCAATATGCGATAATTCCGAGCTGTGGTTTATTCGAACCGACTGATTTTTGTCGTCTCAATTTAACAAAAAGTGCAGTGCTAAGGGCACATGCACGCAGGGTATCAAAAGATGTTTTCTGAGCTTTTAACGAAAGTATTTGGCAGTCGCAATGACCGCTTGATTAAACAGTACCGTCGTCAGTGCGCTGTAATCAATAAATTAGAACCTTCTATTAAAGCCTTAAGTGATGATGAACTTAAGGCTAAAACTCAAGAATTTCGTGACCGTCTTGCCAAGGGCGAAACGCTGGAATCTCTTTTACCCGAAGCTTTTGCTGTAGTTCGTGAAGCGAGCTCCCGTGTACTGGGTATGCGGCATTTTGATGTGCAGCTCATCGGCGGCATGGTTCTCAATGACGGCAAGATCGCCGAAATGAGAACCGGTGAAGGTAAAACCCTGACGGCTACACTCGCAGTTTATTTAAATGCATTGCCTGCAAAGGGTGTGCACGTTGTGACTGTCAACGACTATTTGGCCAAGCGCGACGCAGAATGGATGGGACGGGTCTACAACTTCCTGGGCTTATCTGTCGGCACCATTTACAGCCAACAGCCCAATGAAGAAAAAGTTCAGGCTTATGCCGCAGATATCACGTACGGTACCAACAATGAGTTTGGTTTTGACTACCTGCGTGACAACATGGAGTACGACATTAATCATCGTCGTCAGCGCGGTCTGCACTACGCAATCGTTGACGAAGTGGACTCTATTTTGATCGACGAAGCCCGTACGCCCTTGATTATTTCCGGTCCTGCAGATGACAACACCGAGCTTTATGCCAAGATCAACGATATTCCGCCGCTTTTGACTCGCCAGGCAACAGAAAAGGGCGAAGGCGACTACTGGGTCGATGAAAAAGCCCGTCAGGTTTATATTTCTGAGCAAGGCCATGAGCATATTGAGGAAATTCTCACTCAACGCGGTTTGATTCCTCAGGGTCAAAGCCTTTATTCGGCTCAAAACATCATATTGATGCACCACTTGATGGCCTCACTGAGAGCGCACACGCTCTTTAAGCGTGATCAGCACTATGTGGTTCAAAACGGTGAAATTGTGATCGTTGACGAATTCACCGGTCGCCTGATGCCGGGCCGCCGCTGGTCCGAAGGGTTGCACCAGGCTGTTGAAGCAAAAGAAGGGGTGAAGATCAATCAGGAAAATCAAACCTTTGCTTCTATTACATTCCAGAACTACTTCCGTATGTATGACAAGCTTGCAGGCATGACCGGTACAGCAGATACCGAAGCCTACGAATTCCAGGATATTTACGGATTGGAAACGGTTGTTATTCCGACACACAAGAAGATGATTCGCGATGATCAACAGGATAAGGTTTTCCGTACTGTTGATGAAAAGTATCGTGCAATTATCGAAGACATCAAAGAGTGCAACAAGCGTCAGCAGCCTGTTTTGTTGGGTACGACTTCCATTGAAAATTCTGAAGCTTTAAGTCAGCTGCTCGATAAGGAAGGCATCAAACACAATGTGTTGAATGCTAAGCAGCATGAACGCGAAGCTCAGATTGTGTTGGAAGCGGGCCGCCCCGGTGTAGTGACGATTGCCACCAATATGGCCGGTCGCGGCACCGATATCGTTTTGGGCGGCGGCATCAATAAGCACATTGATGATGTCAAAACGAATCCTGATCTGACTGAAGAAGAAAAGCAGGCTCAGATTGAAAAAATCAAAGCCGAATGGCAGGTTGAACACGATAAGGTGGTTGCGGCTGGCGGTCTTCGTATTATCGGCAGTGAACGCCATGAATCCCGCCGTATCGACAACCAGCTTCGCGGTCGTGCCGGTCGTCAGGGTGACCCGGGTTCTTCGTGTTTTTATCTGTCAATGGAAGACCCGTTGCTTCGTATTTTCGGCGGCGACCGCATGAGAGCCATTGCCGATAAGTTAAAGCTCGAAGAGGGTGTGGCCATTGAATCCAACATGCTTAGCCGCATGATTGAAAGTGCACAACGTAAGGTCGAAGGTCGCAACTACGATATCCGCAAGCAGTTGCTTGAGTTCGATGACGTTCAAAATGACCAACGCCGCGAAATCTACCGCTTGCGCAACGAGATTTTGGAAAGCAATGACTTAAGTGAAATGGTGACTAATCTGCGTCACGGCTATTTCACGGATCTGTTCAGAACATACGTTCCGGTCGATACGGTCGAAGAGCAGTGGGATCTGAACACTTTGACCACTATTCTCAAGAGCGAATGGGGTATCGAGTTGGATTTTGCCGGAATGCTTGAAAAGAGCAACTCCACCACGGACGAGGATTTGCTTAAGGCCTTGATCGATGAAGCCGATCGGATCTACAACGAAAAGATTGAGTTGGCGGGTCCCGAAGCGATGCACAATTTTGCCAAGCAAGTTACGCTTCAGGTGTTGGACAGCATTTGGCGTGCTCACATTACCGCTTTGGATGCGCTTCGCCAGGGTATTTACCTGAGAGGTTACGCTCAAAAGCAGCCGAAGCAGGAATATAAGCGTGAAGCCTTCTCGATGTTTGAAACATTGCTTGACCGCGTACGCGAAAATGTCATGCGTGTCCTGATGACCGTTCGTATTCAAACTCGCGAAGAAGTGATGGCTGAACAGCAGCGTGCTCAGGAAGAGGCCCTTCAAAGAGCTCAAGCCTTAGCTCAAGCTCAGGCACAGGCTCAGGCAAAAACTCAACAGGAAGCCAAGCAAAAGGTGGTGCACGATGATGAAGGCAGAGAGCTTTCATTTACGGGTATTTCTCCGGCAGGAGTGGATCTTGATAAGGTTGACTGGCGAGGAGTCTCCCGCAATGATCTGTGTCCCTGCGGTTCGGGCAAAAAGTTCAAAAACTGTCACGGACACATTGACTAAAACATATTGACTCAATGCAAAAAGCGCTCTCAGACGGGCGCTTTTTCGTTAAAAGGCGAAAAATGTCAGAGCGAACTGAAACAATCGTAGCTTGCGCAGTATTGATGGACGAAGAGGGTCGCAGTCTCTTAAGTTCCAGACCTCAAGGCAAGGTTTATGCCGGTTGGTGGGAATTTCCCGGCGGCAAACTTGAAGCAATGGAAACCGTAGAGGAAGCGGCAAAGCGTGAAATCAAAGAGGAGCTGGGGATTGATATGCATGATTGCGCTCCCTGGGTCACCATTGTTTTTGATTATCCTCACGCTAAGGTTCGTCTTCATTTTGTCCGTTCCTGGAACTGGTCCGGTACGCCAAAAGCTTTGGAAAAACAGGACTCTTTCGGATTTTTTGCCCCTGAATCTTGGCCTAGTCCGGTGCTTGAAGCGAGCCAACCGATTCAGCAATGGCTCAATATGCCCAAGTATTGGCTCAAACTAAAATCTGAAGCGATTGATTTAGAAGTCTTAAAACAAAGAAAGCCGGAAGGAGTCATTCTTTGCGGACAACACGCAAAGGATATTGATCAGTGGAAAGAAACACTTAAAACACTCGGCGTGAAGGAGGTTTGGGTTGATGCTCTGGCTCATGAATCTTCCCAACAAAAAGCCGACGGTGTCTTTGTTGATGACGGCCAGGACGGTCAAAAGGTGTCCAATAAACGCTTTGCTTTGAAAGCAGATCCCAGTTGCTGGAGCGAGATCGCTGCAAGCGGTGCACTTTTTGCCTGGGTTGATCCGACAGTTCGTGTGGCATCGAGCGCGTGGCTCAGATTGATGAGCGACAACCCCGTGCCGCTTTATCTCACAAATGTAAAAATTACGAATGACAAGCTACTTAGACCGCACGGGGCAAACGGCTGGATAGAAACTATTTAGTTTCAGAATTGTCTTTTTTCTCTTCCTGCAGATGAGAAAAAAGCTCTTGGGCGAGTTTGTCGGCTTCCGATTCATTGGTTTGGGCGTAGGCATTACCGTGAATCACGTAGGCGTCACTTGCCCACTCGCCCAAATCAATTAACTTGCAGCGCTCCGAGCAAAAGGGTCTCCAGGGATTCTTATCGGACCACTCAACCGGCTTTTTGCAAATCGGACACTTGACAATCATACGGGTTCTCCCGCTTTGGGTGACTGACGAGCCATATTGAGGTAGAAATCGTGAAGACGTCGCACCTGCTGAGTTAAAGCTTCCACAGTGGACTCATTCACAATTACTTCGTTTGCAATGGCTTTTCTTGCATCGCGCGTTGCCTGCGTAGCAATAATAGCCATTACAGCTTCCCGAGTAAGATGTGAGCGAGCCATGACACGTTCAATTTGAGTTTCCACCTCACAATCAATCACTAAAACGCGATCGCAGCGCTTAAGCCATTGAGGACTTTCAGCCAAGAGAGGCACAACCAAAACCACGTAGGGAGCATCGGTGTGCTGTGCGATAGACGCCATTGTGACGTTGGCGATCAAGGGGTGCAAAATCGCTTCAAGTTTATGCCTGGCATTGGGATTTTGGAAAACGAGCTCCCGCATAGCCTTGCGATCCAATCCCCCCGACGGACTGATCAACTTATCGCCGAAAGCCTCACGGATTGCCGTAATGGCTAAACCGTTAGGGGCAGTGATAGCGTGACTGATGAGGTCGGTGTCAATCACCGGAACCCCCAATGCCTCAAAAGCGTTACTGGCCTGTGTTTTTCCGGAGCCGATTCCGCCGGTTAGGCCGACAATCCATGTCATGAGAAGCCTTTTCATAAAATATTGATTGATTCGTGAAATTATACGTTCTTTAAAAAGTGCGTCATGGATGTCGGCTATTTTTTCTCTTTCCGTTAAGCAAGAGCAAGTAGTTACGGACTTTATTTTTTGGCTTTTTCCATAGTTAACTAGCGTCCTATTTTTTTGAGAATCCGACAATGACGTCTTTGTTTTTTTCCCATTGCGCTAGTTCATTTAATAGCACTCATGTCGCTGGGTCCTGACTTTTTCTTTGTGTCTCGTACAGCAATGAGTCAGTTCAGAGTCAAAGCCGTTACGAAAAACCTAGTCGAGGTTGATCAGATATAGTCAAAATACCTGCTCAACTTTCAGTTTCTCTTCCTCCATCATCGGGATGAGTTTCACTTCGAATCTCTCCAAAGCCAGCGCTCATCTCTCACCAAAACACCCTCTCGCGAAAGTCTTTCGGGCCTG
>UQUR01000004.1 GCA_900544345.1 uncultured Sutterella sp. | reverse complement strand
CCGGTTAACGTGCCGGCACGGCCTGGGTAACCAGGTATTTTATTCACAGAACCGTGCGCAAAATGCTGTGGATAAGCTGGACACAGCAGTCCACAGCAGGCATACAGCCACACTCTCAGAGAATTGAGCGTTTTTTAGTCACAATAATGACATTTGACTGGGCACTGTTGCAAAGTTAGCGATGAGGCAGCCTTTTGTCTTATTCAAAGGCCTTACATTTCAAAAACTCTGCTTACCAGGCGCATTTCGCCCAGGGGATCACCATAATAAAATGCTGAGGCCTGGCCTTTGCGTAGTGCACGCATCACCTCAATACCTTTGATGGTGGCGTAAGCCGTCTTCATGGATTTAAATCCCAGCGTGGCGCCGATTATCCGTTTCAGTTTGCCATGATCGCATTCAATCACGTTGTTCCGGTACTTAATCTGTCGGTGTTCAACGTCAGACGGGCACCGGCCTTCGCGTTTGAGCAGAGCAAGCGCGCGACCATAGGCGGGCGCTTTATCCGTGTTGATGAATCGCGGGATCTGCCACTTCTTCACGTTGTTGAGGATTTTACCCAGAAACCGGTATGCAGCTTTGCTGTTACGACGGGAGGAGAGATAAAAATCGACAGTGCGGCCCCGGCTGTCGACGGCCCGGTACAGATACGCCCAGCGGCCATTGACCTTCACGTAGGTTTCATCCATGTGCCACGGGCAAAGATCGGAAGGGTTACGCCAGTACCAGCGCAGCCGTTTTTCCATTTCAGGCGCATAACGCTGAACCCAGCGGTAAATCGTGGAGTGATCGACATTCACTCCGCGTTCAGCCAGCATCTCCTGCAGCTCACGGTAACTGATGCCGTATTTGCAGTACCAGCGTACGGCCCACAGAATGATGTCACGCTGAAAATGCCGGCCTTTGAATGGGTTCATGTGCAGCTCCATCAGCAAAAAGGGATGATAAGTTTATCACCACCGACTATTTGCAACAGTGCCCTAAAAAATAGATCAATTTAAAACATCCTGATCTTTCAGGGGTAAAAATTCCAGCCCCCGCAACCAATTCCATGTCTCAGTGGTCTTATGGCTTCTGAGATTTTTTGTTTTTTACTTCGAAAGCAAAGGATGCTAAAAAGCGTCCTTTGCTTTTTTACAGCTCAGTGCTTGAGACCGATAAAAAACGCGCTTTCTCAAAAAAAGCAAAGCGCGTTTTCAAGATGAGCTAAACCTTAGGCAGCCAAAGCTTCTAAGCGCTTAATAGCCATATTAGCTACCACGCTCACAGCAACAGGCAACACTTCATCGTTGAAGTCAAATGTCGGATTATGTAAGCTGACCGTATGATTTTCATCGGCAATACCAACGCGAATAATGCAACCGGGCACTCTTTGCAGATATTCACTGAAATCTTCCGAGCTCATGAAAGGCTCAATCACCTTCACATGATCTTCGCCAAGCAATTCAGCCGTAACCTTCAAAGCCGCTTCAGTCTGTTCTGGGCTATTGATCACAGAACCACATTCGTGGACATACTTCAGTTCCGCCTCACAGCCGTTAGCCTGAGCAATTGCCGGTACCATCGTTTTGATCGTATTTTCGATCTGTTGACGCGTTTCTGGCAAATATGTACGGATTGTTCCGCTCATTGTGCATTGAGCTGGAACGACATTGACTGTTTCATAGCGACCTGCATTAATAGAGCAGACAGATATAACCGCCGTATCGATCGGATTGACTTTACGGGAGACAATAGTTTGTAAAGCCAAAACAATTTGAGAAGCCACAGGGATTGGGTCGGTACCCAAGTGAGGACGACCACCGTGGGTGCCTTTGCCTTTTACGGTAACATAAACACTATCAGAAGCTGCCTGTAAGGGACCGGGTTTAAAACCAATAGTTCCTTTGGGCAACATGGGCTCTGTATGACCGCCGTAAATTTCCTCAATACCGTATTTTTCAAGCAAGCCAGCTTCAATCAACGCACGAGCTCCAGCGCAAATTTCTTCAGCAGGTTGGAAAATCAAAACGACCTTACCAGGGAAATCTCGGTGAGAGGCTAAATAACGGGCCGTACCCAAAAGCCAGGTCGTATGACCATCATGACCGCAAGCGTGAGCATATCCTTCACTTTGGCTTACGTAATCTTTACCGCAACGGTCAGGCATTGGCAGACAGTCCATATCTGCACGAACACCAATCGTGTGTCCCGGACGGCTGCCTTCAATAACAGCAATAACAGCCCCTTTAACCAAATCGGTATTAATGTCGGTCACCCCCCATTTGCGGAGATGATCACAAATAATTCCTACAGTGCGTTCAGTATTAAAGCCATGCTCTGGATGACTGTGAATATCGTGACGAATGGCGGTTAACTCATCAAACCACTCAGCCACTTCGGGTAAAAGACGATCTGCTAACAAGATAGTCATCTCATTTCTCCTGAAATAAAGTCCTCGTTATCGCTAACATCTTAGGACATAAAAGAATCAAGCTCACACTGGGCCAAAGAGCACCTTATGAACACTATTGAAGAACTCTAGCATTAATGAGAAATGTTTCGCTAATTAAATAGCACTCAAAAGCTCTAATTTTTCTTTAGCCGTATAATTCCGCATTCTCTTGTTGCTCTGCAAGATAGTGATTTCTTTCCATTTTCTGGATTGGACTTGCGAGTACTTAGGCTAAAACCCATTTTTCTAAAGGAGACGGTGCGGAGGTGATTATCGTTTTCCGTACCGTGGAAATTATGAAGGCACTCAAAGAACGTATCCTCAATGATGGTAAATGTCTCGATGGCGGCATTCTTAAAGTGGACAATTTCATTAACCATCAGATGGATCCGATTCTGATGAAATCCATGGCCGTTGAATTCGTACGTCGTTTTGCAAGCACGGATATAAATAAAATCCTCACCATTGAAGCAAGCGGCATCGCCCCTGCCATTATGGTGGGATATCTGCTAGAGCTGCCTGTTGTCTTTGCCAAGAAAAAAGTACCCAGCACAATGGACAATATGTTGGCTACAAAAGTGTTTTCTTTTACGAAAAACAGAACGTACGATGTATGCGTCAGCAAAGACTACCTATGCCCTGGTGACAAAGTGCTCTTTATTGACGATTTCTTAGCCAACGGCAATGCTGCCAAAGGTATTTTGGACCTTGTCAATCAGGCCGGAGCCGAATTAGTTGGAATGGGTTTTCTCATCGAAAAAGGGTTTCAAGCCGGCGGTAACGAACTGCGTAAACTTGGCATTCACGTAGAGTCTCTGGCCATCATTGACAGTCTTGACAACAATAAGATCACCCTTCGTTAAAGGAATCAAAGTGGCTGAACTTAACCTTGAAGAGCACTCCTACGATGCCAAGTCTTCCGAGCTAATTTACGGCTTGGAAGATCGCCCGCCATTAAAAGAAACCCTATTTGCTGCTCTGCAGCATATGTTGGCTATTTTTGTTGCTATCGTCACCCCGCCTCTGATTATTGCCGGTGCATTGCAACTGGATTTAGAAACAACTGGTTATCTGGTTTCAATGTCGCTGATGGTCTCCGGCATTGCTACCTTCATTCAATGTCGCACTGTTGGCCCTATCGGCTGTGGACTTTTGTGCATTCAGGGAACCAGTTTCTCCTTCATCGGCCCAATTATTTCTGCTGGTTTAACCGGAGGACTCTCAACTATTTTCGGGGCTACCATGGTAGCTTCCACCGTTGAAATGTTTGTGAGCCGCATCTTAAAGTACACCCGTCGGATCATTACTCCTTTGGTCTCTGGCATCGTGGTGACACTCATCGGTATGAGTCTCATTAAAGTCGGTATTATCGCTTGCGGCGGGGGCTTTGGAGCAAAAGCTGCAGGTACCTTTGGTAGCTTTCAAAATTTAGGCATCGCCGCATTGGTCCTTTTTTCCATTATTTTCTTTAACCGCAGCTCTAACCGTTACCTGCGCATGAGTTCAATTGTCATAGGTCTTGCGATCGGTTATGTAGTATCTTGGTTTTTCGGCATGGTGGATTTTTCTTCGGTAAAAAGTTACGGCGGGTTTAACATCCCCGTTCCATTTAAGTATGGAATCTCTTTTGACTGGGGAGCCATCATCGGATTAGGCCTTGTTTACTTAATTACTGCTATTGAAGCTTATGGCGATGTAACGGCTAACTCTATGATTTCTGGCCAACCCTTCCGCGGCGAACAATTTATGAAACGAGCCCAGGGCGGCATCCTTGCTGACGGCTTTAACTCCATGTTAGCCGGTGTATTGAATTCATTCCCTAATTCCATCTTTGCCCAAAATAACGGCATGATTCAATTAACCGGTGTAGCAAGCCGCTACGTGGGCTATTTTATTGCTGGTTTCTTAGTCCTCTTGGGTATGTTTCCCGCTATCGGCCTGGTTTTCTCCCTGATGCCTGAACCGGTATTAGGTGGCGCCACTCTTTTAATGTTCGGAACGGTAGCTGCTGCTGGGATGAGAATTATCGCCAGCCAACGTATAGACCGAAAGGCTATTTTGGTGATTGCCTTAAGTTTTTCGTTTGGTTTGAGTGTCGAATTGGTACCCGAAATTCTCTCGCAATTTCCGGAAACGCTGCGCAATATTTTTGCTTCCGGTATTACTACCGGCGGGTTGACAGCTATTGTTGCCAATACGCTTATTCACATTGAAGAATATGGGGACAATAAAGAAGAACCTTAAAAAATTCCTCTTTCTAAAGTCCTTCTATAGGGTATTTGGCTTAATAGAAGAACCCTAAAAGAGTAATCAAAACCGTTATACTTTTTGAATTCGCTTAATTAACTGTGATTGGATAGCACTATGCGTGAAATTTACTCTCCGCAAGTTGTTGAAGCAGAGGTTCAGGCCGGTTGGAAAAAGGCCGACGTTTACCATGCTCACGAACATGCTAAAGATAAAAACGGAAAAGAAAAACCAAAGTTTTATGTTTTGTCCATGTTGCCTTATCCTAGCGGAAAACTGCACATGGGTCACGTTCGCAACTACACATTAAACGACGTGATGTACCGCTACCTTCGAATGAAGGGCTATAACGTCATGACACCGATGGGCTGGGATGCCTTCGGTCTTCCTGCTGAAAATGCGGCTATTAACCACGGCATTGCTCCGGCCAAGTGGACTTTTGACAATATTGCAGAAATGAAAAATCAAATGCAGCCTTTGGGTCTTGCATTTGACTGGTCAAGAGAAGTGGCCACCTGCACGCCAGAATACTATCGCTGGAATCAGTGGATGTTTTTAAAAATGCTTGAAAAAGGCATCTGCTATCGCAAGACTCAAATTGTGAACTGGGACCCTGTTGATAAAACAGTTCTGGCTAATGAACAAGTGGTTGATGGACGTGGTTGGCGCTCTGGTGCTGTCGTTGAAAAGCGCGAAATTCCCGGCTACTACCTTGGCATTACGCAATACGCTGATGAACTGTTAAAAGACCTGGATACACTTAAGGGTTGGCCTGAACAGGTTCGTAGCATGCAAGAGCACTGGATCGGAAAATCGGTCGGTGTCAAGTTAGCGTTCCCTTATACGATTGACGGCAAAGAAGAAAAACTGCAGGTCTTTACAACGCGCGCCGACACGCTTATGGGTGTGACTTTTGTAGCGATCGCCGCAGAACATCCGTTAGCTAAGCGTTTAGCTAAAGACAATCCCAAAGTTGAAGCCTTTATTCAAGAGTGCGCTAAAGGCGGAGTAAGCGAAGCAGATTTAGCGACCCGTGAAAAAGAAGGTGTTCCGACAGGATTTTTCGTTAAGCACCCAATTACTGGTGAAGACATACCTGTTTGGGTCGGTAATTACGTTTTAATGAGCTACGGCGAAGGCGCTGTCATGGGTGTACCTGCTCATGACGAACGTGACTTTGCATTTGCAAAAAAATACGGTCTGCCTATCAAGCAGGTAGTCGCCATGCAGGGCAAGGAATATTCAACTGAAGCCTGGCAGGAATGGTATGCCGATAAAAGCGATGCCACCGAATTAGTTAATTCTGGAGAGTTTGACGGCCTCACTGTCCATCAGGGCATCGATAAGATTGCTGAAGCTCTCCAAGCCAAAGGTTTGGGTGAAAAGCGCACTCAATTCCGTATTCGCGACTGGGGCATTAGTCGTCAACGCTACTGGGGCACACCGATTCCAATCATTAACTGCCCGCACTGCGGTCCGGTGCCTGTGCCGGAAAAAGATCTCCCGGTTGTATTGCCGACCGATCTGGTTCCTGATGGATCAGGCAACCCGTTAAATAAGTGTGAGTCTTTCCTTAAATGCAAGTGCCCGGTTTGTGGCGGTGACGCTACGCGTGAAACCGATACGATGGACACTTTTGTCGACTCTTCCTGGTACTTTATGCGTTATTGCTCCCATGACTGTGACACAGCCATGGTTGACGAACGCAATGATTACTGGGCACCGGTTGATCAGTATATCGGCGGCATTGAGCACGCAGTGCTTCACTTACTCTATGCTCGCTTCTGGACAAAAGTGATGCGTGATCTCGGCTTGGTGAAGTTTGACGAACCCTTCACCCGCCTTTTCACTCAGGGTATGTTGACTGCTGAGTGCTACTACCGTGAAATGCCCGACGGCAAGAAACGTTGGTACTACCCTGATGAAATTGAAATTTTCTATGATGAAAAAGCTCGTCCGCTTCGTGCCATTGCCAAAGATGACGGTTTGCCTGTCACTATGGGCGGCGTCGAAAAGATGAGTAAATCCAAGAATAATGTTGTCGAACCGAAGACCATTATTGATAAATTTGGTGCTGACACTGCCCGTAGTTTTGTAATGTTCGCGGGCCCACCAGATCAGTCCGCAGCGTGGAGTAATTCAGGGGCTGAAGGAACTTTCCGTTTCTTGCGCAGACTCTGGAATTGGTGCTACAAGAATAAAGACACCATTGCAGCTGCCTCCAAAGTTGATGCTCATGCTCTAAGCGCCGAGCAAAAGAACTTGCGCCGCGATATTCATCAGGCTCTCAAACAGGCGACTTCGGACATCGATCGTATGCAGTACAACACAGTTGTCTCTGCGACGATGAAAATGCTCAATACGCTTGAGAGTGCCAAAGTCGGCTCAGGTGCGGTTGCTGATGCGGTTTTGAAAGAATGTGCAAGCATCCTCATTCGTACGCTCTACCCAATTGCACCGCATATCACGACACAACTGTGGCAGGATCTGCATTTTGAGGCCGAACTCGGCAGCATTTTGGATGCTCCTTGGCCTGAGGTTGATGAAAAGGCTCTCATTGCCGACGAGATGACGCTTGTCGTCCAAGTTAACGGCAAGTTACGCGGCTCGGTGACTGTTGCGGCTCAGGCTACAAAGGAGGAAATCGAGCAGGCTGCATTAGCCAATGAAAATGTGAAGAAATTCACTGACGGCAAGACTATTCGAAAAATCATCATCGTGCCGAAGAAACTAGTGAATATTGTGGCTGCTTAATTCAGCATAATGCCTCAAATTAAAGTCCCAAAGCTTTCCAAAAGCTTTGGGATTTTTGCCCTATAATGGACCCATTGTCCTGACAACCATTCATTTATTGGAATTTCAATCATGGCTTTGGCCCGACGTTCGTTTCTTTTCTCTGCGCTTGCTCTTTCAACCATCATGGCAAGCGGATGCGGGTGGCATTTACGCGGACATGTAACGCTACCTTTCGACACTCTTTACGTTAATATGCCTGTCAACAATAAGGTGGCTGCTGATATCAGACGAATGATTGCTGCCTCTACCAATGTTAAAGTGTTACCAGAAGCCGAAGGTGCTCAGGCTATATTGGAATTGCTTTCATCAGGAAGGCATCGTGAAGTGGTTTCTCTGAACATGGAAGGCGAAGCCAGAGAGTATGAGCTCACGCTCAATATGACTTTCCGTCTCGTTGATCCTGACGGAAACGAATTCTTCCCGCCCACAACTTTCTCTGCCTCTCGCAATATGTACTATAACGATGATGAGTACTTATCGCGTTCCGCAGAAGAAAACGTGCTTTACAACGAAATGCAACAGGACTTGATTTCCCAGCTACTTAGTCGTCTAACCACCGTCGAAGCCATCACGGATGAATATTAGAAGTGAAGAACTCGTTAAGGTCATTGAGCGCGAGCGCGCTCAGGGCGTTTTGTCACCGCTTTGGATCATTTTGGGCGAAGAGCCGCTCCTAGCCCTGGAAGCTGGCGATTTATTAAGAAAAGCAGCCAAGGACTTAGGCTATAGCGAACGAGTAGTTTTAGCTCTCAACTCCACAAGCGACTGGTCACCTTTAATAGATGCAGTGAGTTCTGTATCGCTTTTTGATGATAAAAAAATTATTGAATTAAGATTTTTATCTTCTGGCCCCGGTGTTAAAGGCGCAAAAGTACTTGCGCAGTTTGCTCAGCTTGTTCCTCAAATTGACTCGACTGTAACAGTAATCCACTTAACACAAACGGATTACTCCACGCAAAAAGCCACTTGGTTTAAGGCACTGGCAGCCTGTGGTCATGTTGTTTCCTGTCAACCTATTTCCAGAGCGCAATACCCTGCCTGGATCAGGCTGCGACTGCAAAAACAAGGACAAAGTATGCAGGAACAAGCACTGTCATTTTTTGCAGAGCAAACCGAAGGCAACCTAATGGCTGCTAAACAAGAACTAATGAAACTCGAGCTTCTTTATCCAGGCAAAGAGCTGACTGTAAAAGAAGTTGAAGACTGCGTCATGAATGTCTCACGTTACAGCGTAGAAGATCTTTTAGAAGCTATTGCGCAGGCTGATGTTGCTCGTACTGCTCGCACCGTTGCCGGCATGCAGTCTGAAGATGAACCTATGCCCTTGATTCTGATGCGTTTAACAAGTTTTTTACGCGATACGCTGGCATTAACTATTGACCGGATGGCTCCTATCATGCCATCGACTCGTGCTCTCACAACTCAACTGGCCAAACGCTCAACCCCAGCAAAAATTGCTAATATGCTCGGCCGCTGCGCCGACCTTGATCGGTTGGCAAAAGGCCTTACTGTACACAATCGTGATGATGTTTGGTCTGAGCTGAAAACTTTATGTGTTTTTCTCGCACACGCCTCCAATAGGAAATAATCGTTATGCCTTCTTACCATTTTTTTGCGGTTTGCCCTCGCACGCTTGAACCTATTTTGGCAAACGAACTTAAAACGCTGGGTGCTCAGCAAATTAAAGAAAATGCCGGAGGGGTGCTTTTTGAAGGCCCTTTGTCCTTAGCGATGGCTGCCTGCCTAAGAAGCCGTTACGCCAGCCGTATTTTGCTGCGTATTGCATCTCGTCAATATTATGACAGTCACGACATCTATGACATGGCCCATGTTTTACCATGGGAGCGCTTTTTTGATGCCGATGCCAAAATTCGAGTCGATGTCACAGCTCATCGCTCGCCGCTTGAAAGCCTAGATTTCACAACACTGCGTATCAAAGATGGAATCTGTGACCGTTTCCGTGAAGGTTGCGGTAAACGCCCAAGCATTGAAAAAACAAACCCGGATGTGCGTATTCATGCCTTTATCAATGAACGTTTTTGCACCTTTTATCTGAATCTTTCAGGTGAGCCACTCTTTAAACGAGGTTGGCGCGTCGAAAAAGGTGAGGCTCCGTTAAAAGAAAATTTAGCCGCCGGCCTCTTAGCTCTTTCTGGATGGAAGCCAAACGAGCCTTTACAGGACCCATTTTGCGGTTCGGGCACAATCGCTATTGAAGCCGCTCAGATTGCTTGCGGCATTGCACCTGGTCTCAACCGTTCATTTGCTTTTGAAAAGTTGCATATTTTTGATCGCGATGAATGGAATGAAATGAAAGAAGATGCTAAAGCTGAAGTTAATCTGCATACGCAAGTGAAAATTTTTGCTAGTGACATTTCTTCCATTGTGGTCAATAAAGCTCAAAGTAATGCTCAGCGGGCTGGATTACAGGCTCTGCTCGATGACGGTAGATTAACTTTTACCCAATGCGATGCTCGAGAGGTTGCCCCTTGTCATGAATACGGCATCATTGTCACCAATCCCCCTTATGGTGAACAATCTAATCCTAAGAGCGCGACCGTTGCTTCGATGATGAAAAATGTCGCAGATAACCTAAAACGGCAGTTCTCTGGTTGGACCGCTTGGATGCTCACTAGTGATCGTAAGTTACCCAATCAGATGCGGCTATCCGAATCCAGAAAAATCGTGATCTTTAATGGTCCGCTTGAATGTCGATTTTTTAAGTTTGAAATGGTCAGAGGATCCTTCCGTAAAAAAGAATCCTCAAACAAGGCTTAACTCAAAAGTGGAACACAAACAAGACTGGTAGCGGAAGAAAGTACAAGAGTAATTATCAGGTCCCTTGGGCTTTAATCCGCACACCAGCCGTTGTCCGCGCAATAGTGATCATCACCGATACTATTTTAAATTTGGTTCTTTTTCGAACGTAGACGACGCTGTCATAACACAAGAGAAACTGCTTCAGACGCTCATCCTTTTTAGGACTCGTTGTCTAAACCGTCAGCAACAATTTCTGATAACTCAATGATGTCCATACCGGACAACACCTTATCGTCACTCATAGCGCTCTCAAACATAGTGAGACAATGCGGGCAACCTACAGCCACTGTAGAGGCTGATTTACGCAGATCAGTTAAGCGAATAAAGTTAATTTTTTTCGTTGAACTTTCCATCCACATCTGACCTCCACCAGCGCCGCAACACATAGCGGATTTACCGCGCTGCAGATTTTCCACTCGAGTGATCCCTTCAATGCTATCCAAGATTTTTCTCGGGGTGCCGACACTGTTGTTATATCGAGCCATATAGCAAGGATCATGAAAAACCACTTTCTCGGCTTGTTTCAATTTCGGTTTGATACGCCCCGACTCAATCAATTCTAGAATCAGCTGAGTATGGCTGACCACATCAAATTGACCGCCTTCAAATTGTGGATACTCATTTTTCAACGTGTTAAAACAATGCGGGCAGTGAGCCAAAATGCGTTTGAACTGATATTTGTGCAAATTCTCAATATTTTCCAACGCAGCTAATTGGAAGGTGTATTCCTCACCGCTTCGGCGAGCGAAGTCACCATGGCAGCGTTCCTCCTGCATCACAGCGAAAGAGACTCCTGCGGCATTTAAGATTTTCACCATCGCACGGGCAATCTTTTGAGCTCTACGGTCATAGGATGCCGAACAGCCAACCCAATAAAGGTAGTCAACAGGCTGATTTTCTTTTGCAACAGGAACTCTTAGTCCCTTAGCCCAATCTAGTCGTGAAGCAGGATCCATGCCCCAAGGATTGCCAACACTTTGAGTGTTCTGTAATGCTTTAGTGAGTCCTGCAGGAAATTCCCCCATCTCTAAAGCTAAATGCCGACGCATATCCACGATTGTTGAAGGAAGATCCAATCTAGCAGGGCATGCCTGTATACAAGCTCCGCACGTTGTGCAGCTCCAAAGTGCTTCTTTACTGATAATTTCCCCAATAAGAGTTTTCTCGTTGGGATAATGCAAGCGTTTTTTTAACTTCATCACTAAAGCTTTAGGATCAAGCGGAGCTCCGGAGCGCAAAGCCGGGCAAACTACTGAACATCGTCCACATTCAGTACAGGCATCAAAATCCAAGCGCTGCTTCCAAGTAAACTGATTGAAATCAGATATCCCAAATGTTTCCTGCTCTTCAATATTTTCGATCTTGGCTAATTGTCCTTTAGGAGCCAATTTTCTCCAATAAATATTTACTGGTGTCTTAAACATGTGTCCGAAGAACGTAAACGGAATAAGCGCTACAAATATCAGCGCTCCAGCCCCATGAACTAACCACCAGGTAAAGTGAGCCCCCTGCAACTGTTCGGGTGTAAACATTTTTAGGAAGACTAATGAAAAAACATACCCAACAGGTGAGTAAATAGCCCATTCAGGCTGTTGAGCTGCCAATCTCAAACCCTCTACGACAAATCCCGTAAAAATGATGATTGCCAAAGAGGTCAAAATCCATGCAAAGCGCCAGGATCGCTCTAGTTTTTTTCCTTTGACTGCAAAACGCCTCCAGGCTGCCACAACCAAAGCAATAAGAGAGAGAAGACCGGCCATATCCAAAATAAATTTATAACCGAGATAGATATTCCCCTGAAGCAGGCGAACATCAAAAATATAGTGTCCGATATCCCAATCAAGCACTGCAGTAGCAGTGCCAAAAAATAAGAAAATAAAGCCCCAAAAAATAAAAAAATGAATCAGACCGCCAGGGGTCTTAAGTAAGCGCCTATGCATAAAGGCATCTCGCCAAAGACCTAAAAGACGTTCCTTTCGCGCTTGGGGCACGCGAAATGGTTGTCCAGCCCTCCACAACCGAATACATTGACAAATACCGATAACGCAAGCCACCACGGCTATCAAACCAACAATATAAACCCCAATTTCAGCCCAAATAGGGATGTTCCAAAATGCTGGGCGAATCGGCATGGGTTGCATGTGCTAACTTCCTATTTTTTAATACTTAATGGATGACCACACTTTGTCGAGCCGTTTAACGCTGACAGGCATTGGCGTTCTAAGCTTTTGAGCAAAAAGCGAAACTCTGAGCTCCTCAATCATCCAACGAAATTCTTCCAGCCGACTATCGGATACGCCTTTACGATTGGCCAGCTCACGTTCATACATCGTCACAAAACGGGACACATCACGCATCTTCTCTGCATCTCTTTGAGGCTCGTCCCGACGCTTATCCAATCGCAACAAAATCGCCTTCAAGTAGCGGGGATAGTACGACAAATGTAGGAAGCTAATTTTAAGCAAAAAGTCCTTAAAAAAGAGGCTCTTTAGCTGATGGTTAATATCTTCCGTTACCCATTTATCAGAACAGGTTTTCAATTTTTTCACGACTTGAGATGTCTCTGCAACAATCTCGCTTAACAGTCTCGAAATATCCTGAGCAATTAAATTTAATTTTCCCTTGGCTTGCTGGCGTCTCTGCTCAAACTCTTGAGCATTCGTAGGCAAAGGATCCAATAAAGCACACTGCTTCAATGAGGCATCGACTACACTTTCTCTCATCGCCTCAAAATTATCAAAAACGTTTGCTAAAGGCTCTACCATTGCCGCTTGCATCTGAACACTTTGCAATGAGTTAAGTGTTTTTTCTAGATAACGGATTTGCTCTCTGAGCTGTAGCTTAAATAGTCTTAAGAGCCCCTTTTGATGCTGACGCGAAGCTTCGTCTGGACTATCAAAAACTTCCAAAGAACAAAAAGTTTTGTGATCAACCAAGGCGGGATGGCCGATTAAAGACTGACCTTTGCGCTTAATTTCCATAATGTCAGGCAACTCACCGAAATCCCACTGAGTAATTTCATGCTCGTATTCCTGAGACAAGTTATCGTCCTGGGAAGCCACTTGCTGAAAAGATTTCTGCGCCTGAGAACCTAACTCAGACTTTAACTCAGCCAAACTTCTCCCCATTTCCAGTTGTCTTCCATGCTCATCAATGACCTTAAAATTCATCACTAAATGGGCTGGCAACTGCTCGAGCTTAAAGTCCTCCGGCTTGGGACGCAGACTGCATTGCTGCTCAATATCCTGACACAGTGTCTGTAATAAAGGTTTTTGACCGATTAAAGCTGCACTTCTCTGAACAAATCCTTTTGCGTAATCGGCCAACGGGACACAATGCCTGCGATAACGCTGAGGCAAACTTTTAAGTAAAAGCTGAACTTTTTCTTTAAGCATCCCGGGAACAAGCCACTGCGTCTTAATTTCATCGACTAAGTTCAATGCATAAAGCGGCACAGCCAACGTCACACCATCTCTGGGACTACCGGGCTCAAAGTGATAGGTAAGCGGCATAGAAACGCCTCGCATTTCAATTGCTTTGGGAAAGTATTCCGTTGTAATACCGCTTGCCTCATGACGCATTAACTCATCACGCGACAAATAAAGTAATTTGGGATTGTCTTTTTCCGCCTTTCGTCTCCACTGGTCAAAAGTTACTGCACTGACCACCTCTTGAGGCAAATGCGAATCATAAAACTGAACAATCAACTCATCATCGACGAGTACATCCAAGCGTCTGGCTTTATGCTCTAAATTTCTGATTTCTCTCACTAATTGTTGGTTGTGTTTGAAAAACGGCGCTTGAGTTTCAAATTCACCATTAACTAAAGCTTCTCGAATAAAAAGCTCTCTGCAAAGAGCAGGATCTTTATCCGTATAGGTCACTTTGCGCTGCGAATAAACGGTCAACCCATAGACCGTTCCTTTTTCCATTGCCATTACCGCACCGGCTTTTTTCTCCCAATGAGGTTCAGAGTAACTCTTTTTAATCAAATGAGAGCCGACACGTTCGATCCACTGAGGATCAACATCGGCCACCGTACGGGCAAATAACCGAGAAGTCTCTACCAACTCAGCAGCCATAATCCAACGGCCACACTTTTTCACTCGAGGAGAACCAGGCCAAATGAAAAATTTAATGCCCCGAGCCCCTAAAAAAGGCGCTGCTTTAGGTTCAGCGTCAGGCATTTTGTACCCTAAATTACCTAAAAGTCCTGTTAAAAGAGAAGTGTGAACTTGTTCGTAGTTGGCTTCCTTTTCGTTAATCTTCCAACCTAATTCGGCCGTGAGTTCTTTGAGTTGTCGATAAACATCTCGCCACTCACGAAGTCGTCGGGGACTTAAAAATTTGCGTTTGAACTCTTCCGTTAATTTTCTATTGCTTTCTTTATGCTCCATGGCGTTTTGAACATACCGCCACAGTTTTACAAAAGTCGTAAAGTCACTTTTATCGTCCGCCATTGAACGATGAACGTTATCTGCAGCCTCCTGACGATCCAAAGGTCTTTCTCTAGGATCTTGAACCGATAACGCACTAGCAATAATTAACACTTCGGCTAGAGCCCCATTATCTTTAGCTGCTAAAAGCATACGCGCAACCTTCGGATCGACCGGAAGTTTCGATAACGCTCTACCTGTTTCTGTTAACTGCTCTTTTTCATTTAAAGCGTTAAGTTCTTTTAAAAGAGCAATACCGTCAGCAATCGCCCGATTAGGCGGAGCCTGAACAAAAGGAAAGGCTCTCACATCCCCTAATTTAAGAGATTTCATGCGCAAAATTGCCGCGGCTAGATTCGTTCGCATAATTTCTGAATCAGTAAAAGCCGCACGTCTGGCGAAATCCTCTTCACTGTAGAGGCGAATGCAGACACCGTTAGCAACACGTCCACAGCGGCCCGAACGCTGATTAGCAGAGGCCTGACTTACCGGTTCGAGCAACAGCTGATCTACTTTATTTCGATAAGAATAACGTTTGACTCGGGCTAACCCTGTATCTACAACATAGTGGATGCCCGGTACGGTGATAGAAGTTTCCGCAACATTGGTTGCCAAAACAATTCTGCGCTTGTCGCTAGTTTTAAAAACTTTTTCTTGATCTGCTGCCGACAGCCTTGCATAGAGCGGCAAAATTTCAGTTGTCGGAGGCTGAGAGTAAGAAAGAGCCTCTGCCGCTTCGCGGATTTCTCTTTCTCCAGGCAAAAACACCAAAATATCGCCGGGCCCCTCATGGCACAACTCATCACATGCCTCAGAGATGGCATTCATCCAGCTCTTATCATCCGTTTCATCCTCATCTTCGGGCGGTCTGTAGCGTATCTCGACAGGATAGGTGCGTCCTGATACGGTCAGCACCGGAGCCGGGTTTCCTTTTTCATCTGCAAAGTGTTTTGCAAAACGCTCGCTGTCAATAGTAGCCGAAGTAACAATAACCTTTAATTCCGGCCTTTTTTTTAATAAACCCTTTAGATATCCGAGCAAGAAGTCGATATTGATGCTTCTTTCGTGAGCTTCATCAATAATGATCGTATCGTAAGCTTTCAGTAAAGGATCTCCTTGCGTTTCTGCCAACAAGATCCCGTCGGTCATCAACTTAACTTTGGCAGTCGGATCAGTTTTATCAGTAAAACGAATCTTAAAGCCCACCCACTGTCCAAGCTCTGTACCGGTTTCCTCTGCTAAACGTTTGGCAATTGAGGATGCTGCAATTCGTCTGGGCTGAGTATGAGCAATTTTTCCTCTTCGACCGCGGCCTGCTAGAGCACATAGCTTCGGCAACTGAGTAGTTTTACCAGAACCAGTTTCACCGCAAAGAATTAACACACGATTTTTCTTAATAGCTTCAATGATTTCTTTTGCTCTCAAAGAAACCGGCAATCCAGGCATCGGAGTTAGGCGAGGACGTACGGGCTGTAATGCGTTTTTTTTCTCCACATTTTTTTGTCCCGTTGGCGTATTTGTTGACACAGCAGCAGACTGCGTTTTAACAACTTTTTCTTTACCCTCTTTATTCAATAGCTGAGTCTTATCCCGAGCCTTTTGACGCTCCAGCATTAATCCGCTTAACTGATCACGAAGACTATTGCCGCTCACCGTTTAATCCTCACATACTCTCAAGACAAATTTTTGTCGAATTCTTACAATAGACGACAGTTTCAATTAACAATAGGAGAGACAATCAGTATGGCTCACATGGTCCACTGTCTCAAACTCAAAAAAGATGCTGAAGGGCTTGATTTTGCTCCACTGCCCGGCCCGCTGGGACAAAAAGTTTACGAAAACATTTCCAAGGAGGCTTGGAATGAGTGGATTCGTTTGCAAACCATGATGGTAAACGAATACCAACTAAATCTAGCAGACCCGCAGGCCAGAAAGCATTTGCTCAACCAAATGCAAAAATACCTTTTCGGCGACGGTGTGGAAGCTGTTCCAAACTATACGCCTCCGAAATAGTTTCGTTGACCGGGCACCTTTAGGTGCCCGCTTTTTCAGGGAACAAAGGTTTTTACACCTTCGCTTGTACCAAGAAGCAAAACGTCAGCTCCTCGTTTGGCAAAAAGCCCAACTGTTACAACTCCAACGATTTGGTTAAGTTGCTCTTCCCAATGAACGGCATCAGCGATTTGCCAGCCGTGCACATCGAGGATTTTATTACCGTTATCAGTCGTAAAATCCCTTAACATCGGACGACCGCCCAATTTTTCAATTTCGCGACTCACGGCTCTGACAGCCATCGGAATGACTTCTATAGGTAACGGAAACTTACCCAGTACATCAACTTTTTTCGATTCGTCGGCAATGCAGATAAAACGCTCAGAAACCATTGCAACAATTTTTTCTCTGGTGAGCGCACCGCCTCCGCCCTTAATCATGGCAAAGTGAGGATCGATTTCGTCAGCACCGTCAACATAAACACTGATACCGTCCACTTCATTGAGATCAAGCACCTTAAATCCGTAAGCCTGTAGTTTTTTTGTTGAACGAATACTGCTTGAAACGCAAGCTGGTACTGCAATACCACTTTCTTTCAAGGCATCAATAAAACAGTCCACAGTAGAGCCCGTCCCTACCCCGAGAATTTCACCCGGTCTAACATATTGCAATGCGGCGTGACCCACTGCTTTTTTGAGTTCCAATTGATCCATAAAAACCTCTTTTGAAAGCATTTTTTGACAGCACGAATTCTAAAGGACAGTTATTATTCAGTGCTAGGAATTTTTCTTTTTTGTTTACTGTGGAAAGAGCAACACCAATCTTCGCTGTTGAAACGTTTAAAAGTTTAGGCGACAAGACATTTAGAGGGCAAAGCATGTTCGGGGTCATTATGACCTGGATCATGCTTATTTGTGTCATTATCGGCTTGCTTTTTATCGGTCGTGTCATCCAATCAGAAGATGAAAAATCACAATATTCTCAACTGCATCAAACGACGGAACTTTGGGCTGAGGCGTTTTCCATCCGTTTAACTTCAGACCTTGAGCGACTCAATCAACTTCATAGTTCCCTGTCGCCTGAAGAAACTTTCCAGCAAAATGCCTCTCATCTTGAACACCGAGCAAGAGAACTCATGCAACAACGAGCCGAAATTCTCGAAATCAACTATTTGAATTCTGCCGATCGCGTAATTTCGTCTTTTGCTTCCCCTCATCCTTTCGGAGATATCACTTCCACCCTCGGTCAACGCTATGATCGAGCTGGAACACAAAAAGCTATTTTAAGAACCAAGCGTACGGGAGCCTCTTCTTTTTCTGAACCTTACTCGTTACCGGTTGAAGGTTCCCCTTTCGTCGATCTGGTTGCTCCGGTAACCATTGGTAACTCACAATATCTACAGATTTCACGTTTATCAATCTGGTCTCTTTTAAGGCAGGCCACACAAGGACGGCGCGACTCAGCTTTTAGGATTAGTCTGCTTTATGAAAACAAGACCATTGTCGCAGCTAGCACAGACTCCAGGCGAGAAAGCATTACCTACAGAATGTCTTTAGCTCCCTTGCCTGCTGGCTTTGAATTACAGGTTTCCAGCTATGCTCAAGGATTATTAACTCAAAATACCTTATTTTGGGTAATCAGTGCTTTAGGGATCTTTTTAATTGTTGCCCTTTTAGGCCTCATACGATTTAACTGGCGCCAAAACAGCACAGAGACTGCTCTGAGAGCAGAATCTGCACTCAGAAAAACGATTGCCGACAGTCAGTTATCCGGTCTTCAGGTTACCGATAGAAACGGCCGAATTGTCTATACCAATAAAACCTTTATAGATCTTTTGGGAATCAGCTCCAACGAGCACCTAATCGGTCAGCTACCCCCCTATTCATATTGGCCAAAAGGTGATGCCGGTTTTCGCTTGATGGAGTTGTTTGATGCTATTCAACGCGGGCAGATGACGGCTACGAGTTATGAGTTTCATCCTATGAGACCTGATGGCTCGACATTTAGTGCTTTTTTACACATCTCTCCCATGATCACTGTAGAGGGTACTCATTTGGGCTGGCTTTGGACATTGACGGATATCTCTGAAATTCGCCAGGCGCAGGAAAGAGTAACCGCCGCACATGAGCGATTCACTCGTGTTTTGGAATCTATGCAGGATGCCATCAGCGTGGTTGACCCCCAAAGTAATGTCTTACTTTTTTCTAACTCTGTTTATGACGCCCTTTTCGGTGAAGACAGCGCAGGTCATCTTCAGGCGCACATGCAATTGATCAATCAAGTGGGCGAAAAGAAAGTAAAAGACGCCAACGACCTATCAACTGACATTTATTTAGAAAATTTAGATCGCTGGTTTGCATTGCATGAAAGAACCATTACTTGGACTGACCGTACAGCGGTACGATTACAGATTCTTTCCGATATTACGGAGAGAAGAAAAAATGAAAATTTATTGGTTGAACAGCAGGCTCGCTCGGAATTAAATTCCCGCCTGGTCACCATGGGTGAAATGGCGAGTTCGCTTGCCCACGAACTTAATCAGCCGCTTACCGCAATTTCAAATTACGCCTACGTAGTCGCCAGCATGATGAAAAAAGCAGGCGTTCCTGAAGAGCATGAGATGTTCTATTCGGTCTCTCGCATAGAGTCTCAGGCTCAACGGGCAGCAGCCATTATTCAGCGAATCCGCTCGTTTACCAAACGCAGTGAACCCAAGATGGAATCCATTCCAGTTTCCAATCTTGTGAAAGAAGTAATGGAATTAGCCAATATTCAAGCTCGGCGCCATAATGCAAAGCTACAGTGTTATCTAGCCCCCGATCTCACCAATGTGTGGTGCGATGAAATTATGATTGAACAGGTGCTTCTGAATCTGATTAAAAACGGTATCGAAGCCAGCGTGGGCATAGAAGGACAAAAACCTGAAGTGTCTTTGACAATTTACTTGGACATTAACCATCATGTTGTCTTTGAAGTAGCTGATAACGGCACCGGCATTGATGACGAGCACAAGTCGCAACTGTTTGACCCATTCTTTACTACCAAATCTTCCGGTATGGGCATGGGCTTGAATATTTGCCGAACCATCGTTGAGTTGCACCATGGACGCCTTACGATTTCAGATAACATTGGACGCGGTACTATTTTCACACTGACACTGTCCTCAGAAAAAAAAGAAACAGTTTAAAATGAAAAGCTGTGTATCAAAATTTTCGGCTAGTTGCCCTTATTGAAAATTATGTCTTTTCCTGCATTTAATTTTGACAATATTCGCAAAGAACCTTTAGGCACTGTCTACGTTGTTGACGACGACGCAGATGTAAGAGACTCGTTGCGCAGACTTCTGGAGTCACAGGATTTTCGCGTTGAAGCCTATGACAGCGGTGAAGCCTTTATCGCTAAATATGACCCAAATGCGATCGCTGTTTTGTTGCTCGACCAGCGCATGCCCGGTATGCCTGGCACAGAAGTGCAGGATCACCTAATTGCCAGAAAAGCAACTATCCCCATCGTTTTTCTGACTGGACACGGTGATGTCCCGATGGCTGTCAGTGCACTAAAAAAAGGTGCGGCTGACTTTTTACAAAAGCCGGTCAAAATTGAATCTCTTTTACCTCTGATTTCTCGCTTGCTTTCTGAGGCTCGCGAGCAACGAGTAAAGAGCGAACGTCAATCATTAAACGAGGCGATGCTCTCAAAACTTACCCCACGAGAACAACAAGTTCTGGAAAGAATTGTTGCCGGTCGCTTAAATAAGCAAATTGCTGATGATTTAGGTATTTCTATTAAAACGGTTGAAGCTCACCGTGCTTCAATTATGGATAAAACCAACTCCGGCACTGTGGCCGATTTGATGCGTGTGGTAATGAGTGCCAGCAAACAAATTTAATCCAACAATTGATTGGAGCGAAAAGTCCGCTTATGCTGGCGGACTTTTTTTGATATAAGGACCTAAAGCTATGTCAGCTCAACTCATTGATGGGAAAGCAGTTGCTCAACAAATCAGAGCCAAAACCAAAGAGGCAGTAAGCCGGTTGCGCCGAGCTCCCGCACTCGCTGTGGTTATGGTCGGAGAAAACCCTGCTAGTACAATTTACGTGCGCAACAAAATCCGAGCATGTAGGGAAGTTGGAATTACATCAATAGAGCGGCGGCTTCCAGAAAGCTGCTCCGAAAAAGAACTTCTTGAAGTTATCAGAATGCTCAATGAAGATCCCTGTATTGACGGTATTTTGGTTCAGCTGCCTTTACCAGAGCATATGCACGCAGGACTTATCCTAGAGACGATCGATCCTAATAAAGACGTCGACGGCTTTCACATCTATAACACCGGAAAGCTCGTTACTACCGGAGGCGGTTTCAAACCCTGTACACCAGCAGGCATCATTGCACTGCTAAAGGCAATCAACTGTCCGATTGAAGGTAAGCACGCTGTTATTCTCGGTCGCTCCAACATTGTCGGCAAACCTTTATCCATGCTTTTGCTTCAGGAAAATGCAACTGTAACCATCACACACAGCCACACCCCTAACCTGAAGCATTACACACTCGATGCCGATATCCTTGTTGCAGCCATCGGCAAGACAAAATACGTAACAGCTGACATGGTCAAACCGGGGGCTGTCGTAATTGATGTAGGCACCAACCGGGATGAAAACGGGAAACTCTGCGGGGACGTTGACACAGAATCTGTCGGAGAAAAGGCGGCCTGGATCACGCCTGTTCCTGGTGGAGTAGGTCCTATGACCATTGCAATGCTGATGCACAATACACTGCTTTCAGCACAAAAAAGGCAGGCCATCAACCACTAAGCTCATAAAACAGAAGCTTCAGTTTAAAAGTCATCAAAGTCGTCCGCATTAATCACTTTGCGGGCGACTTCCATAGAAAAACCTCTTGATAAAAGGTACCTCATTTGTTGAGACCTTTCTTTAAAGTCCTGCGGAGAGCGACCAAAACGCTTGAGCCAAAGCTGTCTTGCCCGATTCGCCTCACTTTCCGCGACTTCACTTAGAGCTTGTTCAATGACCTCTGTTGAAACACCGCTTGTTTTTAGCTCGTAGGCAATACGAGCATTACCATACCGCGCGGAACGGCTTCGAACTTTCGAACGAGCAAAACGATCATCAGACAAATAACCTTTTTGCTCAAGATCGTCAAGTATTGAATCTAAGTCATCTTCTGTCTCGGCCTCTGAAAGATAGGAGTGCAGGCGCTGACGTAATTCAAGCCGGCTGTATTCACGGCGAGCCAAATAACGAACGGCCCGAGCTTTTAAGCTCAAGCTCGAGCGCCGGCGGAGCTTTTCTCCGCCGTCCGATTCATCATTAAAGTTCGAGTCCGGCATCACTGTCTTGCACCGTATCGCTCTTTCTCAAGACTTTAACGCCTTTGAGTTCCCTGATCTTATTTTCAATTTCTGACAAGATCTCCGGATTGGTTTTTAAGTACTCACGCGCATTATCACGGCCCTGACCGATTTTATTGCCCTGATAGCTGTACCAGGCCCCCGACTTTTGCATCAGGTTAAGCTCCACAGCCATATCAATGACTTCTCCCTCATGGGAAATACCATCTCCGTACAGGATGTCAAATTGGGCTGTTTTGAAAGGAGGCGCAACTTTGTTTTTCACAACCTTCACTTTTGTATCTGAGCCGATAACCTCATCGCCTTTTTTAATTGCACCGACCCGACGGATATCCAAACGAACAGAGCTGTAGAACTTCAAAGCATTGCCGCCCGTTGTTGTCTCCGGATTGCCGTAACTGACACCAATTTTCATGCGAATTTGGTTAATAAAAACAACCAATGTATTGGTACGTTTAATAGATGAGGTCAGCTTTCTGAGCGCCTGACTCATTAATCTTGCCTGTAAGCCAGGTAATGCTTCGCCCATTTCTCCTTCAATTTCAGCCTGAGGAGTCAATGCCGCCACAGAGTCAATTACAACCATATCAACGGAGCCTGAACGAACCAATGCATCACAGATTTCCAAGGCCTGCTCTCCAGTATCGGGCTGTGAAATTAACAGATCTGCCAAATCCACACCCAAACGTTGAGCGTACTGAATATCCAGTGCATGTTCAGCATCAATATAAGCGCAGGTACCGCCCGTTTTTTGCATTTGTGCAACAACGTGCAGCGCCAATGTAGTCTTGCCAGATGACTCAGGGCCATAAATCTCAACGATTCGGCCGCGAGGCAAACCACCCACACCAAGAGCGAGATCCAATCCGAGAGAACCGGTTGAGACGACATCAATATCTTCACTCATGCCTTTGTCGCCCATACGCATAATAGAACCTTTGCCAAATTGCTTTTCAATTTGGGCTAAAGCTGCGCTGAGCGCTTTCTTTCTTTCTTCACCCTCAACTCGTTCGACTCGCGGTAACGTTTTCTTTTCTGCCATTTTTATATCCTCAGCGGTTATCGTTGGCCCAACTTATTTAAGAACGTAGTTTTTATATTTTTTATTTTCAATTTATATAAAAAATATAAACATCTATCAATTCCTTTAAATTCAGGCAATTCATTTTATTGACAAAACGAATTATTAACTATAAAAGATCATTTGTCGAGACTTTATTTAGTCATTTTTGTTATCGTTTACCCTAACATCTGTATCTTAAAATGATTTTATTCTTTGGATTAAAAAAAGAATTTTTGATGGATAAAGCAATTTTTTCATTAAATTAATTTGACAAATTCTTTTAGATGAGGCATCATTTCGCACTCGGTTGGACACGTTACCTGTGGGCTTGTCCCGCTCGTTAGTTCTACGGGTCGTTAGCTCAGTCGGTAGAGCAGCGGACTTTTAATCCGTTGGTCGAGAGTTCGAGTCTCTCACGACCCACCACCATCCGAAAATTTGTTGAAGGTTTGGGAGCGTAGCTCAGTTGGTAGAGCAGCGGACTCTTAATCCGTCGGTCCAGAGTTCGAGTCTCTGCGCTCCCACCATCTTCTTCAAATAGCATTGATTGGCATTGGGAGCGTAGCTCAGTTGGTAGAGTAGCGGACTCTTAATCCGTCGGTCCAGAGTTCGAGTCTCTGCGCTCCCACCATCGCCACTTTTCTCACTTTACTCTCCCTTCAGTTAGCGTTTTTAGCACTTTTTTTGTATTTAAAGGTTTAATTGTGCACTAATTTAAGTGTCAGCTCTTTAAAATAAAACCTTTATTTAAATCATTAACTGTTGTGGTTCGAGATGCTCTATCTGCCTGCGCCCCAAGACACCGACCGGTTGGGTTCCCTTCTAGCTCAATCTTTAATGAAGTACCGAGATGAGATCATTTCTCGAGGCTTTAATATTCGTTTAGAAGGAAACTTAGGAGCCGGCAAAACATCTTTAACTCGGGCAACATTGCGAGCTCTTGGAGTATCCGGACGTATTAAAAGTCCTACCTTTACACTGCTTGAAACCTATGAGATAGATTCCGAAATTGAAGTTTTTCACTTTGATTTTTATCGGTTTGAAAGCCCAGAGGAGTTTTTAGACGCAGGATTCAGAGATGACTTTGCTCCCGGACACATTACGTTTTGTGAATGGAGTGAAAAAGCTGGTCAATGCTTACCGAGCGCAGATCTTTTCATTGAATTAATACCTAAAGACCAGGGAAGGGAAATATCTTTCAAGTACCACTCTGAAACGGGCCTCAACGTACTCAACGAATTGAAACAGCTATGGACATCTCACGCAGAACTCTAATTAGTACGACATCTGGTACATTGGCTCTTTCCCTGCTACCGATGAAGCTGGCGCATGCCGCTCAAATGGTAGACGTGCGTATGTGGCCGGCCGAAGAATATACTCGGGTGACATTGGAGCATGATCAGCCGATTAAATTCAAGTATTTTCTCGTTCGCTCTCCCATGCCTTATCGTCTGGTTGTGGACATTGAGGGATTGACTCTCACAGCGAAGCTACAGAAAATGATCTCTGATGTTTCGCCCAATGACCCCTACATCAAATCAGTACGAATCGGACAATACACCCCAACCATTGTCCGCTTGGTCATGGATTTAAAGAGCGAAGTCCGTCCAGAAGTCTTTTCTTTAAAGCCAGTTGCTAACTACAAATACCGATTAATTTTCGATATTTACCCCGTGGAATCGGAAGACCCCATCGCGGGCGTCATTGCGGGTCTAAATGGTCATAAAACTCCCTCAGATCCTCTACGGGAGCTTCTTGCACAAAATAAAACTAAATCCAATGCTCAGTCCCCGGCCATACCGCAAAATCAGTCAAAAGATTCTGCAACGAACAAAAAGAACAACACACCGTCGGCTCTATCACAATCTAAAGCCACCCCACAAGCAACTAAAACCCCTTCGGCAAAACCTGCTGCCAAGGTTAAGCGCGATATTGTGATTGTGGTCGACGCTGGTCACGGTGGTGAAGATCCCGGAGCCGTTGGTAAAAGAAAAACTTATGAGAAACACATCACACTTTCAATTGCCAAGCGTCTCGAAAGGCTGATCAAACGTGAAAAAGGCATGAAGGTGGTTATGACTCGTTCAAGTGATCACTTTGTCAGTCTCAGCCAGCGTGTGATGATTGCTCAAAAGGCAAAAGCTCATCTTTTTGTCAGTATTCACGCTGATGCATGGACTAAACCCTCTGCCAAAGGGGCATCCGTTTATGCACTATCTGAGAGAGGTGCTACGAGTTCGGCAGCCATGTGGCTTGCTAAAAACCAAAATGAAGCAGACCTTATCGGTGGAGCAAACTTCAAAGAAGTTGATAAACGACTACAGTCGGTTTTAGTCGATATGACCACATCGTGGAAAATTAATTACAGCTTGGAATTAGGTCACAGTGTGTTGCAATACCTTGGGAAAATCAACACACTGCACCGCAAACAGGTTGAACAGGCGGGCTTTTTGGTGCTAAAAGCCCCAGGCATTCCATCTATATTGGTAGAAACCGCTTTTATCAGTAATCCGCAAGAAGAAAGAAAACTTAAGACGGCGACCTATCAGCAAAACGTAGCCGATGCTATCCTCAAAGGAATTAAAGCTCAGGTTAAGAAGAATGACTCTATCATGCAAAGTTAAGTTTCTTTGAAATGATTTGCTACTTTGTTTTGATTAACAATTTTGCTGGTTACCGCTAAAATAACTCAATTGCATTGATTTTTTACTTTAGGACGTCGCAATCATGGCTATTGTCTCTTTACGTCAATTACTGGATCACGCTGCCGAAAATGGCTACGGCGTACCGGCTTTCAACGTGAACAACATGGAACAAGTTCAGGCTATTATGACCGCTGCTCAAGAGGTTGGAGCTCCTGTTATCATGCAGGCCTCAGCCGGCGCACGACGCTACACCGGTGAACTGTTTCTGAAAAATCTTATTCAGGCTGCCGTTGAAACGTATCCTGATGTTCCAGTCTGTATGCATCAGGATCACGGTCAAAGTCCCGCTGTTTGCCAGGGTGCTATTCGAATGGGCTTTTCTTCAGTCATGATGGACGGTTCTCTTCAAGCCGACGGCAAGACCATTGCAAGCTTCGACTACAACGTCAACGTAACTCGTCAGGTTGTTGAAATGGCTCACTGCATCGGTGTGAGCGTTGAAGGCGAATTGGGCTGTCTGGGTTCTTTAGAAACCATGAAAGGCGACAAAGAAGACGGCCATGGCACTGATGCGAAAATGACTCGCGACCAACTGCTCACCGATCCTGATCAGGCGGCAGACTTTGTAGAAAAAACTCAGCTTGATGCCTTGGCCATCGCCATCGGCACGAGCCACGGCGCATATAAATTCACCCGTAAACCGACTGGTGATATTTTGTCTATTGAACGGGTTAAAGAAATTCATCGTCGCCTACCCAATACACATTTGGTAATGCACGGTTCTTCCTCAGTTCCTCAGGAATACCTTGCAGAAATTCGCGAATTCGGTGGCCAGTTCCGTGAGACATACGGCGTGCCGGTTGAAGAAATTCAAGAAGCCATTAAGCACGGCGTTCGTAAGGTGAATATTGACACTGACATCCGTCTAGCGATGACTGCCGCTGTGCGTCGCTTCCTGGTTGAAAATCCGACTAAGTTTGATCCTCGCGAATACCTGAAAGCTGCACGCAAAGCCGCTTATGAACTTTGCAAAAAGCGTTACCTCGAATTTGGCTGTGAAGGCCAAGGTGCTCGCATCAAACCGATTGATCTCTTTAGCATGGCTAAGCGCTACTCAAGCGGTGAGTTAAAGCAAAACGTCCTTTAATCTCACTTCACCTTTCTTTACCCGAGGGGAGCTTGCTCCCCTCTTCTTAATTTTTAGTGAAAAAATGTCTGACGCAAAAGAGCTCAAAGGCAAAAGCGGTATCAAACGTTTGATTAACGCATTTTCTTACTCTAAAGACGGCTTTATTGCCGCCTATCGTTCAGAAGAAGCGTTTAGGCAGGAATTTTGGTTACTTGTCATCGGCGCAATCATTGCTGCAGTATTACCTGTAACACTTTTACAGACTGTCTCGCTGATTGCTGTGCTACTTTTTCTGCTGATTGTTGAAATTCTCAATTCAGCCATTGAAGCAACTATTGACCGTATCGGCATGGAAATTCATCCTTTGTCAAAGCGTGCTAAAGACATGGGAAGCTGTGCGGTGCTTTTTGCTTGTGCATTGGCATTGATCGTCTGGGCGGCTATTCTCATTGATTGTTTCTGGCTAGTCTGAACCGTCAGTGCTCTTTGCCTTTCTATTGAGACAAAACTCAAACAAAATTACGCTCAGTAGCACAAAAAACCATTAGAATGTGTTTGTTAATTCGTTGGCAACTGCTAACTTTACTTTTCTAACGGAATCAAACGTCATGCCCATTCTTGATACCTCTTTGCACTCCTTAAAACGCATTTATCGCGGTAAGGTGCGCGATACCTATGAGCTCGACAATGACAAACTTTTGATCATTGCCACGGACCGTATCTCTGCATTTGATGTTATCCTTGATGATCCCATTCCCTACAAAGGTATGGTACTTCAAGCGCTCACAGATTTTTGGTTTGAAAAACTCAAGGATATTGTTCCTAATCATTTAACGGGCATTGATCCGACGACTGTCGTGGCTGAAGATGAAATTGAACAAGTCAAGGGGCGCTCGGTCGTTGCGATGAAACTCAAACCGATTCCGATCGAATGCGTCGTTCGCGGCTATATCATTGGCGGCGGCTGGAAAGACTATCAGGCAACAGGAAAAGTCTGTGGCGTCGAATTGCCTGCTGGCCTTAAGCAAGCCCAAAAACTTCCGCACCCCATCTTTACTCCTGCTGCCAAGATGGAAGTTGGCAAACACGATGAAAATATTTCTTTCGAGCAAGCTGTTGAATTAGTGGGCGAAGATGTTGCCCGTCAGATTCGTGACTACTCCATTGCGCTTTATACTCGTGCTTATGAATACGCATTGACAAAAGGCATCATCATTGCAGATACCAAGTTTGAATTCGGTCTGGATAAAGACGGTACGGTACGCTTGATGGATGAAGTGCTTACGCCTGACTCATCTCGTTTCTGGCCCGCTGATCAATATAACGAAGGAATGTCTCCTCCTTCTTTTGATAAGCAATTTGTCCGTGACTGGCTAGAAACCCAACCTTGGGATAAAACGCCTCCGGCCCCGCGTGCTCCAGACGAAATTCTGGAAAGAACGTCTCAAAAATATCGTGAAGCGTTGCGCCGCTTAGCCGATCGTGATGTCGCTTAACGAAAAGGATTAAATACATCAATCGGCGCGGAAGATTTAGAAGCTTCCGCGCCCTTCTTATTTTTTTGATAGGTATCTGATTATGGAAAATTCACCTGTTGTCGGTGTGGTTATGGGTTCAAACTCTGACTGGGATATCATGAAAAACGCCTGTGATATTCTCAAAGACTTCGGTGTACCTTTTGAAGCGAAAGTTGTCTCTGCTCACCGAATGCCCGATGAAATGTTCCACTACGCAGAAACCGCCCAAGAACGAGGGATTAAAGTCATCATCGCGGGGGCTGGCGGTGCCGCCCACCTGCCAGGTATGCTGTCGGCTAAAACAGTTTTACCGGTATTAGGCGTACCTATTCCGTCTCGCTACCTTCGTGGTGAAGATTCTTTATTATCGATTGTTCAGATGCCCAAAGGCGTGCCTGTAGCAACTTTTGCCATCGGAGAGGCAGGGGCCGGTAATGCTGCCCTTTTCGCCATTCAAATTTTGGCTATGGCAGGCTCTGAAGAACTGCAAAAAAAGATCAAAGCCTTCCGTCTTGCACAAAATGAAAAAGCGCGCAATATGGTCTTACCGGTCTAAATTCTGGAGTTAGTTCAATGCAAAAGAAACTGCCTTTAAACCCCGGAGAAATGCTCGGCATGATGGGCGGCGGACAACTCGGTCGCATGTTTGCCATTGAAGCTGCCTACATGGGTTACCACGTCACTGTGTTAGAACCTGGAGAAAGGCCGCCTGCGGCTGAAGTGTCCTTACAACACATTGCTCAAGCCTATTTAAGCGAGCAAGGTTTAGACGAACTTGCATACCAAAGCGCAGCTGTTAGCACTGAATTTGAAAATGTGCCCGCACAAGCGCTCGATCGTTTGGCTAAAAATACCTTTGTCGCACCACCGGGTTCTGCCGTGGCTATTGCTCAGGATAGAAATGCAGAAAAGCACTTTATTGAAAGTGTTGCTCGTGTACCAGTTGCGCCTCATTGTCAAATTTGTTCAGAAGAAGACATCGAGAAAGCCGATAACTCTCTTTTCCCTGCTATTTTGAAAACAGCTCGTTTAGGTTATGACGGTAAGGGACAAGTTTTAGTTGACAACCGTGATCAGCTTTATGCAGCCTTTGAATCTCTGAAAAGGGTTGATTGTATTCTAGAGAAACGTTTGTTGCTCTATAAGGAAATTTCTGTAATCGTTGCGCGTTCTCATAGTGGGCAAACTGCTACTTTCCCTGTCTGCGAAAATCGGCACCGAAATGGCATTCTAGCCGTTACTGTGATGCCCGCTCGTGTTAAGGATGAAATTTCTGATCAAGCACGCCGATACGCCACTCAAATTGTGGATGCTTTAGGTTACACGGGTGTTCTTTGTGTTGAATTTTTTGTTCTCCAAAATGGCTCTATCGTCGCCAACGAAATGGCTCCTCGTCCTCACAACTCAGGCCACGCAACAATTGACGCCTGCTGGAGTAATCAATTCGAGCAGCAGCTTCGTTGCATGACCGGTCAGCCCCTAGCCGATACCACACAACACACGCCAGCTGTAATGCTTAATCTTTTAGGTGATATTTGGTTTGACGGAGAAAAACTCCGAGAACCCGACTGGTCAGCTGTACTGGCGATCCCCGGAGTTAAATTGCATCTGTATGGCAAAGCTCAGGCCCGTAAAGCACGTAAAATGGGACACATTACTTGCTTAGGACATACGCTTGATGAAGCTTTAAGTCGGGCAAAAGAAGTTGCTCAAATTTTGAATTTACCGGAGCCACAATAATGCAACCCGTTGATGAAAGAGCGATTCGTGCTGCTGTTGATGTACTAGAGTGTTCAGGACTTGTTGCCATGCCGACTGAAACGGTCTATGGCCTGGCTGCTAATGCAGAAGACGAAAAAGCTGTAAAGAAAATCTTTGAAGCAAAAAAACGTCCGACCACCCATCCCTTGATTGTGCACATCACCGGGGAAGAAGCTCTTGACCATTGGGCTCGCGATATTCCTCAAAGTGCTTATGTCCTAGCCAGACGCTTCTGGCCGGGACCTTTAACAATGATCCTCAAGAAATCAGAAGCCGTCGGAGATTGGATCACTGGCGGTCAAGACTCTGTTGGTCTGCGCTGTCCTTCTCACCCCTGGGCAATGGCTTTGATTAAAGCTTTTGCCGGCAAGCATCATCGGGGCCTAGCAGCGCCTTCGGCTAATACTTTCGGGCGTATTTCTCCCACAACGGCCCAACACGTGCGAGATGATTTAGGAGAAAAACCAAAAGGTAAAGTCGATTTCATTTTGGATGGAGGAGAGTGCGAAGTCGGTGTAGAGTCCACCATTATTAATTTAAGCGGAGAGCATCCTGAAATTTTGCGTCACGGTGCAGTGACAAGAAAAATGCTCGAAGAAGCTCTAGGTTGCGCAATTCCAGATGGCGGAAAAGATTCACCTCGTGTTTCGGGTTCTTTAAAAAGCCACTACGCCCCGACAACAAAAGTGATTTTGTGTAGCGATATCGTTGCTGCGTGTGAAAAATATCAAAATAAAAAAATCGCTGTGATGGCCCCGAAAGCCAATCTGCTGTCGACACCTGCCAACGTTATTAAATGGTTCGATGCGCCGGAAAATGCTTCCGAATATATGCATATCCTTTATGTTCGCCTACATGAACTTGATCGTGTCGGAGCAGATTTTATTTTGATTCAGACGCCCCCAACTGGTGACGCCTGGAATGCTGTACAAGACCGTCTGTCAAGAGCTTCTGCCTGATATGCCGGATAATTCTATAAGACTGTCCAAACGCATTAGTGAACTGGGTATCGCCTCCAGACGCGAGGCTGATGCCTGGATCGAAAAAGGCTGGGTGAAGGTCAACGGCGAAGTTGCCAGCCTCGGCATGAAAGTCAGCCCAACTGACAGAATACAAATTTCTTCTAAAGCTAAAAAAGAGCAACGTGCTCAGGTAACAGTTTTACTCAATAAACCTGTCGGATATGTAAGCGGTCAAGCCGAAGACGGTTACGAGCCGGCCAAGGTATTGATTACCCCTGAAAATCATTGGAATAAGGACGATTCTGGCATACCTTTTTCACGTTCTCATTTAGCCCATCTTGTCCCTGCAGGTCGTTTGGATATTGATTCTGTCGGTCTTCTTGTATTAACTCAGGACGGTCGTGTTGCCAAAACAATCATCGGTGAAGCAAGCGATTTGGAAAAAGAATACATTGTTCGTGTAGCTTCCCTTGATGGCTCTCGTCCCAAACTCAGTAACGAATCTCTTTGCCTTTTAAATTTTGGTCTCAGTCTTGACGGTAAAGCTTTGTTGCCTGCACAAGTGAGTTGGCTCAATAGCGAGGAGCTACGCTTTGTCTTAAAAGAGGGCAAAAAAAGGCAAATTAGACGAATGTGCGAAGCGGTTGGGTTAAAAGTTTTGCGTTTAAAACGCGTACGGGTCGGGAAGGTTGTTTTAGGGGCACTACCTGTCGGTCAATGGCGCTACCTCAAACCCAGTGAATCTTTTTAGCAGACAGCTCAAGGCAATATGCAAAATCAAACCGCTGTAGCTCAACTTTTACTGGGTTTTGTCACCTTTCTCTGGGGGTCAACGTTTCTTACCCTTCAGACCGCCCTTTGCTGGGCCGATCCCGTTGTGATTGTTGCCTTGCGCTTCGTTCTAGCCTCCTTTATTGTTTTTTGTTTTCTTAAAGGCCGCATCAATCGAATCACACGTTACGAATGGAAAGCGGGGTTTATCGTCGGATGCTGTATTTTCGGTGTTTATACTTTACAAACCATTGGGCTAGCATCTATCCCAAGCAGTACATCAGCCTTTTTAACAGGGTTATACGTCGGATTTGTTCCGCTACTACAGTGGGTTATTTACAAATCCGTCCCACAACCGGTCACAATCGTCACTATCATCTTGGCTTTTGCCGGTATGACGCTTTTTGCCAATCCTTTCTCCGTTAACCTTTCAGGGCAATTTGGCGAATGGATCACCATTTTAAGTGCTTTAATTTGCGCTGCCGAAATACTTTCTATCAGTCACTTCACTAGAGGCTGCAGACCATTGCAGCTGAGTTTTACACAATTGGTCACCGTAGCAGTCTTAGCGCTCCTTACACTGTTGTGGCATGATCCTGTCAAACCAACTGAGTGGACAGTTGGGCTAGCTCTTTGCATAGGAGCTCTTGCTGCCATTGTCAGTTTTGTTCAATTCGGCATTGGTTGGGCATTAAAGCATGTTAATGCGATGAGAGCTACACTCATCTACGCGCTTGAACCGGTTTTTGCAGGAATAATCGGTTGGCTTGCAGGCGAGCACTTCGGATTATCGGAAGTATCTGGGGCTGCGTTAATTATCTTCGCTGTACTTCTAAGTGCTTGGCGGCCTGGGAGAAGAAAAGAGCAGAAAGGAGAAGCGCTATGAACAATCAACAACCTATCGGTTTTTTTGATTCAGGCTGGGGTGGTTTGTCCATTTTAAAGACAGCAAGACAGGTTTTACCAAGTGAAGACTTTATCTATGCAGCCGATTGCGGTTTTGCACCCTACGGGGACCAAAGCCACGAATTTATTGTTGAACGGGCGCGTCGTATTGCTGCTTTCCTTTTTGATGAAAAAAACGCAAAAGCCTTGGTTGTCGCCTGCAACACTGCGACTGCCGAAGCTATAGACACACTTCGTCAGGACAGACCCCAAGCTATCATTATCGGCGTGGAACCGGCTATTAAACCAGCAGTTGCTATTTCCAAAAACCAAACTATAGGAGTGATTGCCACCACGCGCACCACTGAGTCTCTTCGCTACAAGAGCCTGCTGCATCGATTCGCTCAAAAAGCAAAAGTTTTCACTCAAGGCTGCCCCGGTCTTATGGACTGTGTAGAAAATGGAGCATTTAATACACCCTCTACATTGCAATTATTACATCGTTATATCGATCCAATGTTGAAAGCACACATTGATACGCTTGTACTAGGTTGTACTCATTACCCATTTTTGATGGGAGCCATCGAGTCTATAGTGGGCCCCGATATTACTGTTTATGAACCCAGCCTCGGAGTATCGAAGCATTTAGAAGAAAAGCTCAAAGAAACTGGTACGTTGAACAAAGAAAATCAAAGAAAAGCTACAGAAACTTTTTATGTCAGTGGATTGACTGAACAACGAAAAAACGTCGCGAACCTTTTATGGGGACAGGCGACGTCTTTTGAAAACCTTAGCGTTTAGTCGTTATTAGCCTTCAATCAGAAAATTTTGCATTCTTTCTCGCAGGGTGTCAGGGATGGGAGTGGATTTTCTATTTTTAGAGTCAATACAGACCATCACTTCCCTACACTTCACATGCAATTCTTCACCCTGATAAAACTCAATTTCAACAGTAAAAGAACTGTGACCGATGTGGCTCACCCAAAGTCTCATTTCTCCAACATCGCCGATATGAAAGGGCTTAAAGAAATCGGAATGTATAGAAACTACCGGAATCAGCACATTTTGCTTTGACATATTTTCCCAGGGCAATTGCATCCCTTCCCGAAACCAGTCCTCAGTAAGACCATTGAAAAGAACAAAAAAATTCGGATGAAAAACTATGCCGGCTGGATCACAATGTGCAAAACGAATCATGCATGATTTTTTAAAAACACTCTTCAATTGGATTCTCCTTGTCATCGATTAGTACCGCCCTAACAGGACTCGCCTCCAATCCTTTAATCTTCAAAGGCAAAGCGATTAAGCGATAAAGTCCACTTCTAACCTCAGTGAGATCCAAATTTTCCAAAATGAGTATCCCGGAGTCAATAGCTAAAACATGGGATGAGAGATTTTCATCACTCTCAGGATCAATACTGGGGGTATCAATTCCGATGAGATGAACTCCAGCTGCTGCCAAATGTTTGACAGCCTGCACCGAAAGGTAAGCAAAATCCGAAGTCCATTTTGTCTGTCGTTTAAACCCTGTTTTCAAAAGGACTCTGCAAGAGCGCACCTCATGCAAATCCCTAACTCCAATTGCTCCATGCTTGTTTACCTCCATTACCTGGCAGGGACCAATCAGCTTAGAGAGTTTAATTTCAGAAACATCACCTAACCGCTTCAAATGAAGCGGTGCATCAATATGAGCCCCCAAATGCGCACTCATTTTAAAAGTGCCAACAATGGTGTTTGATGATGAGGCAAGTTTTATAAACAGAGGATCATCGCCTGGATAAACAGGCGATGATTCAGTCACTAAGGGAGAAATATCAATGATTCTCACAGCGTGCGAGGATCTAATTGAGCGTTTTTTTCGTCGGAGAGCTTATTGACAACATCTCGAGCAATTTCAATCATTGTGAGCGGTGCGCAACCTTCGGCTTTATTGTTTGTAATCACAAAGCTTTTTTGCCCAGACTTTTGAGCAACATCGAGCAAATGCACTATACCTGCTCGGGTAGCCGTATCCGGATGGACAATTCGGTTAAAGGGCGCATAGGTCATCTTTGCTACGCCGTGGCGCTGAATAGGATTGAGCGACCAACGCACGACAAGCGGTCCACTCATCTTCCATTCTTCCCCTTGCGCTTCTGGATCTTCATAGTAGCGCAAAGCAGCAGTTTGACGAATTACGTCGGGCATGGATGGGTGCACTCCCACCACTAACCTCACTCCGCTTGGACGCAAAGCATTCAGCAGCCTCTTTGTGTAAATGGAAAGCGTGCGAACCTCTACAGCATAGATGGGACGTTCACCTTCAACTTCTTTGGGCAAATCGGCGAAAAACTGAGCAATACGGTCAATGTAGCTGTAGCACTCTGCCTGAGTAGGCAACAAGGGTCTGGGAATGGGAGACAGTTGGAAAACCAACGGACCAGCATTCTCACCCAAACCGTTGATAACCGGGTAAACAAATTCATGCATTGCCGCATGTAAATCCAAAAAATCCTGATTCAAGGAACGGAAACGCCCTTTAGGATCACGTTTGACTGCATCGGTCACACTCTGAGGTGCTTTGATTAAAAAGCGAAAACCTTCATCAACTTGTCCGGCCATTGCCGCATAGGACATTTCGTTTAAAGTCCCAAAAAATGACCAATCAATTCCAACAGCGCGCAGAATCGGATGTTTGCAGTAGGCAGATAAACCACGCTTAGTTAAATCCTCTACGCCGCTTGTCTCTCCCCAAACGATGCCTTTCCACCCAGGGAAATTCCAACTTGCACATCCTAAATAAATAGAAGACGGCAACAAACGGCCTAAACGCAAAACATCTTGTGATGGTGTGACCGGAGTAATCGGCGATGAAGTTACTTCTTCAAAACTGTAAGGATCTGTCGTAAATTGATCAAACATAACTTACCCAATCTGTATATCAAACAAAAAAAACAAAAACAAAAACAAATTCAAAGCCACAAATGACTATTCTCTCTTTGAGTATACGTCCTAAATATCAGGATGATTGGCAAAAAGATGAGTATTTTTGCTCAGAAATACGAAAAATAGCAGAAAAAATTTTCTACTTCAATGTCTGACGTAACGATGATATAACAAATTGATTTTAAAGGCAAAAGATTCTATGAGTCTTTTGCCTAAAATTAGACTTATTATCGAGGTGTTTTAGGGGCAGGTTGACGCTCTTTAGCTGGTGCGGGAGGCTCCAGAATACTACCGGTGTTGACTACATAATCAAACTGAGCCATTTTTTCTTCACCGAGAACTTTGAGTAGCTCTGCCCTGGCTTTTACATACCCATCAAAGGCTTTGGCATGCTGATTCATAAACTCGCTTCTAGCTTCCAATCTAGCCTGTCTCGTCATGCCCGGTTTCCACAGATTATGGCGATCACTACGCACTTGTGCTAGCTGTGCATAAGCTTGCTGCGTTTGCTGCCATGCTTTATCAGAAGCTTTAACGCCCAAAATCATGCCTACTTCGTCAATGAAATGCATGGCCTCATCGTGGTTCATTCCAAATGTGTGGACCCCTCGATTGTGCATAATCCCGGGCCTGCCTTGATGATGTCTATTCATCGGACCATCAACCCAATAACCGCACGGTGCATCGTAACCATGACGCCACTGCGGCCCATCGTAGCGATCCCAGCATGGTCCTCCGTGCCAAGCGTAGCTACTCAAAGGAATTAAACCCGCAGAAGCGATCGCTGCAATCACAAGGGCTTTATTTGTTCTCATTGTTTTTCTCCTTATTTAGAAAAAAGCCCCTGCGGTACACCGCAGTAACGCAGGGGGAAAAAGACTTTAGCTTGCTTACGTTTGCAGTTTACGTAAGAAGCACGCAACAAACTTTTGGCATCTGTATGTTTTTGTTATCGGTGTTAACTTATTCTGAAAGCCAGCAGAGTAAAAATTTCTTTGAAAAAAGAAGGTTATCGCGTCTAGCGGTCGTGTGGCTTTTGATACAATGTTGCCGTCGTATATTTCTCTTTTTTCAGGACGTTACAAAATGGAACTTTCCGCATTGACTGCATTATCCCCGCTTGACGGCCGCTACGCGCGCCAAACTGAAGCCCTGCGGGAGATTTTCTCGGAATCTGCATTCATGCGTGCTCGTGTACGCGTGGAAGTTGAATGGTTAATTGCGTTGTCAGAAGCAGAATTGCCTGAATTGGCTCACCTATCTGATCACGGCAAGGCCTATCTTCGCGGATTAGTGGAAAACTTTACCGTCCAATCCTGCCAAGAAATAAAGGATATTGAGAAAACCACCAACCATGACGTCAAGGCTGTCGAATATTGGATTAAAGAACAAGTCTCTCATGACGCTGAATTGGCGAAAGCCAGTGAATTTGTCCACTTCGGCTGCACGAGCGAAGATATCAATAACACCTCTCACGCTTTAATGCTTACCGAAGGTCGCAAGGAGTTAGTGGCTTACTTACGATCCATTCATCAAACTCTGGTTGAAAATGCTCATCGTTGGGCAGAAGTGCCTATGCTCTCTCGCACACACGGGCAAACCGCTTCTCCGACAACTATCGGTAAAGAGTGGGCAAATGTGGCTATGAGACTGAAAAGAGCGATTGAGTCTATTGAATCGGTAACCATTCTTGCCAAGATGAACGGCGCTGTCGGTAACTACAACGCTCATACGATTGCTTATCCAGAAAAAGATTGGGAAGCTTTCGCGAAAAAAGTGGTGGAAGAACGCTTAGGTTTAACGTTCAATACACACACCATTCAAATTGAACCCCATGACTATATGGCTCAGCTTTTTGATGCTATTGTTCGTGCCAATACCATTTTGCTTGATTTGGACCGCGATATCTGGGGTTATATCTCGATGGGCTTTTATAAGCAAAAACTCAAAGAAGGTGAAGTAGGATCTTCAACCATGCCCCATAAAGTCAACCCCATTGACTTTGAAAATTCAGAAGGCAATTTAGGTATCGCCAACGCGCTATTGACTCATTTGGCACAAAAGTTGCCGATTTCTCGCTGGCAGCGCGATCTCACAGATTCAACCGTTTTGCGTAACCTTGGTGTCGCTTTCGGTTACTGCTTTGTTGGCTACAACGCTTTGACCCGCGGATTGGGCAAGTTACAACTCAATGAGCAGCGCGTTGCTGAAGACTTAGATCATGCATGGGAAGTTTTGGCTGAAGCAATTCAAACGGTTATGCGCCGCTACGGTGTACCGCACCCCTACGAACAACTCAAAGCCCTTACCCGAGGTAAGGGTATTACGCCGGAAACTATTCATGAGTTCGTCTCACAATTAGATATCCCGACAGAGGCTAAAGAACGATTGATGAAGCTCACTCCAGCCACTTATATCGGTAAGGCAGTTGAGTTAGCCAAACGTGCCTAAGCTCTTTTAGTTTTCTACTATGCCCGGACAACAATGTTCGGGCTTCTTTTTTGCATGATCTAAAACAAATATTTCAGCCTATTGGACTATCTCATTGACACAACAAAATTCAATTAGTCAAACCTGGCCGATTAAAGCTTACAAAAACGTTCTAAGTGAATAAAAAATCCTCTATTTCAAGCAGAAAATTATTCCTCAAACGCTTAAAATGTCCCAATTGAAGTATCAAAAACGTCCTGATTTTCAGAGGTTTCGAGCATGGCGTCGGCTACTGTCTACCGTAAAGATTACATTCCCCCTACCCATTGGGTTGATTCAGTGTATTTGGAGTTTGATCTCCACCCTCAGCAAACACATGTCCACAGTACTTTAATGATCCGACCCAATGAGGATCGAATTAACAATGATCTAGTCTTAAATGGTCGTGATCTTGAACTTATTCGTATCGCCATTGACGGCAGAGAATTGGATCGAAGTGAATATACACTCATGCCGAACGGTGATTTGGTTTTGCGCGGCATCACAAAGGACATCAAGCTTGAAATTGAAAATATCATCAATCCACAAGCTAACAGCTCCCTCATGGGGCTATACCTGTCAAACGGCAACTTTATGACTCAGTGTGAAGCCGAGGGATTCCGCCGTATCACTTACTACCCTGATCGGCCGGACGTATCTGCAAAATTCACCGTTAGAATCAATGCTCCGCAGTCCGTTTGCCCTGTTCTTCTGTCCAACGGTAACTTAATTGAAGAAGGCGAGCTTGACGGCAATTGGCACTATACTTGCTGGGAAGATCCCTTCCCCAAACCCTGTTACCTTTTTGCCTTGGTAGCTGGAAATTTAAAGTGCCGTGAAGAAAAGTTCCAACTCAAAAACGGTAAAAAAGCGCTTTTGCAAATTTGGGTTGAACCGCGAAACTTGGATAAAACGGAATTTGCTCTGGAAAGTCTCAAGCGTGCAATTGCCTGGGATGAGGAGCGCTTTGGCCTAGAGCTGGATTTAGACCGTTTCATGATTGTTGCAACCGATGACTTCACTATGGGGGCCATGGAAAATAAGGGCTTGAATATTTTCAATTCCCGTTGTGTTCTGGCAACTCCTGAGGTAGCAACCGATCGAGATTTTGCGCGTATTGAAAGCGTCATTGGACATGAGTACTTCCACAATTGGACTGGCGATCGAGTCACTTGTCGTGACTGGTTCCAGTTAACGTTAAAGGAAGGCTTAACAGTTTTCAGAGAACAAGAATTTGCTGCTGATATGCTGGGCGACAGTACAGCTCGCGCAGTTAAACGTATTGAAGATGTTCGTTACCTGAGAGATCGGCAATTCACCGAAGACGCCGGTCCTATGGCTCACCCCATTCGCCCTGAATCTTACGAAGAAATCAACAACTTCTACACCACAACCGTTTATGAAAAGGGTGCTGAGGTTATTCGAATGCTTCAGACCTTATTGGGCAAGGACGGCTTTAAACGGGGCCTAGATCAATACATCAGAGAGCACGATGGCAGTTGCGCCACATGTGAAGACTTCTTAAACGCTATGGCTGAGGCCAACATGCGCAACCTCTCGCAATTTAAGCGTTGGTACTCTCAAGCTGGTACTCCCCATGTTCGTGTGCGCACTCATTGGGATGAACAAACTGCCACTTATTCGGTAACTCTAACGCAGTCGTGTCCTGCGACTCCCGGTCAAAGCAAGAAAGATCCGTTCTTTATTCCTTTTGATATTGCGCTCTTTAACAGTAAAGGCAAGCCTATTTCGCTACAGCTTCAGGCAGAAACAAGTGCCAAGGGCACCTCTCGGGTTCTTGAGCTTACCGATGAAGAGCACACATGGGTATTTGTCGGGGTAAAAGAAAAACCCATTCCCTCGCTTGCTCGCAATTTCTCTGCTCCAATCATTGTGGACTACAACTACAGTCCCGAAGAGCTCGTCTTTTTAAGTCAATGCGACACTGATGCTTTTAATCGTGCTCAAGCTATGGAGGAACTCTCGCTTATCTGTATCAACGAAATGGTGGCCGATTATGAGCGAGGCACTCGAATGGTAATCAATCCGCATTACAGAAATGCTTTTGAATCGATGTTGACCGATAAAAGTATTTCCGCCGCCTTTAAAGCTGTTGCTTTGACTTTGCCCAGCGAAATGCGCATTGCAGAATCTCAACCGATGATTAACCCGATTGCTATTCGAGCAGCCATTCGCTCTTTGCGTGAGCAACTAGGACGTCAATTCTCGCATCTGATTATGCGTGTTTTTGACGATAACGCTCCCAATCCAGTTTATTCTCCTACGGCTTCTGAGGCCGGCAAACGAGCTATGAGGGCCTTCTGCTTTGAATTACTTTTAGCAGGCGGAAATGCCAAATCACTTTTAAGAGCCAGACAAATTTTTGAAACCAGTAAAAATCTGACTGAACGGTTAGATGCTTTGCGAATTATTGTCAACAGCGCATCACCCACTAAGTTCACATTGCTTGAAGCCGCTGAAGCTGAATGGCGCAAAGAGCCGCTACTCATTAACAAATGGTTTACGTTGCAAGCTACAGCAACAGTGCCTATGGATGAATGTCCAATTGTTGATGTTGTGCAAAACCTCATTGAACGCTATCCAGGTTATAACGCTCATAATCCAAACAATGTCTACTCACTTGTTTTGGCTTTCTGTCAAAACAATTTGGCCGAGTTTCACCGCCCCGATGGTGTTGGCTACAAACTTTGGGTCGAACAAGTGCTTAAATTGGATCGAATCAATCCCCAGGTCTCGAGCCGCTTGGCGCGCTGCCTGGATAACTGGAGACGCTACACGCCTGAGTGTTCTAAGCTCATGTTCAGTGCACTCAAATATGTCTACTCCCAACCCAATCTGTCAGCAGATTTAAAAGAAGTGGTTGGCAAAGCTCTCAATAATGCAACCCATTAATTTTGAAAAGGACTCTGACAATGGCAAAAACTTTAGACCTTTACCTGCACGATCTAGAGGTTCATCATCATGTTGATCCCCGACTTACGGCACTGATCAACCATTTAGCCTGCACTTGCAAAGAAATCAGCTTCAAAGTCAGTCAGGGCGCATTAGCCGGTGTTTTAGGTACAGCCGGCAGTGAAAATGTTCAGGGCGAGACTCAGAAAAAGCTCGATATTATCGCCAATGACATTATGTGCCGTGCCTGTACGGAGAGCGGATTTGTGAGTGGTGTAGCCAGCGAAGAAATGGATCATGCTTTACAGATCCCCGAAGACTGCGATGTGGGGCCGTACCTGGTTCTTTTCGATCCTTTAGATGGCTCCAGCAATATTGATATTAATGTTTCAATTGGCACAATCTTTTCTGTTTTACCAGCCGGAGAACCTCATCGTCACGTTAAAGATGAGGAGTTTCTTCAATCGGGACGCAATCAGCTGGCGGCAGGCTACGTTATTTATGGCCCGCAGACACAACTCGTTTTTACTTTAGGTTTCGGTACAACTTTGTTTACGCTTGATTTGGGCACCGGAAACTTCTACCAAACTGTCGAAAAACTTGAAATTGCTCCCCAAGCAAAAGAGTTCGCCATTAACTGCTCTAATATGCGTCACTGGGAAGCTCCTGTCCAACGCTATATCACGGAATTGCTGGCTGGTACAACCGGTCCTCGTGGGAAAGATTACAACATGCGCTGGGTCGCTGCCATGGTCGCCGAAGTACATCGCATTCTAAATCGCGGCGGTATCTTCATGTATCCCAAGGACAACCGTGATCCGTCTAAGCCCGGCAAATTGCGCTTGATGTATGAAGCCAATCCCATGAGTTGGCTCGTCGAGCAAGCTGGTGGACGCTCAACCAACGGTAAACAGGATATCCTTGATATCGTTCCAGAAGGTTTGCATCAACGTGTAGCTGTCTTTCTCGGAGCCAAAGACGAAGTTGATTTAGTGACTTCCTATCACAGTTAAAAACGGGTATGCTTATCCTCGACTTTCTAATTAATTGGGTGCTTTTGCCTGCCATCATTATTTACGGCTTTGTCAGCTGGGGTAAGGAGCACCCTAATACAAAGTTTTTTATTGATCCTGATGAAAAAAAAGATCAATCAAAACAAAAAGTAAAAGAGGATAACCATTCTTAATTGCAACACTAAAATAAAACCTAATAAATTAAAACTATCAAACAAATGGTCAACTTAAATTGTGTTTTAGGTTGACCGTTCTTATACTGAAGGCAACCCCTTTTACTCTTTGGCCCTATTGTCTGGGAGAAAATATGTCCAAGCATGAATCGTTGGATGTCCGCGTCGCTGTTGAGGCAGACAATCCGGCATTGGTTCGCAACGAGTCTTTATGTGTTAATTGCTCTATGTGTCGCCAGGTTTGTGAAGACTATATCGGTGTGCACGGGCACTATGATTTGAGCAAAACAGCAGACAAAGCAATTTGCATCCACTGCGGTCAATGCATCAACGTCTGCCCTACCGGCAGTCTTTTTAGTCGAAATGAATACAAGCAAGTACAAGAAGCCATTGACGATCCGAACCAAATTGTTGTGGTTTCGACCTCTCCGGCAGTGCGAGTGGCTCTTGCTGAAGCATTCGGGCTGGAAGCAGGCCGTTTCGAAGAGGAAAAGATGGTCGGACTCTTGCGTATGCTTGGGGCTGATTATGTCCTAGATACCAACTTTGCTGCAGACCTTACCATTATGGAAGAGGCTTCTGAGCTTGTAGAGAGAGTTACCAAACATACAGCTCCCCTGCCGCAATTTACGAGTTGTTGCCCAGCTTGGGTAAAGTACGCTGAAATTTTCCATCCAGAAGTTTTACCTAATATTTCCAGTGCAAAGAGCCCGATTGGAATGCAAGGGGCAACGGTTAAGACCTATTTTGCCCGAGAAAATGGGCTGGAAGCCAAAAACATTGTGCATGTAGCACTTGCACCCTGCACAGCGAAAAAATTTGAAGTTCGCCGTGAAGAATTCAACAGTAGCGGGCGGTTTCACGGAGATGAAAGTATCCGAGATACCGACTTCGTCATCACAACCGTTGAATTAGCCGAGTGGGCTCAAGCTAGAGGAATCAACTTTAATGATATTCAAAGCTCTCATTATGATCGTTTAATGGGCGAGGGTTCAGGCGCAGGCGTTATTTTCGGCAACACGGGCGGCGTAATGGAAGCTGCCTTGCGTACAGCTCACTATTTGATCACTGGTCAACCAGCTCCTGCGGAGTTTTTTGATCTCCAACCTGTCAGAGGTTTGACTGACGTGAAGGAAGCTCAAGCTAAGATCGGCGAGCTCACTCTTAACGTAGCTGTTGTGTACGGCACTGCCAATGCCGGACATCTTATCGAACAAATTCAAAAAGGTGAAAAACAGTATCACTTTGTAGAAGTGATGACTTGTCCGGGCGGCTGTATCTCAGGTGGCGGTCAACCTAAATTAAACTGGGGTCAGGAAGACCAAACCCGCCAGCAGCGAATTGACGCTCTTTATGAACGTGACCGTACGCTGGGTAAAACTCACCGTACAAGTTACGAAAACGAAGAAATCAAACGAATTTACAAACAGTTTTACGGCCATCCCTTATCAGAGCTGGCTGAAAAGCTTTTACACACTCACTACACGGACCGTAGTGCATCTTTAGGAGAAAAGAAAATGAAATACCGTTGCAAAGTTTGCGGCTATATCCACGAATGTGATGGAGAATTACCCGCTGACTACATCTGCCCCATCTGCAAAAAAGGCGTTGAATTCTTTGAACTCGTGGAAGAACCGAAACAAGCTTGCAGCAAGTTGGCAGGGACCAAGACAGAAAAGAATTTAATGACAGCGTTTGCTGGCGAATCACAAGCACGCAATAAGTATACGTACTTTGCAGAAGTGGCTAAACGCGAAGGTTACGAACAAATTGCTGCGATTTTCCTGCAAACAGCGCGCAATGAACAAGAACACGCCCGACTTTGGTGTGATGCTTTGGGCTGGATTGAAGACACAGCTAAGAATCTTGGCGCAGCCGCTGAAGGTGAAAATTACGAATGGACAGACATGTACGATGGCTTTGCTAAGGATGCAGAGGCCGAAGGCTTTACCGAATTAGCTGCTAAGTTCCGTGCTGTTGCTGCCATTGAAAAAGCTCACGAAGAACGCTATCGCAAACTTTTAAAGAATGTCGAAATGAAGCAAGTCTTCGAAAAGGCCGGTCAAACGATGTGGGAATGCCGTATTTGCGGCCATCTTGTCATGGGCGTAAAAGCTCCCGAAGCCTGTCCGGTTTGCGGTTATGCACAAAGCTACTTTGAAGTGCGTGCTGAAAATTACTAAACCGCACGCTTTGGCGTAATTTAATTGTTTTTTCGGCCCTGTTCAAAAGAACGGGGCCTTTGTTTCTTCTTTCTTACCTACTATTAAGTTCCTTTTGAGTCTTTAATAAGTCTCGAATTTCTTGCAGTAAAAGAATGTCCTGAGGTATAGGAGCAGCTTGAAGCTGCTTTGCTTGATCTTTTTTCTGAGCCAAAAGTTTCATTTCTGCCAAAGCTCGAGCTTTATTAACCACACGTACAAGGCTAAAAACCACCAAGGCCATCAAAAGAAAATGAAACACAGCGGTGAAAAAAGCTCCATACCCTAAAACTGCAGCTCCAGCTTTTGTCAGAGCATCATAGGTCATGGGGCCCGTATAGTCCTGCGGCATAGAAAGAACGAAGAAAAAATTGGAGAAGTCCTGAGATCCGATCAAAACACCAAGAACAGGATTGATCAAATCCTTAACCATTGAATTCACAATAGCGGTAAAAGCCGCACCGACAATAACACCGACAGCCATATCAATGACATTTCCCCGGCTGATAAATGTTTGAAAATCAGAAATAAATTTTTTCATAATGACCTCTACGTAATGCTGTCCGCTGATTATATCAATGGTCTTTTCTCAAAAATAAGAACAGCATTTTTATAAAAAAAACAGTAAAATAAAGGTCCAATTTTGCGGATGTAGCTCAATGGTAGAGCAGAGGCTTCCCAAGCCTATGACGGGGGTTCGATTCCCCTCATCCGCTCCATTAATTCAATCTCAACGGACCCACGAGTCCGTTTTTTAATATGACCGAAAGAAAAATCCACACAGCGGAAGAAATCGAAGCCTTTAAAAAGATGCATATCCGCAGTTTCACTTTACGCCGCGGCCATATCAGCCAAGCTCAAAAAAGGGCGCTTGAAGAGCTACTGCCTCGTTTTGCAGTAGAGTACAAAGAAGAGATTATTAAACCTGAATCCCTTTTCGGCAGAAAAGCACCTTGGGTCTTGGAAATCGGATGCGGTATGGGCGAAACTACAGCAGCAATTGCCCAAGCGCATCCTGAAGTGGATTTCCTGGGCTGTGAAGTTTTTTCTGCCGGAGTCGGAGCTTTAGCTAAGCGGCTCGATGAAATGTCATTGAGCAATGTCCGTATCATTCAGCACGATGCCGTAGACGTCGTCAAGAACATGATTGCGGCCGACAGTCTGGATGGCGTTCACATTTACTTTCCAGATCCATGGAGAAAGGCCCGTCATCATAAACGTCGACTGGTTGCACAACCTTTTATCCACGAACTTGTGCAGCGAATTAAACCTGGCGGCTATATTCACTGTGCAACTGACTGGGAAAATTATGCTCAGCAGATGCTTGAAGTTCTGCAAACTGAGCCTTTGCTGGAGAATTTTTATGATGATTACTCTCCGGTGATGGCCAACCCGATCACCGAGCGTCCGATGACCAAATTTCATGCCCGTGGCGAACGTTTGGGTCATGGTGTATGGGACCTTGTATTTAAACGTCGGTAATAGGTGATTTGATAATGGACATTGTTTACCAAATTAAAGCCTTCATTCTGGGAATTGTTGAAGGATTGACTGAGTTTTTGCCAATATCTTCAACGGGTCATTTAATTATTGCGGGCGACTTGCTGAATTTTAACGGCCCAGAAGTCAACACTTTCAGTATTGCTATTCAAGCCGGAGCAATTTTTGCCGTCTGCTGGTTTTACCGCGTTAAACTTTTTGGCATTATCAAACACCTTCTGACACCTGGCAAAGATCAACAGTTAGCGGTCAATATTGTGGTGGCTTTTTTACCTGCTGCTGTTTTAGGTGTTTTGCTTGCCAACTACATTGAGCAACTTTTATTTAATCCGATTACTGTAGCCATTGCTTTGGTTGTAGGCGGTCTGATTATCTTTTGGATTGAAAATCTCCATGCTAAAAGAAACTATGCCCCTCGTGTTCAGAGCATGGATGATATGACAATTAAAGACGCCTTTTTAGTTGGCTGCATGCAATGCATCGCCATGATCCCAGGAACCAGCCGTTCGGGAGCTACAATTATCGGCGGCTTGGTTCTTGGACTATCCAGAAAAGCCGCTACGGAATTTTCCTTCTTTTTAGCGATTCCGACAATTTTCGGTGCTACTGTTTATTCGTTGGCCAAAATATTTCTTCGTGTCTCAAATGAACATAGTTTTGTTTGGACAACAGATATGACTGCCGGTTTTGCCGTGGGTTTCATCGTTTCGTTTATAAGTGCTCTGATCGTAGTCAAATGGTTACTACGTTACGTATCGTCAAATGACTTTAAGTCTTTTGGGTGGTACAGAATCATTTTTGGAGTCATCATCATCGGCACCCACTACTCTGGACTCGTTCAGTGGTAGGTAATAACGCGGCAAGACACAATATTTTTCACTTGTTTTGCCGTTTTGTTTGTATTTTTTCTTAAACTGAGACACAATTAACTTGCTCCCGTTAAGTGATCAGTTGCTTTAAGATTCCTTGTTCCAATGCTTAACCCAACCGGTTGCTGGACTTGAGGCCGGCTGTGCGGAGGCACGTGATGCTTCCCCGAAACCCGTCTCAGAGGCGACCAATCTTGATTCTTCGGACTCAGGATGCAAGGCAACCCTTATCGGGAGCGTTTCTATTACCTTCAAATTCCATTTTCCCCATGAGTAAAAAATACTGGTTAATGAAGTCTGAGCCTTCTGAATGCTCCTTTGAAAGTGTTTTTAGCAGAAATGACAAAACCATTGACTGGTTCGGTATCAGAAACTATCAAGCCAGAAACTTCATGAGAGACGAGATGAGTATCGGTGATCCTGTACTGTTTTACCACTCTTCCTGTCCTCACCCCGGTATTGTGGGGTTAGCTCATGTAGCCAGTGTTGCCAAACCAGATCAAACACAATTTGATCCTAAGAGTGAATATTTCGATTCGAAATCCACTCCAGAAAATCCCCGTTGGGTTTGTGTCGATGTGATGGCCGACGAACCAATTGAATTAATCGATTTGCAGACACTGAGGAAATATCCACAATTACAAAGTATGAGAATCTTACAAAAAGGCAATCGCTTATCGATTACTCCGATTAGCGAAGAAGAATACAGCTTCATCATTAACGAGCTCGTCCAGAAAAAAATTTAGCATTCTTTTAGATTTTGTTTGCAAATACAATAAAACTTCGGCATAATTCTGCTTCTCCTGTTGCGGGAGGCTAAAGTGGATCGCCGGTTTAGCTCAGTTGGTAGAGCAGCGCATTCGTAATGCGAAGGTCGGGAGTTCAAGTCTTCTAACCGGCACCATACTCAAACTCGTCATTTGACGAGTTTTTTTGTTTCTAGAGACGCTTTTCTGTGTTACGCTACACGCTTACTTCTTTCAGAGATCAATAACATGATTGACATAGACCACCTCTCACAGGCGTTTACAGCACCCGATGGCAAAACAGTTCATGCTGTAAAAGATGTGAGTCTACACATTAACAAGGGGGAAATTTTTGGAATTATCGGTCGCTCCGGTGCAGGCAAGTCGACTTTGGTGAGAACCATTAATTTTCTTAACAAACCGACCAAAGGTACGGTCAAAGTCAACGGACAGTGCTTAAACGAATTAAGCCCTGACAAGCTAAGAAACGTCCGATCAAAAATCGGCATGATTTTCCAGCACTTCAATTTACTGAGCTCTAGAACCGTCTTCGATAATATTGCGCTTCCGCTTGAATTACACAACGTTCCAAAAGATGAAATTGAAACGAAAGTCAATCATCTTATTGAACTAGTCGGATTATCGGAGCACAAAGATAAATACCCCCGACAGCTTTCTGGCGGTCAAAAGCAACGCGTCGGTATTGCCCGTGCGCTAGCCAATGATCCTATAGTTTTGCTCTCAGACGAAGCAACCAGTGCTCTCGATCCAGAAACAACACGTTCAACATTGGATCTGCTACTGAAAATCAATCAAACACTCGGCGTAACAATCGTTCTGATCACCCATGAAATGGAAGTGGTCAAGCAGATTTGCGATCGTGTAGTTGTCATGGACAAAGGCGAAATCGTTGAAAGCGGAACAGTGCTGGAGGTATTTCGCCATCCCCGTCACCCCACCACAAGAGCCATGTTGGCCGACGTTGTCGTCCATGATATGCCGAAAAGAATTTATGATACTGTCCGCAAGCGTATCGAAACCGCTTTAAACAACGGCCGATTTGCCAAATTATTGCGCTTAACCTTTGTTGGCTCAGAAGTAACGCTTCCCGTGTTATCCATCATCACACGTCGTTTTGAAATTGACTTCAACATTTTGCAGGGCCAAGTTGAAGAACTTAAAGGGACAAGTTTCGGTATGTTGACGATTTTGGCAGAAACGCCTAATCAAGACAATTATGAAGCTGCATTACGCTTCTTAAATGACAACCAAGTCGAATATGAAGAGGTGAATCTATGAATGCCGATATTGTTGCCCTCTTAGGCGAGGGCTTTATTGAAACCGTCATCATGGTGATCGGCAGTGGCATCCTCGGAAGCATAATTGGCATCCCGTTGGGTGTTTTGCTTCATGTGACAGATAAAGGCGGGTTAATGCCAAGGCTTGCTACAAATGCTGTGGTTGGAGTCATTGTCAACGCCATTCGTTCTACTCCTTTTATCATTTTGCTGGTCGCTATCTATCCTTTAACTCGTTTAATTGTCGGAACCACTATCGGCACGACAGCAACACTTGTCCCATTAGTTATTGGCGTCGCACCGTTTATTGCTCGTTTGGTGGAAACGAGCCTCAGAGAGGTTGATCGAGGACTGATTGAAGCTGCCCAATCAATGGGAGCTACCAATATGCAAATCATTAACAAAGTGTTGATTCCCGAAGCCATGCCAGGCATTGTTGCCGGCGTAACAATCGCTATTGTTACTTTAGTTGGTTATTCAGCCATGGCCGGAGCTATCGGCGGCGGCGGTTTAGGCGACATCGGCATCCGTTACGGTCATAATCGTTATATGCCCGATGTCATGTGGACGGTCGTTTTAATTTTGGTTGTTTTCGTTCAGGTCATCCAAAGTTTCGGAGACTGGTGCGTTAGAAAAGTCTCTAAACGTTAATTAAAAAGGTGCCGGCAAAGTCACTCTGACTGACTCACTCCGGCACCTCATTTTTTGCTTGCTCTGTTTTACTTTGCTTCTTTTGTCTTTTCCTTATCTCGAATTTCAATTTCCTTACCTGTTGCCATTTCAACAAGCTGAGTCAAACGATCCTCTACCTCTCCAACACTTGCAGAAAGTGAATTAACCGTATCTTGAGCACTTTCATCAACTGCCGCTTGCAAGCCGTTCACTGCCGCCATGATAGAAGCGTGACGTGATGCACTTTGATTTTGCAACTCAAGCATTTGCTTTTGCATTTCATTTTTTAATTCTGTAAACCGAGATTGCTCTGCTTTTTGTGCTAGCTCTCTTGCTTGCTGCAACTGTTTATTCACACGGCGCAATTCCATAGACAAGGCGGCCTGCTGAACAAAACCGTAAACCAAACAAATCAAAATAACCAGGCCCGGTCCTAAAAGCAAAATCAAGCCAAGCGGTGCCTGAATTTCAGTCCATAGAAGATTGACATTAACATCGGCCATCACGCCTTGCCAATTGACGATCAAGAAAACAGTACACAGAACAAAAAGCAGCAACAGAAAAACACTTCTCAAATGCATGATAAATTCCGAAAGAAGTTGGTTAATTGTTTAACTGTAACACGAGCCAAGCACTGAGGCGACGAATTTTTGAAAAAGAGTTTTTCTATTCTGTTGCAAAAAGGCTAAGATAAGACAGTTGTCTATAAGGAGTAAATCTTATGCGTCACGATTCCAGATTCCCACATTTACACATCGTCGATCACCCTTTGATTCAACACAAACTCAGCATTATGCGTGATAAAAATACCTGCACGAAAGACTTTCGCGCTCTGCTCCGTGAAATTGCTCTCTTAATGGGTTATGAAGTAACTCGCAATCTACCGCTGACTACGCATAGTATTGAAACCCCGCTCTGTCGCTTTGATGCACCGGTTTTAGCTGATAAAAAACCAGTGATCGTTCCGATTCTTCGCGCCGGCCTCGGAATGGCTGACGGCTTTTTGGAATTAATGCCTTCGGCTCGTGTCGGTCACATCGGTATGTACCGAGATGAAAATAAACGCCCAGTTGAGTATCTCGTAAAGCTGCCTGACCTAGAGGGTCGTACTTTTTTCTTAGTTGATCCCATGTTAGCAACCGGGTACTCCGCTGCGCACGGCGTAGATGTCCTGAAAAAGAGAGGAGTCAGCGGTAAAGACATCATTTTCATGTCGTTGTTGTGTGCTCCTGAAGGTGTGGAAACCTTCCAAAAACTTCATCCTGACGTCGAGGTATACACGGCTAGCCTAGATGATCATTTGAATGAAAAGGCGTACATCGTACCTGGATTAGGCGATGCCGGTGACCGTTTGTACGGCACTTTATAATCAAACAATAAAAACAAGGGTTAACCCTAATATTTTTTAACTTTTAACCCCTCAAACCCTTCACGATTAGGGGTTAACCCTAATTAAATCCTTAAATAAACTTAAATTAATCTGAAAAAACCTCAAAACATATGACATAACTCAAACCTTTTTACAAAAAAATGGAGGATGATACGCATGTCGGAACGCAGGAGCGTTCTGTCTGTTTGTTTTTTATAAAAAGTCATCAAAGCGCTTGGACCGCGTTTTGAGTTTTTAGGACATAACTTCTTAATAAAAGGTTAACTCTCATCATGTCGATGTATACCTCTGATCAAGAAAAATATTCCAACACCCCGACGTCTGAAGAAGTCATCGCCGGTGTGGAATTACGCAATGCCAAGCGTAAGAGCAGATGGCCGGCTTACTGCGACGTTGCCCAGTCTGTGACGGGCTTGTTGCTCGGTATCTTCTTGTTCTGCCACATGGCTTTCACGAGCTCCATTCAATTGGGCAAGGACGTGTTCTGGAACTTAGTGGCCTTCTCCGGCGGCTATATTTTCGACGGTGAAGAACATGCCTGGATGCACGTTGCCTTAATCGGCGCTATCACCCTCTTGGTGATCATCCACGCTTTGATGGCTTTGCGTCGTTTCCCGACGAGCTATCGTATGTTCCACAACATCAAGAGCCAATATCAATTCATCGCTCACCGCGACACCACCCTCTGGATTGTTCAGATCGTTACCGCTGTGATTTTGACCGGTATGGTCTTCCCGCACGTTACCCCGATGATCCTTGATCCGGAAGCTATTGGCCCGAACTTCTCCTCTGTTCACACCTATCATAACGGTCTGCTCTGGACGTTCGTCTTCTTGGTGGCCACTGAATTGCACGGCATGATCGGCTTGTATCGCTTGGCTGTTAAGTGGGACGTTCTCGCCGGTAATCGTGAAGCCCTCCGTAAGATCATGTACTGCGTAGTCGTTTTGATGATCGCTTGCGGTTCTATGACTATGTGGACGTACTACAGCAACGGTAAGGCCCTTGTTGAAAGCGGTGAACCGATTGTCAAGTACGAACCGGTTAACAACTGGTGGAAGTAATATTCAGTTGACATAACTGATTAATACTTAACGCGGCTTTCGGGCCGCGTTTTTTTTTGTGCTTTTTTTATCCCTGGGATACACTCTCTTAGATAAACGATTCTTTAGGGATTCAATATGCGTCTTACACTTTTTGCAGCAACTGTAATCTCTGCCATTGTATTAACTGGTTGCATGGCTCATTCAGTGTCCCCTCAAGCTCAAAAGGTTGTGATTGTTCAGAGTCTTCCGACTCAATTTCAATGCACTTACCAGGGAGAGGTTGTCGGATCTCAGGGTAATTGGCTCACAGGCGGTTGGACGACTAACAGAAATTTAGCGCTCGGCGCCAGAAATGATTTGCGAAATGAAGCAGCAAAGCTTGGTGCCAATGTTGTGGTTATTACCGAAACGATCAACTCAACCGACGATGAGAACTCTTTGGAAAATATCACTCACGTCGGACGCGCCTATATTTGCCGCTAAATAGTGACCCCGCGGTCACGGGCCCATAAAGCTGCTTGAGTACGTGAGGCGAATCCCATTTTTTTCAGGATATGCTTCACGTGCACTTTAACGGTTCCGAGCTGTATGGATAAATATTCCCCTGTTTGCTGATTGCTCATTCCGATAGAAAGACATTTCAGGACGTCTTTTTCACGGCTTGTCAGGCAGTTTAAATCACGATCCACTTCTCCGGTGTCATCTCTGAAAGCGCGAGTTAAAGCCGCCATTAGCCGATTGCTGACAACAACTTTTCCACTGCAGACTCTTTTTACTTGAGATAACAGTTCCGGGACCTCAATCAACTTAGATAAATAACCTTCGGCTTGAAGCTGGACCGTGGCCATCAGCTCCTCACTGTCATCGCGATCGGTCATCATCACGACGCGAGCCGGTCGATGCAGACTTTTTGCGTAACGCAAAAGTTCAATTGCAGCCCCTTTTTTCATGTGCATGTCCACAATGACAAGATCAGGCTGAAGTCTGTCAATATAAAACATCCCCAACTGCTTGTCTCCGGTTTCAGCTACGTTGCCGAAGTCGCTGTCATCGTGAAGCAGTTTGGCAAGAGCCTCCCTGAATAAAGGTGAGGCATCCACAATCACTACACTGCTTTTCTTACTGCTTTCTTCAGTTTGAATCATGACGTTGCGGCGTGCCGCTTACACGGCACGCCATCGGTTCATTAGGTTTATTGACCATCAAAGTGAGAGACGGCTGCCCACAAAATATCCGTTCCCTGCATAAAATCTTCCATCTTCATGGCTTCATGAGGATTGTGCGATCCCAACTGATTGGCCACAAAAATCATGGCAACAGGGATACCGTTGTTGCCTAAAACAGCTGAATCATGACCGGCTCCTGATGCCAAACGCATACAGGGAACATTTTCGGCTTTAGCGCTGGCTTGCAAATGTTCACTCAACTTAGCATCAACACCTGAAGGGGCAGTGAGTAACGCCTGATCGTATTCAATTTTCACGCCGCGCTCTTCGGCTACTTCTTCACCGTATTTTTTCATTAATTTGTGGAATTGCTGAGCAGTTTCAGCACTTAAACTGCGGATATCCACAGAGAAGGTCACTTCACCGGGAATAACAGAGATGGCTGCGCTTGAAGCCATTTTTAGCACACCCACAGTAAACACAAGATCTTTACCCTGAATAAGCCAACGATCCCAGGCACGATCCACACGCTGCATCCAATCGGTAAAAGCCATCAAGGCATCGTGACGATAGGGTTTGTCAGTGGCTCCAGAGTGTGCTGCTTCACCCAAAATACGAACAGCTTTATGGCGAATATTGCCACGAATACCGGTCACGATACCTGCGCGAGCTTCTTTTTGAGCATCAAGTGTCGGTCCTTGTTCAATATGAAGTTCAACAAAAGCTGCAATACGATCGGTATCGATCAACGGTTTGCCGCCTGAAACGGCATCGGTATCAATCCCGCAGGACTGCATAGCTTGAGCTAAAGTGCAGGAACCGTCACGAATCTTTAAAGCCAAATCCTTTTGAGTCAATTTACCCAACATGCCGAGCGAGCCCATGTAGGCCTTGCCGAAAAAGGAACTTTCCTCGCCGCGCATCATCAGCACGGTGTAGTCACGTGCGGGCTGATAATTTTGTTCACGCATCCACCAAGCAACAGTCAGCGCTGCCGTAACGCCGGCAAGACCGTCGTAGTTACCGCCCTGAGGAACGCTGTCAACATGGGAGCCGGCGACAAATGCAGGCAAGGTACGATCTTTACCGGGCAAAGTCATCCAAACATTGCCGGCACGATCCGAAACGATTTCCAAATTCAATTTTTCGCCGATTTTTTTTAGATACTCAAGCACCTCGGTTTCTTTAGCCGAGAAGGCCTGACGCGTTACGCCCTGAACGTCTTTGCTCATTTCGCGGATATCATCAAAAATTTGCTTGGCAAATTCCAACCCTTTTTGCTGTAACTCTGACATCATTTGTCTCCGAGAAATTAATAAACAGTCCCATTTTAGGGATATTCTTACCGAAAAGAGAAGCTTAACTCTGTATTAAATACTTTTAAATCAGAGTGTTGCTCACTTTTGCTCGCCAAGGCGTTCTGCTTTTTTTGTTTTGAATCAAAGAACACCCGAAATTTACAAACTTCTTTTGTTTAGACCACTCGTTACAGGGATTCCCCTATGGTCAAAGTTTGTCAAAGTGTAGGATACTTAACGCAGTGAGAAAACCGCCGTCAAGAGCGGCAATTTCTCGTGTTTTTAACCTTTTACAGGGAATTTCTCATGTCGTTGCTTGAATGGTTGGCAATTGCCGTTACGATTTTGACGGTGTATGCCTTGATCAAACGATTGGAAACGCGTCTCGTGCTCTTTACAGCCGGTTTCGTGCTCTGCTTGGTATCCATGGATCCGATGAGTGCGTTGAATTCGTTTGCTAAGTCCATGACCAATAACTCCTTGGTGATGGCAATCTGCTCTTCGATGGGTTTCGCTTTCATTGCTAACTACACCGAATGTGACCGCAGTCTTGTTCACTACTTGGCCGCTCCGATCCGTGGTTTGGGCGTCTTCCTGATCCCGATCTGCACGGCAGTGACCTTCTTCATTAACATTGCTATTCCGTCTGCTGCAGGTTGTGCTGCTGCCGTGGGTTCTACGTTGATTCCGGTGATGTTGCGTGCCGGTATCAAACCCGCCGCTGCCGCTGCTGCCGTGATGGGTGGTACGATCGGTTCTTACCTCTCTCCGGGTACGTCTCACAACCCGTTCGTTGCTGAAATGGCCGGCATCGACGTGATGGACTTCATTGCTTATCACGCCTTCTGGTCTATCCTCTGCGGCGCCATCGTTGTGGTCGGCTTGCTCGTCGTCTGCATGGTTTTAGGTGACCATAAGGGCGAAAAGGTTGAAACTGAAGCGAAGAAGGACGACAAGCCCTTTAAGCCCAATGCCCTTAAGGCTATCATGCCGCTCGTTCCGATCACGATCCTCGTTGTCGGTAACGTTTGGTTGCCTGTCATCAAGATGGGTGTGGCACAGGCCATGGTCATGGGTGCCGTTATCACGCTGTTGCTCTCCTTTGCTACTGACCGTACGGATCCGCAGGAATTCTCAAAGCGCTTCTTCAACGGTATGGGCAAGGGTTACGCTGATGTGATGGGTATCATCATTGCCGCCGGTGTGTTTGCCGCCGGTTTGCGCGCTACCGGTTTGATCGACACGTTCGTTGACGTTCTGAAGCACTCCAATGATATCGCTCGCTGGGGTGGCTCTCTCGGTCCGTGGATCATGGGTACGATCACGGGTTCCGGCGACGCCGCTACGATGGCCTTCAACGAAGCTGTCACGCCGCATGCTCCTGAATTCGGTATGGAAATCAAGTCCTTGGGTGCCTTGGCCTTCTTGACCGGTGCCTTGGGTCGTACGATGAGCCCGATTGCCGGTGCTATGGTTGTGGTTTCCGGTATCGCTATGGCTAACCCGATGGACGTCGCTAAGCGCACGGCTCTGCCCTGCACGATCTGCGTGTTCGTCCTGGCTTTGTTCATGGTCTAGTCTCATCAGACACAGAACTTAACCAAACTCAAAAGAGGGGAAGATTAATGCTTCCCCTCTTTTTTTCAGGACTACAATTTTCGTGAGGAAGAGGATTTCCTCTCGAAATTTATGATTTTGGTTTGGAGAAACGAATCATGACTCAATGTGCTTACCATGATCAACTGATCAGCATTCGACGTGAATTGCACCAATTCCCGGAAGAAGGCTGGACGGAATTCTGTACAACGGCTTTTATTGTTAAGCATCTTCGTGAATTGGGCTACGAAGTGCTGATGGGTGAAAAGGTCGTATCCCGCAAGGATTGCCTGGGACGCGATCCGAAATTAGTTGCTCAAGCCATTGAAACTGCAAAGTCGCGTGGCGTAGAACAGTCTCTGTTAGATGAGATGCAGGAATTAACCGGTTGTGTAGCCGTCCTTGATACGGGTCGTGCCGGTCCCACTGTTGCCCTGCGTTTTGATATCGACTGCAATAATGTCCAGGAAAATCCCTCGCCGGAACATCGTGCAAGCAAAGAAGGCTGGGCATCTAAGCGCGCCGGTTTAATGCATGCCTGCGGCCACGACTCTCACATTTCTACCGGTTTGGCTATTGCTCGCTGGGCAATGGAACACAAGGACCAATTAAACGGTAAATTAAAGATTGTCTTCCAACCGGCCGAAGAAGGCGTGCGCGGTGCAGCGGCGGTGGCCGCGAGCGGCATTGTGGACGATTGTGATTACTTCCTCTCGAGCCATATTGCCATGATGGCTAAGTCCGGAGAAATCATCACAAGCCCCGTGGGCTTCCTTTGCACCACCAAATACGATATTTCCTTTAAGGGTCGCCCGGCTCACGCCGGTATCGAACCCAACGCCGGACGCAATGCTTTGGCGGCAGCCTGCCACTGCGTCACACAGCTCTTGGGTATCCCGCGTCACGGCGCCGGCATGACACGAGTTAATGTCGGTAAGATCACCGCCGGTGAAGGCCGCAATGTTATCCCTGTAAACGCAAAACTTGTCATGGAAGTCCGCGGAGAAACCGGAGAAATCAATCAATTCATGGCAAGTGAAACGGAAAATATTGTCGAAGGCGTTGCAAAGAGCTTCTCTGTTGAATACCACATCGAAAAGATGGGCGAAGCGGTTGATCTTTTCAACGACAAAGAATTGGTCGATATGCTCGATGATGTCTGCGCCCATACCGATGGAGTGAAGAAGGTGTTGCACGAAGTCAATTTCGGCGGCTCGGAAGACGCTACGATCCTCGCGCGTCGTGTTCAGGCCCACGGCGGTAAAGCCGCTTACTTTGTGTTAGGTTCTGATCGCACGGGCGGACATCATACTTCTGACTTTGATATCGATGAAAGTTCTTTGGACATCGGTGTCAATATTTACTCTGAAATGCTCACTCGCCTGATGAAGTAACGCAGTCTTTTAGCTGACGCGCCCGTAAAGATTTAACAGTCTTTACGGGCTTTTTTCAATTTGGCATCAAGCTTTTTTAAGTCGATAATAAAAATGTCGCAGATGATCAAGGAGCAGAGATGGTTGACTGCATTAAGGTTCGCGGAGCCCGAGTACACAATCTGAAAAATATTGATGTCGATATCCCGCTCAACAATATTGTCGGCATTGCCGGTGTCTCCGGATCCGGAAAATCCTCTCTTGCTCTCGGAGTGTTATACGCCGAAGGTTCCAGACGCTATCTTGAGTCGCTATCAACCTATACGCGTCGTCGTATGACACAAGCCAGTAAAGCTCAGGTCAACGAAGTGCTCTATGTACCTGCTGCTTTAGCTCTACACCAAAGACCTTCTGTTCCAGGAATTCGTAGCACATTTGGCACCGGTACGGAATTACTCAGCAGTCTTCGATTAATGTTTTCTCGATTGGCCTCTCATCGCTGCCCGAACGGCCATTATGTGGAACCTTCACTGGCAGTTGCTGCAGGTGAAAAATTACACTGTCCAATTTGCGGAGCCGATTTTTTTGCGCCTTCTGCTGAAGAACTAGCCTTTAACAGCCTAGGGGCGTGCCGCTTCTGCTCAGGAACCGGCACGATTCAAACTGTTGATCGCACTACACTAGTGCCCGATGAATCTCTGTCAATTGATCAAGGAGCTGTTGCTCCCTGGAATTCTTTGATGTGGTCTTTGATGACTGATGTATGCCGTGCAATGGGTGTAAGAACTGACATCGCTTTCAAAGACTTAACCGAAAAAGAAAAAGACATCGTCTTTAATGGTCCTGCCATTAAAAAACATATTCTTTATCGGGCAAAAAATTCTGAGCAAACGGCAGAACTGGATTTCACGTACTACAACGCCGTTTATACCGTTGAAAATGCCCTCGCCAAAGTCAAAGACGAAAAAGGCATGAAGCGGGTTGAGAAATTTCTCAAGCAAGAAGTCTGTCCTCATTGCCACGGCTCCCGCTTAAATGATGCGGCCAGGATACCGAAGCTTAAAGGTATTTCATTGGATGAAGCAACCCACATGACTTTGGGAGAGCTCAATACTTGGGTTGACACTGTCCCCTCTTCTTTACCCGATTCCATGCGCCCCATGGCCCAAAGTATCGTTGACTCTTTTAAAGCGACCGCCAAACGTTTGCTTGTTTTGGGATTGGGCTACCTGAGTTTGGATCGCGCCTCTTCTACGCTCTCAACCGGTGAACGTCAGAGAATGCAATTAGCACGCGCCGTGCGCAACCGCACTACTGGTGTACTCTACGTTTTGGACGAACCCTCAATCGGTTTACACCCCCATAATGTTGAGGGACTGATCGGTTTAATGCATGACTTATTGAGTGATGGAAATTCCGTAGTTCTGGTTGACCACGATACTCAAATTTTGTCTGCCTCTGATTGGCTGATTGAATTAGGACCGGTCGCCGGAGCGCAAGGAGGACGAATCATCGCTCAAGGCACCGTAGAAGCATTATCAAAAAATCCTCAGTCACAAATCGGCCCTTATTTTGTAAATAAAACCGTTGGATCATCCCGAAATGCAACCCCTCGAGACAAACTTTTTGAATTCGGTTGCATCCATTTATCAACAGATAGCATTCACACGGTTAAACCGCTTCATGTTCAAATTCCAAAGGGAAAGTTAACGGTTGTGACAGGCGTTTCAGGCTCAGGAAAAACCACATTGATCCTTGAGAGCCTAGTGCCGGCTTTAAATGCTTTAATTAAAAAAGAAAAACTTCCGTCACACATCAAATCCATTAAGGCTGACGGAATCTCAGAAGTGAAATTAATTGATGCTTCGCCCATCGGCATCAATATACGCTCAACGGTTGCCACTTACGCCAACATCCATGATGAACTGAGAAAAGCATTTGCCAAAATGCCAAGTGCCCTGGAAAAAGACTTTAAGGCCGCAGATTTTTCGTACAACACCGGCAAATTACGCTGCCCGCTTTGTGACGGAACCGGTGTGATCAGCCTGGATGTACAGTTTCTGCCCGATGTCAACATTACCTGTCCGCAATGTAATGGGACACGTTACGCCGAAGAGGCAAAAAACATTTTTGATAAGACAGTTTTTGCCGGCAAAAGCCTTCCGGATTTAATGACCATGGATGTTGAGGAAGTTTTAAAAGTTACGGGCAACAAAAAGCTTATCGCTCAAAGACTGGAAACTTTGAAAAAGCTGGGACTGGGGTATTTAACACTCGGTGAACAGACTCCGGAATTATCCGGCGGCGAAGCTCAGCGGCTAAAACTCGCAAGCGAAATGGGAAAAGCCCAAAGTCAGAGTATTTTTATTTTTGATGAACCTACCATCGGCCTACACCCTCTGGACATCGATGTTTTACTCAAAGTTTTCGATGAATTAATTCAAAACCAAGCGACTGTCATTGTCATTGAGCATGACCTGGATATTATCCGAAACGCAGACTACATCATTGATATGGGACCCGGAGGAGGTGAGATGGGCGGAACGGTTGTTGCAGCAGGCACTCCGGCTGAGATTCGGGCCTGCCCGGAAAGCCTCACCGGGCGCTACCTGTGAGAAATCTTTCAGTACAGAAGACAAAGGCGACCTTGACGAGTAAAATGTTTGGGTTATACATCTGCTTGCCTAAAGCGCAAGCTTTTACCTGATTGATTGTTTTTGAAAGGAAATTTCCCATGTCCGGACACTCTAAGTGGGCCAATATTCAACACCGTAAAGGTCGTCAAGACGCCAAGCGTTCCAACTTGTGGACAAAGCTTGTTCGCGAAATCATGGTTGCCGCTCGCAACGGCGCTGATCCTGACAGCAACTCCCGTCTGCGTCTTGCTCTGCTTAAAGCCCGCGCCGGTAATGTGCCGAAAGATACGATTAAAAACGCCATTCTGAAGGGTTCCGGCCAACTCGAAGGCGTGAAATTCGAAGAAGCCCGCTACGAAGGCTACGGTGTGGGCGGCGCTGCTTTGATTATTGATGCTGCAACCGATAACCGCACGCGTACAGTGGCCGATGTGCGTCATATTCTGAGCAAAAACGGCGGCAATCTCGGTGCCGAAGGCTCTGTTTCCTTCATGTTTAAGCACTGCGGTCAATTCCTCTTTGCTCCGGGTACTGCAACCGAAGATGACGTAATGACCGTCGCACTTGATGCCGGTGCCGATGATGTAATCGTTGATGACGAAGGCGGCATTGAAGTAATTTGCGATCCGCAAGCCTTTGAAGCGGTTAACGACGCTTTTGAAAAGGCGGGCATGAAGCCTGAAATGGCCGAAGTGACCATGAAAGCCTTAAACGAAACGTCTTTGAGCGGTGAAGATGCTGAACGTATGCAACGCCTGATTGATGCGCTTGAAGATTTGGACGACGTCCAACAAGTGTACACGACCGCCGTTTTTGAAGACTAACACTTCCTTTCCGGAGGGCCCCTCATGAATATTCTTGTTATTGGCAGCGGTGGTCGCGAACATGCGATCGCCTGGCGTCTGGCTCAAGACAGCCGCGTAAAAACTGTTTACGTTGCCCCTGGCAATGCCGGTACGGCATTAACGCCGAAACTCGTCAATGTTGCTGAGTCTGACATTAACCGTCTTGCAGACTTTGCACAAAACAATGACATTTACTTCACTGTTGTGGGCCCGGAAGCTCCTCTGGCAGCCGGTATCGTGGATCTGTTCCGTGCGCGCGGTCTTAAGATTTTCGGACCGACCAAAGCTGCCGCGCAACTGGAAAGCTCCAAAGACTTCGCCAAGGCTTTCATGAAGCGCCACGGTGTGCCGACTGCTGACTATGAAACCTTCACCGATGCGGCTGCCGCGCACGCCTATGTTGATAAAAAAGGTGCACCTATTGTTATTAAAGCTGACGGTTTGGCCGCCGGCAAAGGTGTGGTTGTCGCAATGAGCCTTCAGGAGGCCCACGAAGCCATTGACAGCATGCTTGAAGGGCATGCTTTCGGGCAGGCCGGTGCACGGGTAGTCATTGAAGACTTCTTAAAGGGTGAAGAAGCAAGCTTTATCGTGATGGTTGACGGTGAGCATGTTTTACCGCTTGCTTCGAGCCAGGATCACAAACGCCTGCTCGATCATGATATGGGTCCGAACACCGGAGGGATGGGGGCTTACTCACCGGCTCCGATCGTGACGCCCGCCATTCATGATCAGGTCATGAAGGAAATTATCTACCCCACGGTTCAAGGCATGGCCGCTGACGGCATCCCCTTTACCGGCTTTCTTTATGCCGGATTGATGATCGATCGGGACAGCCAGGGGCAAAGTATCGTTAAAACGCTTGAATTTAACTGCCGAATGGGTGATCCAGAAACACAACCCATTATGAGCCGCTTGAGTTCTTCACTTGTAGATTTAATAGCTGCAGCAATCGACGGAAAGCTTGACACAGTTAAAGCTACTTGGGACTCACGGGTTGCGCTCGGTGTGGTCTGCGCTGCCAAAGGCTATCCTCAAAAACCTGAAAAAGGCGCTCAGATTACAATGCTGCCGTCCGACTCTGACAAACTTCACGTCTTTCATGCCGGCACTAAGGCCATGGATGGAAAGACCGTAGTTTCAGGCGGTCGTGTTTTGTGCGTTGTCGGATTAGGCGAAACTGTTAAAGATGCGGCTCAGACTGCCTATGAAGGGGTTGAAAAAGTTCACTTCGATGGGATGCAATATCGCTCCGATATCGGTTTTAGGGCTATGAAATAATGCTTGGGAGCGGAAAGGATGTTCTCTCTTTTCCGCTTTTTTTATGCGATACGGTTTTTTCGGCGGCACTTTCAATCCAGTACACCTCGGACATTTGGCGCTTGCTAAGCAAGCGCTTCAGTCGCTCAAACTTGATCATCTTTGGTGGCTACCTGCCAACCCTTGGCAAAAAAGTGCTAGTGACTTAATGCCTGAGGCTGATCGATTGCAGATGCTTGAGCTCACTTTAGCCAATGAACCCCAGATGTCCGTGGATACTCGGGAGTTGAGGAGAACGGGCCTTTCTTATTCTATTGACACCGTTCGTGAGCTTGCACAATCCTTCAGCCAGGATGATCGCTATTACCTAATCGGTGCCGATCAGTGGGAAAACTTTCATACTTGGAAAGATTGGCAGGAGATTTTTAATTATGTCCGTCTTGTGGTTTTTAGCCGCAACGGCGAGTTCAGAAAAACTAGCCCTGAAGTAAGCGGCTTTATTAAGAAACAACAAATCGATGTGAAGTTTCTTCCTATGCCCGCCTTAGATGTTCACTCTCGGCGAATCAGACAATTTTTGTCAGAAGGACAGTTAGATGCTGAAGAATTAAAAAGCATGCTCTCTAAAAAAGTCTTATCTTTCCTGCAGTCAAAAGCAGCATCAAAAGCCTGATACAATTTCTTTTATAAGATTAAACCTCTAGAGAAAAAACTTATGGATATTCGTAAATTACAACGCGTAATCGTCGATGCGCTTGAAGATGTCAAAGCGCAGGACATCGTGGTGTACAACACAAAGCATCTTACTTCAGAGTTTGAGCGCGTCATCATTGCCACGGGTTCATCGAATCGACAGACTCGGGCTTTGGGCTATAACGTGAGCCACGAAGTCAAAGAGGCAGCCGGCGAAGTGATCGGTATGGAAGGAACCGATACCGGCGAATGGGTTTTGGTTGACTGCGGCCAGGCTATTGTTCATATTCTTCAGCCTGCTATGCGCGAGTATTACAACCTCGAAGAAGTCTGGGGCGGAAAGAAGGTTCATCTTAAACTGAGCTCTGAAAAGAAAGAAGCGGAAGAACCGAAACCGGCTGCCCGTCGTCGTCAGATTGTTCGCGCCAAAACCATTAAAATCGTTGAAGATTAACTTGACCGTTCTCATTGATGCGCAGGCTGCCCATGCAGCCTGCTCTTTTTTAATTCTATGAAAATTACCATTGTTGCTGTCGGTTTACGTCAACCAGCTTGGGCTGACACCGCCGTAACCGACTATCTCGGCCGTTTCCCAAAAGACTGGACTGTCACAGTAAAAGCGGTTAAACCTGAGCAGCGGGCAGGACAAAGCACCGCCAATATTATGCGCATTGAAGCTGAACGCATCCGTGCCGCCATTCCTCACAATAGTCTCATTATTGCAATGGATGAACGCGGTAAGGATTTAAGCACAATGGACTTTGCCAAAAAGATTCAAACCTGGCGCAATGCGGGCGAGTCTTTATGTTTTCTCATTGGAGGCGCTGACGGCCTTGACCCGGAACTCAAAGCCCAGGCTCAGATGCTCATGAGGCTCTCATCAATGACGCTGCCGCACGCCATGGCTCGGGTTCTTTTAGCCGAACAAATCTACAGGGCTTTCAGTATTCTTACCAATCACCCCTATCATCGCGCATAACTTATGACTGACGCACTTTCTTTATATCTCGCTTCAAAAAGTCCTAGACGCAAAGCCATATTGGAACAATTGGGTTTCAGCCCCATTGTCATAGCCAGTCACGCTCACACTCTAGGTCACTTTCAAGGTGATGAGGAACCGCTTGTCAATGAAACGCCACAAGATTACGTCGAACGTATTGCCAAAGAAAAAATCCTAGAAGCTTTTGAAAAAATCGAGCGCGACTCTCTTCGTTCTCTTCCTGTTTTATCGGCTGATACGACTGTGATCTGTGACAATCAAATACTAGGCAAACCGCGAGATGAAAATGAAGCAAAAAGTTTTTTAAGACTACTTTCTGGCTGCAGCCACGAGGTTCGGACCGCCGTTTGCGTTGGTATGAATAAAGGTGACTGGCAAATGCAGCTTAGTGTCTCCGAAGTGCATTTCAAAAAGCTTACTGAAGAAGAAATTAACGCTTACGTTCGAATTGCCCAACCCTATGACAAAGCTGGCGGTTACGGCATCCAAGGTTTGGCGAGCGCTTTTATTTCTGAGATTCGCGGCTCTTACAGCGGCATCATGGGTCTGCCTATTTACGAAACCTGTGCCTTGCTCAAACACTACGGATTAGATCTCTTTGACAATAAAGTTCGCTAAAATAGGCCAATTAACCTGAGAGGCTCTCCATGTTAGATCAAAAAGCCGGACGTTTATTTCTAGTGACCGCGCCTTCTGGTGCGGGTAAGTCTTCGTTGGTTGCCGCTCTTTTAAAAGCTGATCCAACGGTTCATTTGTCTATTTCACACACCACACGCGCTCCCCGCCCGGGAGAGCTGGACGGTCGTGAGTACCATTTCGTGACGATTGAGCAATTTGAAGCGCTCAAAGAAAATAATGCCTTTTTGGAATGGGCCTACGTCCATGGCAACTACTACGGCACTTCTAAACAATGGATTGCTCAAGAGCTTGAAAAAGGTCATGATGTCTTGCTTGAAATTGATTGGCAAGGGGCACTTCAGGTTAAGAGACTTTTCCCGGATGTTGTCGGAATTTTTATTCTTCCGCCTTCGGTTGATGCGCTTCGTCACCGTTTGAATAAGAGAGGAACAGACTCCGATGAGGTGATTACTCGCCGTTTGGCCGGTGCAGGAGCTGAAATGGTGCATGCGGGAGAGTTTGACTACGTTATAATTAACGATGATTTCGATCGCGCTACAGGTGACTTAATCTCTATTGTGCGTGCATCTCGTCTGAGTTTTAAAACTCAGGCTGTCCGCGAACGTGAAACGTTCAAACATTTAGGCATTCCGCTTTTATAAAAACGGAATGTTGTAATTTTAATTTTTTGAATTGATAAAAACGAAATATGGCTCGTGTAACTGTTGAAGATTGCTTGAAAAAGATTCATAACCGTTTTGAATTGGTGTTGGCAGCCGCTCAGCGCGCCCGCCAATTATCCTCCGGTGCTGTTGCTCGCATAGATGCCAAAGATAAACCCACGGTTTTGGCATTGCGTGAAATTGCTGCCGGTGAAATCACTCGGGATGAAATGTTCAAGCGCATCTCTTAAGGCAATAGAAAAAGCGAAGTGATGGTTTGTCTCCTGCTTCGCTTTTTTGTTTTTTTAACTTCTGCTTGCCAATTAAAAATAGGAATTCCTATTGCGGGCAGAGGCGAGTTAACAATAAGGGGCTTGTATGGTACCCAGATATTTTCCGACCGGCTCAACCGACATTCTCGCCTCGATTCGTCAGTCTGTTCTGAAAAACGAGTCGAAACCAGTGCCACCGCCCGCACCTAAAGAAGATCAAACTGAGCTGCCGCTCATGACCCCGCCTAAAAAAGCGGGCATTGCCACAGCCGCTTCGCTGATTGATACCTGCTCCAAATACATGAGCGCGGCTGACATTGAAAGAATCAAAGAAGCCTATCGATATGCCGATGACGCTCATTTAGGTCAATTTCGCAAGTCCGGTGAACCTTATATTACTCATCCCATTGCAGTTGCCAGTATCTTAGCTGAATGGCATTTGGACTGTGCCGCCATTCAGGCCGGCCTTATGCATGATGTCCTTGAGGACACGGGGCACTCCAAAAATGAAATGGCTAAAAAGTTCGGCACGGTCACTGCAGAGATTGTGGATGGCGTCTCTAAGCTTGACAAACTGAAGTTTTCTTCAAATGAAATTGCTCAAGCCGAAAGTTTCAAAAAAATGCTTTTAGCAATGAGCAAAGACGTTCGCGTCATCCTTGTTAAACTCGCCGACCGCCTTCACAATTTGAGAACATTAGGAGTGATGCGTCCGGAAAAACGACGCCGCATTGCCAAAGAAACGCTCGATATATACGTTCCGATGGCTCATCATTTGGGGATTAATCACGCTTTTCGAGAACTGCAGGATCTGTGTCTGCAAAACTACTATCCTCGACGCTACGAAGTTCTATATAAAGAACTCATCGCTGCACGCATTAATCGTCGTCCAGCACTAGAAGAAATATTAAATGACACCAAGCGCATGCTTGAACGCGCCAATATTAAGGGCCGCGTTTTAGGCCGAGAAAAGACCTGCTACGGTATTTACAATCAAATGCGCATCAAAAAACTTTCTTTTTCAGAAGTTTTTGATATTTACGGCTTTCGCGTAATCGTCACAACAAGAGAAGACTGTTACAGGACTTTAGGAGCCCTGCATATGATGTATAAGCCCGTACAGTCGCGTTTTAAAGATTTTATTGCCATTCCAAAGAGTAACGGCTATCAAGGATTACATACCACGGTAATCGGACCACAAGGTACTCCGGTGGAATTTCAGATCCGCACGGAAAAAATGAACGATATAGCCGAGCAGGGCATTCTCACGCACTGGCTTAACCGCGGCAGTGAAAGTGATATTCAAACACTCACTCACGCATGGCTACAGTCGCTTCTTGACTTACAGCAAAAGTCATCTGACACCAGCGAATTTTACGAAAACATCAAAGCAGATCTCTTCCCTGACCGTATTTATGTCTTTACTCCTAAAGGCAAAATCATTTCCATGCCTCAAGACAGTACACCAATTGATTTTGCCTACCAAATTCACTCAGATGTCGGCAATCATGTTCGTGAATGCCGAATTAACGGTCAAGTAAGCGATATTGATACTAAGCTCTCAAACGGGGATATGGTGGAAATTTCCACAAGCTCACTTTCCCACCCTGATCCTCGATGGCTGAATTTTGTTCGTAGCGGCAAGGCCCGTGCTGAGGTTCGCCAATATTTGCGTTCTCTGGACTTTGACTCTGCTGTAAAAATCGGTCGCCGAGTCTTAGAAGAAGAGGCTCCGAAAGCGCAGATTTCTCTTGACGACACGACCGATGAAGTCTGGAATACTGTTGAAAAAGAACTCAGTGTGGACTCTCGAGCTTCTTTGTATTCACTCGTTGGTTCCGGGAAGGCTAGTTTCGTTGTGGTACTGCACCGGCTTCAGAGCTTAACGGCAGAGCAACAAAAGCCTGAACGTGAAGATGGTGATATTGAAGTTGTCGTAAACGGCAAGCATCATGCAGCCCAAATAGCTCGTTGCTGTCACCCGGTATGGGGAGACGACATTTGCGTCTTTGAACGCGCCGGTCACGGCATCACGGTACACCGCGCCTCTTGTGTACATGCTCAGCAAGGCCAAAACAATAATGCTGAACGTTGGGAAAAGGCTCAATGGGCAGAAAGCAACAATCATCGCTTTACTGTGCCGATCGACATTAAAGTCAACGACATTCGACCTGCTATTTTACAAGCCACTCAGGCCGTTGCTAAAGAAGGTAGTTCTATTGTCGGCATGAATATCCCTGATGATCTCAATGACCCTGAACTACAGCTTTTAGTTCAGGTTGATAATCGCATTCAACTGATGCGAGTCATGAGAAGCCTCAAACAGGTGGCGAACGTAAAGGATGTTAAGCGTCGCTTTGAATCCTCTTTTTAGTTCCAAAACAGGCCGCCGACTCAGGCGGCTTATTTTTCCCCGAAAGGTATTAACGCTCGCCAACGGGCATTTTTCCAGAAGTACCACACCAAAGCGCCCAAGACTGTGTAGTAGAAGGTATCAGCTGTCCAAACCCAAGCGACATTGCTTACCAACCGTGAAATCCCCCACGCATAAATCGCATAAGCTACTGACGTGATGACCGAAGCAATCATGGATTCTCGAGTACAGCCCAAATAGCCGAAAACCGAGAAGTAATGCACAGCAGGCACGCACAGAAGGTAGCCGAAAAGCATAACACGCACAGAAGCCACACTTGCCTCAGAGAGCTCCACAATGTTAGTAAACAAAGCCAATATCGGATGTGGAAACAGAGCAATCAGCAGGCAACACGGTATGGTTACAGCAAAGGATAATTTAAGTCCTCTTCTCATCATTGGATTAATTTCCTCTGCTCGATTTTCTCCTAAAAGATTGGCACCTATTGCGCCGCAGGTTGCTCCAAATGCGTGAACAATGATGAAAAGAAGGTTTGAGACCGAGCGCACAATGTTGCTAATTGCAAGCGCCCTTTCGCCCATATGCTCCACCCAAACAAAAAACAGCAGCCAACTCGTCATAATCACCGCTTCCTGAAGCATCATCCAGCGGCCTAATTTAAAAAGCGTCAGCTGCAAAGACTTATCCAGACCTCTGAAAATAAAAAGCTCATAGCGGCGATGCAATTGATATCGCAAAACATAAGCTAGGAAAAAAAGTACTGCAGCAATTTCAGCCAAGGTGGAAGCAATAGCCGCTCCAGTTATGCCCATCGCAGGGAAAGGTCCCCAACCAAAAATAAGAAGGTAATTGAGTAAACAGTTACTTAGCACCATTACCACGGAGGAATAAGTTAAAACTCGAGGCAGCAGAACGGACATGAAAAAACCTCGAAAAAGTACAGCCGCGAGAGCAAAGACAATTCCAACTGTTCTCCAAAAAAAGTAGGCTTGAGCTTCTTCACGAACATCTGGCGACTGAACTAAAGCAACAAAAATCGGCTCCATGAATATAGGTGTAAGTGCCAAAATCATTGCAGAAAATAGCAGCATAAAAATGCCGCTTTGCTGAAAAATTCTCCCTAAATCACCATAGCGTTTTGCACCATTGGCCTCGCCCATCATGGACTGAGAGGCAATACTGTAACCAAAAGCAATCATCGTTAGAAGATAAAATCCAATGCCGCCGATTGCAGCAGCACCAACGCTGACTTCACTTACGCGTCCCAGAAAAATAATGTCTGTTAGTCCGATAATTTGTTCCAATATCAGACTCAGAAGCATGGGGGCAGCAAGTTTAAAAATGGTCTGAGAGTTAGTAGGTATTTCTGTCATTACAAAAAAGATAAAACGTGACCGTATCTTGCGTCGCTTTATATTTTAACGATCGTAATTTCTATTGATGCCTTAGCCTGACAACACACGTCTAGTTGAAAGCGCCTAGGATAAATTCGTTTTCACGTCTGGCCTTCTCTAGAATGGACAGTCCCAGTTTGCCTCATATACTCAGAAAAACAAAAAGGAAAAAAGATGCCATCAGACAATAGTATTGCCGACACTGTTTGGAGTTCGCGTTTAGGATTTATTTTAGCCTCTGCTAGTTCCGCAATTGGCTTGGGCGCTATTTGGAAATTTCCCTTTTGGGCCGGCACCAACGGTGGTGCAGCATTTATTGTTCCGTTCTTAATTTTCACCTTTACGATCGGCGTTGTTTTAGTGATGGCAGAGTGTGCTATGGGACGAGCCGGAAGAGGCTCTACTGTTCACGCACTCAAAAGCGTTGGCGGACCATTTTTTGCTCTGGTAGGTGGTATTGCAGTCCTCAATGCCTACATCATTCTGACTTACTATTCTGTAATCGGCGGATGGTGCGTCTCTTATATGGCTGAGTCCTTTATGGGCAACGTTGTTAATGGCGATCCTAAGATTTTGACTGATCATTTCAAAGCACTAGTCGGAAATGGCACTGTGAATGTCTTTTTTATGTTTCTTTACCTGACAGCAACCTGTGCGGTAGTTGCTCTCGGTGTAGAAAAAGGCATTGAGAAAATCGCCAAATACCTGATGCCTTTGCTTTTCATTCTCATGATTTTCATCATCATCCGCTCTTTAATGATGCCAGGATCCTGGGAGGGAATGCAGTTTTTATTTTCCTTTAACTGGGAGCAGGTAAGCGGCGCCACCATTTTAAATGCGATGGGTTTTACCTTCTTTTCGCTCTCGCTCGGAGCCGGCATTATGGTCACTTACGGCTCCTACTTAAGTTCTCACACCGATATTCCTGGCTCATCAGTTTGGGTTGCATTTTTATCCACTCAGGCAGCACTTTTAGCCGGTGTAATGATCATTCCGGCTGTCTTTGCTTTTGGGATGGATCCGGCCGCAGGCACAGGGCTTGTCTTTATCACCATACCGATGATTTTTGAGCATATGCCCTTGGCAGATGTTTTGGCCGCAGCCTTTTATATCTGCTTATTCATCGCAGCCATCACAAGCTCTGTGTCTTTGCTGGAAGTGGTTGTCGCCTATCTTATTAACGAATGGCGAATGAGAAGACGAGCAGCTACTGCACTTTGCTGGGTGAGCCTTTTTATTCTCGCTAGTATTCAGGCCCTTTCTTTCAGCTCTTTGTCTTGGGTGGAAATCCACGGGATGTCGCTGTTTGATTTCTCTGATTATCTCTGCTCTAACATCCTAATGCCAATCGGCGGCCTCTGTATTGCTGCATTGGCCGGCTGGAAAGCCTGGCCAATAATGAAAGCACAGATGCTGGCTATTCGTAAACACTCGTGGCTTACCCTGAACTGGATCCGACTGACAATTTCTCTTTTGGCTCCGGCTTTGGTGATTGTTGTTTTGCTCTCTGGCATTTAAGTTAGAATGGCAAGAGGTCTGCGCTCCTTTTTTCAGAATATCTCAGTTTTTAAATTGTTTTTATGAATAACCGTTCTACCTGGAGCTCCCGTTTAGGCTTCGTTTTGGCAAGTGCCGGTGCTGCCGTAGGTTTGGGAGCCATTTGGAAGTTTCCGTATTTGGTCGGCTCAAACGGAGGCTCGGCGTTCTTGTTTCCGTTTATCGTACTCACTTTCACAATCGGCCTTGTTTTGCTCATTGCTGAATTAACCGTCGGCCGCGCCGGAGCGGGCTGTATCGTGACCGCTTTTAGAAAATTAGGTGGTAAAAATTGGGGCAAAGCCGGCTATTTAGGAGTCATCACTGGCTTTTTGATCTTGAGTTTTTACTCCGCAATTGGCGGCTGGACAATAGCTTATTTTGTCAACGCCTGTTTAGGCTCTGGTCTCGTATCTGATCAGGCGCAGCTGGGTGCTCATTTTGCTGCCATCTCAGGCGATCCCGTATTAGCTATCGGTTATCAGGCTCTTTTTCTGATTATTACTGCCTGGGTAGTCGCCTATGGCGTGAGCAGTGGTATCGAACGTCTATCCAAAGTGCTCATGCCTTTGCTGTTTATTTTGATGCTGATTATTATCGTTCGATCACTGTTTCTGCCCGGAGCCTTTGAGGGCATTGAATACCTTTTCAGCTGGAACCCTGAAGCTTTCACGTTTGATGCTCTGCTCTCTACAATGGGCTTTACCTTCTTTTCTCTTTGCTTAGGTAGCGGCTGTATGCTGACTTACGGCAGTTACCTCGACAGCAAAGTTGATCTGATCGGATCGTCTGCCTGGATTGCCTTTCTGACTATTGTGAGTTCCCTTCTGGGAGCACTGATGGTCATGCCTTCCGTTTTTGCTTTCGGACTTGACCCCACTGCAGGACCTGGACTTACGTTCGTCACCATGCCGGCTATTTTTGCTCAAATGCCTTTAGGTAATCTTTTCGCCATTGTGTTTTATGCTTGCCTGCTTGTAGCGGCTATTACGAGCTCAGTTTCCATGCTCGAAATTGACGTTGCTTTTTTGCACGATGAATGGCACTGGAGCCGTCCTAAGGCGGTCGTAACGACAACAATCGGTTTGATGATTGTGGGTTCCTTCAGCGCACTGTCTTTCGGTCCCCTGGCCGATCATAAATGGCTCAATAAGACATTTTTTGACTGGGTAGATTATTTGACCAGTAACATCAGTTTGCCGATCGGCGGCCTGATGATTGCTGTGTTGTCCAGCTGGCTTGCCTGGGATAAGGTTAAACCATTTATTGCAGGAGACAAATCTCATCAGCATACAGAATGGACTTATTCTCTTTTACGATGGAGTATCGCCATATTTGCTCCGATTTTGGTTCTCACTGTTCTTTTAACCGGAATTTAAGCCGTAAAAATTGAATACTTTTTGATTTTTATAGGTGATTGTGCCCAAAGAATCACCTAATTATTTTGCTGTTTGTCATAGAATACCAAACAGATTATTTTAAAAAAGCTCGATGGCTATTTGCTTGATTGACGGGTTACCGACTGATGCCATCACATGCTACTAACAATGGAAAATGCATCATGACTACATCTTCAGAACGCTCCATATGGGGCACCCGTTTAGGTTTTATTCTTGCTAGTGCCGGCTCGGCTGTCGGACTAGGCGCCATCTGGAAGTTCCCCTATATGGCCGGCACTAACGGTGGCTCAGCTTTCATTATTCCCTACATTATTTTGACCATTGCTATCGGGTTTATCGTCCTGATGATCGAAATGGCCCTTGGAAGGTCTTCTAGGGGAGGAGCGGCACATGCTTTGCGGCTTTACGGCGGTCCTTTTTGGGGTTACGTTGGCAAAATCAGTGTATTGACAGGCTTTTTAATTCTTGCTTTCTACCAGGTCATCGGCGGTTGGTGCCTCAATTATTTGTTTGATGCCTGCATGGGCAATGGCCTCATTACCGACACCGCTCAACTAGGAACCTATTTTGACCATTTTGTCACCAATGGAACAAGTGCAGTCAGCATGCAACTTGCCTTTCTCGCATTAACTGCAGGTGTGATTTTATTCGGTGTAGAAAAAGGTATTGAAAGAATTTCCAAATTTTTGATGCCTACTCTTTTTATTCTGATGCTTTGTCTGATTGTCAGGGGATTGACGTTGCCCGGAGCATGGGACGGATTTGTCTATATGTTCAAATTTGATCCCCAAGCTTTTAACGGTAACTCTTTGCTCAATGCCATGGGATTTGCTTTTTTCTCACTCTCATTGGGATCGGGCTCGATGATGAATTATGGTTCATATCTTTCCGATAAAGTTAATCTTCCTACCTCAGTTGCTTGGATTTCTTTTTTAGCGGTTTTAGCTTCTATACTGGGCGGACTAATGATTATGCCGGCTGTTTTCGCATTCCATTTAGATCCTGCAGCTGGCCCTGGTTTGACTTTTGTCACTATGCCTGCGGTGTTTGCCCAATTGCCCTTCGGTCAAGCCTTTGCTATCCTTTTCTACATCTGCCTGTTGGTGGCGGCACTCACAAGTGCTATCAGCATCTTGGAGATGAGCGTGCAGTTTCTCGTTGATGAATATCATTTCAGCCGACGTATGAGCATTGCCGCAAATACAATTATTTTATCCATTTTGGGCGTGATTTGCTCGCTCAGTTTCGGTTCATTGTCAGGCTACAAAGTAGCCGGCAAGACCTTCTTTGATTTGCTCGATTTCTTGACGAGTAACGTTGGTATGCCGATAGGAGCAATGGGTATTGCAATTGTTGGGGGCTACCTAGTTTGGCCGGTGATGAAAAAACAATTGACACTCACCCAACCCATGAACGAAACAGTTTTAACCATAACGCACTTCTTAATTCGATTTATTGTGCCCTGCGTCATCATTGTTATCGCAGGCGCAGGGCTTCTCGGCTAATTTCCTCTGAAAAAAGGGAAGGTTTTTCAGTGCCTTCCCTCACGAGGAAGATCTCAAGATGATTAGGTATTTTTAGGGCAAGCTTGGAAAAAATTTACGACTTCAAGCTTTCTCTCTGACTAAAAAGGTATTTTGCTATGTCTTCCCGCGATTTATGGACTTCGCGTTTAGGTTTCATTCTCGCCAGTGCCGGTGCGGCAGTGGGTTTAGGCGCTATTTGGAAATTCCCTTATATGGCTGGCACTAATGGCGGTGCAGCTTTCATCATTCCTTATATTTTGTTCTGTTTTACCCTTGGCATGTTTTTGTTGCTGGCCGAAATGGTTGTTGGCCGTGCAGGACGTGCCGCCTCAATTAACAGCATGATTCGTGTCGGACGCTCTAAATTCTGGGGTATCTTCGGCACTGTCGGTATTGCCACGGGTTTTTTAATTTTAACGTTCTACTCTACGATCGGCGGCTGGTGCGTTGCCTACGCGGTTGATGCAGCTATGGGCAACGGCATCATCACGGATTTGTCACAATTAGGGGCGCATTTTAACCAGTTTGCCAGTGACCCTGTTTTGGGCATTTTTTATCAAATCGTCTTTATGATCATGACCGCCGGTGTAGTGATTTTCGGAGTTCAGGCCGGCATTGAGCGTTTGGCAAAGTATTTGATGCCAACACTCTTTATTCTGATGATCATTTTGATTATTCGTGGCTTAACACTACCAGGTGCATGGCAAGGTGTTGAGTTCATGTTCAGTTTTAATTGGGAGCAATTTAATGCCGACTCACTTTTTAACGCTATGGGCTTTTGCTTCTTCTCTTTATCTGTCGGCGCGGGCACTTTGATTGTTTATGCTTCCTACCTTTCCGATGAAGCAAATCTTCCTCATTCAACTGCCTGGGTGGCTTTCCTAGGTATTCTGGCTGCGCTTTTGGGCGGCTTGATGGTTATGCCAGCGGTCTTTGCCTTTGGACTTGAGCCCACCGCAGGTCCCGGTCTTACATTTGTCACAATGCCGGCTGTTTTTGCTCATATGCCCTTTGGCACCTTTTTCGCGCTCCTCTTTTACATTTGCTTAATTGTGGCAGCCATTACGAGCTCTGTTAGCATTTTTGAAGCAGTAGTGGCCGCTATGGGAGACCTTCACGTATCTCGCCGTACTGCTGTACCTTTAGCTTTCATTTCGATTATGGTGATCGGTGTATTCTGCACAATGTCCTTTGGACCACTTGCTGACTTTAAGATTTTCGGTAAAACAGTCTTTGATCTTCTTGACTATCTTACGAGCAATGTCGGTATGCCCTTAACAGCCTTGGGACTTGCTATCGTTGCTGCTTGGGTGAATTGGCCTGAAACCCGTAAACAGCTAACGGTTTCCTGCCCGCTTTCAAACACCATGCTGACAGCCATCAGACTCGGCATCGGTATTATTTCTCCGATTGTGATTATCACTGTCGTTGCAAGAAGCATCTAATTCTGACGGGCCGCCTTAAAACAGGCGGCCATTTTTCAGGCAACAAAAAAGCAACCGTAATGGTTGCTCATTGATAAGGTGGCGTCCCCACGGGGATTCGAACCCCGGTACCGACCGTGAAAGGGTCGTGTCCTAGGCCTCTAGACGATGGAGACGCAAATCATTTTTTGGTGGAGGTAAGCGGATTCGAACCGCTGACCCCTTGCATGCCATGCAAGTGCTCTACCAACTGAGCTATACCCCCGACAGAGATGGCGTATTTTATAGACTCAAAAAATAAAATGCAAGTTTTTCCCAAAAATTATTTTTAGCAGTACTTTACTTCAACGATTTCCAGGTGCTGTACGCCTGATGGTGTCGGTAACGCGACAGTATCGCCTTCATGGGCCTTGAGGAAAACTCGAGCAATAGGGCTGATCCAACTCACATCACCAACACTGGCATCAGCCTCATCAATACCTACAATACGAATCGTATGCTCGTGACCGGCTTCATCCTCGTAGGTTACAGTTGCCCCAAAGAAAACCTGGTCGGTCGCAGGCCGTGTAGCAGGATCAACCACCTCTGCAGAGTCAATTCGCTTACTCAAAAAACGAATTCGACGATCAATCTCTCTGAGTCGACGTTTGCCGTATAGGTAGTCACCATTTTCGCTTCGGTCACCGTTACTTGCAGCCCAAGCTACAACATTGGCCATCTCAGGGCGTTCAACCCGAACCAGGTGTTCCCGCTCATCGAGCATGCGACGGTAACATTGAGGGGTCATGTAATTTTTTGTACCGTGAGGCAAGGCAGGCAATCCTACTTCTTCATCATCTTCATCATTTGTATTCACAGTCATAATCCGTATCCTAAAGCTCATCAGTAAAGATGATCGTTACATTTTTTTCTAAACGTCATATTTTAGTCCAGTAAAAATATGCAGTCGAAAACAATTTGAGGTAAAGTGAAAGTACAGCGATTAAATTCAAACTTTTTTCGGGTGCAGATATGAAAAAACTGACTCTTGCTATTGTTGCCGCTACTGTCGTATTAGCTGGCTGCGCTAACGACGGACGTTATTATCGCTCCGACACCTATCAAGCTGGTGCTGTTAATCAAGCTCAACAAGTCCGTACTGTTGAAATTCTTTCTATCGGAACAGCTCAAGTGGCGGTATCCAACACGGACAACCGATCCGATGCTAAGACTATTGGGACAATCATAGGCGCCATTGCTGGTGCAGCTATTGGTAGCCACAACAATCACGATACGACTTCTCGAGTTTTAGGCGGTCTGGCGGGTGGTGCGATCGGCAATATCGCGGGCGGTGCTGTTGCTGGTGACCGTACAAGCTATGTTGACGGCGTACAGTTGACTTTCCGTTACAACAATAAGCTTTATAACTCAGCTCAAGTCGGACGAGTTTGCGAATTTAAGCCCGGTTTAGCTGTGATGATCTCTACCACTCCGACAGAGACCCGTATACAACCAAACAATCCCGGCGGATGCGACCAATAAGTCTTATTTTCAAAGGAGTTAATAAATGCTGAAGTACTCTTTGATTGCTTTGACAGTCGCCGCTTTTATGATTCCGACGGCTCATGCTCAAGTTGGCGCAATGTCCATGGACGAGCAAATAGCAAGGATTCATCAAGCGGAGCTTGAAATCCAAGCTTTGGATGCAGCAAAGGAACAAGAACGACTTGCCGCTGAGAAGAAAGCTGCTGATATTCAAAAGCGTGCTGAACAAGCTCGAGCTAAGGCTCGTGCCCAAGAACAAAAACAAAAAGCCGAACGCCAAAAGAAATTGCAGGCTTATGAAGATCAAGCCAAAGAAATGGAATTAGAGTCCAAACGATTGGATATTGAGCTGAAAAAGGCTCAGCTTGATTTGCAAAAGAAAATGCTCGAAGCAAAGGCCAACAGAGCCGATGAGTTTGTTCAGGCCGACTTAGATGCTGCACGAGCAAAAACTCCAACTCAGCAGTGACCTTTGAATCCCGATATCCATTTAGAAAATGAATATCGGGATTTTTTACCTCTTTAACACTCATTTCAACTCTATTTAGCTGATACACTCAGCTAAAATGTACACAGCCGTTCTGTTGATATCTTCCCTATGCTGTCTGTGACTGCTTTAAAACTGTCTCTATTGATTGTCACTATTTTTTTGTCAGTGACAGGTTCTGTATACGCATCAACAAGCAGCATCTTATCTCGATTAAAAATCGCTCCAGTGATCGAAGGTCACTTTGTACAGACCGAAAAATTAGTCGCCATTCCCCAACCTTTTCAAACTGAAGGTTTTTTCATATTTTGGAAAAATGATGTTTTATTGTGGAAAGCAAAAACACCTATCGCTACAACCTCTATCTATAACGATCAAAGCTTTAAAACTTATATCCATCTCAATGGACAAAGAATAGAAAATACCTCCGCTTCTGCTACGAATACTGTAAATCGTATTCTTTGGGGGATGCTCTCGAAGGACATGACAGCACTGGAGTTGGATTTCCAAATTTTTACTCAAAACAATCCAGATCATTGGCGAATGGATTTTTATCCCAAAAGCAACATGACCGGCAGTATCGTTAAACATATTACGGTAACCGGTCAGGATAACCCGGAAAAAATCGTAGTCGAACATTTTTCCAACGACATCACCACACTGACAATCAGCGATATCACTTTAACTGAAACGTCATCGACCCGTCAGGAGAATGAACTTGCCAATCCGTAAAATTATTCTTGCTTCTTGGCAAGTACTGGCTGTCACCTGGACCTTGCTGCTTATCCTAGCACTTGGCTTTACCAGCCATTTTTTGCTTAAAAACGGACTCGATTACGATCAAGCTCACCTTTATCCTGTCGTGGAACTCGATGATGCTCGAGCAGCGGCACAAAAAAATCTTTCGCCTTTTTCCAACTATCGAATCATTTTCATGGTTGGCTTCCCAGAATACACAGCCTCCTCATTCGACGACAATGTGTTGAAAATTAAGGGACAATGGGACGTTCCGACGCAGCTTAAAAAAGTCAGCTGGGAAGGTTTGGAAATTAATGAATACTTCTCTTTTTACCGATTGATTTCCAATCGTTTGATGAACCTGGTTGATCAACACTCTGTAGCGTCTTCAACAGACGATGAGCTTTTAGCCAGAGCTCTAGAAAGCCTTACTGGAGTTGGGCAAGCAAGCTTAATTCCTAAAGCTGATGATCCTCTGGGCTTTTTCGATAGGTGGGCAAAGAAACGTTTACCCCGTAGTACAGTCGTATCTAGCGGAGATACATTAAAGCTTTATGCAGCCAATCATGTATGGGCTATTTTTGTATATGAAGCTCCGCACGATTTGAAAGATTTATCGGTATTTGAACTTAACCACTGTATTGAAGCATTAAAACAAGTCAGTGCTTCGATCGTACCCGAAGCGACAGTATTGGTTCATGGTAAGCCCTACGTTAGTGTCAAAGCGGCTCATACACATTTACTCGAATTGTCTGGTATTGCAACCTTTATTCTCATTTTTTTGGGCGGTCTTATTCGCAAATGGTCACCTTCGAATCGTTTCCCAACTTTAGTAGTCTTTGCCGTTTTATCTAGCTATATTGTCGGGTTGTCGGCTGTCATTGTTTTCTTCGGCAGTGTTTCCTTGTGGACCATAGTTTGCTCTTCTGCCTTGACCGGTATTGTTGTAATGCTAGTGGGATACTTTTTACTGGTTCACAGAAATAATGTGAATGACTCACCCCTTAAAGTTTTAGATCGGATTTTCAAACCGTTATTGTGGATTGTATTTATTCTTTGTTCTGCCTTAGCTCTTTTATATGTCATTCCATTAGTTGCCGTCAGACAAGTTGTCATATTCATGATTAGCGGTTTTCTCGGTTGCGCTATCACGTTATTTCTAATATTTCCTAGCTTTAACCCTGGTCCTATTGCAGAGAGCGATTTTAGCAAGCGAATGCATTTTTTCAGTTTGCGCTTTCCTCGTTTTTCATTAAAGCATTGGCAAGAAAAACCAACGGACTACACTGCAATCGGCATCACCGTTGCTTTGCTATTGATTATCGGCTATGTTCAGCTTAACTTTTATCAAAATATCCAGAACCTTACCTATATTTCACCAAAATTAGCCTCTGAAGAAAAAACCGTCGAAAAATTGTTAACTTTGCCTAATAACGATAAATTTTTCATCGTCACTGCTTCGAGCGCTCAAGACGTATTAATGAGCGAAGAAGCCCTTCGATTAGGCTTTGTCAAACGAGGGATGAATCAAACCGAAATGACGACAACCTGTGTTTCTAAATGGTTCCCCTCATATACCAGACAGCATGATATTGAACAGCTTCGTCACGCAATGTTTGAACGTATCAAGGCACCCCTGTCTGAGCTTTTAGGCTACCCACTACACCAACCTAATCCTGTTCAGCTAAACGTGCAATTTGAGCAGTGGCTCAACTCCCCCTCTGCTAGATCAGTACGCCACCTCTGGCTTGATGTTCCAGAAGGATACAGTTCAATTGTCCAGGTTGCAGGAATGAGAAATGAGCAAATTAATGATTTAGTGGATTTAGGAGAGCATTTGGCTGGAGTAACTTTTGTCGACGTTACGGGTGATGCGAATAACTTCCTAGCCCAATATCGCTTTATTTTTACAGGAATTTTTATTTTATCGGTTGTCTGCTCATTTACTGTTAGTCTATTTCACTATGGTTTGCGATCTTGGAGAATCGTGGTGCCTGCACTTGCAGGCGTTCTGTGTTCAGTTTCGCTAACTTCTTGGTTTGGAATGCCTTTTACCGTCTTTAGCGCTATGGCATTAATTCTGGTATACGCTATTGGGATGATTATTGCTTTGCTGTACTACACTAATGAAGAAAACGAAGCACTCAGTTTTAGCCTGACCACATTTACATTCTTAGCCATTAGTTTTTCGTTTTGTTTTATAGGTCTGAGTTCAACACCAGCCATTAAAACTCTTGGATTAAGTACAGCGCTTGGTGTCCTTAGCACTGGCATTATCATTTTGCTAGTTCGACCCAAACCCAAAGAATCCTAGATTTATCTAGTTTATGACTAACCTACCTTCATCTTGTAACAGCCATAAAGACAGTGGTTAGATGTGTAGATAGTCACACAAATTCAAACGTATCTTAGGTGTTAGAGATCAAAACCATTCTTAATGTTGGCTTGGGTTACATGAAAAAATATCTAAATCGCTGCCAGCAATAAGCAAAAAGCTTGAATTTTGCACTTTAATTAAATACCAACACAGTGTTTGCAGATTAGACAAATAATGATCAGGGATATGTGGTAGTAGAAATTAAAAACGAATCTGTAACTAAGACGTGACTGGCTTAGTAAGAGAAAAACGGTAAACCGACTAGCAGTTTACCGTTTTGTTTTTTTCAGGTGCTTGGCACCTGATTCGCATCTCAGCTAATGTTCAGATTAGAACACGGCGCAAGCGGCAAAGCCGAACACCACGCTGAAGACGATGGCCAACACGCCAGGCAAGAAGAAGGCGTGGTTGAACACGAACTTACCAATGCGGGTTGTACCGGTATCGTCCATCTGAACAGCACCCAACAACGTCGGGTAGGTCGGGAGAACGAACAAAGCGGACACAGCAGCGAACGTAGCGACCAACATGTAGGAGTCGCCCGGGTTAGCAGCCGAAATACCCAAAGCCGTAACCACAGCCGGAGTAATGGCCTTAGCGGTAGCAGCTTGGCTATACAACAACATAGCGGCAAAGAAGAAGATCACAGCCAACAAAGCCGGGTATTGAGACACGGTCGTGGAAGAGAATTCCGTGATTTCTTTCGTGTGACCAGCAACGAACGTGTTACCGAGCCATGCAACGCCCAACACGCAAACGCAAGCCACCATACCGCTCTTGAAGACAGAGCTACCGGCGATTTCGTCAATCTTGATCTTGCACATAACAGTGATCAAGGTACCGATCGTCAACATGATGCCCATAATGGCAGCATCACGACCAACGATAACCGGGCTGACGATACCGACAGCAGGAGAAATAGCGGAGGCGTACAACACCACAGCAATAACGCCAACCAAGAAGATCCACACGGACTTCTTAGCAGAAGCGCTGATTTCGCGGTGAGAAGCGCCTTGCGGGGCTTTCACGAGACCCTTAGCCAAACGATCTTTGTAGACCGGGTCAGAGTTCAAGTCCATGTTTTGGATCAAGGTCATAACGAAAGCCGTGACCATGCAGCCAGCGAACGTCGTCACAATCCAGATACCGAGCAAGGCAGGATAGCTCCAACCGAACGGTTCCAAAACACCCGTCATGTAAATCACGGCTGCGGAAACCGGAGAAGCCGTAATAGCAATCTGGGAAGAGACCACAGCGATAGACAACGGGCAAACAGGCTTAATGCCTTGTTCCTTAGCCACTTCAACGATAACCGGGATCATGGAGAAAGCCGTGTGACCCGTACCGGCGAAGATCGTCAACACATAGGTAACAATCGGAGCCAAATAGTTGATGTGCTTCGGATTGCTACGAAGGATGTTTTCAGCGATTTGAACCAAGTAGTCGAGACCGCCGGCCAACTGCATAGCAGAAATAGCAGCGATCACGGACATGATGATCAAGATCACATCCCAGGGAATCGCACCCGGCGTCATGCCGCAAACGAGACCCAAGACCAGCACACCGACACCGCCGGCGTAGCCGATACCAATGCCGCCCAAGCGAACACCAATAAAGATGAACGCCAAGAGGACAATAATTTGAAGAATTAACATCAGATCCATATTACCCCCAAAATCGGAGTAGTTATTATCTTTTTTATTACCTAGAACAGAGAAGGGTTTTACCTAACTTATCTAGATCCCAATCGCATCGGCGGCGGAATAATCCGCCGCCAATACGACTGAGAGAACTTTACCCCGTAACAAAAAATTTCACTACGGAGTTTTCCCTAGGTTCGAAATTACATTTCGAACTTCGGAGCGATCAAGTTTTGCAAATTGAAAACCTTGTCCCATTCTTCTTGCGTCATCAACTTACGTTCTTCAACGATGAGTTGATGCAAGGTCTTACCAGTATGGTAACCTTCGTGAGCAATTTCAGAGCAGGTCTTGTAACCGAAGTGCGGCTTCAAGATCGTGATAATGCCCAAGGAACCCATCACCAAGTCTTTGCAGCGTTCAACATTGGGGGTGATACCGTCAATGCACTTCGTACGCATGCCGTTCATGGCGTTGGTCATAACCTTCATACCGAAGAACAAAGCCCACGTGATCGGCGGTTCCATCACGTTCAATTCGAGTTGGCCAGCAGAGGCAGCCAACATGACCGTGGTGTCCAAACCGATAGCGATGAAGCTGGCTTGGTTCATGGCTTCCAATTCAACCGGATTGACCTTACCCGGCATGATGGAAGAACCAGGTTGCATTTGCGGGAGGTTCACTTCTTGGAAGCCGCAACGCGGACCAGAAGCCAACAAGCGCAAGTCATTGCACACCTTCGTCAACTTAACGGCCAAGCTCTTCATGGCGCTGGAGATAGCAACATAGCCACCGCAGTCAGAGGTAGCAGCGATCAAATCTTCGCTGTTGCGCATCGGCAAGCCAGTCAATTCAGCCAAGTACTTAACAGCCAAGGCCGGATATTCCGGGTGAGCCGTCACAGTCGTACCAATAGCCGTACCGCCGAGGTTAACGACATAAAGATGTTCTTGAGCATCTTTGATCGTCTTGATTTCGTCGGCGATCGTGAAGCCCCAACCGTGGAATTCTTGACCCAAGGTCATCGGCACAGCGTCTTGCAAGTGCGTACGACCCATCTTCAAGACGGTCTTGAATTCTTCAGCCTTCTTGTAGAAGGAAGCGACGAGGTCTTCAACAGCCTTCAACATCACATTGCTGCGGAGCAACAAGGCAACGTGGAAAGCGGTCGGGTACGTGTCGTTGGTGGATTGACCGAAGTTTGCGTGGTCGTTCGGAGAAACCAAAGCGTAGTCACCCTTCTTGGAACCCAACTTTTCAGCGGCCAAGTTGCAGATGACTTCATTGCAGTTCATGTTCGTGGATGTACCAGCACCACCTTGAACCCAGTCGGTAACGAATTGGTCATGGTACTTGCCAGCGATCAATTGGTCGCAGGCCCAGATCAAAGCGTCAGCAACGTTGGCCGGGATCGTGCCGAGTTCCTTGTTGGCCATAGCAGCAGCCTTCTTCACATAAGCGAAAGCAATGATGAAGAACGGTTCTTGAGCCATGGACATTTCCGTCACATGGAAGTTTTCCTTGCCACGAAGGGTTTGCACACCATAGTAGCAATCATCAGGAATTTCCTTGCCACCAAGGAAGTCATATTCAATACGAGACATGTTTTTTTGCTCCTCGTTAAATCAATTAAGAAGGCGTCTTTGAGGCGTCTCCGTTCTAATAAACTACGTGATGTCAATCGATAGCCTTGAGGGCCATCGTCGGTCTATTGACCTCTCGTAGGGTTTCAAAACCTCTGCTCGAGTTTGAAGTTCCGTTGCCGAAACTTCAAACTCTCACTTTGGCTCTGAGAATTATTTCACGACCTTGATAGGAATAGCCTTCTTCGGGGTCGGCAAAACCTTATCATAGCCGCGGATACCTTGTTCAGCCATCTTACGACGGATGAAAGCAATTTGCGTCTTCAACGGCAACTGCTTCGGGCAGAAGTCGTGGCAAGCCAACAAGGACATGCAACCGAACACGCCGCTGTCGTCACCGATCACTTCATAGTAATCGGCGTCATTGCGGTGGTCGCGCGGGTCAAGACGGAAGCGGGCAATCTTGTTGATGGCCACACCACCGGCGAAGTCCGGACGCATACGAACCGTACCGCAACCGGCAATACAGCAGCCGCATTCCACGCAACGGTCCAAGAGGTAAATATCTTCGGCCAATTGCGGATCCATCGGTTCTTCCTTGCGGCAGATATCGACTTCTTCTTCCTTCAAGTGAACCCACGTTTCCATACGTTCACTCATGTTGCGCATCCACTTACCGGTGTTGACAGACAAGTCGCCGATCAATTCAAAAGCCGGCAACGGAGCCAACGTGAATTCGGTCGGCAAGTCACGGGTCAACGTACGGCAAGCCAAGCCCGGCTTACCATTGATCATCATGGCGCAGGAACCGCAAATACCGGCACGGCACACGAAGTCAAATTGCAAAGAAGGATCCTGCTTATCGCGAATTTCATTCAAAGCGATGAACAAGGTCATTGAATCGGATTCTTCCAATTCAAACGTCTGCATATGAGGCACGCTAGCCGGATCAGCAGGGTTGTAGCGCAAGATGCTGATCTTGAGCAGACGATGTTGTTTTTGGGTATTGTTTTCAGCCATTTTTCGTCAGCTCCTTAGGCCAAGGGTTCATCAATACGTTCATTCTTACCTTGCAGGCGCTTCGGCAAGAGGTGAGCGTACGGCATCAAAGCGTTTTGAATAGCGAAACGATCGGCGCCTTCGGCTTCCATCTTAGCGCGGATTTCATCGACTTCAGCTTGACGCTTGGCCGTATCCGGGTGATCGATGTAGTTCTTAGCACCGTAACCACGCCAGCCCGGGGGCAATTCCATCTTCATAACGTCGAGGTCTTCGTAAGAGAGCGTCGGCAACGTGTCGTTTTCATCCTTCCAAGAAGCCAAGGTACGCTTGAGCCACTTGCTGTCGTCACGAACCGGGTAGTCTTCACGGAAGTGAGCACCACGAGATTCCGTACGGGCAGAAGCACCGCAGGCAATCGTCAAAGCCAAGCGCAGCATCTTTTGCGTACGGTAAGCGTACGTCAATTCGGTGTTGGCACCGAGATGCGGCTTACAAGAAACGTTGTGAGAACGCTTGTACAAGTCTTCCAATTCGCTGATAGCGCTTTCCATATCGGCGCCGCGGCGGAAAATACCGATCTTAGACGTCATGATGTCTTGCATACGAGCGCGCAACTTGGCCGGATCTTCAGAACCGTGACCATCGCAGAAGCGATCAAGCTTAGCTTGTTCGCGCTTGATGAAGTCATAAACGATAGAAGTCGGGATATCGATAACGTTTTCAGGCTTTTCGCAGAAGTCGGCAATGTATTCACCAACCAACATACCGGCCACAACCGTTTCAGCCACGGAGTTACCACCCAAGCGGTTGAAACCGTGCATATCCCAGCAAGCGCATTCGCCAGCGGCAAACAAGCCCTTCAATTGACGGCTTTCACCCTTGTAGTCGGTACGGATACCGCCCATGGTGTAGTGCTGTGCAGGACGCACGGGGATCCATTCCTTCACCGGGTCAACGCCCAAGAAGTAGTGGCAGATTTCATAGACTTCGCGGAGGTTGTGCTTAATGTGATGTTCGCCCAACAAGGTGATGTCCAACCAGATGTGTTCACCGAAGCGGCTCTTCACACCCTTGCCTTGAGCGATACGTTCTTCCATACGACGGCTCACCACGTCACGGGAAGCCAATTCTTTCTTTTCAGGTTCAACGTCCGGCATGAAGCGGTGACCGTCAACGTCACGCAACAAGCCGCCGTCACCACGGCAACCTTCCGTCACAAGAATACCGGCCGGGAAAATACCGGTCGGGTGGAACTGAACGGCTTCCATGTTACCCAAAGTGGCAACACCGGTTTCCAAAGCCAAGGAGTGACCCGTACCTTCGCAGATCACAGCGTTCGTGGTCACGCGGAACAAACGACCGGCACCGCCGGCGGCAATTGCCGTAGCCTTAGAAACATAGGCCATCAATTCGCCCGTAATCAAATCACGAACCACAGCACCGTAGCAGCGCTTGCCATCATGAATCAAAGCGATGGCTTCAACACGTTCCACAACAGGAATGTGTTCGGCGATCACACGGTCGCTCACAGCGTTCAACATGGCATGACCCGTGCCGTCAGACACGAAGCACGTACGCCACTTCTTCGTACCGCCGAAGTCACGTTGACCGATCAAGCCAGCGGCTTCTTTACGTTCGGTAATCGTCACGCGTTCACCGTTGATGATCACTTGACGATCACCCGGGGTGATACGGCTCCAGGGCACACCCCAGGCAGCCAATTCACGCACGGCCTTCGGGGAGGTATTCACGAACAAACGGGCAACATCCTGGTCGCAGCCCCAGTCGGAACCCTTGACCGTATCGGCAAAGTGGACGTCTTCGTTATCGCCCAAACCTTTAATCACATTACCCAAAGAAGCTTGCATACCACCTTGAGCGGCCTTCGAGTGAGAACGCTTGGGCGGCACCAGCGACAAGATGATGGTGTCCTGACCGCGACGCTTGGCAGCAACAGCCATACGCAAACCAGCCAAGCCGGCACCAACCACCAGCACGTCGGTGTAGATGATTTTCATAATTACTTGGTCTCCTTGATCCAAGAGGGCCACCGGTTAAGGACTTGCATCCTGTACCGGCAGGGGTCTTCTTAAAAAGGTTCCCCTCGTTCGTCTCAACCGTTACTACCGAACCGTCCGCCTCGGGAAACCCAAGAGAATGCTTATTCTCTCTTGCCAACTGTTCACATATAACGATCGCAGTCGACGCATTTGAAGGGGACGTGCTCTCACGCGTTAAGCACGGACAAATACTCTGCCGAATTCTTCTGTCACAAGTTGTCAATTCATAACAGAGAACATTTTGAATTCGGCTGCTACAAAATAGGTTAAATCTTCAAGCACAACAGCGCGCCTCGGCTGTTCACCGAAGCCTAAAATGCTATGCTTAAAGACAAAACATATCTTTCTCCATTCGTGTCTCCGAGTATTGTCCACCCAGAACCACCTAAACGGCAAGCAGTTTAGTGGGCAACCGATGAGACACCCATTGGGATTAACCCGAAGTTTACACCAATCTATAAAAACACGTAGAACGACATTCATCAACATTGACGAATTCCGTAAAGTTTTTGACAAAAAACAGAATCTTTACGCTCGACTTAACATTAAAGCTAACCGTTAAAATATCGGAATTACCAACCCTTTTCCTTAAGGAGAGTATTCATGGCTCACGATATTATCCACACCGACAAAGCTCCTGCAGCTATCGGCCCGTATTCACAGGCTACCAAGGGCTGCGCTAATCTTTTTACTTCCGGTCAACTCGGTATTGACCCAGCCACCGGCGAACTACCGGCAGACTTTACTGCTCAGGCACGCCAGGCTTTTGAAAACCTCAAGTCGATTATTGAAGCCGCGGGCGGTTCAATGAGCAACATTATGAAGGTCACAATTTTCTTAACGGACATGGCTAATTTCCCTGCCGTCAATGCTGTCATGCAAGAGTACTGCCAAGCTCCCTATCCAGCACGCAGCTGCTTTGCTGTCGCTGCACTACCAAAGGGAGGGGCCGTAGAAGTGGAAGCTATTGTTAGTCTCTGATAAGAGGTAACTTCTATGCCAATGGCCGCCTATACAAGAAAAAAAGGGGAAAAACTCGCCCCCCTTTCTGAGCGCCTGGCCAAACTAGGTCTGAACAGGGATTGGGATTATGTTTTGCATCTACCTCTTAGGTATGAAGATGAAACCGTTTTAACACCCATCGCTCAGCTCGAATCAGGACGCAGCCAGCAGTGTGAAGGTGTAGTCACACAATGTGATCGAATCAGGCGGCCCTCTGGCGAACAGCTACAAGCTATTGTGAAAGATTGCAGCGGCTCTGTGTACGTGCGACTGCTTCATTTCTATCCCTCGCAAATTAAACAATTAGCCATAGGTCAAAAAGTTAGACTTTACGGACCTGTCCGCCAAGGATATTTTGATTTAGAGATGATGCACCCTAAAATCCGTACTTCGCTATCTGGAGTCTCTTTGCCAAAAACGTTAACCCCTGTTTACCCGGCTGGCGAAGGAATTACACAAACATGGCTTAGGAAACGTATTGCCAGAGCTCTGCTTGATGTTGAAATTAAAGATTTAATCCCCGCCTCTGTTGTTAAACAATTGAAGCTTCCGCAGTTATCTGATGCTCTTCGCTACCTCCATCATCCTCCTGTTGGAGCCAGTTTGACGGCTCTTGACGATAAAACTGATCCAGCTTGGCAACGACTTAAATTTGACGAACTTGTGGCTCAGCAGGTTGCATTAAGGCGTTCTCGGGCTTTGAAGACTACATATCAAGCCCCGATCATTGCTCCTGCACATCATCCTGTAACAGATCAACTTCTCGACACACTTCCCTTTTCTTTAACCGGTGCTCAAAAGCGAGTATTTAAAGAAGTTCGGGAAGACCTGGCCAAAATGGTTCCCATGAATAGACTTGTTCAAGGGGATGTTGGCAGCGGAAAAACAATTATCGCGGCATTAGCTGCGTGTTTATGTATAGATGACGGTATGCAAGCTGCCTTGATGGCTCCGACAGAAATTTTAGCCGAGCAGCATTTTGAAAAAATCGCTCAATGGTTAAAACCTTTGGGAGTAAAAATTGTGTGGCTAGCCGGTAAACAAAAAAGTAAAGAAAAACAGCTTGCTCTGGAGGCAATTGCATCAGGAAATGCTCAACTGATCGTCGGCACGCATGCTCTTATTCAAGAAGGTGTGAAATTTAGTCGCTTAGGATTGTCAATTATTGATGAACAACATCGATTTGGTGTTGCTCAGCGCTTGGCACTAAGGCAAAGCTGCAATCAACAGATTCCTCATATGCTGATGCTCTCAGCCACACCTATTCCCAGAACCCTTGCGATGAGTTATTTAGCCGACCTGGATGTATCCGTGATTGACGAATTGCCGGCTGGTCGTCACCCCATCACAACCAAACTGATTAGTCTTAGCAGAAAAGCTGAAGTTATCCGCATTATTAACACCCAGGTGAAGGAAGGACGACAAGTCTATTGGGTCTGTCCCCTTATTGAAGAAAGCGAAAAAATTGACCTGACTGCTGCTACCCAAACATACGAAGAAATCTGCCGAGATCTGCCAGATCTTAAAATCGGACTCGTCCACGGTGAACTGTCGCCAGATCAAAAGCAGACGGTCATGCAATCTTTTAAAAACGGCATGATTGATGTTCTTGTTGCCACAACAGTCATTGAGGTCGGAGTTGACGTTCCTAATGCAACACTGATGGTAATTGAACATGCCGAGCGTTTTGGGCTGGCACAATTACATCAGTTAAGAGGTAGAGTAGGACGCGGTGCTCAAAAAAGTTTCTGTGTGCTACTCTATGGAGAGTTATCCGATACTGCTCGGGAACGCTTGAAAGTTATACGTGAAACCCAAGACGGTTTTGAAATCGCCCGCAGAGACTTAGAAATTCGCGGACCCGGCGAATTTTTAGGTGTACGGCAATCCGGTGTTCCTCTTTTGAGGTTTGCAGATCTTGAAAAGGACACTCAATTACTTGAAGCGGCTAGAGACTTTGCCTATCGGTGGCTTCAGACTGACCCAGAAAGCGCACAACGTCATGCAAAACGCTGGTTTAGCGGTTATGAGGAATTTTTGGAGGCTTAAGTGACTCTTACTGAACTTAAATACATCATTGCAGTTGCCAGAGAAAGGCATTTCGGCAGAGCCGCTGAGGCTTGCTTTATTTCTCAGCCCTCTTTGTCCGTTGCTGTACGCAAACTAGAGGAAGAACTGGGTGTGCATATTTTCGAAAGACGCTCTCAAGAGGTTTCACTGACCCCTGTCGGGGAAAATATTGTCGAGCAAGCCCAAAAAGTGCTCGATGAGGTGCGAAGAATTGAAGAGCTAGCCGTTCAAGGTAAAGATCCCTTGTGCGGCCCTTTGCGTCTGGGGGCGATTTTCACAATCAGCCCTTACTTAATGCCTGGGCTTGTACACAAAATGCTGCACCTTGCCCCTAAGATGCCGCTTATTCTTTCTGAAAATTACACTGTCAATCTATTAGAGCAACTTCGATCCGGTGATATTGACGTAGCCATCATGGCCTTACCAATCAACGAACCTGGATTGATGTTCATGCCTTTATATGATGAAGACTTTGTCGTTGCTGTCCCTCATGATCATCCCTGGGCGCAAAGAACAGAGATTCATCCCGATGAGGTTCGCTCCGGAAAATTGCTACTTTTGGGTAAAGGGCACTGTCTCAGAGATCAGATCTTAGAGGCTTGCCCGGAATCTGCCCCACGTAAAAGCGGAGTAACAGCTATACAGAAAACGGTGGAAGGCTCCTCATTGCTAACTATCCACCATATGGTAGCTCAGGGTCTTGGTATCACAGTTCTCCCCAGTTCGGCGCTCAAAGAAACTATAGGAGATGATTTAATTAAGGCTATCCCGTTTGAAAAACCGGCCCCATCTCGACGGGTTATCATCGCTTGGCGAAAGAGCTTTTGTCGAATGCCGGCTATTGAAGCCATAAAAAAAGCTGTCAATAGTCTCGAGATGGAAGGTTGCAGGACGCTCAACCTTCCCCCTGTGAGTTCCGTGTCAGCAACTAACTGAGTACTTTCGGCAGACGAGAAATGCCTCGTCTGCCATCTCTTAGTTTTTACCTAACTCATCAGCGAGCACTTGGCTACGGTCAAATGCTGCCTGAATAGCCTCATCCATCATTTCCATAAAATGATGTTCCTGCATAACGCGCAATGCTTCAGCTGTTGTACCACCTTTACTTGTCACATTGATACGAAGCTGAGCCGGAGAATCAGAGCTTTGCACAGCCAACTTGGCTGCTCCCACTACGGTCAGAATCGCCATTTTTCTTGCACTGGCAGATTCAAAACCGCGCTTAACAGCCGCCTCTTCCAAAGCTTCGATGAATCTGAAGACATAGGCAGGTCCTGAACCAGAAACTGTAGAGAGCAAATCAAGCTCCAGTTCACTTTTTACATCAATGACTTCCCCCATCGCCTGAAGAACGTCAACAAACAAAGGTTGTTCTCTCTCAAGACTTTCCGGCACATACAGCCCCACTACACCGGCTTTAACTAATGCAGGCGTATTGGGCATGGCTCTGACCACTCTGTCAGAGCCCAACCATCGGGCAATATCTTTGATACGAAGACCTGCTGCAATAGAAATAAAAAGAGCTCCGTCACTTAAGTAAGGTCTAATCTGATCAATAGCAACTTTCATACCCTGAGGTTTAACAGCTAAAACTACCAAATCGGCTTTTTTTAGCCATTCACCCGCCGTCATATGAGTTAAGACTCCATACTCGCTATGCAAACGCGTACATTTATCTTCGTTTCGATCCATCACTGAAATGCTGTCAGCCGGATGGCCGGCAGCCACCAAACCAGCAACCAACGCAGCAGCCATATTGCCGCCACCAATCATGGCAATTCGTTTTTGCATCTTATTTCCTTTCCAATTTTTTTGAATAATCTCTTGCTCCAAATATAGCGGAACCTACTCTTACTAAAGTTGAGCCTTCTTCAATCGCGCAAATATAGTCAGCACTCATCCCCATGGATAAAGTATCCAATTTATATCCCCGAGCTACACACGCATCAAAAAGAGCTCTCATTTCTTTAAACACGGCTCTCCTATGCAAGTCATCGGCCTGAGCCTTAGGAATACACATCAGTCCTCTTAGCTTCAAGCGAGGCAATTTAATAAGCTCTGCCAACAAGGCCTCCAGCTCTCCGACCGTTATTCCGCTTTTACTGCTTTCTTCGTCAATATTAATCTCGACTAAAACGTTGAGTGGCGGTAATTCAACCGGTCTCTGCTCGTTTAATCGCTGAGCGATCTTAAGTCGATCGATACTTTCAACCCATTGGAAATGTTCAGCAACCAATTTTGTCTTGTTAGATTGCAAAGGACCAATGAAATGCCACTCAAGAGGCAGATCAGGATAGTGCTCTTTGAAATAATCTATCTTTTTAGCCCCCTCCTGGGCATAATTTTCGCCAAACGCAAACTGGCCAACCTTAGTCGCCTGTGCGATTGCCTCAACAGGGAAGGTCTTACTAACTGCAAGCAGTTTGACCGAGCGATCGGCTGCCGCCCTGGCCATACTTTCTCTAATTTGAAAAATATTTTCTGCAATTGTGCTCATATCTTCGCCATTACTCAGACAACCAGAGCAGTATACAATTGCAGCGAATAAATCGATAAGCGCTTTCTGACAATTTCCATGACAAACGTTTTATTGCACTGCTGCTGTGCTCCCTGCTCATCAGCCATTTTGGAGTGGCTTCTCCAAAATGACTACCGGCCGACCCTGTTTTATTTCAATCCAAATATCTTTCCCGATTCTGAGTATATGATTCGGAAAAACGAACTGAAGCGTTACGCAGCAAGCATTGGATTAAGAGTCATTGACGGTGACTACGATCACGAAAAGTGGAAGAAAGCCATTCACGGTTTTGAGTTGGAGCCTGAACGCGGCAAGCGTTGTCAAATCTGCTTTAACTATCGCTTAACTGAAACAGCCCGAGTGGCCTTTGAAGAAAAAATTGAACTGTTTACAACAACTTTAGCTTCAAGCCGATGGAAAGACATCGAACAGATTAATCAAGCAGGATTACTCGCTCAGGAGCGCTTCCCCGGCACAAAATACTGGGATAAAAATTGGCGCAAAGGTGGCCTTCAACAAAGGCGCAATGAGTTATTAAAAATCCACGGCTTCTACAATCAGCTATATTGCGGTTGCGAATTTTCAATGAGGCGTCTATCTCCACAGAGCTGCGAGTTGATTCTCAAACAAGCTCAGCCCGAGGAAATTTAATGCGCTTTGATTCTGCCACTAAAACTCCAAAGTAGAACTCCGACGATAATCAAAGGAACAGAAAGCCACTGGCCCTGACTCAAACCTAAGGCCTGAAGTCCTAAGAACGCATCAGGTTCACGGAAATACTCTACAAAAAAGCGGCAGACACCGTAACCGAGACAAAATAGAGCCGCAGTTTTGCCTCTGCTTCTTGGTTTGGCTGAATAAAACCACAAAACAACAAAAAGAAGCAATCCCTCCAAGGTTGCTTCATAGAGCTGAGAGGGATGACGTGGCAAGAGGTCAACTTGAGGGAAGATCATGGCAAATGCATAGTCAGGAGAACAAACTCTTCCCCAGAGCTCGCCATTAATAAAATTCCCGATTCGACCAAATAAAAGTCCTAACGGTACCAACGGGACAACAAAATCGGCCACCGTCCAAAAATTCAAATTTCTTGTCTTACAAAAATACAACATGGCGAAGATGACACCCAGCATACCGCCATGCGCACTCATACCTCCGTCCCAAATACGAATGATTTGAGCGGGATAGTCAAAATAAAATTCTGGCTGATAAAACAAACAATAGCCCAAACGCCCGCCAACAATTACCCCCAGAACGCCGAAAAAAAGCAAATCCTCGACTGCCTCTGGCGTTATTTCTCGCCAAACATCTTTTCTTGCTCGATAGGATCCCAAAAACCAAAATAAGGCAAAACCGATCAGATACATCAAACCGTACCAATGAACAGAAATCGGACCAACCGAAAACGCAATAGGATCAAATTGAGGGTGGACAAGCATATTAGTTTTGTTTCAATATTTATTGGCATGAATTGTACTGATCGTCACTCTTTGTGGTATCGTCAGTTCGTTTTCATTTTTTTCAAACAATTATGAACAAATCAGAGATTTTCCCTAAAGAAATTTTTGATCAGTGCTGCACTCAACTGGTTCATTGTCGTCCTTTGGTGCATTGCATGACAAATGATGTTGTGCAGGAAATTACTGCTGATGTACTTTTAGCTGCAGGCGCCTCTCCTGCAATGGTCATCGATCAGCATGAAAGTGCTGATTTTGCATCAATTGCCGATACCCTACTAATTAATGTAGGCACCTTAACTGATGATCGAAACCTTGCCATGCACAGTGCCATTGACATGGCTAATCTTCATAAAAAGCCCTGGGTTTTAGATCCTGTTGCCGCAGGACTTTTACCCTGGCGAGATGAACGTATCAGAGATTTTTTAGATAAAAAACCTTCTGTCGTACGTGGTAATGGCAGCGAAATTCTCAGTCTCGCAGGCTTGGGGCAAGGCGGGCACGGCGTTGACAGTACAGACGACAGTCGAGAAGCCATTGAAGCGGCTAAATTATTGGCCAATCGCTATAACAATATTGTTGCTGTTACGGGTGAAACGGATTTTGTGACTGACGGCATGCAAGTCTTTAGTATCCCTGGAGGCGATGTTATGACCACTCTAGTGGTTGGGACCGGATGTTCACTCTCGGCACTTGTTGCTGCCTTTTGTGCCTGTAACGGCTCTATTCTGCAGGCTACCTGCAGTGCTCTTATGATGGCAAAAGCTGCTTCCGAAATTGCAGCTTCGAAGGCAAATGGTCCGGGCAGTTTTCATCCTGCTTATTTAGATGCCTTATATGAAATAGCCAGGAAACATTATTAAATCGACTCATTATGTCCAATAAAGTCCTCGATTTGTCTTTGTATCTTGTTTTAGATCCTGTCTTAACCGAAAAACTCGGAATGGTTAGAACAGCAGAGCTTGCTGTGCAAGGGGGAGCAACAATTGTTCAACTTCGTGCCCCCCAATGGAAAAAGCGCCAGCGTTATGAGTGTGCACTGAAGTTAAAAACAGTACTCGATAGTTATCACGTACCGCTTATCATTGACGATGATATTGATATAGCTTTAGCAGTTGATGCTGACGGCGTACATGTCGGTCAAAAAGACCTGCCAGCTGATGTGACCCGCCGATTGATGGGTAAAGACAAAATTGTTGGGCTCTCCATTAATAATGAAGAGCAAATGAATCTTGTAGATCCGATGACAGTGAACTATGTCGGAATTGGTCCAGTGTTTTCCACTAAAACCAAAACGGATGCTGAGCCAGCCTTTGATCTGAAGGGTCTAAACAGTCTGGCGCAACTTTGCCCAGTCCCAGCTGTTGCAATCGGCGGCATTAAAGCTGAACACATTGAGGCAATTTCGCAAACAAAAGTTCAGGGAGTTGCTGTCGTCTCAGCTATTTGCGGTCAAGATAATCCTCAAAAAAGTGCACAGTTATTGGCTAGTCTTTGGCAACGGTATCACAGAAACATTTAGGATAAATTGAGGACACTTTTCTGTCTATTGAATCATTACAATAGGTAGGATACGTTTACAGAAGTATTTTCTCATGAGTGAGGCTTACAAAAATATCAATCAGGGTCGTTTTACTCTTCAGGATGCTGAGACGATCAATGAAGCCAAGTTGCTGGAACAAACCCCTACATTGAGTTGGGAAAGTAGCGACGCTAATCGAGCGACACGACAAGCTGCTCTTGCTGTGGGTGAGAACGCCAGTATTGCCGCTTTTCTTGTTGCAAGAGCCCGCATTGTCATGAAAATGATTGTGGCAAAAAATCCTTCGGTTAAACCTATTGCACTCAGATTTACTCCTCCTTCATGGATTAATTTTGCTTTAATCGGTCTAGCCTTTATCTTAGGGTTGCTCACTGATCAACTTGCCTCAGAAAGTTCCCGTATTAACTTACTTTCACTTCCCTTTTTTGGCATTTTGATGTGGAACATTCTGGTCTACATCATGCTTTTTATTTCTGGACTAAGGCATAACTCGTCCCGTGATTTTCTCGGTTTGCGCAACGCCTTGAACATTTTTGAAAAAACACTGACTCTCCGACAACTGCGGCTTACAAAATCAATCACCTCTGTTTTGCAGCCTTTCATTACCCATTTTGTTGCCAGAGCTTTCCACTTGGCAGCTTTCGCTTTTGTGATCGGAATGATTGCAAGCGTCTTACTACGTGGAATTGGGACGGCTTATACAGTCGGCTGGGAAAGTACATGGTTTGCTAACAATCCTGATGTCGTCTATCAAATCATCGCTTTAACCTACGGCATATTTACCAATTTCCTTGGCCCAATGCCAAACATATTGGATATTGCCAACATGCGTTTTGACCGATTGAGCGTAAACAGTGTTGACATCTCAGCTGGCCTTTGGCTCCTACGCATGATTTTTATGCTAACAATTTTTGTAGCCATACCGCGCTTGTTGCTTGCTCTTAAACACACTGTGCAAATAAATCGGCTACAAAAAGACTTCCCATTAGACTTGTCTGACCGCTACTACAGTGACATTTTGAGAACTTGGCGCTCTGAAGAAGTTTCTTTAGACGTATTGGTTTCCAGTCACAGCGACAATTCTCAAAATATCGAAAGTGTCTACCGTTTTGCTGAAGAGCTTGGATTTAACCTTTCAGAAGTTAAGACACACAACTGGTCAGCCGAAAGTGACGAAGCTCCTTTAACGCTGACTGCTCAGGGGCAAAGCCAGCAAGTTTGGGCCCTAATGAATGCAACAACCACTCCGGAAGTTGAAGTACAAGGACAGGCTCTAAAGTTAGTCAAAGACAAACTTGCCGGCGCTCATCTGGTAGTACTGGTGGATATGTCATCTTATTTAGCCCGTTTTGGAGATTTTGGAGATCGAGTAGAGTCTCGTAAAGAACTTTGGCGGCATTTCTGTAAAGAAATCGATTTACCAGTTGTGTTTTACCACTGCGGTGTCCGTCCCGATCAACAAACCTGTGATGAATTAAAACTTGCCATCGGGCAAGCTCGTTAGGACTTGCATATGTCTGATGAACAACTGATGCGTATTAATTTAAGCTTGGTCTCCCACACCAATATCGGTAAGACCACGCTGGCTCGTACCCTTCTTGGACGTGATATCGGCGAAGTAGCAGATCGACCTCATGTCACAGAAACCAATGACGATTACGTTTTAATTCGTGCTAGCGACGGATGCTCCGAATTGGTTCTTTGGGACACTCCTGGATTTGGCGACAGTGTCAGACTGGCTAAGCGTCTTGAAGGTCGTGCCAACCCTCTTGGATGGTTTCTCTCAGAAGTCTGGGACCGTATGTCAAACAAGGCTCTGTGGCTCAATCAAAGAGCTCTTAAGCATGTACGCGACACAAGTAGCGTTGTGCTTTATCTTGTTAACGCCAGTGAATCTCCTCAAGCTTGCTCGTACATTGCTGCCGAGATGCAGATTCTTTCCTGGATTGGTAAGCCCGTCATCGTCTTGCTCAATCAAATGGGCAAACCCAGAGAACAAGAGTTAGAAGAGGAGGAGTTAAAACGTTGGGGCGATTATATGTCCCAATACCCCTTGGTTAAGACAGTCCTGCCTATGGATGCTTTTGCCCGTTGCTGGGTACAGGAATTCGCTCTTTTTGATGCCATCGGTAATGTGCTTACCGATGAGCAAAAAGTCACATTTGAAGCCCTAAGAGAGGCTTGGACTCGTCAAAGAAGAGCGGTTTACTCTACCTCCATTGAGGCCATTGCTGACTATATGACTCAGTTAGCTGTTGATCATGAGGAATTGTCAAATTACTCGCTCACTGAACAGGTAAAAGACTGGGGACGTCGTCTGGGGGTTGTTAAATTGCAAAGTGGTCCTATTGAAGATGCAAAAAATGCCCTCGCCGCTCGAGCTGCAGACTGCCTATGCAACTTAACGCAAAGGCTTATTGACGCGCACCAGTTGGAAGGCTCCGGTGTGAAGCGAGAAATTTTGAGACGGCTGAAAACCGACTGGACGGTAAATACGGCAGCCAACCCTAAAGGAGCAGCCATTGTCGGCGCTGTTGGTGCCGGAGCAGCAACAGGTCTTGCGGCAGACATCGGAACCGGAGGATTAACAGCTGGGCTAGGGACGCTTTTGGGCACGGTTATTGGCGCTATCGGTGGGGCCGGAGCAGCCCTTGCTTACAATCAAGTCAAAGGTGTACACGGAACCAGAGTGTCATGGAGCAAAATGGCTTTGCAAAATTTCCTTCTTGAAGCTGTTTTGTTGTATCTAGCCGTAGCCCACTTTGGTCGTGGACGCGGATATTGGGAGGAAAGTGAAGCTCCAGCTTTCTGGAAAGATGTCGTTATTGCTGAAATGAAAAAACTTCCAAAAGAATACGACACCACTGCCTTGACAGAGCCAGACTCAATAGAGTCTTTGAGTAAACAGACAACCGATACCATTATTCGGGCTGTCTTATACGACCTTTATAAGAAAGCACCCTAAAAAATCAGCGCTTCTCTGACCCGCTTAGTTGCGGGTCTTTTTTACATACTTTTGCTTAAAAATCGGGGCAATCACTTAAGCGCCTACTCTTAGTCAAGCACAAAAGAGTTATCAATCCGCATTTAGTCCCATCTAAAATAATTCTTACTTCTTTTTCTCTCAGCAAAAAAGGATCACTATGAAACTAATCTCTCGCTGCCTTTTGACCACCTCACTGGTGGGAGCTCTAATTGTTGGAGCCATGACACCGACCTATGCAGCAGAACGTCTTGATCAAATCATGGAAACCAAAGTACTTCGTGTTGGTACACCAGGTGACTACCGCCCGTTTTCCATGTTCGAAAATCAGAAGTTTGTCGGTCATGATATTGAGCTGATTCAGAAAATGGCTGATGTCTACGGTTGGAAAGTGGAATTTGTTCATTCTAGTTGGTCAAACTTAGCCAAAGATATGGCAGACAATAAATTTGATGTAGCCGTAGGCGGTATTACACGCTCACCAGCTAGAGTACTGACGGGTGATTTTCTGCCCGCCTATGCGCCTTTCGGAAAGGTTGCTTTGATCAATAAAAAGAATAAAGACAAACTTACTAGTCTTGAGAAACTCAATCAACCCGGCGTTACCGTGATCAAAAACCCTGGCGGAACAAATGAACAGTTTGTTTTACAAAACCTGACAAAGGCTAAGATTCTGACTCACGATAAAAATTATGAAATCCCAGAACTGATCGCCCAGGGTAAGGGGGACGTGATGATCACGGAAAACGCAGAAGCAAAGCTTTACGCTAAGAAATATCCGCAATTGCACGCTCAATTTTTAAATAAACCACTGACCCCGGTCAACTACATGGGTTTCTGGATGCCCACTGATGACGCTGACTATACTCGTGTGATGAACTATCTCTGGAATCTGATGGATTTGAGAGGAGAACTAAAAGCACTTAACGATAAGTACGGAGTCTAATTCAAATCCTGAATTAAAAGGGGGTGTTGATAAAGTCGGAAGATTCCGACGAAATCAATACCCCCTTCTCTATTTATCGGAATTTATCCGGATTTTTCTCAAACCTGTAAAAAATCGCTGATTTTTGAGACTTGCTTCACATCTAGGGCGTAGCAATAAAACAGTGATCCCTGCAGTAATAGGGTTTGGCATAGTAAGATGACTCCCGATAGTTTCGTCTTACTAGCTGGTCCCAAGTTCGATTCCCCAGGCCACTTTTTAGTGGTTTAGATCAAAAAAATTTAGGGGGCTGACTTCATCGGCCTTAACCGACTTTGTCATCACCCCCTTTTAGTTTTTTAATGTTTTTGCTTACGGAACCATTTCCTGGACCTGATCGCGCTTGACTGGCTTGACCAAGTCTTCACGCTTCACACCCAAATACAATGCGATAGCTGCTGCAACGAATACCGAAGAGTACACACCCAAGCAAATACCGATTGTTAAAGCCAAAGCAAAGTAGTGCAAGGCCGGGCCGCCAAAGAAGAACATCGCCAATGTCATTGCTAAGGTAGACGAGTGGGTGATCACCGTACGGGACATCGTCGCTGTAATAGCGGAGTCAATCACTTCCACAGTCCCCATACGGCGCATCTTCTTAAAATGCTCGCGGACACGGTCGAAAATAATGACCGATTCGTTCACAGAGTAGCCTAAAACAGCTAACACTGCCGCTAAGACCGGCAAAGAGAATTCCCACTGGAAAAATGAGAAGATACCCAAAACCAGAACAACGTCGTGCAGGTTAGCAATAATGGCAGCAATGGAAAACTTCCATTCGAAACGAAAAGCTAAATAGGTAACGATACCGATAATAACCAGAATCAAAGCCGTCAAACCGTCAGTTGCTAGTTCTTCACCGACTTGAGGCCCGACGAACTCAACTCGAGTCATTTTGGCATCTGGTTCGGTTTTATTTAAAACCGCCATGACTTCTTTAGCTTGCTCGCCAGATGTTTCACCTTCCACAATAGGTAAGCGGATCATGACATCGCGGGCCGTTCCAAAATTTTGTACCGCAGCCTCTACTCCCAAAGCGGTCTTAATCTCCTCACGGATTTGCTCAGTCGGAGCGGCTTGAGGGTAGGTTACTTCCATCACGGTGCCGCCTGTGAATTCAATAGAGAAAGCCAGTCCACGAGTGCACAAGAGGAAAACTGCGATCACAAACGAAATCAATGAAATCGTATTGAAGACCTTGTCAAAGCGCATGAAGTGAATCGTGCGCCGAATTCTAAAAAACTCCATACTCTACTTCCCCTTTAGTCCGTCGGTTTCCAAATTTGACCCACATGCAGTTTCTTGAGCTTCTTCTGGCGACCATAAATTAAATTGATCACCGAACGGCTCACGACAACCGACGTAAAGATTGAAGTCAAAATGCCTAAGCAGTGAACCACAGCAAAGCCTCTGACCGGACCGGAACCAAAAATCAACAGTGCGATACCAGCAATCAAGCTTGTAACGTTGGAGTCCAAAATCGTTGCAAAGGCTCTGTCAAAACCTTCACTAATAGCTTGCTGAGGTGAACGACCTTCACGTAATTCTTCGCGAACACGTTCGTTAATCAGCACGTTAGCATCAACAGCCATACCCAAAGTCAAAGCAATAGCTGCGATACCTGGCAGAGTTAATGTAGCTTGAAGCATTGAAAGCAGTGCTACCAAAAGCATCACGTTACAACTCAATGCAAAAACTGACACCGCGCCGAAAACCTGATAGTAAAGAATCATGAAAATGGACACGACCGCGAAACCGTAGACCGTTGAGCGGAATCCCGCCTCAATATTTGCAGCACCAAGGCTCGGACCAACTAGGCGCTCTTCAATGATTTCCATCGGTGCAGCCAACGATCCTGCGCGTAGTAACAAAGCCGTATCGGTCGCTTCGGTCGCTGTCATATGACCAGAAATCTGCACACGTCCGCCGCCGATTTCTTGGCGAATCACCGGTGCCGTGACCACTTCACCCCTACCTTTTTCAAAAAGGATGATGGCCATGCGCTTACCCACATTATCTCGAGTGACGTCCTGGAAAATACGAGCACCACGACTATCGAGCGTTAAATTCACCGTCGGTTCTTGAGTCTGCTGATCAAAACCTGGCTGAGCGTCATTTAAATTATCACCCGTCAAAACCACTTGGCGCTTAACAAGAATAGGAACACCAGCTCTGTCTAAATAGCGCTCATCACCAAAAGGCACCGTACCGGAAGACAACTGTGCATAAGCCTCAGGAGAATCGTCCACCATACGAATTTCCAACGTAGCGGTACGGCCTAAAATTTCTTTGGCCTTAGCGGTATCCTGCACGCCAGGCAACTGCACCACAATACGATTAGCCCCTTGTTGAGCAATCACTGGCTCTGCCACGCCCAATTCATTAATACGATTGTGTAAAGTGGAGATATTTTGCTTTAATGCGTAATCGCGAACTTCACGCAACGATGAGTCTGTCATCGTTGCGACCAACCGGAACATATTTCCTTCATCGCGATCATCAAGTGACAAATCGTTATGAGTGTTACGCAAAAGGTCTCTTGCCTTATCACGCTCCTGCGCGCTTCGGAAAGCAATCTCAAGCGAGGTACCGCTACGGGTAATACCGGCGTGACGAATGCGCTGCTCACGGAACTGAGAGCGAAGGTCACTGGCCAATGCATCGGCTCGTTTATCAATGGCAGCATCCATGTCCACTTCAAGCAAGAAGTGCACACCACCGCGCAAGTCCAAACCTAAATACATCGGTAAGGCATGCAAGCTCAAAAGCCATTGAGGTGTATTAGGCACCAAATTCAAAGCAACCACAAAAGAAGGATCGGTCTGATCAGGATTTAATTCCCTTTCAATCACTTCTTTAGCCTGCAGTTGCATTTCTGCCTGCGTCGGCTCAAAACGAACTCGAATGGTTGATTGTTGAGCACCTTGTTCAAAAAAAACTCCGTCTGGCGTAATGTTGGCTTCAGACAGCGCTTTTTGAACTCGCTCATAGATCTGTTCGTCAACTTTAATAGTGGCCTTTTGGCTGGAAATTTGCACGGCAGGCGACTCACCAAAGAAGTTCGGCGTCGTGTAAATCATCCCAATCACTAAAGCAACTACAATGACGATGTATTTCCATAATGGATAACGATTCACGTCTTTTCCCCAGAATAAACTGAAAAAGAGAACGACTGGTGGGACTCGCTCTCTTGGTTTTAGAGATACCGCATATCACAATAAATAAACAGTAACTCTATAAAAATCCCAAGACCATAGGCCTTGGGAAATTCATCTTAGAAGGTCTTGATCGTACCCTTAGGCAACACCGTCTGAACTGCGATTCGTTGCATCGTGAGGGTCACAGGTTCATCTTTGACCGTTGCGATTTGCACAACCATGTAATCGTCACGAACTTCAACTACTCGGCAAGCAATGCCGCCGGCAGTGAGCACCTCATCACCCTTAGTCAAAGCATCAACCATTTTTGCGTGCTCTTTTTGACGCTTTTGTTGCGGGCGGATCAAGAAGAACCAAAAAGCAACAAAAATCAAAATCATCGGCAACAAACTGGTCAAAAGACTGGCGGTATCACCGGCACCGGCCGTTTGAGCAAACGCGTCAGAGATAAAAAACATGTAGGACTCCATTAAAAACGCCCGAGACCGTCTCGGACAAAGTAGTTCTGTAATTATAGGGGGATTTCAGTCTTTTTTTCCGTCTAAAATCCATCAATCTACACCACGAGCACGATTAGCGTAAAACTCTTCACGCCACTCTTCAAAACGATCTGCATCCAGTGCATCACGAATTTCTTGCATCAGATGCAAATAGTAGTGAAGATTATGAATGGTATTCAATCTCGCCCCCAAAATTTCATTGACCTTTTGCAAATGATGTAAATAGGCTCTGGAAAAATGTTTGCAGGCGTAACAATCGCACGTGGGATCCAGAGGCCGTAAATCATCCTTGTATTTACTATTGCGGATCTTCACATCACCGTAACGAGTAAAAAGCCAACCGTTTCGAGCATTACGGGTAGGCATAACACAGTCAAACATATCAATGCCTTGGCTCACCCCTTCAACCAAATCCTCTGGTGTACCTACCCCCATCAGATAACGGGGTTTATCCTGAGGTAGCTGCCAAACGATTTTTTCCATAATACGGTGCATTTCTTCTTTGGGCTCACCAACAGACAATCCACCTACGGCGTAACCATGAAAGCCTATTTCCTTTAAGCCCTGCAAAGACTCAAGCCTTAGGTGCTCATACATCCCACCTTGAACAATGCCGAAAAGAGCATTGGGATTACCTAAGCGGACGAATTCTTCTTTGCTACGGCGAGCCCAACGAAGCGACATTCGCATTGATTTAGCGGCCTCTTCCTCAGTGGCCGGACGATCATTGATCTTGTACGGAGTACATTCATCAAAAACCATCACAATATCGCTGTTGAGCACACGCTGAATCTGCATAGAGACTTCAGGCGTTAAGAATAATTTGTCACCATTGATCGGAGAGGCAAACTTCACTCCTTCTTCGGTTATTTTCCGAAGCCCTTTAAGCGAAAAAACCTGAAAACCTCCAGAATCAGTCAAAATCGGCTTATTCCAGCCCATAAATTGGTGCAAACCGCCGTGTTTTTCAATGACATCCAAGCCTGGACGTAACCACAAGTGAAATGTATTGCCCAAAATAATCTGTGAGCCGATCTCTTCCAATTCGTTAGGAGCCATGGCCTTAACGGTTCCGTAAGTACCCACCGGCATAAAAATCGGCGTTTGAACTATTCCATGGTTTAATTTCATCTCTCCGCGTCGGGCTTTCCCAGCGGTCTTTTTCACTGTAAATTCAAGGCTCACAACTTACTCCGGCTTTTTTTCCAACAACATCGCATCGCCATAACTGAAGAAGCGGTAATGCTCTTTGATGGCGTATTGATAGGCCGAATCAATTCTTTCTTTACCGGCCAATGCAGAGACCAACATTAACAATGTTGATTTCGGCAGATGGAAATTAGTAATCAGTGCATCAATTATTTTGAATTCATAACCGGGCTTAATAAATAGACGGGTATCACGGGCACCCGGCTGAATTTCACCCTTTTTCGCAGCTGCACTTTCTAATGCACGTAAACTAGTTGTGCCAACTGAAACAACCCGTCGTCCTTCTTTCTTGGCACGATTTACAGCCTCAGCAGTTTCTTCGCTGATCGTGTACCACTCAGAGTGCATGATATGCTCAGAAAGCTTTTCTACACGTACAGGTTGAAATGTTCCAGCACCAACGTGCAACGTAACAAAGGCGATCTGCACACCTTTTTTCTTCAGTGCATCAATCACTTCTTCTGTGAAATGAAGCCCTGCTGTTGGCGCCGCTACGGCACCCGGCGTTTGGGCATACACAGTCTGATAGCGTTGCTCGTCACTTTTATCGGCCGCATGTTCAATATAGGGAGGCAACGGTACTTTTCCGTAGAAATCTAGTACTTGCAAAACAGGATGCTCAAATCGCAAAGCAAAAAATTCGCCTTCTCTACCTGTTACTTCCACTCGCTCGGTTTGCCCATCGGCCTCAAAAATCAGATAACTGCCTGCCTTTGGACTTTTGCTTGCACGAGCCATAGCAATAGCGGTGTATTCGCCTGTAATGCGTTCCATCAGCACCTCTACAGCACCGCCCGTTTCCTTCTTACCCAATAAGCGAGCTTTGATGACCTTAGTATTGTTCATCACTAACAGGTCATCCGAACGAAGTAAATTAACAATATCCCTAAAGTGCCAATCTTCAAGTCGATCCGGCATTACATGCAAAAGGCGGCTCGAGGCACGATCTTTAAGGGGGAACTGAGCAATTCGATCTAAAGGCAGATCAAAATCAAAATCAGATAAAAGTAGTTCGTGTTCAGACATGGCTTTACCGGCCAAAAGTTAGAAAGGACGCATCTTACCGTTTTTTTAACTTTTTGGAAAAACAGCGAATACAAAAAGAAGCAAAAAGTTCAAAAAAACTTGCAAATGAGAATTATTATCATTAATATAAGCATTACAAATCTTTTTGCTACGACGTAAGCTTCACGCAAGATTTCTGCGATAAAGTTACAGTCAAGCAAGAAGTTTGAGTGATTTTCCAAACAATAGGGGCCAAAAAGGGGTGGAATCTAAAGTTTGGTTAAATCTCTCCCAGCTCAGTGAGCGTTTGTTTGTGTCTCCTTAACAATAAACGTTCAAGTCCTAAAGACTTCTTTGGTCCAAGCGAAAACCGGCGCATTTGCGCCGGTTTTTGTATCTTTTTTCCGTTTAAATTGATTCCAACACTGTCAAAACTGTACCAACGCTTAAAAGTGTGAAGGTAATGGCAAAAATCGTTTGCGCCATGAGATCTAACAACCACATATATTTATACATAATTTCCTCCAGCTCATTTTTTGATACTTTTATATTATTTATTTATGGATAATTATTCAATATTTCATTTTATTTTTATTGATCTATATTAATTATTAGATCTTTTTGTGATCTTTTATCTATATGATTAAGCCGCCTATTCAGGCGGCTCAATCACACTTTTTACGCGATGGCTAGGCTACTTGATCGTGTAGCGCACTTCAGCTGGAACGCCACCAGTTAAGGCACCAGGTTTGACACCGCGGAAAGCATTTTCAGCATCAACACCTTTCTTGACAGCGGCTTCAACTTTTTGCTTCAGCGCTGCCATTTCCTTTTCGTCCTTAGCATTGAGCGAAACCTTAAAATGACCGTCAGCTGCAATAGCATTCACAGAAACCCCACCATTAAAAGCCGAGACGATGCACTGCTTTTGAGACGGAATAGCCTTTTCGATCTCCATAATTGCTCTGGCACCTGCATGCACCGCATTGGTGTTTCCGTAAGCGCCATTACTATGTCCTCCAGGACCTTGGATATCCACTGTCAGAACACTGGAGACATCAGCCATTGCCACAGATGCTGCAAACGAACCCAGCAAAGCAACTAATAATTTTCCTTTCATAATGTTCTCTCCCAATGTTCCCTATTAGTACATATCCTCTGTCGTACGAGCACCAATTGGAGCTGCCGTCGGTTTAACGACATCACCAGTACTCGTATGATAGCCAGCAGCAGTTAAGCCCATGAGAATCATGCGGAAAATACGCTTACCTTCGTCCTGAGCATTGCCTGGGATACCCCATTCATTGAAAGTATGGCCACCGCCATTTGCAGCAGGCGTATGGACATTAAAGTTCACTGTCGGCACACCTACAGCAGCAGGAACATTGTCATTTAAACTCGAAGAGTTGGTCTTTAACTCTTTAATCTTATCAATACCGACTGTTTGAGCAGTTTGCCAATAGATTTGAGTAGCGATATCGTTGAAGTTGGCACGTTGGTGAGCCGGACGGTCACCGAACCAAACTAATTCCATCTTGACGGCATTCTTATCACCGGTCTTTACGCCATACTTCGCATTTTCTTCATCCAAAGCAGCCTTAAAGGTTGGCTCAATTTGTGCACGCATTGCACTTAACGGTCCTTGTGTCGGAGAACGCATATCAACCATCAAAGTGCAAGAGCGAGAACGTTCACCATTAGTTGCATCATCGCAGCTGGCAACGCCCACTGTGTACGTCGTACGTTCAGCCTTCTTATCTAAATCCCAAGGCGACTTAATGTCTGCGATCTTGGCAATCGAACGAGTCATTGCCATCAAAGCGCTCGGAGCTTCTGCTCCCCCTTGCTTGTAACCGGCAGGTTCTGTGTACTTGATTTCAAAACGATAACTACCCAGGTAATTTAACGTTCCGGAACCAGCACGAGTAGAGTCGGCAGCAAAGTTTGCGACAAAGTTCAACGCGTTATTGCCTTTACCGGTGTCTTGGTTATAACCGTAAAGTTGCTTCATACCGCAAAGGTTACCCTTGCCTTCTTCACCAGCCGTACCACAAACCCAAATGTCATACACAGGCTTGATGTTGTACTTCTTCATCATGATAGCGGCCGTCATTACACCGGTTGTATTACCCATGGCATCGGCAAAGCCCGGAACATAAATACGATAGCCTCCCTTTTTCTGAGCGTCTTCTAAATTGGCATAACGTACATAGGCTTTTTTATAGTTTTCATCCTGAATAATCTTGCCGTTTTTATCGAAGTGCAGCTCATCCTTAATGGCTGCAAGTGCTTCAGGGGTCGAAACAATAGCTTCAGTGGCCTTTTGCAACTTAACCGGCATGTACGGATTACTCTTGGGCGGCAACTTAGCTGGGTTTACCGTATCGGTGTGCCCTTCAAGCAACACCTTCGGGAATTGTCCCTTATAGCTTTGTGCACCTTTTTCTTGAGAATATGTGCCAGGAATACGAACACAAACATTGTAAACAGGCAAACCATCAACCTTCTGAATACCGGCACCCTTAATAATGCCTTCAGGCGTTGTCATAATATCTTTTTTGTCAAAGCCCCATTCTTCGACCATACGGCGAGCCAGTTCTTCTGCGCGACGCATTTCCGAACGTGACGGAGAAGCGATACGAGTCACTTCCATATGAGTATTGAATCGGAATTGCGCGTTTTCATCACTCGTGAGTTCTGTGAGCATTTTTTGCATCACAGGATCTTTATAGATCGTTTCTGCAGCTTTCTGAACATCCGGACTGACTTGGGGCACAACGGCGTAAGCAACGCCGGCAATCATCGCCAGACCGACAGCCAATGCACAACGAGTTTTTCGCATAGACAACCTCCCGTTGAAAAGTTTCAGTGAAAATGAACCATTACTATTTTGTACCTATTTTTTTTGATTTTTAATCCGTAGAAACGAGAAATATTTTTCTCTTTTTTAAATGCCCTTTAGCGCTAGAATGGATGCCTTTTCTTGCTTGCCCTCTTTCTCGCAAAAACTTATCAATCTACTCATTTTTAATCATAAGAATGGTGGATTTTTCCCTCACTTGGTGACACAATGCGACGTCCTTTCTGATAAACAGTTTTTATTTATGTTAATTTCCGTAGCTTTGTTTTTAATGCTTCAACTCATTGGTGAAGCACTGTCATATGGTTTTGGTTGGCCAATCCCCGGCCCCGTTCTCGGCATGATTTTTCTGCTGATCGGATTTGTGATTAAAGATGATCTCATTGAAAGGGTCCGCTTGACAGCTTCTGTTTTATTAGCGCATTTGGCTCTTTTGTTTGTCCCTGCTGGCGTTGGCATTGTGAGACATTGGGAAAGAATTTCCGCTGAATGGATGGCCATAGCAGCCATTCTTGTTATCGGAACAGCCATCACCATGGTCGTCACGGCACTTGTCGTTCAGTGGAGTGCAAAAATTTTGGGAGTTGACGATGACGATTGAGTTACTTTGGTCCCATTTAGCTCAAAACCCAGTTCTTTGGCTTTGCCTAACACTCATTGCCTATCAAATTGGTATCTGGGTGTATCAAAAAAGCGGCTACATTACCCTGCTATCGCCTTTTGTCATTGCAGTGTGCATCCTACTCGCTATCTTATTTTCTACTCATACAAAATATGAGACGTTTTTTGCTGGCGCTCAGTTTGTTCACTTTTTACTTGGTCCGGCAACCGTAGCTCTGGCTGTTCCCCTTTTTGATCAACGTCTTCGCCTTGCTAAACTTTGGGCTCCTTTACTAATCGGTGTTGTTGTAGGCTGTATCGTCGGAGTAGTTTCAACTGTTCTTTTAGGTGTTCTTTTCCATGCTTCTTTTGAAAGTATCATGTCTATGGCACCTAAAAGCGTAACAACCCCCATTGCCATGGGCATATCCGAAAAGATGGGAGGCATTCCTGAATTCACAGCAGGAATTGTTGTACTCACCGGAATTGTTGGCTCTCTTTTAGCGACCCCGATGTTCAAGATCTTCAGAATAAAAAAAGATTATGTCAAGGGCTTTTCCTTAGGAGTGGCTGCTCACGGCATGGGAACCTCTCGAGCCTTTCAAATCAGTGACAAAGCCGGCGCTTTTTCCGGTTTAGCCATGGGACTTGCTGGCATCATCACAGCTTTTGCTGCCCCCATGATCGCACCACCGCTTTTGAACTGGCTTATGAATTGAATTAAAACGAGGCCGCTGATTTTCTGTAGCGGCCTCTTTTATAAGAAATCAATAGTATTAAGCTATAACGCACGTCAATCTTGCTACAGCAGCGCCCATCCCAATCAACCCCATCAACACTATAAAAATTACTTTTCTTCTTAGTTAATTGTTATCCAAATAACGCGTAAGAAACGCTCTAAACCTTGTTGTTTTCGGCTGTAGCATCACTTCAGCAGGTATTCCCTCTTCGACCACCACTCCGTCAGCCATGAAAACAACTCGATCAGCAACCTCACGGGTAAACGGGATCTCATGGGTAACAATAATCATCGTGTAGCCTTGCTGAGCCAGAGATTTGATCGTATTGAGTACTTCACCGACCAATTCTGGATCCAGTGCAGAGGTTGGTTCGTCAAAAAGCAGGAGTTGTGGCTCAATTGCCAAGGCTCGTGCAATCGAGACACGTTGTTGCTGGCCGCCCGAAAGTTGCCTCGGATACTGATTAGCCTTATCGGCTAATCCCACTTTTGCCAAGATTTTCATCGCGCGGTCAGCTGCCACGTTTTTCGGCACCTTATGCACTTGTACTGGAAATTCCATCACGTTTTCTAATACTGTTAAGTGTGGAAACAGATTAAACGCTTGGAAAACCATTCCGATTTTTTGACGCTGTTGGGCAATGGTGTTGTAGCTCGCTTCCCAAAGTTCGCCATTTTTCCACTCATAACCAATAGCTTGATCACCTACTGTAATTAAGCCACTATCCATGGATTCTAGGTGATTGATGCACCTCAATAGAGTTGACTTGCCGCTGCCCGATGGTCCAAGAATCACAACAACCTCTCCTTTCTTTACGTCAAGGTTGATATTCTTGAGAACCACATTGTCGCCAAAGCTTTTCCGAACATTGCGACACTTTACAAAGACTTGTTCTTCACTCATTGGATAACCCCAACTCCGAAATTTGAGTATCTACTCTCTTCGTATTGGACAATTGATCCTTTCGGAAATGCCGCTCTAGCACCCATTGCAGTACTGACAAAATAGACGTAATAATGAGATACCAAAGTACGGCGACAATCAGTAACGGAATAATCTGAAATGTCGTGTTGTAAATGGCTTGCACGGAGTAAAGCAAATCATCCATGGCAATGATTGAGACCATCGCTGTGGCCTTAACCATCGAAATCACTTGATTGCCCGTAGGCGGAATAATGGCTTTCATCGCTTGTGGGATTAAGATCCTAAACATAATTTGAATCTGACTCATACCAAAAGCCTGTGCCGTTTCCTTCTGATTAGTATCAACTGACAAAAGTCCCGCACGAATAATTTCCCCCATAAACGCCCCTTCATTTAACGATAGTCCTAATATGGCCGCCGTCATCGGTGTAATCACTTCGTTTGTAGAAACCGTTCCCATAATTGGTAATGTGATATTAGGAAAAAGGGCCGCTAAGTTGTACCAAAATAACAACTGAACCAAAAGTGGAGTAGAGCGGAAAAACCACAAATAACTATTAGCCAAAGCGTTAAAAAAGCGGCTGTCAGACAGTTTTGCCAATGCACAAATCAGACCAAGAACAATGCCCAAAAGCATTGAAATCAAGGTCAATTGAAGTGTCATTTTTATCCCGTGCAAAATGGATTGATGAGTAAAATATTCACCCACAACAGCCCATTCAAAGTTTGGATTCTGCGAGCAGATCCACAGGAAATAGACGATCAGAGCCGATAAAAAAACATATAAAAACCAACGAAACCAGGGCAGCTTGTGTCTGGCCTGTGCAACGTCAGACGAATATAACGATAAATCAGACATAGCTTATTGTTTGGGGCGGCATGCTCCAAGCATGCCATCCCACAAGTTCGTTAACGCTTATCGGTAGCTAAATTCTTCCCAGGTTTATCAATCACGTTGTAGTGCAAGTTGTATTTATCCATGATGGCTTGGTAAGTGCCGTTATCAAAAAGCTGTTGAAACGCAGCCACTATTACCGAGGTCAAGGGAGAGTCTTTGGCCAACACAGCGCCTTGGTAAATCTCTCCGAAACCGTTATGTTTACCAACCGCAGCCAACTCCATTTTGTCTTTATTCAAAGACACAAAGTATGAAAGCGGGGCTTGTGAAGAAAAGAACGCATCAGCGCGCCCTGATCGAACGGCTAAAGCGGACGTTGTTTGCGAGTCAAAAGTCAACACATTAACTGCAGGCTTTTTCGCTTTGACACACTCTTCAGAGGCCTTCTTAATCACCGCTTCAGCTGAACCGCCTGCCGTAACAGAGATTTTCTTGCCACAGACATCTTCCAAGCCATTAATTTTTTGAGGATTACCCTTTTGAACGGCAAAAATTACATACTCTTGAACGTAATCGACAAAATCGTTTTTCACCTCACGATTAGGATAGTCTCCAACCGGTCCGATCGAAATGTCATAGCGACCAGCTTGTATGCCCATCAAATTAGCCGATAAGGTGGGAATCACGGTATGTTCGATTTTCACGCCCAACACCTCGGAAAGTGCTTGCGCAAAGTCAGCCATTGCTCCAGTGATTTTTTTATCAGGCGTGACTGAATAGTACGGCGGGAATGATCCATCAAGAACATTGCGTATCACTCCGGCCTTTTTAACTGAATCGGGTAGCTGATCGTAAAGTGATTGGTTAAATTGTTGTTGAGGGATCTCTGCGGCAAGGGTCATACTCATCAAGCTACCCAAGAACAAGCTCAATAGTAATTTTTTCATTTTCTTCCTTTCCTAATCTCGTTGTATTAACGATGAACAGTGAGATAGCTACTCAATAGTGAGTTCTGGTCGCGAAAAACGCCTATTTTGCAAAACAGGGAGAGTTTGTCTCGTCTCTTGTAAAACAGATTTTTTCATGACACCACAGATTAATTCCTCAGAGCTGCCTGCTTGAGCAATGGGCACTCCAAGTGGATCAACTAGCATGGAGCATCCAATATTTCTAACGGACACTTCAGAAACTGCTACCACGTAGGCTGTATTTTCGAGTGCTCTGGCTCGAACTAAGATGTTCCAGTGCGACTCCTTAAGTGGTCCCCTCACCCAAGCCGCAGGCACTAAAATCGCTTCTGCACCATCTAATACAAGTCGTCGGGCAAGTTCAGGGAAACGCAAGTCATAACAAGTCATCAAACCAAAGTGCCAACCGTCGATTTCAATAATGGGGGGAACATCGGTACCTGCAACAACGTCATCGCTTTCTTTATCGTTAAAGGCATCATAAAGATGCAATTTACGATACTGCGCAATTAACCTCCCTTGATCGGCCACAATATGAACATTGAACACCTTGTCAGGGTAATTCTCCGAAGGTGTGTGCACGGTACATGAAACGGCAAGGCGAAATTTTTCCGAAGCTTTTACCAACCCACTCACAAACGGGCCATCTAAAGGTTGTGCATGATTTTTTGTCCAACCGGCTACCGTTGGATTTCTGGCAATGATTCCTTCCGGGAAAAGAACCAAGCGTGCTCCTTCATCATGCGCTCTTTGCATATATTGTTCACATAAGCGCAAGTTATCGTATCCATTATCGGTTACCATTATCTGCGCCAAAGCGACTTTAAAATTTTCTGCCATATTCCTCGCTTGCCTTAGAGAACTTGATTGGGGAAAAGAAAATCAGCATCGTGCTGCGTTGAGGTGAGTTTTTGCGCAAATTGTTGATAAGCAAACTCGTTAATCATCTTGCGATTTGCCTCCAATCCAACCGGATTCCAATCGGCAGTAAACACTTGGGACATTCTGAGCAAATCTGCGATCACCCAAGGCGTTGTTTCGAAGTACTTCCTTCTTTTGGCTAACCACATATCTTCCGAAGCCCGCAACAAGTTGACTAAATGACGAGGTACTCCAGGGTGAGCATTCACAAAGTCAGCCTTCATCGCTAAAAGATGAATACCTGGTACAAATCCCCAGCGCCCAAACCAGCTGATTTCCTCTTGCACAAAATCTGGTTGAAGCTGACGCAGCCCATAGCCCTTATCGTAAAAGCCTGAAGGCATGAAGGCTTGGAAAATCGCATCGATTTTGTGATCTTTCAATAACTGTACTAATGGCGTTTCTTCCGGGTCTTGAAAGATAGTCTTGCCATCTACGAAAGCATCTGCGCGATGAAAATCAACTGCATCGTGCTCAGTCATTCTCGATAAGGTCCATTCAATAGAGTCAATGGGAACTCCAGCCTCAAGTAGTAAGGCTCTCGTCCACGTATTGCCACTATCTTGCCAGCCCGATAGACCAATGCGTTTGCCTTTAAGTTCTTGAAGTTTTTTGATGGGAGAATCTTTAAGCGTCAAGATGCAACGATTTCGAAATCCCCGCATGATAAAAAAGGGAATACCGATCAAATTTGCATCATCACCACGGTCTCGCTTCATGGCATAGCGTGACAAACTCATCTCCGATGCTTCACAGTCATTTTCTAAAGCAAAATCATCGTTTAAGGACTGCACACGAGTAAGCTCTAAATCAACCTCACTACTCTTGATGTCCCCTAAAAGAATGGGAGTCCAAAAATCCCAATCTCGAGTTTGCAAACGCACTTTTATCGCCATACTCACCTCTCTGCTTATTCCCGATTGTTGAAGTGATGCGATTGATTATAGATCTAGGGTTTCCCCCAGTACTATCATTTTTTTATCTAATTTTGAATGTTCTCCGCAAGGTTGCTTAAGGCGTTAAACTTATTTTTGAGCTTTGATAATTAGGCTTTTTTGAGTCGTACTGTGTACTTGATTGAGAAGTTAAGCTTTTGCTTGCCTTCAAGATCGGCTTGTAGTCTGAACCGACCGTGAGAGACGATTGAACTAATCTAAAACGATCGCTTTAGACTCTTTGTCGAACTTGGATATAAATGATGAACCATTCGCTTTATGAGGTTTAAACCTCATAAAGCCATGGTTATCAACTTCCGAAGTGAGTCTGCCTCTTCAATTGGCAGTTGAAATTTTGAGGGAATATTTAAAGTGTATCGGCAATTGACTGAGCTAATTGCTGAGCTAAAGCCTTATCATCGGCTTCAACCATCACTCGCAATAAAGGCTCTGTGCCGGAGGGACGGATCAGCACTCTGCCTCTGCCTTGAAGTTGCTGTTGCGCCTCTTGAAGCGCTTTTTGCATCGGTTCATGGCTCTTCCAATCGAAACCTTTCTCAATGCGCTTGTTGATTAAAATTTGCGGCAGCAACTTTAAATCAGCTGTTAATTGAGCAAGTGTCTTACCCTGACGGCGCATAGCAGCTAAGACCTGTAGACTGCTCACAATTCCGTCGCCAGTTGTTTGGCAATCTAAAACTAGAAGATGACCGGAAGTTTCTCCACCAAAAATCCAACCGTCACGCGCTTTTAGTTGTTCAAGCACATAGCGATCTCCTACCTTCGCACGCACAAATTCCACGCCCAACTCTTCAAAGCGCTTTTCTAAAGCATAGTTGGTCATCAAGGTGCCGACCACACCTTTGACCTTTTCTCTGAGCATGCGGTCTCTTACCATAACATAAAGGAGCTCATCTCCGTTATAAACATGACCGTTCCCATCAGCCATGATTAGTCGATCGGCATCTCCGTCAAGTGCAATTCCAACATCACAGCCACGTTCGAACACTTTTTTAGACAGTGATTCTGTATGCGTGGCACCGACCCCATCATTGATATTGAATCCGTCAGGTGTATCCCCAACAGTAAAGACATCGGCTCCCAATTCATGATAAACCGAGGGCGCCACATGATAGGCAGCGCCATTGGCGCAATCTACAAGAATGCGCAGTCCCTTTAAATTAACATTGCTGTCAATCGTAGATTTACAAAATTCAATGTAGCGCCCAGAGGCATCCTCAAGCCGCCAGGCTTTCCCAAGTTCTCGGCTTTCTACACAAGAAAATCCTTTATCAAGCTCGGCCTCAATTTCCAACTCAACCTCGTCAGGTAATTTTGCCCCTGACTCTGAGAAAAACTTAATGCCGTTATCATCGTAAGGATTGTGACTCGCGCTTATGACCACACCGGCATCGGCTCTTTGAGCTCGTGTTAAATATGCGATTGCAGGTGTCGGAATAGGACCGCAAAGTACCACATCGACTCCTGCACTAGAGAAACCGGCTTGCAAAGCCGCCTCAAGCATATAACCTGATACACGGGTGTCCTTACCAATCACGACGCGAACATGGCGACGACCATCAATGTGCCTTCTGAGTACACGGCCAGCCGCTTGTCCCAATTTCAAAACAAAGTCCGGAGTAATCGGAGTGTCTCCTACACGACCTCTCACTCCATCGGTTCCAAAATATTTTCGAGTCATAACACTAATCCTTTTGAGTTTGACTGACGGTCATTCGCCAAATTTTAAACGCATCTCGCGTAGCTGCCACATCGTGAACTCGCACAATGGACGCTCCTGCTTGAACTGCCAGCAGCGCCCCGGTCACTGACGATACAACTCTTTCATGTACATTGCGTCCTGTGACGGCTCCTAAACTAGATTTTCTTGATAAACCAACCAAAATTGGATAGGGCAAACGAGCGAATTCTTTTGTATGGGCTAAGAGCTGAAAATTTTGCTCAACAGTTTTCCCAAAACCGAATCCATAGTCCAAGCAAATGCGGTGACGATCGATTCCAGCTATCTCTGAACAATGAGCTCGATGAAGCAAAAACTCTTTAACCTCTTGAAGAATGTTTTCATAGTGCGGTCGATTCTGCATGGTCTTGGGATCTCCTTGCATATGCATGAGACAAACGCCAAGATCAGAGTCAGCCACCGCTTCCATCGCTCCCGGCTCCTGAAGAGCACGTACATCGTTGATAATATGAGCTCCGGCGCGTATTGATTCCTTTATGACTTCTGCCTTGCTTGTATCCACAGAAACAACGGCACCGCCTTTAGACAGTGCTTCTACAACCGGAACTATTCGATCTATTTCCTCCTGCGCACTCACCTCTGCCGCACCGGGTCTTGTCGACTCCCCGCCGATATCCAAAATATCGGCGCCATCATCGAGCAGCTTCAGTCCAAATTCAATTGCTTGCTCACAACTGGCGTGTTCTCCACCATCTGAAAAAGAATCCGGTGTGACATTGACAATCCCCATAATCAATGGGGTAGAAAGATCCAAATCCCGCCCAGCACAAGACCACTTCACAATTTTCTCCTAATTACAGGAAAGACAAATATCGGACGATTTTATCTTATTTTTTCCAACAGCTATTGCGTTTCCAATTTTTTTCCTGCATAATGCTGATTCGCACTTGAGGCGGGGCGTAGCGCAGTCCGGTAGCGCGCCTGCTTTGGGAGCAGGATGTCGGGGGTTCGAATCCCTTCGCCCCGACCACGTTTCGACAGTCGTCGAGCCGCCCGTAGCTCAGCTGGATAGAGCATCGGCCTTCTAAGCCGAGGGTCACAGGTTCGAATCCTGTCGGGCGGGCCATAAATTTGATGGTGGGAATAGCTCAGTTGGTAGAGTCCCGGATTGTGATTCCGGTTGTCGTGGGTTCGAGTCCCATTTCCCACCCCATCAAATCCCTGACTCAACTCATCTTCCCAAATCATCAGAATGGTTTAAGAAATCTCAATTTCATTAATTCCATTCTTTTTTTTACTATCTTTAGTTCTTTCTTACCTAAGCACCCTCAAAACAGTTTGAAATCTTTTATACGGTATCGGTTGGTGCCTGACTATCTTTTTGTTGGGCTCAATAAATTAACAAAATGTGCGAAAAAAAAGCCTACTAATGACTCAGTAGGCTTAGAGAAATCCTTCTTTCTCAGTTAGCTCTGGAGTTCCCGAAGAGCTTTAATTCGAGCTTCTATTGGGGGATGAGAAGCAAACAATGACCCCATTCCACCGCTAATACCAAAACCCTTCACATTTCCCGGCAACTCTGACGGCGTCTGGCCACCTAGGCGAGCCAGTGCATTAATCATAGGAACGGGAGAACCCAATGCCTGGGCTGCACCGGCATCTGCTCGATATTCACGATAACGAGAAAAAGCAGCCACTAACATCGAACCCAAAAGACCTAACACCATATCAAGTACCAAACTTGTGATGTAGTATCCAGCTCCCGGCGCATCACTTTCATTACGTAAAATGCCTCGATCCACAATATTGCCAATGACTCGAGAAAGAAAAACGACAAACGTGTTGATGACACCTTGCATTAAAGTCATGGTGACCATGTCGCCGTTGGCAACGTGACTCATTTCATGACCGAGTACCGCTTCCACCTCTTCTTTATTCATACTTGCAAGAAGACCATCGGAGACTGCTACGAGCGAATTATTTTTGGAGGGGCCCGTTGCAAAAGCATTGGGCTCACCATGATAAATTCCGACCTCAGGCATTGTAACGCCCTTAATTTCAGCTAATTTAGCAACTGTTTCAACCAGCCAACGCTCAACTTCATTACGAGGGCGTTCAACATCAATCATCTGAACTCCCATGGAATTTTTAGCAATGGTTTTACTCATTGCAAGACTGATGAGTGAACCTGAAAATCCAATAACTGCAGCAAAAATCAAAAGCGAAATATAGCTTTGATTGGCCCCAGCAATCTGGGAGAAGTCAACACCAAAAAACCAACTCACCAAATTCAAAATGATGGACAGCATCACCAAAATGGCCAAGTTAGTCAAGATGAATAAACCGATTCGTTTAAACATTGAGATTTCCTAGTCTATAAAGGCAATAACACGAAACTCTAGTGTACGCAAAGTTACTGTAAAGAGTATTGGCAATAGCCTTCAAAAATGTAAACATTTACAAAAAAAGCCGAAAAGATTAAATCCTTTTCGACTTTTTTTGCTCTATTGCTCTTCTTCTCGCTTTGGTGAATAACTGCCCCAAGAAGAGCAACCCGGACAAAGCCATTGGAATCCCTTGGCTTTAAAGCCGCAATGAGAGCAACGATAACGCCCAGGACGACTGACATAAGGTTTCAAAAGTCCTGTCAAAAGCTCTAGCTCAGAATCATCCGGATTAGCCTTAAGTCTAAGTTCGGATAATTTTTCATAAGCCCACAAAGTCGGGCGCCGCTCTAGCTCCTCTTTGAGGAATTTTTCTGCAGCCTTTTCACCTTCACTTTTAATGATCAGATCTAATGCAATAGATAATGTTTCCACACTACTGTGATCTTCCAAAGCCCGATTAATTAAATTCATCGCCTGATCGTGCTGGCCGATTGCCTCATAGGCTTGAGCGATCTGTACCATCACCAGTGTAAGATGTTCAGGAGAGACTTTTTCAACTTGAGCCCAGTACTTCAAAGCAGCATTCGGATCATTGTTGAGCATTGACAAATTTCCCAACATAATCAAAGCTCGAACACTCTTTCTATCAACCTGTAGTGCTTTTTCTAGCTCGAGTTTTGCTTGATCAAAATGCTTAGCACGCATTTCTAAAGCTGCTAATTCACAATGGAAATGCCCCATTTCAACCTGATGATTTTCACCGGCTTGTTTTTCCAACGTGTTGGCAACCTCTATCGCTTTATTCCACTCTTTCTCAGTGCAATAAATCTTTAAAAGCGAACGCATTGCATTCAACCGATATTCTGGTTCCTTCAAAAGACGCTGGAAACTTTCCTCTGCTCGATCATAAATACCCGCTTTAAGATAGTCATTTCCCAATTCAAACAAGGCCAGAGAGCGCTCATGAGAGGGCAAGTCCTCGCGATTCAAAAGATGATTGTGGATACGCACGGCACGATCAAATTCGCCACGACGGCTAAATAAATTGCCAAGAGCGTGGTGCAGTTCAATTGTCTCAGGATCCAGCTTTACAACTTCGATAAAGGCGTCAATTGCTTTATCAGGCTGATCATTCAACAGTAAATTAATTCCCTTATAGTAAGTCCCGGGCCTTTGTTCTTGCTCACGCTGCCTCTGATCCAAGCCTCTGAACCACCAGCCAGCTATAAAAAGCAAAGGCACGACAATCAAATACCAAAGTTCAAATTCCATGATGAATGATTCCGATTATGAGATTGTTGCGATGATTGTACACGCAAACAAAGGACGCCCAATACGATTAGGCGTCCTAAAGACAATAAGCCGTATAGACTACAAATTAACGACGACGGCTGGTATTTGAGGCCGGAGCAGCTGCAGGACGACCTTCAATGTGACGGAAAGTAATACGTCCCTTAGTCAAATCATAGGGAGACAATTCCAAAGAAACTTTGTCACCAGCCAAAATACGAATATGGTGCTTACGCATCTTGCCATTCGTATAAGCAACTAATTCATGACCATTATCAAGTTTTACGCGATAGCGGGCGTCAGGCAAAACTTCAAGCACCACGCCGCTCATTTCAATTAAATCTTCTTTTGCCATAGTTCCTTGTGCCTGAAAATCAGCACGTTATAAAAAAGAAAAAATCGTTTTGTTACATACAAAAACGAACCGCATTTTAATGCAAAAACAAGATATCAGGAAACATTTTTTCAACTATTTTTTCAGAAAAAACAACCGCTTCAATCTTTTTAATGCATTTTTCCCTAAATTCGTCCATAATAGGCAGTCCGAAAAGTTCACTTGGGGGGCGACCTGGTTTCGACAGGGGTCACGAAGTGGCTTGGTGCATGTCAAGGTCCAGTCACCTTGTAAATCCGCTGGAAAATAAATAAACGCCAACAATAAGCGTTTCGCTCTCGCCGCCTAATTAAGGCGAGGACCACACCGGTTTGCCTCTAGGCCGGGTCGGTTCGCCGACAGTGGTTTCATATCATACAGGCTAGGCTTTCGCGAGGACACTGCGCGGACGCCGAAACTTCAGAGTGTCTGGTTTCGTCAGAGCCGGCTAAAGGGCGTAAAGCGAAATGAGATTTTTTAAGTGTTTTAGCTAAGCATGTAGATCCAGCTATGGACGATTTCTGGACGCGGGTTCAATTCCCGCCGCCTCCACCATTAATCAATCTCAGAGTGTTTTGTGACATCTGAGATTTTTTATTTATCCTTTGTAATTCAGTCACCGCTCTAGCATTTTCTAAAGAAGTCAATTTTCTTCCGATATTTATTGATAGACAAGATGATGGACATTAATTTGAATCTCAAATTATGATGGACACTCAACCATGCCAGAGGTTACAAGAAACTTTCACAGAGTTATAAGTACAAGGTATCGTAGATGATGCTTTTTATACTGTTGTAGCCATGACTGACCTATAAGAAGGTATTTAGCAAGTTCTCACCGTTTGAGTTCTTTCTTAATTAAGAAATTTTCTTATCTTTTTTTAATGGAAAATTTCATCTTTTACTCGATAAGTTAGGCAAAAAGTTAGCGATCTAAACGGACCTGTCGTATAGTTCTTCTCTTATTGTTTTTAATTTAACCATAAAATGATCTGTAACCTCTGTCCTCGTCAATGCGGCGCAGATCGTTCAACGCCTCAAGGTTTAAAGCGCAGTATTTGTCACGCCAGCGACGATCTTGAAGTCGCCCTTGTGAGTTTGCACGCTTGGGAAGAGCCTATTCTGGAATCTAAGAAAGGAGCCGGAACAATCTTTTTTTCCCACTGCAATCTACGGTGTTGCTTTTGTCAAAATTACGAAATCAGTGCCCTAGGTAAAGGGATTAGGATTTCAACTCAGCGCTTAGCAGATATCTTTCTTGAAGAGGCCGAGCGAGGAGCTTCCTGTATTGAGCTTGTTACTCCGGGACACTATACCCGCCAAATCCGACAAGCACTGATTTCAGCTAAAGACCGGGGCCTTAAGCTTCCCATTGTCTATAACTCAAACGCATATGAACTACCTGAAACACTGAGGGAACTCTCAGGATTAATCGATATTTTCCTGCCAGATCTCAAATATTTCGATAATCGACTCGGTGAAAAATATTCAGGCGTTTCGAAGTATTTCGATTATGCCTCTGAAGCTATTCGTACAATGTTTGAGATGACTGGTCCGGCAGAACTTGATCAAAGCGGTCAGCTCAAACGAGGACTCATTATTCGCCACTTAGTATTGCCGTGGCAGTGGCAAGATAGCTGCCGCTGTCTTGACTGGATCCACGAGACATTCAGGGACGATGTTTATGTTTCTGTTATGAATCAGTACATGCCGCTTTATAAAGCCTGCCGGCATCCGGAAATTAATCGGCCTCTGACAACTTTGGAATATCAAAAAGTTATCCGCCACGCCAGAGCCATCGGTATTACTAAAGGATTTATGCAAGTAGGTCGCACTGACAGCGCTAAATTTATTCCGCACTTCGATGGCGAACACGTACTGTCAGATGAATAAAGCCTTCGATAAAAGCAATTCATCGAAGGCTTTTTTAGACCAAATAACTTCTATTTTTCAGGAACAACCTTCATCCATACTAGACCGATGACATAACCCACAGCCGCGAACCAAATCCAACTTAAACCCAAAGTATGCATCGGTAAATATGTCGTCAGAACATTTTCCAGAGCATCAAATTTAATATTGGCGGTTTCCATACCGTTAATCAAAGCCATCACGAAAGTAAAACCAATAGTGAAAGCATAGACACACTGACGACCTTTAAATAATTTATCGGTAAAAAGTAAAACGATCAGCACAACAGCCAGAGGATAAATAAACATCAACACAGGAACTGTAGAAGTGATGATGGTTTCTAGACCAAACATGCCCACCAAAAAGGAAACAATAGAAAATACCGTAACCCAGTAAAGATAGGTAAAACGACCTGTTAATTTCAGGAAATAAGCCGCGCAGCACGTGATCAAACCAATTGCCGTAGAAAGACAGGCCAAAAGCACAATCACTGCCAAAATGATGGCACCAGCGTTACCGAATAAGATTTTGGCTGACTCAGCCAGTACCGGAGCCCCTGTTGCTTGCATACCGATGGCAGGCACACTCTCAGCGCCGATTTTGGCAATAAAAATATAGATGAAAGCTAAAAGCGCTACTGCAACAATACCGGACTTGTAGACCTGCTTGGTAATTTCTGCACGATCGGTTAATCCGCAGTCTTCTTTAACTACGTTAATGACTAGTGTTGCAAAAACAAATGCGGCAATGGCATCCAATGTGTTATAGCCGTCTAAGACTCCTTGAACCGCAGCAATCACGGGCGTTGCATAGGCTTTAGTCGGGGCCTGGGCCTCTCCTAACGGAGAAACAAAAGACTGTACGATCAGCAACACAATCGTCAGAACGAGCGCAGGCGTTAACAACTTTCCGATACGATCCACTAATTTTTGAGGCGAAGCGGACAACCAAAAAGAAACTAAGAAAAACACACCAAGAAAAATAGGCAAGCCAACTTCAAGACTATCCTTACTTAAAAAGGGGCTCACTGCAATTTCAAAGGCGACTGTTCCAGTACGAGGAATAGCAAAGCAAGGACCGATGGCTAAGTAAGCAACAATCGTAAAAAATAGACCGTACCAAGGGTGAGCTCGTCCTGCTGCCTCTTGAAGATCACTACAGCCCGAATATCCCATAGCCATAACGCTCAAAAGAGGCATCCCAACACCGGTAATACAAAAGCCAATTAACGCGTACCAAACATTAACACCCGAGTTCTGCCCCATCGAAGCTGGGAAAATTAAATTACCAGCCCCAAAAAAGAGCGCGAATAACATTAACCCAATGGGGATATATCTTGAAGCAACTTTTTTATCCATTTTTTCTCTCTTTGTGAAGTTTTCTCTTAATTGTATGGCTCCTTAAGAAAATTCTTCTAAGTCAGACAGAGTAGAAACACTATTACTTTTTTCAAAAATAAGGAAAATCTTTTAGGTGTTTGCATTGATCGTTAAAAAAAATCACAAAGCAGGCAAATTTACGTATCAGTTTAGGCAAGGACTCTTTTAGATCAATTGATAAAATTTTGCTAAAAGGGCTCACCTTAGGAGGATTTCGCATGCCTGAATATAAATGCTCTCGAAACGCTTTTTTAAAAACAATGGGAGGCGTTATGACCAGCGCCGTTTTGGGCGCGTTAAGTAACGTCGCTTCCGCTCAAGTTCAAGCTCCGGTTGTCGGCTGCAAAAAGGTGACCTCTGACTTCAAGGGAGAAAGGGCAAAAGTATTCTTTACTCGTCACATTGATGCCGATCACTTGAAAAAACTTTATACATTGATCAACGAAGAGATTAAAGGCAAAGTAGCCATTAAACTGCACACGGGCGAACGCAATGGGCCGAATATCTTACCTCGCGACATGGTTAAAGATTTCCAGCAAACCATTCCTAACAGCACCATTGTCGAAACTAACACGCTTTATATCGGTGACCGGGATACAACAGAAAAACACCGCAAGACATTAGAGGTAAACGGCTGGACTTTCTGCCCAGTCGATATCATGGACGAAGACGGTACAGTTATGCTCCCAGTCAAAGGGGGCAAGCACTTTAAAGAAGTTTCCATGGGTAAAAATATTGTCAACTACGATTCCATGGTTGTTCTGACTCACTTTAAAGGCCATGCTATGGGCGGCTTCGGTGGCTCAATGAAAAATATTGCCATCGGATGCGCTGACGGCAAGATCGGCAAGGCGCAAGTGCATGCAGTAAAAGACGTTAATGCTCCGTGGGATCAATGGCCGGCCAAGGAACACTTGATGGAGACAATGGCCGAATCAGCCAAAGCTGTTTGTGATCATTTCGGCAAACACATTGTTTTTATCAACGTCATGCGTCGTATGTCTGTTGATTGCGACTGTGCTGGACTGAGCGCAGCCGAACCCACAATTCCGGATATCGGTATGGTTGCTTCCACTGACATTTTGGCTATTGACCAAGCTTGTGTTGATCTTGTGTACTCACTCGGAAAAGATAAAAATCATGACTTAGTTGAGCGCATAGAAACTCGACACGGTTTGCGACAATTGTCCTATATGCATGAATTGGGGATGGGTAAAGACAATTATGAACTCGTTGACATTGATCTTTAACCAATTCATATGAGAAAAAAGGGGCGGCCATTGAGCCGCCCTTCACTAATTAAAGAGTTGTAGTTTTAACCTCTAATTTGCCCGCTACCGTTAATCAGATACTTATAGGAGGTCAGTTCCGGAAGAGCCATTGGACCTCTGGCATGCAGCTTTTGTGTACTGATCCCGATTTCAGCGCCGAAACCAAATTCAAAACCGTCGGTGAAACGAGTAGATGCATTAACATAGACAACTGCCGCATCCACTTCGGCCTGAAAGCGACGAGCGTTATTCATATCTTGAGTCACAATGCACTCGGAATGACGGGTTCCATAACAGGCAATGTGAGAAAGTGCTTCATCCAAGTCATGAACAATTTTCAAAGATAAACGCAGATCACCGTACTCTGTTGCCCAATCTTCCTCAGTCGCGGGCTGCACTCTTTTATCAAAAGTTTGAGCCTTCTCACAACCGAAAATCTGCACTCCCGCTTCAAAATAATCCTTTAACATCGCAGGAAGGAAAGTCGGAGCTGCTTTTTCGTGCACTAAAAGGGTTTCCATTGCATTGCAGACCGAAGGACGTTGCACTTTAGCATTAAAGGCAATACGACGCGCCATATCGCAGTCGGCACTCTCATCAACAAAGGTATGACAAACTCCAGCTCCCGTTTCAATGACGGGCACAGTTGCATTTTCAACCACAGCCTGGATCAAACGTGCACTGCCACGAGGAATCACAACATCCACTAATCCTTTCATCCGAATCAAATCCGTTACAGCCTGACGATCAGTGACATCAATAAATTGAATAGCCCCTTCTGGGACACCGTGCTTTTGTGCGGCTTCAGACAAAATCCGAGCAATTGAACGATTGGAGTGCAAAGCTTCGCTCCCCCCTTTAAGCACAACGGTATTGCCCGACTTGAGACATAAGCCAATCGCGTCTGAGGTAACGTTGGGCCGCGCTTCATAAATGATGCCGACCACTCCAATAGGCACTCTCACCTTCGTCATCATTAGGCCATTGGGTAACGTTGTCCCACCGATAACCTCTCCGATAGGATCTTTCAGCTGCGCAACCTGACGCAAACCTTCTGCCATGGCTTCGATCCGCCCTTGAGTCAGACGCAAGCGATCCTGCATAGAGCTTCTCATAGCATTGGCTTGAGCGTTAGCCATATCGAGAGCATTCGCCTCAAGAATCTCCTCTGATTTTTCAATTAAAGCGTTTGCCATTGCGAGAAGCGCTTTATTTTTTTCTCCTGTTCGCATCACTGCCATACGAGTAGCAGCATCATGGGCAGCTTTTGCTTTCTCTTGAACAAGTTCAAACATTACTGTCATCTTGCTTCCCTTAATTTAAGATCACCAAATCATCGCGATGAATGACTTCATCAAATGCCTTGTGTCCGACAAGAGATTCAATATCGGCCGATTGACAACCAATAATTTTCTTTAATTCCTCAGAAGAGTAGTGACACAAACCCCTAGCAATTTCTCGACCTTCAGAAGTACGCACACTCACTGTGTTGCCGGCTTCAAAGGTTCCCTCAACATTGCAGATCCCCACTGGCAATATGCTACAGGCACCAGCTTTCTTGATAGCTTTTTCACAGCCTGCATCCACTGTGATGCTACCCATAATACGAGCGCCGAATGCCAGCCAACGTTTTCTAAACTGCAAGCGGTTTTCTCTAGAGACAAAAAGCGTACCGACTTCTTCTCCTTCCAGAATCCTGCTGACAGCATCTTTTTGAGAGCCGGAGGCAATGACCAAGTTGATGCCAGAAGTTGTTGCGTTTTTCGCCGCCTGAATCTTGGTAAACATACCGCCCGTACCGACATTGCTACCCGCTCCGCCAGCACTAGCTTCAATTTCAGGGGTAATTTCCTCTACTCTGGAGACCAATTTAGCCTCGGGGTGCGTTTGAGGATTGGCGGTATAAAGACCATCAACATCCGACAAAATAATCACCAGGTCAGCGTCAATAATACTAGCCACCAATGCACTCATATTGTCGTTGTCACCAATTTTCAATTCATCTAAAGCAACAACGTCATTTTCATTGACAATAGGAATTACTCGACGCTTAATCAGCTCCATGAAGGTATTGCGGGCATTGGTATAACGATGCCGATCAATAGTCTCCATACGCGTAAGTAAAACCTGGGCCACAATCTGACCGTATTCAGCAAAAATCTTTTCGTATGTATGCATTAAGATGCCTTGTCCAACGGCTGCCGCAGCTTGTTTACCCGGAATGGTTTTCGGTTTTTCCGACAAACCCAAGCGATCAACACCAACCGCAACAGCTCCTGAAGTGACCAAAATCATCTCTTTGCCTTGATTTTGCCAATCAGCCAATTCTCTAGCCAATTTATCAATTCTGGCAAAGTCGCATTTGCCGTTTGCATGTGTAATGGTACTGCTGCCGACTTTCACAACAATGCGTTTGGCCTTTATTAAATCTTTACGTTCAATAAGCATCTTTTTTCTTTTTTAGAAGGAAAGTTTTGATTATACGGACTGCAAAAAAACGCAAAAGCCCCGACAAATGTCGAGGCTTTGACACTAAGAATAAAACTCAGACTTTTTCTTATTGATTAAGAAAATCATAAGCCACCTGAACATGTGTCATAGCACCGTTAATTAATGCATCTTCATCAACTTTATAGCAACCGGAATGCTGAGCATGAACGGCATCACAGGCAGGATTACCCACTCCAAACAAAGCCATTACACCAGGTACTTTTTGCTGATAGTATGCAAAATCTTCGCCACCCATCGTTAACGGATAGTCGTAGAAGTAATTTTCGCCCAAAACTTTTTTCGCACTCGAGCGTACAGCACGAGCCAACTGTGCATCATTAATCGTCGGCGGCACTAATTCTTCATAAGTCAGGGTCGCCTTTCCGCGCATTGCACGGGCGGTTTCTTCCACAACACGTTTCATCGCCACGGGGAATTGTGCACGCACTTCGTTACTGAAGCAGCGAGTGGTTCCTGTGAGTTTGGCCGAACCCGAAACAACATTCCAGCGTGTACCGCCTTCGATTGTTCCGACGGTCAGTACCGCTGTTTCAACCGGAGAGATTTCGCGGCTTACTACCGTCTGAAGATTTTGCACGATGGCAGCACTCATCACAATGGCATCGGCACAAAGGTGCGGCGTAGCACCGTGACCACCCTTGCCTTCAATATTGACTTCAAAACGATCGCCCGAAGCCATCGTGGCGCCTTCACGTACGGATATTTTCCCACTAGGAATATCAGACCAGACATGCATACCAAAAGCTGCATCCACACCTTCAAGAGCACCTTCTTCAATCATAGCACAGGCACCCTTACCGATTTCTTCAGCGGGTTGGAAGGCACAAACAACTGTCCCTGCGAGCTCATCTTTTATTTCATTAAGCATTAAAGCGGCAGTCAGAAGCATCGAAATATGGCAGTCATGTCCGCAAGCATGCATCACACCGGGATTCTTACTTGCGAATTCATACCCAGTTTCTTCATTGACTGTCAACGCATCAATATCACCGCGAAGTAAAATGGTCTTACCAGGCTTAGCGCCCTTAATCGTTGCCAAAGTTCCTGTTTTCATGCCACATTCACGCCACGCAATTCCGTGCTTATCCAATTCCTCACGAATGTGTTTAGCTGTCCCGAATTCCTCACCGCTTACTTCCGGGTAGGCATGAAACCAACGACGTTGTTCAATCAAATAATCATGGTACTTCTGACCAAGTGCTTGAATATTCATTTCAAATTCCTTTACTGATAACCTCAAGGCGCCTTTCGGCGCCCTGTCTGATTTTAATTAGAGCAAATTCACAAAGAAGCCGGCCAAAATCACAGAAGTGATCGTCACCGTGACAAAACCGCCGATAATCATCGAGGGGAACATCTTGCTCATCAAGAACTCATGTTCTTCAGGCGTTTTAGCCATTGCCTTACAGGTAGACTCTGTGATAATGGCATTAAACGGGAAACCGTAAAGAGCTGTGAGGCAATTACAGAAACTCAACGGGAAGGAGAGCTTCATCACTTTTGCAGCCACCCATGCAAAAACGGCCATTCCGAAGACACCCACGACAATCAAACCCACCATCGGCAGAATAATCGAAGTAAGCATTTCGGGCGTGCAGTCTTTTAATCCTTCGAAGACAAACATGGTTAAAGCAAACATCAAGATATTAAAAGAATTGCAACGATGCAAGATATCTGTTTCCAAAAAGCCAAGAGAACAGAAAACAACACCGAAAATCAGTGCCCAAACGGCTCCGCTAATACCAGTGAAACTGCCCACCATCATGGATAACCAGGCCACCATACCGATTTTGGTGAGCATCACAATCGGGCTATTTAACCAATCAGGCAAAGCGAGAGGACCGCGACGATCGCTAGAAGGCAAAGAAGTCACGTTCTTCGCTGCCGACAATTCATCCTTGGAAACACGCTGTCCAGAGCGGTATTCTTTCAACAGCTTAGCGCCTTCAGCCTTCATAAAAATAGCTGTAAGCGGATAACCTGCAAAGCCTTGTACGCAGTACATGGTAATGGCAAAAACGGCTGCTGAGGTCAGACCATGTTCAGTGGCCGCCTGTTGCATAATTGTTGCAGCAACAATACCACCGGTAAGCGGCGGCAAGCCTGCAACAATGTAAGCCCAATCCATAAACAACGGGCACAAAAGTAGCGACAGGATACACATACCGGCTAGCCCTACCAAACACATTACGACGGTCTTCCATTGCTCCATCAACGTCTTTAGACTAATCACCGTACCCATATGCACAATCAAAAGGTAAATACCCAATGTAGCGCCAAAGGGCGTCAAGAATGAGTCCTTAACTAAATCGTAGGGGATAATTGTCCAATAGCCCACCAACAACAAGCAGGCAGAAACGAACACGGAAGGCACCCATGCCTTCGTCCATGTTGAAACCAATTCACCGATAATGACGATGAAACCGCAAATACAAAATGCTGCTAAAAAGTTATACATGATAAGCTCTTAATCCATTTAATCCGAATCAATGAGAGGTATCTTAAAAATGAGCTGATACCTGTGTTTCATTATATTTAAGGGCTTATCGGCTGATTGAGAAGGTTTCTAGAGTAATTAACCTAGAAGTTACCAAGCTCTAAGCAACATCACTTAGAAAAAATATAAAAATATAAACGGAAATGGGGATCCCAAAATCTTTGGGATCCCCATTCTGAACTTAGGTTGACGTTGAGATGCTCTTTAAGCTTCTTGTGCAGGACCGTCTACTCTGAGACGCATCTCTTTGCCCGCTTTAAAGTGCGGCACGTATTTTGCCGGCACTACCACACTTTCCCCGCTCTTAGGATTACGTCCCAATCGCTCGGGGCGGTAGTTGAGGCAAAAACTGCCGAACCCGCGGATTTCGATGCGGCTACCGGTGGCCATAGCCAGAGTCATCGCATCGAGCACCGCTTTAACGGATTCGCCAACATCACGCGAAGATAAGCGCGTGCTTTTACTTGCGAGCCGTTCAATCAGCTCGGATTTCGTCATGGCATCCACCATGCCTCTCTCCGATTACTTTTGTTCGAGCTTAGCCTTCAACAAGGCACCCAAGTTGGTCGTACCGGAAGCGCTCTGAGCGTCTTGGTTCATGCGATCCAAGGCTTGACGAGCTTCGCTGGCATCCTTGGCCTTAATGGACAATTGGATGCTACGGTTCTTACGGTCGATACTGATAATTTGCGCCGTCACGCTGTCACCTTCCTTCAATTGCGTCGTAGCGTCTTCGACACGTTCGGAGGAGATTTCAGAGGCACGCAAATAACCTTCTGTTTCGTCGCCCAAGTCGATCACAGCACCCTTAGCGTCAACGCTCTTGACCGTGCCGGTGACCACAGAACCCTTTTCATGGGTGCTCGTGAAGTTGCTGAACGGATCACCGCTCAATTGCTTCACGCCCAAGCTGATACGTTCACGTTCGGTATCGATACCGAGCACGACAGCCTGAACTTCGTCACCCTTCTTATACTTGCGAACGGCTTCTTCGCCTTGTTCGGTCCAGGAGAGGTCAGACAAGTGCACCAAACCGTCGATGCCACCCGTCAAACCAATGAACACACCGAAATCGGTGATGGACTTGATTTGGCCGGTAACCTTGTCACCCTTCTTGTGGCTTTGAGCGAATTCTTCCCAAGGATTGGGCTTGCATTGCTTCATACCCAAGGAGATACGACGACGTTCTTCGTCGATTTCAAGAACCATGACTTCAACGTCATCGCCCAATTGGACAACCTTCTTCGGATCAACGTTCTTGTTGGTCCAATCCATTTCGGAAACATGCACCAAACCTTCGATACCGGCTTCGATTTCAACGAAGGCACCGTAATCGGTAATGTTGGTGATCTTACCGAAGAGGCGGGTGCCCTTCGGATAACGGCGAGCGATACCGATCCACGGATCTTCACCCAATTGCTTCAAGCCCAAAGAAACACGGTTCTTTTCTTGATCAAACTTAAGAACCTTAGCTTCGAGCTCTTGACCAACTTGAACCACTTCGCTCGGATGACGCACACGACGCCAGGCGAGGTCGGTGATGTGTAACAAGCCGTCGATACCACCCAAATCAACGAAGGCACCGTAATCGGTAATGTTCTTAACAATACCCTTAACGATAGCGCCTTCCTTGAGCGTATCCATGAGTTTGGCGCGTTCTTCGCCCATACTGGCTTCAACCACAGCACGACGGGAAACCACAACGTTATTGCGCTTGCGGTCGAGCTTGATGACCTTGAATTCCATGGTCTTGCCTTCGTAGGGGGTCGTATCCTTAACCGGACGGGTGTCAACCAAAGAACCCGGCAAGAAAGCACGGATACCGTTGGTCATCACCGTAAGACCACCCTTGACCTTGCCCGTAATCGTACCGGTAACGAGTTCGCCGGATTCGAGGGCTTTTTCAAGGTTCATCCAGGCGGCAAGACGCTTGGCCTTGTCGCGAGACAAAATCGTATCACCGTAGCCGTTTTCGACTTGTTCAATCGCCACAGCCACAAAATCACCCGGCTTCACGGTGACTTCACCGCGATCGTCCTTGAATTCTTCGATGGGCACATAGGCTTCGGACTTCAAACCGGCGTTCACAACGACAAAGTTGTAATCGACGCGCACCACTTCAGCCGTGATGACTTCGCCTTGGCGCATTTCTTGACGAGCTAAGCTTTCTTCAAAAAGCTGAGCAAAAGACTCGGGTTGGTTAATATTTTCAGACATGAGTTAATTTAAATATCAGTACCGCCTCCGAAAGGAAGTCAGTACCGGGTTAGAAAACCGGGCCGGCCCTATTGCCGGTTTACCGGGCGATCGGAACCAAGTCCGATCTAATCGGCGAGCTCCTTATACCATTGAAGTACTTGAGCTACCGTCGCTTCAATCGTTAATTCAGATGAATCAAGGATCTTTGCATCTTTAGCGGGCGCAAGAGGACTGACAGCGCGTTGCATATCGCGACGATCACGCTCCTCCAGATCCCGGGTAAGGGTGTCGATATTAGCAACAATTCCTTTTTCTTTCAACTGATTAAAGCGTCTCAGTGCACGAGCCTGAGCGCTGGCAGTTAAAAAAACTTTCAAAGGAGCATCAGGGAAAATCACTGTACCCATATCACGCCCGTCAGCCACTAAGCCTGGTTCACGTCTGGCTCGCTTTTGTACATCTAACAAAGCTCCTCTGACCGGCATTAAAGCGGCTACCTTACTGGCTGCCACTCCTACTGCTTCTGCACGAATTTTATCGGTGACATCTTCACCATCTAACAGAATTCGGCCGTTTTCAAAGCGTGGTTCAAGCGCTGCCGCTAATTGAGAAACTGTATTTTCGTCTAATAAATCTACAGACTCCTTAAGGGCTTTATAAGCACACAGCCTGTAGAGTGCTCCGCTATCGAGATAATAAAAGCCTAAGGCTTCGGCCACACGAGAGGCCACTGTGCCTTTGCCTGAAGCGGTTGGTCCATCAATTGTAATTACTGGAATCATCGCTAACTCGGTAAATAAAAAGAAGCTCTCCCGAACTAAAGCAGGAGAGCTCTACGTTAAACTATTAGGCCTGATTTTTATTTTCAGAAGCCGTATTCTGAGAGTCGGAGGAAGCTTGCTCAGCGTTTTTTTGCTCTTGCGTTTTTTCTTCCTCTACGTCTTTTTCTGCAATTCTTTGAACTGCGACGAGACTATCGTCCTTTAAAGCGATCAAAGTTACCCCTTGTGTGGCGCGCTTCAAAACAGAGATATCTGAAACTGGCGTTCTGACAATTTTGCCCTTTTGCGTGAGCAACATGACCTCATCGGCCTCATTGACCAATGTTGCAGCGACAACTTTACCGTTTCGTTCACTGGTTTGAATAGCTATCATTCCCTTGGTACCTCGACCATGGCGAGTGTACTCGCTCACAAGCGTGCGTTTACCAAAGCCATTTTCCGTTGCGGTAAGCACTGTTTGCTCTTCACTGTCAGCTACAAGCATCGCAATTACATTTTGATCATCTTCAAGTGCCATGCCGCGCACACCACGTGCACCGCGCCCCATCGGACGAACATCGGCCTCACTAAAGCGCACGGCCTTACCTGCGTCGGAAAAGAGCATCACGTCGTGCTCACCATCGGTAATGGCTACCCCAATTAGGTGGTCCCCTTCGTCAAGGCCGGCAGCATTAATCCCGGAGCGGCGCACATTAGCGAAATCTTTCAGACGGGTCTTTTTAACAACACCCTTTGAAGTGGCCATGAAAACGTAGTGTTTGTCATCAAAGTCTTCAATCGGCAAGACTACCGTAATACGCTCACCCTCAGCTAAAGGCACTGAATTGATGATCGGACGACCTTTTGAGGTACGAGAGCCTTCAGGCAACGCATAAACATCTAGGCAGTACATCCGACCGAAATTGGAGAAGCACAAAATTCTGTCGTGCGAGTTGGCAATGAAGAGCTGATCAATCATATCGCCTTCTTTCATGGTTGCAGCCTTTTTCCCCTGACCTCCTCGACGCTGAGCCTGATAATCAGACAACTGCTGACTCTTGATGTAACCATCTCGCGTCATGGTAACAACCATTTCACGACGGGGAATAAGGTCTCTCGGATCAAAATTGGGATCCCCCGTCGGATCGATTTCAGAACGGCGGTCATCGCCATACTCATTCTTAATTTCAATAAGGTCATCTTCGATAATCTGACGAACCCGGTCAGGCTTGGCCAAAATATCCAATAAATCAGCAATCACATCAACGACCGTTCTATATTCCTGAATGATCTTATCCTGTTCAAGGCCGGTTAAGCGCTGCAGACGCATTTGCAAAATATTATCGGCCTGAACTTCAGTGAGGTAATACAAGCCGTCATCGCGCAAACCAAAAGAGGCATCTAGTCCCTCTGGGCGGAAATCATTTTGATGCTCACCAGCACGATGAAGCAACTCACCGACTAAAGCCGAATTCCATCCCCGACTCATCAAACCGGTCTTAGCAACCTCCGGAGTCGGAGCAGAACGAATAATTGCCAGGAAGTCATCAATATTGGCCAGTGCCACCGCCAAACCTTCAAGGATATGCCCTCTGGCACGATTTTCTTTCAAATCAAAAAGGCATCGCCTTGTAATAACTTCCCGACGATGCATCAGGAAAACTTCAATGATTTGCTTGAGATTTAAAAGCTGAGGCTGACCGTCAACTAAAGCGACCATATTGATGCCGAAAGAATCCTGCAGCTGCGTGAGTTTATAGAGATTATTGAGTACTACGTCAGCCACAACACCGGCCTTCAAATCAATCACGACGCGCACACCGTCTTTATCGGTTTCATCGCGCAAATCAGAAATGCCTTCGATTTTCTTTTCGTTAACCAAGTGAGCGATGCTTTCAACCAACACGCGCTTATTAACTTGATAAGGAATTTCATCGACCACAATACGCGTACGGCGTCCGTGATCGAACTCCTCATAGTGTGTTTTGGCCCGCATCAACACCCGGCCTCTGCCTGTACGATAGCCGTCCACCACACCTTTGAGACCGAAAATAATGCCTCCGGTCGGGAAGTCTGGTGCGGGAATAAATTTAATCAAATCGTCAACCGTTGCATCCGGGTGATTAAGTAGATGCACACAAGCATCGATGGATTCACGCAAGTTGTGCGGCGGAATATTGGTCGCCATGCCAACAGCAATACCCGCACTGCCGTTAATCAGCAAATGGGGCAAACGAGTCGGCAAAACAGTCGGTTCTTTTTCAGTATTGTCGTAATTAGGAATGAAGTCCACCGTATCCTTTCGGATATCGGCAAGCATTTCACCGGCCAACTTCTGCAACTTCACTTCCGTATAACGCATGGCCGCGGCAGAGTCTCCATCAAGACTACCAAAATTGCCCTGACCGTACACGAGCGGATAGCGCAAAGAAAAAGGCTGAGCCAAACGGACAATGGTGTCGTACGCTGCCATATCACCGTGGGGGTGATACTTACCGATAACATCACCCACCACACGGGCGGATTTTTTGGTCGGACGCGAATAGGTATTACCCATTTGCTCCATAGCGTAAAGGACACGACGGTGCACTGGCTTCAAACCATCGCGTGCATCAGGAAGAGCACGACCTACAATCACACTCATTGCATAGTCAAGATAGGCGCGCTTCATCTCTGTTTCCAGAGAAACGGGAAGTAGCTCTTGAGCAATGTTGACCATGGAACCAGGGACGTTGGAATCGGACGCTTCTTCAGGCGTAAGGGTTTCTTCGTTATTCTTAATATCTTCGTTATCCGACATTGATTGACTATCCATCTATGAAAAATTAACCTGTTGATTTTATCAGGATTTAATTAAAAATGCCCATATCCTGAAACTTAAAATTTCTTTTATTTTCAACATGTTAGCTAATGCAAAAAGTCTCTAAAAGTCTCAAAATTAAACCCTGACAGAAATTTCAGCTCTGACATACAATTCAAGCTTAGCTGTCGAAAGTCACTTTTAAAGGTTTTTTATGCACGTGAAAACGATTATTAAAGCTGGCTGGGTGATGCCCATGGCCCCCAAAGGAGCACTTTTGCCTCACCACAGCATTCTCATTGATGAAGGGAAAATTGCAGCAATTTTACCCACGCAGGATACACAGGACTGCCAAGCACAAGAAGTTGTTGAGCTGCCCGATCATATCGTTTTGCCCGGTCTGGTTAATGCCCATACACATGCTCCAATGCACCTGTTGCGCGGCATGGGAGCAGACTTACCTCTAATGAATTGGCTGCAAACAAAAATCTGGCCAGCTGAAGGTAAATTAATGAGCCACGAATTCTGCTACGAAGGCTCTTTAATCGCAGGCTCAGAAATGATTGAGTCAGGTATCACGTGCGCAAGCGATCATTATTTTTTCAGTGAGGATGTCGCCAGAGGGCTTACCGAAGTGGGTATGAAGTGTTCGGTCTCAGGCATTGTGATCGGTTTCCCTTCTGCTATGGCTAAAACAACAGATGAATATATCAACTGTGCTCAGGCTCTTTTTGAACGATTTAGCGACAATCCCAATGTCCGAGTCACTGTGGGGCCACACGCCCCTTACACTGTCGACGATGATGCGCTCATTAAAGTGCGGGAACTAGCCCAAAAGCATAATGCTTACATCCACATGCATGTCGACGAAACTCAGACAGAAATTGAAGGTTCACTTAAGCAATATGGCATGCGACCAATTGAGCGCTTGCAGAATCTGGGACTTCTAAATGATCATTTCATTTCTGTGCACACTGTGCACGCTGATAACAACGAATTGGAATTTTTAGCAAAAGCCGGCGCAAGCACTGTGCACTGTCCTTGCTCCAATCTCAAATTAGCAAGTGGCTTTTCTCCCATCGCTAAAATGATGACGATGGGCATTAATGTTGCGATGGGCACTGACGGTGTTGCAAGTAACGACAAAGTAGATTTATTGGGCGAAACGCGTCTTGCTGCCATGCTCGGGAAATCGGTTTGTCAAGATACAACAAAAATGAAAGTTGCAGACATGCTCTATGCTGCGACTATGGGTGGAGCAAAAGCACTCGGTTGGGATGATCGTATCGGTTCACTAGAAAAAGGTAAAGATGCTGATATTATTGCTGTGGATTTAGGTTCAATTGATGCACTGCCGGTTTTTGATCCAGCTTCTCAGCTTCTTTACAGTGCCGGTCGTGAAGATATTACCCACGTTTGGGTAGACGGTAAGCTTGTTGTCAAAAAGCAACAATGTTACGGGATCAGACCCGTTAGTCGAGAAAAAGCACAGAAAATAACCAAAACGTGGCAGAATAGAATTTAGCTTATGCCGTTGCCCCCAAAAAGCCACTCGCGAGGGCGGTGGGGCATTGGTGAGACGTCTGCGGTCGTCTGTTGTTCACCGCAATTGATCCAATTGGAGATAATAATATGAAAAAAACTTTAGCTTTGAGCGCCGCTATGGCTGCTTTGCTCGCTACGAGCGGTATGGCCAGCGCTGCTGACGTTTTCCCGTATGTTCAAAACAACTACGGCACGACCGTGATGAGCGGCTACAACCTCTGCTGGCGCACCGGTTTCTGGACTCCAGCTTTGGCCGAAGGCGTTGAATGCGACGCTGACATCGCCAACAGCGGCAAGATCGTTTTGGCTGCCGATACGCTCTTTGACTTGAACTCTGCCAAGGTCAAACCCGAAGGCGTGAAGATGCTCAACGAATTGGTTGCTCGTATGTCCGGCTTGAATGTTGAAGTCGTGATGGCTACCGGTTACACCGACGTTACCGGCCCGGCTTCCTTCAACCAAGCTTTGAGCGAACGCCGTGCTGAAGCTGTCAAGGGCTACATGGTTGCTCAAGGCGTGCCTGCCGACAAGATCCAAACGGAAGGCAAGGCTTCTGCTGATCCTGTCGTGACCTGCGATGAAACCGCTCCGAAGGCTGATTTGGTTGCCTGCTTGGCTCCGAACCGCCGTGCTGTTGTCGAAGTGGTCGGCACCCGCGCTCAATAATTAATGAGACTGTCTCATTGATTTAAATTTGAAGGCGCTTCATTTTGAAGCGCCTTTTTCTTGAGTTCTGTTTACCTAGATAAGATCTCCCAACTTATTACGCCAATATCCTTGGCCACCGCACTGCCTCTATAGACAACCAAACTAGCCAAATTACGTACCTTTTTAGAATTAAAAGCTACGTGCGAAAAATCTTTGTCTGTGATAAAAAGCACCATAGCGCGCAACATTTAGCGATTCGATTCTCATTTCAATCTGAAAAGTTACACGCTTAGTTTAGTTAGTTTCCTGCATTAGGAATACTCATGGCTTTAATTCTTTTTGACTTGGATGGCACACTAGTTGATAGTGCTCCTGATTTGTGTTCTTCCCTCAATCGCATCCGCCAAGAGGAACACCTTGATCCCCTTCCCTACGACCTATTAAGACCATATGCAGGCTCAGGTGCTAAAGGACTTTTAAAAGTCGGATTCAATCTCACTCCGGAAGATTCAGCCTTCCTGGAATTGAAAGAGCGGTTTTTAACTGACTACCAAAGTCATTGTGCCGAAAAAGTCATCTGCTTTAATGGTGTAATGGAACTATTGAATGAAATCGAGGCACGAGGCTGGCAATGGGGAATCGTCACTAATAAGTTCAGCTGCTTTACCCTTCCCATCGTTGAAAAACTCGGTTTAACTAAGCGAGCGGCGGTCATAGTAAGCGGAGATGAAACCGGAAAACTCAAACCCAATCCAGACAATATACTCGTTGCCCTAAAGCAAAATGGAGCTAAAGCCGTCGAAACGCCCTACGTGGGTGACGATATTCGAGACTCCAAAGCCGCAGCTGCTTTGGGGATGCCTTTTGCCGCAGCCGCTTGGGGCTATCTGCGGAAAGATTTTCCAATCGGGCAATGGCACACAGATTGCATTGCTCAACAGCCGCAAGAAATTCTCATCTGGCTTCAAACGCTTGAATCAAAACACCAGCTTTAAGCTTGAAGCAATATTTCTGCACTAAAATGCCAAAAGTGCCCGAAAGAACTTAGGGTTATTACGGATAAATTTGGAAGATGCGACAATCGTCTGAATGCGTTGCCGCCCCATCCATACTGGCTTTACATTTGTATTTTCCCGCCGTCAGACTATGTAACCGGATTGGGAGAATGAGGAGAAAAAAATGAAATCTGTGCTCGTGCTCTATTACAGCCGAAGCGGTCATACGGCCCGTGTGGCTCGTCGCATTTGGGAAACCGTGATTGCCGAAGGCAATCAAGCCGACATGATGAGCGTCATGGAAGCTGACCGTGAAGGTGTGCAATGGGACAAGTACGATCTTTTTATCGTGGGCTGCCCTGTACTGTACGGCACCTACCCCAAGATTTTCTACAGCTTCCTCGCTAAGCATAAAGATCAATTAAATGCCAAGCCCCACAGCTTCTTTAACGTTTCCGTGGTGGCCCGTACGCCGATTAAGGCAACGCCGGAAGGCAACCGTTACATGCAAAAGTTCCTGCAGAACTCTCCCTGGAAGCCGCGTGATGTGAAGTGCATTGCCGGCAAGGTCGACTATCCAAACTGGGGCTGGCTTGATGCCAAGATGATTCAGCTCATTATGAAGATGACCAAGGGACCGACTTCCATGGACGCAGTGATTGATTACACCGATTGGGAAGACGTTAAGAGTTATGCACGCCACTGTCTGACGCTTGCATAATTGTCCTAAACGGCAAAATTGGTAAAAATCGCCCCTACTGTGGGCGATTTTCTTTGTTTACAATATTAGTTTCTGATTATTCAATTCTGGACATATAAAAGATGAATGAATTCCCTTGGATTGCCAAATATCCGAAAGGTGTTCCTGCACAAATCAACCCCGATAGAGTCGCTAATATTCCTGCCCTTTTAGATGGTATTGCCGAAAAGCACCCTGATGCTCCTGCTTTTACCAATATGGGAGTAACGCTCACAACTAAAGAAGCTCAGGCACTTTCCTTTGACCTGGCGGGTTATTTGCAGTCGCTTCCTGATATGCAAAAGGGAGACCGTGTAGCAGTTATGATGCCAAACCTCTTGCAATATCCGGTTTCGCTTTTTGCTATCTTGAGAGCCGGATTTGTTGTAGTAAATGTGAATCCTCTTTACACAGCACGCGAACTCGAGCATCAGCTAAAAGATTCTGGCGCCAAGGCGATCATTATTATTGAAAATTTCGCCAAAACACTTGAAAGAGTGCTCACTCGCACCGCTGTCAAGCATATTATCACCACCCAAGTGGGCGATCTCTTCCCATTTGTGAAACGTACCTTAGTCAACACAGCTGTTAAGTACGTTAAAAAGATGGTACCCGAGTGGCACTTGCCTGGTGCTGTTGATTTTAGACAAGCACTTGCTATCGGCCATCAGAAAGGCTTTAGTCCGATTGAACTTTCTAACCAAGACGTTGCACTCTTGCAGTACACGGGTGGAACAACCGGAGTCTCCAAAGGCGCCATGTTGACTCACCGCAATGTGTTATCCAACGTGGAACAAACGGGTCACTGGATCAGTGTCTCCTTTAAAGAATGCGAGGAAGTGGCGATGTGTGCATTGCCGCTTTACCACATCTTTGCCTTTACGGCGACGCTTGCCTTCCTAAATTGGACAGCCCGCAGTGTTCTTATAACGAATCCCCGAGACATCAAAGGTCTTGTCAAAGAATGCAAACACTGGAAGTTTTCTGTCTACACCGGTGTTAACACCCTTTATAACGCGCTTTTGAATAACCCAGAATTTGCCAGTGTTGATTTCTCCAAATTAAAAATGGCTGTCGCTGGCGGCACTCAAATCCAAAAAGTAGTCGCCGAACGTTGGAAGAAAACAACCGGTATCGGCATTCTTGAAGCCTACGGCTTAACGGAAGCTTCCCCTGGAGTTTGTGGTAACTTACCGGATGCTCCCTGGGACGGTTCTGTCGGCTATCCTCTACCCAATACCGAGGTAAGCATTCGCGGAGACGGCTTTAAGGATTTGGGATTGTGCAATACCCCTGAAGACATAGAGTCTCACACGGGGGAAATTTGCGTAAAGGGACCTCAAGTGATGGTCGGTTACTGGAACCGCCCCGAAGAAACTGCGGGAGTCTTCCGTGACGGCTGGCTGAGAACCGGTGATGTAGGCTATATGGCCGCTGATGGAAAGATCACAATCACTGACCGCAAAAAGGACATGATTTTGGTCTCGGGCTTTAACGTCTATCCCAACGAAGTGGAAAGTGTCATTGCCTCCATGCCAGGCGTACTCGAATGCGGCGTGGTTGGTGTGCCTCACGAAAGATCTGGTGAAACTGTTAAAGCTGTTATCGTATTAAAAGACCCCTCTATCACCAAAGAAGATGTTGTGAAATACTGTCGTACACAATTAACGGGCTACAAGATTCCGCGACAAATTATCTTTGTTGACTCACTGCCGAAGACCGCTGTCGGTAAAATTTTGAGACGAGAGTTAAAAGATATCGTCTAATGCATTTTTTGAGAGCTCCGTAATCGGAGCTCTTTTTTTATCTCTTTCATAACCACTCAATTATTTATTTGCTTTATATCAATATTTTTTATTCTCTTTGCGAATAATGATTGACCGATCTTGTTTTGTCTCCTACATTCAAATCAGGGTTAACCCTCTATTAGCTCTTTCCTCTTTCTTTTTTTGTTCAAAAGAGGTCTCTTTATGAAAGAAATGTCTCGACAAGAATATGACTCCCGAGATTACTCATTTGATGAAATCGAAGATGATCCGAGATTAGTTAGTGCAAAAAAAGAGATGCTCGTCACTTTCTTTGCCTACCTGATTTACGTCATAGTGGTGTTATCTGTGGTTTATTACTACGCAGCCCAAGATATGCAAGAGATGCAGTATCTATTCGGTCTGCCACGTTACCTGAGTGTCATGGCTATCGTTGCCGTCATCGGCGGTGTTTGTATGGCGTTCATCACACATTTCGTTTTCAAAGCCGAGAATCTTGAAGACGAAGACTCTGACAAGAATTAATGGGAGGTCATATGGAACTGACCATCACAACATTCCAACGCGTGGCCATTATTGTTACGTTTGTTCTCTATACGCTCGCTGTTGTTGCTGTTGCTGTTTATGCTAGGCGTCAAAAATCCTCTGTCAATTCCTATGTTGACGACTTCTATACAGGAGGCCGCGGCATGGGTATGCTTGCCGTTGCTTTCATGATTGCCGCTGGCCTTTGCGGTGCCGGCACTTTTGTCGGCTCCCCCGGCATGAGTTACCGGGTGGGAGGCCCTTGGCTCATGATTAACGGCTGCCAGCTTTTTGTTACCTTCGTGGTCTTGGGTGAAATTGGTAAAAAGATCGGTATTGTTGCCCGTCGTATTGACGCTCAGTCTTACCTAGATTTGATTGCTCACCGCTTTCACAACAATAAAGCCGTAGTGCTTTTAGGTGGCTTATCGATTGTAGTTTTTATGCTTAGCTACGTAGTCGGTCAAACAGTAGGCGGGGCTCGAGTTTTCGAAGCTATGACCGGATTGCCTTACTGGGTAGGATTAGTCTTTTTTGCCGCAACTGTACTGATTGTGACGACGGTAAGCGGTATTAAGGGAGTGGCCCTTGCGATCATTGTGCAAGGCATTACGATGACGCTGGCCGTCCTATGCCTTATTGTAGGCTCTCACATTGAAGTTACTGCTCACGGCGGCTGGCAGGTTCTCACTTCTGCCATACATGCCCGGGAACCCGATTATTTCAATCCTTTCCGCTGGTCTGTTGCCTATGAATTCTCTCAATGGATTATTTACGGCTTTGCCGCTATCAGCTTGCCGCACTTAGCCATGGGGGCGCTCACCTATAAAAACACCATTGCGATGAAGCGCGCTGCAATTTTAGGCATCGTGATTGTCACGGTTTGGACAGTAGGTCTCGGTCTTTACTGCTCGCTGGCAGCCAAAGGCTTATATACCAATTTAGAAACTGTCGACCACGCTATCCCGATTCTTACAATGCAAGTCGTACCGACGTGGCTTGCCGGTATTACTTTGGCCGGTGTCGCCTCTGCTGTACAGTCAACGGTCAGCGCCATCATTATTGTGATTTCGTCAACCATTGTTCTCAATCTCTGGCGCTTTTTCTTAAAACCCAAGGCAACGAACGAAGAGCAAAAGAAAATGACGATCAGCACCACTGTGATCATTTCCGTCATTGTTTTTGCTTTAGCTTTAAACCCGCCCGATATGCTGCAATTGATTATCACCTTTAGTATGGGCGGTATGGCGGCAGCATTCTTCTTTACGCTCTTACTAGGCTGCTACTGGAAGCGTTGCAACGAGTGGGGTGCGGCTATGGGTATTGCAGGCGCCTACGTAACGTACATTGTGGCAGAGATGAAGCTTTTGCCCTTTGACATCACTTTAGGTATGCATCCGGTGGGTATTTCCATGATCGTCAGTGTGGTGCTTTTGGTTGGTGTTTCCCTGTTGACTCCTAAACCTCCCAAAGGCGTCATTATGACTTGGTTTGGCAAAGACTACCCGAGAAAGATCGTTGAATAAGGAACAATATCATGTCATTTGAACATTTAATTATTCGAGTTAGCGGAACGCCTTTCGATCGTGGCGAGCAGTACGGTCAAAAAGCCAAAGAAAGAATTCTCAAGTGCATTGATCTGTACTCTAGTATGTTTGAAGCCAATGCTCATTTGGATTGGGAAAAAGCCAAGGAACTGGCAAAGCAGTTTGAACCGGCTATTAAAAATTATTTCCCAGAACTTATTGAGGAAATGCGAGGCATTGCCCAGGGGGCTGGACTGACCTATGAGGACATTTTGGCTTTAAATTGCCGCAGTGAAATCATGTTTGCTCTGCCTGACGGATGCACTGCCATTAGCTATCCGCCAGAAGCTACTATTAACGGTCATACGGTTTTAACACAAACGTGGGACTGGCTCGGTGAGGCAAGGCCCTGCACAGTGGTTGTAGAAATTGATCAGACTCCGCTACCCAGACTCTTAATGGTAGCCGAAGCCGGTATGGTAGGCGGTAAAGGGCTAAACGAAGACGGCATTGGCGTCACCCTTAACGCACTATCTGTCGGGAAGGGACAAATCGGTGTTCCGCTTCACATTATTTATCGGAAAATTTTAAGCTCCAAACTCATTAGCGATGCCATTGAATGCGTTTCCAAATGCACCCGAGCAGGAGCTGGCAATTTCAATATCGGAAGCGCATGCGGGATTGTGAGTAGCGTGGAGTATTCGCCCGATAACTTTGCAGTAACTATGAGTGAAGGGAAGCCGCTTTGCCACACCAACCACTATTTAAGCCCGTTGTTTATCGGACAGGACAAGCTGAAATTCCAGTTAGCCGATACCTTTGTACGTTACAACCGTGCACGTGTAAGAACTCAGAATCATGGTCCCTTCAGTCTCAAGGATATGTTTGATGTGATGACTGACCATGCAAACTTCCCCGATAGTCTTTGCAGTCACCCCGACCCCAGAGATCCGGCTATGTCACGTTTTTGCACAGTTTACGCTGTCATGTTCGATCTGACCGAACGAGTCCTTTGGGTCACAAACGGAAATGCTTGTGAGGGTCCCGCCTACCCGTTCCGTTTCTCTGTCTAATTAGTCGCAAGTGAAAAAAGGGCGATTGGAACAAATCCGATCGCCCTTATTGCTAAAGTATTTTTAGCTTGAAGCTATTTTATTCTTCTGCCGATTGACAAGCCATTTTGCTATCAGCACAACCAAAATTGCACCGATAACACAGGCTCCGTAGTGAACGGTGCTAGTCTGCGGTATATGCTCCACCATGAAGATATCCGAGACAATCAGTCCGCCTCCAATCCAACCGAGCAACGCTCCACCCAATGTAACAATGATCGGGAAACGGTCGAAAACTTTCAAAATAATTTGGCTGCCGAAGACAATAAAGGGCACGCTCACAACTAAGCCGAAAATAATTAAAAGTGTTTGATGGTGTTCGTGAGCAGCTTGGGCGGCGCCAGCAATGCCGATCACATTATCAATACTCATCACCAAGTCAGCCACAATAATAGTCTTAATGGCCGCCAAGACTTTAGTACTTGCTTCAATGTGCTTATCTTCCTCATCATGAGGAATCAAAAGTTTTACACCGATCCAAATCAAAAGAAGACCGGCTACAACTTTAAGCATCGGCAACTCCAAGAGGTATACCGCACAGGTGATCAGCACTACACGCAAAGCAATTGCGCCGAACACACCCCAGAAAATACCCTGACGACGCTGGTGGGGATCCAAATTACGGCAAGCCAGAGCAATGACAACAGCGTTATCACCACCCAACAAAATATCAATCATGATGATCTGAGCTACGGCACCCCAGTGCATCGTTGTAATCAGCTCGGTCAACCATTCCATAATGTCTTTTTCCCTTTAAAAATCAAGACGGCGATAGTTTAAGCGTTTTTTGTTAAGTCAATGTTAGCTTGTTTCAAATACATACGTTTTTTTATGACTTATTGACTGATTCAGCCTGATCATTCATTTGAGACTGATTTTCAGACAGAATCGGTAAAAATTTCTTCGCACAATAAATCGGTGCATAAGGTGCTGCCTGAGTAATTGAAATCAAACCTTCGCGTGATAGTTCCAAAATAGCCAAAAAACTAACAACCTTCTCTTGCATCGTGCTTTGTCCCTGAACCAACTCATCAAAACTCACAAACCGATCTTTTTCTACCCGTTTAATAATGGCAGACATAAATTCGTGAATAGAAAGTTCCTGTCTGGACACCGTGTGGCTAAGCTTTAAATCCGCATTTTTTACTACTGCCATCCATACTCGGGCTAATTCCTGAGGCAAGACCTCGGGCTCAGGTTCTTCATCCTGCTCTATGGCTACAAAGCCTCGCCAAAAACCGTCACCCATCGTCGGCAACGCACTCAGAAGCTGGGCGGCAACTTGTATTTTTTCATATTCAGCGACCTCTCTGAGAATGCGAGCCGTCGGATCTTCTTCCTGATCTTCATCATCAACTGGAGCTACCGGTAAGAGAAGCCTGCTTTTAATCATCATCAGGTCGGCGGCCATTACCAGATAGTCACTGGCCAATTCCATATTCTGCTGACGAATCTGTTCAACATACTGCATGTACTGATCGGTCACTGCTGCAACAGAAATTTCATTGAGATCAAGGCGCTGCTTACGAATAAGATAAAGCAGTAAGTCAAAGGGGCCTTCAAAAGACTCTAAAAATAGCTTGAGCGCATCAGGAGGAATATAAAGATCATCCGGAAAATGCAGTAGCGGTTCGCCCTTTAAACGAGCAACAGCCACGACATCTTCAACAGAAGGAGTCGTATCGGGAATGAGTTCCGGAGAGACGTCTATTAAAGCGTTTATTTTCACAGATCGAGAACTTGTAGCAATCGGGCGGAGAGATTTCTCCGCCCGGTTAGCTAAGAGTCACTAGAAGTTAGTACCCCGGAGTATACATACTGGCTTTGATCGCAGCATGCAAATCCTCAGGTTTTTCTGTACAAGCCAGACCCTTGTCGTAAGCGTACTGAGCAACAGCTACCGCAATTGCTTCAGAAATCGGTCGAATATCATTCAATGACGGATAGAGACTACCGCGAGCAAGGTCCTCTTCACTGACCAATTCAGCCAATTTGCGCGCTGCAGCAAGGAACATGCCTGTAGGCATAGTTTTTGCTTTCACAAAAGTGGCTGCACGACCTAAAGCCGGGAATACGTAAGAATTGTTGCCCTGACGAGGCACAAAGGTCTTACCTTGGTAATTCACCACATCAAAAGGAGAGCCAGAAGCAAAGAGTGCGCGGCCTTCTGAGAATTGATAAGCCATCTCGGCCGTACATTCAGCTTTTGATGTGGGATTGGAGAGTGCAAAAACAATCGGACGCTCATTAATGGCGCTCATCTCTCCGATCACCATAGAATTAAAAGCATTTTGTTGGGCTGCTACGCCGACAATCGCCGTGGGTTTTAATTGCTGGATCGCCTGCAGGAAGCTTTGGGCCGGCTGGGCTTCGTGAGCAAACTGACGCTTATGAGCAGAAAGATCAGTTCGATCAGCAATCACCAAACCTTTAGAATCAAAGAGGTAACAACGTTTACGAGCTTCTTCAATCGTCATACCTTCTTCATCGGCGATTGCTTCAGCAATCAAATTAGCGATGCCAGTTGCAGCTTCGCCCGCGCCCAAAAAGAGCACACGTTGATCGGCAAGCTTTCCACCCGTTACCCGCATAGCGGAATAAAAACCGGTTAATGCCACGCAAGCCGTTCCCTGAATATCGTCGTTAAAGCACAAACTCTTATCTTTCCAGCGTTCCAATAAACGGAAAGCATTAGCGTTGCCAAAATCTTCAAACTGAATGAGCACATTAGGCCAACGCTTTCTTGCTGCCATCATGAACTCATCAATGAGTTCGTCGTAGCAAGCGCCCGCCATACGTTCCTGACGAAGCCCCATATAAAGGGGATCGGCTAAATAGGCTGGATTATTCGTTCCGACGTCAATCATCACCGGCAAAGTTTTTTCTGGAGCAACCCCTGCGCAGGCCGTATAAAGAGCGAGTTTACCCACAGGAATTCCCATGCCGTTGACACCCTGGTCCCCCAAGCCCAAAATGCGTTGACCGTCTGTCACCACAATAACTTCAACATCATCTTGCTTAACATTATTGAGGATCTTGAGAATCTGTCCCTTATCCTTAATGGAAATAAAGAGACCACGAGCCTGCAGGAAGTTGTGGCTAAATTTTTGACAAGCTTCGCCCACCGTCGGCGTATAGATGATGGGCATCACCTCTTCGATGTGATCGCAGACCACTTTGAAGAAAAGCGTTTCATTGGTGTTATGCAACGCATCCAGATAGAAATAGCGCTGAATCGGCAAGGGGAAAGTACGCATGAAAGCAACGGCACGATTGGCCTGTTCTTCCAAACTTTCCACTCGAGCGGGCAAGAGCCCCCTTAAGCCTAATTCATCTCTTTGTTCTTCGGTGAAAGCCGAACCGTGATTTTGAAGCGGATCACGCAGAATATCCTGTCCGCGGCAAGAGCAAGTCATTTTTGAGTATCTCTAAAAAAATCGAGGATCTATTCCTCAGGGCAAAAATCCAAGTTAATTGTAATCCGTTATTGTTATCCCAGTTTTTCAATCTGAGCCAAACGGCTCTTAGCCGTTTTAGACGAATCCGATTTGGGGTAACGCTTAATGAGGATATTGAGCGATTTTTTCGCCTCATCAATTTCCCCTTCGCTTAATTCTGCAGAGGCCTTCATCAAAAGTGCTTCAGCAGCCTTGGGCGAGCTGGGATAAACACGATACAGGTTATTCGTCACTGTAATCGTGCTCTTAAAATCGTTCAGTGAGTAGTAGCAGCTGGCGCGCCAGTAGTCTACATCGGCCATGTAAGCAGATTTAGGCCAAGTCTTTTTAAACGTGTTGAGTGCTTTTAAACAATTAGAAAAGTCTCGTTTTCTAAAAAGCTCCACTGCGCTTTCAAAATCTCGTCTTTCAGCAGGCTTTACACTAATGACACGACCATTTAACTGTACTCGTGCGGGTTCAACTTCAATCAGTCGCTGATCCATCGTTTCTACACGACGACTCAGTTCCTGCATCTGTCCGATCATGCGCTGATTTTCTGTGCGCAAAGCCTCCACCTGACTCATCAGGTCGACCTGTGCACGCTGGCTTGCTTTCAATTGCTCGCGCAGTTCCAAAATAGCCGTTCTTGCCTCATCGTCGGCAAAGGCCCAAGCGGTTCCTGCTTGAACCGCCATCACAGCCACCAGGGCTGCTGCTAATGTATGGCGCATACTATCCTTACAACAGAGCGCGCCCGAAAACGGGCGCCTTCAAATCATTACTTCGTGCGATAAATAATATCTACACGGCGGTTTTGTTGATAAGACTCCTCATCGTGACCCGTGGCACGAGGACGTTCCTTACCGAAGCTGACGCTCTCCATACGCTCGGAGGGCACTCCCAAAAGCTGCAGACGGTTTTCAACACTGTCGCTGCGTTTTTGACCGAGAGCCAAATTGTATTCACGGCCACCGCGTTCATCCGTATTGCCTTCTAAGACCACGGTAGCACTGGGATGAGTAGCCAAGTATTGGGCATGTGCCTCAATCATGGCTTGAGCTTCTGCTGGTACCGTATAGCTGTCAAAGGCAAAATAAATGCTTTGTTGGCTCAAGGGTGACTGCGGATTAGAAAAGGGATCTCCTGCGTATTGATCTGGACCATTGGGATTGAGATCCACCGAGGAGCAGCCCGTCAAAAGAGCTCCAGCCAAACCTAAGCTAACCAATAAAATTTTGCTTTTTAATTGCATTTAAAACTCCATTTGAGAAACTATTTCAAAAGCGGTCCCCAAGTGGGCTCGCGAATATCTCCATTTTGCCCTGTCAGACGAGTTCTCACCCGACCGTCCAAGCTCACAGTCGCCAAAACCCCACGGCCACCTTCCTCGGTCGCGTAAACCAAAATCTTGCCATTAGGCGCAAATGTCGGCGACTCATCTCTAACCGTATCGGTTAATACCAGCTGGGTGCCGGTCATCAAATCCAACGTGCTCACACGGAAGGCACCATTAAAGCGAGAGATAAATGCCAATTTATCACCTTTTGGACTGATGGCGGGACTGATCGCATACTCTGCACTATAAGTCACGCGCTCGGCTGCCCCGCCAGCCACCGGCTGGCGATAAATCTGAGGCGAGCCGCCACGATCCGAGGTGAAATAAACATACTGACCATCGGGACTGAAGACGGGCTCAGTGTCAATTCCTTGACTCTGAGTGAAGCGCCTCACATTTGTTCCATTTGTACTCATGAGGTAGATGTGAGTGCCGCCCCCCATGGAAAGCGCCACAGCCATCGTCTTACCGTCCGGGCTAAAGGCCGGAGCAGAGTTATTGCCCTTGAAGCTTGCAATCAGACGACGTTCGCCCGAGCGCACATCATGCAGGTAAATGACGGGCTTATTTGCTTCAAAAGACACGTAGGTCAAAAGCAAACCATTGGGCGACCACATAGGAGAAATAATTGATTGGTTGCTCTGGAGCGCAACCTGAGGATTTTCACCGTCACTGTCACTCACAATAAGTTCGTAGGCTTGAGGACCGCGCTGCAAAACATATGCTAGACGAGAAGCGAAGATACCGCTTTCTCCCGTAAGGCGCTCGTAAATCGCATCAGCAATGCGGTGAGCGGTCAGACGTAAATCCCCACGACTGACTACAAACTTCTTCTCATCAATGACTTTATTTTCAGCCGTACCGAACAATTGGTAATTAATGCTGAAACGGGTATCCGCTAAATTCTCGACAGTACCCATCACCAAAGCGGTTGCCCCCATGGTCTTCCAAAAGCTTGCTCTTGGCTTTTGCAAGTCCTCCGTAGGCAATTCCCCCATCACCTTGAGCGCACGAAATGCGCCGCTTCGCTCGAGGTCTGCGGTGATAACCGCTGACAAGTCCAACGGTGCGTTATTGGTTCCCTGAAATTGAGGGATGGCAATCGGCATTTGATTGGCACCCACCCCCGTAATTTCAATGCGAAGTTGAGCCCAGACAGGTAAGCTCACCCCACTTACCAGGGCGCCGCCTGCGGCCAGTAACGTTCGACGGTTAATCTGCATGATCAGTCCCTTAAAACGGGTATCTCAAAATCTCACTAAAGTTCTTTGATTTTAAAACAAAATAGGCGCCGCTCTCAGTTATAGGCGCCTATTTTTTCGATTAGTTACGATTCACGAAACCAATCAGGGTCTTTAGTGACGGAAATGACGTTCACCCGTAAACACCATCACGATGCCACGCTCGTCAGCCGCAGCGATCACTTCTTCGTCGCGAATTGAGCCACCCGGCTGAATCACACACGTGGCTCCGGCATCAACGACGACATCCAAACCGTCTCTAAACGGGAAGAAAGCGTCGCTTGCCACGGCCGTACCTTGCAAACTAAGTCCTGCCTCTTCTGCCTTAATTGAAGCAATGCGGGCAGAGTCCACGCGGCTCATTTGACCGGCACCCACTCCCATTGTCATGCCGTCTTTAGCAAAGACAATCGTATTGGACTTCACAAACTTAGCAACACGCCAAGCAAAGAGCATGTCCTTAATTTGCTCGGCCGTAGGTTGCTTTTTCGTCACAACGCGCAAGCCCTCTTCAGAAACCACTTGCAAGTCAGGGGTTTGCACCAAAAGACCACCTCCAACACGCTTGAAATCAAAGTCATTATGATCCTCACCCATTTCAATCGTAAGTAAGCGCAAGTTGGGTTTCTTTTCCAAAATAGCCAAAGCCGCCTCATCGAATGCAGGTGCCATAATGACTTCGGCAAATTGCTTGGAAATCATCTCGGCGCAAGCGCCAGTTACAACAGTATTGAAAGCGAGAATACCGCCGAAAGCGCTCTTGGAGTCAGTCTTAAAAGCTTTTTGATAGGCTTCTGCGCTATCAGCTCCCACAGCGACACCGCAGGGGTTAGCGTGTTTGATAATGACACAGGCCGGTTCAGCAAATTGACGCACAGCTTCCCAAGCTGCATCGCTATCGGCAATATTGTTGTAAGACAAGGCCTTACCGTGCAACTGCTTGTAGCTTGCCAAAAGACCTTTACCCACGTGCACTTCACGATAGAAAGCCGCCTTCTGATGGGGGTTTTCACCGTAACGCATGTCCTGCACTTTAACGAACTGACGGGTAAATGTTTCAGGGAAGTCTTTCTTTTGTTTTTCATCATCCAACGCCGTGAGGTAGTTGGAAATCATTGCATCGTAACGTGCGGTGTGGCAGAACACTTTTTTAGCTAAATGCAAGCGTGTTTCAGCAGAGACTTCACCCGTTTCTTTCAATTCCGCCAAAACACCAGCGTAATCAGCCGGATCCACAACAACAGCTACGCTTTCATGATTTTTTGCAGCTGCTCGGATCATTGTCGGGCCACCGATATCAATATTTTCGATTGCATCTTCAAAAGTGCAGTCAGGCTTAGCCACCGTAGCTTCAAACGGATAGAGATTAACAACCACAATATCAATGGGGTCGATTTCATGATCAGCCAAGGCTTTCATATGTGCCGGATCCGGACGGCGGGCTAAAATGCCTGCGTGAATCTTCGGATTAAGAGTCTTTACGCGACCATCCAGCATTTCAGGAAAGCCCGTATAGTCAGCCACTTCCTGAACCGGAATGCCTGCCTGGGCAATCAACTTAGCGGTGCCGCCCGTAGAGAGCAAATGGTAGCCCAAGGCGCTCAGTTCACGAGCGAAGTCAACAACGCCCGTTTTATCAGATACGCTCAACAAAGCTTGCTTGCGCATAGTTCATATCCTCAAAAGTTAAATTACAAAAAACAAAAACAAAAATCACCCAAACCTTCTTAAAATTTTTTTAAGAAAGCTTATAAAACTTGAGCTTTTTGTGCAGAGTGTTGCGATTGATCCCCAACAACTGAGCTGCTGCACACTTATTGTGTCCGGTACGTTTAAGGGCAAATTCTAACAACGGCTTTTCAACTGCCTGAATCACCATCGGATAAAGTTCATGGTGCGGGCGCATACCGTCGAGCGTTTCAAAATACGCTTGTAAATTGCGAATAACTGCCGATTCCAACGACTCATCCTTTTCAAGCTCTTCATTGGGCTTTCTCATTAGTGGATTGGCAATCACCGCTTCCTGTTTTTTGATTGTATCGGAAACCATATTTATCAACACTTCATAAAGAGAATTATTTATTTCCAACCCTGACAAGAAAAGTACTCGGTCAGGATTCGATACTGAGCTTCGGCATCGGAAGCCTGAAGCAGCTTTGGGCGTACCTCGTCAAATTCAGGCCAGCCCGTCAAATACCAGAGCAGATGCTTTCTAAACGTTCGAACAGCAATCTGAGACTCGTAGCAGGCAAAATGCAACTGCCAATGACGCAAAATAGTCTCAACCTTTTCTTCCCAGGTAACTTTACCTGATTGCCCTGTTTGCAGTTCAGTTTTTATTGTTTTAAAAATCCAGGGCTGTCCCAAGGCTGCGCGACCGATCATCACAGCCGCCGCCCTAGTGAATTGAAGAACTGCTCTTACGCGGTTAGCGTCTGAAATATCGCCATTGGCTACCACGGGAATCGACAAATCGTCCACCACGCGCGCGATGGTCTCGTATTCGACATCACTTTCGAAAGCACCTTCACGCGTTCTTCCGTGCACCGTCAACATGGCAAAACCGCAATCTTGGGCAATAGCTGCAATTTGACTCACGTTTTTGTGCTGCTCATCCCAACCCGTTCGGCATTTAAGCGTCACTGGAATATTTGTCCGACAGGAAGCTTCTCCCAAAGCAGTCAAAATATCCTCAGCAATATCAATGTCACGCATCAAAGCTGAGCCGCACGCAACGTTACAAACCTTTTTAGCCGGGCACCCCATGTTAAAGTCTACAACCTGAGCACCAGCCTCCACAGCCCAATAAAAAGCCTCAACCAATGCACAACAATCTGCACCCAAAAGTTGTACTACACGAGGACGTTCACCCTTAAAAAATTTCACCCTGCCGAGGGTCTTAGGGCTATTTCTCAACTGTGGGGCGCTTGCAACCATTTCGCCCACCGCATAATCGGCTCCAAACTCGCGGCACATTTGCCTAAAAGGAGCATCAGTGATACCGGCCATCGGAGCGAGAAAAAGTTTCCCGTCAATACAGTAAGGGCCTAAATTGAAACTCATTTTGAAATTCTCAACTCAAACACTGCCACTGACTGATGAGCAATGCGCTTATTGTAGTCATTTTGCTTAATTTTTGTGCAAACCATCCAACTTTTTGATTCAGAGCAATTTAAGAACAGCTAGTCACTCTCTTTGCTAGCGCATAAAGTGCATCGGGCGTACCGATATTGTCCCAATAGTCTTTAAAAACTTCTCCGCTCACAAGTCTTTGGTCGATAAAACGAAACATCCAAGGGAAAAGTTTTGCAAAGCTCGTCGGCACCCCTTCAAACATCTTAGGTGAAAAAAGACCGATACTGCCATATGTATAAGAACGCGGCTCACGAACCACCCAGCCATCAATAAGTCCCATGTCACCTTCAGGGTGAAAAGTCGGATTAGGAACAAGGACAAGGTGGGCAAGCGCATCGGCTGATCGAATGCGTTCTGCCGGCTCCTTTAATAAAGAGGAGAAATCAAAGTCCGAAACAATGTCGCCCGCTACCACAATGAAGGGCTCCGTACCATCAGTTAAAAGCGGCAAAGCTTTAGCTATTCCGCCCAATGTTTCGAGAGACTCGTCGTAGTTTTTCCCTTCCACAGAATAAGTAAGACTAGCTCCGCGATAATTTTTACCCAAAGCAGGCAAAAAAGTGTGTGACAAATGAGCCGTATTAATCACTATATCGGTCACACCGGCTTTGACCAAAGCATCAATTGACCAATCAATAAGGCGTTTTTCGCCTGCTTTCAGTAGAGGTTTAGGCAAGGTGTCCGTTAAGGGTCTCATCCGCTTTCCACGACCTGCGGCCAAAATCATCGCTCGCACGCTCAGCTCCTAGAAGGTGTAACCGTACTGAGGAACGGTTTCTTCAATTTGATCAACGAGGTACAAAAGAGCCTTCAGTTCATCGTAGCGGTGAGCCGTTTCCCGCACGTAACGAATAAATCGCGGCGTATCGGCTAAATATTTGGGTTTGCCGTCTCGGTAATTGAGGCGGGCAAAAATGCCTAAAATTTTCAGATGACGCTGCAGTCCCATCCACTCCACATCTTTCCAGAAAACGCCAAAATCCTGAGGCACGGGGATTGCGGCTTGGCGCGCTTTATCCCAATAACGAATCGTCATATCAATCACAAACGTTTCGTTCCAACTGATAAAAGCGTCTCGCAAAAGTGAAGCAATATCATAGGAAACCGGACCGTAAACAGCATCCTGATAGTCCAGAATGCCAGGCCCGCCAGCGGTAAGCGGCATAAGATTTCGCGGCATATAGTCCCGATGGACAAACACTTTAGCCTGGGAAAGATTATTTTGTAAGATACGCTCAAAACACACTTTCAGCAGTGCGCTTTGCCGTTCATCGAGCGTTTTACCACGATGACGGCCGATGTACCATTCAGGGAAAAGATTTAATTCCTTCGACAGTAATGCACGATCATATTCAGGCAAAACCCCTGGTTTGGAAGCACTTTGCCACTTCACCAATGCGTCAATGGCTTGAGTAAATAACTCTCGGGCATTCTCTTCGTTGAGAACATCCAAATAGGTTTTTGTTCCTAAGTCGGTTAGCAGCAAAAAACCCTGCTGAGGATTTTCTTCATAAATACGAGGGACAGTGAGGCCGGCCTGTTCAAAAAGATGCGTAACACGAATAAAGGGACGCACATCTTCATGTTCTGTCGGGGCATCCATCACAATATAAGTCTGATTTTGACGATTGGCTATACGAAAATAGCGTCTAAAACCTGCATCAGTACTGGCTGCGGTCTCCGTTGTTAAGTCCAATTGATATCGGTCGGCCAAACCGGACAACCAGGCGTGACGTTCTTGTTGACGATCCGTCATGACTCCCCCGTTAAATTCTTACAATTTCCAGGGCGAAATTATGACACGATGCGACTTGGGCGCCAAACGCTTCGGCTATAATGGGCGGGTACAGTTTTGACAAACCAAATTCATTTTCATGTCGGATTTTTCCCAAACCCCTTTCAAAGGGCTGCCCGCACTCAAAATTTTGAGCGTGGCTTGTGCGTTTGCCTGCGCCTCTTTGGCTCATGCTCAAACCAACAACGGAGTGCGCCTTCGAACAGCGACCTCTTTGAGTGACTCTGCGGCCCTCGTGAACGAAAACAGTGCTAGTTTCATTTCTGCCGAGCAAATGGAAACGACCGATGATGAAATTATCCTCACCGGAGATGCTGAAGTACGTCGTGCCGGCACTGTTATCCGCGGTGACAATATTACCTACACGCAGTCAAGCGATACAGTTGACGTGAAGGGCAATGCCGTTGTTTTACGTGACGGTGTACGTTTCGCGGGGCCAGAACTTAACTACAAAATTGAAACCGAAACGGGCGAAATGCAGGACGCCCGCTACGAATACGCTGCTAGACGCATTCAAGGACAATCTAAATATGCTCGATTTGAAAGCGGCGTCTCCACTCAGCTTCGTGATGCGACGCTTTCGACTTGCAAACCGGGCAGTAAGGCTTGGTGGATTGAAGCCGATACGTTGACTATTGATGAGTCAAGCAACATGGCTACGGCCCATGACATGAGCTTTCACTTAGCTGGACTGCCCGTTATGGGACTGCCTTACGCTTTTTTCCCCGTGGGCACTGAACGGCAAAGCGGCCTTCTGACTCCAACAATCGCCATGAGTTCAGATCTGGGATTTGACTATGCTCAACCCATTTACTGGAATATTGCACCCAATTATGACTATACCTTTACTCCGCGTCTGATGACTAAACGCGGCGTGCTTTTGGGTAATGAATTCAGATTCTTAAACCCAAATTTCGGCGGCACTTTAACCTATGACTGGCTGCCAAACGATCGTCACACTGGCGACAGTCGCTATGGCGCCCGAGCTCAAGGTTGGGCACAGTGGAACGGCATTCGCTTCGGAGCCGACTACAACCGAGTAAGCGATGGCGACTACATGGACGACTTTTCTGGCAATTTTAAGGAAAGTGATGAATCCGTTTTGCCGCAAGATGCGTGGATGAGCTATGGCCAAGATTTCTGGAATGCGTCTTTGAGCGTACGCAAAAATCAGGTCCTTAACCGTACCGATCACTCAGCAATCGATAAGCCGTATGAAAAAGTTCCAGAATTGCGCTGGAGAGCCTACTACGCCGACTTATACGGTTTGGAAATTTCAAGCACCTTTGAAGCTACGCGCTTTAAACACAAGGACAAAGAGTTCAAACCCGAGGGCGACCGCTTCTATATGAACCAATCCGTGGCTTATCCGATGAGGGGAGCGGCGTGGTTTGTGACGCCTAAAGCCATGGTAACTGGCGTAGCTTATAACCTCACGGGACTCAATAACCTGGATAAACAGTTTAGGGAATCAATCGGGTACGAGAAAAATTCAAGTTTTATTGTCCCGACCTTTAGCCTCGACAGCGGCTTAATTTTTGAGCGTGACTCTTCCTGGTTTGGTAAAGAAGCTACACAGACTTTCGAGCCTCGACTTTTTTACGTCTACACGCCTTACCGTGACCAAAGCAAGATGCCGGTTTTCGACAGCTCTTATGCTGACTTGAGCTTCGGAAGCTTTTTCATGGAAAATGAATTCACGGGTCATGACCGTGTTTCAGAAGCCAATCAAGTCTCTTTAATTCTGACCTCTCGCTACTTGGATCGTAAAACCGGTTTTGAATGGCTACGAGCCTCTATCGGGCAGCGTTTTTATTTCTCTGACCAAGACGTTGCCTTAAATCGCTATACCATTCACAATTGGCGCTATTACAGAAATCGTAAGAGCACAGAGGGCACAAACGAAGACAATAAGAGCGACTACTTGGGCAATATCACAGCTCACCTCACAAAAGATCTGGTCGCCTCAACGACTGCACAATACTCAACAAGCGAAAGCCGCTTTACGCGCATTAACGCGGGCATTCGTTGGCAACCGAAACCCTCTGCTGTGATGGGACTTTACTATCGCTATGACGACTTGCCCACAACGCCGGAGGTTGACCGTATTAAACAAATCGATTTTGGCGTACAGTGGCCGCTCACTAATTCTCTTTACGGGCTTGCCCGTTATAACTATGCTTTGGATGAAAAAGAGCCTGTTGAAATGCTTGCTGGCATTGAGTACGTAGCCGACTGCTGGGCTTTGCGCCTTGTCGGACAACGTACCTTAGACAGCAAGGATGAATACGATACAACCTTCTTCATCCAACTGGAGCTGACCGGATTAGGTTCCATCGGCTCAGATCCGCTTGAAGATTTGCGCCGTGCCATTCCGGGCTATCGGCCTACGACAGACCAACCCGGTGCAGCCGGACTTTACGACTACTATGAATAAGATGAAATATGTGGCGCTGCTTGCCGCCTTTTCTGCAAGCATCTGTGTGGCTCAACCGAGCGGCAAGCAAGTTGCCTCTGAACCGCAGCTTTTAAATGCTGTGGTTGCGGTCGTCAACAATGACGTCATCACAACAGACGAGCTAGCTGAAAGAGCTCACTCGGCTGCGCTCAATTTAAGACGCCAAAAAATCCAGTTGCCACCGATGCAGCAGTTGCGCGTTCAAGTGCTCGAACAGCTCATCCTCGAAAGAGCTATCTCTCAGAGAGCACGAGAGACCGGCATTCGTGTTGATGACGGCATCGTCAATGCCACTATCGAACAAATCGCTCAACAAAATAAGATTTCCGTTGCTGAACTTCGTCGCCGTTTGTCGCTTGACGGTGTGACATTCCCGCAGTTTCGCGAAGAAATTCGCTCACAAATCGTTGCCCAACGTTTGCGTGAACGCGAAGTTGATGATGAAATCAAAATCCCAGAAAGCGAAATTGATGCTTTCCTAGCCGATCAAGCCGGCTACAACATCAACGATACGATTGAGTACAACATCTCTCACATCTGGATTCCCACCTCTGAGAGCATGAGTTCAGACGAATTAAGCGCAGCTCGTGATACCGCTGACGATATTCTCGAGCGTGCTCAAGACGGTGAAGACTTTGGCCGCCTTGCTGCAAGCTACTCCAAGGCTTCTGACGCATTAGACGGCGGCAACCTCGGCTGGAGAACACTGTCTCAGATGCCGACTGCGCTTGCTGCTGCCGTACGAGACGCCCGCCAACAATCTTCAAAAGTCGCGATGAATGTGAGCTCTGACGGTTACTACATCGTAAAGGTCAACGATCGTCGTGACGGTGTGAAAACGAAATTAGCCGGAGGCCCTGTCACCCAGACCCACGTACGTCACATTTTGATGGCCGTCACCCCGGTTACCGATGAAGCAACTGTTTTAAACCGCCTCAATGACATTCGTAAACGCCTCATAGAAAATAAAGAAGATTTTGCAACGCTTGCACGTTTACACTCAGTTGATGGCTCTGCCACCCGCGGCGGCGATTTAGGTTGGGTTCATCCGGGCGATACGGTTCCTGCTTTTGAAGAAGCCATGAACAACTTGAAACCCGGCGAAGTAAGCCGACCGATTAAGACGCAATACGGCTACCATATCATCCAAGTTCTCGATCGACGTCAGGAAGCCGTTGATGCCGAGCGTATGCGCTATATGGCCCGTCAGGTACTTCGTCAGAGAAAATTGGCAGAAGCCACTGCCAATTGGCAGCGTGAGTTGCGTGACCGCGCCTACGTTGAAATCCGACGCGACGCACTCTAGAGGAAGCGCATCACTATGCAAAACGGATTAGCCGGGCATCGAGCCAGAAAACGTTTCGGGCAAAATTTTTTGCATGATGAACATTGGATTGAGCGGATTGCTCGCGCAATTGACGCCAAGCCCGGCGAAACCGTGGTGGAGATCGGTCCAGGGCAAGCGGCTTTGACTCGCAAAATGATCGCTGCAGCAGGCAAAGCTACGGCAATCGAAATTGACCGAGACTTGGCCGCTTGGTTAAGAGCAACATTTCCTGAAACATTAACGCTTATTGAGGCTGATGCGCTTAAATTGGATTGGACACAAGTGCATGCTGGCGAAAAGTTACGTATCGTTGGTAACCTGCCCTACAACATTTCCAGTCCTCTACTTTTTCATTTAATGACTGTAGCCGATCGGGTGATTGACCAACATTTCATGCTCCAAAAAGAAGTGGTTGACAGAATGGTTGCTACCCCTGGCAGCAAAGTCTACGGGCGGCTTTCTGTTATGCTGCAGTACCGTTATCGAATGCAGAAAATGTTTGATGTACCGCCCGGCGCATTTACCCCGGCTCCCAAAGTGACAAGTTCCATCGTACGAATGGTGCCTAAAGAAGTGAACGAACTTTTGCCGGTCGATATAGATCGATTCAGTACAATTGTTGCCGCTGCCTTTAATCAGCGCAGAAAAACACTTCGCAACGCTCTTTCTAAGCTTTTAACCGAAGAGCAAATTCGACAAGCTGGCATTGAGCCGACACTTCGGGCCGAAGCTTTATCGGTTGAATCTTTTGTAAAACTCGCCAATATTGTTCAAAACGGCAATGTCGGCATATAAACGCCTTTGAGAGCGCGTCGAGCGCTCTCATAGTCCGGATAAATTTCTCCCACTCGCTTCCAAAAACGGGCACTGTGGTTCATTTCATCAAGATGAGCGAGTTCGTGAGCAATCACGTAATCAATTAAAGAAGCATCCAAGTGAATTAAACGCCAGTTGAGGCGGATTTTTCGGTCTGAGCTACAGGAACCCCAGCGGCCTTTAGCACCGGAGAGCCCCCAACCGCTAAAACTTACCAAAGCGCGATTAGCGATCTCCTGAATACGACTGCCTAAATAGCGCTCCGCTTCTTTTTTAAACCACACTTGAACCCAGTCCTTGATCCTGGCTTCCTGAGTGTCCTTAGGAGCATTGATAATGAGTTCCCATCCAGAGGAACTTTCTGAAAAAAAGACCGTTTTTGCAGCCGGCTCCAGATGCAATGTCAAAGGACGCCCCAGATAAGGCAATTTCGCCCCATCAATAAATCGCACACTCTGTAGGCCAACTTCTTTTTGCCAATTATGAAATTCAGTGAGTTTTTTCTGTATCCAAGCTTCTTTGGTTTGAAGCATTTTTTCAATTTCAGACACAGAAACCCAACGTGGAGCTCGCACCGTGACTCCTCGCTCATCGACAATAAAACCGACCGTTTTTCTCTTAGCTCTTTCCAAATGATAGGTAAAAGGAGGGGTTAAAAGAAAATCTTTTCTTTGAGCTGCAACGTCTTTTTTTAATCCAGCCATAACCTCAGGCGGCAGTGGCTGTTTTTTCAACACCCCTGTGTCACGGCCTTTCGGTATTTCAGGCAAATCATTAAAAAAATCAAAAGGCAATTGCTTCACGGTTAGTGTGACCCTTTCTCTTTGGGGCTAGCTTCAAATTCGTTTGTTATCCGGCCTGAATAAGCTTCAGGGGAAATCTCGTGCATTTGCCCTTCAATCCAGCCAACCAATTGCTGTTGCACGTCTTCAAAAGTACGGTTTTTTGTTTCTATTTTAGGACCAATGCATACGGTAATTAAGCCAGGCGTCTTAGAGATGGAATTTCTCGGCCAACACTCTCCAGAATTAAGCGCAATAGGAATAATAGGAGTACCTGTCGCTACAGCAAATCGCGCTCCCCCCGACTTATAGTGAGTCTTTTGTCCGGGTGCCGTGCGAGTACCTTCTGGAAACATAGCAAGCCACCATCCCTTTTGCAAAAACTGCTGCCCCTGATGCATGAACTGCTCATAGGCACGAGACCCTTTTTTGCGGTCGATAGCCATCATATGCAGTGTTGCCAAGGCTTGCCCGAAAACCGGAACATAGTGCAACTCTTTTTTATACACGAAACTTGTTTGGTGAGGAATAATGGCACCAAGCGCAAAAATGTCCCAAGCTGATTGATGCTTGGAGAGGATTAAAAGGGGGGAGTCATCCGTCGGAAAATTCTCTAAACCCTTAAACTGATATCGCATACCGCAAATCACCTCTCCGACTTTGAGCATAAATCCTGCCCAACCGGTTGCTAGACGATAGCGCAGCGAGAGCGAGGCGGGATACAAAATGATTAAAGCGATAGCCAACGGTATCAATGTGAGCGCCAACACAATGTAGTAAATCCAACCTCGAAGAGTTGACATAACCTTTCCTCGATACACGAAAGGCTCCCTTCTGGAGCCTTTCGCCTGTTTTTTGATAATGAAACTACTTAGCCAGTCGTGAAAGCTCAGCCACCATGTTCATTGTACGATGTAATCGCCACAAGAGTGCTAAACGATTCGCTCGAACACGGTTATCTTCCACATTGACCATGACATCTTCAAAGAAGCGGTCAACCGGCATTTTCATCGGAGCCAAGCTCTTTAAAAGCTCGGTGTAGCGTCCAGTCTCATAAAGAGTTTGGGCTTGGGCTTCTGCCGTACAAAGAGCCTCATAAAGTGCTTTTTCAGCTTCAGAGTCAAAAAGCACAGGATCCACGGCATCCGTTTCCGGCGCAGTCTTCTTAATGATGTTGCCAATACGCTTATTGGCCGCAGCAAGCGCTTCAGCTTCAGGCAACTGAGTAAAGGCGCGAACTGCTTCAAGGCGCACCGGAACATCCAAAATCGTGGTCGGATGAGTTGCCAGTACCGCATCGACTTCCTGAGCGCTGTAGCCCTTATCTTTAAACATCACACGCAAACGATCTTCAAAGAAAGCCAAAAGCTCATCTCTGGCATCTTTGACATTAGGAACCGTCTTTAACGCTTCGTAACCGATATCAACTAAATCAGTGATCGCAACATTGAGCTTTTTCTCGATTAACATGCGAAGGATACCTAATGCGTGGCGGCGCAAGGCAAACGGATCTTTATCACCCGTAGGCATCTGTCCGATACCAAAAAGTCCAGACAAAGTTTCTAGCTTATCGGCTAAAGCGACCGCTAAGCTTACGCGGGTAGAAGGCAGAGCGTCGCCCGCAAATCTCGGTTGATAGTGTTCGCGGATGGCTAGCGCCACTTCTTCGCTTTCTCCGTCATGCAAGGCGTAGTATTCACCCATAATACCCTGCAATTCTGGGAATTCACCGACCATAAGCGTTAACAGGTCAACCTTGGCCAGTTGTGCAGCACGCACAGCTTCATCGCGGTTGGCACCGATTAAATCCGCCACTTGAGCAGCGATTGCCTTAACACGTTCAACGCGTTCGGCCTGGGTGCCTAGCTTATTGTGATACACCACATTCTTTAATTGCGGAATGCGGCTTTCCAAAGTCTGCAACTGATCCTGATCGTAGAAGAACTTCGCGTCAGCCAACCGGGCGCGCACCACGCGTGCATTGCCGGCGCTAATAGCTTTGCCCCCGTCTTTAGCTTCTAATTGAGAAACCAGGAAGAAACGGTTCATCAAACGCCCCTTTTCATCCTGCGCAGCAAAATACTTTTGATTTTGCTGCATGGTCAAAATCAGGCATTCTTGAGGAACCTTTAAGAATTCCTCTTCAAACGAAGACTGGTAGATGACGGGCCACTCTGTTAATGCTGTCACTTCATCAATCAAGTCTTCGGGCATAATGGCTTCGCCGCCAATCGCACGAGCCCCTTCTGTCACGTCGTGCACAATCTTTTCGCGACGTTTGGCAAAGGAAGGCATTACCTTTGCTTCTGTCATCATCTGTTCTTCGTAACCATCAGCAGAACGAATGGCAATCAAATCCTGAGTATGGAAACGGTGACCACGTGTCAGACGATCAGCGTTTAACCCTAAAAGGCTTACCGGAACCACTTCTGTACCGTAGAGCGCTACAAGGTGCTTGGCAGGGCGAACAAACGAAACTGTCGTCTGACCATCAGCCAATTGATAATGCATCACTTTCGGGATCGGTAGATTAAAAGCAGCCGCTTCAAGCGCAGTCTGAAGACCTTGAGCCAAGGCAACTCCGGGGCGGATGCCTTCGTAGAACAGCTGCTCGTTTTTGCCGTCATTGACGCGCTTTAAAGTGGAGACATCAGCATCAATTCCCAAAGCCTTCATTTTCTTTAAAAGAGCAGGCGTTGCGTGTCCCTCGGCATCAATACCAACTTTCACGGGCACGAGCTTTTGCTTAAAAGCTTCGTCGGGCGACTTGGCAAGCACGTTAGTTACCAAAGCTGCCAAGCGTCTCGGAGAGCCGTAAACCGTCGTATGGCTGCCCTCTTCCAAAAAATGCTGAGAGGCTAAGCTCTTCGTTAAGTTTTGAGCAAACGCTTCGGAGAGTTTTTTAAGAGCCTTCGGGGGCAACTCTTCGGTCTGCAATTCCACTAACAAACTGGTCATTTTTCTCTAGCCTCTTAGGAATTCTTTTTCAACATAGGAAAGCCCAAACGTTCACGGGCATCGTAGTAGCTCTGAGCAACAGCTCGGCTAATCATACGGATACGGGCAATATAGGCCGCACGTTCGGTCACACTGATTGCGCCGCGAGCATCAAGTAAATTAAAAGTGTGGCCAGCCTTCAATACCATTTCATAGGCGGGCAACGCCAAATTCAAATCCATCAGACGTTTTGCCTCACCCTCAAAGTAATTGAATTGATGCAAGAGCTTTTCGGGATCGCTAGCTTCGAAGTTATAGTGGCTTTGTTCTACCTCGTTTTGATGGAAAACATCACCGTAGGTGAGCGTACGCGTGGAGCCGTCAGCGTCTTGCCAATTCGTGTACACCAGGTCAAAGACGTTATCGCAGTTTTGCAGATACATTGTTAGACGTTCCAAACCGTAGGTGATTTCCCCGGTAATGGGTTTGCATTCCAAGCCACCCACTTGCTGGAAGTACGTAAATTGAGTGACTTCCATGCCGTTCATCCAGATTTCCCAACCCAGACCCCAGGCACCCAAAGTCGGGTTTTCCCAGTTATCTTCTACAAAGCGAATATCATTGACTTCGGTATCAATTCCTAAAGCACGAAGGCTGCCCAAATATAAATCTACGATATTGGTGGGGGCAGGCTTCAACACCACTTGGAATTGATGGTGTTGATGCAAGCGGTTGGGGTTTTCGCCATAGCGGGCATCTTTCGGACGACGGGAAGGCTGCACATAAGCGGCACGCCAGGGCTCAGGGCCCAACGCACGCAAGAACGTCGCCGTATGCGAGGTTCCTGCCCCTACTTCCATATCAATCGGCTGCAAAAGCGCACAACCTTGTTGATTCCAATATTGCTGCAAACGCAGGATGACTTCCTGAAATGTAATCATCGGTTCAATCCAAAAATTGAGAAAACGGTTAAGGGGAAAAGATGCCCCGAAAATTGTTTAATTTTATTCCTTTTGCAGGCGTTTTTCGGCAAAGGCCCCTATAAAAGCACCTAGAATCATCAAAATAGCAAAAATAACAGCAGGCCAATCACCAAAACGCACATAGGGAGTTGCTTCGCCCTTCATGGTTGTGACCGTAACATCCATCACACCATCTACATCAGCATCAAGCTTTTTGACGACTTTACCTTGCTCATTAATTAACGCCGTCATACCGCTATTGGTCACACTCAAAAGAGGACGGGCGGTCTCAAGCGCTCTCATTTGAGAAATCTGCAGATGTTGGCTTGCAGCCTTAACAGGGCCGAACCACTTCAGATTAGACAAATTAATGAGCCATTCGGGCGACTGATGCTCCCAAGCCTCTCGCCACTCATTTCCAAAAAGATTTTCGTAGCAAAGATTAACCGCAGCCGTATGACCGGCAAAAGACATCGTCAGCTCTTCTTGCGTTCCTCTAGAAAGGTCTGTCATCGGGATGCGCATGGAATCAATAAACCAGCGGAAACCCCAAGGCACAAACTCTCCAAAAGGCACTAAATGACGCTTGCGATATAACGACAGCTCCCCTTGCGGGTCCAGAGCAATGGCAGCGTTGCTGTATTGCCCCTGCTCAAACCAAAAAGCATTAAACAAAAGCGACTTATTTTCTTTTTTGACCCAATCCAAAAGCCGCTTTTGCTGAGATTGCGGAAACTGCTGCCAGGCAAGCGGATAGGCAGACTCGGGGAAAATCACAGCGTCAAGCTGCGCGTTTTCTACAGAAGTACTGTCTAGATAGAAATACATTTCATCAAAGCGCTCGCTCATTGATTGCTGCAACAGCCTCGGCTCTAAATTAGGCTGTACAAGCCGCACCTGAACTTCTCCAGAGGACTCACTCCAGATAGCTTCTTTGCCACCGAGCGCTAAGAGCAAAATAGAAAATATTGTGATGCCACAAGAAGCAATGTAAATCCATTTGCCCTTTAAGGTCCAAATTGCAGCAATAAGCCCTGCAATCCAACTCAAGCCTAAAAGCACACCAAAACAGCCGATCAATGGTGCCAAGCCCGATAGGGGCCAATCCACAACCGCATAAGCGGGATTAAGCCATGGAAACCCAGTTAAAACCCAACCGCGTAGCCACTCAAAAATCGTAAACGCCGCAGGCAGCCCTAAAGCCATTCGAAGAACTGGTTTTTCAAGGAGTTTTGCGGTGAGCGTAAAAGCAGCCGTGGGAAAAAGCGCTAGTCCTAAAGAAAAGACCGCTGTTGTCACATAAGTCCATTCAAGCGGCATGTAACCGTAGTGATACATGCTGTAGTAGACCCAATTGATACCACTTACAAACCACCCAAAACCAAAAGCCAATGACCATAAAGCAACGTGAGAAATTTTCTGCGTAGCGCCTACAAGATAAAAAATCACAATAAGCGCCGCGAGTGCAAAAAGCGGTTCATTGGCCGGCGCAAAGGCGCTGGAAAGCGCCATACCGCTAGCCAAGCTCAAAATGAGCCGATAGGCAAAATACTTTTGTTTGGGAGATAAGAGCATCACTTTTATTCTTCTTTTTTAACCGGTTCCTGCACCGATAATTTTTCTACTTTCAACAACCGTACCTGTCGTTCGTCAGCGCGCAAAACCGTAAAGCGAAATCCTTCGATCACTACGGTTTCGCCGATCTTTGGCATGTGTTCAAGACGGTCAGCAATCAGGCCTCCGATTGTTTCGCAATGGCAGTCCTCATCGGTGTTGATTTCAGTAGAGAAAAATTCATTGAACTGTTCAATTTCCGTCAGTGCCTTCACGCGCCAACAACCATGTTTGGGATCTTCGAGGATGTTATCTGCGTCTTCATTGACGTCGTCAAATTCATCATCAATTTCACCCACAATTTGCTCAAGCACATCTTCGATCGTGATTAAGCCAGAAACACTGCCGAACTCGTCAACCACAATAGCCATGTGATTACGCTCAAGTTTAAAGTCACGCAGTAAGTCATTGAGCGGCATACTTTCTGGGATAAATTTTGCTGCTCGCAAATGATCACGGGCCTTAAAATTCGGATCAACCAGCACACGTAGAATCGTCTTTGCGTGCAAAATACCGATGACATTATCTCGATCATCGTCCAAAATAACCGGAAAACGAGAGTGACCAGCTTCAATCATCTGAGGTAGCCACACGTCTTTACTCTCACTTAAATCCACCACCTGCATCTGTGAGCGAGGCACCATCAGATCACAGGCTCTGAGGTTGGAGAACTGCATCACGCCTTCCATCATCTTAAGGGCGGAATCGTCGATGAGTTTTTGTTCGTTGGCTTCGTGAAGCGTATCAATGAAGTCTTCACGCGTGGGCGTGTGGAAAACGCCTGAGAGGCGTTCAAAAAAAGTGCGGTGTTTTGATGTTCCCGCCTTAAGCGGTGGTTCAGTACTCATGAATTTTGGTTTTAAATAACAACGAGAAGTTTAATGTTATCAGTCTTTTGTCTGACTTGCTCAACGCGTACTTAACGATTGATCAAAGGCAGACCTTAAACTGCTTAAGAGCTAAAGCAACAAACACCCAGCGATTTTTATGCATTAGGCTTTAACGCAGTCCTTATTTACTTGAAGTGCAGTTTCAGTTTTTTACCTTTAAGCAAAATGCGATCTTCGTAAGGATTATCAAAACCCAACTTTAATAGTGCCCCAATTTCCTTATCTTCCATGACATTTGCTTCTGCATATTCCATATGATCATAACCGTGTGCATGAAGCGTTCCATGAATGAGTAAGTGTGCTAAGTGCTCATCAAAAGATTTATTTTGAGCTTTGGCTTCTTTTACCAACACGGGCACACAAATAACTAAATCAGCAACTGCCACAGGCTCGTGCTGATAATCGAATGTCAAAACATTGGTCGCGTAATCTTTATGACGGTATTGAGCATTCATTTCACGGCCTTCCTGCTCACCGACAAACATGACGTTAAGCTCCGTTGGCCTTTCAATAGCGGCTCGCACCCACTTTTTCATCTTCTTAGCAGAAGGCAGCTTAAAGTGCCCGTGTTCAAAAACATTTAACTGCAGTTTCTTTTTCGACATTTTTTATTCTTCGATTCCTTTAGCCAATTTAGCCAAATGACGCCTTTCATCAGCTTTAGCGTACGCCTCAACGATTCTGGCCACAAGCGGATGGCGCACAACGTCAGCCGCGGTAAAATAAGTCATCGCTATCCCTCTGACTCCTGCGAGTACATTTTGAGCTTCAACCAACCCAGATCTTGTGCCGCGTGGGAGGTCAATTTGGGTCACGTCCCCCGTAATCACCGCTTTAGAACCGAACCCGATACGCGTTAAAAACATCTTCATTTGCTCTGGCGTGGTATTTTGCGCCTCATCCAAAATGACAAAAGCATTATTCAATGTTCTGCCGCGCATATAGGCTAAAGGCGCAATTTCAATTGTCTGGCGTTCTAAAAGCCGCTGAGTTTTATCAAAACCCAACAAATCAAAAAGAGCATCGTAAAGCGGCCGCAAATAAGGATCTACTTTTTGAGAAAGATCTCCTGGTAAAAAGCCCAAACGCTCCCCTGCCTCCACCGCGGGACGTGTCAAAATGATACGCTCAACCCGATCTCGTTCATATGCATCCACTGCAGCCGCTACCGCCAGATATGTTTTACCGGTTCCAGCCGGTCCAATACCAAAGGCGATGTCGTTATCTAAAATCGCTTGGATGTAGTCATTTTGCCGGGGTGTACGCCCCTGAAGTTCTCGTTTTTTTGTATGGAGCACGGGAGCTGTGGGGGAATCACCATCGAGCTTTTTAGCGTTTTCTCCAACAAAAAAAAGCTGCACATCGTCAGTAGTCAATTCCTCGGCTGAATTTTCAGCCCGAAGTGCTAGTGTTTGCAACGCATTTAAAGCATCTCGAGCTTTTTCTGCATCCCCTGCAATCCGAAACTGATTATTTCGACGGGAAATGGACACATCCAATATCACCTCAATTTGGCGCAAATTAGCATCCATCGGCCCCACAAGACTCGCTAAGGCCGTGTTGCTGATATCTAAACTGAGTGATAGAAATTTTTCTTCTGCCATAGATTTATCTTAAATCATCTCGCCCACTAGGGTATGGGGATTGACCTCTGTAATTTTGACGTTAACCATCGTGTTGGTCAACGTATCGTCACCCACAAAATTCACAATGCGATTGTTGTCTGTTCGGGCAGCCATCATGCCGCGTCCGCGTCGAGATGGACCAATGACGAGCACACGCTGAATAGTGCCTAACATTGACTGGGCAATTTCTGTAGCTTTTGCGTCATTTTTTGCTTGAAGAATCTGCAGTCGCTTTAATTTCACTTCCTGCGGCGTATCGTCTTTTAGGTAAGCGGCTGGCGTTCCCGGACGGCGGCTATAGACAAAGGAGAAACTGGCATCAAAACCCACATCATCCATGAGTTTGAGTGTTGCCTCAAAGTCTTCTTCAGTTTCACCAGGGAAACCCACGATGATATCGGTCGCAATTGAAATATCGGGGCGCACGGCCTTCAGGCGTCTGATAATTGACTTATATTCAAGCACAGTGTAGCCGCGTTTCATCGCTGCCAAAATCCGATCAGAACCTGACTGGACAGGCAAATGAACATGATTGACAAGCTTGTCGATCTTGCCGTAGGCATCAATTAGGCGCTGGGTAAATTCTTTCGGATGAGAAGTCGTATAGCGGATGCGTTCAATACCATCAATTTCTGCTACATATTCCAAAAGCATCGCAAAATCTGCGATATCCCCATCAGGTGTCAATCCTCTGTAGGCATTAACGTTTTGTCCTAAAAGCGTCACTTCTTTGACACCTTGCGCGGCTAACTTAGCCACTTCAATTAAGACGTCGGCCATCGGACGAGAAATTTCCTCACCTCGCGTATAGGGCACTACGCAATAAGAGCAGTACTTACTGCAGCCTTCCATAATGGAAACGAAGGAGGTAGCGCCTCGTGCGTGGGGCTCTGCCAGATGGTCAAACTTTTCAATTTCAGGGAAGCGAATATCGACTTGCGGTTTATGCGTTTCGACTACCTTTTTCACCATATCAGGCAAGCGGTGAAGCGTTTGTGGTCCAAAGACGATATCGACATACGGCGCACGAGACAAAATCTTTTTGCCTTCCTGACTGGCGACACAGCCGCCCACAGCGATCATCATCTCATCTTTGTGCGCTTCTCGCTTGGTATCGCGAATACGACCCAATTCAGAAAATACTTTTTCCTGTGACTTTTCACGAATGGAGCAAGTATTTAAAACAACGAGGTCAGCATCCTCAACTTTCTCGGTACGCTCGTAGCCATTTGCAACCATCAGGTCAACAATTTTTTCAGAGTCGTATTCGTTCATTTGGCAGCCAAAGCTGCGAAGATAAATTTTTTTCGCGGTCACGGTTTACATCCGTTGCACAAAAGTTATTTGTTTAATGAAAACAAATTGTTGTTAATCAAAAGAAATCACTAAGTATAGCAACTTAAACGAATTCCTTTGTTTAGTCCTTTGAAAAGAAGCTTTCACAATTTCCAACAAAGCCTTGAACTTGAAGAGGTTGAAATTGGTTAGCGATAAATTCGTTGTTTCGAATTTAAAACGATTCTTCTTGAAGAGTGTAGGACGCTTGGAACTGAACTAGACCGTTTTAAATAACACAAAGGCCTCGATGGAAAACCACCGAGGCCAAACTTTTAACTAATCAATAAGTCGGAGACTTACACGATCAGATTAGAAGTAGTGAGCCATACCGAACATGAAAGCGGTATTGTTGGGCTTGTGATCGTTCGTGCTGTCGTTGTTATCCTTGAAGTCATCCTTCGTGTAGGAGGCAGCCGTGTACAACTTGGTACGCTTGCTCAGCGGATAATCGTATGTCACAGCAACCGTGTAACGATCAACTTCCTTATCATTGGTAGCGGTCGTATCGGCAGTTTCAGCGCTCATGTAACCGAGCATACCTTGGAGGTTACCGCCAAAGACCGGAGCAGCAGCAGCGACCTTGATACCATAACCATCGATCTTACCGATAGATTCACTATCAACGATCGTGTTAAAGTCGTTTGCGTCCTTGAAATAACGACCCGTCAAAGAGGTCTTGACAACACCGAAATCGTAAGCGACAGAAGCTTCAACGCCGACGGAATCATCAGGATCCGTACCATCATACGTCTTTTCATCATTCGGTCCGTAAACAGCTTCACCGCCAGCAGTTTCACCAATTACAGAAGAATGAGAGGCAACGTAGGACTTATAGTTGGTTTGTTCAACACCCAACATACCACTCAAAGCGCCCCATTGACCAACAGCAACTAAGCCATAGTAACGATCAGTCTTGGAGGTGTTTTCTTCTTCACTGCCAGCCTTAGCCGTGTCACCACCAGCATACTGAGCATAAACAGTCACACCACCGAATGTCGGGGACTTATAGGTGATCATGTTGTCCAAACGAGAGCCGGTCTTATCCGTGATCACTTCCGTACCACCAGTCATTCCACCCCAGCTGGAACCCAAGATGAATTGACCACGTTGAGCGTACGTACCAGCATCACTCAAGAGACGACCCATACGACCGAAGCCCAATTCACCATAGGCAGTCGTCACACGCAAGCTAGCTTCACGGTTGAACATACGGTCATCGTCACCGAAAGAACCATCATCGGGGTTAAAACCTTGTTCCAACGTGAAGGAAACCTTCAAATCTTCAGAGATTTGTTCAGAACCTTTGATACCGAAACGGGAACCCGTCATGTTGCCGGATTTAAGACCCCAAGAGTTTTCGGCAGATTGATGAGGTTGGTCACCATCAACGCGTTGATAGAGCAAACCTTCATCGATACGACCATAAAGAGTAACGTCGGCAGCGATAGCGGAGCCGGCAAATGCGCCGAGCACGGCGACTGCAGCTAAAGTCTTTTTCATAATTACTACCTTTTTATATGAAAAAACAAATTGTTTTTCCTCTAGAGGAAAACGCAGAATACTTTCTGCTTGAGTTGCATTGTTGCTCGCAATAAAGAACTAAGTCAAACAAATAGGATTCTCAACCTGATAACGTACCTTTCCGAAAGAGTCCCAAAAACAAGTATTAATTGCATGATTTATTTACATTTTTCAAAGAATTTCAACATGAATTTACACAGTTGTTTTTTTACAACAAAAAAGCGGATCCAAGGAATAATTCCTTGAACCCGCCTCACAACTAAATCTTCATCAGACAGAAGGTAGTAGAAAACTATCTGACTCAGATTAGAAGACTTCTCAGATTAGAAGTAGTGAGCCATACCGAACATGAAGGATGTATTCGTCGGTTCATACTTAGACTGTTCGCCTTCACCGGCGACGTTATCCTTGTATTCGTCCTTCGTGTAAGAAGCAGCCGTGTACAAAACCGTGCGCTTGCTCAACGGATATTGATAGGTCAAAGCAACCGTGTAACGCTTGAAGTCCATATCGTCTTCGAGCGTGGCTTCTGCCGTTTCAGCATCCATGTAACCGACCATACCTTGAACGGTACCGCCGAGCACCGGAGCAGCTGCGGCCAACTTCACACCGTAACCGTCGATACGACCTAAAACATCTTCGTATTCACTATTGATAGCGTTGACATCGTTACCATCTTTGAAGTAACGAGCAGTCATAGCAGTTTTCACAAAGCCAAAGTCGTAGGCTACAGAAGCTTCAATGCCGATAGAGTCGTCTTGATCTTCAGCGCGAGCAGCTTTCGCGGGAGTATCTACGTAAACATGACCTTTGAACTGGCTTAAATCAACGATATCACCTTCACCAAGACCGGCGATAAAATCATCCAATTCTTCAGTATCAAATGTGGCTGCAGACTTAGCGAAGCTGGACTTGTAGTTCGTTTGTTCAAAGCCCAACATACCGCTCAAAGCACCCCAGTGACCAACTGCGGCGATACCGTAGTAACGATCGGTAGAAGAAGTGTTTTCAGAACCTTGATCGCCCATGCCATACTGAGCCAAAACGGTCACGCCAGCGAATTCCGGGGACTTATAGGTGATCATGTTGTCCAAACGGGAAGACGTAGCGTCGGAAATCATTTCCGTACCGCCAGTGAAACCACCCCAGCTAGAACCCAAGATAAATTGGCCACGTTGACCGTATGTACCTGCATCACTCAAGATGCGACCCATGCGACCTACGCCGATTTCACCATAAGCAGTCGTCACACGCAAGCTGGCTTCACGATCGAAGAACTTGCTGCTCGTACCAAAATTACCAGAATCTGACTTGAAACCATTTTCCAAGGTAAAGCTCACCTTGATATCGTCAGTGATTTGTTCGGAACCCTTGACACCAAAGCGGGAACCCGTCATATTGCCAGATTCAAGACCCCAAGAATCAGTTGCGGCTTCACCCATATCAGCATCCTGATGTTGATAGAGCAAACCAGCGTCAATACGACCGTAAAGAGTAACGTCGGCAGCAAAAGCAGAGCCGGCGAAAGCGCCGAGAACAGCGACAGCAGCTAAAGTCTTTTTCATAATAAGTTTTCCTTCTTCAAAGAAGATGTCTTTTGGAAATTTGAAAGCAGTTGAGACTTGCTTTGCTGTCTGGAATTTTCCTACCACATACCCCCCCCCGTGTCAAATTAACGAAAGTTTTTCAACGTGTGTATGTATCTTTTTAACAACAATCAGAAAAACCCTAATCAAGTCTTGATCCTCTATTTATTTGATATACTTAGGTTATTTCTTATTTGATATGTATCGAGTTTTCTTTACTTCACTCACTGACTTTTCTGTTCTTTTGATTGCCTTTTTATCTGTAATCGGCGCGTAATTTCCTGTATCCTGCCTTTGATTTAAAATTGCACGAATATTTTTGGAAATAAAAAGAATGCCTTTAGTGATTGATGCTCCTGACGCTTCTTTTCGACTCAACTATCTTTTTAACCGAGTCGAAATCAGTCATGATTTTCGCCAAACGTGGTCTATTTTCTATGAAGATGAAAATCATCCCTTGGGAACCCTTCGCGGTTTAACCTTTCATCGTGGAGCATTGTTTTTAGTGACTGATTCGGGCATCTACAGTTCTCCTGCTGATGCCCCCCAATTCACGCTAGTCAGCCCCCAGCGTAAGGGCGCCGAATTTGTCGATATTGAAAGCTATGAAAATATGCTTTATGCCTGCACTAACGATGCGATTTTTCAAGCTTCTTCAGGTTCCCGCTGGCGCCTCAAATACGATGGAAAAGCCTGCGGACATTTTTTCTCACTGCTACATTTCCAAGGAAAATTGTTCGCTGCCTGCGAAAAAGGCATTTATGTTTCTACTCAGGAAGGTAAATTTTGGCATCCCCGCTTTATCAGCAAAGAATTAGGTATGTTTGTGGCGCTCGATGGCTTGGGCGACAAATTATTTGCTCAAACCGACAAAGGCTTTTACGTAAGCGAGGATGCGGCTCAACACTGGCGCCCCCAAGATAACGTCAAGGGTCCATGGACAGCTGCCATGGGAGGCACCATGCTATTTGAGCCGCGTCTTAAAAAACGCGAAAAGAATTTTTAAAAAATTTTGTGAGGATAAAAAACGATGTTTGAACGTCCTTTTCACCGCAAACCCGATGAAATGCGCCCTGTGCGCTTTACGACCCACTATACGATGCATGCTGAAGGTTCAGTCTTAGTGGAAGTGGGCAACACCAAAGTAATTTGCACAGCAAGCGTCATTAACGGGAAACCCAAATTTTTACAAGACAGAGCTGAAGGGTGGGTCACCGCTGAATACGGTCTTTTGCCGCGCGCTACACACACGCGCTGCGACCGCGAAGCCGCCAAAGGGAAGCAATCCGGCAGAACGCAGGAAATTCAGCGCTTAATTGGACGCGCTTTACGCGCAGTGGTGGATCGCACAAAGATTGACAACTTCACCATTCAACTTGACTGCGACGTGATTCAAGCCGACGGCGGCACGCGCTGCGCCTCTATTTCCGGCGCTTGGCTTGCCTTGGCGCTTGCCGTTCAAACGATGCTCGATAAAGGTCAAATTCATGAAAATCCACTTAAGGGCCAGGTGGCAGCAGTGAGTGCCGGCATTTTTGAAGGAACCCCCGTTGTTGATTTGGATTACCCCGAAGACAGCCACTGCGAAACCGACATGAATTTTGTGATGACAAGCGACGGGCGCTTTGTGGAAATCCAGGGAACGGCTGAAGGCGAACCCTTTACAGAAAACGAAATGGCACAGATGACCGCTTTGGCAAAGTCTGCCATTACCCAGATCATTGAATTGCAAAAAGCCGCATTAACTGCCTAATGGAATTTTGAAATGAAAATTGTTTTAGCCAGCAACAATAAAGGCAAACTCCGGGAATTTAACCGCCTTTTAGCACCGCTAAATGTTGAAGTGCACCCTCAGGGCGAATTTAACATTCCTGCTGCAGAAGAACCCTACGGCACCTTTCTTGAAAATTGCCTCACAAAAGCGCGTCACGCAGCCAAACTCACGGGACTTCCCGCCATTGCGGACGATTCCGGCATTTGTGTGAATGCCTTAGGCGGCGCCCCGGGCGTGCACTCTGCACGTTTTGCAGGCGAACCGGGTGATGACAAAAAAAATAACGCTCTTTTAGTGCAAAAATTGCAGAAAACAACCGACAGAGGAGCTCATTACACCTGTGTACTGGTGGCCGTCAGAAGCGCCGATGATCCGGAGCCCATTATTGCCGAAGGACGCTGGTACGGAGAGGTGATTGACACGCCTCGAGGAGAAGGCGGCTTTGGTTACGATCCGCATTTCCTTTTGCCTGAAATCGGAAAAACGGCAGCAGAACTCACGGCAGAAGAAAAAAATGCCGTAAGCCATCGCGGACAAGCCATGGTCAAGCTGATCGAAGAGATGAAAAAACGCTGGACTTTATGAGAAGCACCGACATCCCGCTCTCGCTTTATGTTCACTGGCCCTGGTGCGTGAGAAAGTGTCCCTATTGTGACTTTAACTCTCACGCACTGCCGCAAGCCTGTGATCCTTCTGCCCCCTATATTGACGCTCTGATTGCTGACCTGAAAACCTCCCTTCAATACGTTCAGGAGCGCTCACTTATCAGTATTTTCATCGGAGGCGGTACGCCCTCCCTTATTGCCCCAAATGAGCTCGAGCGCTTTTTAAACTTTGTTCAGAGAAATTTTTCGCTCGCTCCTGACATTGAAATCACCCTAGAAGCCAATCCGGGCACAGTCGATACGGTGCACTTTAAAGCCTATCGATCAATCGGTATTAATCGGCTCTCCATGGGGATCCAAAGTTTTAACGATGAGCTCTTAAAGCGACTGGGGCGAATCCACAATCTCGGTGATGCCCGTCAAGCCATCCAAATCGCTCGTGAAACGTTTGATAACTTTAATTTGGATGTGATGTTTGCCCTACCCGGTCAAACGCTCTCAGAGCTAGAATTTGAGCTCTCAGAGGCCATCGCCTCAGAAAGCACCCATTTATCCTTCTACCAGCTCACTCTTGAACCTAACACGGTTTTTGCAAAACACGTTCCGAAAGGAATTCCTGATGCCGATACGGTCTATCAGATGCAGGATCTCGTGAGCAATACGCTAGAAAGCGCAGGCTTTGAACACTATGAAGTCTCGGGTTACGCCAAACCGGGACTGAAGTGCCGCCACAACCTCAATTACTGGCAGTTCGGAGATTACCTTGCATGCGGCGCAGGCGCTCACAGTAAAGTCTCACTGCCTGACGGGACAATCCTGCGCGAAGCGCGATATATGCAGCCGGAGAGTTTTATTAAACACGCTTTAGAGAATTCAGCCGTCGCACACAAACGAGTAGTTGAAATAGAAGATCAGCCTTTCGAATTCATGCTCAATGTGCTTCGTTTGCGAAAAGGAGTGCCCTTGGAGTTGCTGAGCGAGCGTACGAATTTACATATTGAAGATATTGAAAAACAAATTTCGGAAGCTCAATCTTTGGGATTAATGCCAAAACCTCTTAATCGGATTGCGGCTTCAGATAAGGGATGGGATTTTCTTTCTGACTTGCAGGAAGTCTTTCTCTAAGGTCATCCCGCAAGATGTTACATAAAATCGAACGTGCATATTCGATTTTATAGAACATCCGTTTTGCCATTTCCAAAAATCTAGAATAGCTCAGATACTGTTATTCGAACATCTGAGCATAAGGCACAAAAACTTTCTGCTTCACAAACAAAAAAGAGACCGGCAACGCGATCTCTCTTTTCTAATTCAATGGTCGGGGCGGCGGGATTCGAACTCGCGACCCCTTGCACCCCATGCAAGTGCGCTACCAGGCTGCGCTACGCCCCGACGTAAGGATGGGAATATTACACAATCCCATTGTTTTTAGCAAACGCCTTAAAACAGGTCCCGAATTATTTTTTCTTCCACATCATGGGAGAACCGTAAATGAGGGATTGTTCGTGATTCTTCGGCACCTTCATCCCCACAGTAAAACCCTGTCGCTCACCCGGCAGTGGAGGCACAACCAAATGAGAAGTATCAACTTTGGGCTTGGAGGCCGATTCATCTTTCTGGGAAACTTCTTCCTTTTTTTCTGAAGGAATTTTCATATCACCGATCTTAGGACTGGGCTGCAGAAAATCGTCGCTATCCACGCCGATAGCCCCCAGGTCATATGAATGAGGCGCTGTGACTTCCTCCTGAGCATCAGAGTCATCTTCAAACTCAGATTTTTTAGCCTCTTCCTCAGCTTCTCTCGCCAGGAGTTCGTTTAAATCTTCCGATACCAAAGTGAAATTTTCTACCGCGTCACGCTCGGCTTTCTCTTTGGCCTGCCTCTCCTGGCGAAGTGACTCCTCCAGGGCGGGCGAACTCAAGATGGCACGAATGGCCTTTAATTCATTAAGCGTTACCTGCAAGTCAATTGAGGGCTCTTTGGGCTTAATCTGCAAAGGTGCACTGGCCTTTTCATCCAAAATTCCCTTGACTTTATTTTGGACCTGCAGCTCGTGAATTTTATTTCTCGCACCTAAAATCGTGTAATGCTCTTCGTAGAGTAAGTGCTGAATGGTGCGTATTAAGGCCACATCTTCCGAACAGTAGTAACGGCGATTCCCCCGCTTGGTCGGTCGCAATTGCGGGAACTCCTGCTCCCAAAAACGCAAAACAGAGGGATTGACTCCAATGGATTTAGCCACGTCGCCAATCGGCAAATACCGCCCCAGAAGTTCCTCTTCTGGAGCATCTAATTCGGTGAGCTCAAAGTCCTTATCGGACTCGAGCATGCGTACCGGTTCTTCAGAAGCCATAGTGGTCCTCCCGAAGCATTAAAGATTGTTATTTTCGCGCATGGAGGGGTGAGTCTTAGCGACTGCTTCCTTCAGTTTTTGACTAGCATGGAAAGTCACCACGCGGCGAGCCGTAATAGCAATTTCTTCACCTGTTTTAGGATTACGTCCCGGACGCTGAGCTTTATCGCGCAATTGGAAATTGCCGAATCCGGAAAGCTTAACAGTGCGGCCGCTTTCAAGTGCTGTGCGGATTTCATCGAAAAAGGCATCCACCATATCCTTGGCGTCGCGTTTATTAATCCCCATACGATTAAAAAGCATCTCCACCAAATCGGCTTTCGTCATGGTTTTCGTTTCCATCTTACTCTCTCTTCAATCATGATTTTACAATGGGTGCATTGTACCAAAGAAATGATTTTCCTTTGATTTTTCAGCTGTTTTTATGCTTTTGGACAAGTCGGCGCCTCTTTTAAAAGGCCCCGACTAATTTGGTGATTCAGTCTGACAGCGAACTACTGACGCAACATCGCACCCTGAGAAGCCAAAGCTTCAACAACGGCTAGCAATGCACTTTCAGCTTCTTCACCCGAATAATTTTCATCTTCAGGCTGTATGGTCATACGGAAAGCCATACTGACTTCTGCGGGCTTATCACCTTCTGCAGCTTTGTGATAAAGGTCAAAAAGTTCCAGAGAAACAAAACCCTTTAACCGCTTATCATTGTGAGCAGCCTCAGCAACAGCCTTTTGCAAAGCTTCATATGTCACACCGTGCGGTACTACAACACTAATATCACGTGTAATCGGCTGGAATTTGCTCACTGGTGTATGCCACGGCACATCTTTACGCAAAATAGAGCCAACATCTACTTCAAAAACAATCGGAGCATGAGGTAAGCCATATTTTTGCTGCAATTTCGGATGCAGTTCGCCCACAAAGCCGATCTCATGACCATTCAACAAAATAGCAGCACTGCGACCAGGATGAAGAGCCGGATAGCTCTTTGCGACAAAAGAGGCTTCAAGCGGAGCTATTAACCGTTCTACATCTCCTTTAGCATCAAAGAAGTCAACCAAGCGGGCAGGCACTGACCATTGTTCACCCATAGCGTCACCGTAAAGTAAGCCTGCAATTCGCACTGGCTGATCAACGCCCTTAACCGAGTGTTCTGTCGTTTCAACAGAGTCGTCACGGCGGAAAATGCGACCCACTTCAAAGAGTTTGGTACTTGTAATCTTGCGGTTGAGGTTATATTTGAGAATATCAACCAGACCGCCGATCATTTGTGTGCGCATCACGGACAATTGACTTGCAATCGGGTTTAAAAGCTCGATCGGATTATCGTTGCCCGCAAAGTCTTTTTCCCATTCGCGGGGAACAAAGCTGAAATTAATCAGTTCCTGATAACCCAAGTCAGCCAGCTTTAAGCGAAGGCTGTGGACACTGCGCATTTCTTCGGGACGGGAATGCATATAGGCGCGAGCCTTGGGCGGCACATCAGGCAGCTTTTCGTAACCCACCAAACGGGCCACTTCTTCAATCAAATCTTCTTCGATTTCGATGTCAAAGCGATAGGTCGGAGCCTTTACGCTAAAGACTTCATCTTTTAACGTAAATTCAAAACCCAGGCGCTTAAAGCATTCGGCCATCGTGGCAGTATCGATATCCATGCCGATCACCTTACGGGCACGATCGGCTCGCATAGTGACTTCATGGCGTTCAGGCAAAACGGTCACAGCGTCAATCACAGGACCGATAGCAGTTGTTTCGGTTCCACAAATTTCAGTCACTAAACGCGTGATGTAGTTAAGCACCCGTTCGGTCTGACCGAAATCCACCCCACGTTCATAACGGTAGGCTGCATCAGTTGAGAAATTCAGTCTGCGGCAGCGACCCTGGATGGCCTTTTGGTGCCAGAAGGCCGACTCAATGGAAATACAGGTCGTCTCATCGGTCACCTTCGTATCTTCTCCGCCCATGATGCCGGCTAAGACCTTGGGACCTTCGGCGTCACAGATCACGCCCAGCTCGGAGTCCACTTCAACAGTCTGACCGTTTAAGAGTTCAATCTTTTCGCCGTCTTTACCCCAGCGAACGGTATAGGCGCCGCCCACAATCTTTTGAGCATCGCTAAAGTGCGTCGGAACACCCGTCTCGAGCATCACATAGTTGGAGATATCCACGAGAGCGGAAATACTGCGCTGCCCGCTTCTTTCCAAGCGATCTTTCATCCATTGCGGAGTCGGGGCATGGATGTTGAGATTATCGATACGGCGCGTCGTGTAGCGGCCGCACAAATCCGGCGCTTCAATCTTGATATCGATCTTTGTGTCGGAATTAGCGGGCACGTCAGGCATTTCAGGCAGCGTGAGAGGTGCACCTGTAATGGCGTGCAGGTCACGCGCCACACCGATTAAGGAGAGCGCATCACCGCGGTTAGGCGTGAGCTTGATTTCGATCTTTTTATCGTCAAGGTGACAGGCCTTACGGATATCTTCACCGACGGTCAAACCTTCGGGCAAAATCCAAAGACCCGTATGGTCTTCCGTGATTCCTAATTCGCGGGCAGAGCAAAGCATACCCATTGACACTTCGCCGCGCATCTTGGCCTTTTTAATGGTGAAGTTACCCGGCAAAACAGCACCGATCTTAGCGCACGGCACCAAAATGCCTTCGTGCACGTTGGGTGCACCGCAAACGATCTGCAAAGGTTCGCCGCCATCACCGACATCGACTTGGCAAATGTGCAAGTGGTCAGAGTTTTCATGATCGCGCACTGAGAGCACACGAGCCACAACTACGCCGGAAAATGCCGGAGCCACAGAACTCACTTCTTCGACTTCAAGTCCTGCCATCGTCATGGCTTCACACAACTCATCTGTTGTCAGATCCGGATTAATATAGGAACGTAACCAGCTTTCAGAAAATAACATCTTGTTTTCTCTTTAAAAATTGTTTAGCCATTAACGATTGAATTGCTTGAGGAAACGAAGATCGCCCTCAAAGAAAAGACGCAAATCATCAATCCCGTAGCGCAACATCGTCAGGCGCTCCAGGCCGGAACCGAATGCAAAACCGATATAGCGTTCAGGGTCCAGACCATAGTTACGAACAACATTGGGGTGCACTTCACCGGCGCCCGAAATTTCAAGCCAACGTCCCTTCTTCGGTCCGCTCGTAAACATCATGTCCACTTCCACAGAGGGTTCCGTGAACGGGAAGTAGCTCGGACGGAAACGCACTTTCAGCTGATCCGTTTCAAAGAATTGACGCAAAAAGTCTGTGTACACACCCTTTAAATCCGAAAAACTTACATCGGTATCAATCCAGAGGCCTTCAACCTGGTGGAACATCGGCGAGTGAGTAGCGTCACTGTCAACACGATAGGTGCGGCCCGGAGCCAAAACCTTAATCGGCGGCGTGTGCGTGCGGGCATAGCGAACCTGCATGGGAGAAGTATGCGGACGCAAAGGCAAGAGCTTACCCGTTTCATCCTTCATATCCACGTAGAAAGTGTCCTGCATGGAGCGGGCCGGATGGTTGGGCGGGTTATTTAATGCTGTAAACGAGTACCAGTCCGTTTCAATTTCGGGGCCGTCAGCCACATCAAAGCCGATAGATCGGAAAATTTCTTCAATACGCATCTGCGTCATGATGACAGGATGCACGCCGCCCTGAGGATACTTGCGGCCGGGCAAAGTGACATCAAGCGCTTCGGCTGCCAGACGGGCTGCCAGCTTTTCATTAGCCAATTCTTCACGGCGGGATTCCAGCGCCTTTTCAACCGCACGCTTGGCAGCGCCCAAAGCTTGTCCCATCTCACGCTTTTCTTCAGGCGTGAGTTTTGAGAGACCCTTCATCAAAACCGTAATCGAACCGGTTTTCCCTAAAAATTTAGCCTTAGCATCTTCCAGTGCTGCCGGCGTTGCTGCTTCGGCAAAGGCACTTTGCGCCTGGGCAATGATCTGGGACAAATCTTGCATAATTATTCGCTTGTCATAAGTCAAAGAAAGTTTCAATTATAGTCCTAACAAAATCGCTTTTCAGACTGATTTTCAAGGCTTTTTCTTCGATTTAAGCTAAAAAGACGCTATTGGCGAAACACGAAAAAAAGTGCTCGTACGGGGCAATATCGGAGTACACTGGAATTAGGAAGACAGGCAAATTTTCCTACTCTACAACTTGTTGAATTTTAAGAATTTTTGCTTCCCTCAGTTATTCATAAAACAACATGGAGAATCGATTTATGCGTGTGATAGTTCCTGTTGACGGCGGCAGAGATTGCCGTGAAGCGATTAAATTCATTGCCTCTAAAAAAGATTGGTTTGAACACGACAAACCCGAGATTGAATTGGTTTATGTTCAAAAGCCGATTGTTGACCGCGTCACCGAACAAGGTGAATTTAACCTGACGGCCTACTACGAAGCCACTTCCAAAGCGGTTTGGTCCGGTATGCGCCAGGAAATTGAAGCTATTCCGGCCGAGGTGAAAAAAACTTCTCTTGTTGGACATCCGGCGCAGCTTATTCCTGAATACGCCAATGAACAGAAAGCCGATTTGATCGTGATGGGGGCTCGGGGACTGAGCGCCATGCAAAACCTCTACTTGGGCTCTGTGTCACTAGCAACCATTGCCTCTTCCAAATGCCCGGTTTTGGTTTTCCGCCAAACAACTGAGGTAAAACCTTCAGGTTTGCACGTTGGGCTTTCCGTTGACGACTCTCCCTTTGGTCCGAAGTGCGCTGACTATCTGATTGCTCATCGTCAGTTCTTTGGTGCTGATGCAACCTTTGAAATCATCAACGTTGTCCCGGACGATCCGCTGTACGCTCCTGACTTTGTCAACGAAGGACCGGTTCCTCCGCAGATGACTTGGGAAGAAATTCAGGGGCTGGAATTTGAAGCCTCGGTCAAAACCCCGGTTGAAAAATTTGATGTGGCAGGCGTCCCCGTTAAGGCAGTTAAACTCATCGGCGACCCCGAATACGTTCTTCCGAAATATGCCGACGAGCATTTAGACGTCATGGTTATGGGAACACACGGCAAAGGAGCGTTGCGGTCGCTTGTTTTCGGCAGCGCGACCCGCGCAATGATTGCTGCCACCAACCTGCCGATTTTGGTCGTTCCGAACGTCTGATAGAACTTCAAAACTCTTAAGAGTCAGCCCGGGTAACTTCATCCGGGCTTTCTTTTGCCTTTAATCAAAGATTAGCGTAAACCCTTAATCGTTTCTACGGAATAAGCGTACACTGAAATTAAGAAGAAAGAGCTCAATAAAGTTTATTAACTATTTGAGTTTAAAGGGTTTTTATCACTCAGAAACGGAGTATCCTATGCGTGTATTAATTCCTATTGATGGTGGTGCGGACTGCCGCGAAGCGATTCGTTTTGTCAACAGCAGAAAAGAATGGCTTGAATCTGAAAAACCGCAGATTGAGTTGCTCTATGTTCAGAGACCTTACATTGAACACCCGACCGAAGAAGGTGACTTCGATATTCAGTCCTGGTACTACGATGACAAGATCAAGGCCGTTTTTGAAGACATGGCTGAAGATATCGCGACGTTGCCCGAAAATGTCATCAAGACCAGCAAGATCGGTCACCCTGCCAAAGTGATTGCTGATTATTCGCGCGAAATCGGTGCGGATTTGATCGTTATGGGCGCCCGCGGTTTGAGTGCTTTAAAGAACCTTTATTTGGGCTCTGTTTCATTAGGTACGATTGCCCGTGCTGCATGCCCGGTCTTGGTTTGCCGTGAACACTACACGCCAAGAGACGAAAACCTGCGCATCGGCATCGCTGTAGACGGCTCAGGGTTCGGAGACCTCTGCACAAAATTTGCCATTCAAAATAAAGGGATTTTCGGCAAGAATGCCACCTTTGAAGTGATCTACGTTCATGCTTCCGAAGAAACGGTTCCGAGAGAATTTCTCGATAAGGGCGTACTTGAAATCGACAAGCTGCTGCCTAAATACGAAAAAGAAGAATTCATGGGCGCAATTGAGTCCCCATTAGCACAACTTAAGGCTGCAGGGCTCGAAGCGAAGGCCGTTGAATTACGCGGTTCACTGCAAACGACCCTAACAAAATATGCCGATGAAAACCTCAACATGGTCGTGATGGGCTCTCACGGCAAAGGCCGTATCAGCTCGCTCGTATTCGGCAGCTCCACGCGCGCGATGGTTGCATCCTGCAGAATGCCTATTTTCATCGTTCCGGGTGAAAGCAAGTAGTTTTAATCTCTTCTGACGACATGAGATTGAGCCTCCGAGGGTATTTCCTTCGGGGGCTTTTTTAAATTGCTAATATTGACTCCCTACCGATACCCCTTTAACAAAAATTGGCCATAACGTGGAAAACTTAGATTTTTTTAAATCTCGGGCGCTCAATGATGAGGTCTTTGATGAAGAAACTCTTTTAAGCATTGCCCAATACCCTCTGAGTGAACTCATCGAAGCCGCCCACGAGATTACTGTTCGGAAAGCCAGTCGAGTCTTTAATTTCTGTGCGATTGTTAATGCTAAAAGCGGCAAGTGTTCCGAGAATTGCCGCTGGTGTGCACAGTCTCGCCATTACAGTGCTCATTGCGATATTTATCCCCTGCTGGATAGTTCAACCGTTATTGAATGTGCAAAAGCTGCACAACAAGCCGGAGCCTCGCGGTTTTCGCTTGTCACAAGCGGCCGAAAACTCTCTGCCAGAGAAGTTCGTGAAACTGCCCGGATTGTCAGAGAACTGAAAAAAGAAACGACGCTCGAAATCTGCATTTCTGCGGGGCTACTCACAGAAAAAGAATTTCTCGAATTAGCGCAGGCCGGAGTGACTCGTTGTCACTGTAATTTGGAAGCCGCAGAGAGCTTTTTCCCGTCGGTGTGCTCTTTTCATACTTTTGAAGATAAGGTGAAAAGTCTTCTGGCTGCGAGAAGTGCCGGCTTAGAGATTTGCTCCGGAGGCATCATCGGCATGGGTGAGAGTCGGAGAGCCAGAGCACAATTAGCAATAGCGGTTCGAAGGCTCGACGTTCCCTCAATTCCGATTAACATTCTGGAGCCGATTCCCGGAACACCGCTGGAAAATATCGAACGTATTTCAGAAGAAGAAATTCTTCGAACGATTGCGATGTTCCGATTTGCCAACCCCAAAGCCTATCTTCGCTTTGCCGGAGGCAGAAGGCGACTATGTGAAGAGACTACGCGTTTGGCCTTAAGAGCCGGCATCAATAGTGCGATTGCCGGGGACATGCTCACAACTCAAGGAACCAATGTCAATCAAGACAAAGTACTTGTGAGGCAAAGCGGTTACTCGTTAGAATCAGCTCAAACTGAAAATTAAATCGCACATTTTTTGGAAAAAAACAATGCAATTATCCGTTATCACCGATCGCTCTGAAGACCTAATTTCTTCACTGACCGAACTTTGGGAAAGAAGCGTGCGTGCAACACATGACTTTTTGTCAGAGGCTGAAATCAACAAAATCAAACTCTATGTTCCCGATGCTTTTCGTCATGTCCCGTCATTAACAGTCGCAAAAGATGAAACAGGTACCTTACTCGGATTCATCGGTACGGCTGATAAACGAATTGAAATGCTTTTTGTTGAACCGAACTGCAGAGGCAAAGAGATCGGCAAAAAACTGCTGATGCATGCAGTAGAGGCTGATCAAACCAATGAGGTCACTGTAAATGAGCAAAATCCTCAGGCTGTAGGTTTTTACGAACATATGGGTTTTAAAACCTATAAGCGCACCGACTTGGATGAACAGGGCAACGCCTATCCACTTCTTTATATGCGGCTTTCGTGACCCAATTGTTATCAATGAGTGAGAGTTTCTGATAGAAACTCTCTGGCTTTAAGAGGACTTCTAAAGTTGCATCTTCAGTTTCGCAATAACTAAGTTATGGTTTTTTCAGCTTTTTAGCTTCTTTGTTTTGTTCTCCAGGACATAAAGATCGAAGTCTGACCGATAATTTTTAAGTTGATCTTGTCGAAAAAGCTGATATTCGCCAATAGCAAAAGCGTTTGCCAAAGCTCTGCTGACTTTCCCGCTCGGATCGGTCAGTATCTCTTCTTCGTTAAATTCAAGAAAGGCATCTAATCGTTTAATCCAATCTGACATTGTCATTGCAATGCGTTTTTGTGCCTGATTTTCAGCATAATCAAGATACATTCCGACAATGCGGTTAAGTCTGCTCATCTCCGTTTCGTCTAAATAATTCTTAGCTACAAGAACATCAGACTGATAGATTCTGCCGTCTGGTGCGTGTTTCCATGTCATCAAACCCATATTGGGTTTCTCATGATTTGCCCGCGAGCAAATAATTTCTGCCGCTGTTTGTTTCGAAATTGCCCAGTGTAATTTGTTTTGAACCGTGGCAAAAAATTGACGTGTTAGCTCGGAGTTTCTATCGTAGTCAACGGAACACAGAGCATAAATATCGGTGATTTTCTGGTAAAACCGGCGTTCACTTGAACGGATATCCCGAATCCGCTCAAGCATTTCGTCAAAATAATCTTTTCCAAGAAAATAATCCGGATTTTTCAGACGTTCGTCGTCCAGAGCAAAACCTTTAACTATGTATTCGCGTAAAACCTGAGTGGCCCACTGACGAAAGGCTGTAGCACGCTTGCTATTCACTCTATATCCTACTGCGATAATTGCATCCAGATTGTAATGCTTCACCTTCCGGCTAACTGTTCGTGATCCTTCCTGACGAACTACCGAGAAATCTTCGGTAGTTGCCTCTTCATCCAATTCTTTCTCTGCAAAAATATTTTTTAAATGCACACCTATGTTATCCGAACTACATTCAAAAAGCTCGGCCATTAGCTTCTGAGTTAGCCAAAGAGTCTCATCTTGAAAAAGCGCTTGTATTTGAACTTTATCGTTCTCATCATGATAAATAACAATATTTCCCAACTGAGTGTCTTGAATAACAGGAACCTTTGGCATTTCAATTTCTTCCTAAAACTCTCATAGATTGTACTGAACAACAGTTGGTGATTTTGTTATTCAGTGGTTTGCGGGCATCCTGAAACGAGAAAACCCAGGTGTTTTAGCACCTGGGCTTTTTGAATTCTGGTGGCGAGTCAGGGACTCGAACCCCGGACACAAGGATTATGATTCCTCTGCTCTAACCGACTGAGCTAACCCGCCAGAGAAGTGTAATCATACAGACACGTTTTCTGAAATGCAACCCCAATTTTCACATTTTTTAAATTATTTCAGAGTTTCCTTTTAAATCAATTAATTATGAAACTGTCGATAAAAATGATGAACGGGGCCATGACCGTGTCCCACAGCAAGCTCCCCCGAATACTGAATAGCATCCCAAAGATACTTCTTAGCCTTTTCTACAGCTTCTGCCACACTATCACACTGAGGTAAAAGCGTTGCAATCGCAGAAGATAACGTACAACCCGTGCCGTGCGTATTTTTTGTTTCAATGCGTGCTGCATTGAAAACATGCGTTTCAGTACCGTTAGTGAGCCAATCGGGCACTTCAGCCCCCTTTAAATGCCCGCCCTTTAATAAAAGCCAGCTTCCCTTTTTCATGAAGGGTAAGAGCTTATCGGCCAAAGCCTGCATTTGACCGGCCTCTTGAATTTCTTTAGTTCCGACAAGTGCTGCCGCTTCCGGCAAATTAGGCGTTAGCACCGTAGCCAAAGGCAGAAGTTTTTGCTTAAGCGCCTGAACACAATTTTCAGGCAAAAGCCTGTCTCCGCTTTTAGCGACCATAACCGGATCCAAAACTACAAAACGAGGGGCATACTTTTGCAGTGCCGCAGCGACTTCATCAATCACCGCTTCATCTGACAACATACCGATCTTTACAGCATCAATCTCAACATCTTCAAAAAGCGTCTTTAACTGATCCCGCACAAAATGAGCCGGTACCGGATAAACACCTGTTACGGCACAGGTGTTTTGTGCCGTAAGCGCTGCGATTACACCGCATCCATAGCCTCCTAGTGCTCCTATGGTTTTAATGTCTGCCAATACACCAGCTCCGCCCGAAGGGTCCACCCCGGCAATCGTCACAACATTAGGAATTTGTTTCATTTGACAATACCCTCCAACACTTTCATTGTGCGTGCTGTTGCACCAACGTAAGTCTGAGAAAAAGTCAGGGCTTTTTGTTTCAGTTCCTGAAGTCTCTGAGCACTTTCCAACCACTCATGGGCTAAATCAATGGCTAACTCCACATTATCGACCTGTGTAATCGCCCCCATTTGCATACCCTTTTCTACAACCATAGAGAAATTAAAAGTGCTTGGTCCAACTATGACGGGCACACCAACGCTGGCCGGTTCAATCACATTTTGGCAACCGAAGGGTTTGAAGCTTCCCCCCATCAAAGCAACATCAGCAAGAGCGCAATAAAAAAACATCTCACCCATTGAGTCACCCAAAATCACCCGAGTTGAACTCTTAATGTCAGCAGGATTTTTTAATTCAGAGCGCTTTTGATAGGTAATCGCGGAGTCTTTTAGTAGAGACTCCACTTCTTCAAATCGCTGCGGATGACGAGGAACAAGCAAATAGGTCACATCTGGACGTAACGATTTTTTTAACGCCTCAACGATAAGCGCTTCCTCCCCGTCACGTGTACTGGCAAATAAAACGACAGGATGAAGCAGTGCTTTTTTCCATTCAGCCGCCTTTGTCAGAGCTGTCTTCGGCGCCTGAATATCAAATTTAAGTGACCCCGTGAGAACGGGTTCGACGGTGCCTAACTTTAAAAATCGTTTTGCGTCATTATCGGCCTGCGCACAGACGGCAACAAAACGGCTCATCGCCTTTTTCATTAACTCGGGCACACGCATAGCTTGTTTAAAAGATTTTTCAGACAAACGACCATTCACTAGCACCATCGGAATACCTAGAGAGTGTGCTTCTTCAAGCACTGTCGGCCAAACCTCAGTCTCCATTAAAAGGCCCAAAATCGGTTGAGTTTGTCTTAAAAATTTTCTAACTGCATACACCGCATCATAGGGCAAAAAACATTGCCGAATGCGATCGGGCGCTAACTGCACGATCCTTTGCCCGGCCTCGCGCCCAGTAGGCGTCATATGTGTCAATAAGATATCGCATTGGGGCCAGCGTTTGAGAATCTCCTGAACTAAAGGGCGAGTCGCATTGGTTTCACCCACACTGACAGCGTGAATCCAAATGACCGGACGAGCCTCTCTCGGTCGAGGAAAATCTGACCAGGCAAAACGTTCACCCCAATTTTTTAAGTATGAAGGCTGTTTTCTGGCTCGCCACAAAAGATAAAGCGCCGCTAACGGCAATAATGCCGGCACTAAGTATCGGTAACTTCTCGGAGAAATATTCATTAGGCTTGACTCTTTATACCCAATTGCTTTAATGCGGATTGTACTTCGTCGACAGATGGATCCGCACCAACGCCGCCCAGACTTTGCACCTGTACTCCAGTCAGCCCTACTAGTTCAATAGGGTAGTCTAAAAAAAGACCGACAGTGGGCTTAGCCGTTGCCGCTGCCAGGTGAGTTAACCCCGTATCGACTCCGACCACAAAGGCTGACCTTTGCATTTCGAGTGCACAATCTTGAATCGACATACGCGGCATCACACAACAAAAACTCCCGGCCTGAGAGGCTATTCGCTTGACTCGCTCTTCTTCTGTCGGTGTTCCCCATAAAAGATGAACATCAAACCCTGCGCGTTGGGTCTCTTGGGCCAAGCGAATCCATTTAGCCTCTGACCATAATTTAGTTTCACGGCTAGTGTTGGGCAAAAAAACCGCATAGGGCTGCTTATCAGACAATTTATCAACAACCGATAAGCCAAAATCCAAAGGATATTGCTGATAGTCGTAGTCAAAAGCAAAAGCCATCAGCATTCTGCAGCGCGTGACCGCATTGAGATTTCTAGAGACTGCAAAGGTACGGTCATAAAAACGGCTGGCCCAAGACTCTTTGATACTGTCTTTGTCATAACCCAACAAAAAAGACTTCGCCCACTTGCCAATTACAGCGCTCTTTAAAAGACCTTGAAGGTCGACAACACGCTCATAATGCGCATTTTGCAAAGCCGCTCGAGTGCGCCCAACCTCTTCCCATGTTTGCCGACTAAAAACATTTTTCCGCCACTGTCGAACAGCAACTTCATGAACCTGATCAACGTAGCGGCTTAAACGTGGGATGTCAGAAAAACTTTTTTCTACAACCCAATCAATACTCAAATCAGGCTGAGCACGAGCTAAGTCCGCCACAGCGGGCAATGCGTGTATCACATCACCCATAGAGGTCGTTTTCACAATTAAAGCTCGCCTCATTGCACTTCCTTCAAACGCTATTGGGCCAATTGAGATTCAAGTTCGCGGCATAAACGCTTGCCGTATTCCACTGCCGGCTGATCAAAGGCATTTAATCCGTAAAGGGCAGCAAGCATTGTGGTTTTATGCTCATACATCGCCATAAAAGCTCCAAGCGTTTCTGCGGTTAGTTCTCGGATTCGGATAGTGGTAACGGCGTTAAAAAATTCCTCCGAGGCAGTTTGCCTCGTTACCAATGCTTGAGCCTGAGCTTGCGCATTGGCATTGAGCACTAAATGATGGTGGGCGTGATCATGTCCCGGTTTTTCGCACCAAACTAAGTCAATACTGGTGCGGCCACTGCCGTCTCGAAGCCATTGATAAAAAGAATGTTGTGCTTCATTCCCAAAACCACCCCACACAGGCAAACCCGTACGGGTAACGGCCACAGAGCCGTCGACTTTCATACTTTTACCCAAACTCTCCATTTCCAATTGCTGTAGCCACGCAACGACCAGTCGAAGTCTTTCATCGTAAGGCAAAAGGCAGTGCGAGCCCATCTGAAGATGAGTGGAATTCCAGTACGACAATAGCGCTAGGGTCAAAGGAAGATTCACCTCTTCTTTGGCTTCAAGCATGTGGCGATCCATAGCGTTCGCCCCCTTTAGAAAAGCCTTAAACACCTCAGAACCCAGTGCTATAACAAGTGGTAACCCTATAGCACCCCACACTGAAAATCGGCCGCCCACCCAAGACCAAATCGGGTAACGATTCTGCTCGGGCAAGTTCATCTCTTCACAAGCACTATCTTTTGCGCTCACAACAAAAATATGTTGGCCTCGCATCGCCTTGCCTTCAATACCCGCTTGCTGATACCAACGATTAACGAGCTCGGCATTGAGCATGGTTTCTCGTGTTGAAAAACTTTTACTGGACACTACCATGACAGTCGTGTGCGGATTAAGCGTTCCAAGAATCCGATCGGCGAGTACTCCGTCAA
>UQUR01000003.1 GCA_900544345.1 uncultured Sutterella sp. | reverse complement strand
CGATGGTGCCCACGTTCACATGGGGCTTGGTACGTTCAAACTTACCCTTTGCCATGGTTTAACTCCTGAACAAAAGCCGGGCATGTACCCGGGGGTATCCAATCAAGAACAGTTATGAAAAGAATCTCTGGTGCCCGTGATGCGGATCGAACGCATGACCTCTCCCTTACCAAGGGAGTGCTCTACCACTGAGCCACACGGGCACGCTTGGGAAACTTGGAGCGGGTGAAGGGAATCGAACCCTCGTCGTAAGCTTGGAAGGCTTCTGCTCTACCATTGAGCTACACCCGCCTTAGCTACAACTGCAATTCGGCCATTACCCAACTGCAATTTCACTATTGCCTGACTCCTAAGAGTCAGCGCTGGTGGAGGGGGATGGATTCGAACCATCGTAGGCGTAAGCCAACAGATTTACAGTCTGCCCCCTTTAGCCACTCGGGCACCCCTCCGTAGCGAGAGTGGCATTATGCGGTGTTTTAAAATAAATGTCAAGTTATTTTTAAAAAAATCTTCTGAAGTCTCACATTTCCATTAAAACCAAAGCCAATAAACCACCCAACATCATGTATGTACCTAAATTGGACAACCATCCCAATAGCGGTTTTTCGTTTTCCAATTCATCCTGAATTTTTTCCATTCTTTTTTTGAAATCATCGAAACTGCCGCCAAAATTATCCCAATCAAACATTTCTCTGGGTGTTCGAAAATAAGCCACAATCAGTTTCAATGATGCGCCCAACAAAATAAAAGAGCCGCCCACGGCGCCGTTGAACAACATGGCCATACCGACCCCTGCCAGGGGTGCAGATATCACAATCAAAACCATTTCAAAAGTCGTTTTTTTCATAGCTTTTTTCCGCTTTCACGCGCTACACTACAGCGAGACCTGGATTGAATTATGTTTTTTTCTTTTTCCGAGCCCATTACGATCATCGGTTGGTGCGCTGTACTTTTACAAATCAGTCTCACCATCGGCGTCATTTTACGCGTTATGCTCACGCGGCATCCGCCCGGCAGTTCATTTGCGTGGATTTTACTGACAGCTATCGTCCCCTACGTCGGTTTTGTTCTCTATCTGCTTTTCGGAGAGCGCACTCTGGGGCGCTGGCACGCCAGGAAATTGCGCAAAGAAATGCGCAAGCGTCGGCAAATCTTTCGCCATATCATGCATACCGAAGCCATTGCCCCGGAAGAATACCGTGACATATCAAAAATGGCGACAAGACTGGGGAAATTTCCCCTAACGAAACACTCCTCTTTACGTCTTCTTGACGATTCGGACGAGACACTAACCTTATTGATCCGAGACATTAATAACGCAAAAGAGCTTATTGCCATGGAGTTTTATATCTGGGATGTCGGAGGTAAGGCCGATGACGTCTCAGCAGCTATTATCCGGGCGGCCAGGCGCGGTGTTCAGTGCTACATCTTAGTTGACGCTATCGGATCGTCTAAATTTCTTTCAAGCGACTGGGCCCGAATGTTTCGCTATGAACCGGGAATACATTTAGAAAGCGCTCTTCCGGTTTCTCTTTTTAGTGCACTTTTATCCCGCGCAGATATTCGACTGCACAGAAAAATTGCTGTCATTGATTATCGAGTGGCTTACAGCGGAAGCCTTAATATGGTTGACCCGCACTATTTCAAGCAAGGCAGTAACGTCGGTCAGTGGGTTGATGCCATGGTTCGGGCCAAAGGTGAAATTGTCTCGAGTCTCTATCACTTAATCCACTTCGACTGGAAGGTGCTCTCGGAATCCGAAACGGCTTTCCCCGAATTTAAAGAGTCACCGAATCCGCAATATGACATACCCGATCAGGCAACCGTCATGATTGTTCCTTCAGGACCGGGTACCACCAACGATGCAAACCAGAGACTGATTCTGGAAGCCATCCACAGAGCCAAAAACAAGATCGAAATTGTGACTCCATACTTTATTCCCGGCGAAGCTCTGGCTCTGGCTTTGCAAAATGCTGCGATTAAAGGCGTTCATGTCACGCTTTTGCTGTCTGAAAAAAGTGACGCTCCTATGGTTAATTACGCCTCGCATCGCTACTTTGATGATTTACTGAAATCCGGCGTCAGAATCCTTCTTTATAACAAAGGGATGCTCCATACAAAAAGCATTACGGTTGACGGAGAACTTTCATTGTTCGGAACCGTCAACATGGATATGAGAAGCATGCACTTAAATTACGAGTTGATGCTTCTGGTTTTTGACAGAGAATTCAGCCGCAAAGTCTTCGCTTTAAATGCCAGTTATGCGGAATTTTCTTCTGAAGTCAATCTGTTTCTTTGGTACAAGCGCTCGATTTTCGAACGCATGAAAGAAGGGGCAAGCTATTTACTCTCGCCCCTGCTCTAAATGAATGGTTTTTATTCTCGCTTTTTTTCTTCAACGACTACGGCATCTTCCACAGTTTGTTCTCTGGAACGAAATCGCATTCTCCTGCCCTGGCGCATATGAGCTTCAGCCGACTCTCTGACCGGTTCGGTATCCGGACGAGATGTCGGATTGACTCTCATGCCATTTTGCCGTTGATACATACGTTCTAACGGATTCCCATAAATCCAACGGTAAATCAGGCCGGCAACCACTAAAAATGCAATCACTCCCAGAATGATCAAGGCAATCGCACCAATGACCGGCAACAGCAAAACCCCAAGCCCAATCACTGCAGCTAAAACTCCCACACTGATCAGAAGGCGCAAAAAAGGATTTTGGGGCTGAGGATTCGGGGAACCACCGCCCCGATAAATATAAATTGGCATCCGTTATTTCTTTCCTTTAAACATTTAATTTTCTGCTCATTCATTAATTTAAAGATATTCAGAAAACTTTGCGAGCGAAATAGTGTCTATTTTCCCATCTGTTAAGCAAAATCTTCTTCTTGACCTACTTGAAAAACTGATCAATTACGATCAGTTGCAGCAACTTGCATTCTTTCCGAAGAGTCACATTGAAAAACACTTGGAAACAATTTTTTAAGGGCATTTTTCTTTTTTTTCAATTTTCCACTTAAAAGGTTCGCAAATTTTCCTGTTTTTAGCGACAATTACGCCAATCATGAATACGAAAAATTTATCAAACAATAACTTGCCGGATGTTCAGTCGAGCGCCGACCCCCGAAATATCGCTATCGAATATGTCGGAGTGCGAGGGGTTGAGCTGCCGATAACTGTTACAAGCGAAAATGGCATTCAGCCTACTGTGGCTCAAATCGGAATGTATGTGGCGTTACCGGCCGAGCATAAGGGTACGCACATGTCGCGCTTTCTCGGTCTGCTCAAAGAGCACGAACAGCCGCTTTGCAAAAAAACGCTGGTTGAATTAATGCACTCAATGCTCGCTGCGCTTGAATCTGAAGCCGGCTGCATTGACTTTGATTTCCCGTTTTTTGTTAAAAAACTTGCTCCCGTTTCAAAGCTCGAATGTTTAATGAACTACCGCGTTCATTACCGCGTAGAGCATAAAAACGGGCGGACGTCCGTTACACAGACCGTTACGGTTCCTGTCACAAGTCTGTGTCCGTGCAGCAAAGAAATCTCGGACTACGGCGCTCACAATCAACGCTCTCACGTTACGATTTCAGCCCGACTGAGCGGAGAGCTGTCGCTTGAACGTCAAATCCGTTATGCCGAACAAAGCGCATCCTGCGAGTTGTGGAGTCGGTTAAAGAGAGTCGACGAAAAGTACGTTACCGAAAAGGCTTACGAAAATCCCAAATTTGTCGAGGACCTTGTTCGTGATGTGGCTGTGGCTTTAAACGGTGATCAAAATATCGAAGCCTATCGTGTGCAGGCTGAAAATTTTGAATCTATTCATAACCACTCAGCCTATGCACAAATTACTAAAGGTTTCGACGATTAACTGATAATAACTTTAGTGCCGTGCTCGTCTGGACTTGATCCGGCGAACGGCGTGTTTTGCTGAAAAATTTTTGTTACTGACAAATAACGCATTATGTTAAACGATCAGAAAATTGCGATTTCATCGCTTTTTAATGAAGCATTGAAAAATATGGGAGTGAGCGAAGTTACGATTTTGCTCGAACGCCCCAAAGTCGCTGCTCACGGTGATCTTGCCTGCAATGTCGCTATGCAGCTTGCCCGTCAATTGAAAAAAAATCCCCGGCAAATTGCCACTGATTTGATTGAGCAGCTTCAAGCCTTACCAGCAACTCAAAATCTTATAGCAGAGTTTGAAATTGCTGGTCCCGGTTTTATCAATATGCGTTTAAGTCAAGAAGCAAAAACTTTTGCTGTCAGAGAAGTTCTTCGCTTGGGTTCAGACTACGGCAAAAGCCAGACTCACCAAGGCGAAAAAATCCTCATTGAATACGTTTCAGCTAACCCAACAGGACCTTTGCATCTGGGACATGCTCGTCAGGGTGCCTTAGGCGACGTTCTTTCCAACCTAATGAAATCCCAGGGCTGGCAAGTCTGCCGTGAGTTTTACTACAACGACGCCGGCGTACAGATTCAAACTCTTACGGAATCTGTTCGCCTGAGAATTAAAGAACTGAACGGTGAAACCGTTACATTCCCTGAAAACGGTTATCAAGGTCTGTATATCAAAGACATTGCTAGAGATTTCCTTGATAAAAAAACCATCAACACCCGCGATGGACAAACCATTACAGCTAGCGGCGACGTAGAAGATTTGGCTGGCATTCGTGCCTTTTCTGTCGGCTATCTAAAAAATGAACAAGATAGCGACCTCAATGCTTTGGGAGTGAGCTTTGACAATTTTTATTTAGAAAGCTCCCTTTATTCCGATGGCTTAGTCGAACGTGCTGTCAACGCTTTAATCGCTTCCGGTCACACCTATGAGCAAGACGGAGCTCTTTGGCTTCGAACAACTGATTTCAAAGAATTTGGTGATGATAAAGACCGTGTTATGCGCAAAAAAGACGGCACCTTCACCTACTTTGTCCCAGATGTAGCTTATCACTTGAGTAAATTTGAACGCGGCTTTATCAAAGCTGTTGATATTCAAGGTTCTGACCACCACGGAACAACCGCGCGAGTTCGAATCGGCGTACAGGTTGCCGGCAAACAGTTGGGCTTAAATGTTCCCAAAGTTTTCCCCGTCTACGTTTTGCACAAAATGCTCAAAGTCGTTAAAAATGGCGAAGAGGTCAAGATGAGCAAACGTTCCGGCACGTATGTCACACTACGTGATCTGGTTAATTGGGTCGGTCGTGATGCCGCACGCTTTTTCCTTGTCAGTCGAAAAGCCGATAGTGAATTTGTTTTTGACATTGATCTTGCTTTGTCACAGTCGGATGAAAACCCTGTCTATTATTTGCAATACGCTCATGCACGTATTTGCTCGGTTCTTGCTCAAGCCAAGGAAAAAGGATTCTCAATTCCCACTGCCGATGCGATCGCTCAAATGGATCTCACTGCACTGAGCGACAAAAATGCTCAGGCTTTGATCGCTAGAATCAGTGAGTTTTCCGAAACACTTTCTGTGGCAGCAAAAGAATGTGCTCCGCATACACTTTGCTTCTACCTGAAAGATCTCGCGGGTGATTTCCACGCCTTCTACAATGCCGAACGTGTTTTAGTCGAAGATGAAAGAACTCGTAATGCTCGTTTAGCGTTGCTTTTGGCTGCTCGTCAGGTTCTGCGCAATGGTCTGGATCTGCTTGGAATCAGCGCTCCCGAAAAAATGTAAGGACTTCAGATGCCATACTCCCCAAAAAACGGCTCTTTTTGGACTGGTGCCATGGTCGGCATCATGATTGGTTGCATCGGCAGCGCAGCTGTTGCTCTTTTTGTAACTAACGCTCCTATACCTTTCGTAGAAAAAGTACAAAAGCAGTCCACTCCCGTAGATGCTGCAGCATTGGACGGCAAAGATCCCAACGCAGCATTATATGATGCAGGAACTCGCGGCACACCGGCCGATGATGCGTTGTCAGCCATTAAAACTGTTCAAGCTCCGACGGCCCATGAGCGAGCTCAAGAACCAGCCAATGCAGCTGAAATGTCAACAGGTGAAAGTTACAGCATCCAAGCCGGCGCTTTCCGCAATGAAAAAGATGCTGAAAAAATTCGAACTGAATTAGCCTTCATTGCCTTGGAAGCCGATGTTGTGAAATCAACCGATGCCGGCGTTACTCTTTATCGGGTGTTTTTAGGTCCCTTTGATACTGCCCGGGAAGCCAATGAGTTACAGCAACGCCTGACATCAAACGGCTTTGATGCTATGGTAATTAAAAATAAATGAAGTTACTTTCGAAATCTATCGCGGCCCTTGCAATGGCTCTTGTAGCCATGCAGGCCACGGCATTCCAAGCCGTTGAAGGAAAAGATTACCGAGTTGTCTCACCCTCTGTTGCTACCTCTGAAGAATCCATCGAAGTGGTAGATTTTTTCGCTTATACCTGCGGACATTGTCAAAGACTTGCGCCAATGCTGGAAGAATGGATAAAGGAACAACCCGCTGATGTCATTGTTCGGCGGGTCCCTGTTGCTTGGGAGCCGGCAACTCAATTTCTATCACGTATTTACTACACATTTGAAGCGCTCAATCGAGTATCGGATTTGCATCCTGTTTTTTGGCAAGACATTTTGAGTGGCAAGATTACAAGTGAAGCCGATCTGCAAAATTGGCTCTTCGATCACAATGTTGATCTGAAGCAATGGAATGCGGCATATAGCTCATTTGCCGTGACTATGCATACACAACAGGCCCTGCAAGCCTGGCAAAATTACCAGTTAGACGCCACACCCTACATTGCAGTGGCTGGCAAGTATTTAACGGCCCCGCACATGGCAGGATCGAGACAAAAAACGATAAAAGTTCTCGATTGGCTTATTGAGCGCGAGCGTCAACAACGTCAATAGCAATAACTAGGCACACTATCATGCAAATAGATCCTTCCATTTTCAAAGCCTACGATATCCGAGGCGTAGTCGATAAAACATTAACCGTAGAAGCTGCTCGCGCAGTAGGCCAAGCATTAGGCGCGCTGGCTCTAGAAAAGCATATTGATACTTTATGCGTCGGACGTGACGGACGACTTTCTGGCCCCAAACTATCCGAAGCCTTAATGGAAGGCATTACTGACATGGGAGTCAATGTGAAGTCCATCGGAATGACTCCAACACCCGTTTTGTACTTTGCAACATTTTTGACTGAAACGGGCTCTGGCGTTGCAGTGACTGGTAGTCACAACCCTCCCGAGTACAATGGCCTGAAGATGATGATGGCAAAAGACACGCTTTACGGAGAGGGCATCCAGGCTTTGCGAACTCGTATTGAAAAAGGCATTGAAACTGCCCAGCATAAGGGGCAAATTGAAGAAATCGATGTCCTTACCCCCTATCTCTCCAAGGTCCTCGGTGACGTTAAACTCGAACGTACAATGAAAGTAGCCATTGACTGCGGCAACGGCGTCACCGGTCCTTTGGCAATGGAACTCTTCAAGCGCTTGGGCTGTGAGGTCACTCCGCTTTATACCGAAATTGACGGACATTTCCCTCATCACCATCCCGACCCATCTAAACCGGCCAATTTGACAGATTTGATTGAGACGGTAAAAAACTCTGACGTAGAACTAGGTTTAGCTTTTGACGGCGATGGGGACCGTTTAGGCGTTGTTACCAAATCTGGACAAATTATCTATCCAGATCGGCAGATCATGCTTTTTGCTGCCGATATTCTTAAACATAATCCTGGTGCTCCAATTATCTATGACGTCAAATGCACGCGCCGATTGGTTCCATGGATCAAAGAGCACGGTGGCGTACCAACCATCTGCCGTACCGGCCACTCACTGGTTAAGGCAAAGTTAAAAGAAACTCAAGCTCCCTTTGCCGGTGAAATGAGCGGCCATTTATTCTTTAACGATAAGCGTTGGCCAGGATTCGATGACGGCTTATATGCTGGAGCCAGAATCCTTGAAATTCTATCTCGTTACGAAAATCCTTCTGCAGTTCTCGAAGCATTGCCAACAGCAGTTAATACTCCTGAACTACACATTGAGATGGCAGAAGGTGAAAATAAGCGTTTCGTACAGAAACTGCAGCAACAGCTTCGTTTTGATGATGCAACCGATATCATCACGATTGATGGCATCCGTGTTGAATGGGAAGACGGCTTTGCTTTGGCCCGCCCCTCTAATACGACCCCTGTTGTTGTCCTTCGTCTAGAAGGTGATACGCCTGAAGCATTGGAGCGCATTAAGACTTGCTTCGGTAACGCTCTGAAGAAAGTGGATGCCTCGATTGTTTTGCCCTTTTAAGGCTTGAAGTAATGTCTATGAACGTTTTCATCACAGGAGCCTCCAGCGGCATCGGTGCTGCATTAGCCAGAGAATTCGCCAATCGTGGAGCTACTTTAGGCTTAATGGCACGCCGTCAGGAAGCGTTGGATGACTTAATTAAAACACTACCAAATAGTGATCGTCACCACGGCTATGCCTGTGACGTCACCGATCGCCTGCGCCTGATCGAATTAGCCCGCCAGTTTGATAAAACAGTGGGCGGAGCTGATATCGTTATTGCTAATGCTGGTATTAGTGTTGGTGTCAAAACGCAATACTTTGAAGATTTGGAAGTGATGGAGAAGGTCTACGCGACTAATGTTTTCGGCATGGCCAGCACCTTTCATGCCTTCATTGAGCCGATGATGCAAAGAAAGCACGGCACACTCGTCGGCATCGGAAGCGTTGGAGGCATCCGTGGCATGCCCGGAACTGAGGCATATTGCTCCAGTAAGTCTGCAGTAATTACCTACTGTGAAAGCCTGCGGGTAGAGATGAAGAAGTATGGTATTCAAGTGACTACCATTAGTCCTGGTTTTGTTAAAACACCTCTGACTGATGTTAATCCTTATCCTATGCCTTTTATTCTGACGCCCGATGAATTTGCTAAACGCGCTGCTAATGCTATTTTGGCTGGTCGTAGCTATGCCACAATTCCCTGGCAAATGGGACTGGTAGCCAAAATTTTGCGAATTTTACCCAATCCCCTCTTTGACAAGATTTTTGGGAATCGAAAGCAAAAACCGAGAAACTCTGAAATCCATCGTGCCTAAAAGAATTTTGCCCGAAACTATTCGGGCAAAATTCTTCATGCGTCCTCGTGTCTCTTACTTTTTTCTTCGCTATACCATTGCCCAACGATTTCGCAGACCGCACTGCCATAGCGCTCAATACGCTTTTCACCAATACCACAAATACCTTCTAGCTGCGAGGGTTTTCTAGGCTTACGTTGAGCTATTTGAATAAGTGTCGTGTCCGGAAAAACGTTATAAGCTGCTACGGCATTTTGATTGGCATAAGATTTGCGCCACTGACGAAGTTTCCCAAATAAACGCTGTTCAGCGTCATCCAAATCATCGTGATCAACGACTTTTCTAGAGGATAAGCGTTTATCTCCCTCAAGACGAATCAGAAATTTTTCCTCCCCTAACAATAGGGCCCGAGCACGCGCATTGACGCTGAGAACGTTATAGGCCTGATAGTTGACATTGACATAATGCTTAGCAATGAGCTGCCGTAAGATTCGTCTCCAGTACTTCATGGTGTGATCCCGGCCGATCCCGAATGTACTTAATTCATCATGGCGTTTTTCAAAAATTGAGTCGTTCACCTCACCACGAAGAACTTTGATGACATGTGAAGCTCCAAAGCCTAAACCATTGGTTTTAGAGCAACGGTATATACAAGACAAAAGTTTTCTCGCATCATCAGTAGCATCTCGTGTTCGTGGCGGATTTTCACAATTGTCACAGTTGCCGCAAGGGTGATCCAATTTTTCTCCAAAGTAAGCTAAAAGCTGAATACGCCGGCATCCCACAGATTCGGCCAACCCTAACATACTGTCGAGTTTATGCAAAGATACTTGTTTGTAGACCTCATCAGCATCGCTTTTATCGATAAAGAATCTTTGTTGTACCAAATCTTCTAAACCATAATAGAGGACTGACTCCGCAGGTTTGCCGTCACGCCCTGCCCGACCGGTTTCCTGGAAAAAATTCTCGATCGATTTCGGCATATCAACGTGAATGATGAATCGCACATCGGGTTTATCAATTCCCATTCCAAATGCAACTGTCGCTACCATGACACACGGGCGATCAAAAAAGCTCATTTGAGCAGCTTCCCGAACTTCATTTTCCATTCCAGCGTGATAAAAAAGTGCATCAATTCCATTTTTTTTCAGGTAGGCCGCAACAGCCTCTGCTTTGTTGCGAGTGGCACAATACACAATCCCACTTTCGTTAAGATGCTCTCCTAGGATAAACTGTATGATGCTGTCTAAATATCCCTTTCCTTTTTCATACATCCTATAGCGGATATTAGGACGATCAAAACTCGCGATAAAAGAGCTTGGCCGATCCAAAAGTCTGGCAACTATTTCATTTCGGGTCTGTTCATCAGCCGTAGCTGTCAAAGCCATGCGAGGAACTTTTGGAAATAATTCTTTCAGACAGTCAAGCGCTTGATATTCAGGTCTGAAATCATGTCCCCAAATGGAAATACAGTGCGCTTCATCAACAGCAAAAAGGCTAATAGGCAGACTTTTTAACAGCTCTAAAGTGTAGGGTTTTATTAAACGCTCAGGAGCCACATAAAGCAGTTTTAATTGACCAGATTGCAGTTGTCTGTAGACCTCTTTTACCTCTTCAGTGTCTAAGGTGGAATTCAATGCGGCAGCAGCAATACCGACATCTTTGAGCATATCCACCTGATCCTTCATCAAAGCAATGAGTGGTGAAACAATGACTGCTACTCCATCCTTCATTAGGGCTGGCACTTGATAACAAATACTCTTGCCGCCACCTGTAGGCATGAGCACCAAAGCGTCACGCCCCTGCAAAACAGTCTCAATAACTGATTTTTGGAAGCCGCGAAACGCTTTGTAGCCAAAATAGCGCTGGAGTATTTCTTCTGCTGTCATATGATTTTCTAGGGACAAACACGCAGAAGTATACAGGCGAAGAAGACGGTTGAATTGTTATACTGATCCCAGAGGCACGTAACTTCCGACACAACGGGTGTGGTTGCGTGCAGATTTTTCAAAAGGATCGGATTATGTTCACGATTATCAAAAATGCCAATGTCTACACTCCGGCTCCTGTCGGTAAGAAAGACATCTTAATTTGCGGTGAAATGATCGCCGCTATTGAAGACAGTCTGGAAAATGTGCGCCTGCCGGGTGAGGTTAAAGTCATTGACGTAGAAGGGGCTACTGTTACACCGGGCTTTTTCGACCAACACGTCCACCTGACGGGGGGCGGCGGAGAAGGTGGTTTTGCAACGCGTGTTCCGCCTGTTATGCCCTCTCAACTACTTTTGGGTGGTATTACAACAGTCTGCGGTGTCATGGGAACGGAAGGTACAACAAAGTTTCCTGAAGAGCTCTACGCAAAAGTTATGGGATTGCGTCAAGAGGGGCTAACGGCTTATATGCATACTGGTTCCTACCAATTCCCCTCTCCGACTATTACCGGCAATCCCAGAAAAGACATTATCTGTATTGAACCCGTCCTTGGTGTGAAGCTTGCTTTGGCAGATCATCGTTGCTCATTCCCCAATGATGACGAAATGCTTAAATTGGTGGCCGATGTTCGCATGGGCGGTATGCTTTCTGGTAAAAAAGGTATTCTTCACGTTCACTTAGGTGATTACGGCGGAGCTTACGAACAATTCGAGCGAATCATTGCTCGTGGCCTACCCCGCCATCATTTCTCCCCAACACATACGGGTCGCGAACCTAAACTTTTTGAACAAGCCATTGAATTTGCGAAAAAGGGCGGCGTCATTGACATTACCTCCGGCGGCGGTAATTACTATCCGTTTGTCGAATGTGTGGAACGCGCCTTAAAGGCCGGTGTTGACCGTTCTCGCATTACAATGAGCTCTGATGGCAACGGTTCTATGCCGAAATTTGAAAACGGCATCATGGTGGCTATTGTTGCAGCTCCTGTTAATGCCAACCATCAAATGCTCAAAGAAATGGTACAGGCAGGCATCGATTTCGAAACAGCACTCATGATGACGACATCCAACGTTGCTGACTCTTTAGGGGTGAAAGAAGCCCGTTTGGATGTAGGTATGAAGGCAAATCTTTGTGTTCTCACAGAAGCGCTCGATATTGATACCGTGATTGCCCGAGGCACAACGTGGGTCAAAGGCGGCAAGAGCGTGAAACACGCCAATTTTGAAGCCTAGAATTCAAGCTAAAAAGGGGTGTTAGAAAGGTCTAATTCATAGGCTTAATCAACACCTCTTTTTGTTTTGTATTTATAAAAGTCTTTAACTTTTTTGATTGCAGTTTTCTTTTCTGAATTGTCCGGTTCTGCAAAAAAAATCGTCCTATATTGCAGGTCACTTAAAGAGTTGAGAATGCATCCAATTTAGATTCCTTCTCTACCTGTATAAGCAATCAAGCTCAAATCGCTTCAAAACAGCTCATGGTAAATCTCTTTCATCGTAACATGCACTGAGTTTGATTCTGAATACGTACTTTTTATTGTTTTCCATAAGTAGGAAATTTTTGAACAAATTAAGAAGGGGGTTACTTAATTGTTTCCTATAACAGTACTTTTGTAACACCCCTTTTTCTCTTTGTGTTAACTCTGTTTAGTTTTTCTTTTGAAGCTGATCGTTTATTTCCTGTTCTCTGCGTTCGCGTTCTTGATCAATTCTCTCTGCTCTTAAACAAGCTGCCGCAGTAAAAAGCACATCAGAAGAGGAATTCAGCGCCGTTTCTGCCGAATCCTGCAATACACCAATAATGAAGCCGACAGCTACAACCTGCATTGCCATGGAATTATCAATACCAAACAGACCGCAAGCCAATGGAATCAACATCAATGAGCCACCCGGCACACCCGATGCTCCACAGGCACAAACCGAGGCAACAACACTCAACAAAATAGCCATCCCGAAACTTGTTTCAATGTGCAGACTATGGGCAGCAGCCAAGGTGAGAACCGTAATCGTGATAGCTGCACCAGCCATATTAATCGTTGCTCCTAAAGGAATAGTAATCGAATAAGTACCGCTATCCAGATTCAAACGACGGCACATCCCCATATTTACGGGAATATTGGCTGCAGAAGAGCGCGTAAAGAAAGCGGTAACACCACTCTCTCTTAATGTGGCAAAGGTTAACGGATAAGGATTACGGCGAATATAAAGCCATACCAAAAGCGGATTAAGAATTAAAGCAACAAAAAACATACTACCAATCAAAACGAGCAGTACTTGAACATAACCTGCCAGTGTTTCTATCCCTGTTGTTGCAACTGTGTTAGCTACCAAACCGAAAATGCCGACCGGAGCAAAGCGGATAACGACGCGCACCACAAATTCAACACCGCGGGATAGATCCGCCATAAATTCGCGCGAGGAATCAGAAGCATGTCTCATCGCAACCCCTAACCCTGCGGCCCAGGCTAAAATCGCCATATAGTTTCCATTGCTTAAGGCATGAACTGGGTTATCCACAACACCTAACAAAAGATTATGTAATACCTCAACCAAGTCACCCGGAGTGGAAGCCTGCGCCTGGGTACCTGTCATAAAAATCGAAGTCGGAAATAAAAAACTGGCGGTCACCGCTACTAGAGCCGCTCCAAATGTCCCTAACAGATAAAGAACCAAAACCGGTTTGATATGAGCTCTGGTTTCAATATCTTGATTGGCAATCGCAGACATCACCAAAACAAATACCAAAAGAGGGGCTACAGCTTTTAAAGCAGAAATAAATAATGAACCCAAAAAAGCACAAGTCTGAGCAGTACTTGGAGAAAAGTAAGCTAGTACCACACCCAAAATTAGTCCAATCAGGATTTGCTTGACTAACGATGCTTGTAAAAACGGCATCGCGAACCGTTTTAATGAATGACGAGCCATACCCTAATCACCCCTTTACTGAAAAAACTTTGGCTACCATAACATTTTTTCTCGTTGGCGACGTCATTTTTATAAGAAATTTCGTTACAGCCTCAGGTTTTTTGCTTATGAGCTTCATTTCATCAGAAATAGAAAATAACTTTAAATAATTGTCAGTCCTAACCTGTCTTAGAATTTTCTTTGTACACTAATAGCTAAGTTTATCTCGTTGATTTTTGCACTGTTATGAGAACTTTGAACCGATTACTGATTGGACTTTTACCCCTACTTTTAAGTGCCTGTGCCACCGTTGAGCAGGCCGATATTAATCCTCCTGAATCCACTCATGCAGTGCTCAAACTTGACGCTTCTGGCGAACAAGTTTTTCGCTGCGTCCACGATATGAAAGGATGGTTTTGGCGATTTGAGGCTCCCAATGCTTACCTTTTCCTGCCCTCTACTGGTCAAGCTGTTGCCAAACACGGTTATCGTTTCTCTTTTGTACACAATGACGGCTCCAAGATTGCCTCCTGCCGAATCACAGGCATAGCAGCAGGAGACGGAAAAAATTTACCCGACGCTTTATTTACCGTCACAGCTCCTGCCAGTCACGGAACCTTTTTGGGAGTGAAATACATACAGCGGCTCAACGCTCAGGGCGGCATTCCCCAAGCTAAATGCACACCAGCTCGTCAGGGACAAATTAATCGAGTACCTTTTGAAGCACAATTTATTTTCTGGCGGTAACGCAAGTACTGAAAAATACTCAGGAAAATATTCTAGATACTGGAGTTAAATAGGATTTAAGTGTAAAATTGGAGGCTTGTTTTTCCCAGATTTTAGGGGATTTTTTCATGTCGACAGTTGGAGATTACCTGCAAAACCTACCGCCTGATCGTCGAGTGGCAATGGCAAAAATCTGCAGTCTTATTCGTCGCTCAGCCCGCGGTGTGCGGGAAAGCATGCGCCACGCTTTAGCTTTTTATGAGCTCCAGGGACCGCTTTTTGCCTTGGAATCCGGTGAGAAATCCATGACTTTGTATGTCGCCGAGGAGTCTGTCCTTGAAACGTTCAAAGATAAACTGCAAGTTGATATGGTGCACCGTAGCATTTTATTCAGTGACTTAAACCGCATCCCCCTTGATAACATTGAGAAAATTGTCCGCGATTCTGTCACTGCCCGTCGTGCCCGTGTAGCAAGCGGCGAAGTCCCAACTCAAGCACAAATGCTTGAAATTTGGGGCGTAACTGAAGAGGATGCCAAAGCTCCGCCGCCTGTTGTCCGTATTTCGATGAAAAGTCGCGATGAAGATGTCATCGAGCTCATCGATGACACAAAGCCTATTGCAAAGAAATAGTTCTAACTTCATTGCAGAAAGCGAGTCACCTGCGGCTCGCTTTTATTTTATTGAAACGATAGTTTTTATCCTATCGGCTCTATCAAAATACTCCAGCAGTCAGTATGCTTACACTTGACATGTCAGAACTCAATAAATCCTCTTCTCTCACTAACCGACAGTTGCTCGTTAAAGTGGCTTTCACTTTGGCCTGCAAGATTGCGGTTATTGTTTGTTTAGGTTTGCTTTTTTTCAGCTCTGACAATCGTGTTGAGACAAATGCTCAAAGTGTGAGCCAAGTTATTTTAGCCGACACTACGGCAAACACCTGCACAGAGAAAAATCTATAAAAATTTCCTCTGGGTCTTATCTCTTCGAAAGGTTTTTTATGATTTCGACCGAATTAGTTGATCTCTCAAGATGGCAGTTTGCGCTGACATCAATGTATCACTTCATTTTCGTGCCTCTTACCCTCGGTCTGTCCTTCATGCTGGTCGTAATGGAAGCCTGCTATGTTGTGACAGGCAAAGAAGTCTATAAAGACATGACCAAATTCTGGGGGAAGCTTTTCGGTGTGAATTTTGCTTTAGGCGTAGCCACCGGCATCACAATGGAGTTCCAGTTCGGTACAAACTGGGCTTATTATTCACACTATGTCGGCGATATTTTCGGAGCGCCGCTCGCCATTGAAGGTCTCATGGCGTTTTTCCTTGAATCAACCTTTATCGGACTATTTTTCTTTGGCTGGAAGCGCCTTAAAAAGTCCACCCACCTCATCGTAACGATTTGCATGGCCTTGGGCTCCAACTTATCCGCTTTGTGGATTCTAATCGCTAACGCCTGGATGCAGTATCCCATCGGAGCAGACTTTAACTTTGAAACCATGCGCATGGAAATGACTAACTTTTTTGATGTAGTTTTAAGCCCATGGGCACAGGCTAAATTCGGTCATACGATCGCTGCAGGTTACGTCACCGGAGCCCTTTTCGTGTTGGCAGTTTCTGCTTGGTATATGTTGAAAGGACGAGATCTGGAATTTGCCAAGCGCTCATTCAGAGTAGCGGCTGCTTTCGGTCTCGTTGTTTCCATTTTCACCATCCATTTGGGCGATGAATCCGGCTACCTTGTAGCCAAAGATCAACCGGCGAAGATGGCGGCTATGGAAGCTGCCTGGGAGACTGTTCCAGCTCCAGCTCCCATGACGGTATTTGGCTTCCCAGATGAAGAAAATCAGGTTACTCGCGCTAATATCGAGATTCCTTGGCTTTTCGGCATTATTGCCACTCGTTCACTTGATACTCCAATTCCTGGCATTAAGGACTTGATTGAGCAAAATACTAAGCGAATCCAAAACGGTATTGTTGCCATGCAAACGCTGAGTGCTTTGCGCAAAGACCCCACGAATGGCGACTTGCAAAATCAATTCAACAGCCTAAAAGCTGACTTAGGTTATGGGATGCTTTTGCGTAAATACACAGATGATCCCGCACGGGCAACACCTGAAATGATCGCTCAGGCCGCCCGTGACACAATCCCTGGTGTCAACATCATGTTTTGGAGCTTCCGGGCCATGGTCGGCTGCGGTATTGTCCTGCTTTTCATTTTTGCCTTTAGCCTCTACTACTCTGCTAAAGATCTGATTGCTTCTCGCCGCTGGCTTCTAAAGGCCAGTTTCTTTGCCCTGCCTTTGCCGTGGATTGCTTGTGAACTGGGTTGGATGGTTGCTGAGTACGGCCGTCAGCCCTGGAGCATTTATGAAATTTTGCCCGTACACCTCTCGACCTCCAGATTATCGGTCGGTAGTGTCATGGGCTCTCTCATTGGTTTTGTTCTGCTGTACTCCGCTCTGTTAGTTGTAGAAATGTGGCTGATGACGAAATTAATCAAAACAGGTCCCAGTTATTTAGGTACGGGCCGTTATTTCTTTGAACGCAATCAAACAAGCGATAAGGAGTAATGCATCATGATCGATTATGAAATTCTCAAACTCATCTGGTGGCTCTTTGTCGGTGTGCTTCTTGTCGGCTTTGCTGTCATGGACGGTCAGGATATGGGTGTAGGCTCTCTTTTGCCTTTCCTTGGGAAAAACGATACCGAGCGCCGTGTCATGATTAATACGGTTGCACCCCATTGGGACGGCAATCAAGTATGGCTTTTAACGGGTGGCGGAGCTATTTTTGCTGCCTGGCCTTTGGTGTATGCAACGGCTTTTTCTGGTCTTTACTGGGCTTTGTTTATCGTATTAGCAGCTCTCATTTTAAGACCAGTCGCCTTTGACTACAGAAGTCGGGTTCCGACTGAAAAATGGCGCTCCTCGTGGGATTGGGCCCTTTTTATCGGCAGTTTTGTTCCTCCGGTTATTTTCGGAGTAGCTTTCGGTAATATGCTCCAAGGAGTACCTTTCCACTTTGATGAAACACTTCGTTCTACCTATACAGGCAGTTTCTGGGCTCTTTTAAATCCTTTTGCACTGCTTTGCGGCATTGTTTCAATTTCCATGATTATTTTCCACGGTGCCAATTATCTTCTTTTGCGCACCACGGGCGAACTTCAGGCCAGAGCCCGCAAAGCGGGAATAATTGCTGGCACCGCTACTGCTGTCTTATTTTTCTTAGGGGGCATATGGGTTTATTTCGGTATCCAAGGCTACGTGGCTAGCGGTATTGACCCGGCAGGTGTTGCTAATCCGCTACTGAAGTCTGTACAGATGAGTCAGGGAGCCTGGTTTACGAATTTCTTTAACTACCCTGTTCTCTTTGCAGTTCCTCTTCTAGCTATTGTTGCCTGTGTAGTTGGTGTTCTTTGTGAATATGTTTGGCGTCCACTCACATCGGTATTGGCTAGTGCGGTGAGTATTCTTTGTATTGTGTTAACTCCCTTAATTGCCATGTTCCCCTTTATATTGCCTTCTTCGAGTCATCCTGTCTCGTCTTTGACAATGTGGGACTGCACAAGCTCTCAGCTTACGCTGCAGGTGATGTTTATCGTAACTTTGATTTTCCTGCCAATCGTGCTGATCTATACAGGCTGGGCCTACAAAGTAATGAGCGGCAAGATGACAGCTCAATACATTAAAGAAAACGATAAATCGCTTTATTAATGGAGTGACTCACTATGTTTTACATTTATTGGTTTGTCGGATTGCTGTTGGCGATTGTTTTTGCAGTTTTAATGGCAGCAATGTACGAGTTAAAAAAAGAAGACTCCGCTCAAAGTTAGTAATGTCAAGAGGAGTTTTATTTCTCACTCGCGTTCTTTCCATCGTGGCGGCTCTTGCAGTCACGGTGGTGGTTGTCTGTTTTCCTCGATTGATCGCCGTTGATATGCACAGCGTCCCACATGGCTGGCTTGTCTGTTTATTGATAGGGATGAGTTTTTCGTACATCTACGGCTTCGGATTTATCCCGGAAAATAAAGTTCTTCGGATCCTATTTTCCCCTGTGGTTGCCTGGCCCCTGATGATTGTCGGGGCTTTGATGATTACTTTCTAATCTCTTCTTAAAAGCCAGTGCATTTGCACCTGAGCCGTATTGACACTGTCTGATAACCAGACAACACTATCTTGAACCGTCACAGTCAAATGCATCGTCCGCCCTATCAACGGAATCATTTGAGCTACTTCAGCGTCTTTGAGCATGGCTATAGATAGTTTTTCAACTTTTCTCATGTCGGACATATTTTGCTTCCACCAAGGATCAATTCGATCCTCACCGTAAGCGATCACGATTTCTTCGTTGCTACGTCCAGCAGCTTTTCTAATTTGCCGAATATCGGGCACCCCAACATCAATCCAACGGGCTATTGCGCCTGTATCATCGATTTCCCAAAGAGCAGGTTCTCCTTCTGTCGATAAGCCCCGACCAAATTCCAATCTCATATCGGTTTCACCGACATAAAGACAGAAAGCAAGCATTCGTACAGCAAGGCGCTCTTCCGATTCCGAAGGATGACGAGCCAAAGTACAGATATGCGAACCATAATATCCGCGATCGACATCTGAAATATCAATATTTGCTTTATAAATGGTTGCCCCTAACGCCATAGCTTTGCCTCAGTTATTAATCGCGCATTATGTTATTACGCCCCTAAAAGAAAAGCCAGCTCTCAAACAATTGAGATGCCGGCTTTTTGATGGTTTAGGCTAACTTTAAATTAGAAACGATACTGCATTTGAACGCCAACCAAGTAAGCATCCAATGTGTCATATTCGCCAATCTTCTTGCCGCCAACATGGTCATAGAGATCTTTATCACCAATACCCATCAAGTAGGTAGCACCCACATCAAATTGCAAATCTTTCGTGGCGTACCAGGAGGCACCTAAAGACAGCCAGAGACGATCGGTATCCGGAATCACAGCCATACGGGTCGATTGATCATCGATCGGGCTTGTTTCATAAGCGATACCACCGCGAACCGTAAAGTCACTATTGATCTTGTAGTCAGCACCAATGGAGAAGAGCCACGTATCTTGCCAATCGTTTTCAATAACTGTTTGCTTTAGTTGACCTTGAGCGCCAGCTAAGTAACCTTGGAGAGCCATGGCTTGTGATTGATCAATTTGACCACTAATCAACATTCCTTGTATTGCATTACTGGCTGCGTTGTTAATAAGGCTTAACATGCCATTGGATACACCATTATTAATCTTCAACTTATCAAAATTTGACCAATTAGCCCAACGAATCAAACCAGATAAGCGCAATTTTTCAGTAGCTTCCCATGTACCGGTCAACATAATAGTATCAGGAGTTTTCAAGCTGGCTTCTGACCCTACAGTTACAGAATCTAATCCAACCAAACTATTCAACAATTGACTATTTGATAAATCGGTATGTCCATCAGCGTCGTGCTTAATTGCAGAGCGGTAAGCTAAACCAAAGCGTAATTTATCAGTTGGGCTAATCATGATGCCCAAGTTGTATCCCCAATCCCAGCTATCAGCTTCAAGCTTGGCGTGACCAATGCCACCCATGTTAGGTATTTCTCCCATACCCATACCTAACTTAGCTTTAGCGTATTGGACAGAGATACCACCACCGATACTGATGAAGTCGCTTACTTTGTAAGCAATGTTCGGATTCATATCAAAGGTATAAATCTTGGCGGAAGTACCGCGTTGATTGCCTTCCCAATTACGGTCATATTCCGTACCCATACCGTAGGGAACGGTCATAGCAAAACCCAACCACACCTTGTCGTTGACTTGGTGGGTCACATAGCCTGCAGGGATCATTTGACCTTTCAAGCGACCGTTCTCAGACGTACCATCATTGCCATCATAGTCAGCATTAATACCGATCCAAACGCCACCGGCTTGGAAACGCGTGCCTTCCAACAACGTCATACCAGCGGGGTTGTAATGCACAGCAGACAAGTCATCACCGACGATACCGGCACCAGCATAAGCACGGCCAGCACCCAAAGAGGATTGTTCCGTTAATTGGAAACCGGCAGCAAAAGCCGTAGACACTGCAACGGAGACGCCAGTTAACACTAACGCAGCAGTACTCTTTTTCATGAAAGACATCTCTTTCTCTCTCCAAAATGGGAAAAATTGCAAAAACAAAAGCGTAAAGGTTTTGGAACAAGCAGGAACAGAACCTTTACGCTTCCGAACGGAGGAATTTTGCGGATTTTTTGTTGCGATTTTTTACGTTTTTTATAGGTATAAACCCTAACTATACCCTAAACAGCTTAATCTGCTCAAAGGTTGAATATGTAACTTTAATCGGTATAAATAGGCCGATACTGACGAAGCCGTATCCAACCGATAGCAATTCGGTAGGCCACCCAGATTCCCAAAACGATAAAGCCGCCCAACCAAATAAAAGGACCGATAACAAGAGGCGTCAAAACGATGCCAATGATCGCCACCAAAATGGTCCAAACCATTCCGTACCAAAATGTTCTAATCTGCCAAGAAAAATGTGACTGCAAAAAAGTGCCCCGTGCATCCGGCGCCATAATGTAATTTAAGATCACTGCCGCAATAGAGGGCCATCCGAAAAGAAAAGCTGAGATAATCGTAGCGCCTGTCATCAACCCGATAACAATACTTAAACCATGCAAAATGTAGACCAGCTGGGTGATGAACAACAAACTCTTTTTCGGTCCCTGTTGATCATACGAAGTTAAGTCTGACATTTTTACTTTTCCTTCTCTTTATAATTTTCCTTACACTCAAACTTAGCATACTTATCGATTTTCTTGCGAAAGTTTTAATTTTTTGTACATTTTCACCCTTCAGAGAGTTTTTTGGATTAAGGAGTTAGCCGTGAGACTTTTATTGGTTGAAGACGATCCAATGATTGGAGAAAGCGTTGTCGATGGACTCACCGATGAAGGCTATGCAGTCGATTGGGTGCAAGACGGCCATTCTGCTCTTTTGGCTTTGCGCACCACAGAATTCTCGCTAATCATTCTGGACTTAGGTCTGCCTGGTAAAGACGGAATCAAGGTGCTCGAAGAAATGAGAGCTGAGCGCAATCTAACTCCGGTACTGGTTACCACAGCACGCGATACAGTTGAAGACAGAATCAAAGGACTTGATGCGGGAGCTGACGACTATTTAATTAAACCCTTTGATTTAGATGAGCTTTTCGCTCGAGTAAGAGCCTTATTACGGCGATCTGCCGGTCGTGCAGAACCCATGATTGAGCGAGGAAGGTTACAAATAAAACCAGCCACCCACGAAGTGATTTATAACGGGGAATCGATTTTATTGTCGAGTAAAGAATTTGCGCTACTTTTAGCCTTAGCGGAGCGACCTGGTTTAGTGTTATCCCGTTCTCAGTTAGAAGAAAAACTCTATAACTGGGACTCCTCAATCGGCAGCAATGCCATCGAGGTACACATTCACCATCTGAGAAAAAAACTCAGTGAAGATGCTATCAAAACTGTCCGCGGTGTAGGCTATATTCTTGAAACCTGATTTTGATCATGTATTCCATCCGAGACAGACTGCTTTGGACATTTTGCATCGCTTTGCTTTTAGCTGGTGTGGCTGCGACCTATATGACATTTGTTTCAGCCAGAGGGGAAGTTGACCGTTTTTTAGATACTGAACTGCAGCAAATTGCGATTTCTTTAAGTGTACATTCTGACGGACAATTACCGTCTATGAAATCGACTGGTTCTGATGAGCAACACATTGTTGTTCAATTGACCAATATACAGACGGGTCAGACACATTTGTCAAGTAGCCTTGCCTCACCCTTTCCATCCCCAGCAACAGCAGGTTTTGCCAATATCCGTCACGAAGGTCAAACCTGGCGAATCTACAGTCTTAAAACCGATCAAAATCTTCTCATCATCACGGCGCAACCCGTTGATGTACGCGTCAAACTCGCTTTCAGTTCTGCGCTACATATTCTTCAGCCTTTAGTTCTACTTTTACCTTTTTTGATTGTCGCTGTTTGGCTTTTGGTAGGACAGGGCTTGGCTAGCCTTAATCGAACTGCAAAAATTGTTTCTACGCGCTCTTCCACATCGCTTGAACCCCTTCCGGTAAAAGCTCTACCTGTTGAAGTCAAACAACTGGTTTTAGCACTCAATGACCTCTTGGCTAAACTTGCTCAGAGTCTTGAAGCTCAGAAGCGCTTTGCCTCTGATGCCGCTCATGAGCTTCGAACTCCGCTTACCGCACTCAAACTTCAGGTTCAATTAGCCGAGAGAGCCAAAACTGAAGAAAGCCGTCAAAAAGCTTTTAATCGTCTGCATGCAGGCATTGACCGGGCAACCGGTCTGGTTCAACAATTATTAGTCATCGCACGGCTTGACCCCGATGCGCACAAAAAACCATTTGTTAAAGTACATCTTGACCAAGTCATTAAAAGCGTTGCTGATGAATTAATGGTTCTCGCTCAACAAAAAAATATTACGCTTGAAACCTCTGCATCAAACATAGCCGTTGATGGCATGGAAGATGCCTTAAAACTGCTTGTAACAAATCTAACCGATAATGCTATCCGGTATACACAAGACAACGGTCGTATCCGTCTTTGTATCAGAGAAGACAACCATAGCGCTGTCATTGAAGTAAGTGATAATGGACCAGGAATTGCTCCCGAAGAGCGTGAGAGGATATTTGATCGTTTCTACCGAGCGCTGGGGACCAAAGCTCAGGGACATGGCCTAGGCTTAGCCATTGTCAAACGTATTGTAGAAATTCATCACGGCCAAATATTCGTTGATGACGGCTTGGACGGTAAGGGAACAACTATGCGGATTAAATTGCCACTACGTACATTGATTCACTAGTCTTTGTTACAAATAAAGGTGGATCGAAACAACCCGACAAACAAAAATCGTCTGTTTTTTATTATCGTTTCAATGTTTGGCAAACCAATCAATGAATTGCCTCAAAGAATTTCATTCGGAGTTTTTAGTTATGGTTAAAAAGAGTGTATTGAAATCGTCCGTACTGGCCGCTGCGCTGGCTGCAGCGTTGAGTATCGCCCCTGTTGCGCAAGCTGAAGTTCCTTTTTTCTCCTCCGAAGATTCCGGCTCTCAAGTAACGTTGCCGGACTTCACTAAACTTGTTGAAGAAAATGGTAAAGGCGTTGTAAATATTTCCACCATTCGAAACGCCAGAACACAAACAATTCAATCACCTTTTCCCGGTTTGGATGATCGCACAGCAGAACTTTTCCGTCGCTTCGGTTTTCCCATTATGCCATTCGGCCCCCAAGAGCAGCGAGTCCCGGAACAACGCGGCACAGGTTCAGGTTTTATCATTTCCTCTGACGGCGTCATTCTCACCAATGCCCACGTTGTTGAAGGGGCCGATGAAATTCGCATACGTTTGACCGATAACCGAGAATTCTCCGGTAAGGTATTAGGACTCGATAAAAAAACCGACATTGCCGTTGTAAAGATTGATGCAAAAGATTTACCAGTTTTGAAAATCGGTTCATCTGAAAAATTAAAGGTTGGTGAATGGGTTGCTGCCATCGGCTCGCCCTTTGGATTGGATAACACTGTCACTGCTGGTATTGTTTCGGCTAAAAGCCGTGCATTGCCTTCTGAAGAATACGTCCCCTTTATTCAGACAGACGTTGCAGTCAATCCCGGCAACTCTGGTGGCCCGCTTTTTAACATGAAAGGCGAAGTGGTGGGAATTAACTCACAAATCTTCTCTACTTCAGGCGGTTTTATGGGCTTGTCCTTCTCCATCCCAATTGATCTGGCTATACAAATTAAAGATCAATTGATTGAAAACGGTCGTGTCATCCGTGGTCGCATCGGTGTAGGCATTCAAGCTGTCACCCAGGATTTGGCTGAAGCTTTTGGTATGAAGACCCCTCGTGGGGCTGTCATTACTCAGCTTGAAAAGGGGCAACCTGGTGAAAAAGCTGGGCTAAAGGTGGGAGACATCGTCGTAGCTTTAAATGGTCAGGCCATCAACAGTGCCAACGATCTTCCTGTCAAAATTTCTGCTATGAAACCTGGAACAAAAGTGAAATTAACTGTTTTGCGTGACGGTAAAGAGAAAGACGTAACGGTTACAGTAGCTGAAAATCCGGAAGAAAGTACTAGCCCCAATGAGGTCAAACAAACTCAAGGTAAACTCGGTGTTTCAGTTCGTGCTTTAAATGAGGAAGAATTAAAAGAGTTGGATCTGACAAACGGTCTGCTTGTTACGGAGGTTCGTGCGGCAGCTGCTCGAGCCGGCTTAATGCCTCGCGATATTATTTTGAGTGCCAACGGTAAGAGCGTGAAAACAGTTGGAGATTTGCGTCGTGCAGTATCGGGCGCAGATAAGGTTGCCCTGTTAGTCCAACGCCAAAATTCCCGTATCTTTATTGCAGTTGACCTCAAATAAGGAGCAAAACTACAAAACAGCCAGTCTTCTTAATTGAAGCTGGCTGTTTTTTATTATGCAGCTTTTGATTCAAGCTCCTTTATTTTTTGCTTTAACTTTTCTCGCGGCGTATAAATGCGTTCGGCAAGAAGTTCGCAAACAAGATCAAAATTTAAATCCGGGTTACGCAAAAATCGCATCCCGATCCCCTCAATGGTTGCCATACCCAATTCAACACGTATCCAATCAGACGGATCGTTGCTTTTCGGATAGCAAATTTCTTTCAGATGCGTACGAGCCTTAACATCGGCTTTCTGAAGAACTTTTTCCAATTCGGGATCACGAGAGGCCTCTGTAAGAAGCTCAAGTGACAAAACGATTCTTTCTCGTCTGAAACAATCGCCAAATACTCGTCTGACTTGCTGAAGGGTCTCCTCGTAACTACCCTGATTTTCCTGAAGAGCACACGAATTTTTGTAAAAATCTTCCATTCCTCGGGAAATAACTTCCTCAATAATGGCCGTTTTACTCGGAAAATAGTTATAAATATGCCCGGCACTCATGCCGAACTCTCGGGCAATATCAGCCATTCCAGTAGCGTGAAAACCCTTAGCAATAAAACACTTATGAGCCGCCTTGATAATTTCTTCGCGGCGCTGCTGGGCGAGATTTTTTGACATGCTTTAAGCCTCGCTTTTCACCTCTGTCGTTTGGCTAGTTTTATCCTCAGATTTTTTTCTAAGTCAACTGCACCGCCACCTAAGACTTTGTACAAAGTAACTAAACTCATAGCACGGGCTTGTTGAGCAACCGCCAACTGAGTTTGAGCACTCACATACTGCCGTTGAGAATCCAAAACCGTTAAAAAGCTTTCAGAACCATGACGGTAGCGAGCTTGTGCCAATTCATAGGCCTTTTTGGTTGCATCAGCATAGTCCTGCGTGGCTTTGAGCTCCCGTTCAATGGTGCCCTCAGTTGCCAGAGCATCTGCCACTTCGCGGAAAGCAGTTTGAATCGCCTTTTCATAGTCGGCAACCGCAATGTCTCTTTCCGTTTCAGACACACGCAGCGTTGCCCAGTTAGCTCCGCCCGTGAAAATCGGCAAAGAGATCGAAGGCGAGAAGCTCCACAGGCGCGTTCCGCCTGAGAAAAGGTCGTCTAACTCCGTGGCACCGGTACCGCCTGAGGCAACAAGAGTAATTCTCGGGAAGAAATTGGCTCTGGCAGCTCCGATATCTGCATTGGCAGCCATCAGCGTGTACTCAGCCTGAGCGATATCAGGACGATTTAAAAGCACTTCTGAGGGCACGCCCTGAGGCAGCATGCCTGCCAAAGTTACGACCTCAACCTTTGTCGGCAGAAGCGACTCAGGCACTTCGGTACCCACCAACAATGCCAAAGCATTTAAGTCCTGAGCGACAGCCCGTTGAGTGGAAGCGTAAGAAGCTTGGGCACTGGCGTACATTTGCTTGGCTTGGTTTAACTCAAGCAAATTAATAGCACCGGCTTTATAGCTGGCTTCTGAGAGCTTGTAGGATTGCTCCTGACTGTCAAGCGTTTCTTTTGCAAAAGCCAGTAACGAGCGATCAGCGCCCAACTGCAGCCACAAATTCGCGGTTTCGGCAATCAGTGTGACCCGAGAGCTCTTTCTTGCTTCTTCAGTTGCAAAATACTGATTAAGCGCTTCATCGCTTAAGCTGCGGATACGCCCGAAGAGGTCAAGCTCATAAGAGGCCATCGCTAAATTAGCCGAGTAAACGTGGCTGACCGCATCCTGACCGGTTGCGCTAAGCGTTCGGGGAGTTCCGGAGTGTTCACCCGAACCTGCAGCAGAAATGCTCGGCAGGAATTCAGAGCGCTGAATATTGTAGGCATAGCGCATACGCTGAACATTGAGCATCGCCACGCGATAGTCACGATTATTATCTAACGTAAGCTCAATGACTTTACGCAAACGCTCATCGGTGAAAAACTCACGCCAATCGGGTAAGGCCTGCTGATTTAACTTCGCATCGGCATAGGCCTCTCCCGTAGGCCAGACGTTGAGAATCGGCGCCTGAGGTCTTTCATAGCTGGGAGCCATCGACATGCAACCTGTCAATGCCAAAGCGGCCACCAACGGTAAAAACTTAAAGGTCTTTTGCATGCTTATTCTCCCTTTTTATCTGCTTTAGATGAGTTGTTGCCTTCAGAGGCAGTTGCTTGAGGGGACGATTGAGCAGAATCATTTTCCTTATTCTCTTCACGTTCATAGAACGTGAGTTCGCCTTCTTTGAGAGCCTTTGCTTCAAAGGCTGTTTCAGCAGCAGCGGCCTGTAAATCGACATTACGCTCATTGGCACTGCCCGAAATGCGCATAATCATGACGTAGAAAAGCGGAACAAAGAGCACGCACAAAAGCGTACCTGTAATCATACCGCCCAACACGCCCCAACCGATAGCATTCTGAGCACCGGAACCGGCACCGTGGGCCAAAGCCAAAGGCAACACACCCAAGCCGAAGGCCAAAGAAGTCATCACAATCGGACGCAGACGCAAGCGAACTGCATCGATAGCCGCATGAACGATATCTTCTCCGCTATCGTGCAGGTCTTTAGCAAATTCCACAATCAAAATGGCGTTTTTACTCACCAAACCGATTGTTGTAATCAAACCCACTTGGAAGTAAATATCGTTATTCAAACCTCTTAACCCTGTTAGGGCCAAGGCACCGATCACACCCATCGGAATGACCAAAATCACAGCAATAGGAATAGACCAGCTTTCATAGAGGGCTGCCAGACAGAGGAACACCACCAAAATGGAAAGTGCGTACAAGGGGGCTGCCTGACCGCCTGCTTCCCGTTCCTGATAAGACACACCTGTATAGGCAACACTGTAGCCTGTCGGCAATTTTTGGGCGATTTCTGCCACAGCGGCCAACGCATCACCCGAACTGAAGCCAGTGCGGGGGTTGCCTTGAATGTTCACGGCAGACAAACCGTTAAAACGCTCCAGACGCGGTGAGCCGTACTTCCAGGAAGTGGTTGAGAATGCAGAGAACGGCACCATTTCACCGGCACTGTTTTTTACGTACCACTTCCCTAAATCTTCAGGCTTTTGTCTGAACTGGCTGTCGCCCTGGACATAAACCTTTTTCACACGGCCACGATCGAGGAAGTCATTGACATAGGTACTACCCCAAGCTGTCGCCAAAGTTGAGTTAATGGAATTAATCGAAACACCTAAAGCGCGAGCCTTTTCAGTGTCAATTTCCAAGTGTAGCTGTGGCGTATCTTCCATGCCGTTAGGACGAACAGACGTTAAATGCTCGTGAGCATTCCCTAAACCCAGGAATTGGTTTCGCACCGCCATTAATTCTTCGTGGGTTTGGCCTGCGCTTGCCTGCAAATAAATATCAAAGCCATCGGCAATACCTAATTCAGGCACAGCTGGAGGCGGGAAGGCATAAGCATTAGCATCTTTATACTGAGAAAACTCTGCCATGGCACGGGCTGTGATGGAGTTCACATCCTGACCGTCGCCTTCACGCTCTCCCCAGTCCTTCAAGCGTACGAACATCAAACCCGTGTTTTGACCCGTACCGCCGAATGAGAAGCCCGAAACCGTAAACACTGACTCCACGTTCTCGGTTTCTTTCGTTTGGAAGTACTGACTCATACGATTCAATACTTCTTGGGTTCTTTGCTGAGAGGTACCGGCAGGAGTAATCACCTGTGCAAGCAACACGCCTTGGTCTTCACCCGGCATAAAGCTGGAGGGCAACTTCCAAAAACCGAACACCACACCACCCAAGATAATGACATAAACCAAAATCGTACGAAGTGTATGCGGGATGGCTTGACCGACTATTGTGCGAATCCATAAGGAGAACTTTTCAAATCCGCGGTTAAAGCGGCCGAAAAATCCCTGTTTGTTTTCATGGTGTTCGGAATCAATGGGCTTAAGAAGCGATGCGCAAAGCACCGGCGTCAAAATCAAAGCTACCAATACAGACAGCACCATAGCCGACACAATCGTGACGGAGAACTGACGGTAAATGATGCCGGTAGAGCCGCCAAAGAAGGCCATCGGGACGAACACGGCAGCCAACACCATGGCAATACCCACCAAAGCGCCCTGAATCTGTCCCATGGACTTTTCTGTGGCCTCTCGTGGTGAGAGCCCTTCTGTTCTCATCACACGCTCAACGTTTTCCACCACCACAATGGCGTCATCGACCAATAGACCGATGGCAAGCACCATAGCAAACATGGTGAGCACGTTAATGGAGTAGCCCATGGCCTGCAACACACCGAAAGTACCCAAAAGCACTACAGGCACAGCAATCGTCGGAATGAGCGTCGCACGCCAGTTCTGCAGGAATAAGAACATCACGCAGACCACAAGCACAATAGCTTCAAACAGCGTGCGAACCACTTCCTGAATAGAAATTCGAACGAAAGGCGTCGTATCAAACGGCACCACCCATTCCATTCCGTCCGGGAAGTTGACTTGCATTTCATTGAGACGGGCCTTCACGCGATCGCTCGTAGCCATAGCATTGGCACCGGAAGCCAAACTGATGGCCATACCGGTAGATTCTCTGCCGTTATAAAGAGCAATGACGTTATAGCTTTCTTCCCCCATTTCTACGCGGGCCACATCTTTCATCAAAACGCGAGAGCCGTCCATGGAGGTTTTCACCATGATGTTTTCGAAGTCAGCCACCGTTTCCAGAAGTGACATCGAATTAATCGTGGCATTTAACTCATAGCGGGTGTTGGAAGGTAAGTTACCGATAGCACCGGATGAAACCTGAACGTTTTGCTCTTCAATCGCAGCGACAATTTCATCGGTTGAAAGCGAATACTTATGCAGTTTTTCCGGATCCAACCAGATACGCATGGAGTACGAGCTACCGAACACTTCGACTTCACCGACACCGGTAATACGAGAAAGCGGTTCCTGAACATTGTTGACCAAGTAGTCAGAGAGGTCAGCACTGCTCATCTTGCCGTTTTTATCGACAAAGCCCACCACCATCAGGAAGTTGGCCGCAGACTTATCCACGTTCACACCCAGCTGCTGCACCACTTGCGGGAGACTGTTTTCAACCGTTTTCAAACGGTTTTGCACCTGAACCTGAGCAATATCCGGGTCCGTTCCTGCTTCAAAGGTAATATCAATTGAAACGCGACCCGATGAGTCCGAATTGGATGCCATATATAAGTAGCCGTCCAAACCGGTCATAGCCTGTTCGATCTGCTGAGTGATCGTATTTTCAATTGTTTCAGCCGAAGCACCAGGGTAAGTGGCGGTAATCGTCACTTGAGGAGGTGCAATTTGCGGGTACTGCGACACCGGTAGTCTTGTAATTGACAAGATACCGGCCAACATGATCACAATTGCGATCACCCAAGCAAAAATCGGCCGTCCTAGAAAAAATCGAGACATAAACTATTTCCTTTGCCTTGTCTAATTACTTTGCCGCTGCTTGTGCGGCAGGTGTTGAAGCTGCAGCAGGTTGAGCAATCGTCACCTTAGCGCCGATGCGCACCTTGCCGATACCGTCAATCACCACTTTTTCGCCGGCTTTCAGCCCGGACTCAATCAACCAATTGGTTCCGATCACACGATTGGCGACGACGTTGCGTTGTTCAATCGTGTTATCAGGTTTAACCACATAAACGTATGCCTGACCTTTCGGATCGCGCATCACACAACGCTGAGAAATCACAACTGAATCCGGTCTGGCGCCTTCTTCCAAACGGGCACGCACGAACATTCCCGGGAGCAAATCACCGTTGGGGTTTGGGAAAATAGCACGCAAATTAATCATGCCCGTTCCCTCATCGACTTCTTCACCTGTAAAAGTAAGCCTGCCTTTTTGGGGATAAACTGAACCGTCTTCCATTAAAAGTGAAACTTCTACGGCTCCATCTTTATTCGCCTTAACTTTGCCTGAAGCAATTTCGTGCTTTAAGCGAAGCATCTCAGAGCTTGTCTGACGAACGTCCACATAAATAGGATCAAGCTGTTGCACCGTTGTCATAAAAGTTTGATAAGCATTGACTAATGCACCCGGAGTCACTTCAGAGCGACCAACACGGCCCGATATCGGACTCTCAACTTTGGTGTAATCCAAATTGGTTTTAGCTGTTTTCATAGCCGCACGAGCAGTTTTCATCTGTGCCTGAGCAGCATCATTGTCTTGCTTACTGACAGCATTCACCTTAACCAACTGGGCAGAACGTCTAGCATTGGCGCGAGCGAGTTCATAATTAGCGACTGCTTCCTCATAGGCAGCTTCGTATAAAGCCGGATCAATTTGATAAAGCTGGTCACCTGCTTTAACCATTTGACCTTCTGTAAAAATTCTCTTTTGGATAATACCGCTGATTTGCGGACGCACCTCAGCAACCTGATAGGCGCTGGTACGACCCGATAATTCTGTCGTCATTATCGGACTTGAGGTTTCTACCGTCACAACGCCAACCTCTTGGGGGCCTTTTTGGACAGTCGCAGCTTGCTCTTTGCAGCCAGCAAGCGAAATAGCGGCCAGGACAGACAAAGCTAGCGCTGCGTACTTAGGTGCAAACTTTGAAAACATCTTTTACCTTTCTCCAAACATCGGTGCCGATGATGACCGACACAAAAAACCAAAAATGACTGAACGTTCATTCAGTCAAAAAGTGAAAGCTTGTTCATTGTCTCAAAATTCCCTAGAAAATAGGGTTTTTTAAAAATTCTTTAAGGTAAAAATTATTTCAAGATGTAACTTATATTAGGGTTTATACCTAATGATCTTTTTTTGTTAATGGAGAAAAATTCCCCAGATTTTTTTACTCTTGCTTTCTTCATCATGTCACTTGAGATCTTCCACCTACAATACTTTCTGGCTGGGCTTGTGAGTTTGCTTGTCATCACCAATCCTCCTTCGAAGATCCCGTTATTTATCAGTCTGACCCAAGGCATGGATCCGGAACAACGTAAAGCTCAGGCTCGTTGGGCTGCAATTTATGCGGCCATTATCATGTTTGTCAGTTTATTGGCAGGCAACTTATTGCTTGCCTTTTTTGGAATTTCCTACGGGGCTTTGCGTATTGCCGGTGGCTTTATGGTAGCGGTTATAGGCTATCAAATGCTTTTTAGCCAACAGACACCCTCACCCAATAAAGCTCCTCTGGTCAGACGAGACCGCGAAGACTACGCCTTCTTTCCCATTGCTATGCCCATGATCGCCGGTCCGGGAACGATGGCAGTAATTATTGGTTTTTCAACCGAAATCGCTGAATATCCCCATTGGCAAGATCAAGTGGCGACTTTCTTTATGATGACTTTAGCTATTATTTTCTGTAGCTTAGTGTGCTGGGCCGTCATGCGATCAGCAGATTTCTGCGGTCGAAAGCTTGGACCTTCAGGCACAATTGTGATCAGTAAATTAATGGGTTTTTTACTGGTTTGTATTGGTGTACAGTTTATTGGTTCTGGTATCAGAGCTTTTGCCACCGGTATGTAACATCAAAACTTAATGTAAAAAGCCTCCCTTCATTGCTTGAACGGGAGGCTTTTTAATAGTTTCGTTGTCAGTTGATATTAATATGTACTATTCAACTGTGACACTCTTAGCCAGATTTCTTGGTTTATCAACATCGTTTCCTCGGATAAACGCTGTATGATAGGCCAAAAGTTGCAGAGGAATCACGTGAAGAATCGGTGACAGAGGGCCATAGTTTTCCGGCATACGAATCACATGAATGTGTTCACTTGATTCCAACCCAGTGTCAGAGTCGGCAAACACATAAAGCTCACCTTTTCGTGCCTCCACTTCTTTCATATTGCTCTTGAGTTTTTCCAAAAGCTCGTCGTTAGGTGCAACCGTTACCACAGGAATAGATTCATCAACTAAAGCAAGCGGTCCATGTTTAAGCTCTCCTGCCGGATATGCTTCTGCATGGATATAAGAGATTTCTTTTAGTTTGAGTGCACCTTCCAATGCGATCGGATAGTGAATTCCGCGACCTAAGAACAACGCATGCTGTTTGCTTGCAAAACGCTCAGCCCATGCTATAACCTGAGGCTCAAGAGCCAAAACTGCGCTGACTGCTTTGGGAACGTGGCGCAATAGCCGCATATACTCCGCCTCATCTTTAGGCTCTAAACGCCCCTTCACCTTTGCCAAACTGAGCGTCAAAAGGAAAAGCGCCGTGAGCTGCGTGGTAAAAGCCTTTGTGGAGGCCACGCCGATTTCCACACCGGCCCGAGTAATAAAACGCAGCAGGCTTTCGCGAACCATGGCACTCGTGGCAACGTTGCAGATCGTCAGCGTTTTTGTCATGCCAAGCTCTCGGGCATGCTTAAGTGCCGCCAACGTATCGGCTGTCTCACCTGACTGGGAGATAGTCACAACCAATGTGTTTGGATTGGGAACACTTTTACGATATCGGTATTCGCTAGCAATCTCAACATCACACGGTATTCCAGCAATAGCCTCTAACCAATACTTAGAAGTCAGCGCTGCATAGTAGCTTGTCCCGCAGGCAATCATGAGCACGCGCTCAACATTTTCAAACACTTCCTGTGCTTGTTCACCGAAAAGTGAAGCCTTAACCTCTCCCACCGCTTCTAGTGTGTCGGCAATCGCTCGAGGTTGCTCAAAAATTTCCTTTTGCATGTAATGACGATAAGGCCCAAGTTCCACAGCATTACTGAAGGCCTCTACCTGACGAACCTCACGCTCAACCGGCAAAAATCTTTGACCTTGATGAGAATAAATGGCATAAGAGTCTTGCCTCAAATCAGCAACATCTCCATCTTCTAAGTAAATGAAGCGATTGGTCTCTCCTGCCAAAGCCATCGTATCAGAGGCAGCAAACATTTCCCCATCTCCAATACCTAAAACCAAAGGTGAGCCTTGGCGAGCTACCACTATACGATGAGGATCTTCTTTGCAGAAAACAGCAATTGCATAAGCACCTCGTACTCGATTGAGAGCCTCTTCAACCGCCTTGAGCAAATCACCTTTGTAGCAATCACGTACCAAATGAGCCAAAACTTCCGAGTCAGTCTGACTGGCAAACTGAATACCCTTTGCCTTGAGCTCTTCACGAATTTCTTCGTAATTTTCAATGATGCCGTTGTGAATCAGGGCGATCTGGTCACCTGCAAAGTGCGGATGAGCATTACAGACAACGGGTTCTCCGTGTGTGGCCCAACGAGTATGGGCGATGCCCATAAAACCCTTCAGACCCTCTTTTTCAATCTGATCGGATAGTTCCGAGACCCGAGAGACACTTCTGACACGCTTTAGCCCCTGATCCCAAACAGCTACGCCGCAGCTGTCATAGCCGCGATATTCCAAGCGCTTTAAGCCTTGAACCAGAAGCGGAACAATGTTTCGATGTTTAGAGGTTGCCGCAACAATACCGCACATAATTAAATCCTTTATTCTTTTTTCGTTGGACGTTTCCAACCTTTAATCGTTACCTGGCGTGCTCTAGCTAAAGTCAATTCACCGTCCGGAGCATTTTTCGTCAGTGTTGTACCCGCACCAAGGGTTGCGCCCTGACCCACGGTGACCGGAGCCACAAGCTGGGTATCTGAACCGATAAAAGCATCATCCATAATGGTGGTTCTGAACTTATTCACACCGTCGTAATTACAGGTTATGGTTCCCGCACCGATGTTAACCCGAGCTCCCATATCCGTATCGCCGATGTAAGAGAGGTGATTGACTTTACTGCCTAAACCGATAACAGATTTTTTAATTTCAACGAAATTACCAATATGGGTTTGATCTGCCAAGGTCGTGCCGGGACGCAAACGGCTGTACGGACCTAAACGGGCATTTTCACCCACACGAGCTCCATCGAAGTGGCAGAACGGCAAAACTTCAGTCTCATTGCCAATTTCAACATCCTTGAGTACGCAATAAGCACCGACTCTCACGCCGTCACCTAAGATGACTTTGCCGCTGAAAATACATCCGACATCAATCGTGACATCTTTGCCGCAAATGAGCTCACCCCGAATATCAATTCTTGCCGGATCAATAACGGTCACTCCGTCATTCATCAGCTGCAAAGCTTTCTCTGTCTGATAAGCCCGTTCCAGTGCAGCCAACTGAACTTTATTATTTACACCCTGAACTTCTGTTTCACTTTCGGCAAGTGCGGAATTTACAGCAATTCCTTCCGATACGGCCCTGGCAATCACATCAGTCAAATAGTATTCTCCCTGGGCATTCTGATTACCTAAATCGTTTAACCAAGAGTCTAAATAACGTGTTGGCAAAACCATAATACCGGTATTAACTTCCTTGATCTTTCGCTGAGCTTCAGTTGCGTCCTTTTCTTCCACAATGGCACAAACCTGACCTTTCTCACGCACGATGCGACCGTAGCCTTTAGGATTTTCCAAGCAAACAGTCAAAAGCCCCACATCATCTCCAGCAGCCTTAATTAATTTTTTTAGGGTTTCTGGGCAAATTAACGGCACATCTCCCAAAAGCACTAACGTGGGTTTATCCTTATCGCAATATGGCAACGCCTGAAGTAAAGCATGACCGGTTCCCAATTGCTCGGCCTGCAAAGCGAAAGTAATTGTCTTATCTCTTTCGAAATAGGACTTAACCGCTTCAGCACCATGACCGACAACAACGATCAAGCGATGATCAGATCCTAAAAGACGAGCTTTTTCAATGACGTGCTCAAGCATAGGCTTATCGGCAATAGGTTGAAGCACCTTAGGCAAGCGCGAGCGCATCCGCTTACCCATGCCGGCGGCAAGGATAACAATATTCATAAGACGACTTAACTGTGGATATACGTCAGTTGATCGTATTCTACCCGATTCATTCAGCTGACTTAGAGACAGAAATGGCCTGAAACAAAAAGGGCCGCACTTTTAACGCGACCCTTGTTTTGCGGCGAATTCAATTTATTGGGGTGAGTCCTGATGGATACCGGCTAAAAGCCAGCCGGAATTGCCATTGACAGGTTTAACCAAAATCCAGGTTTCATCAACCCGTTCGGCTTCTCCGCTGACATTGAGCGTACCGTCGAAATGAACGCCCGCCAAATACTCATCGCCTTCACGAACGATGCCTCTGAAATCGGATTTCAAAGTCACAATTTCCGTTTCGTAGTTTTGAGCGCCGCGCTCGCGCAGCTGATGTGTAACGGTACGGAAAACTTCATCACTGGTGAAATCCGAAATAGAAGTGACATTACCCGTATCCCAAGCCTTTTGCATCAAAGCAAAATTATCTTCTGCAACCTTCAAAAAGCCTTCCACATCGAAATCGGCCGGTAAATCAACCTTTTTGGCCGAGCTCGGATTATTCAGTTCATCCAAAACACTGCCTGCCATCGGAGAAGCAGAGCTGAAAGCCGTTTGTGTGGTTTGAGTCTGTTGGGGCTGAGCATAGTCGTAGCTTGTCCGCATAGTGTCCTGACGGTCATCAGAATTTTGACCGCCGGGCATCCCGGCAGGACGACGTTTCACGAGGAACAATCCTAAAAGCAAACGCACAATATAGAAGGCTGCCAATGCCATCAAAGCAACCATCAGGAACTGAGCAAAACCTTCACCCAAACCCAAAACATGAGCTAAAGCCGTAATGCCCAAAGCAGCGGCCAAACCCATCAACATACCGCGCATGGGGCTGGGAACCGCCTGAGGGGTACGAGGCTGCTGACTGGGAGCGGCTTGTTGCTGACGCTGCTGCTGAGAGGGATTGGCCTTTTGCTGATGTAAACCTGTGGCCGGAGCCGGTGTAGCCTTATGCTGCAGAGTCGGAGCAGAACGGCCGAAACTCATGCCGCCGCCGAAACGTCTTGCCGCATCAGCCGATACCGACAAAGACATCATTGTCAAACCAATTGCCAAAATCGCAATCCATTTTTTCATAGGATAAACTCCAAAGTTCCCGAATTGATAACCTCTTCGGATTAAGAGGGAAAATCTTTTACTGTTAATTATTTCAAAGGTTTTTGACCGATGTGTAAAGCACAGACCCCAAAGGTCAAATTATGCCAATGAACATCAGTCAGCCCCGAGTTACGCATCATCTCAGCCAATACCGGCTGACTCGGATGCATACGAATAGACTCTGGCAAATAACGATAACTTTCACTATCGCCAGAAATTTTTCCACCAAGCCAGGGCATTAAATGAAATGAATAAAAATCATAAAACGGCGCTAAGAGCCTATTGATTTTTGAAAACTCCAAAACCATCACTTTACCGCCCGGGCGGCAAACTCGGCACATTTCACTGAGAGCCCTATCCTTGTGAGTCATATTTCGCAGTCCGAAACTCACCATCACTACGTGAAATGTATCGTCCGCAAAGGGGAGATTTTCACAGTCACACTGCACAACAGGCATGTTAAAGCCTGCCTCACGCATACGTCGAGCACCAATAGAGAGCATCGAGCGATTGATATCTGTCGGCCAGACCTCACCATCACGCCCAACTTTTTTAGCAAATTGAAGTGACAAGTCTGCTGTTCCAGCAGCCAAATCTAACACTTTCATTCCGCGGGCAACATCAGCTTTATATATGGCATATTTTTTCCAGAGGCGATGCATGCCAAATGAAAGCACGTCATTCATCAAATCATATTTGGGCGCAACAGAGTCAAACACTTCCCTGACCTGTCTGGCCTTATCTTCCTCAGCGACGCGCTTGAAACCAAAATCGGTTTCATGTTTACGGTTATCCTGCTGCATATCAATGGTGGCAAGTTTTTCTATTTTGCGGTTTAAAAGATTCATTTCGCGGATCATCGGGATCACGGCTAGCTCCAAGCTCCTGCAAATGCTTCAGATATTCTTGCCAAAGATTATCTTTGCCTGTAGCTAATTGGTATAAATAATTCCAATCATACAAACCGGAATCATGACCATCCGAAAAAATTATTTTCAATGCATAAAGACCTACTGGTTCAATCCCTACAATAGAAACATCCCGCTTCCCCACTGGTAATTGAGCTTGATCAGGTGTATGACCCCGAACTTCAGCTGATGGACTCATTACCCGTAAAAACTCTGCTGACAACAAAAAACTTTTTGCGTTTTCGTAGATGAGTTCCAACTGTTTAGACTGACGATGATATGCGATATCTATAGGGACCAGCATGGTCTTTGTGCCGAATTGATTGGGTGGTACCTCCGACAGGAATCGAACCTGTGACGCGACCTTCGGAGGGTCGCATGATATCCACTTCACCACGGAGGCAAGGACTGACGATTATAAAGAACTTTTTTTAAAACTATTATGTTTTAGGTTAAGAAGTATTTCAAAACCAATAGTTAGCTATGTAATAAAGTCAGATATTATCTGGGACTTAAACATCCATCGGATCAACATCCATAGTCCAATGCACAGAACCTGGCATGGAGCAAAGCTTTTGATACCACTGACGTAAAAATCGTCCCATAATTTGACGAGAAGCTGCCTCGACAAGTAGCTGAGCACGTTCCTTGTCTGCTACTTTCATAAGTGCCATCGGAATGGGATCGTAAATCACCACCGAATGATTATCTTCTGAATCAAGTAGTTGCAAACCCATTTTCATTGCTGAAGTCAAAAATTCAAGTGCTCTATTGATATTTGTATCGTCAGCCATTAGTAGTGCCTGACAAACAAAGGGGACACTATTTTCCGCTTGTCTGACCTGTAACAGATAATCAGCAAAACGATTGTAATTTTGTTCTGCCAACGCAGTAAAGATCTCCCTATCACCAAATCGGCTTTGAACAATTATCCTTGCTGGCAATCCAAACCTTCCAGCGCGACCCGCAACCTGCATTAAATTAGCGAATGCTCTCTCCTCACTACGCGGATTAGCACTGACAAGTTGTGTGTCTATGTTGAGGACAACAACGAGCGAAACATTTTGGAAGTCATGCCCTTTTGCTACCATCTGTGTGCCAACTAATATATCAACTTCACCACTATGAACCGCTTCAAAAGCTTCTTTAGCTGCATTTTTTCGCTGTGTTGTATCACGATCGATTCGTAAGATCCTTGCCTGAGGCCATAATTGCCCCAGTGTTTCTTCTATGCGCTGAGTACCGGCCCCCAACGGAATTAAATCTACATTACCGCAGTCTGGGCATCGCGAATAAACAGGCGTAGACCAACCACAGTGATGGCAAATAAGTTTCCCGTGAAACTTATGGTACACAGCATAGGTTGAACAATGAGGACATTTTGAGAGCCAACCACAACTCGAACAGGTTAAAACAGGAGCATATCCTCGTCGATTGAGAAAGATAATCACCTGCTCTTTTTTCTCTAAGGTTTCACTGATGGCATCAATAACTTCCGGAGTCAGTCCTTTTATTAACTTTTTATCTTTTGGGTTAACCACTGTCAGACTAGGGAGGACCGCTCCAGGCACCGCTCTTTTAGTTAAAGTGAGTAAGCTATAGTATCCTCTTTTCACCTGGCTCCAAGTTTCCAACGAAGGCGTAGCTGATCCCAGAACAACGGGAATTTGTTGAAGCTGAGCCAATTTTACTGCCAGATCTCTAGCTGAATACCGAATACCATCTCCCGCCTTGTATGATAGGTCATGCTCTTCATCAACCACAATCATCGCAAGGTTCGGTAAGTCAGCAAATATCGCCATTCGTGTGCCGATTAAAATCTGGATACGCTTTTCATGTCCGGCCAACCAAGCTCTAGCACGCTCTCCGTTTGCCAACCCAGAATGCAATGATGCAACAGTCCTATCCGGAAAGTGGCTTCTAATCCTTTCTTCAAGCTGAGGAGTCAGATTGATCTCTGGCACTAGGAAAAGCACTTGTGCCTGAGGCTGACGAATAAAAAGATTATCCATCATTTTTAGATACACCTCAGTTTTGCCGCTACCTGTTACACCGTGAAGAACAAAAGGAGAAAAGCCTTTCGCTTTGTCGAGCCCCTCAACAGCTCTTCGTTGCTCATCATTGAGCTTAAGCCAGACATTCTTTTGTTCTGTTTCTTTTACTTTATAGGGTTTTCTCAACCGATCTAAAGATTGCTGGTATCTCGGACCTGGTTTGCTTCGGAAAAAAGTGGGCAAAGAAGCAATCGCTACCTCACCCCAACCGTGTTGATAATAATCCGAAGCAAATTTAGTGAGCTTTAACCATATATCACTCAAAGGAGCAGTTTCGCTGAAAAGATGAATCAAAGACTTTTGTTTATTTTCTGCAATATCAGTCTGATTATGCAAGGCAACAACAATGCCTACCTCTTGGCGTCGACCTAGAGGCACAAGGCAGCGATCTCCAATCCGGGCAACCATACCTTCGGGTACTCGGTAGGTTAAAGCCGGAAGCGAAGGAACGTCCAACACTACACTGACAAAAGGAGTTGTTACTGACATTCAAAGTCTCTGAAAAATTCGATGCTCATTGTATAGGAGCTAATGCCCTGATTGAAAAAACGATTACATTTTCAATTAAATCTCTTGATTTGATCCTGTGCAAAACTTAAGCCCCTGAAATTCTATTATTTTCAAATAATTAGAAATTTTTTGTGCATTAATGTGGATAACTTTGTGGATAATTCACCAGTTGTCTACTTTTTAAGCAAAACCCTCTGATTACAGGATAAAGCACTGAAATCAGAGGGTTTTATTATTTCCCTTTTAAAATCAATAGGTTAAAATTGTCACATTTCTGTAACCATATAATTTTCAAAGGTTTTTCTTTATCCACTATTATTGTGGATAACTTTGGGGACAATTTAATTACCGATGAAACGCAGCACTGTATCGATGTACTTCATCGACTAAAATACTGACTGATTCTGGCGGAGTAAATTGATTAATCCCATGGCCAAGATTAAATACGTGGCCGCCATTGCCAACGAGCCCAAAATCCTCAATCACCCTACGGGCTTCTTGACGAATTAAATTCTCAGAGCCAAAAAGAACCATCGGATCAAGATTACCCTGCAGCGCAACACGATCTTGAGTTTGCTTTCGTGCTTTTGCCAAACTGCTAGTCCAATCCAAACCGACAGCATCGGTTCCACAAGAAGCTATTAACTCAAGCCATTGACCGCCACCCTTTGTGAAGACAATCACTGGGATACGTTCACCGTCATAATTTCGGAGCAACCCTCCAATAATTTTCTGCATGTAAGCCAGAGAAAACTCTTTAAAAGCAGGTTCAGATAAGGTTCCACCCCAAGTATCGAAGATTTGTATAGCCTGTGCACCAGCTTGAATTTGGGCATTTAAGTACTCGGTAACACTTTGCGCATTGATGGACAGGATGCGGTGCAACAAGTCCGGCCGTGTATACATCATCGTTTTAATCGTTCGATAGTCTTTACTTGACCCGCCTTCAACCATATAGCAAGCAAGGGTAAACGGACTACCAGAAAAACCAATCAAAGGCACAGAATTCTTTAAAGCATGTCGAATTTCGCTCACAGCATCCGTAACATAACGAAGCTTTGAATCTATGTCAGGAACTCTTAGAGAAGCGACGTCGTCCTCTGTACGGACAGGTTTTGCAAATTTTGGCCCCTGACCGCTCTGAAACGACAATTCCAATCCCATGGCATCCGGAACAGTCAAAATATCTGAAAACAAAATCGCTGCATCCAGATTGAAGCGTTCCACCGGCTGCAGTGTTACCTCGCAGGCCAAGGCAGGTGATTGAGCCAATTTGAGAAAACTGCCCGCTTTGGAGCGCGTCTCGTTATATTCAGCCAAATACCGTCCGGCCTGCCTCATTAACCATACGGGCGTAAAATCGCATTTTTCTCGCAAAAGTGCCTTTAAAAAAGTATCATTATTCGGTCTCATGGTCATTGGATTCCAATATGGCTCCACCTTCGTGGTTAATCAGTCAAACGCAAGGCGTCTTAATCGATATTCATGCACAGCCCGGCGCAAAAAGATCGGCTGTTGTCGGTGAGTACGGAAGCCGCTTAAAAATCGCCGTTTCCACGCCCCCGGTTGACGGTAAAGCCAACGCAGCGCTTATCATTTTTTTAGCAAAAACACTGTCAGTGTCAAAATCCTCTGTCTCCCTTGTCTCAGGTGAGACCTCAAGACAAAAGCGATTTTTGATAAAGGGAATTTCTGAAGCAGAGTGTCTAAAGAAAATCCTGGCCACACTATAGTGACCAGGGCTTAACTCTGGGTTAAATGCAGCGATTCGAGAAATACTCTTTTAGCGCACAACCAACACCGGGCGGTCAATCTGAGCAAGAGTCTTTTGAGTTTCACTGCCGATAAAGAGGCTGCCGATGCTGCCCATGCCGCGGCTTGCCATCACTACATAATCGACGTCCTCATCTTTAGCAAGCTCAATGATGCATTGCCAGGGAGCTTCACCGTGAACAGCCATAACACGGCAAGGCAGACCTGCCGCTTTAGCCGCATCATAGATATCGCTTAAGCGCTTTTGAATATCAGCGCTTTCTCCGGCCAATCCGTCCTTAGGCTCCTCTCCCTTTACGGCTGTCATCCCGATTAATTCAGCCTCCAGAGGCAATGCCACACCAATTGCAGCTTCAATGGCCTTTTCGCTCAATTTAGAGCCGTCCGTACAAACAAGAACCTTCATACATCCTCGCATAAAGTCATTCGGTCAATAGGGTTTCGTCAATGACACCCCTCACAGTACTCATCCTACCCCTAATGTTTCCATTAGGTTATGACCCAAAACAAAAAAGGACAGATGCCACAAAAACATCTGTCCTTCTTCGTCGTTTTCGCGCTTAGTGATGGCGTTTGAGCTTTTCGATAGCAGCCATCTGAGCTGCCAAGAAAGCCAACTGCGCATCGAGTTTGGCCAAATCGGCCTCGCTCGTAGCCTTGCTGCGTGCTTCGCGAGCAGCAGCGATCGCCTTTTCCGTCTTGGCTCGATCCATCTCTTCGGAACGAATAGCGGTATCAGCCAAAACCGTAACATGCTGCGGCTGCACTTCAATCACGCCACCGGCAACAAACACTTGCTTGATTTCCTTGGAACCCGGCATTGTAATGCGAACGAAACCGGGTTTGATCAACGAAATCAGCGGCGCGTGTTGCGGCAGAATACCCAATTCGCCAGATTCACCCGGCAGGGCGACAAATTCGGCGTCACCGGAGAAAATCTGCTCTTCGGCGCTAACGACGTCAACTTTAATCGTAGACATAAGTTGCTCCGTGGTCGTGATTCGGTAATCAGGCAAATTGTCTTGCCTGATTTACCAAACCCGATTAGTGCATCGTCTTAGCCTTTTCAAAGGCTTCGTCGATTGTACCAACCATGTAGAAGGCCTGTTCAGGCAAAGCATCGCATTCGCCGTCAACGATCATACGGAAACCGCGGATCGTTTCCTTAAGCGGAACATACTTGCCGGGAGCGCCCGTAAACACTTCAGCCACATGGAACGGTTGAGACAGGAAGCGTTGAATCTTACGAGCACGCATAACCGTAAGCTTATCTTCCGGAGCCAATTCATCCATACCCAAAATGGCGATGATGTCACGCAATTCCTTGTAACGTTGCAAGGTTTCTTGGACGCGGCGGCAAATCGTGTAGTGTTCTTCACCGATGATCAACGGGTCAACCTGACGGCTCGTGGAGTCAAGCGGGTCCACTGCAGGGTAAATACCCAAAGCAGCGATGTCACGAGACAACACAACCGTTGCGTCCAAGTGACCGAAGGTAGTAGCCGGAGACGGGTCAGTCAAGTCGTCAGCAGGCACGTACACAGCTTGAATGGAGGTAATAGAACCAACCTTCGTAGAAGCAATACGTTCTTGCAACTTACCCATTTCTTCAGCCAACGTCGGCTGGTAACCCACGGCAGACGGCATACGACCGAGCAAAGCGGAAACTTCGGTACCGGCCAAGGTGTAACGATAAATGTTGTCAATGAACAACAGAATATCGCGGCCTTCATCACGGAAAGCTTCAGCCATAGTCAAACCGGTCAAAGCCACACGCAAACGGTTACCCGGCGGTTCGTTCATCTGACCGAACACCATGGCCACCTTATCAAGCACGTGAGACTCTTCCATTTCGTGGTAGAAGTCGTTACCTTCACGGGTACGTTCACCAACACCAGCGAACACGGAATAACCACCATATGCCTTAGCAATATTGTTGATCAATTCCATCATGTTCACGGTCTTACCCACACCGGCACCGCCGAAGAGACCGACCTTACCGCCCTTAGCGAACGGGCAAATCAAGTCAATCACCTTAATACCGGTTTCGAGCAAGTCCACAGAGGGGCTCAATTCGTCAAACTTAGGAGCTTCTTGGTGAATAGCACGACGTTCTTCTTCACCGATCGGGCCGCAGTTATCAATCGGGCGACCCAAAACGTCCATAATGCGACCCAAGGTCTTCGGGCCGACAGGCACCGAAATACCGGCGCCAGTACTGCGAACCTTCATGCCGCGTTGCAAGCCTTCAGAGGCGCCCATGGCAATGGTACGAACCACGCCGTCACCCAACTGTTGCTGCACTTCGAAAGTCAAACCTTCTTCGGCAAGAGTGTTCTTTTCATCCTTTTCTAAGATAAGGGCATCGTATACTTTGGGCATTTGATCGCGCGGGAACTCAATGTCCACCACGGCGCCAATGACCTGAACGATCTGTCCGATACTCATGGGATATCCTCTTTAAGACACGGCGGCAGCACCACCAACGATTTCAGTAATTTCCTTCGTGATGGCCGCTTGACGGGTCTTGTTATAAACCAATTGCAGATCACCGATAAGCTTCTTAGCGTTGTCGCTGGCAGCCTTCATAGCCACCATACGGGCACTTTGTTCAGAAGCCATGTTTTCTGCAACGGCTTGGTAAATTAAAGCTTCGATGTAGCGCTTTAAAAGCACATCGAGAACCGTGGCGTCACTGGGTTCGTAGAGATAATCCCACGAATAATCCCGACGTTTTTCGCCAATTTTCTCAAGTCGATCACTCGACAAGGGCAAAAGCTGTTCAATGACCGGTTCTTGCTTCATTGCGTTAATAAAACGCGAATAAGCAAGGTAAACCTTGTCCAACTTTCCGGCGCTGTACTGTTCAATTTGAGCATTGATCGCACCAACCAATTTTTCCAATTGCGGACGATCACCCAACTGCACAGCATGCGAGAGCAAATCAATGCCGGCATGCTGCATAAAACCAAGGCCCTTATTACCGATGGCCGTACCCAAAACGGATACACCTTCAGCGTTCCAATCCTTGACCTTGTGAAGCACAGCACGTTGGATGTTTGTGTTCAAAGCACCGGCCAAACCTTTGTCCGTCGTCACCATGATCAGACCAACTTTCGCAGCACTCGTAGGATGCTGACGCAAGAAGGGATGCTTATAGCTCGTCGTAGCCGTGGCCAAATGAGCCACGATATTACGGATAGCTTCTCCGTATGGACGAGCCGCATGCATGCGGTCTTGCGCCTTACGCATCTTGGATGCCGCTACCATTTCCATCGCCTTGGTGATCTTGCGCGTATTTTGTACGCTTCTGATCTTGGCGCGAATTTCCTTGGTACTAGGCATGTGGTCCCCTTAGGTGTTTATCGACTTCCACAATTAGTAGGTGCCGTTTTTCTTAAATTCTTGAACAGCAGCCAAGAGAAGTTCCTTGTCTTCAGCGACCAATTCTTTCTTCTCTTCGATGCGTTGAACCAAATCAGCGTGGTGACCTGCTACAAATTCGCGGCAAGCCTTTTCAAAGCGCAATGCATCCTTAGCGTCAACATCGTCATAAATGCCCTGTTCAACGCAGAAGAGCACCAAAGCTTCTTCCCACACTTGCAGCGGTTGGTATTGAGGTTGCTTCATCAATTCAGTCACAACCTTACCGCGTTCCAACTGCTTACGGGTTGCTTCGTCCAAGTCAGAGGCAAACTGTGCGAAAGCTGCCAATTCACGGTACTGAGCCAAAGCCAAACGGACACCGCCGCCCAACTTCTTAATAACCTTCGTTTGAGCTGCACCACCCACGCGGGACACGGAAATACCCGGGTTAATAGCAGGACGGATACCAGCGTTAAACAAGTCGGTTTCCAAGAAGATCTGGCCGTCAGTAATAGAAATCACGTTCGTCGGCACGAATGCGGTCACGTCACCGGCCTGCGTTTCAATGATCGGCAAAGCCGTCATAGAACCGGTCTTACCCTTCACAGCACCCTTCGTGAAACGTTCAACATAGTCGGCGTTAACACGAGCGGCGCGTTCGAGCAAACGGCTGTGTAAGTAGAACACGTCGCCAGGGTAAGCTTCACGTCCAGGCGGACGGCGCAACAGCAAGGAGATTTGACGATAAGCCCAAGCTTGCTTGGTCAAGTCATCATAAACGATTAAGGAGTCCTGGCCACGGTCACGGAAGTATTCACCCATCGTAGCACCGGCGTACGGAGCAATGTATTGCAAAGCAGCCGATTCAGAGGCAGATGCAGCCACAACGATCGTGTATTCCATTGCACCGTGTTCTTCCAACTTACGAACCACGTTTGCGATCGTAGAAGCTTTTTGACCGATTGCGACGTACACGCAGATAAGGTCTTTGCCCTTTTGATTAATGATCGTGTCCAAAGCTACGGCTGTCTTACCGGTTTGACGGTCGCCAATGATCAACTCACGTTGACCGCGGCCGATCGGCACCATAGCATCAATAGACTTCAAGCCGGTTTGCACCGGTTGAGAAACAGATTGACGATCGATCACGCCCGGGGCCACTTTTTCGACCACGTCATATTCATCCGTGTCGATCGGTCCCTTACCATCGATCGGCTGACCCAAAGCGTTGACCACGCGGCCAATCAACTTCGGACCAACAGGCACAGAAAGAATGCGGCCCGTCGTCTTAACGGTATCGCCTTCACTAATGTGCTCGTAATTACCAAGAATAACTGCACCCACAGAATCACGTTCCAGGTTCAAAGCCAAACCGTACGTGCTGTTGGGGAATTCCAACATTTCACCTTGCATCACGTCAGAAAGACCGTGTACACGGCAAATACCGTCGGTCACAGAGACCACGGTACCTTGGGTGCGAAGATCAGCGGAGACCCCAAGGCCTTCGATACGCTTTTTCAGCAGATCGCTGATTTCACTAGGATTGAGTTGCATGTCTTACAGCTCCGAAATTTATGCGGTGAGTGCCTCTTGCATTTGAGCAAGTCGCGTCTGAATCGATCCGTCCAAAACTCTGTCACCAATACGCACACGCACGCCGCCGATCAAAGCTTCGTTGATCGTGACAATCGGTGTGAGCTTCAGTCCCGGGAAACGCTTCCCGAGATTGGCAACTAAGTCATCGACTTCCGCTTGCGTCATCGGCATAGCGGACTCAATGTAGGCGTCAGCGACGCCTTCGGATTGATTTTTAAGTTCGCGGAATTGACGTGCGATTTCCGGCACGGCTTCCAAGCGACCATTCTCAACGACCACCTTGAGCAAGTTTGCAGCCTCTTCAGGCAACTTCACCTGTCCGAGACCAGCAACAATAAGATCGTAGATTTGCTCCGAGCTCAGTTTCGGATCTCCAATCACAGAAACCAACTCGGGCGTGGTCACCACTTGGGCAATACCATCCAGAACAGCAGCCAAATCGGCAGCTTCTTCGGGTCCCTTCTTTGCGTCTCGCAAAGCCAAAAGCAATGCATGAGCATAGGGACGGGCAATCGTCGAAAGTTCAGCCATGATTAAAGCTTAGCCTTCAATTGTTCAAGCATTTGAGCGTGAACTTTAGTGTCAACTTCGCGACGAAGGATTTGCTCGGCACCGGCAACAGCCAAGCGAGCAACTTCTTCACGCAACTGTTCGCGCAAACGTTCAGCCTCTTGAGCTACTTCAGCCTTAGCCGATTCAATGATACGATCGGCTTCAATTTGGGCTTGGGCTTTTGCTTCTTCAACAATAGCCTGACCGCGCTTTTCACCGTCGTTCATAATTGCTAAAGCTTGAGCACGGGCTTCAGCCTTAATCGCTTGACCTTCCTTTTGGGCTTCCGCTAAGGCCATTTCACCTTTGTCGGCAGCTGCCAAACCTTCGTCAATCTTCTTTTGCCGTTCTTCGATTGCTCGAATAAGCGGCGGCCAAATGTACTTCATCGTGACCCAGGCACCGAAGAAGAACACGGCCATCTGTACAAACAGAGAAGCGTTGATGTTCATTATTTGAACCCCGTTATGTCAGCTCGCAAGCTCTTTCTTAGCGTGAGTGCTTGCTGACGTCGTTAATAAAAGAAACTAAAAAGCTTTTATTAGCCGACGAACGGATTGGCAAAAGCGAACATCATGGCGATACCAACACCGATCAAGAAGGCGGCGTCGATAAGACCAGCTAACAAGAACATCTTGGTTTGCAAGGCATTCATCAATTCAGGTTGACGGGCAGCGGCTTCGAGGTACTTGGAACCCATGATACCGATACCGATACAAGCACCGATAGCACCGAGACCGATGATGAGGCCAGCAGCCAAGGCAACAAAAGCGACGTTGGTCATTGCAAAACTCCTTAATCCTTAAAAATGGAGTAAAAGTTAATAAAAAAGTAAAGAAATCAAAACGCTAGTGTTAGTGACCTTCATGAGCTTGACCGATGTAGACCAAGGTCAACATCATCATAATGAAGGCTTGTAAGATAACAATCAACACGTGGAAGAGCCACCAGCAGATCCCTGCCACAGCGTGTCCGAATACACCAAAGATGCTCAGGCCGTCGAATCCGACCCAAAGACTACCTAAAAGTGCAATCAAGAAGAACAACAATTCCCCAGCGTACATATTACCGAACAACCGCATGCCTAAAGAAACGCACTTGGCCAAATATTCGATAATATTGAGCGCGAAGTTAAACGGCCAAAGCAAGGGATAATTACCGAACGGGGCCACGAACAACTCGCGACCAAATCCGCCAAAACCCTTGATTTTGATACCGTAATAAATCATGAGGAACAGCACGCCCACAGAAATACCCATAGTACCGTTCAAGTCGGCCGTGGGAAGCGGACGCAAATAATGGATGCCGAACCAACCAGCGATCATCGGTAATAAATCAACCGGGATCAAGTCAATGGCATTCATCAAAACCACCCAAACAAATACCGTCAATGCTAACGGAGCAATAAAAGTGCGATCTCCGTGCACGATGGACTTTGCCTGTTCATTCACAAACTCGACGAGCATTTCAACAGCACATTGCCATTTTCCGGGAACGCCCGACGTAGCCTTTTTAGCACCTTTATACATAAGATAAAGGGCGCAGGCCATCATCAGGATGGAAAACACCAACGTGTCCATGTTGATGACTGAGAAGTCAATAATCGATGACTGCCCAGCAGCACCAGCGGTCGACAAGTGATGAAGGTGGTGAGTAATATACTCGGTAGCGGTGAGAGCTTCAGCTGCCATGTTTATTCTCGGGTTAGAAGTCCCAAAAAGGAACAATTTAAGACCACAATAACCGAACCGATCATTGCGGGCCAAACCAAGTCCTCATACAACATTACAATCAGGCATAACAACAGCGCGATTGCAACGATCTTAACGAACTCGCCAATAAAGAAGAAAAGCGGTGAATACGAAGGACTCAGCCGAACCAAGACACTCAGATTCAACGCAAACAACGCATTCGGCACCAAACAGGCCAGGCCTGCCAGGAACGCCGAAAGGGCCGCACCCTCCCCTCCGAACAGAGCGGAAATTGCAGCTACTCCAATAGTGGCAACGATCTGTAGAAGTACTATTTTCTTCATAAAAGTTAGTAGTCACCCCTACAAACCATTATTCTGTGCGGATTATACGATAGGTTACTTATAGAAACAAGGGTTTACACCAAGGTTTTGACGGTGTAAACCCTTAATCCTATCGGACATTTTTTTGGTTATTCCCAACCTCGTTTTCTGGACGAAGGTCAGGAACCTATATATAACGATACGTCAATCAAAGTTTCCGAAATGAGCAATAATGCCATCAAATTGGTCTAAATCCGAAAACTCAATGATCAGTTTCCCCTTTCCTTTTTTATTGGTATCAATCCTGACCGTTGCTCCTAAAAAATTAGACAGATCTTCTTCCAAACGAAGCGTATCTGAATCTTTAGCCGTTTTTTTAATATTTTTGCCCTTGGACAACTTTTTCAAAGCCATTCCGGCAACTAAAGTTTCAACTTGCCGAACCGAAAGCCCTTTCTTCACAATTTCATTGGCCACAGCAACCTGCATGGCAGGCTCTAAACTTAAAAGAGCACGTGCATGACCCATAGAAATTTCATTGGCCATTAATCTTTCCTGTACGGGTTTGGCTAAGTTCAAAAGGCGCAAAAGATTCGTTGTGGCTGTTCGACTTCTGCCAATCGCCTGAGAAGCTGTCTCATGCGTCATATGGAATTCATCCAATAATCTTTGGATACCGGCAGCCTCTTCTAAAGGATTTAAATCCTCGCGCTGGATATTTTCAATTAAAGCCCACGCCAGAGCTTTTTCGTTTGATATTTTCCGAATCAGAACCGGAACCTTTTTCAAACCAGCCAACTTAGAAGCCTGATAACGTCTTTCTCCGGCAATAATTTCATAACGATTCTTAGCAATCGGACGAACAAGAATGGGGGAAATTAAACCTTGTTCTTTAATGGATTGGGCCAATTCCTCTAAAGATTCCTTGTCCATCCTTGTTCTCGGCTGATATTTCCCCGGCAGAATCTTATCTAAATCAAGCTCTGAGGCATCATCCCCTTTTGCATCAGCCAAAGTAATCACTACCTCATCTTTCTTTCCGAGCAAAGCATCCAGACCCTTGCCCAATCCGCTTCTCTTTCTTACGACCATCTTATTGCTCCTTGCTTTGCTTCTTATACTTTTTCATTCTCTTAAGAAATTCGGTACCAAATTCCAAATAGGCTTTTGCACCTTTGCTGGATTTATCGTACAAAACTCCCGGCAATCCGTAACTTGGCGCCTCGGCAAGCCTAACATTTCTTGGAATCACAGTCTTAAAAACTTTGTCACCAAAAAATTCTTTCAACTGTTCACTGACTTGCTGCTGTAAGGTCACCCGAGGATCAAACATAACCCTTAGCAGTCCAATTAATGTCAAATCCGGATTTTTAGCCGCCTGAATTCTTCTTACGGAACCAATTAAATCGGTTAATCCTTCCATCGCGAAGTATTCACATTGCATAGGAACGATCACCCCTCTGGCAGAACACAGAGCATTAATTGTCAGCATAGAAAGTGAGGGAGGACAATCAATAATTACAAAATCGTAATTTTTATCCTGTTCCTGCAATATTTTCTTTAACCGTTCATCTCTGTCATCGAGCTGAACCAATTCTACTTCTGCACCGGCCAATTCTCGGTTAGCGGGCAATATATCGTACCCTGCTTCTTCAGTATGAATAACTACCTGCTCAAATGAAGCCTGACCGAACAACAAGGGATAAACCGTTTCAGTTATCGAATCCTTGCCAACACCGCTTCCTGTTGTAGCATTACCTTGAGGGTCTAAATCAATCAGTAATACCCTTTGTTTTAACTTTGCTAATGCCGCTGACAAATTAACAGCAGTTGTGGTCTTTCCGACACCACCCTTTTGATTTGCAACACAAAATGTTAAAGCCATTTTTATCTAACCCTTTACGCTTTTGGCATAGAAAGCCACAATTCAGTAAATCCTTGCCAAAGGATGGAAATACCGATACACAGCAAGATAAAAGCAAATACCCTTGACAAAGCATCTGCACCGGTTGCCCCGACCGCCTGACTTACTCGGTCGCAGTATCTATAGCACACATATACCGTTAATAGGGTTGCCACCGTAGCCAACAAACAACCGATTAAGTTTTCCGTTCCATGACCTATCATACCTGTGCCGATAGCCGTGGAAACGGCAATCATCCCCGGCCCCATTGTGAGAGGCAAAGTTATCGGATAAAAGGCCATAGAGAGTAATTTTTTTCTTGATTTTGGAGGCTCAATATTTGAGTTATCCGTATCATCGTGAGCAGCTTCATTGAGTGCCTTCCAACCGGCTGAAATCAATACCAAACCACCCCCAACTCGCAGAACACCCATAGAAATACCGAAGAAACTTAATATAAGATGACCGGCAAATAAACTTATCAACATGATGATCATTGAATAAAAAACTATTCTATTAACCATCATTTTTCTGGTTTCCTGATCAATATTCGGGGTCAAAGCCAGAAAGAACATCGCCCCACCAAAAGGATTCAAGACAGGAATAAACGAGGCAAAGGCAAACAAAAATGTACTGACGACCTGATCAAGCACGTCAAACCTCACTCAATCTAAAAAAAATCGAACAAACTCATTTTTACATAACTAAAACAAAAAATCTGCCGTATTAATTTATTTTCATAAAAAAAATCTCGCAAAAACGAGACGAAGTGTTTCACATGAAACATAACAGTTTATTTATTTTTCTATATTTATTTATTTTGCTTAAATTATAGGCATTAATAATTTCACATCTTAATTAAAAATAAGTTTTATCTATTTGTTTTATGAGATTTTTTCTTACATTTGCTTATTATTTGGGCAATTTAAAAATCAATTAATAAGAACTATAATGTACCAATTTGTTTAATCAAGACTAAATTTCTTTCTTCAGGCAAAAAAGGTACGCTTACTGAGATTACTTTATTTGTAAAATTCTCTCCTAACTCTAAGAGTTCACCTGAAGGATTTTTTCCTTTAAGAGCAATCCATATACCGTCATCTTTTAATAAATGATTAGAAAGCGAAACAAAACTCGACAAAGAGGAAAAAGCCCTAGAGGAGATAACATCGTATAAAGGAGCAGTGATGTTCTCTACTCGATTATGAATTACCTTTATATTTTTAAGCTTTAAATAAACTCCTGTTTGAGTGAGAAAAGCTGTTTTCTTCCCTACAGGATCAATCATTGAAACAAAAGAATCTGGAAATACTATTGCCAAAGGAATAGCCGGAAGCCCCCCACCGGAACCAACATCCAGCAAAGATTTCCCAGGTAAAAGATAGTGAGAGAAAGTAGAAACAGTCGCTAATGAGTCAAGAATATGATGTGTCAACACCTCTTCTTTATCTGTAATGGACGTTAAATTAAAGGTTTTATTCCATTTAAAAAGCATTTCAGCATAAGCATCAATTTGTTGAATTTGATTGTCTGTTAAAGAGAGATTTAACTCTCCCAAACCTTTAATCAATCTATTTAAATCCAAAAAATTACTCATAAAGCTTACCCGGATTATCTTCTTGATTTGATGAAAATTAACAGAAGGCTAATTGCTGCAGGCGTAACACCACTAATTCTCCCCGCCTGACCAATCGTTTCAGGATTTTGGGCTTTTAGCTTTTGGCGTACTTCAAATGACAATCCTTTGACTTTGTCATAATCAAAATCAGCAGGAATTCTGGTCATTTCATGCTCTAAAATTTTCTGAACTTCATCCTTTTGCCTATTGATATAACCAGAATATTTAGCGGTTATTTCTATCTGCTCAATTTCAGAATTGGACAATTGCGGAGCTTGCCCGACTAATGAACCATCATTTTTTGTCAAAGTTTTTAATGTTTCATGTGAAACATTGGGTCGAGACAGAAGATTAAAAAGTGAATATTCGCGCTCAATATCCCCACCTAATACTCTTCGTGATTCTTCACCGGAAATCAGTCCAGGATATACCCAAGTTCCTTTCAATCTTTCAATTTCTTTAGCAATCGCATCACGCTTACGATTGAAGAAATCCCATCTTATATCATCAACCAAACCCAACTTGCGGCCTATTTCTGTCAATCTATCATCCGCATTGTCTTCTCTGAGACTTAAACGATATTCTGCACGAGAAGTAAACATTCGATAGGGTTCAGTTACGCCCTTTGTAATTAAATCGTCAACCATCACACCAATATAGGCTTGATCTCTTCGCGGAACCCATGGTTCTTTACCCTGAACCTTTAATGCAGCATTTAGACCGGCTAACAATCCCTGAGCCGCAGCTTCTTCATAACCAGTTGTTCCATTAATCTGACCTGCAAAAAATAAGCCCTCGATTTGTTTTGTTTCTAAAGATGTTCTTAATTCTCTTGGATCGTAATAATCATATTCGATTGCATATGCAGGTCTCACAAAATGAGCATTTTCAAGTCCCGGTATGGTATGCATAAATGCAATTTGAACATCAAATGGCAAACTGGACGATATTCCATTCGGATAATAAATATTAGTTTGCAACCCCTCAGGTTCTAAGAAAACATGATGGGAGTTTTTATCTGCAAAACGTACCACTTTATCCTCAATCGAAGGACAATAACGTGGTCCAATCCCCTCAATTATTCCTGAGAACATTGGTGACCGATCAAGATTAGCCCGAATGATGTTATGAGTTTCTGTATTTGTATTAGTGATCCAACACGGCACTTGCTTAGGATGTTGAATCTGAGGCTCCAATAATGAAAAACTAGGTACAGGGTCTAAATCTCCCAATTGCTTTTCACATTTTTCAAAATCGATCGATCTACCATCAATTCTCGCGGGAGTCCCAGTCTTCAGTCTTCCTTTCGGCAGTCCTAAATCAATTAAACGCTCAGCCAACTTAATACTTGCAGGATCTCCCACTCTGCCGGCTTGATAATGCTCTAACCCAATGTGTATGAGACCATGTAAGAAAGTACCAGCTGTAATAACGACTGTTTTTGCATAGATCTTTATATTTGTTTGAGTAACAACCCCAACTACACGATAGTTTTCAACAATTAAGTCATCAACCCCCTGCTGAAAAACCCATAAATTCTTCTGATTTTCAATACGTCGACGCATAGCTATCCGATACAACTCTCTATCAATTTGCGCTCTGGTTGCTCGAACAGCCGGTCCTTTTGAACTATTTAATACCCTAAACTGGATCCCCGCCTCATCCGTAACTTGAGCCATCGCTCCGCCCATAGCGTCAACTTCTTTAACCAAATGACTTTTACCGATACCACCAATAGACGGATTACACGATAACTGGCCGATTGTTTCTACATTATGTGTAATCAATAAAGTTTTACAGCCCATTCTAGCCGCAGCTAAACAGGCTTCAGCGCCAGCATGACCACAACCAACAACAATTACATCATAACGAACAGGATAATCCATTTTAGTCCCCGTTTCACGTGAAACAAATTATTTATTCAATAAAATCAATTACTTACCAATACAGAAGCGACTAAAGATCATACCTAAAATATCATCCGGAGTCGTTTCACCGAGTATGACTCCCAATTCATCATTGCTCAGTCGCAATTCTTCTGCCAACAACTCCAAAGGAGGATCGCTCATGTTCACAAATTGGTTTGCTAATTCTAAATGTTCATAAGCATTTGACAATGCTTGTAAATGCCTTTCACGCGCCAAAAACGTGCTTTCAGGTTGATTTTCCCACCCAACCAATTCAAGAAGTTTATTCTTTAAACGATCAATCCCCTCTCCTGTTTTAGCCGAGATCGGTAACCAACTGTCATCCGGAATCTTATGATCAAGATCACATTTATTTAAAACCTGAATCACCGACACCCCAGAGGAAACTCTTTGCATCACTTTATGAAGTGTTTTTTGACCTTCTTCATCAGGGTACTCATTAGTGGCATCTACCAGATGTAAGACAATATCAGCATCCTCTACAGCCTGCAGCGTCCTTTCAATCCCAATACTTTCAACCTTATCTGTGGTTTCTCGTACCCCTGCAGTGTCAACCAGACGCAATGCGACGCCATTAATACTGATTTCGTTTTCAATTTTGTCCCGAGTTGTACCCGCTATATCGGTCACAATAGCAATATCTGATCCGCTCAGACAATTCATTAAAGATGACTTTCCGACATTAGGACTGCCAACCAAAACTACTTTTACGCCTTCTCTTAATATTGAACCCTGTTGAGACTGGTGCATCAAATGCTCGAAATCAACAATGATTTTGCTCATTCTTTCGCGAGCTTGAGTACTCTTTATAAAGTCAATCTCTTCTTCCGGAAAATCCAAAATAGCCTCAATCAATGCCCGCAATTCAATAATCTGGTCTCCAACAGCATGAATACTTTTAGAAAAGTCACCATTTAAAGAACGAGAAGCCGCTCTGGCAGCCCCTTCTGTTGTTGCATCAATTAAATCAGCAACTGCCTCTGCCTGCGACAGATCAATACGCCCGTTCAAAAAGGCTCGTTTGGTAAATTCCCCCGGTTCAGCCAAACGCAAACCCGCTGAGCGGCCCAATCGTAAGATAGAATGCAATAGCATCTGCAACACAACCGGTCCACCATGAGCTTGCAACTCGAGAACAGACTCACCTGTATAAGATCTTGGGGCCGGGAAATAAAGAGCTAGTCCTTCATCAAGAAGAACCCCCCTATCATCTTTAAACTGGCGATAGTGAGCATACCTTGGTTTTAATTTCTCTTGAGAACCAAAGTAATCCTTAATAAAACCACTTATAAAGCTATCATTGCCCGATAAACGGATAATTCCGACACCTCCCCTACCGGAGGCTGTAGCAATAGCAACAATTGGATCACGATCAGAATATATCGGCATAAAAACCTCTAAAAATATGGGTTAATTATCGCACTGACAAACCGGCGTTTTTCAACTTCAAATAAAAAATTTGCTACATTGAGGCCAAATGAAACTAAGGAGTTTAAAGCGCTATGTCTTTAAAAAATGATGAGTCCTCTTTTTTCGGAAATGCATTAATCGGAGCATGCTGCGCAATAGCTACATCAGTTCCTGTCTCAGCTTACATAGCGGCATTTCTAGGTGACACCTATCTTGTTCGTGTCATTGTTTACGGTCTCACTCTTTTATGGGTTATTTGCGGAGCTATCGCAATATTTTTCAAAACATACAAGGCAGAACGAAAAAAATTATCAATTAAATTCATGCTCCTGTGGTTTATTTCTGTTTGGCTATGGCCATTACTTCTTCTTGCAGGCAAAAGTCGTGAATAATAAAAATGGGGGCTTAAGTAGCCCCCATTATTCTTCATGCCTAGGTCAAAAGTTTTTAAGAAATTGTTCTTTTCCTTCTTTCTTCCTCAATCTGTTTATTGACATACCACTGTTGCCAAATAGACAGAACGTTGTTGGTTAACCAGTACAAAACCAAGCCAGAAGCAAAGAAGAAGAACATGACACCGAAGATAATCGGCATAAACATCATCACTTTTGCCTGTGTCGGATCCGTAGGTTTCGGACTGATCTTCATTTGGATGATCATGGTAGCGACCATCAAAAGCGGCAAAATAAGATAGGGATCGGGACTGGCCAAGTCACTGACCCACAGTAACCAACTTGCACCGCGCAATTCGACCGTTGCCAAAAGAACCCAATACAAAGCTAAGAACACAGGAATCTGCAGCAAAATTGGGAAGCATCCCCCTGCCGGATTGATCTTTTCACGGCGATACAGTTCCATCATAGCCTGATTCAAAGCCTGTTTATCGTCACCGTACTTCTCTTGAATAGCTTTCATTCTCGGAGCTACATCACGCATACGGGCCATAGACTTATAACCGGCTGCAGAGATCGGATAGAGAATGGCTTTGACCAAAACAGTGAGCAGAACAATGGCCCAGCCCCAGTTTCCTACCAAACCTTGCAAGAAGGCTAATAACCAGTAAATAGGCTTAGCTAAGAATGTCAACCAACCGTAGTCAACCACCAAGTCAAGATTGGGAGCAATATACTCGAGGCGACGCTGATCTTGCGGGCCGACGTAGAGCATACTGTCAACAGTTTTTTCAGCTCCCGGAGCAACTTCACCCACAGAAACAATCGATCCGATAGCAAACAAATGCTTATCCAACTGGCGCGTGTAAAGTTCACGAGCACTGTTTTCCTGAGGCACCCACGCTGTCAAGAAATAGTGTTGCAACATTGCAATCCAACCTTCGTTAGAACGGCTGGGTAAACCGGTATCTTCGTCAGCTATAGAGTCAAAGTCGATTTTCTGGAATTTTTCATCTTCCGTATAAGCTGCCGGTCCTGTAAAGGTATTGTAAAAAGCACTGTCGCTCGCAACCTTTCCATCGTCTCTGGTCAGCTGCATGTAAACAGAAGGAGAAATGGCTACATTACCCTTGTTTCGTACTTCATGCTTGACGTCAATACCGTAATGACCACGGTGGAACGTATACGTTTTCACTAACTCTACATTGCCTTGATTGGCAGCAAAGCGTACTTCTAAAGTATCTTGACCGTCTTTCATGGTCAAATTGTCACTGACCAAGCGGAATGACGTACGATGATTGGGGAAGTTTCCGCCAACAAGACCGGTTTCAGCCTTATAAACGTGCTGTGCAGATGTATCGAACAGCACAACATTACCCACATCCTGCTGTTCTTGTTCGGAAGAACCGAAAATCAAGCCGGGTAAGCCGCGTGTTTTCCAATCAGGAGTTTGACGCTCTTGCAATAGTTCAGCACGAGCTACTGAGGCACCATTTGCATCAAACGTGATCTTAAAGAGGTCTGTCGTTACTTCTACCGGTTTAGTGATAGTCACATTCACCTCAGAAGCCACTGCCTTACTATCGGCCAATTGTGTAGCCGTATCTGCAGTTCCAGACTTTACTTCATTACTCACCACCTGTTCTTCTACAGGAGCTGGAGTACCGAAAAAGGAAGGATTACCGTTACGAACCTGCCATGCATCCCATAGCATGAAAAGTCCTAACAAGAAAATCATCCACAAAAAAGCACGTTGTAATTCGCGTCCCATATGGACTCTCTTATCTATTGTTGAAATGATGAAAAATCAGTTGTTTTTCCAAGGAAACCACCGAAAAGATTCAGGAACCGGATCAAATCCATGACCTCCCCAAGGGTTGCAGCGAACAATACGCGCCACCATCAACCAACTTCCCTTAAGCGGTCCAAAGCGTTTGATAGCCTCTATAGAGTATTGAGAGCACGTTGGATAGAATCTGCACTCTCTGCCCATCCAAGGAGACAATGTCACCTGGTAGAGCCTAATGACAGCAATCAGAATTTTTGACAAACTCTGCATCCCCTGCCCTTTGATAGGATACCTTTGAGACAAAATAGTCAAAAAGCCTATCAATATCGCTTTGAATCATTTTTTTTCTGGCCTTTTTACTAAGACCGTTTAAGCTGCAAACAGGTAATTTTCTTTTAAGCCGGAAATTGATATCAAGACCATATTTTCGACCTTCTAACGCATTGAGCAGGATTAAACGAGACTGACGGGCCTTTTCCCTTAACAGTCTTTTAACCATAGCTCTTTCTACTGATAGGTGAGCGTTTTGCTTTCCAACTGTAAAACCAAAACGTATACAGCCAACGTTATCAGTTTTGAGCGCTGAAACAGAAAAAAAATCCGAATAACTCCGAATTAATTTTGTTTTATTTGCAGACAAAACCGCCCCGAACTCCGTTGATTTTATCAAACGGATACTTCGAGGCAGCCCATTCGGTTTCTTAACCGCAACATTCACGGCTATCGTCCGCCGTGAGACTCTCTGGAAATTAGAGAGCGAGAACGTGACGACCCTTGGCGCGACGAGCAGCCAGGACACGACGACCGCCCTTGGTACGACTGCGAACCAAGAAGCCATGCGTACGAGCGCGCTTGACCTTAGACGGTTGATAAGTACGTTTGGTAGCCATGACGACAAATCCTTAAAAAGTATTTGATATTTAAAATCAATAAGGACCGTAATTTCGATCCTCAAGCACAGACCCTTCCCGATCCCCTCTTATGAAGAGCATACAGATCCGTGAAAAACATGGTATTACACATCAAAACCCTATGTTTTGTCAAGTTTTTTTCCTTTCAACCCCCTATTTCGTCCTGAAGCACACTTAGAGACTTTTGTCAGTAGGAAAAATACTAGGTTTAGATAAAAAAAATTTTTATCCAATATTTTGTGTTTTTTTTACCTTAATAGAAAATATTTTGAGTTATCCACAATTTTGTGCTTATTTTTTAAGCAAGCAGTCAAAAACAAAGCTGACTTTTATCAGTACAATGAAAAAAAGCTTCCGTTCATGCAGGAGGCTTTTTCGTTTCAACTATTATCAGCACAAAGATCGTTAATACGTTGAAATCAATAGATAAATTATATCTTTCACCTTAATTTTGAATGCTATTTTAGTCTCAGTGAAAGATGAACGATTAAATACTGAATTTGCTTATTGACAGCTATTAAATCTAGTGAGTCAATCTTTATAAGCAAATTGATTGGTCTACTGCTAATTCATCTGTAATAGACCGTTTGTGGAGTGTTTGTATGAACTTCTGGGAACAGTGCTTGATACAGTTATCGAGCATCATGAAACCGCAGGATTTTGATCGTTGGATCAAAACCCTTTCCTGTATCAATTGGGATGAAAAAAATCATATTCTTATTTTGGGTCATAAAACCTTACAGGCGATTGAAACAATTGAGGCGCATTTCGACGCAATGATTGCTTCTGTTGCCTCTTCTGTTGCTCATGATGTTGTTACTGTTCGATATTTGCAAACTGAAGGACAGGTAGAGCCGGCACAAAGTCAACTGAAGTTGGTTCCGGCCACCAAAGAAGAGACTTCTATTTCAGATCAGGCATACGCTTGCGGGCTCCGAGCACAGCAAACATTCGAAAATTTTGTTGCCGGCTCCTCTAATCAATTGGCTTATGTGGCTGCCAGAAGTGTTAGCGACAATCCCGGAAAAAACTATAACCCCCTATTTATTTACGGCGGGGTCGGCTTAGGCAAAACGCACCTCATGCATGCTGTCGGCAACCAAATGTTAAAAAATAATCCTGACGCTCGAATCCTTTGCGTGGGGACTCAAACATTTATTAATGATTTCACAACAGCAGTAAGAGAAAATAATTACTCGGCTTTTGATCATAAGTACCAAAATCTGGATGCACTCTTTATTGATGATATTCAGTACCTGGGAGGAAAAAGACAGATTCAGCAAAAACTTTTTGAAGTCTTTGAAAAACTGGTCCCTCACGGCAAACAAATCATCTTTACAAGCGATACTTATGCCAGAAGTCTCAAAGACATGGATGAAAGACTGATTTCACGTTTTACATCCGGCTTATCCGTAGAGGTTGAACCTCCGGAACTCGAGACCAGAGTAGCTATTTTGCAAAAGAAATCTTTAGCTCAACACTTTGATTTACCGGACGATGTAGCTTACTTTATTGCTCGTCACCTTAAAAGCAATGTCCGAGAACTGGAAGGGGCTCTTAACTGTGTTATCGCATTTTCAAGATTTAGCAATGAAGAGCGTTTAACCGTTGAAAAAGCCAGAGAAGCCCTGCAGGGTATGTTAGTAGCCTCTACCGCTCAATTGACTGTGGAACGCATTCAAGGTGCTGTCGCTGAATATTTCAAAATTTCCCTGGCTGACATGTACTCAAAAACAAGAGTTAAAAAGATTGCTGTACCCCGGCAGGTTGCGATGTATCTGTGCAAAGAATTAACTCAAAGCAGTCTGGCTGAAATCGGGGAACGCTTCGGTAAAAGAGACCATACCACTGTGTTGCACGGTGTGAAAAAAATTACCGATGCACGGGCAAAAGATAAGGATCTGAATTATCAAATTCACGTTCTTGAACAGATGTTAAAAAATTAGGTTAAAACCGGGTTCGCTTGTCGCACCAAATCAATAGAAAATCCACTAAAATGGAGTGGTTAAACAGCGGATAGAGTATCCGTTTCTAATTCTTTTAAAGGATATGGGAATGCTAATCATCAAGAGCCCGCGAGAAGCTTTTGCAACTCCGGTCCAAGCTGTCAGTGGTATTGTCGGTAAACAACGCCAGACGTTGCCTATTTTGTCCAATATTTTGATTTCTAAAGTAGGCACTCGAGTTGATTTTACGGCTACCGATCTGGATATTGAGATCAAGACCTTCGCTGATATCGGTGCTGAAGGTCCTGATATCAGCGTCACTGTGGATGCTGCAAAGTTGCAAAGTTTAATCAGCGCCTTAAATCACGGCTCTGAAGTAACACTGTCCCAACCGAATCAATCCGATCCCACGGTTGAACTAAAGCAAGGTAAAAGTACATTCAGACTGAATACTTTACCTGCAGATGAATTTCCGAACAGACCCCAAGCTCAGTTTTCTCAGAGTTTCACTATTGCGGCCAATCAATTACGTCATCTGCTTCAATTAGTCCATTTCTCAATGGCCCAACAGGATATTCGTTATTTCCTCAACGGTATGCTGTTGTCAATTGAAGGGGATGTCATTCGAGTGGTTACGACCGACGGACATCGTCTGGCCTATTGCGAAGGTAAGTTAGAGGCTCCTCTTGCTCAGAACGTACAGTGCATCGTACCTCGCCGCACGGTCATGGAAATGCTTCGCTTAATTCCTGATAACGAAGAGGCAATCACTATTGCTATTTCTGAAACGGAAATTCGCATTACCTGGGGCAATATTACCTTGTCATCCAAATTGGTTGAAGGTAAATTCCCGGATTACAACCGAGTAATTCCCGTTAACAATAACAATATCTTTGTCATCAAACGTGATGTCCTTCTGGGTGCGTTGAAGCGCACGGCTATTTTGGCCAATGCGAAGCTTCGCGGAGTGAAGTGGGAACTGAAAAATGGTACTTTAACCATTCAAAGTACCAATTCGGACCAAGAAGAAGCTAAAGATGTGTTAGATATTGATTACAACGGAATTGATATTGAAATCGGCTTTAATCTCCTCTATCTGCAAGATGTCTTAAACAACTTAAGAAGCGAGGAAGTCCAGTTTGCTTTGCATAGCAACACAGGAGCCATGCTCATTACCATGCCGGACAATTCTTCGTTCAAGTACGTTGTTATGCCGATGCGCACCTAATGGGTGAATGCGCGGCATCAGCTTTCGAATTACACACCCGTCCTAAGTCATATTGGGGCGGGTGTAGTAACAATTAAGAACCGACTTTTTTGATAAATTAGCGACTGATTTTTTTGAAAATTAAGAGAATTAACCTATGAGTGAAGCTGACAAAACCCTCAATCCTAATGACTACGGTGCTGCTGCTATTGTGGTGTTGGAAGGCCTTGAAGCCGTAAGAAAACGCCCGGGTATGTACATCGGTGACACCGCTGATGGTTCCGGTTTACATCACCTGATTTATGAAGTCGTAGATAATTCGATTGACGAAGCTCTTGCCGGCTTTGCTGATGAGATTATTGTCACCCTGCATACAGACGGTTCTGTTTCGATTGAAGATAATGGAAGAGGCATTCCTACTGATATCAAAATGGATGATAAGCATGAACCGAAACGCAGTGCAGCGGAAATTGCGCTCACCGAGTTGCATGCCGGCGGTAAGTTTTCAGAAAACAGTTACAAAATCTCCGGCGGTTTACACGGAGTCGGTGTTTCTTGTGTCAATGCACTGTCCACATGGCTCAAACTTACGGTTTATCGCGAAAACAGGATCCATTTTCTTGAGTTTGAACGTGGCAAACTGATCAATCGTAAGATAGAGGTTCTGCAAACCGTTAACGGCCCGGTGGAAGTTTCTCCGATGTCAGATTTAGGACAAACGGATAAACGGGGAACGCTGGTACATTTTTACCCTGATAAAGAAATTTTTTCAGACATCACTTTTAGCTTCGAGCGCTTATCAGAGCGCTTGCGTGAACTCTCTTTCCTGAATTCGGGAGTCAATATCTTATTGCTTGATCAAAGAACGGGAAAAGAGGAACGGTTCCACGCTCAAGGAGGTGTCAGAGGTTTTGTTGAATTTATCAACCAAAACCGTGTCGTTTTGCATAAAACACCTTTTTATGCATTAAAAACAGTGGAGTCTCAAGGTGTCCCTGTGACAGTTGAAGTCTCCATGCAGTGGAACGATACCTATAACGAACGTCTTACAGCCTACACAAACAATATTCCTCAAAAAGACGGAGGAACGCACGTCACAGGCCTAAGAAGCGCCATGACTCGCGTAATCAAAAATTACATTTCAAAGGAAGGCTTGGATAAGAAGCTGAAAAACGATATTGATGGTGAAGATATGAGAGAAGGCTTGACCTGTATTCTCTCAGTCAAGGTGCCTCAGCCGAAATTCAGCTCACAAACCAAGGATAAACTTGTTTCCAGTGAAGTGCGCCCGGCTGTCGAAGACGTTATCAACACCGAGCTTGCCAGCTTTTTGGATGAAAATCCTGTTGAAGCTCATGCTATTTGCGAAAAAATCGTAGCCGCCTCCCGTGCACGTGAAGCTGCAAGAAAAGCACGGGATATGAGCAGAAAATCAGTGTTAATGTCCGGCTCATTGCCCGGTAAACTGGCTGACTGTCAGGAAAAAAATCCGGCTTTAAGTGAATTATTCCTCGTGGAAGGGGATTCAGCAGGGGGATCGGCCAAAACCGGACGAAACCGTAAAAATCAGGCAATTTTACCTCTCAGAGGCAAGATTCTTAATGTAGAGAAAGCGTCACATGAGAAGCTCCTCGACAGTGAGCAGGTCAGAACGCTTGCTTTAGCTTTGGGCTGCAGCATCGGTAAGGATTTTGATATCGAAAAATTGAGATATCAACGCATTATTATCATGACCGATGCTGACGTGGACGGTGCGCACATCTCCACTTTACTTTTGACATTCTTCTACCGTCAGATGACGCCCTTGATCGAAAGAGGCTACGTTTATATTGCTCAACCGCCTCTCTATAAGATCACGGTCAATAAAAAAGATATCTACGTGAAGGATGACCACGAATACAATAAGGTCATTTTAGAGATTGCTCTTAAGGATGCAGAGCTCTACCGCAGCCAAGAGGCGTTTGAAAAAGGAGAAAAAATTTGGGGAACAGAACTTGAAAATTTAGCTGACAGCTACATTCAAAGTTCCGAAGTTCTTCAAAGATTAAGCCTTGTCATTGATCGCGCAGTTCTGTTAGCCATTACTGCCGGTGTTCAGATTAATCTGGACAACCTGGATAATGCTCAAAACAGCGCTAAGATGCTCATGGATCAAATTCGTGACAAGCATTTAAAGATTATTGCTAAAGAAGACGCTGATACACACCGAGTCTACTTGTCGATTGAAAGAATGGTTTACGGCAACGTGCGCCACTCTCGCATGGACGCTCACTTCTTAAACACCGCTGATTACGCTTTACTGGTTAAAACAGCCCAAACTCTTCAAGGTATTGTTAACGAAGGGGCAAAGGTTGTTCGAGGGAATAAGTCTCATCCGGTCAAAAATTTTGAAGAAGCCATTCAATGGCTAATGTCTGAAGCCAGTTCTGGCTTAACTCGTCAGCGCTACAAAGGCCTTGGGGAAATGAATGCCGAACAGTTGGCCGAAACAACCATGCAGCCGGAAAATCGTCGCCTGCTGAGGGTACGATTAGAAGATGCAGCCAGTTCTGACAATGTCTTTTCCATGTTAATGGGTGACAATGTTGAACCAAGAAGAAAGTTCATTGAAGATAACGCCTTATTCGTTAATAACATCGATATTTAAACAATACGAAACGGGAGATCATTCTCCCGTTTCTCTTTTTTAGGATTCTTCTGATGTCAAACCAAAGTTCGGAACAATTAGTGGTTGCGGTATCAAGCCGTGCCTTATTTGATCTTGAAACTGAGCATAAAATCTTTGAAGATCAAGGAATAGAAGCCTACAGAGACTATCAGATCAAACACCTTCAAACACCTCTCAATCCCGGCGTAGCTTTCCCGTTTGTCAGACGTTTGTTGAGCTTAAACGAGTACTTTCCAAAAGAAGAAGAGCCTTTCAGAGTCATTGTCCTTTCCAGAAACAGTCCGGAGTCCGGACAGCGCTTTTTTAATTCCTGTAAACACTACAGGTTACCGATTCGAGGGGGCGCATTTACTTCCGGTCAACCAACCTTTCCTTACATGAAAGCTTATGGTGCATCACTTTTTCTCAGTGCCAACAGTAAAAGTGTGATCGAAGCAACTCAAATGGGTTATCCGGCTGGATTGGTTCTTCCGTCACAAGCCAAGGATGATCTAAATGACAAAGGACTGAGGATTGCATTTGACTTTGACGGTGTTGTGATTGATGACGACAGCGAAAAACAATATAAACAATCGGGGCTCGAAGGTTTCCAGGATTATGAAAGTCGCCATGTCCATTCTCCTCACAATGCCGGTCCTTTAACAGAACTTTTCAAAAAATTAGCTTATTTCCAAAAACTGGATATGCAAAGAAGAGGTCAGCAGGATCCGTACTATCAACCGGTGATCAGGATTTCTATTGTGACCTCTCGTGGAGCACCCAGTGAAGAGAGATTGATAACAACATTAAAGAGCTGGGGAATGAACGCTGCCGAATTGTTTTTAATGGATGGAATGCCTAAACAATTTGTACTTGAGCAATTGAAACCTCACATCTTTTTCGATGATCAAATTCAGCATTTGCAATCTGCAGCTCATGCTGTTCCCAGTGTTTTGATCCCTTTTGGAGTAACGAAAGAATCTTCGGTGCGTAAATTAATGGAAAGTCAGGAAGGTTAAGATTTATCCACAAACTTATCCACCGTAAGCGATTACTCTAAATCCCTATAAATACAGGGGGTTATTTTTTAATCATCACTATTCTGAGTATTATTTGTTAAAGTAAAAATCGTTTTAAATCAAATAGTTATAATGTAGACTCAGAATAGTGAGAGTTATTTTATTTTCTTATAAATAACAACTACTTATCGGATATATCCTTAGTAATTCACAAAGTTATCCACAAAGATTTCCACTTCATAATTTATTTAGGTTAATTGACTGAGAATTATGAGGATTATTAAATGAAGTTTTTTATATTAAATTAATAGTCATAATAATAAGCGCTGCGATATCTGTGGATAAGTCTAAAAAATCTTTTATTTTTAAATGGTTAACCTGTTAATTTGTTACGTTATATCTCTGGGAATTTTATGGGAATTGATTGTTAAAAAATGTGGATAACTTTTTATAAAATAATGAAACTTCTGAGTTATTCACATTTTTATTCGGTTATTCACAGAGTTTCATTTAAGTTTTGCACATCTGTTTCTTTAATTCATTGACACTTTTTGATAAGTTAGGACGAAGTTAGAGGTCTTTAGATAGACTATACTGAGAAAAAAACATCAAGGTAATGACTGCCATGCGTACAAAAACTTTAGTTTTATGTCTTTCAGCCCTAACAATAGGGGTTACCTCAACGACGGGTTGTGTTCCTGTATTAATCGGCGGGGCTGTTGGTACAACAGCCTTCGTGACAACCGATCGACGTACAACTGGAGCGCAGATGGCCGATGAGGTCATGGAAAAGCGCATTAATTATGAAATTTCACAGGCTGTGCCTAAAAACTTACATTTAACAGTCACCTCCTATAACCGCCGTATTTTATTGACCGGTGAAGTAGGCAGTGAAAGCGATAAATTGACTGCTCAACGTGTTGCTCAAAATAGTTTGGAGGTCAGCTCCGTAGTCAATGAATTAATAGTCGGACCTGTATCGTCTCTGTCTCAAAGAATGTCTGATTCGACATTAGCCGGCAAAGTCAGAACACAGCTTGTGGCCACTTCCGGTGTTTCATTAAATCAGATGAAAGTCACGGTTGATCGTGGAATTGTTTATTTGATGGGATTGGTCACTCAACAAGAGGCTAATAAGGCCGCTGATGTAGCTTCCAGAGTTCCGGGAGTGAAATCGGTTGTGACGGTTTTTGAAGTTTTGACGCAACAGGAAGTTCAGGAACGTTTGAAACTGTTGACACAAGAAAAACCTCAGTCTCCTGCGTACACAACAACAAATAATATTGTTGAGGATACTGAGACCTCGTCGACGGAAGTTCGTTTACAGTAGTTTATTAACAATTGATAAAAGTGCGTTCCATTGTTCTGTCCGTCTGGATGCCGCTTGCGCTCTTGTTGCTCTGGTGGCTGGCTTCGAGCTATGGCTGGGTAACTCCTTATTTACTACCCAGCCCGGCTAGAGTTTATTCGGCTTTTATCGAACTTTTAGAAGACGGGACACTCTTTGAGCATATCGGAGCCAGTTTGGGACGTGCTTTTGGCGGTTACTTTGCTGCCGTCTTGTTTGCTTTGCCGATGGGGTATTTTTTTGCTAAGAGTGATTCAGCCTATAAACAGACTCGTCTGATCTTAGAGAGCCTCCGGATGATTCCTCCCTTGTCACTTATTCCTTTATTGATTTTATGGTTAGGGATAGGGGAGGTCGCTAAGCTGACCATTGTTCTGTTGGCGAGTTTTTTCCCAATCTATCTGAATGCATACAGTGGCTTTAAACAGCTCGACTATCGTTACGGTGAATTGGCTAAGACGCTTGATCTCAATACGTATGAAAAAATCCGACACATTGAGTTTCCCGGGGCTTTACCGTCAGTGTTTACAGGGTTGAGATTGGGATTCGGTTACAGTTGGCGGGCTTTGGTTAGTGCAGAGTTGATTGCAGCCTCATCGGGTCTCGGTTATTTAATCTCTGATGCCTCGGAAATGGCTCGCACCGAGGTGGTCTTTGTCGGTATTTTGATGATTGCTATTTTAGGCATCATCGGCGATCTTTTATTTCAGAGTGCGCTAAAGAAAGTGGCTCCATGGAGTGTGAAATGAGCGCAGTTAGTTTAAAAGATGTGAGCTTTCAATACCCAGGTCACACGCAATGGATTCTAAAGGATCTGTCCTTTGAGCTTGAGCAACATAAAGTCTTAGCTATTATCGGTAAAAGCGGTTGTGGAAAAAGTACTTTGATTCGCCTGATAGCCGGTCTGTTAAATCCGACTCAAGGTCGAATAGATATCCATTCGTCACATAAAATAGGAGTCGTTTTTCAGGATCCTCGGCTATTGCCTTGGAAGACCGTTTTTGAAAATGTGGCCTTACCCATTCGTCAGCAGTCTCCTGCAAACCAACACAAGGTTGTAAGAGAAGTACTGGATTTAGTAGGGTTAAGTCATACGGAAAACTATTATCCCTCTGAACTATCGGGCGGCATGGCTCAGAGAGCAGCATTGGCAAGAGCTCTTGTTCAGGCACCGGATATCTTATTGATGGACGAACCTTTCGGGGCCTTGGATGCCATCACTCGAGCTCAAATTCAAATGGATTTTGAGACGATCCAGCAAAGAAAAAAAATGACTGTGGTTCTCATTACACACGAAGTCAATGAAGCTATTCGATTGGCTGACTCGGTGATGGTATTGGCTAATTCACAGGTAGTCGACAAGCTGGAGATTAATCTGCCGCATCCTCGTGCTGTAACAGATATGCATGTAGTCCAGTATGCTGCAAAGGTTTTAAATTTACTAACTCACTCTTAAAAGAGGTTCGCAATGAAATTGAGAAAATTGCTGGCAGTTTCCGCTATGGTCTTAGCAGGCTCTTTCTCGACAATGGCACAAGCGGCTGTTGATCAGATCAATATTGCCTACGTTAAAGATCCTTTTAACTTACAAAATATCGTCATGAAACAAAACCAATCCCTTGAAAAAGAGTTTCAAAAAGACGGTATCAAAATTAATTGGGTTTCGATTAATTCCGGCGCTCAACAAGCACAAGCTATGGCCGCCGGTTCATTGGATGTGAGCGCTGTCATGAATACGGCCTCTCTTTTAATGGCTAACGGCGCTGGCAATAAAGTGTATGTTGCAACCGGGGTAGCTCGTCCTACTCAGGTTTTTGCAATTGTCGGTAAGCCCGGTGCGCAGATGAAAATTGAGGATCTGAAAGGCAAAAAAGTTGTCGGTCCTAAAGGAACCGTGTTGCATCAGGTTTTAGTGGCAGCTTTGAAGTCTAAGGGGATGTCAATTGATGATGTGGAATTCATTCAGATGGACCCCGGTAAGGCCCATGCTGCTTTGCTGGGTAAGCATGTTGATGCCGCCTTGCAGGCTGCTGCATTGATTATTAAAGACAACCAGGCAGGAGCCAAGACGATTGTTACCGCTGACGGTTTGGTAAATCCTTTGTTGGTAATGGCTGTCAGTGAAAAGTTTGCCAATGAGAATAAAGCTCTTTTAGAAAGAGTTGTCAAAGTACATCGTGAAACCACAAAGTGGATTGCTGATCACTATGATCAGGCCATCGCTATGGGTGCTAAAGAAGCAGGCGTCAGCATTGACGACGCCAAGAAATTGGCACAATGGAGTCATTATTTTGATGTCATCACCGATGCAGACATGCAAAGTCTGAAGCTTGATCAGGCATTTTTAATTGAAAATAAGATGATGAAGAACAAGGTTGATACCGACAAACTGGTTCTTCCGATAGCTCGTCAATAGTGTTGCCTAATGACGCATCGCACTTCATGCGATGCGTCATTGAGCAAACCAAGTCAGATAAGCGTGAATTAAAGCCCCAAGCGTTAAGCTGAGAGCAAAAAGAACCTCCAGCTTGACAGTGGCAAAGAGGGTGGCATTGAGCTCCAGTCCGCTTTTTGTTGCCAATTCAACCGGTAATTTCCAGGCTTTTAACAGGGTTACAAAAACCAGCAAATAGGGGTATTTAGTCCAGTCCATGCCAACAATGCAGAGAATGAGGGCATAAGGAACAAATAACATCAGCCTATAGGCGGCAATAGTCATTGTTTTTCCAAGCACCACAGCCATTGTGTATCTGGCTATAGACTCATCATGCTCCCGATCACGGAAATTATTGACGCACAAAACCGCTGCTGCAATCAGTCCCAAAGCACATCCAACCAATAAAATGGTGACCGAAACAGTCTGAACCTGAAGGTAATATGTTCCTGCTGTTGCAACCAAACCAAAGAAGAGAAAAACAACAATTTCTCCGTAAGGGGAGTAAGCGATCGGACGTGGTCCTCCCATGTAAAGGTAGGCTGCTGCAATAGAAGCAACGGTAATGAGTAAAAAGAACCAATGTGTGAGGTAAATAAAATAAGCCGTAATGGCAATCGCCATTACTGCGGCAACCGCTATACCGATTTCTACTTCTTTTACAGTTAATAAGCCGAGAGAAGTAGCCCTAGGCAGACCTTTTCTGTTAGTTCGCTCTGCCTTGCGTTTGCTGTACCCCGAATCATTTTCCATATTAGTGATGGCTTGCATCAAAATAGCTAACAAGGCTGTCAGCAACGCAACTAAGGGGTTGATGGTACCTGTATCCGATAGACAAACAGCTAATGCAGCTAATACGGGAGCTACTGCAACTCCAAAAGTTTTAGGACGAATAGCAAGCAGCCACGCATGAATGGAATGCGCAGGGACGTTTTCTGGATTTATCATTACAGAACGACCTTGACCATGGGGTGATGGGTAAGTGCCATATAGATGGAGTCAAGCTGTTGACGGCTGGTTGCATGAATGACAACGTGCAAAGCCTCATAACGGCCCTGTTTGCTGGGGCGTCTGGCTATGGTTTCGGGATTAAATAAAGGATCAAATTCCTTAATGAGTTCGCCGATAGTGTGGGCAAACTCAGGATCTGTATATCCCATAACCTTAATCGGGAAATCACATGGGAACTGAAGTAATTCTTTTTCTTGCATTCTTTTTCTCTTTACTGCAATCCAAAAATAGCCTTAATTCGCTGGAGCTGACGACGCCAAAAATTTGATTTCTGAACGTCATGCAGAGCGATTAAATCTGCTTTTACGACGACTTTTTCATTAAAAGAAATGGTTATTTCGCCGATTGTTTCTCCCTCTCGGATGGGAGCAACTAAGGGATCCAACCTTGAAACTTTGGCTGAAAAACCTTTAGCGCCTTTTTGTAATATAGCATCACGAGGTAAGGTGACGTAGACATTTTCTCTCACGCCTACTCGAACTTTCGCCTCATCGGTCAGTTCAACCGGAATTCTGTCAATGGTTTCAAGCGCGGGGTACAACAACAGAGTTTTGTAATTGTCAGCTCCCCAATTAACCAATTTCATTGTGTCGTCGGTATTTTGGGAATTACTTTCCGCCCCCATGACAACGGCTAACAGTTCTCTGGAGAAACGGGTATCAGCTTCTAAGTAATCGCGGGAGTAATAAATGACACTGTGCCATGACCGCATTTGAAAATTCGAGCGGTGTAAGCCCTTGATGGAATCGGTTCTCCATAAGAAACTGTTGCTGTTATTGTGATTTAAAACACCGTTGCTGATTGTCTTGGCCGTCCACATATCGTTTAATTCCGGACAGTCGTTTAATAATGCATTGGCCAAAATCAGTGTATCTTTTGCACTCGAATATTGCCCCTTATCAGACGTACCGATCAGTGAGACGTAGTGAGTATTTTTCATACCCAGCGCCTGAGCGTTTTCGTTCATTTTTTCAATAAAACGATCAATGGTCTTATACGTCCCCTCGGCTAAAGCAACCGCAGCATCATTGGCACCCATTACGGCTACGGCTTTTTCTAAATTTTCGATGCTGACTTTTTGGTTGGGCTCCAGATAAAAGCGGGCTGCGTTCAAAGGCGGAATAGACAGGGCATCATTATTAATGGTGATAAGGCTATCGCGAGAGATGTGGTTTTCATCAATAGCTTTTTCAACAGTGTATAACACCATCAGAAGGACGCTGTTGCCCGGATTAACGCGCAAATCGGCCTGATGATCGGCCAATGTGGTATTGGTCAGGCGATCGATCATGATCCATGATTGCGACTTAAGCTGAGGTGAAGTCGCAGCCCAGGCGCTGTTGGACAATCCGATAATCAGACAAAATAAAATTACAAACCGTTTTATCATTCGTACAAGCGTTATGAAAATCTTTACACTGAGTTATGAGAATTTTAAAGTAAGCAAATAATTTTAAAGAGCTTTTTAATTTTTTTTACGACTTAGGCCTAATTTTTTTCATCTTTTCAATAAAAAAATCAAAATGACTGTCGGTAGTGACCAATTTTTACTGGAATGCGTTGAGAAAACAGGTTCCACCAATACTGATCTTCTGGAGCGAATAAAAGCGGGCGGCATTAGTACCGTTACCGTTAGGAAGGCTAGAAAACAAACTTCGGGAAGAGGCACAAGAGGACGTTCGTGGAGCGGCAATAATGGATGTTTAATGTTTTCAGTTGCAGTGCCGATCGGAAAAACTCTTCAATTGATCAATGGTATAACCTTGGCTATCGGAACTGATATCGTATTGGGTTTAAGAAAATTAGGAGTTGCAGCTGAGATAAAGTGGCCTAACGATATTTTGCTAAATGAAAGAAAATTAGCCGGCATTTTAGTTGAGGTAGCTAAGGCGCCTGACCAAACTTATGTCTTAGTGGTAGGTGTCGGCTTTAATTTAAGGAGTCAGGATACAGCAACAGCCTATGGGCATGCGTCATTGTCAGAAGTTTTATCGGATGAGCAATTAAAAGATGAGAGCTATTGGCTGAGTTTTCTCTCCCAAAGTATCATTCATTCTGTTCGTTCTTTTCCTGACAATGGACTGAAACGTGTCCGAAAACTCTGGGATACAATTGCGGCTTACCGAAACCGAACTGTGCACATTGTTGAAGAAAATCACCTCAATTACGAGGGCCGCATGTTAGGTATTAATGATAAGGGTGCACTCTTGGTTCAAACTGAAGACGGTATAAAGACTCTGTTGACGGGTACTGTGAGTATTCGTGTAAAAAAATGAATTTATTGATTGACTTAGGTAATACGGCTTTAAAATGGGCAACTTCAGATAATCCTGAATCGCCGCATACATTGGTGCACGGAGGTTCACACCATTTTTCAGAAAAACTTTTACAAGCCCTGAAGGATCAATCGATTAATCATGTTTACGGTTGCTCTGTCGCTTCCAGAGATTTAACTTTATCGGTGACACGGTTATTGGCTTCTCAAGGTGTTAAGGTAACGTGGCTTAAGGCGCAATCAAGATTTGACGGTCAGTTTTCGTTGGTCAATTCATATAAAACTGCGGTGCAGTTGGGCTCGGATCGCTGGCATGCGGCAATCGGAGCTGTGAGTTTTTTGCCGGGACAAGCCTTGCTGGTTGTTCATCTCGGCACGGCAAGTACGGTTGACTGTGTGTTCCCTCAAGGTAATCAAATGGTGTTTGCCGGTGGACGAATTGCTCCGGGAATGGTTTTAATGCGTGACAGCTTGGTGACCGGTACGGCAACCTTACCTAAAGCAGACGGAGACTATGCTGATTTTCCGACTGATACGATGACAGGAATTGTGACCGGTATTATTGATTCGCAGTTGGGCTTGATTGAGCGCGGAATGCGGGTTATGCAGCAGCATGGCTTTGAACCTAATTTGGTTTTAGCGGGCGGAGCGGTGAGTCGTTTTGCTCCTTATCTGCAAAAAGAGTTTCCTAACAGCATTATCAAACATAATTTGGTCCTGAGAGGACTGGCTTTGCGCTCGGAGTCAGAGATCGTAGCATGAGAACTGTTGCAATTTTGCTGTGCCTGATTTGTGCAGGTTACTATGGTTGGGAGGCTTTTGAAGGTTGGCTGGTTGAACCGCAAAAACCGGTTCAAAAATCTTCTGCTCAGGCTGAAGTTTTTCCTTCAGCCATGCAGCATATTGTTCCGATTGATGATCTTGAAAATTATGTGAAGCAAGAGCGACTCGCAGCCTCTGAGGAGAAAAAAGCCCTGGAGGAAAAGCAAAGAGAAGCTGAAGAATTAGCCAAACAAGAAAAACAATTGGTAGAAGCTAAGAAAGCAGAGCCCCTTCCCATCCCTATTCCTCAGCCCCAAAAAGAAACGGGCATTACTGAGGAAACTGTCTGTTTCAGAATGGGACCTCTTTCAACAAAAGCGCTGCCGTCTATTAATCGCTCAATTGAAAAAGCCGGTCTTTTAGAAACGGTTCGTGTGGAGTCGGTTTTATCAGCGGACTCATACGTGATTTTTATTATTCCGACGACAACGCTCAAAGGTGCAGAAGCGTTGATGAAGCAGGTCAAAAAACAAGGTTATCCTTCTGCTCGCGTCATTGAATCCGGACCTTTAATGAACGCAGTTCAATTGGGAGAGTTTAGCGACCCGGACAGAGCGCAAACTTTTTTCGAAGAAGCTTTGAACAAACTTAAGATGAACGATATCCGTCTGACCCGGCTCATCGGTGAACCGAGTGGAAAAGTTCACCTGATTTTTTCCTCCCTATCTGAGCAACAGACAAGAGCACTAAAAAATGTTGCCCAAAAACATGGGCAACATCTTTACAACTGTCAATTTTAGAAAAGTTCCGACAACGTTTTGGCTAAGACCTCCTCGGTCTGTTTAGCATCTTGTTGCCAAGCTGTCAGTCTTTTAGGCGAGACTTTTCTTTGTTGTTGGCCCCAGATTGATTCCGGAAAATGAGCGTCGTCACGATAGCGGGCAATAATATGCCAATGAAGATGAGGAACCATGTTGCCAAACTGAGCCAGATTGATTTTGTCCGGTCTCATCTGTTGCCGGAGAACTTTTTCAACGGTCAGCAAAACTTTCTGCAGCATTTCTCTGTCCTGATCGGACAAGTCAGACATCTCGGCAACATGAGTGTTCCAAATCACCCGAAAATAACCCGGATAAATTGGATCATCAACATGAATTACCCGCATCTGTTTGTTCTTCCAGAGCACATTTTCATTAGTTGGATGACATAAAATGCAATTCATGTTGTCATTTCCTTATTTAGTGGATTGGACGATAAAAGGAGCCAGATTTAATCGGTTCGCCTTCAATTAACTCAACTCCACCAGCGCCGTCGTCAATGAGCTGGTAGTCCCATTTTTTGCGTCCATTAGAGTCTTCAAGCCAAACTGATATAGGCCAGTCCAGCTCGTCCAAGTTGCTGTTAATATAGTCTTTTGCTTCTAGAACAGTAGCGAAATTTTCAGTAAATTCTCCGTAATCAACAATCACTTCAGTGACAACGTCACGTCTCATTATTTGTCTCCTGCGCTACGATGAATGGCATCAGCAATAACGGCAGATAGTTTTTTAGTGTATTCAATATCCAAAGACTCATTAGGTGCGTGTGCATTGGATTGAGGTCCCAAGACACCGGTTAGAATAAATGCGCTGTCGGGGAAAAGCTCCTCAAAAGTGTTGATGATTGGAATCGAGCCGCCCTGCCCTAAGAAAACGGCTTCTTTGCCAAAAATTGTTTTGGCAGACTCATTAAATAAGTCTTCAATTTCTACAGCATTATCCTTGGCCGACCAACCCGGATGATTTTCCGGATATTGCCAGGTGACTTGGCAGCCGTAGGGGATGTTGCTTGTCAGTGCATGAGCAATATCCTTTTGAGCAGCCTCAAAATCAATCTCAGGTGGAATCCGCATGGAGACTCTGAAGGCGACGGCGTGCTGAATAACATTGCCGGCCTCTTCTATGCGGGGCATTCCGTCAACACCGATCACAGTGAGGGCCGGTTTCCATGTCTCTTGAATCAGAATTTCATGATCGGAAGTGCACTTTGTTTTGACCCCGGATAAAAGAGGAGCATGATTCCAGACCAAATCACCGAGGACGTCGGCAGCTTTTTTAAGCTGTTGAATTCTGCGTGTCGGAATAGCGGCATAGCAGGAGGAGACTTTAACGAATCCGGTGACCGGATCGTGAAGTCTGGCAACGAGAGCCTGAGCAATGGCAAAGGGGTCGGGAACCATACCGGAATATGTTCCTGAATGTACTCCGTAGTGCATGCTCTGTACTCTGAGAGTACCGGAAATGACTCCTCGAACAGAGGTACTTAACCAAACATGTTCGTAATCACCGCAATGATTATCAAGGATAATGAAAAAACGAGGCTTTCCAAAGCGGTCTTTTAATTTCCTAAGAAAATAAGGCAGGTCATTAGAGCCGGATTCTTCTTGAGTTTCAAAAATACCGATGATGCGCGGATGACTAAGATTTAACTTTTCAAGGGCAGAGATGGAAGTGATCATTGAAAAAAGACTGTAACCGTCGTCAGCTGCTCCGCGTCCGTACAGTTTTCTATTTTCAACGACAGGTTTCCAGGGGCCTAAACCCTCACGCCAGCCCCCAGCTTCAGGTTGTTTATCTAAATGACCATAAAAAACAACGCTATGCTCACAGTTTTTCTCTGTTGCAGGAATATCAACCAGTAAACAAGGCGTCTTCCCCTTTTCTTCAATGATCTCAACATTAGCACTGGGTAAGACTTCTTTAATCCAGTTTTTTCCCAATTCGCAACATTGCTTTAAAAAACCATGAGATTCCCAGAGCCTGTCATAAGCTGTGGATTTAGCTGGAATCTCAATGTATCGCATTAAAGCAGGTTGGGCTTGATTGTCCCAAAACTCATTAATGACCTTTTGTAATGACATTTCTATTTCTCCTAAGGAATTTGGAGAGGAACTAATTTTTTTCCTAAATTTTCGCCAAGTGTAAGAGCCTGGATAGTCGCTTCATCTTGAGAATTGAACTCTCCTATTGTGACTCTAAATAGGTTGCCATCAACTCGAACACTGACTGGTTGGTTTAGTTGTGACCGAAGAGTGTTGGCGTAATTTGTAGCGTTTTCTTGTGAGCTAAATGCTCCTACTTGTACACACCAACGATTAGCTGGGGTGTGAGCTGGTGTTGCTACGTCAGTTAGGTTAACCTCTGTACTTACCATATCTAACTTAGCAGCTTCCGTTAGATTAACAGCGCCTTGTAAGTCTTCAGGATTACTGTCAAGTGTTAAAGAGGTTGTCGGAGACGATTCAATTACGATGGTGTTTGGCTCTGTCACAGGAGACTGTGTCGTACTCTTAGGACTTTCCTTTCTCTTATCGCTGACAGCCCGAGCCACACTGGCCGCTACTCCGATAACACTGGCTATGGCTGCAACATCAGCACTGTTTTCTGTTATCTTGCTATCGTCAATCAATTTAATTAAGCCGTTTGAAGAAGTTGGGATTCTTCCATTTTTAATATCGGCCATACGAATGCGTTCTATCTTAACAGGTGCCGTTCCGTTTTTTACATATCCCAACTTACTAGCGGCAGCGTATGAAAGATCAATGATACGGTCATCGACAAAAGGCCCCCGATCATTTACTCTAACAATGACGCTCTTGCCGTTTTTAAGATTAGTAACCTTGGCGTAACTGGGTAGCTCCATTGTCTTATGAGCAGCGGTCATTGAGTACATATTGTAAGTTTCGCCTGTAGAAGTTTTTCTTCCGTGAAACTTTTTTCCGTACCATGAGGCTGTGCCTCTTTGTGTCATAGGTTTATCGCCTGTAATCGGGACATACCTTTTACCACCGACTACGTAAGGCTTATTTGCTCCGCTGTGAGGTTTTTCGTATTTAGGAGTGGCATCCGGCAGATTGCTGTAATCTGAGTTGGAGAAAAAGCCGGAAGGAGGAGGACCATCGTCTTGATAGTAGCCGCCTCTGCTAGAGCATGCTGAAAGTGCAACTGCAGCGGTAATGACAACGAGGCTGTGGAATAAATAGCGGATATGCATAATGAATAAAATACAGATAGTGGATTGATTATTGCCCAAGTGCCTATGAAAAGCAAAGCTCGAAACATTAGGATACCTTTATCTTTAGGATCCCGGGAGCACAAAGAACTGTTGAGAGTAAAAACATTCTAAAAGTAGTGGAAAATCATTAAAATTCTCAAGTTAACTCTAGTCGTTTCAGTTGTCGGCTGATCGATTTTTTTTAGAAGGCGGGTATTACCCGTTTAGATTGGAATTGTCTATGACTTTGGCTCTTGAAGATATTCGTCGAATTGCCAACCTCAGTCACTTGGAACTCAATGATGAGCAAGCAGTTCGTATGCAAGGCGAATTGAATAATATTTTCCAAATGATTGAGCGCATTCAGGCTGTGGATACAGAGGGTGTTGAACCCATGCCTCATCCTCATGATGGCTCTCAGCGTCTTCGTGAAGACGTAGTTCGAGAAGTAAATAATCGCGAAAATAACATGAAGAATGCCCCCGAACAAGCCGAGGGTCATTTCTTAGTTCCGCAGGTGATTGAATAATGGCAAATGAACTTTTTCATGCTTCTGTCGTTGAGCTCAGTGACAAACTTGTCCACAAAGAAGTCAGCGCAGTAGAGCTGGCCCAAGTATATTTGGACCGTATTGAGCAAAATAAAGATCTCAACGCTTATTTGGATGTTCGACCGGAAGAGACTTTAAAGCAAGCCCGCGAAGCGGATGCTCGTCTTGCTAATGGTACAGCAACTCGTTTAACGGGGATTCCGATTGCTCATAAGGATCTATTTGTCACCAAGGAATGGGCAACCACTGCAGCCAGTAAAATGCTTGAGGGCTATATGAGCCCCTTTAATGCCACGGTTGTTGATAACCTTCAGAATGCCGGAATGGTTTGCCTTGGCAAACTTAATTGCGATGAGTTTGCAATGGGTAGCGGAAACGAAAACTCTGCTTACGGCAAGGTTTTAAACCCCTGGAATAAAGAATGCGTTCCGGGAGGTTCTTCCGGAGGTTCATCTAGTTGTGTGGCAGCTAATCTGGCTCCGATAGCTACGGGTACTGATACGGGTGGTTCCATTCGGGAACCGGCTGTCTTTACTGGTGTCACAGGGTTAAAACCGACATATGGACGTCCTAGTCGTTGGGGGGTGATCGCTTTTGCCTCCAGTCTTGATACTCCGGGGTTATTAGCGCATTCAGCTCAAGACTGTGCTTGGGTTATGAATGAAATGATTAACTTTGATCCCAAAGATTCAACTTGTGTGGATTTACCCAAAGAAGACTTCACTCGCTGTCTTGATATGAGTATGCAAGGAGTGAAAATCGGTGTCCCGCGTAGCTGGTTTGCTAAAGGACTTGATGAAGAGTTGGGGGCCAGTATTGAGGAGGTACTCCACACATATGAACGAATGGGAGCAAAGATTGTTGATATAGAGCTGCCAACAGTTAATTTGGGTGTACCTGTTTATTACGTTGTTGCCTGTGCAGAAGCATCTTCTAATTTAAGTCGTTACGATGGTGTCCGCTATGGTTACCGTGCCAAACATTACACGGATATTCAGGACATGATTAAACGTAGTCGATCCGAAGCTTTGGGTGCAGAACCGCAGCGACGGATCATGATCGGTACTTATGTTCTTTCTCACGGTTACTACGATGCCTATTACATCAAGGCTCAACGAGTGCGTCGTTTGATTGCTAATGAATTTAACAATGTGTGCCAGGAAGTTGATGCCATCATTAGCCCGGCGACAACAGGACCGGCTTACCGCTTCGGTGAAAAGAGTGATCCCGTTCAAGCTTATCTGAGTGACCTCTACACTGTACCGGTTTCCTTAGCTGGTTTACCTGGTATGGGGTTGCCTTGTGGAATTCATTCAAGCGGATTGCCCCTTGGATTCCAATTAGTTAGCGCTCGTTTCAACGAGGCTAAGCTTTTAGGGATTGCTCACCGCTATCAATGTGAAACGGATTGGCACAAACGTGTTCCGGCCGGATACTGATATAGGATTGAAAAATATGCAATGGGAAGTCGTAATTGGTCTTGAAACACACGTACAGTTATCAACAAAGACCAAGATTTTTTCAGCGGCATCAACAGACTTCGGTGCTGAACCGAATACTCATGCTTGTGCTGTGGACTTAGCTTTGCCGGGGACGTTACCGGTTTTAAACAAGTCGGCCGTGGAAAAGGCAATGAAATTTGGTTTGGCTATTGGTGCAAAAGTTGCTCCGCGTTCAATTTTTGACCGAAAGAATTATTTTTATCCTGATTTGCCCAAGGGTTATCAAATTAGTCAATTTGAGTGGCCAATTGTAATTGGAGGTCAAATTTCCTTTATGGTCACGCCCAAAAAAGGTGAACCGTATATAAAAACACTTAATTTGACTCGAGCGCATTTGGAAGAGGACGCGGGAAAAAGTGTACACGGCTTAGAGGTTGGGCAAAGCGGTATAGACCTGAATCGAGCTGGTACTCCTTTATTAGAAATTGTGACTGAACCGGAGTTGCGTTCAGCAGAAGAAGCCGTGGCTTACGCACGTACTTTGCATGCTTTAGTAGTTTGGTTGGGTATCAGTCACGGAGATATGCAAAACGGAAATTTCCGCTGTGATGCCAATGTAAGTGTACGTCCTGTTGGTCAAGAGGAGTTTGGTACTCGTTGTGAAATTAAGAATCTCAATTCATTCCGTTTCCTGCAGGATGCTATTGAGTATGAGGTACGTCGGCAAATTGAACTGATTGAGGATGGTGGTAAGGTCGTTCAGGCAACTCGTCTCTATAACCCTGATACGGGAGAAACTCGAGAAATGCGGTCCAAAGAAGACTCAATGGACTATCGCTATTTTCCGGATCCTGATTTATTGCCTTTGGATATTTCTGAAGAATGGCTTGAGCGTGTTCGTTCAAATATGCCGGAGCTGCCTGAGCAAATGCGGGCTCGTCTTACAAAGGATTTTGGTTTATCCGATTATGATGCCTCAGTTCTGACTTCATCCAAGGCTATGGCTGATTACTATCTGGCCGTTGCCGATAAGGTAAGCGACAAGAAAATTGCAGCCAACTGGGTAATGGGCGAGGTATCTGCTGCGCTCAATCAGGCAGAAATGACTATTGAAACTTTGCCCGTGACACCTGAGAAACTCTCAGTTTTAATCTCTCGTGTACTGGATAACACCATTAACAATAAAGGTGCAAAGAAGATTTTCTCAGCAATTATGCAGGGTAGTGAAGAAGGTGTTGATACCCTAATTGAGCAATTGGGGTTGAAACAGATTTCCGATACAGGAGCAATCGAAAAGATTGTTGATGAAGTTATCGCTAACAACCCTAAAAATGTAGAGGAATTTAAGGCAGGTAAGGAAAAAGCTTTAAATGGCTTAGTCGGACAAGTAATGAAGGCAAGCAAAGGCAAAGCTAATCCTGCGCAAGTTAATCAACTACTCAGACAGAAATTGTCCTAATCAAGAGAAAATCCCTTATGGTTAGCAACCACAAGGGATTTCTTATCTGAACCAATGATGGTGTGTTCAAGGTGCCGATTACGCTCCGTAACGGTCACGATACGCTTGAACAGCATCTCTGTAAGCGCGAGCTTGCTGAGCCATCGGTGTATCTTCATCCATGAAGGCCAAAAGGTCCTTTAAATTGATAATGGAAATAACAGGCATGTGGAATGTGTTGATTACATCCTGCACGGCCGATACTTCAGTCATTTGTTCAGCATTGCCGCCTTTTTCCATTCGATCCAGAGCGATGACTACACCACTTGCCTGTGCACCGGCGGCTTGAATTAATTTCACTGATTCACGAACAGAAGTGCCGGCAGAAATAACGTCATCAATAACAATCACTTTTCCCTTTAAAGGCGAGCCAATAATCATGCCACCTTCGCCGTGATCCTTGGCTTCTTTACGGTTAAATGCATAAGGAATGTCACAGCCCATTTCGGCTAATTTGACAGCGACAGCTGCAGCCAAAGGAATACCTTTATAAGCTGGTCCGAAAATCATATCAAACTCAATCTTACCTTCTCGACGTGCAGTTAACAGAGTTTGGGCATAGAACTCAGCCAATTTCCCTAATGTCTTGCCTGTATTAAAGAGACCAAGATTGAAAAAGTAGGGAGACAGACGCCCCGCTTTGGTTTTAAATTCTCCGAAACGCAACACTTGGGTATTCAGAGCAAATTCGATAAATTCATGTTGTAACGACATAATTAGATCCAACAAATTTCTTGACGATTCAGGATAATTACCCAAACAACAAATTTTAACGGGAAAATAGATGTTGCGCATTATTACTTTCAACGCCAATGGTCTGCGTTCTGCATCAAAAAAGAATTTTTGGCAGTGGTTTGATCAACAACAGGCCGATATTCTTTGTGTGCAGGAACTTAAAGGGCAAGCCTCTGATTTTGATGAAAAAACTTTGCATGGCGAACAGTTCCATGTTTATATGAATACTGCTCAAAAGAAAGGCTACTCTGGGGTGGCCTTATATAGTAAAGAGAAGCCGCTATCTGTTCAAATCGGTTTTGGTAATGAAGAGTTTGATGCTGAAGGCCGTTATGTAAGAGCAGAGTTTCAGAATTATGTTGTTATTTCTGTTTACTTTCCTTCAGGGACGAGTTCAGATGATAGACAACAGGCAAAATACCGTTTTTTAGAAATTTTTAAAGACCATTTAAAAAAACTCTCAACTTTGGGTAAGGAAATCGTCTTTTGCGGTGATGTCAATATTGCTCACAAGGAAATTGATCTTAAGAATTGGAAAGGCAATTTAGCGCATTCAGGTTTTTTACCTGAAGAGAGACAGTGGCTTACAGATCTATTTTCTGACGGGTGGGTTGATGTTTTCCGAAAGTTGGAGCCCAATAAAGAGCAATATACTTGGTGGAGCCAAAGAGGTCAGGCTAGGGCAAAAAATGTTGGTTGGCGAATCGACTATCAAATTGCAACGCCGGGGTTGGCTCAAAAAGCCCGTTCAACATTTGTGTACAGTAATGAAAAATTTTCGGATCATGCACCGTTGGTAGTGGATTATGAGGTTTAATTCATGCAGTTGCAGGAAGTACTCTTTAGTCAGGGATTCGGCACCCGTCACGAATGTTGCGGGATAATTGCTCAGGGTCGTGTAACGTTTAATGGAATTTTGCGAAATGATCCATGGGCAGAAGTGGATACAAGTGGACTGAATTTTTCAGTTGATGGGGTAAAGTGGCCATATGTATCCCAAGCAGTGATCGCTCTTCATAAACCGTCAGGTTATGAATGTTCCAGAAAACCTTTGCATCATCCTTCAGTGCTTTCACTCTTACCTGCGCCATTACGTAATAGGGGTGTCCAGCCTGTCGGGCGTCTTGATGAAGACACAACGGGTCTACTGATTTTGACCGATGATGGCCCATTATTGCATCGTTTGATACACCCTAAAAAACACGTTTCTAAACTTTATAGAGTAACGGTAAAGCATGCCTTGACTGATTCAATGATGAAGCAATTGCAGGACGGTGTACTGTTGGACGGAGAGATAGAGAAAGTGGCAGCGCAAGAAGTGACGATTATTAATGATCATGTTTTCCTAATGAAAATAACTCAAGGAAAGTATCATCAAGTTAAAAGGATGGTTGCTGCTGTAGGTAATCGGGTCCAATTCTTGCACCGGGAGGCGTTTGGAAAATATCATCTTTCTGATGATTTATTGCCAATGCAATGGAAATTCATCACTAAAGAGGATCTGATTTAGTAATGCTCATAAAATCTTCGGTTTCCCCAAAAAACTGGCTTTCTGCTTGGCAGATTTACACTAGACCGGAAGCGTTGAGGATGTTTTTCCTCGGTTTTTCTTCAGGACTACCCCTTTTATTGGTGTTAGGTACCTTGTCTTTTTGGCTTCGGGAGGCTGGAGTTGAATTAAGCACTATCGGAATGGTGACCTGGGTAGGTTTAGCTTATGGGTTCAAATGGGTCTGGGCTCCATTAGTTGATCATCTTTGTTTACCTTTTTTAACGGATAAATTAGGGCGGAGACGCTCCTGGCTTTTGTTTTCTCAGTGTGTCATCGTTTGCGGTCTCCTTTCTATGGGATTTACGGATCCGAAAGAAAATCTGTCAGCCATGATTGTTTTAACAACGCTTACGGCTTTTGCCTCTGCGACTCAGGACATTGCTTTGGATGCTTATAGAATAGAAAGTGCAGAACTATCCGAACAGGCTGCATTAGCAGCAACGTACCAAACAGGCTACCGTTTGGCGATGATTTGGGCTGGGGCAGGTGCTTTAGCCTTGGCAGCATATTTTTCAAATGATGAGTTTCTTTACGATCACGTTGCCTGGCAGTCGGCTTATAGTGTGATGGCATTGAGTATGCTAATCGGTATTATTGCCGTTTTAATATCCCCTGAACCCCAGAGACAAATAGAAAGAAAAATATCGGATTTAACTCTACAAAGATTAAAGTTTTGTCAGCAAAAGCATCCTTCATGGACAGAACGACGAGTGCGTTTAAGTGTTTGGCTCTATGAAGCGGCCTGTTTGCCATTCCTTGATTTTTTTACTCGCTATCGCTGGCATGCAGTGGTTATTTTGTTATTGATTGCCACCTATCGAATTTCCGATGTTGTTATGGGTGTAATGGCTAATCCTTTTTATCAAGATCTTGGTTTTACAAAAGAAGAAGTCGCAGCAGTGTCAAAAGTATTTGGGGTGCTAATGACTTTGATAGGAGCCTTTATCGGAGGGGTGGTCAGTACACGTGTTGGTGTGATGAAAACACTTTTTCTTGGTGCTTTGCTATCGGCATTGACTAATCTACTTTTCTCTTGGTTGGCTTTGCAAGGACATCATGTACCTTTTTTGGTTCTTACTGTTAGTGCGGATAACTTAGCTGCCGGTATTGCTTCGGTTGCTTTCTTAGCTTATCTGTCAGGCCTAACGAATACCGCTTACACGGCTACGCAATACGCTTTATTTAGCTCAATAATGCTTTTACTGCCTAAATTTTTGGCCGGTTTTTCGGGTTTTGTTGTAGAAAGAATCGGCTACAGCCTCTTTTTCATAGGGACTGCTGTGATTGGCATTCCTGTTCTGGTTCTAGTTGTATGGGCCGCCTTTGTAAGTAAGATCGCCATTAAACATTAACGGTGAGGGGCACGTTTACGGTGTTTGGATACAATTTGTCTTTTTTCTTTAAAGCCTCGTGTAACAGAGGCAATCTGCCTAACACATAAAGCGATATCTTCAATTGCATCGTCGAGATTCTCTAGAGGAGATTCTGACAAAAGCTCATCTCGAACTTGTGCAAAATCACCGATTTCGTTTTCCGGTAAATGACGCCAAATCCCAATAAGGGCAGAAGTGACGGTTGGGTCATCGGAGTCTAAAAGACCAGACCAATGCTGGGCTGCTGTTAAAAAACCAGAAGCGAACGGTTGAAGCGCAACAATTTCTGACTCACCTTCAAGCGGCTCTCCTTGTTCATCTTCTGGATCGAAGACGATAGGATCTAAGGGCTTAAGTTGGCTTAAACGGTGATTAATCTCCCTATAACGCCGGTATAACAGCTCTTGAAGTCTGGTTTGCTGAGGCTGAGGAAGTTTCGAGGGTTTTGTATTGGGGGCATTGAAAACAATAGGCATCCAATCCATGGGGGATACTTCGTTGGGCAATAAACACAAAGCTGTTAAGAACCCATCGGCCTCAGAGGCATCCATCGGCAAACTATCATCATCAAACTGGGCTAATAACTCATCTAGCTCGACAAATTCATCGGCTTTCAGCGGAGAAATAAATGGTTGAGTCATGGCAGTTAAGTCTATTTACAGGTTTCGCAGAGGATTGCGACGTTTTTTGTCTTTCAAAAAATTTTGACTATATTCTAAGCGTCGTGGCTGTATTTTGAAAAGATGGATGCAGCGCTGTGGTGACACTTGTTTTGATGTCTTTGTATGGTTATTGCACAGAGATCGATAAAATGTTCCAAGTATTCAATTTTGAAGAGTAGAGGGATGAAAATGGCGGTTGTAGTTTTTCGTTCAAAGGCAGGCGGAGAAATCATTATGATGCGTCAGCATGTTGAGCCGATATTTCAGCTTGCAGGTCTTCCTTTTCATGATAAAGGTGCTGTTTTGGCTGAGGATATTCCGTCAGTAATTTTGGCGTTGGAAAAGGCTATCAATCAGGAAGCAGAACAGGAAGTACCAGAAGATGAAGATGAAGCGAAAGAAAGGCCCGCAATGCTCGCACGCGTATCGGTGAAAACTCGCTTTTATTCTCTTTTGAAGCTTTTACGAAAGGCCGCTGATAAAAAAGTTAATGTTCGTTGGGAGCCGTTGAACTAGCTTCTCCAGAAAGAGCGCGTGAATATTACGAAAACAGTAAATAATTCCAGACGACCAACAAACATACAAAAAGAGCCAATCCATAAATGAATAGGATTGCATGCCGCATAATTGCCAGCTGGTCCGACGCTACCTAAACCGGGACCGGTATTGGCAATGCAGGCAATGGCCGTTGAAAGAGACTCTGTCAGGCCAACTCCAGAAGACATAATCAGTAATGTACAAATAATTACAACGGAAGCGTGCAGAGCAAAAAACGCAGAAACATTAGCAGCTAAATTTTCAGAAATTGTGTGTTTACCAAGTCTTAAAGGCAGGTAGTCTCTGGGTCTGAGCAAAGTATGCAAACACAGTAAAGCCTGTTTTACAAAAATAAGCAATCTGATCATCTTGACACCGCCACCGGTCGAACCGGAACAGGAGGCAAACAGGCTACCCATTAAAAGAAGAAAGCCTAAGGAGCTGGGCCATAATTCATAATCAACAGTTGTGTAACCCGTTGTAGAGAATAAAGATGCTACATTGAAAAGTGCATGTCTGAGTGTGATATCCCAAGTTGGATAGACATGATTAACGCTCAGCATTGAAAAAACAATTAATACACCGATTAACAAAACCAGAAGCCAAGATCGCGCTTCAATATCTGTGAAATAAGTAGAAATAGAGCGTTGTCTCCAGGCTGTAAAATGAAGTGAAAAGTTAAAACCTGAAAAGATAATGAAAACAACCGCTACCATTTCAATTGCAGGAGAATTGAAATATCCGATACTCTGATCATAGGGAGTGATGCCGCTAAGACTCATTGTCGTGAACATGAACATAATGGCATCATCCCAATTCATCCCGGCCCAATGATAGGCGGCTACGCATGCTACAGAGGCAAGAATGTAGATGACGTACAAAGCTTTAGCTGTATCAGCAATACGAGGCGTTAAGCGATCATCTTTAAAAAGATTGGAATTTTCCACTTTAAATAATTGGGCTCCACCGACGCCCAAAAGCGGCAAAATAGCAACAGCCAAGACGATGATACCCATACCTCCCAACCAGGATAAAAGACAACGCCAATAGTTGAGAGACAAAGGCAGGTCAGATAGGTTGGTTAGAGCTGTCGCCCCAGTTGTCGTAAGACAAGAGACGGCTTCAAAGAAAATCCGCTCGTAGGCAACATCGGGTAGTAATAAATAAAATGGGATTGAGCCAACTAATGCTGCAGATAACCAGGAAAGGGTGACTAATAAAAAACCATCTCTTGGCTCAAGCTCTCTTTTGAAGCGCTTCGTAGAGAAAAAGAAAAATAATCCGATCGCAAAACTGATAAGTGCCGAGGTAGAAAATTCCTGCAGAACTTGCTCTCCGTCACGATAGGCAATTCCGAGAGGCAGTAATTGGGCTACCGCTAAAATCATGAGCAGTGGTCCAAGAGCATTGAGTACAGGGAACAGTAATCGTTGGAGTGTTCGAAGCATGATACTTTCTCTTAAAAAAAGCCTACATCCACTTCAAACAAACGTTCAATTCGTTGGATGACCTTTTTATTTGGTACAAACAATATTAAATGATCATCGTCCATAACTGTAAGATCGGGTTCTGCCATCAGCACTGTAGCCTCGTCGGCTTCTCCTCTGACTATCGCTCCGACAGAAACTCCCTTGGGGAAGGCGATTTCCCGTAAAGTTTTACCGACAACTTTCGAGCTTTTCTTTGTCCCGTGAGCAATGATCTCTAATGCCTCGGCTTTATCCTGATAGAGTTCTTGTGCGTTAACAACATCACCGTAACGAATATGTCTGAGTAGTTCGCCGAGTGAGGCTTGAGTAGGAGAAACTGTAACATCAACTTCCGTGCCGCGAACTAAATCTGAATAAACCTGATTTTCTAATAAAACAATACTGCGTTTAGCTCCGAGTTTTTTAGCTAAAAGAGCAGTCATAATATTCATTTCGTCATTGCCAGACAGGGCGACAACCACGTCAGCTTGGTCTATACCCTCTTGCATGAGGGCATGAGTATCATCATGTTTGACCAAAGAGACAGAAACTTTATTACTGCTTAAGTGTTTAGATAAAGAAACAGCGACTTCCTCTTGGCCTTCGAAAATTTTAATACGACGTTTCGAGCGGGCAGGTTCTAGATTATCAGTTAAAAGTTCGGATAATTTGCCGCCGTTAATCAAAACAATAGTTTCTGCTTTTTCAAAAGGATGCAACGCTTCAATAACTTTTTCTGCACAATCACTTGAGACTAAGACGGTAATCTCATCGTCTGCGGCTATCACTGTATCATTTCTGCATTCCAAGCGTCGATTTCGCCTGTAAATTGAGATGAAACGCATTTTGACGTCGGACATTAGCCTAAACGCTTCTTCAAGAGTTTTACCGGTCAGAGGAGCATTTTCTGTAGGATTAACTGTAAATAAAGTCAGTTTATCGTCAGCAAAATTTAAAACTTGTTGAGCGGCGGGAAACGTAATTAATTTGGAAATCTGGGTAGCCAATGCCTGCTCCGGCCAAATGACACTGGTTGCCCGGAAGCCTTCATCACCTAAGATTCGAGGGTAGTGTCTGAGTTCGCTGTCTCGAACGCGCGCAATACGCATTGGGATGTTGAAAATTTGAGCAGCAAGTGTGCAGGCTACAAGATTTGTTTCGTCATTAGCTGTAACAGCAATGAGTAAGTCAGTGTCCATTGCTCCGGCGCTACTGAGAATCGACGGCGAGCTGGCATCTCCAACTAAGCCTCGGAGATCAAAACGCTCTTGCATTTGTCCGATTCGATCAGCAGATTCATCAACGATAGTAATATCGTTGGCATCGCTTACTAAACTTTCCGCTACGGATCGACCGACTCTACCGGCTCCCAAAATTAAAATTTTCATAAACTTTGCCCGAACGACAACAAGTTCAAGACTCTTCTTTAGACCACTCTATGCCCAGTTGACGCAGCTTTCTATATAAGTGTGTTCTCTCGAGCTGAGCCTTAGCAGCAACGCGAGTCATACTGTAATTCTCCTGTTCAAGCAGGTGCGTAAAGTAAGCACGTTCGAATTGATCTCTTGCTTCCCTAAGTGGTAAAGAGAAGTCTATTTTTTCACCCAAACACTGAGGAGAGTCCTCTTTTTTAGTTCCAAGTGTCGCAGAAGCAGAAGTCTTTTGTATTGCAGCAGCGGTTCGTTCCATTGTTTGCTTGGCCGACAGTGCTGCTCTTAATGCTTCTGTCAATGTTTTAATTGATGTCGGTTTTTCCAAAAAAGAGTACGCCCCGAATTTTGTGGCTTCTACAGCCATATCAATGTTTGCATGGCCAGACATCATGATAACCGGGCAAGGAAGAGGTCCTTGAGAGGCCCACTCTTTCAACAATGACATCCCGTCTGTATCCGGCATCCAAATATCAAGCAAGATCACATCGGGTGAACAAGAGCGCAAAGCAAGGCGAGCCTCCGCGCTGTTGGCTGCCACGGTAACGGTATATCCTTCGTCGGAGAGAATCTCACTGAAGAGTTCTCGGATTCCAACTTCGTCATCTACAACAAGAACGTTTGCCATTTATAAAACAAGTCTGAGATAGAATGGTCAGGCCAGATTGACAAAACCAATCGTAACTATAGCACCATTTGATTTCTGGCCATTTTCACAATTCCGGTTGGCCAATTTTATCCATCCTCCATGCTCCTCAACGATTTTTTTAACCATAGGTAACCCTAAACCTGTCCCGGTTTCTTTTGTGGTGATATATGGTTCAAAAGCATGATTGAGTATTTGATCTTCAAACCCAGGACCGTTATCTTCAACTGTTAGTATCACGGTCTTGTCTTTTCCACTGCGTTCCAAGCGTGTTGATAACTTAATTTTGCACTCTCTGTCGCCTTTGTTGGCTTCTTTCGCATTTGAAAGTAAATTGTGCAATATTTGAAGTAATTGTCGCCTATCAGCTGAGATCATGGGTAAATTCTTTTCCAATGATAATGAAATAGAGCCTCCAGCTTGTTTATAAAGCAGAGACACATCATCAAGCAATGCATTTAAATCAAGAGGATGTAGTGTCGGTTTAGGTAATTTAGCATAGTCTCTGAAGTCATTAACCATTTGCTTGATAGCTGAGACTTGTTCGACGATTGTATTGGTATATCTGTTTAGCAATAAAACATCTTCATCTGGAAGGTGTTGGGAGAGCTTGATTTGCATGCGTTCGGCTGCCAGCTGAATGGGAGTGAGAGGGTTTTTGATTTCATGAGCCATTCTTCTAGCAACTTCCCCCCAAGCAATAACCCGTTGAGCGGCTACAGCTTGAGTCATGTCATCAATGACAACAAGATAACCAGGACCGTCATTGAGAGGAACCGAGGAGGTTCTTAGCATTAGTGTCAGAGGTTCTTTAATTCCGTCAATAGATAAAGAAGCATTTTCCTGTTTAACAGATCTCGAATTTTCTGCAAGCATGGGCAGAACCAATTCTGCTAAAGCAGGGTTAGCTTCTTTCAATAGCACACCTATTTGCAATACGCTATTGCCAAGAATTCTGACTGCTCCCATATTGGCAGAGCGTAAACGTTTCATTTGATCTAAAACGATAATGCCAGTAGAGAGATTTTCCAAAATTCGCTCACGGAAAATATTGGATTGTTCAAGCTTTTCTCTGCGGCTTTCTAAAGTATCCATAGCATCATTGACTCTTCGAACCATAACATTAAAGGCACGAGTCAGTTCATTAATTTCATCAGCACCGGTAAATTCTTTAATGGGTTGAAAATGACCTCCGGTAACTCTTCGCGTTCCTTCTGCTAATTGCCTAATAGGCGCTGTTGTTCTGCTGGCAAAAGAAAATGCAGCTAAAACTGCGCATAAAGCGGCTAATAAAAGGCTCAGAACAAGTGACCAGTGATAAATAGTTTGCAATCCGCTACGAGTGAAAATAATTTGCTGATAATCGAGTAGACCACTAGTGACTGCATTGATGTTTTGCGCTACAGATTGAGGAATTTCTAAGCTGACTTGTAAAAATAATTCATCTGAAGATGTGTGGTTATTGATTGGGACAATTGTGCGAATTCTTAAAGTAGGTTGATTTTGCCCCGATACGGTCTCTTCTTCTAGGTCTGAAAAATAGCCTTGTTGCTTAACAGTCTGAAGTTCCCGAGTAGGGATCACTAAATCCACTGAAGCCAAAGCAGATGTTTGAGTAATAATCTGACCATTTCCGTCAATAAGGAAAAGAATAGCAGAATTGGTCAGGTCACTCATACGCATTAACTCATCGCTCATTTCTGTAAACGAAATGGTGCTGAGTCTATCGGCTATGGTTCGTGTAGTTACCAATTGATCGTTTTGTATTCTCAGTAAGGAATTCTGAGCTAATGCAACCCCAGAATCCAGAGCTTTTTCCACTCTGGAGTCAACGCCTGAGTCAAACGCCTGAGAAATTAGATGGGTTGAAATTGTGTAAATCAGTAAAGAAGGTAAAAGCGCTACAAAAGAAATTGTGCAGACAAGTGTTGCTAACATGCGTGAACCGAACTGCTTTTGCCGGTATCTTTTGATAAGTTTTGAAATGAGTGAGATGACGGCAATTAATAACCCCAAGACTACTAATGCATTGATGATTAGTAACAGGGGAAAGTAGGGTTCTAGTTCGCGTGATGTTGTCCCGGCAGAAGTTAAAAGAAAAAGAAGGACAACAATGATAGCCAGACCGATACTAGCGCCGTATCTGAGACGATATCTCATTGCTTGTCGCCCTTTTCTGGATTAGTGATACTTCTATCGAAGTCGACAGAATGCCAATCGGAAGTCAGGTCCCAATCATTTTCACCGATTGTAACTTGCATTGGCAAAGGTAATTGCTCTGTGTCCAATCTAACCATTACTTCTGCGACACAGTCTTCAGGATTTTCTATAACAGGATCCTCAGAAACTCGCCATCCATGAAGCGACTTAAGAATTGATAAGGTTTCCGAAAGAGAATCAAAAGATTGAGATAAACCGCCACGGGAAAGTCTGTACTGACGGGTAAGAGGACTGTATGATAATCTTGTTAACAGAGAGGCTTCAACGATTGGTTTGTTGACCCAATACCAACGTTGCCGTTCAATTGTGAACTCTGTCACAAAGTAAAGTGGGATACCTCGGTTGAGAGCATCCTGAACACTTCTTGGCAAATCAAATTCAACGTTGACATCAAGATAGAGTCCTTGTGGGGTACTAAACCGTGAAGAAAGCGTTGAAAACATAACAGTAATGTCATTTGCCCAAGCAGGCACAACACTCCCGAGTCCTAATAAAAGACTCAATATCAGTGAGACAGAGTGTTGTTTAAATTGCATCAGCTTTTGCTCCTCTTATTCAAAAGAGCATAAAAAAATCCGTCATGGTTCTTCGGTAAAGCATTATTATTTTCGCTTTCTGTCGGCAAAAGGCGAAGCATACCGTCCGAAGCTAAAGGCGTAGCCTTCAAATGAGCTTGAGGATGTTTTTTTAAAAAATTTTCTATCTGCTCAGGACCTTCCTCAGGGAAAATAGAGCATACGATATAGAGTAAATCTTTTCCATCAGGCAACTTTTCCCAAAGAGCTTCGAGCAGTCTGGCTTGCCTTGAAGCCAAAACCTTGACATCCTCGGGCCTCCTGCTCCAAACGATATCCGGATGACGTCGAACAATGCCAGAGGCAGTACATGGAGCATCAAGCAAGATGGCGTCAAACATTCCCAACTGGTTTAGCACATTTTTATCGCCCGCATCCCCAACGACTATTTTAGCTTCCAGACCGAGACGAGAGAGCGTTTCATGAATTTTAGAAGCTCTAGCAGGGTCCACTTCCATGGCTGTTACATTAAGCGTTTGGCTTTCCAAAAGTAATGCTGTTTTTCCTCCCGGTGCAGCGCAAGCGTCCAGAACTTTGTCATGATCTTTCAGACTAAGAAATTGTGTGACCAACTGACTGCCAGCATCTTGGACTGAACAATGACCAGATAAAAACCCCGGAATTTTTTCAACTGGGCAGGGCGGATCAATGATGACGGCTAATGGTCCCACCTGTTGGCCGTGTAAACCAGCATGATTTAAATTGTCCAGAAACTCTTCGACAGAAATTTTGGATATATTGACTCGTAACGTCAATGGTGGTCGGCTATTCTGAACTCGCAATATGTTTTGCCAATTTTTTGGATAGGCCCGGCGTATCTTTGAAATCCACCAACCTGGTGCGTTGAAACGTGCACATAAATTGGTTTTAAAACCCTCACTTAGTTTGGTTCGATTGCGTAGAAAATTTCTCAAAACTGCGTTGACAAAACCTCCTGCCCACTTTGTTTGTGTCAGAGTTTTGGCAGCCTCTACAGCTTGATCTACGACTACAAAATCCTTTTCTTTGTTTTCAAGTAATAAAGCTAAGGAGATACTCAATAAGGCTTTAATATTCTCTTTTGGTTCCTTTTGAACAAGTTTTTTCAAAAGAACTTCGACTTGTGCACGATGCCGTACAGTTGTGTAGAGCAAACTCTGAACGATACTCCTAAGCTCTGGATTTTGTTTATTAAGACAGTAGCTTAGAGCCCTTTCCAAAGAAGCAGACTCTTTAATCATCAGTTGCCATCCACTTGTGCAGACGGCCATAGCTTGACCAAGCAGTGCACTCATTTAAAGTACTCTCCACGAGTCACCGGGTAGCCTTGAAGAAAACTTTGTGCTGCCATTTTGGGTTTGCCTGGTCTTTGTAGAACAGTGGCCCGCACAGCACCTTCAGCACAGGCGATATCAATTCCATTCTTGCTCACTGCAAGCACTTCGCCCGGAATTCCCTTGAGTTCAGGAAGGGATTGAGCCTCCCAGATCTTTATAACCGTGCCATTGTGCTCAGCAAAGGATGAAGGAAATGGTGTGAAAGCACGAATCCTTCTTTCAACAACATGACAGGGCAAATGAAAGTTAATCTGCCCTTCAAGCTTTGTGACTTTGTGAGCGTAAGTGATTCCTTCTTGAGGTTGTTCTCGGATCGTGATCGCTGTGGGGTTAGCGAGCAAACGCACTAACATCTCAGCGCCAAGCTTAGCTACGGTCTCTGTTAGAGTTGAGGTGGTTTCCTTACCGTTTAGCTCAAAACTTTCTTGAGCAAGCATAGGTCCTGTATCTAAACCTACATCCATTTTCATGAGCGTTACGCCAAAACTGGTATCTCCAGCTTCTATCGCTCTAGTGATCGGCGCAGCTCCTCTCCAACGAGGTAAAAGACTGGCGTGAATATTGATGCATTTAACACTCTGGCTGGGGCCGATTCCTTTGGGAATATTTAAGACCGATTCAGGTAACAGCATTCCGTACGCAGCAACAACCATTACATCAGCCTCAACTGATTGAAGTAGCTCATGCATGGCCTGAGCTTCCAGCTCATCCTTTTTGTAGGAGAGTGTTTTTGGGGTTCTTACCTCAATTCCGTTCTGTATAGCTAACGCTTTGACAGGGGAAGGGGTCAATCTCATACCTCGTCCGCTAGGTCGATCAGGTTGTGAAAGCACTAGACGGACATCATGCCCGGCCGCTAGTAAGGCACTAAGGGCAACAGCAGCAAAAGGAGGGGTTCCAGCAAATATAATCTTCATGCTCATAATTTTAATGTTTTCGTATTCAGCTGAGTTTGATTTAAGAGCTTTTTTACTGGTCCATTTAAAAGTTGTTGGTAAAGCGATACACTTTTCAATCATGTGAGGACTTTTATGCAGACATTTAAAACAATTGACAATATCCGTATCGCCTATAGTGTCTACGGTGATGATTCTGCGCCGGTGGTTCTAATGATTATGGGGTTGGGGATGCCTTCACAGGCTTGGCCAACTCATTTAATCGAACAGTTAGTCCGTCAAGGGTTACGTGTTATTGTTTTTGATAATAGGGATAGTGGGCAATCAACAAAGATTCAACAGTCTATCGGTTCTTTTACAGTGTTTAGGGCTATTTTGAGAACATTACTGAGAAAGCCTGTCTCTGGCTGTTATTCTCTCGAAGATATGGCGGCGGATGCTGTTGCTGTTTTGGATCAACTTCAAGTCAGGCGAGCTCATATTTTAGGTGTATCTATGGGAGCTATGATCGGCCAGGCGTTAGCCTATCTTTATCCTCAACGAGTAGCTTCGCTTGTTTCGATAATGGGAGCCTCCGGTAACCCAAGGACAGGTCTAGGAAAATTTCGTGCAATTAAGGCGTTGTTGAGTAAACCTGACCAGCCAAATAATGTGGTTTCGATGCGAAAATACCTTCACAAAATATTTAAAGCTATCGGATCACCTCATTACTGTTATTCTGAGCAGCAGATTAAAATCCTGGCAAATGCTCTTCTTGATTCAGGTTTTGATCGCAGTTGGACTTATCGGCAATTGTTGGCAATTTTGGCATCTGGTGACCGCTCGAAATACTTGAAACGCATTATGACTCCAACTTTAGTTATCCATGGTCGTCAAGATCCTCTTTTACCCATAGCCGCTGGAGAGGAAGTGGCAAGACTTATTCCCAATTCCAGAATAATGACGGTCGATGGGATGGGCCATGACCTACCAGACCAGATTGTTGACCAAATTATTCCTGCAATAAGCCAGCACTGCCATCGGTATAAGGATTAATGAGCGTTTTCTTTCTTTTCCTGTTGACGACGTTTTTTAAGCTTAGCGCAAGCACGGTCATACTTCAGGCGGCTGAGATGATCAATAAAAACCGTACCATCTAAGTGGTCAAGTTCGTGCTGGATGCAAATCGCTAATAAACCATCTGCATGAAGCTCCTGTTCCTTGCCCTCTAGGTCTGTGTATTTCAGCGTAATCTCGGTACTGCGGCTTACTTTTTCCCAAATCCCGGGTAAAGAAAGACAACCCTCTTCTCCGATTTCTTGCTCCTGGCTTCTCTGGGTGATAACAGGATTGATAAGAGTCATCAAATTATTTTTTTCTTCGCTCACGTCAAGCACAACCATTCTGATGGGTTCACCCACTTGAGGAGCCGCTAGTCCTACTCCTGGTGCTTTGTACATGGTCTCTCCCATATCGGCCGCTAAACGACGGATTTGGTCATTGATTTCTTGAACCGGTTGACAGTTCATAGCTAAAACAGGATTGGGAAATTGTACGATGGGTAAAATAGCCACAAGCGATCTCCAGAAGAGAATATTCTTTGAACGTGGGATTTTAGCGCAATTGTTACTTTTATTTTGAGTTGGTTCGATCTATGTCCTTAGAAAATCAACGAAATTGGTTACGTTTAGCTCTTTTGCCGGGGATGCAGTTTGGAGAGTTTTACCGTTTGCTGAAGACATTCGGCTTGCCTGAGGAAATTTTTTTACAAAGCTTATCTTCTTTAATGACTGTTATTCCACAAACGCTAGCTATTGAGATAAAAAAAGGCCCCTCAGAAGAAGACGAAGGCAAAATCGAACACTTGACACATCTTCTGTCTGTTATTCCTAGCTCCAGGTTACTTATTCCAACTGACCAAGATTATCCGTTTAATTTTTTATCTGTGACACCTTCTCCTCTGGTTGTATTCGCAGTGGGTGAAGTGGCGTTACTGAATCGAAAAAGTGTGACCTTAGTTGGTTCTTCTCATCCGAGTACAGAAGGAGAGGATACGGCTAGGGCTTGGGCGGCATCGCTTGCCCACAAAGATATAAATCTTGTTGAGGGAGACCATCGGGGTATTGAGGCAATCGCGCTAAGATCAGCTTTGAAAGCGGATCCGTTTTCTGTGACTGCTATTTCTAAAGATCTGTTATTTGAAAGTAACAACATCCAAAAACTTCTATTTTTTGTAAAAAAAGGGCTATTTTTGTCTCCTATTGCTAATGCTAAAGAGAGTTGGCTAATGCGGCAGCAGTTGCTTGTGGCTTGTGCTCAGCATTTTGTTGTCATCGAAGCCAGTGCACGATCTAGAGTTTTATCTTTGGTAAAAGAAGCCTCCGATATGGGTAGAGATATTATGGCAGTCCCGGGATCTATACATTCACCTCTTTCAAAAGGTTGTCACAAGCTTATAAGGGAAGGCGCTAAACTGGTCGAATCTGTCGATGAAATCCTTGCTGAAATGTCAAATTAATATGTTTGACAAAAATAATTTTGTAAAAAGTTTGTAGAGTTTTCTGCTACTCTAAAAAAGGTAATTCGAGGAAGGTCCCCGAAAATAGGTTTAGAAGTCAAATGAATAAAAAAATTTTAGTTATTGCGGAAAAGCCTTCAGTTGCTTCGGATATTGCAAAAGCGCTTGGCGGAATGAGCCGAGAAAAAGATTATTTCGAAGGGGAAAATTATGTAGTGAGTTCTGCAGTGGGGCATTTGTTGGAATTGGCTGTACCAGAAAAATATGATGTAAAAAGGGGAAAATGGACCTTTGCCAATTTGCCAGTGTTGCCGCCTACGTTTGAGCTTAAGCCCATTAAAAAGACGGAAGAACGTTTGAAGCTTTTGAAAAAGCTTCTGAAAAGAACCGACATAGACACTGTTATTAATGCTTGTGATGCCGGGCGCGAAGGTGAATTGATTTTCCGATACATTATTCAAGCTAGCAAATGTAAGAAAACGATCAAGCGTTTATGGCTACAGTCCATGACACCTGCTGCAATCCGTGATGCCTTTAAGCATCTCAGAAGCGATGAGGAAATGCAGCATCTGTCGGATGCTGCTCGCTCTCGATCCGAGGCTGACTGGCTTGTGGGTATTAATGGAACACGTGCAATGACAGCATTTAACAGTAAGGATGGTGGGTTTTTCCTTACTACTGTCGGTCGTGTTCAAACTCCCACGTTAGCAATTGTGGTTGAACGAGAAGAAAAAATTAATGCTTTTGTTAGCCAAAAGTACTGGGAAGTGCACGCAACAGTTCAGACAGCCTCAGGTTCCTATGAAGCAATATGGTTTGATCCTACCTTCAAAAAGAATGAAACTCGACCGCAGGACAAAGCTGAGCGTATTTGGCAAGAAGATCGTGCCCAGAGCATATGCGCTAAATTATTGCATCAACAAGCACAGGTTCATGATAGTGCTAAACGCACCACTCAACTTTCCCCTTTGCTTTTTGATTTAACTAGTTTGCAAAGAGAGGCTAATAATCGTTTCGGTTTTTCAGCTAAAACGACTTTAGCATTAGCTCAAGCTCTGTATGAGAAGCATAAAGCTTTGACTTATCCTAGAACCGATGCAAGAGCCCTTCCAGAAGACTACATATCGACAGTTCATGAAACGTTGAAGATGTTGTCGGATTCTTCTATTTACAGCGGCAGCGTTAAGGAAATTCTTTCTCATCAATGGGTTAAACCAACTAAGAGAATATTTGACAATTCTAAGATTTCTGATCACTTTGCCATTATTCCTACGTTGCAAGCGCCGAAAAAGCTCACAGAAGCAGAGGAGAAAATTTACGATTTAGTTGTGAAGCGCTTCTTATCGGTTTTTTTCCCTGCAGCTGAATATGATGTGACGACTCGTATCACAGAGGTTGAGGGAGAGAAATTAAAGACAGAAGGCAAAGTGCTTGTTAAGGCCGGATGGCTTTCGGTTTACGGCCGAGATGTCCAGGAGGCGGAGACTTTGCCTGCCGTTGCAGAAAATGAAAAAGTTTTCATTGAAGGCTCAGTTGTAGAGCAAAAAGCAACTAAGGCTCCGCCGCGTTACACAGAAGCTACATTGTTGTCTGCAATGGAAGGGGCAGGTAAACTCGTTGAGGAGGATGAGTTACGTGCGGCCATGGCTGGTAAAGGCCTGGGAACTCCTGCAACAAGGGCTGCCATTATTGAAGGGTTGTTACTACAAAATTATCTCAGACGTGACGTAAGGGACTTGGTGCCGACATATAAGGCAAGACAGCTTTTTGCTCTACTAAAGGGCTTAGGAGTGTCGGAATTATCTGAACCTGAATTGACGGGGGAATGGGAATATAAACTGGCTCAAATTGAGCGAGGGGAACTATCTCGAGAAGTCTTTATGAAAGAAATTCGGGATATGACTGTCAGTATTGTAGACTCTGCTAAACGTTACGAGGGCAATACTGTTCCGATTGAAAATCCAGCGCATCTAAAGAATCCTTGTCCGAAGTGTGGAGGGGAGATTGTCGAAAACTATAGGCGTTTTGCTTGTACTCAATGTGACTTCAGTTTACCTAAGCACCCGGGGGGACGAACTTTTGAGGTTGCAGAGGTAGAAGCATTGCTCAAAGAAAAGGAAATCGGACCATTAGATGGCTTTATCAGTAAGTTGGGGCGTCCGTTCTCTTCCAAATTACGTTTGACAGACGATTTTAAGTTGGAATTCGACTTTGGAAATGAGCAAAAGGATAGCAATGAACCGATTGATGTATCAACACTTAAAGTTATTGGGAAGTGTCCTAAATGCGGTTCTCAAGTCTTTGATAGTCCAAAAGGTTATGTTTGTGAGAAAACTTTAAAGAAAGAATGCGACTTTAGAATTGGCAAGACTATTCTTCAACAACCTATCTCTGAAGATCAAGCCGTCAAAATTCTCTCTGAAGGTAAAAGCAGTGAACTTCAAGACTTTGTTTCCAATCGAACAAAGAGAAAGTTTTCTGCCTTTTTGGTGTTAGGTAAAGATGGATCTATCGGTTTTGAATTTTCACAGAAAAAAGCAACCTTAACTCGTAGTCGTAAGAAAAAGTAGGAACTGTTCTGATTAAAACAAAAGGCTGGAATTGTCACAACTTAGAAACGATTCCAGCCGGAAATTTCCTAAAAAACTATTTGAGTGGTTCAATGTTAGATTCCAAAACAACCGTTTTAGATTGCTCGGGCTTAATGACAGAGATGAGCACTTGATCGACTTTATTTTTGTCTGTATCAATAACTTCAAAGCGATAACCGCCGTAAACTACTTTGTCGGTACGCTTAGGAATTTTTCTAAGCATATACATCATAAAGCCTGCAACAGTTTCGTAAGTAGAGTCTTCAGGTAGACTATCTACATCGAGTAAGCGTTCTAAATCATCAACCGGTGTAGAGCCGTCTACTAACCAAGATCCATCCTCTCTTTCAACAATTTGGGATTCTTCTTCTGTAGTGACTAGATCGCCCATAACGGTACTCATGACATCATTTAGCGTGATAATGCCGACGACTAATGCATATTCATTGATGATGACAGCAATGTCGCTGTTAGTACGCTTGAAAGTGTCAAGAATTTCAGACAGAGTCAGTGAATCAGGTACGAGCTGTACCGGGTGAACCAATCCGTCATCCTTAAGTGAAAGAGGGTGATCGCTCATTATGCGGCCAAGCAGGGCCTTAGAGTCTATTACACCGACTACATTGTCAAGCGTTTCGTTACAAACAATGTATTGATTGTGTGGGCAACTAACAACTTTTCGGCAAATTTCTTCTTCTGAGTCAGTCAGTAAAAAATAAACGATATTTTCCCGCGGTGTCATGGAACTTGGGACTGTACGGCTTTCTAATTCGAAAATATTTTCAATGGCATTTTTTTCTTCACTGGCAATGACTCCTGCTGCAGTTCCGGCATCGACTGTTGCAATAATATCTTCAGAGGTGATTTTGTCTTTAGTCCGTTCAGGAAGACCGAAACGGCGGATGATAATATTGGCTAATCCATTGAAAAACCATACAAAAGGGCGAAGAATCTTAATCAAAAAGCTCATGGGCCCGATAATGGCCATAGCAATTGATTCCGGTGCAACTAAAGCCAGCCGCTTAGGAATAAGGTCGGCAAACAGAATAAATAAAGTAGTCGATGTAATAAAACCACCCCAGAAACCAACGTTATGAGCTATCGCAGTGTCGTGAATGAAAATGGAGACCAATGAAGTGAAGTTAGGGGTAAAAAGACGTTCACCCAGAATACCGCCAGCCAGAGACAATGCGTTGACACAAATTTGAATGACCGTAAAAAAATGACCCGGATGTTCTTGTAAGGCTAAAACACGGGAAGCTTTTTTATGGCCTTCATCAGCAAGGGTACGCAAACGAATTTTTTTAGCTGCAGCCAGTGAAATTTCAGAGATGGAAAAAAAGCTACTGGTGAAAATCAGAGCGATTAGACAAAAAAGTAATGCGGTAAATGACATAAAAATTAGACGAATTTAACAAGCGCTAAGTATAGCAAAAATAAAGACTTTTTTCTAAAATTACAAAAACTAGTCACTCTTGTATATTGTTGTTTTTTTCTATTTAAGTAACAATATCGACAGAGCTAGGAGAGGTGCTCTCCCAGGGTGGTTTTCTGTCAAAACTTCTGATTGACTTCAAAAAGTTTTGGCAAAAATATAAGAAAGAGGAAAAATATGAATAGGACATTAATTGCCTTATCCGTTGCATGTTTAGGATTGACCGTTAGTTCGCTCTCTTTTGCAGCGACAAGTACTCTTGAAACGGTTAAAGCTAGAGGGCAGTTGATTTGCGGTGTTAATACTGCAGCGCCTGGTTTTGCTTCCGTGGACAGTAAAGGCAATTGGACGGGGTTAGATGTTGATGTCTGTCGAGCTGTGGCTGCGGCAACCCTTGGAGATGCTTCAAAAGTGAAGTATGTGCCTTTAAGTTCTCCTCAGCGTTTCACAGCGTTACAGGCTGGTGAAATTGATGTATTGGCTCGAAATACTTCTTGGACGATGAATCGAGATACGACGACAGGGGCGCTATTTACGGCCGTTACCTACTACGACGGACAAGGCTTTATGGTGCCTAAGCGTCTTAATGTCACGAGTGCAAAACAGCTTAATGGAGCAACAATTTGTGTACAGTCGGGGACTTCGAGTGAGAAAAGTCTTGCTGACTTTTTCACCACGAATAATATGAAATTTAAGACAGTGGTGTTTGATACCACTGAAGCAACTCAAGCAGCTTTTTTCTCTGGCCGTTGTCAAGCCTATACAACCGACATGAGTGATTTGGCTGGAGGTCGAGCTAATGCAACCAATCCTGCAGACTACGATATTCTCCCGGAAGTTATTTCCAAAGAACCGTTGGCCCCTGCAGTACGTCGTGGCGATGATGAGTGGTACTCTATTGTTCGTTGGTCTATTTTTGCCATGATTAATGCCGAAGAGCTTGGTTTAACTAAGGCCAACATTGACGAAAAGAAGTTAAGTGATATGCGTCCTGATGTACAGCGATTGGTTGGTGCCTCTGAAGATATGGGTAAAATGCTAGGTTTGGATAAGGACTGGAGTTATCGTATCATCAAACAGGTCGGTAACTATGGCGAAAGCTTTGAAGCTAACTTGGGACCTAAGTCAAAACTCGGTTTGCCCAGAGGAAATAACAATCTTTGGACTCAAGGCGGTCTGTTGTACGCGCCACCGATCCGCTGATAATCGGAGATTGATGAAGTGGCGGTTGTTTCAACCGCCATTTTAGTTAAAGATGCAAACGCAAAAGAAAAACCATCTCTCAAGCCTGACTGGTGACTCTGCTTGGCGTAGGCGTGAAGCCTATCGTCGCCGAAAAGAGTGGTTCTGGCAATTTGTTGTCTTCGCCCTTGTGCTGGGGGTTATTTATCTTTTTGCCCAAAATATATTCAGTAATTTACAAGCCAGAGATATTCGTTCTGGATTTGCCTTCTTAAGTGATCGGGCTAGCTTTGAGATTGGTGAGTCATTAATTTCAATCTCTTCAAATGATAGTTTCGGTCGAATGTTTCTGGCCGGTTTTTTCAATACAATTCGTGTTTCATTTTTAGCGGTTATATCAGCAACTATTTTGGGTGTGATCGTTGGTTTGATGCGTCTGTCAAAGCATCCGTTGGTTCGCTTTTTAGGTATGGCGCATGTAGAGTTTTATCGAAATATTCCGCTTCTGATTCAGCTTTTTGCAATCTATCTTGTTATTACTGAATTTCTTCCAGACTCTTTTGATCCCATCCATTTTGGCTCTTGGGCTATGTTGTCTAAAGCTGGCTTTCAATTCAGCGTACCATTGTTTTTATGGCAAACAAATTTAACAGCACTACTTGTAGCAGTTATTGCGTTCCTTGTTGTAAAACGTTGCTTAGTTAAGAAATTAACAAGCCTGGTTGCCACTTGTGATGCGATACTCGTTGCTGTGATTATTGCCTTATTGGTATGGTTTGGGGTTGGAGTTCTGTTTGGTTGGAGTCAACCTCATAGAGAAGGGTTCTTAGTGACCGGCGGAGCTAGCGCTACTCCAGAATTCATGGCTCTTTGGATAGGATTGACAACATTTACTTCAGCATCTATTGCTGAAATTGTTAGGGCTGGAATTTTGGCAGTTCCTATTAACCAGTGGAGGGCAGCTGAAGCGTTGGGAATGACACGATTGCAGACGATAAGTTATGTGATTTTGCCTCAGTCGCTTCGATTAATTATTCCTCCTATGTCCAGTCAATATATGAATTTAACGAAAAATTCATCGTTGGCTGTCATTATCGGTTATCCGGATATTGTCAGTGTGGGGAATACATCGATTGTTATCATGGGGCAGGCTCTAGAAGCGATAGTCATCATCATGATGGTGTATTTGCTACTTAACCTGATCATTGCATTGATTATGAATCGAGTTAACACAAAAGTGGTCTCAGTGCCGCGCTAAGGACGGAAAATGATGTTGATGAATGCTACCCTTAGCGAAAGCCTCCGGAAGGACTATTTCGGTTCACCCGTTCGATCACTGCTCACCCTTTTAATTACTGGCAGTTTGTTTTGGTTTGCTGTTCAATTTTTAGACTGGGGAGTGTTGAACGCAGTCACTGAACCTAATCTCGCTCTTTGTCGTTCCTCTGATGGAGCTTGTTGGGGTTTTGTGGCTGAAAAATGGCGTCTGATTCTTTTTGGGCGTTATCCGTACGAAGAGCAATGGAGGGCGGGGCTGGCTACTTTCCTTATTGTTTTGATGTTAATCATCACAGCGATACCGCTTTTTTGGACTAAAAAGGGGTTCAAAGCAATTGTTATCGGTTGGATCCTTGCTTTTGCAGCGTTTTTCCTTCTGATGGCAGGAGGTATTTTGGGTCTCACTTCTGTGGATTCTGACGCCTGGGGTGGGTTACCACTTACGGTCATTTTAACTTTAATTGGTATGACCTTTTCTGCGCCGATTGGGATTGCATTGGCTATCGGTCGACGCTCATCTTTACCAATTCTGAGAGTGCTTTCAGCCAGTTATATTGAATTGGTTCGGGGCGTGCCGTTAATCACGGTTTTATTTGTTGCGACTTATATTTTTCCTTTGCTTTTGCCGTCTGGTTTAGCCATTGATGGTTTTTGGCGCATTGCTCTAGGTATTGTGCTATTTCAGGCTGCGTACATGGCTGAAACTGTGAGGGGAGGATTACAAACGATTCGTAGCGGCCAATTCAATGCCGCAGCCTCTCTAGGTTTTAAACCGTGGCAAGTGTATACCTATATCATTTTGCCGCAAGCTCTGGTTGCTGTCATCCCTGCATTGGTCAACAGTTTGCTTTCAACATTTATGGATACATCTTTGGTGACAGTTGTATCTATGTATGATCTAACGGGAGCGTTGCGTCTCGCACTGGGAGATCCCCAGTGGCGTCAATTTTTTGTAGAAGGTTATATATTTGTCGCCGCAATTTACTTCTTTTCCAGCCTTTTGATGTCTCGATACAGTATTTGGTTGGAACGACGAATTAAGAAAGGCAGTACACATGATTAAAGTTCATGAACATACGATTGAGGTGACTAATTCAGACGATCCACTTTTTAAGTTACTGACCGTCTCAAATTTATTGAGGCACCTAGAGCACTATGCAAAGCATCCCCATGAATATTTCGAGCCTATAGAAAGTTCAGAGGTTAAGGAGTCATTCGAAGGTGGAGTGCATGTACTTGATCGTGTTTTGCACTTCAGCTCAATGGATGTAAAAGATAGGGTCAGTTTTCTCGATAACCACACGATGGTAACCGATATAGAACATACAGAAAACTATCCAGGAAGCCGGTTGACTATTGAAATCCAAACATTGGAACTAAAAAATACGATTAGTCTTCATTTTCTTTATGAAGAAGACATTGAAACAGCGCCTCAAGAAGATATCTTTTTGTCACTGAGACGCAAAGCATACGAACAAAAAGACCAAGATATGGTAGAGCGGATCAGACAACAAGCAGGTCGTTTATCTGAACTCTCATAATTCGTTAATTTTCCTTTCGAAAGATTGAACAATGACATTGACTCAAGAAGCCAATACGCGAATCGCTTTGACTTTATCGAAAGATATTAAAGCGACCAATGCTCAGGTGCTTGCAGCTGTAGATTTATTAGATAACGGTGCAACAGTGCCTTTTATCGCCCGTTATCGCAAAGAAGTAACGGGAGGGTTAGATGACTCACAGTTGCGCTTGTTACAGGAACGATTAGTCTACCTAAGAGATATGGAAGCTCGTCGTACAGCTGTCATAGACTCAATTGCCTCTCAGGGCAAATTAACAGATGAGTTGAAGTTAGCTTTAATGCAAGCAGAAACTAAGCAACGTATTGAAGATTTGTATTTACCGTATAAGCCAAAGAGACGCACTCGTGCACAAATAGCAAAAGAGGCGGGCTTAGAGCCTTTGGCCGATAAGTTACTTGAAAATCCGACATTGGTTCCTGAACAAGAAGCTGAGCACTTTCTTAACCCTGAAAAAGGGATATCTGCAGTTAAAGATGCTTTAAATGGAGCTAGGGATATTTTGGCTGAACGATTCAGTGAGGATGCTGAATTACTTGCAGTCCTGAGATCCTTTTTAGGTAAGCACGGTTTTATTGTCTCTGAACTGGTGCAGGGTAAAGAGAGTGATGGAGCAAAATATAAAGATTACTTTGATTTTGAAGAGCCGTTAAGCTCTATTCCTTCTCATCGTGCATTAGCCCTTTTTAGAGGACGCCAAGAAGGAGTGTTGTCGGTCAAAGTTGCGCTCAGTGAACAGGAAGAAGCACAAATTCCTCATCCTTGCCAACAGATGATAGCCGAGCATGTCGGGATCAAAGATTTAGGTAGGGCAGCAGATAAATGGTTGTTGGATGTTTGCCGATGGACGTGGAGAGTCAAAGTTTGTCTGAACCTTGAGAGCGAACTTTTTGAAACTGTTCGTGAGCGAGCCGAAGAGGAAGCTATTCGAGTTTTTGGGATCAATTTGAAGGATTTACTTCTCGCAGCACCGGCAGGTCAAAAAGGAGTGATTGGGTTGGATCCAGGCCTTCGAACCGGTGTGAAAGTTGCGGTAATTTCTTCAACTGGTGGTGTTTTGGAAACAGGGGTGATCTATCCTCATGAGCCCAAAAGACAGTGGGATCAGTCCATAGAGATTTTGGCTGCCTTGGCTAAGCGTCATGGATCTAAGTTAATTAGCATAGGAAACGGTACGGCAAGTCGCGAAACAGATCGACTAGCTGGCGAATTGATTGCCCGGCATCCTGAATTAGGTTTGACGAAGATTGTAGTAAGCGAAGCTGGAGCAAGCGTGTATTCTGCAAGCGAACTTGCGGCCAAAGAATTCCCAAATATGGATGTCAGCTATCGTGGTGCAGTATCCATCGCAAGGCGACTGCAGGATCCGTTGGCAGAGTTAGTCAAAATCGACCCTAAAGCCATCGGTGTGGGTCAATATCAGCATGATGTTAATCAGGTGCATCTGGCTCAAAAACTAGATGCAGTGGTAGAGGACTGTGTTAATGCTGTTGGAGTAGATTTAAACACTGCCAGTGTGCCGCTTTTGGCTCGTGTTTCTGGCCTAACAAAGTCCGTGGCACAATCAATTGTTAACTTCCGAGATGCTCATGGGGCATTTAAAAATCGTCGTCAATTGCTGGATGTACCGCGATTAGGAGAAAAAACATTTGAACAAGCTGCTGGATTTTTACGAATAACAGGTGGAGACAATCCACTTGATGCCTCCTCTGTTCATCCAGAAGCCTATCCTGTCGTTGAAAAAATTCTTCAGAAAACAGGTTCTGATATTTTTACTTTAATTGGTAATCAAAGTGTGCTACGTCAACTAAAAGCTTCAGATTTTACAGATGATCAGTTTGGTATTCCGACGGTTAAGGATATTTTGCTCGAGCTGGAAAAGCCGGGCAGAGATCCTAGACCGGAATTTAAAACGGCTGTTTTCAAAGAAGGTGTAGAAACCATATCGGATTTGAAACCGAATATGGAGCTTGAGGGAGTCGTTTCCAACGTAGCGGCGTTCGGAGCTTTTGTTGATATTGGTGTACATCAGGATGGTTTGGTGCACGTGTCGGAGTTGGCCGATCACTTTGTGAAGGATCCTCGTGAAGTGGTCAAAGTTGGTCAAATTGTTAAAGTTCGGGTGCTCGAGGTTGATGTTGGTAGAAATCGTATTTCTCTGTCGATGAAAAAAGGTAGTCTAAGCAATAAACTAATTCGCCGTAATCAGCTTGGACAGGCTCAAGATAGACCGTTGGGTGCTATGGCAAGTGCCTTTGCTAAGCTAAAACGTTGATCCAAGCTTATGAAAATAAGTCGTTTTACTTAGCTGAAATGATAAAATCAACAGGATATGAAAACGAAAGTTTTCAGTGTTTAACAAAGTTGAGGAGTTGAATATGGACAACCCTAAGGATGCAAAGCCTTTGGAAATGCCGCCGCTTTTGGCGCATGTTCAAGCTGCCGTTGATAAGTTGGCTGCTTGTGAAACAATCAAGGCTGCGATTGAAGCGGTCAAGCGTGATGACGAAAAAACGCTTGCCGATCAAATCGCTATTACCGAAGTGGAAGCGCCTCCTTTCCATGAAGAAGTTCGCGCTAAGGATTTCGTTCGCCGTTTGGAAGAACTGGGGCTTAAAGCTTCTATCGATGAAGAAGGCAACGTGTTGGCTCGCCGCTGCGGTAAGGGTAATGGTCCGACGCTCGTTTTGGCCGCTCACTTGGATACAGTGTTCCCGGCAGGAACTAATGTGAAGGTTCGCCGCGAAGGTGATCGTTATTTAGCTCCCGGCATCAGTGACGACGCTCGCGGTTTGGCCGCTATTTTGCAAGTCTTGCGTACGTTGCAGGAATTTAAGATCGAAACGGTCGGCGATATTCTCTTTGTGGGTAGTGTTGGTGAAGAAGGTAACGGTGACCTCCGTGGTTCGAAGTATCTCTTCAATAAGAGCGGCATTCATATCGACGGTTTTATTTCCGTTGACGGTGTGAATGTTAATCGTGTTTTATGTGGTGCTACGGGTTCTAAGCGCTATCGTGTGCACTTTGACGGCCCCGGTGGTCACTCTTGGAATGCTTTTGGTACGCCAAGCGCTATTCATGCTATCGGTCGTGCTATTGCTAAGATTGCCGATTTGCAAACAGTGAGCGACCCGAAGACAACGTTTACTTGCGGCACGATTAAGGGCGGCACAACGGTTAACTCCATCGCTGCACACGTGGAAATGGAATTGGATATGAGAAGTGCTGGTGCCAAAGAATTGGACGAACTGGAGGCTCGTATTCTGCCGATCTTTGAACAAGCTGCAAAAGATGAAAATGCACGTTGGGGTTACAAGGATGAAGACGGTGTGAAACTCACTCTTGAACCGATCGGTCATCGTCCCGGTGGCGGACAAAAAGATGATGTCAGCGTTTTGCAAGCGGCTCGTGGTGCTATGGCAGCTTTGGGCATTCCGCTTTATTCCTATGCTTTTGCTTCCACTGATCACAACGTGGCAGTTAATAAAGGTGTGCCTGCAACGACCCTTGGTGGCGGTGGTAAGGAAGGTTTCAACCATAATGTCAAAGAATGGTATGAACCGGTTGATGCTTATCAAGGTCCCCAATTAGCAATGCTTACGAGCTTGGTGTTGGTGGGAGTCGATGGTGTCACCGAACCTGTGCTCGAAAAGAGAGCTTAATGAGCAAAAGTACAGGGACCTCTTAGGTCTGTGTTTTTAATATAAAAAATCCCGATTGGCAGAAAAGCTAGTCGGGATTTTTTCGAGACGTTCGGTAGGGCGCACTGCTAGTGGCGCTAGGTCACAGTTTCATCTAACGTAAGGCTAGAAATGGTAAGCAGGAGAATAAAACAGAAACTAGGTATGCGACGATCGCAAGATCATGAATTAAAAACTTATTCAAAAGCTGTCAGTGAGTGGCAAGATCATAGATATTGACAAGTTTGTTGAAGAACGCAGTATTGTAAAGATTGGGTTGAATATGGGTGTAGGCTGTATGAGAAAGGAGTGCCCCAAAAGCCTCAGGAAGCGTCAGGTACCAAACGACATGAATGTAATTGCGGTGTGAGAGAAGGGAGCTTAAAGGCTCCCCTACTCAATTGATAACAAATTAACGTTCAATTAACGGTTCACCTTCTCGTGAACTGCCTTGGTTCATTAAGGCGTTGAGCAAAATTGCACCGAAAGTGGCTGTGCCAATACCACCGAGTGTAAAGCCTGCGATGTTAATAGTGAAATCTCCAGCGCCAAGAATTAAGGTAACCGCTGCAACGATGAGATTGCGATTGTTGCCAAAGTCCACCTGGTTGACGACCCAAATTCTGGCTCCAGCAACAGCAATTAATCCGAATACTACAATTGAAACTCCGCCAAGCAATGGTTGAGGAATTGTTTGGATCACTGCTCCGAATTTTGGAGAAAAGCCGAGAATAATGGCAAAGCAGGCCGCTACAACAAATATTAAAGTGGAATAAACACGGGTAGCAGCCATAACGCCGATATTTTCACCGTAAGTCGTTACACCAGTTCCGCCGAAACTGGCCGCAAACATAGTGGCAATGCCGTCACCTAAGAAAGCACGTCCCATATAAGGGTCTAGGTTACGTCCAGTCATGGCGGTAACAGCTTTCACATGCCCTAAATTTTCCCCGATCAAAATAATGACAACAGGGGTGATTAACAAAACAGCATTAAAGTCAAAACTAGGAGTTGCAAAATGAGGTAGACCAAACCATGAGGCATTGGCAATAACAGAAAAGTCAATTGCAGGTCCCATGTTTAAGACGTTGGCTAAAACGAAGTAGATCACATAGCTTAAGGCAATACCAACAAGAATCAGCAGTTTTTGTATTAAGCCACGAGTGTAAACTGCAACCGCACCCACACAAACCATTGTAATAATGGCGATACAGGCGTTGAAGGTGCCGTCACCAACACTTTTGCAGGCCGTTGGAGCCAAATTCAAGCCGATGACCGCAACCACGGCCCCTGTTACAACAGGAGGCATGAGCTTTTCGATCCATTTGACACCGGTTGCCATCACAATCAGGCCTACGACTGCGTAGATGAAACCACAGGCAATAATGCCTCCGAGAGCAACGCCAATATTACCGTTAAGCCCAGAGCCTGCACTGTAGCCTGTGGCAGCAATGACAACGCCGATAAAGGCAAAACTTGAACCTAAGTAGCTCGGAACATGACCGCCGACAATGAAAAAGAAAATCAGAGTGCCTATACCACTCATTAAGATAGCAACGTTAGGATCAAATCCCATTAACAGAGGCGCTAAGATCGTTGAACCAAACATGGCAACAACATGTTGGACACCCAAAGCTAATGTTTGGCTGGTCGGTAAACGTTCATCAGGAGCAATGATTCCGTCACGTTTTAATTTCCATTGTGGGAAATAACTCATTTATAAACTCCAAATAATATTTTGAGCATTGTAACGCCTAAGAATTTTTAACAGGGGATTTTGATGAAATTCGGTACAATAACCCCCTTAATTGTTGACTTTACGCCTTGAATTGTCGGAAGAAATTTAAAAAATGGCTCTTTTAGATACTCAATTGGCAAAGGATGTTAAAAAAAGAAGAACCTTTGCCATTATTGCTCACCCTGATGCGGGTAAAACAACATTGACTGAAAAATTGCTACTTTTCGGCGGTGCCATTCAAATGGCTGGAGCCGTGAAAGGAAGAAAAGCAGCGCGACATGCAACCAGTGACTGGATGGAAGTTGAACAACAGCGCGGGATCTCTGTGACAAGTTCAGTCATGCAGTTCGAGTATGCTGATCATGTAATTAATTTGCTTGATACGCCCGGGCACGAAGATTTCTCTGAAGATACCTACCGTGTGTTAACAGCCGTTGATGCGGCTGTGATGGTGATTGATGCTGCCAAGGGTGTTGAGGCGCAAACCATTAAACTTTTAGAGGTTTGTCGTTTGCGTAATACGCCGGTTATTACTTTCATCAACAAAATGGACCGAGAAGTCCGTGATCCGATCGATCTGTTAAGCGAAATAGAAGAAATTCTAAAGTTGGAATGTGTTCCGATTACCTGGCCGATTGGCATGGGTAAAACTTTTAGAGGTGTTTTTTCTTTAACTAAGGACCATCTTGTTCGTTTTACACCAGGTGAAGATCGCTTATCGGGCAATGAAGAGCTGATAGAGGGCTTGGATAACCCCAGGCTAGATGAACTGTTTCCGATGGAAATGGGGTATGTTCGTGAAAGTATTGAACTGATTAAAGGAGTCAGCAATCCATTTGACATCCAGAAATTCTTGGCTGGTGAGCAAAGCCCGGTTTTCTTTGGTTCTGGTGTTAATAATTTTGGTGTGAAGGATGTTCTGGAAGCCTTGGTTCAGTGGGCGCCGGAACCGCAGCCTCGAGACGGTGGTGTACGAGTGGTAGAGCCGACGGAAAAACCTTTTACCGGCTTTGTTTTCAAAATTCAGGCCAATATGGATCCGAAACATCGAGACCGTATCGCTTTTTTCCGCGTTTGCTCAGGCCGTTATACACCGGGAATGAAGGTCAAGCACTTGCGTGAGGACCGAGAGATGAAAATTCCCAATGCCTTGACATTTATGGCCAATGATCGCGTCACGATGACTGATGCAGTCGCTGGGGACATCATTGGTATCTATAATCACGGACAATTACATATCGGAGATACATTGACTGAAGGTGAAAAGCTGGGATTTACTGGAATTCCCTATTTTGCACCAGAACTGTTTCGCTCTGCCCGTCCTAAAGATCCGTTTAAGGCTAAACAACTTCATAAGGGACTTAAGGAGTTGGGAGAAGAGGGCGCGATTCAAGTGTTTGAAAACGATTTAGGACATCTGTTTTTGGGAGCCGTCGGATTTTTGCAGTTTGAAATTGTGGCTCAGAGATTGGCAACAGAATATAAAGTTGACGCGCTCTACGAAAATACTGATGTTTCAACGGCTCGCTGGCTGTCCTTTCCCGATGAACTGACACAAAAACAGTTTATGGACGAACAGGCCTCTAGACTTGCAAGAGACGCTGATGGAAATTTGGTGTATTTAGCCACTTCTATCTACAATCTGCAGACCACTCAAAAGCATTGGCCTCAGGTTCAATTCCATACTACAAGAGAAAAGAACCAAACTTTTGAATAATGTTATATCGGCTGCATTGCAGCCGATATTCTTAAGAATGTCCTGTCCTTATTTTCCAGTGTTTTGAGCTACCCAGTACATTTAAGGCGACACTACGTCCAGTTTTTTGAATGCTGTTTTGTAGGTATAAATTTGAGTCACTGGGTTCTTGCTCTATGAACGGTTTATTGGCATAGAGTTGATAGTTTTTTCGTACAACCCTCGGCGTGATATTGGGCATAATGACGTTGCAGCCATGCAAAATTCCTTTTTCACGCCCGTTTTCTTCCAATGCGTGTAAAGCTGTGGCAGCTGCAATATTGATATCAGGTAACACTAAACGGGTGGTGGCAATCATGTTAAGTGAAAGCCGCATAAGAGCTTTTTCTTCCATCATGCCTTCACCCAACATATCTGCGCCTTCGCTTATGATATAGGGGCCCATGCCGATCATGTCCAAATCCAATTGTTGGAATGTTCGGATATCACGACATAAATCCTGAAGAGTTTGTCCGGGGATGCCGATCATGACACCCGAGCCTACTTGATAGCCGGCTCGCCTTAAATCCGACAAGGCTTGATAACGGCGTTCTAAACCCTTTTCACGGCCAGGGGAGCAGTGTAGATGATTAAATAGCGTTGGGTTTGAAGTTTCAAATCTTAAGAGGTAACGCAAACCAGTCGGATTGCCACTCGCTTCTGCCCATTGTTTATACACTTCGTAGGGTTGTTCACCCAGTGACAGAGTAATACCCAGTCCGTTGGGCAATACCGGACTGACCGTTTCGGTGTGAATAGCTTTTAGAACATCTGTGACAAACTCAATAAACTTTGGATCACGCCTTTCACCAGATTGCAGACAGATAGATCCGTAATGATTCTGAGCAGCCCAGACAGCCGCCTCCACAATTGTGTCTTTATCTAGCTCATAGCGAGGCACTTGATGGTTCGATTTACGAATGCCGCAATAACGGCAGTCTAGGGTGCAAATGTTAGAGAACTCAATTAAACCTCGATAATAAACATTATTTCCAACTGTTTCAGTTGCTTTGTTATATGCAGCCCGACGTAAAATTTCCGCTTCCTGAGGATCACTGATCGCTAGAAGTCGGACAATATCATCGTCACTAAATTCAATTTGTTTAACGATATCTGAGATACTGGTCATAGATTTTTCACAGAGTTTTTAAAGCGTTATCAAAGGCTACCTTAGCATCCGGATGGCAGGCTAATACTCTTGGCAATACGCCCTGCAGATAAGAAATTGTTACTCCATAGTTTGTCATGGGAACGCCTTGAGCCTTTGCTTGACGCAGGCGTGCAAGCATATGTCGACGGGTTACAATACAGCCGCCGCACTGAATGATGACTTTATAGGGAGAAAGATCAGTTGGAAAGTCCTTCCCAACCGCTATCTCAATTTGAAGTTCACCGAAGGTTTTTCTGAGCCAATTAGGAATTTTTACCCGACCGATATCATCTTTTAAAGGATGATGAGAGCAAGTTTCGGCAATTAAAACTTTATCGCCGGGTTTGAGCTTTGTTAAAGCTGCCGCACCAATCGCCATTTCGAGAAGGTCGCTCTTGGAGTAAGCCATCTGAATGGAAAATGTTGTTACCGGTATGGGTTCAGGAACCTCTCTGACAACACGCAACACAACCTGACTATCTGTTATAACAAGGCGGGGAGGGGCTTTTAATTCATTGAGCGTTTCCGTGATTCGGTCTTCTTTAATAACAACGCATTTGGCTCCTGCGTCCAAAAGTTCACGGATAGCTTGTACCTGAGGCAAAATCAGTCGGCCTTTAGGAGCTCCGGTATCAATTGGGGTCACTAAAATAACAGTGTCTCCTGCTTGAGCTAAGTCGCCGATTAATGGACGATCCGGCTCAGTTTTTTCCAAGACAGTCTCTATGATTGCATCGCGTAACTCTCCGATCCCTTGACGATTTTCAGCACTCGTTTGAACAACTTTATAGTTGCGGGAGGTCAATGAATTTATTTGTTCTGCGGAGGGATTTCTTAAGTCACATTTATTGAAAACAATGATTGTAGGGGTCGCATTTGACTTTGTGATCTTAAGGATTCCTTCTTCGTGCTCTCCCCATGTTCCGGCCTCACAGACTACGATAGCTACATCCATCCATTCCAGTACTGAGAGACTTTTTTGCACGCGAGCTTGTCCAAGATCTCCTATGTCATCAATACCGGCCGTATCCATAAAAACAACAGGGCCGATCGGTGAAAGTTCAAAAGCTTTTTCTACAGGGTCAGTGGTAGTCCCCGCAACGCTACTAACAATGGAAATACTTTGATTGGCAAGCGCATTAATGAGGGAGGACTTCCCGGCATTACGTTTACCAAAAAGACCAAAATGTAATCGTAATCCTTTAGGGGTTTCCATGCGACTTGTTGCCATAATGTTGCTTTTTCCTATCCAATAAAAAAGGGACCCGCGTAATGATAACGGATCCCTTTAAGTCAAATGTGTATCAAAGCGATACTTTCGTACAAATTACTTTTCAAGATTAGTACGAATAACATCCTTTTCAAGCCATTTCGGAGAATGGTGTTCGGCAGCCTCGTAAGAGATTGTGCCTTCGCCCGGACCCCAGATACCCTTGAAGTGTTCCCAAGAGAGCAGAGCCAAGGGGATATGAGCACAGACGACCATCAGCGAGCAGATGATGGAACCCCAAACATGGAAAATGTACATCCACCAGAAGGCGCCTTTAGGAATCGCAGGAGCGAAGTAAAAGAGCATCCAACCAGTTACGGCAAGACCGTACATCATGAAGAAGAAAATGAGATAGCTCATCTTCTGACCGCCGTTATAGCGGCCTTGCGGCGGCACTTCAACCGGACCGAAGGGGATTTTGAAGAAACGACGAGGATAGCCGCCGAAATTACGGAACCACTTAATCGTATCCATATCCCAGGTTAACAAGGCGTTCAAGGTGGCCGCAAAGCGATGCGGAGCAAACACCAGATAACCGATCAAATTAAAGGTATAGACCACAGCAATCCAAATATGCCAGATCATTAAGTTGTTAGCTGTTTCATCAGAGAGGTTGCAGAAATAAACAGCTGCACCAGTAAACAGCAAAGCAAACCACGTTACCGCATTGACAGCGTGAAAGATTTTGTCGGCGGGGTGGAATCGTAAAATCCGTTCAGCCATTATTTACCTCCCAAAACCGCTAATTGCGTACGCGGATAATAGTGGGTATGCAAAAGGTGGTGAGCCAATTCGCCGGTAGCCGGTTGAGTGTGCATATCAGCGTAGAAACGCAACACAGACTTGTTTTGGTGAGAACAAGTCAAGCCGTTTTCCTGGCAAATCTTATCATCACGATACAAACCGGCTTGGCGAGCCTTAATCACATCGGAACGACGTTGGATGAGGTCAACAACGGCGTAACCTGTGACACCAATTGCCAAGGCCGTTACACCGACAACTTTTAAAAAGCCGCGGCGACCGAGCATAGCAACGGTTTGTCGTTCGGTATATTCATACTTGCGCATTTATTGTCTCCATCCAATTAGATTTGCACGGGAACCGGTAACGTGGGGTTTAACCACGTTGCACTGTCGGTACGAACCGGCTGACCGCCACCATTGACGCAACCGCCGGGGCAGTTCATCACTTCGATGAAGTGGTAGCGGTTCTTGTCTTCCTTGATGCGGCGTAAAACGCCTTCGAGACCTTGCAGGGCACCGTTGACAACACAGACACGAACCTCAAAAACCTTACCGCCCAATTTCTTGATAGGTACAGGGATTGTGGCTTCCACGACTGCATTGGTACGACCACGAACAATCTTGATGTCCGGGTTCTTGAGTTCTTCGCCAGATAATACAAAATAAGCTGTACGCAAAGCGGCTTCCATCACACCACCGGATGCACCGAAAATCGTACCAGCACCGGTATAGACTTCCATCGTGCTGCGTTCACGAGTCTTCGGCAGTTCGAGCGGGTTAATGCCCTTGCGACGGAAAATCTCAGCAATTTCACGAGCTGTGATTACAGCGTCAACGTCTTGGAAAGACGGAGTATTGGCAGGAATCCTGCCTGTTTCTACTAAATGGTGCCAGGCCGAATTCATTTCCGGGCGAGCAGCTTCAAAAATCTTAGCAGTGCAAGGCGTTACAGCGACAACATAGATATCGCGAGGATCTTTTTTCCAAACGTATTCCGCTGCCCAAGTCTTAGCGATGGGGCCACCCATTTGAATCGGGCTCTTAGCGGTAGACAAATGCGGAATCAGACCCGGGTGGAATGTTTCAACATTCTTAACCCAAGCCGGGCAGCAACTCGTGAAGTGCGGGAAGGGGTGCTTTGCGGCTTCTTCCAACTCAGGACCGCGTTCGCCTAAGACCCAGTAACGGATCTTGTTAACGAATTCAAAGCCTTCCTCCATAATCGTCTGGTCGGCGGTTTGGTTCACATCATAAGTTACGAAACCGGCCTTTTCCAAAGCGTTGATAAACTGTTCGGTAACGAGTTCACCAGCCTTGGCGCCAAATTCCTCACCGACAGAAACACGAACAGCAGGAGATGGATGGGCCACAACAAGTTTGTTGGGATCATCAAGCATCTTCATAACTTCGTCAACGAAGCTCATTTGTTCAATCGCATTGAAGGGGCAAGCGATTAAGCATTGGCCGCAAGACAAGCAGGCATCTTCGCGGATGGAATGGACAACACCCAAGCCACCGGAAATGGCATGCACCGGGCAGACTTTACGGCAGGTATCACAACCAACGCAGTTATCTTTGTTGATCTTGATCACGCCGCGTAATTCGCCACGACGGAGGTTGCCAACGTATTCAGGTCCGTTCTCACCGTGCGCATTGGGCGGCGGCGTAAACGTATTGACCATAATCGTTTTGGACATGTTTAAATCTCTCCCAAGATTTACAGAAAATAGAATCTCTAAGTCACAAGTGCCTCGTGCACAGGTTCATCTTGAAACTCAGGGATTGTACGTACAATTCCTGTCGTCAGAAATCAGCCTTGGTCCCAGCAGATCCCATGACAACACAGGAACTATAAAGAATTTTCGCAAAAAATAAGGAAAAATAGCATGAGATATGCTACCTCTTTAGAGGTAGCATATTGCTTTACATATCGATAGAAGATAACGGTTTACGCAATTCTGCCCGCACGTTATCCATGCCTGAGTAAAAGGCTTTCATCATCACTAAGCCCAAGAATTTACCAGCATCGGTTACGATGAGATTATCTGGATCTTTGGGGTTGTCTTTGATAGCACCAGCAAGTTTTAAACCCAACATTTCTTTAAACAGAGCCCTATCCAGCTCAACTCCATGGATTTCTCGGAAGTATTTTCTGGATAAACGGGCAGCAAAAAGCCCCAATAGAAGTCTGTATTGCAAAATAGCGTGCTTATCAAAGCGCTTTCGGCGTTCAACTCCCATTTTCCCCTGGCTGATGCGTTCGTTATAGCGGCGTAAGCTAAACGTATTGACATAAAGGGAGTCACCCAAAAAGCTAAAGGCACCGGAACCCAATCCGAGATATTCGTCATGATCGACAACGTATTCATCGAACCCTTCATCGTGAGAGCGGCCGAAGGTCCATGAAGTAAGCTGATTGTAGTTCTTACCGAGCGTATCCAGAATGATTCTGTATTGTGAGGCCAAATCAGCAGTGGGCGCAGCAATCGTATTTCTTACACTAGCTTTTGTTTGTGTCGTGACCATCAGCGGGTAAGTCGTAATCTGACGAGGATTTAATTTCATCAGTAAATCAACGTCATGCTGTAAGATTTCTTCGGATTGACCTCTAAAGCCGAAGATCATATCCACATTCATAATAGGAAAGAGCTCTTGAGCAGCCTGAATACGTTCGAAAATTTGTTTACCGCTGCCAAACTTTTCGTAGCGATCAATCATTTTGAGGATATTGTCATCAAAACTCTGTACCCCGACAGACATTCTGTCAACCAATCCTTTGAGATTTTTAAAGCTCTCTGTAGCTAAGTGGGCGGGATCTGTTTCACAGGATACTTCCTTCATTGAAGGAAAGAGAGTTCTCGCTAGTTCAATGGTTTTGATTAATTCATCCTCAAGGATGGTTGTAGTACCTCCGCCAATGTACATGGAGGTAAAGTCATACCCCATATCCTTTGCCATCTGCATTTCTTTTCTCAGATTAACAAAGTACTCTCTAGCCTTGTATTCTTTGAAGATGAAGCGGTGAAATGTGCAGTATGAACACAGCGTATGACAGAAAGGGATATGCGCGTACATCATGTACTGATGACCTTCCTGTGGAGCGGGATGACGATCAAGAATGATCGGCTCAACATTCAGCTCGCGGTCAATGTAGTACTTCATGATTCGGTCAGTTAACCCAATCATCCAATCTGGTAATAACTTATTGTGTTCAGCCATAGCAACCTAACAATTCGCTCAAAGTAAAAGACTCATTTTAACGATGACCCGCATAAAGTGCTTGAATCTGCGGAGCAAACTTTTCGTTGAGCGCTTTACGCTTAAGTTTTAGAGTCGGCGTAATCAGCCCGTTTTCAATCGTCCAGGGTTCAAGCGTCATATGCACATTTCTGGGTAAGGCATATTGAGGGAAATCTTTTACGGCAGTTTTGATTCGCTTTAAAACGGCATTGCGCGTCACGGTCGCTAAGAGACTTTCGGGGTCATTAGGATCCAAGTCTAAGGTAGCTGCCAATTTTCTCCATTCCTCTTTATTGAGGACAACGATCGTGGAAATAAACGGGCGGTTTTCCCCAATGACATAGGCCTGATCAAAAAGCGGGTCAATTTCTATGGCCAGTTCCAAATCGGCAGGAGGCACTTTTTCACCGGTGCTCGTAACAATAATTTCTTTAATTCGCCCGACAATTCTCAAAAAGCCCTCGTGGTCAAATTCTCCGACATCTCCTGTTTTGAGCCAGCCGTCTTCCGTAAAGGCTTCTCGGGTAGCCTGAGGACGATTCCAATAACCTTTCATAACAGAAGGTGACTTCACTTGGATTTCATTATCTTCACCCAAACGCACCTCAGTTTCAGGCAACGGTTTGCCGACGGTGTTGGGGTGGTTGTAAGTCAGAGAGTTACCGGCAATGATCGGGCTCGATTCCGTCATGCCGTATCCCTGAATAATCGGTAAACCTAAACCACAAAAAGCCTTGGAGACTTTAGCATTAAGCGCCGCTCCGCCACTGATGGCAATACGGAGCTGACCGCCGAATTGATTGAGCAGCGTTTTGGAGACAAGACGCTCAAGAATAGGCCATACCACAGGGTCAAGCAGTGTCATACCACCTTTTTGTCTGGGCAAACCGTATTTTTCACAAAAACGTCTCCAGCCGACCTCAACCGCCCAACCGAATAGGAAGCGGACAAAACCGGACTCTCTTGCAAGTTTTGCCTGCACCTTTGCAAAGATTCTTTCATAAATGCGCGGAACGGAAATGATGACGTTGGGTCGGACAATTCTGAAGTCCTCGGCAAGCTGCTGGATGGAGCGGGTATACACAATCGTGCAGCCCATTCCGAGCGCAAGGTAATAACCTGCCATGCGCTCAAAAGTGTGAGAAACTGGAAGGAAAGACAAAAAGACATCGCTCGGTTTCGGATAAACCGTTTTTAAAGTGTTTAAAACATTGCTGACAACGTTTTTATGAGTAAGCATCACACCTTTGGGCTTGCCTGTTGTGCCTGAGGTGTAGACGATGGCTGCCAGATCACCTTCACTGGGTCCCTCCGGCAGCTCGGTAACGCCGTGACCGGTTGCAAGCCAAGATTCAAGGTCCCAATGTTTGACACCGTCCTGACGGGCTTCGGGAGAAGATTCTTCGGTAAAGATCACATGCCTTAAGTCGGGCATAATGGTGTGCGTGAGGTAGATGGCATCCCATCGGCTTTGACGGTTGGTGACGAGTACACTAGCCTGACTGTCAGCAATAATGAAAGCGCTGGAACCGGCTGTGTCAATCGCGTGCAACGGAACGGGGACACAGCCGTTAGCTAAAACAGCTTGGTCGCAACAAACTGCATCCACTCCGTTTGGCAATAAAATCGCTACGCGGTCTCCATGCTTGAGATTCATCTTGCAGAATGCCCTGCGCCACTGCTGAATCCGTTCATCCAGATCTCGATATGAAATTCTTTCCCAGGTATTTGATCTTCGGTCAAATTGCCTCAATGCCTCAGTATGCGGGGCAATTTTGGCGCGAGCAGGAACAAACTGATCCAGTGTTTTTAATTGGCTAAGAGCGTTGAATCGGATTTCTGCGGAATCACTGATCACGGTTCACCTCAGAATAAACAGGTAAAAACTAAAGACGGACCTATTTTAAGCTTAAAGATTCGTCTTTAGTGCTAAGTTTTTGGCGAGTAGTTTTATTTTTTGTTTTGTATCCTATTTTCAACAGCCATATACAGACCGTAAAAAATTATGCAGGGGAAACTTTAACCAAAGGCTACGATAAGAGGAGCCATTTCGAAGTACTCCAGAACTCATAAATGAGAGTAGTTCTTACTTTTTGTTTTCGCAGAGCACCTTTTTATTTTCAAGTTCTTCCCAGCGTTGATACCCTTGAGTAATCTCACTTTCAAGATTTTGAAGTTTCTCTGTTTGCTTTTTGATATCCTGAGCATTGTGACTTGAGTAATAGTCTGGAGCATTCATGGATGAAATGAGTTCGTCACGTTCGGCTTCGAGCTCCATCAAGCGTTCAGGCAAAGCTTCTAATTCCTTATTCTCTTTGTATGTTAATTTGAGTTTGATGGATTTAGTTTTTTTTGAGGCAACTTTATCAGCAGAAAGCTCCTTTTTAGCCACAGGCTCGATTTTTGGTCTGTAGTGTTGCCAATCTGAATAGCCCCCAACGTATTCTCTCCAACAACCGTTACCCTCAGGTGCTAAAACTTCAGTGACAACATTGTCCAAAAAGCGTCGATCGTGGCTGACAAGGATTAAAGTTCCCGGATAGGTCTGTAGCGTCTGCTCTAAAAGTTCAAGAGAATCAATGTCCAGATCGTTAGTCGGTTCGTCAAGTACCAATAAATTGGCTGGTAATGCAAACAAACGGGCCAATAGCAGGCGATTTCGTTCGCCCCCAGACAGATTGGATACTGGTACATTGGCGCGTCTAGGAGGGAACAAAAAATCTCCGAGATAGGCCATTATGTGTTTTTTACTGCCACCGATTTCAATCCATTCACTGCCTGGAGAGATTGTTTCTGCAACGGTTTTTTGGGGATCTAATTGTGCGCGCAATTGATCAAAGTAAGCAATTTGGAGGTTAGTTCCCAGTTTAACGGTGCCGCTCTCAGGTTGACGCTTCCCCAAAATAAGAGAAACCAATGTGCTCTTACCCACACCGTTATGACCGACAAGACCTAAGCGATCGCCGCGAAGCAACTTAAAGTCGAGGTCTTTCACGATAACTTTTTCGCCGAAGGACAAACTTACCCTTTCAAGCTCAGCAACAATTTTGCCGCTTTTCATTCCGGCATCAATATTGAGATTAATTTGCCCTAAACGATCCCGTCTGGCGGCGCGCTCTTCACGCAAACGCTCCAGACGTCTTACGCGACCTTCGTTTCTCGTTCTTCGGGCTTCAATTCCTTTACGTATCCAGACTTCTTCCTGAGCCCAAAATTTATCAAATTTTCTGCGTGCAATATCTTCAGCAGCCAGCTCCTGCTCTTTACGATTTTCATAGTCATCGAAATTGCCAGGGTAACTTCTGAGTATGCCTCGATCCAACTCAATAATGCGAGTGCTAACAGAATCTAAAAAAGCTCTGTCATGAGTAATAACCATCAAGGATTTTGAACCTCGATATTCATTTTTAATTAATTCTTCGAGAATTAAAATTGCGTCAATATCCAAGTGGTTGGTTGGCTCATCTAAAAGTAAAAGGTCTTTATTGAGAGCAAAAGCCAGCGCTAAAGCTGCTCTTTTTTTCTCTCCTCCAGAGGCTCCGTGTAACGGTCTTTCTGCATTAAGCGCAAAGCGATGAAGATATTCGTCTAGTTTTGCAATTTGACGCCACTTGATTTGCTCATCGTTTTCTTCAAGTAACTTTCCACGCAAAATCAGAGATTCTCGTAAGGTTTGGGCTTCGGGTAGAAAGGGTTCCTGTTCAACGTAGGCGATCCCTAAGCCATCCATAACGGTTTTAGTACCGTCATCGAGTTTGTCAGCGCCTGCTATGACACGTAAAAGTGAGCTTTTACCGGTACCATTGCGGCCGATGATGCCGATTCTTTCACCGTCTGTGACGGTTAAGTCAGCACGGTCCAAAAGAGGCTGGTCGCCGAAAGCTAATTCAGCGGCCTGAAGTGTCACAAAAGTAGTCATAAAAATTAAGGACGTTGTAAAGGTTGGGCAAGCTCTTCGGCGGTTACGCTTTCTACTTTCCCATTAGAAACAATAGTCGGCTGAGCAACACGTTCTACGTTGGCACTAAGACTTTGCTGAAAACTCAGTTTACCGGTCGTTCCGTCTATATTAATGACCGGTTGCCATTTCATCCAAGCACAGGCCAGACGATATGAGTCGACACCAAATGCAAAGAGTCGACGCTCAAGCAATGAATTTGGAGCTGACACTCCGAAACTGGCTTTAAAATCGGCACTGTTAAAGTGGACGATAAGAGGCGAATCAACAAAACCTGCATTTTGTAAGTCGTATGTTAAAGAGGCTACTGCACTTTGTTGTGTGTCACCCGGATTAATCATACTGGTCCCCCAAACTCGGGCAGTACGAGGTAAGCGAGGTTTAACGAGTGCAGCAGTTCTGGCATCCATCACCAAAAAGGCCGCCTGATAGGGAGCTGCTTCAAATTCAAGTTTGGCACGATATTCCGATAAAAGTCTTTGATTACGGAGCTTTACACGTTGGTGTGCGTAAGGATCTTCCGTTGCATCAGGTAACGCTTCGAGCTGCGGCTTGGGTAGGAGGCTGTCATCCAAACTATAGAGCTTAGTCTGCTGCATGAGCTCTTCGGTGAGTGTTTGTCGGGTATAGGGAATAGCAAACTTTTGAAATTCCTGAGCAAATGTATCTGCAATGCGATGTTCAAGCGGAGCATCAGCTTCAAAAATGGCGACTTGAGCAACAGTACCGTTTTCGTTCATTGGCAATGCTTTAATGGCAATAGCCGCAATTTGCTTAGCCTCCTCTTCCTGCGATAAGGCGTAATTCATCATCAATTCCGGTGACGTAACACCATTTTGAGGGTAATTTAAAGCCACAACAGGCAGTGGTAAAAAAGGTAGCGAAGAAATCTCGTTCACATCATCTCGACTAATAGGGCCAATAGCGACTACGGCCCCCATCAAAGCAGCATCCTGTAAATGAGATAAGGCATTTTGCCCATTTTTTCTGGGTAATAAGAAAATTTCAAAAGGAGAAAGCTGCTCAGAGTTTTCGGCTTGGATACCTTGAACGATAGAATTGGCAAATACGTTAAGTGGGCTATCTACTGTAGGCATCAGGACAGCAATTTTTCCTCGAATATGCGGCGTTGTTTCCATTGGTGAAAAATTTGTATCAGAAACAGCGAATGAAACCGCTGGTTGTGCTGAGCTTAGCGAACTAAAGCTCGCTACAATAGCCAAACAAAAAACACGAACAAGTAAACGAGTACTCACGATGCAATCCAAATTAAATCAATGGTCGGAACAGTTGCTAATGCAAATGGCCGGTCTTCAATCGCAAACCCTTCCCGATGCCGCGCTGTATATTGTCGGCCTGCCGATCGGAAATGCTGCCGATATTACGCTCAGGGCGTTGTGGGTACTTGCCGGCGCAGATATTATCGCAGCTGAAGATACGCGAGAGACCAAAAAGCTTTTGGAGCGTTTCTCCATTAATGTCCCTACCGTAAGTGTTCGGGAACACAATGAAATTGCTCAGTCCCATATGATAATTGAACGTCTGCAAAAGGGCGAAAAAGTTGCGATGGTGACCGATGCTGGTACCCCTGCAGTTTCGGATCCGGGTGCGCGACTTGTTCGTGAAGTGATTCGTCATGGTTATAGAGTCATTCCAATTCCTGGCCCTAGTGCTGTTGTTACGGCTCTGTCGGCTGCCGGTCTAGAGCCGACTGGTTTTCATTTTGTGGGTTTTTTACCACCGCAGGCGAAAGCCAGACATGAACAATTGAGTGCTCTTCTCGGTCAAAAGGATAGTTTTGTTTTGTATGAGGCTCCGCACCGTATAAAAGAGGTACTAAAAGACTTGGCCGCTTTAGCTCAACCGCAAAGACGCCTTGTGATCGCCCGAGAAGTTACTAAAAAATTTGAAACTTTTACTGCACTGACAGCCCGGGAGCTCTCCGAATGGGTAAAAAACTATGAGCCCAGAGGAGAATATGTCATTTTGGTTGATGCTGCCCCAAGCTCGGAAACATTTGAACTGACAGAAAAAGACAAAAAGTGGATCAGAGCTCTTGCCCAGGCTATGCCCAGCTCTAAGGCGGCAGCCACGGCTGCAAAAATTATCGGTTGCAGCCGTGAGGACATCTATCAGTGGCTTTTATCCCAAAAAGGAAATGCTTAGTTTTCTGTATCTGTGTCTTTTAATGCATCGGGAATTAAGGCTTTAAAGTCGTAGATAGACTTATCCATTAAGTGTGACGGAGCAACGCGTGTCATACTCATGAGGATGTTATAAATTCGGCTGTCGTATTTTTGATCCCATTCGCGCATGAGTGCTTTGATTTCCGCTCGCTTTTTATTTTCAATTTTTCGGCATATTTCCTTGGAAATAATAGGGTAATCGCGATATTTAACCCAGCGTTCGATTTCATACTCGCGAACATATGCAAGCGGTCTGATGATGACGTTTTGACCGTCATCACTTCTGAGGATAGGTGGCATGCCTTTGAGCCTTCCTCCGTAGAACATATTCAGAAGCAGCGTACTGACGATGTCATCCATGTGGTGACCGAGCGCAATTTTTGTGACGCCGAGTTCTTTGGCAACTCGATAAATAATGCCGCGGCGCAATCGGGAACAGACCGAACAGACGTTGCGCCCCTCCGGAATCACCCTTTTGACAATTGACCAGGTGTCCTGATCCTCAATATGATAGGGAACGCCAATTTTTTCCAGGTAGTTCGGAATAACATCCTTAGGGAAGTTGGGTAAATGCTGATCAACGTTAAGAGCAAGCAGTTCAAACGGAACTGGGGCTCTTTTTTGCAGTTTCATCAGTACGTCCAGCAAAACATAACTGTCTTTACCTCCGGATATACAGACCATGACTTTATCGCCGCCTTCAATCATGCCGAATTCAGCGATTGCCTTTCCGGCAAGCCGCATAATTCGTTTTTCATTTTTTTTCTCTGCGACGGACTTTTTTGTTTTCTTCTCTTCGGCAGGCGTTTCGCTACCGTAAACCGAAGGGGGAAGATCTCTATCATTAATAATGGGGATGACTTTATCAATCATGGCGAACCTTAAAAATTTCTACAGCCGCACTTTTTACCAGCTCATAAGCTTTTGTTTTTTCACTTCTGACCAGTACGGCGTAAACGAGCGGATTTTCCAGTAAACCGCTGGCAACGCAGTCAACTAGCGTCTCCTGAAGCTGGATATGACCGTTTTTTATGACAGAGTCTACAGTTTCGATCACTTCGTCATAGTTATAGGCATTTTCCAAGCGATCCTCTTCACAGCCGGTTTTGACAAAAAGCTCGACATTGAGGATAACCGGTTGAGGACTGAATTTTTCATGCTCATAGGCTCCGATCATCATATCTCTACAGATATCTTTTATGATGATATGACGGCAATTTCTCAGGGAAGGATCAGTGTACCAGGGCATTTGCGGTGCTTTCCTCAATAGCGGTTAGACGCGCTTGGTGAATGGCGTTTGCAATAGATGACTTATCAGTGCAGCGAGCTGCGATTTTAGCGCAATCGATAGCCTTTACTCGGTTAAAAGCATTGATCCAAGGGTCGGTATCCATTTCAAAAACCCTTTGAGCAACGTGAAGCATTCTTTGAAAGCGCTCGGGTCGCCTCATAGCATCACAGGTTTCCAGAAGTTTTAAAGCTCTATGCGAGTCTGTCTTAAAAAATAAGTTTTTTACCCTTGACCACAAGTAAACGGTGTCGGAGATTTCGCTATTGGGTTTGAAGGTGTCCAAAAAGCTCTGAAGTTTTTTCGTATCATTTTCACAGTCAGTCAAAAGAGCAAATTTTTCTGCTTCTTTAAGTTCTTCGGAGCGATCCAGCAGATCGAGCGTTTTTTGGTCGATTGGGAAATCGTGAAAAAATCTTTGCCACAACCCGCAAGTCTTTAAAACATGAATAAAACGGGAAGGCGTTTTTTCTTTCAAGACTTTTTTCATTTCCAGAAAAACTCTTTCTGCCACAAGGCTGTCTGCCTCGCCGTTATTGACCATTTCTTGAAGCAAAGAAAGTGTTTCAGGAGCAATCTGAAATTCCGGCAGTTTTGCGTTAAAGCGGGCAATGCGCAGAATACGAACGGGATCTTCTTTAAAAGATTCCGAAACATGTCGAAGCCGCTTGGCACGGATATCTTCAAGTCCACCGTAGGGATCAATCAAATGTTCTCCGTCGAGCGCCATGGCGTTGATAGTCAGGTCTCTTCGCTTCAGGTCCTCTTCAAGACTCACCTCCGAGGAGGTATTGAAAACAAAGCCGTGATATCCCGGAGCCACTTTTCGCTCTGTTCGGGCAAGAGCGTATTCTTCATGAGTTTTAGGATGCAGAAAAACAGGGAAATCTTTTCCGACTTGTTTAAAGCCCTGCTCGATCATCTCTCGGGCGGTCGCACCGACAACTACCCAATCTCGGTCGCCCTTTCCTTGCGGGTAACCGAGTTCTCGAGTGAGATAGAGGTCACGAACATAACCTCCGACGAGATAAATACGCATATTCAGATATTCTCTTCAACTGTCGTTTTATTTTCCGGATCAATATCACCCAGCCATTGCCTAAATGAGGATAGTTCCTGGCCTTCTTCGTGAGCATATTCTACGGTGTTAGCCAGAACATTTTGCACGTAATTTCGAGTTTCGGTAAAGGGAATGGTTTCAATAAAAATAGCACCTTCGGTGATTGACGAGAGAGAACTTTGCCAGCGGCTAGCCCGATTGGGTCCCGCGTTATATCCCGCAGTCGCCAATATCATGTTGTTACCCAACCGATTTAACAAAGATCTCAGGTAGGCGGTTCCGAAATAAATATTGGTTTCAATTTCGTAAATCTTTTCTGGCTTGAAGTCTTCAACCTCTAACTCTTTGGCAATCCATTTTGCAGTGGCGGGCATGATCTGCATGAGACCGTTTGCTCCTACACTCGAGCGGGCAGCAGCAATGAAACGCGACTCCTGACGCATAAGACCATACACCCAGTTAACATCGATTTCGGCACTCTCGGCGTAATCTTCAATTTCATCTTCAAAAGGTCTGGGGTATAACAAGTCGTGTTTAACCGGATAGCGCTCGGCGACCTTGATAGCGGTGTTGATTGCCCGGTGTAAGAATTTTTGTTCCTCAGCCCACTGGGCCGCAGCTAAAAGTTCTGCAGCCGTCATTTTTTGAATGCCCCATTGCCACTCCCGATTGCCTTCGACAATGAGCCCAAGGTCATAAAACATTTGTGCGCGTTTTAAGCTCGGGACCCTGCCGGCAGCATCAATGGCTTTTGAAGTAGCCTCTACAGTTTCGTTACCTGTGTAGTAAAAGCGTTTTCCCAAAGCCTCTGCTGCCAGTTTGCCGTAGAAAGTTCTGACAGACTGAATTCGCTGCCAATATTTTTTAGCACGCTCTTTTTGGCCGATTTCTGCTAATGCTCTTGCTCTCCAATAGTTCCAGTTATCACCGTTGGCCAGACCGGCAGGCATTGTTGCAATATAACGGTCGAGCTTTTTCCAGTCTTTGGCTCTTAAAGCCGCGCGAGCCCGCCATTCCAGACAATCCTTTGGGGTTGCACTATATGGACCTGAGCAGACCGAAGCACCGCCCCTGTCATACCACGAAAGAGCTTTAGGGTTGTGCGAAAGGGCAGCAACGTAACCGAGGCGACCCCACAGGGCACTTCTTTCTGCTTTATTGAGTTTGCCATGAACTGACTCTGCAACCCGTACGGCCCAGTCAATATTGACCGATGTCAGACGATAAGCAGCAATCAATCGTACATGTTTATTTTGACGAGAAAGTTTATGACGGTAAACCCGGTACCACTTCGACGGCTGATTAAAAGCCAGCCGTGAAGCCTGTGCCGGCAGTCTTTTTTTCCTGATTAAAACATTAAGAACCCCTCTGGCATCGGCAATCCTGCCTTGCTGAATCAGTACAACCAAACGAGTAAATGCGGTGGAGGGAGTTTTATTGATCAGCTCAGTTGAAACCTTTTTACAGACTGCATTGCCCTTATATTTTGGAGAATTAATAATTTCTAAAGTGTCTTGAGCAAAGGTTTTGGAAAGATTTTTCTTGCTGTCAATTTGATGTAGAAGATCCCAGCAAACGATTGTGCTGTCAAACTTATTCCATTGAAGCTGCGAGCGGATGCTCTGAAAGGTTTTCCATTGTTTTTGTTCGAGCCAAATAGGAGCCATCATCAATAACCAGTCAGTTCTGACTCTTTCAGCAATGTAATCGTTCTTATTTTGTTGAATAAAAGTTTGAATGTCCGACTGCAGTTTTTTGTTTTCCGGTTCTGCTTTTGATTGTGCGAGGAGTGACCACGCGGAAACATAACTTTTTAAAGGAAAATCGTCTCCTAAAAAGTCAGCCGGCTGATTGAAGTCGGTTAACTTTTGGCGATTAAAAGCTTCCTGAAAAAAGAGAAATTTTTCAGTATCTTCAGCTTTTTTTAAAAAATCCAATACACGGGGATCAGTTGCAAATTGTTCGCTTTGCCAGACTTTGGAATCCAGGGATAAAAAAGAGGTACTTGCGGGTACCGATGGCGCAAGCACGACTGAAGTCCCCAACAGCAAGATTGAAAACTTAAAAAATGAATAAAAACGTCTTAGTATTAATCGAGGTTGCATAAAGCATACTTTAGCTAAAAACTGTCGAGTCAACAGATGTTTGAAAAATCTTTTTTCAGAAAAAAGTGTCTACAGGAAAGGATGTCTTTGAATTTGAGCTGTGTTACTCGGCAAATCAGTTCACAGATTGAGTTTTTCTTTAAGCATTATCTTATTGATTCAATAGGTTTTTATTATCCGATACGCGGGGAAATCGATTTAAGAGAGCCACTCTTAACTCTCAAAGAGCGTCACTTTGTGCAGCAATTAGCTTTGCCTTGTATTAGAGACGGAAAGCTGAAGTTTTCAGTCTGGAGTAAAGAATACAGTCTGATAAAGGATGAAGCTGGAGTTCCGGCACCTTTCGGAACAAAAGAAATTCATCCCCAATGTCTCTTAATTCCTTGTGTGGCCGTTGATCGGGACGGCTACAGATTGGGTTACGGAGGCGGATGGTATGACAGACTTTTGCAGTCTGAGGAGTTTATGTTAACCATCGGCGTAGTGGGCAGTCAGTTTACTTTGGATTGTCTACCTCATGAATCACATGACAGACCATTGGATGGTTTTGTCAATGAAAACGGCTTCACCTGGGTGAAGCCGTTGGGGGAAAAAGGATTAAAGCTGATTAGTAGCGATAGGCATCGCTCTTATAAGGACCTTCCTTAGGTACACCGATATAAGCAGCCTGCTCATCAGTGAGCTCAGACAATTGCGCATTAAAGTTCTTCAATTGCAGTCTGGCTACCTTTTCATCCAAAATCTTAGGCAGGACATAAACGCCGACAGGGTACTTATCCGTATGGGTAAAGAGTTCAATTTGAGCCAATGTTTGGTTTGCAAAAGAACTTGACATAACATAGCTCGGGTGTCCGGTAGCGCAGCCTAAATTCACCAGGCGGCCTTCTGCTAAAAGAATAATCTTATTGCCGGACGGTAAAACGATGTGGTCAACTTGGGGCTTAATGTTTTCCCATTTGTATTGACGCATGCTTGCCACATCAATTTCACTGTCAAAGTGACCGATGTTGCAAACAATCGCTTCATTTTTCATTCGAATCATATGATCGTGAGTGATCACATTAATGTTGCCCGTTGCCGTAACAAAAATGTCAGCCTTGTCTGCAGCCCAATCCATAGTGACGACTCGGTAGCCTTCCATGGCGGCCTGAAGGGCACAGATCGGATCGACTTCAACCACCCAGACTTGGGCGGCCAAAGCGCGTAATGCCTGAGCACAGCCCTTACCGACATCACCGTATCCCACCACAACAGCGACTTTGCCTGCAATCATGACATCGGTGGCGCGCTTAATGCCGTCCACGAGCGATTCACGGCAGCCGTACAAATTGTCGAATTTTGACTTTGTCACGGAGTCATTGACGTTCATTGCGGGGAAACGCAAGGTGCCTTTGGCAGCCATTTGGTAGAGGCGGTGAACACCTGTTGTCGTTTCTTCACTAACGCCCTTTATATGAACAATACGCTTGGAATACCACTTCGGATCTTCTTTCAGATGACGGTCAATAGCGGCAAAAAGGGCCTTTTCTTCATCGCTTTTCGGATGTTCGATTACAGAATGATCCTCTTCGGCCTGTGCTCCGAGGTGCAGTAAAAGAGTGGCATCACCGCCATCATCCAAAATCATATTGGAGTAACCGCTATCGTCCCATTGCATGATTTTGTGGGTGTATTCCCAATAATCTTCGACCGTTTCTCCTTTGACAGCGAATACAGGGATACCTTCTGCTGCAATAGCGGCTGCAGCATGATCCTGTGTGGAGAAGATATTGCAGCTTGCCCAGCGGACTTGAGCGCCTAAAGCAACAAGCGTTTCAATCAAAACAGCCGTTTGAATGGTCATATGCAGAGAACCGGAAATTCTCGCTCCTTTTAACGGTTGAGCTGCCGCGTATTCTTCGCGGATAGCCATCAGTCCGGGCATTTCAGTTTCTGCAATTTGAATTTCTTTTCTGCCCCAATCGGCTAAACCGATGTCGGCAATGATGTAAGGCGTACTCATCAAAAAGTCTCCGATTGATTAAGAATTTAAGTGTGGTGAGCGCCGTTAAGATTTATCTCAAGCCTGGGAGCTTTCGGTAAAAAAGAAAGTCTCGCAGCGCTCCTTGAGAAAAACAATGGAAAACGCCTAAAAAGGCGTTTTCGTATTTGGTTATGAGTTCTTTTTGCGCTTTTGTTCTTCTGCAGCCCGAATGGCACACAAAGCACTTTGAATTTCTTCACGGCTCACGCCCGGGCAGAGCTCAACACATCTCACCGAGATGGTTTCCCCATCTTTAATAACGGCAACAACGGACGATTCATCACATAGTCCGGAGCACTTGAGCGATGAGACAACTTGACCGCAGTCTTTGCCGCTGTCAAAGGCTATGCTTTGTAGCAGCTCCTTGCCGGCTGCACTCGTAAGCTTGAAGTAGAACTTACCGTCTTTTTCCCGATATTGTTTGAAAATCGGCAGGGCGGTCTTTTTCTTTTCGACCGTTTTGCGCTGCATCTCACCAAAGTGAGAGAAATTGCGCAAACCTACTGCCTGACAGACTTTCTGCATGAAGGGAACGGCGATTGCGCGAGCCTTGCGAGCGCCTTCCTGCAAAATCGCTTCAATCTGATCGGGGTGCTTTATCAACTCTTCGTATTTTGCACGCATGGGACCGATTTCAGCTTCGATTTTCTCAAAGAGCTCTTCTTTGGCTTCGCCCCAGCCGAGGCCTTGTTCAAGGCGGCTGCAGAAGTCTGCATACTGCTGCGGCGTTGAGAAAGCCTCATAGATAGCTGTTAAAGACGTTGATTTTGGATCCTTGGGCTCACCGGGTAACTTGGAGTCGGTTTTAATGCCTGCAATAGCCTCTCTTAAAGCCTTACTGCCTCCTTCAAAAAGAGGGATGACGTTGTTGTAGCTCTTGCTCATCTTGCGGCCGTCAAGACCGGGTAAAACTTCATGAGTTTCGTCCACAACCGCTTCAGGCATAACAAAGAAAGGCTCATCTTCAGTCGCATAAAGGTAATTAAAGCGAGTGGCAACATCACGAGCCATTTCAAGATGCTGAATTTGATCTTTACCGACCGGTACTTTGTGTGCATTAAACATCAAAATGTCAGCAGCCATCAAAATAGGATAACTGTATAACCCCATAGAGATGCCGGCATCGGGATCTTCTGAGTTTTCCACGTTGGCTTCGAGTGCGGCCTTATAGGCGTGGGCGCGGTTCATTTGTCCCTTTGCAGTTACACAGGTCAGCATCCAGCTTAAAAGCGGAATTTCCGGAATGTCGCTTTGGCGATAAAAGATGACATGATTCGGATCTAAACCAGCAGCAAGCCACGTTGCGGCAATTTGAAGTCGGGATCGCTCAATTCGATCAGGATCTTGACACTTGATAAGTGCATGGAGATCGGCCATAAAGAAAAAACTTTGAACGTCCTTATTGTGGCTTGCTTGAATGGCAGGGCGAATGGCACCGACATAGTTGCCGATGTGCAGTGTACCGGTCGTATTAATACCTGTTAGTACTCGAGTAGTCATGTTTTATCCCAAACAAAGAAAATTTCAAATTTTTAAATTGTATGGCTCTGGTATATAAAGGTCAAAGAATCCTTGCCGGAGTCTTTGTCATAATTTTTTAGAGATAACATTCACTAAAAATTGTGCCATGGTGATATGCCAGAATTTACCGGCGATCGTAGGGCAATATGTATCATTATGTTTTTCCAGCAAGCCCGCACGTGTCCACTGAGATAATAGATTTTGACTTATCGAATCGATATCTTTGCCAAATTGAGAGCCGATTTCTTTTAAATTAAAAGGGCCATTTTCTACTGCGCAGGTGACGCTTCTCAACAAGAACCAATTGGCTGACGGTTTCATCAGCACAAAAACAGGTTTGATGCCGCTCGTGACTTTTCTTTCCCAGGCGGCGAGGTTACGCTCTTGCATAAAGGCATGGCCGAAAAGTTTGCCTCCGGCTCCGCAACCGAAAGCCAAACAGTCGCAGGCTCCTTTTCCAATCGAGTTATAGAGATTTCTCTCTTTCGGGGTTCTTTGCCAGTGGGTATTGGAGATACGTCTCCAACGTTGATCAGACGATAAAATGAGCTCAGAAGCCGCAAAGCGGTCTGCGGCTTCTGCAACGGTTGCTGCTGGCGGCATTTTCCCGCTCTCGATTCTTTTCATAAGCGGTGATTTTTTGAAGAGATTTAACTGATAACAGTCAATTCCGTCGAGTCGAAGCGATGCCGCTATCTTTACATCGTTTTCCCAGATCTGTTCGGTTTGCATCGGAAGACCGTAAATAAGGTCAATGACAGATGCAATTTGTGGATAAGACGCTAGCAGTTCCAAACGTTTAATGAGCGCTTCCGTATCGTCAATACGTTGCATAGACTGTCGGATCTGACTGTTGAATGTCTGTACACCAACTGAAATTCGATTAATTCCGGCGTTTACTGCTGCATCTAACTTTTCTGTTGTCAGGTCGTGCACTCTGCTTTCTAACGTAATTTCACAGTCAGGGGATAAAGGTATGAAATCGTGAACGGCTTTGAGAATGCGTGAGATATTTCTCGCCGAGAGTGCGCTGGGGGTCCCGCCTCCCAGGTAAAGAGCCGATACAGCTCCTTCTCGCTGAACAGGACGGTTAGCCCAAAGTTTTATCTCTTGGATTAACAGATCTGTATAGCGATCAGCTGCGTCATCTCTATACGGATTTTGATAAAACATGCAGTAAAGACATCGAGTTTGACAAAAAGGAATGTGAATATAGGCGCAGGTTGTAGCAGTTCTCATCCGATATGAGAGCTTATTGAGTTTGTTTTCAGCTAAGGACCAGATCATAGGCAGACCGATTGGGCCTGCATGAACAGCGGCTTTCGCGCGAAAGGCAGCGTGAAGAGGATCTGAGGCATTAGCAAAATAGGCCTCTTTGCCCCTTTGGGCCATCCAATGCTTCAGGCGGTTTAAACCAGATTCAAAAGAAAGAACCATAATGTCTTATAAATGAGAATTGCTCTCAATTTTACAGCTTGTTCTTCTATTGTGAGATTAAAGCAATCTTTGGTCTGAAAGTATTAAAAAGAAACAGGCAAAAGAGCTTAAACTAACAAAAAGTAATAAGGAAATGGGGGTCCAGTATGACTGAAAACAAAATGCTTCAAATTGCAAAAAGCCGCTACACGACAAAACACTACAGCGGCAAGTTGATTCCAAGAGAACAATTCAGAGAGCTTTTGGAAGTTTTGCGATTAACTCCCTCATCGGTCAATGCGCAGTCATGGAAATTCATCGTTGTCAGCACAAAAGAAGCAAAAGAGAAAATTCTTGAAGGTTTTTTGGACTTTAATCAGGAGCGTGTAGCAAAAGCCAGTGACATTATTGTGTTTGCCGTACCTGAAAAAATTACAGAAGAACACCTGCAAAAAGTTTTAGCGCAAGAGATTAAAGACGGACGCTATGCAAAAGAGTCGGTTATCGAGGGATTGGACGCCGGCCGTCGGCATTTTGTAGGTCTGCATAGTCAAACAGTTGCAGATACCTTGGTCTGGGAGACTGCACAAGCTTATATTGCTCTCGGTTTTGTTCTTTTTGCTGCTGCCGGCATGGGGATTGATTCAACAGCGCTCGAAGGTGTGGATTACGACAAGCTCGATGAGATCTTGGGGTTACGTGAACGCGGCTTACGCAGTGTTGTTGCGGTGAGCTTAGGCTACAGAGCCGAAAACGACAGCAATGCCAGCCGTCCGAAGTCCCGCCTGCCAACGGAAGATGTTTTTGAAGAGTTTGTTGGCTGAGGAAAGAAATAGCCTCGGGTTTTTACCCGAGGCCATCTGAAAACAGATAAATTCCCAGAACAATTAGAAGGCGTCAGCCTTTAACAATTCTGCTTTATCCGTGCGCTCCCAGGTAAATTCCGGTTCTTCGCGGCCGAAGTGCCCGTAGGCAGCGGTCTTTGAATAAATCGGACGCAGCAGATCCAACATTTGAATAATGCCGCGCGGACGCAAGTCAAAGTGACGGCGGACCAATTCGGAGATCTTTTCATCGGCGATCTTACCGGTGCCGAATGTACGCACAGTGACATTGATCGGCTGAGCCACGCCGATTGCGTAAGAGACTTGAACCTGGCAGCGTGAAGCCAAGCCTGCGGCAACAATGTTTTTAGCCACATAGCGGCAAGCATATGCAGCAGAACGGTCAACCTTGGAAGGATCTTTGCCGGAGAAGGCACCGCCGCCGTGCGGGCAGGCGCCGCCGTATGTATCAACAATAATCTTTCGTCCGGTTAAGCCACAGTCACCTTGGGGGCCGCCCACGACAAAACGGCCGGTCGGATTAATCAGGAAACGGGTATTTTTAAGCCATTCGGGCGGCAAGACCGGTTTGATAATATGTTCAATGACCGCCTCGATAAATTCAGGCTTCATCTTATTGCCATCGCTCATGCGGGGATGGTGCTGGGTTGACAAAACAACCGTATCAATGGCGACGGGCTTACCGTTTTCATAACGCAGCGTCACCTGGCTCTTGGCATCAGGACGAAGGAAGTCCAGCGTGCCGTTGCGTCTGACGATAGATTGTTGCTGCATCAAACGGTGAGCATAGTAGATGGCTGCCGGCATGAGTGTGGGTGTTTCATCACAGGCGTAACCGAACATTAAGCCTTGGTCGCCGGCACCTTGCTCAAGGTAGTCGTCGCTTGCGCGGTCCACGCCTTGAGCAATATCGTTCGACTGCTTGTCGTAACCAACCAAAACAGAACAGCCTTTGTGATCAATACCGTATTCGGAGTTATCGTAGCCGATGCGTTTTAGGGTTTCACGGGCAACGTCAATGTAATCGACGTTGGCTTGAGTGGTAATTTCACCGGCCAAAACGACAAGCCCGGTGTTGCAAAGCGTTTCTGCAGCAACTCGGCTATAAGGGTCTTGAGCCAAAATAGCATCAAGAATGGCGTCTGAAATTTGGTCTGCAACCTTATCCGGATGGCCTTCAGAGACCGATTCGGAAGTAAATAAGTAAGAATCCATGGTGCTACATTCCTTTTGAAGTGATCCTGTGGAACGAGCGTCCACCGCGTAAAGATCCGGAATGCGGCTGACGCTTTAGCGGAATTTATGACACGCCCCGCAAGTTGTCCTTAACTCGGCGTGATCCGAAATGCTACTCTGACTAACAGAAAAATCAAGTCTGATTCTTAAAAAGTTTGGCAAAATCCCTCTCATGAAATGTTTAATTTATTTAATCTCTCGTTTGCCGTTGAATTTTTTGCGCTTGGTAGGCCGTTGGGTCGGCGCTTTGATCTATCGTTTCGATCAGCGTTATCAAGCCGAAATCAATCGCAACTTAACTCGTGCAGGCCTTTACTCTGAGACGATGGCTCGTGCTGTTGCCCGAGAGCAGGGAGCTCAGGCGATAGAAGCCCCCTGGGTGTGGGGCAGAAGTCGAAAGGAAGTATTGTCCAAATGTCGTATTGATGACGCTTCTGTAGCGGTTTTGAATGAGGCATTGACGAGCGGCCGCGCTATTGTGTTTCTAACACCACATTTGGGTTGCTATGAAGTCGGTCCTATGATGGTTGCTGAACGCTGGCTCAAAGGCTCAGATAGACAGTTTGCCATTTTGTACAGAGTCCCCAGAAAAAGTTATCTGCGTGATATTGTGGGGAAAGGACGAGTATCTGAGAACATTGTTCCTGCCAGTGCAGACTTAAAAGGTGTTCGCCAGATATTAAAAATAATGAAAGCCGGAGGTATTGCAGGCATACTGCCCGATCAAGTGCCGTCCCATGGTGAGGGGGTATGGGCTCCGCTTTTTGGTGAAAAGGCCTATACCATGACTTTTCCTTTAAAGCTAGCCAGACAGTTTAAGGCTCAGGTGATTATGGCCCGAATGCAAAGGGAAGCTGAAGGATGGTGTATGTATGTGAAAGGCTGGGACTATGTATTGAGTGGCGATGAAAAAAAAGATGCCGAAGCGATGAATCAGTTCATTGAGGAGACAATTCTTTGTTGTCCTCAACAGTATTTATGGTCATATAAGCGATATAAATGCCCTCGTGGTGTTAAGCGCGAGCAATGAGTGTGGATATGCAATTAATATTGAATTTTTTTACGCATATTTGGCTTGCAGTAGTTGACATGATGTCAGGGTGGTCTCCTGCTTCCCGGGAAAAAGCTGCCCGAGTGCTTGCCTGTTTTTTTTGGTACGCTGTTCCGAAAAGACGAAAGGTTGCTTTGACGAACCTGAAATTGTGTTTTCCAGATTGGAATGATGAAAAACGCCATGAGATTGCTAAGCAATGTTTTTTCAGACTAGCCAGAGCGGCTTTAGATCATAGTGTGCTGTGGAAAGGTTCCGCAGATGAAGTGCGCCGGTTTGTCCGTTTTGATGAAGGAGTAATCGAGAGGATTACTAACGAAAAAAATCGTCCTCTCATTGTCATAGCGCCACATTTTGCCGGTTTGGACGCAAGCGGTATAGCCTTAAACCTCTACGTTAGAGGAGTTTCTCTTTATCAAAGGCAAAGTAATCCGGTATGGGATAAGGCCGCTCTTGAAGGACGCAAACGTTTTAGTGATCCTATTTTGATTGCTAAAGGCAGTCATCATGATTTGCGACCCATTATCAGAGCCATGCGCCAAGGTTTCCCATTTTATTATTTGCCTGACATGGATCACGGGCGCAGAAACAGCATTTTTGTGCCGTTTTTCGGAGTACCTGCCGCAACTTTGCCTATGGCTTCTCGATTAGCCAAACTTACCCATGCTAAGGTGGTTATGCTTGTCGCAGAAATGACTCAGGATGGTTATCAGGTTCATGCAACTGAGCTTTGGGATAACTTTCCGACAGATGATTATGAAGCCGATACGCTTCGGGTCACTCAAGAGTTACAAAAATGGATACAAAAGTATCCTGATCAATATATGTGGACTCATCGACGCTTTAAAACTCGTCCCGAAGGTGAGTCATCCTTATATCAATAGAGAGAAGAAACATGGCGGATTTGATTTTGAGAAAGGGTAAGGAACGTTCGTTACTTCGACGCCACCCTTGGGTTTATGATACGGCAGTGCAGTGTTTGCAGGGTAAAGCTAAAAGCGGAGATACCGTCAGAGTTCTTTCGCATGATGGTCGTTTTTTGGCTTGGGCATCTTACTCAAAAGACTCAGCACTTCGGGCTCGGTGTTGGACATTTAATGAGGAAGAAAAAATAGATCCAAATTGGATCGAAGACAAAATCCGTAAAGCACTGGCTGCAAGAACTTCCTTATTTAGCAGAACAAATGCAGTGAGGGTAATTTTTGGCGAAGCTGACCAGTTGCCTGGCTTGGTAGTGGATCGTTACGGTGATTGGTTTGTGACTCAATTTCAGGCTGCAGGTGTTGAAGCTTTTAGAGATGTTATTGCCGATTGTCTTATGAAAGAGCCGGGCATTCGTGGTGTTTTTGATCGTTCTGATGCTGCAACGCGGCATCGCGAAGGGCTGGAGTTACGAGTGGAAGTGCTTCGCGGCGAAGAACCACCTCAGGAGATTGAAGTGACTGAGGACGGAGTCCGTTATGGAGTGGATGTACGTATTGGTCACAAAACAGGTTTTTACATTGACCAACGTGAAAATCGTTTCCTGGCCCAGCGTTTAGCAAAGGAATTTAAGCAAAAACATGGCAGAGGAATGCGAGCTTTGAATTGTTTTTGCTACACAGGCGGCTTTTCACTGGCCCTTTTAGCCGGCGGTGCACAAGAAGTTATTTCTGTTGACTCTTCAGCTGAAGCGCTTGCGATGGCAGCTCGAAATGCCCAAAGAAATGGCTTTGATAACCAAAGTACCCGTTGGGTTCAGGCGGATGTGTTTGAGTATTTGCGACAGGCTCGGGAAAATGGAGAAGTTTTTGATTTAGTAATTTTGGATCCTCCGAAATTTGCTTCAAGTCACCGGCATATTGACCGAGCTGCAAGAGCTTATAAAGACATTAATTTAAATGGTTTGCGACTTGTCGCTCCAGGAGGAGAACTTTTGACTTTCTCCTGTTCAGGCGCAATGGATGTGGATTTATTCCAAAAAGTGATTGCCGGGGCTGTTATTGATTCCAAACGTGAAGCCTGGATGATTGCTCGGCTTGGAGCAGGAGCTGATCATCCTCTTATGATGACTTGCCCTGAAGGGGAATATTTGAAAGGACTACAATTGGTCCTTCGGTAATTTATGCGACTCTGGCCGCGAATGGAAAAGTTTTAAAGAGGCTGAAAATGGATGTCATGGATATGGTTCCTCAGATTCCGGTCACGATTTTGACGGGTTTTTTGGGAGCAGGCAAAACAACATTGTTAAATCGGGTTTTGCGGGAGGATCACGGACATAAAATTGCCGTGATTGAAAATGAATTCGGAGAAGAGGACGTAGATAGTACACTGCTTGTTCAAACCGATAAAGAGCAGATCGTGCAGATGAGCAATGGCTGTATTTGTTGCACGATCCGTGGGGATCTCTCTAGAGTACTGACCGATCTTCGTCACCGTCGAGATCGTGGGGAAATTCATTTCGATCGAGTCATCATTGAGACGACCGGTGTTGCCAATCCGGGACCTGTTGCTCAAACGTTTTTCATGGATGATGCTGTGGCGGCATTTTACCGTTTGGACGGTGTTATTACGGTGGTAGATGCCAAGCATGGAAACGAAACACTGGATAAAGAATTAGAGGCTCAGGCGCAGGTAGGTTTTGCCGACAGAATCTTTTTAACGAAAACGGATTTGGTGAGCCCTGAGGACGTCAAGGCCATCCGTGCACGCCTGAGAGCAATGAACCCACGGGCGCCGATTAAAGAAGCTCACATGGGAGAGGTTGCTATTGATGAGGTTTTGGATATTGAAGGCTTCAATCTTAACGAGGTTTTAGATGTTGATCCTGAGTTTTTAACGGACACAGGCCACCATCATCACCATGGAGATGAAATCGGATCTTTTGTGTTTACCTCTTACACTCCGTTTGATCCTTTCAGACTAGAGCGTTTTTGGGGCACCATTACTCAGGTGTATGGACCGGATCTTCTCCGATATAAGGGGGTCCTTTATCTTGAAGGAACCGATCATAAAATGATTACCCAAGGGGTCCACATGTTGGTGGCAGCTGACTTAGGGCCTAAATGGTCTGAGGGAGAAAGGCCGATGAGTAAGATTGTATTTATTGGTCGCAATTTGCCTGAACAGGCCATCGTTACCGGATTAGAGACTTGCTTGATTGATGCTCCGTAGGTTGATGAAAAATTTGACAAAACATTCTTTTTAAGAGACAATTGCCCCTCCTTACTGGAGGGCTCCTTTTAAGGTGTTCTCTTTAAAAAGGCGTTTGTTTGATGTAATGAAAAAACGCAACTCTGCTTAAGCTGGGTAGCGTCAGTAAAGATATATGGCCACGAAAAAGAAGTTGTTGACAGAGCAAGAATTACTCGCGATGTCCGAAGATGAGTACATGAACGATCGTCAATTGGCATTCTTCCGTCACCGTCTGGAAGAGATGGAGAAGGAATTGCGCGACAATGCCGGTCAGACGACGGAACATTTGCGTGAAACGACTGTGGTGCCGGATCCTGCGGATCGGGCAACGATCGAAGAGGAGCATGCTTTGGAGCTGCGGACTCGGGATCGTGAGAGAAAGTTATTGAAGAAGGTACAGGCTGCTATCCAGCGCATCGATAATGGAGAGTATGGCTGGTGTGAAGAAACAGGGGAACCGATCGGAGTAGCTCGTTTATTGGCTCGGCCTACCGCTACACTTTCTTTAGAAGCTCAGATGCGACGTGAAATCCGTCAAAAAATGTACGGAGACTAATTAGCTTTCAGAAAAAAATCCCTTCGGATAAAAAGGGAAGGGAGAAGTGTTGCGGGCGCTTTGCGCCCGCAATTATTTTATTGAATGAGCTCAAGCAAACTGTGAGCGTATACATTGAACAACTTTGAATTCATTTCATTTTGCAGTAGCCGTTGAGAGTGTTTGAGCTCACTACGAATTTCTTCAGTTAAACCTAATTGCCCCAGAGGACTGATCCAATCTCCTATACTTTCTTTGAGTATTGAGCCTAGGTCAGCATTTGGTTCAATAAGGTAGACAAAGCCAGCGTTGTTATCCAAATGCGCTAAGGATCGAGCTAGTTTTATTGCGTCCTGAAAATCTCCGATTTCATCTACAAGCTTTCGCTTTGCTGCCTGAGAGCCTGTCCAAACGCGTCCTTGAGCGACAGTCTGAACATAAGCGGGTGTGAGCTTTCGAGATTGTGCAACAATGTTCACAAAATTTGCATATGTTTTGGCAACTGATTGAGTGAAGATAGTCTCCAGTCGAGGATCCATCGGTTGAGTTAGTCGTTCAGCATTAGCCAACCATGTTGTTGCAACAGTACCTTGCCCGATTTTGGCTAATTTCAGCGTGTTTTCAAAAGTGGGAGCAAGGCCGAACACGCCGATTGAACCAGTGATGGTAGAAGAGGCCGCTAGTACTTTTGACGCCCCCATACTTATCCAAAAACCTCCAGAGGCAGCCAGATCTCCCATACTGACAATGACAGGTTTTTCGCTTTTTGTTGTTTCGATAGCATGCCTGATTAACTCACTAGCTACAGCAGAGCCGCCAGGAGAATTCACTCTGAGCACAAGGGCTTTGACTGAAGGGTTTTCTCTTGCCTGATCTATGAGAGAAACCAGAGTTTCAGCTCCGGTTATACCGGATTGGGATTGACCCTCCTGAATTTCGCCTTCAGCAATGATGACTGCTATCTCGCCGTGCTGCGTGTTGAGATTGTCTTTGTATTCAGTGTAGGAGACAAAGTGAAGATTTTTGTTTTCGGCACGATTTAGTTTGCTTGCAATAGTCTTTTGCATCTGGTCATAGGTCAGCGTACCGTCAATTAGATTGGCCTGAAGAGCCGTGCGGGCAAGGTCGCCTCCAGCCTCAACGACTCTGCTGTCCAATGAACTGATGTACTGATCAATAAAACCGGGCATCAGTCCCCTGGAACTCTCAATTTGATGCGATAAGGTTTCCCAAGCATCTGTTAACCAAAAGCGTTCGCTTTCTATCCATTCCTTTGAAGGCTTGCTGGAGACAAAACTTTCTGGAAAGCTCTTGTAGGCGCCTGCTTTAAAAACATGGACTTTAATGCCTAGGGTATTCAATAGTTCTCCGTAATAAAGTCTGTTGGAAGCAAGGCCTTTTACCAACACTTCTCCCATGGGGTGCATGTATATCTCATTTGCGTGAGAAGCTAAGGCATATTGACTTTGCGTAAAATTTGTTCCCCATGCCCAAATGGGTTTCCCGCTGGTTTTGTAGCGCTCAAGCGCTTTACCTATTTCCTCTATTGAGGCCATGCCGACTCGCTGAAGCTTGTCGAGTTTGAGCAGCACACCATCAATCATAGGATCCTTGGAGGCTTTATCGAGCGTTGCAAGCAACTCGTGTAATGAAACATTACTTGGAGCATTCGCTAAAACGGGGGATAAACCCATGTCTGCAGAAGGTAACTCCTTGATGGTTCCTTCCAGATCCAGCACTAAGATCGAATTTGGCTGCACTTGAGGAGACTTTGTCATTGAAAAGACAGAAATAATGACTGCAACGACAATAATGATCTCCAAAGCGTATAAAAGCGCCTTATTGAAATAACTCAAAGCAGTTCCAATCGCTCGGAATATTTTGGCAATCCAACGAAAAATAAACAAAATAACCTCAAATATTCAATTTCATAGAGAAGGACTAATTATAGGGATTCAAAAATTGAGGACGATGTCGTTTGACTCTAGCTTGTTTTTTCTCAAGCAAAATTTTTTGAATATCCTTTATATGCGATATAAAAGCATCAACGTATAAGCTTTGACGAATAACATTGAATTTGTGATGATGCCATCCTTTGCAAAGGACAGTTTGAAGCCCTACGCTTTTGGCGACTTTTAAGTTAAAAAGATTGTCATCAATCAGACAGCACTGGTGAGCCTGGAAGTGATGCTCGGCCACAATTTTTCTAAACATTTGCGCTGAGGGTTTAGGGCGCCATTGACCGAATACTTTCATATCCTCAGCTCGATATTGCTTTGCAAAACAATTTTGAAGATGAAGTTTTGCAAGGACTTGATCAGCAAAAACATTGGGTGCGTTTGTAAAAAGGATCTTTTCTCCAGGAAGATCAAAAATAGCCTCTTTCATACAACTTTGAGTATGAATACTGGAAACATCCACTTTGTGTGTTTCTGTCAGGAAATGATGAGGATCAATGCCGTGATGAAGCCAAAGTCCGTAATAAGTCACACCGTAGCGACGCCAATACTCTTTTCTTAACATATTGGCCTGATCAGGACTCAGTGCCAAATGTTTGATAATGTACTGATCCATCAGGACATGAATCTCATGGAACATCTTTGCAGAGGCAGAGTATAACGTATCATCCATGTCAATGAGCCATAATTTTGGCATCAGGATTTTTCCGCCGGCGGGACAAATTTTAAAATCACTCATTGTTGAAAAGAGCGCCTTGAAGGCGCTCTCAGGTTAGTGGTTAACGATCCTCGGCTACCCGAATGGCAGTCACCATTCGCTCAGCATCCTCATCTGACAACCAAGGCACCCAGCAATTAATGGGCTTAGGTTCACCGGCTAAGACTGCAAGCATGTGTCCTAAATCGGTTAATTCTTCGGCTCCCTTGATGCCCAGCGCGTATTCTGACATTTCTGCAGTCGGTAACTTGAGCGAAATGCGATTGCCGAAATGATCACGTACTTCTTTCGGTAAAACTCTGGGATCAGGCCATTGAGTTGCAAGAATCAAATGGTAGCCAGTGCTCCAGCCTTTTGTCGAAATAGCCTCTAAAGCGTTGAGCAATTTAGCTTTAAAGTCATCATCAATCATCCACACTGCTACTTCATCGATAATGACAAAAGTGCGCAACAGCCGTTTTTTTAACCCTAAAACTTTATTGCATTCTTCTAGTGTTTTAACACCCAATGTTTCAAAAAGCTGTTCATGAGCTTGAATAGATTTGGTGATTCCTTCTAAGTAGCTTTTAGCGGTTTCAATGTTGGTTTCCACGCGCATTCTATGCAGGCCTTTAAGACTTTCAAAGGCCCAGCCACCGTTGGGGTCGAAAACTTTAATAGCTGCAAGATCCGGTGTATTGGTAATAGCAATATCCAGAATTAAGTTACGCAGAAAAGAGCTCTTACCGCTTCCTGTCATACCTGTTACGAGCGTATAGGGAGCGTGAGCGGCAAAACCTTCAAAGGCAGACTCAAAGTTGAGGTAAAAGGGTTTATCTTTATCGGCTGTTCTGCCAAGAACAAAAGAATAGTTGCCACCGTAAGCATTGCGGTTGACTTGACGTTCACGCCAAATGCTCCACATACTGTCAGTGCCTTCATTGGCATGTTTTTCAATTAAGGCTTCAATGGCAGCAGAATAACGAAAACTATTTTGATTGAGCATGCTTTTATCCTTTAAAAACGGATACTCTCAATGTCAATATTAGTCGCTTTTCAAAACTCAGCAAAAGATTTCTTTATTTTTTTAGGGTCAGCAAAGTAATTTCACTAGGAATCCCTAAACGAATTGGGAAACCGTACCAAAGTCCCGTTCCGCGATTAACATACAGAACCATATTGCCTATCTGGTATTTGTCCTTGACAAAACCTCTATTTAAGAACTGAGCTAACCAATGCATTCCGAAAATCTGTCCCCCGTGAGTATGTCCTGACAACTGCAAGGCGATAGGATATTCTGCATGTTCACGGCTGTATTTCACTTGATGAGACAGCAAAATAGTTGTAACACCTTTCGGGATCCCTTGTATAGCTTTAGTAATGTCTGGTACGTCGCGGTGATAACGGACCGCCATCGGATCGGTTATGCCGGCGATCGCTAGAGAGGCCCCTTTAACATTTAGGACTTCATGACTGTTGTGCAGCACTCTCATATTCAGCGTTGGAAAAACTTTCATCCATGCGTCATATTCAACATAGTGTTCATGGTTGCCTTCAACCGCGTAAACTCCATAAGGTGCATGAAGTTTTTTCAGAGGCAAAACGTCTTGCAATCTAGCTTCAGTTTTTCCATCGACAATATCGCCTGTAACTGCGATGAGATCAGGCTCGAGTTCATTTGTTCGCTCTACTACCTTAATGAGTCGTTCGCGATCCAAAAGAGCGCTCGCATGGATATCCGAAAGCTGAGCAATCGTAAAGCCGTCAAGAGCATCCGGGAGTTCTTTTACACGAACCTCAAGCTGATAAATCAAAGGTTGAGACAGTGCTTGGTAACTACCTAAGGCAGATAAGACCATCGATATAGATAACAGACTGACAGCGGTAGTGCTCGGGTGAGGCAAAGTTTTTTTTGCAATCAATCGGTAGCCAACAGCAACAATGTCTTTAATGATTGTCAGCAAAATGAGTAGCAGCTGCGTGGCAAATAACCAGCTGTAGAGCACGATGCCCAAATGCGGTATTTTATTGTCGTAACCAACAAAAAAGGATCGACAAAAGGCAGGATACTGACTACCAATCAGAATCAGTACCAACAAAATCCCTTTGATCGCTATGTGGAGTCGAGTTTTTGAAATTAAACTGACATATACATAGAGAACGAAAAAGAGGGGAACAACGTGAATCAGTACTTGCTGCATAAAACTATGGACTATTGACTCTTTTTATTCTACTTTGCGGTTTTGGCATTGGCTTTGACTTCTTTATTTGAGGTCGTTTTGTTTTCAAAACCGGTCAGGTATTTTTCGCCCTTTAAGATTTTGACCGCTTGCTGTAGTTGGAAATCATTGTCATCGCCGAAAAAGTAGCGCAGATCAGGTTGCTCGTTGTCTTCAACTTGCTTTTTACTTTCTTCCCTTTGTTTCTTTTCATATGCACGCTTTTGCTCATCATTTTTCAGGTGGTGGGCCAAATCAGCTTCACGAATATTAAAGGTGGCGTAATTGCCTTGTTCTGTATCAGCAATTTCAATATCTGGAGTGATTCCTGTTGCCTGAATGGAACGACCGCTTGGAGTGAAATAGCGTGAAGTAGTGAGCTTGATTCCAGTTGTGGGTTCTCCACCCTCTAGAGGCCTGAGTGGCAGTACGGTCTGTACGCTGCCCTTACCAAAAGATTGTTGCCCGATAATTTTTGCCCGTTTATGATCCTGAAGCGCTCCGGAAACGATTTCGCTTGCGCTTGCGCTCGCTGCGTTAATTAAAACAACCATTGGGACAGTCTTGGCTTGCGCAGGCACTTTAGCAACCCAATCGCTTGAAGGACTTTGTTTGTAGTTCAGATAGTCCTGCGGTTGAGTCTTAAAGCTGCGGTTTGCCTCGGGTGTACGACCTTTGGTACTCACAACCACTTGGTCTTTTTCTATAAAGGCTGAAACGACTCCAACGGCAGCGTTAAGCAATCCGCCAGGATCATTTCGTAAATCCAAGACCAAACCTTTAAGGTGGTTTTTCTTATTTAAGTTAATAAGATACTTGGCTAGGTCGTCAGCTGTATGCTCTTGGAACTGTGAAATTCGGATATAAGCGATTCCATCCTTAAGTTCTTTCATCTTGACGGATTGAACTTTAATGATGTCACGTGTGATCGTGAAATTAAGGGGTTTATCCACTCCTTTTCTGGCAATGACAAGTTTAATTTTTGTCTTAGGTTTGCCTCTCATGAGTTTGACGTTTTCCGACAGAGTTCTAGCGCGAGTAGCTTGATCGTCAATTTTGACAATGATGTCACCGGCTCGGATACCAGCTCTTGCTGCCGGAGTATCATCAATCGGTGCAATGACCAAAACACCCGATGCATCCATCGTTACTTCTAGACCCAGGCCCCCGAACTCTCCTTCGGTGCCTTCCTTCATCTCTTCAAAGGCTTCTTTATCTAAAAAAGCCGAATGCGGATCTAGCCCAGAGAGCATGCCAGCTAATGCATTTTCCAGAAGTTGCCTGTCGCCAGTTTGGCTTTCATCGACATAAAACGCCTTTACAGCAGCATACACATCTGTGAACTGTCTAATTTCCTGCAAGGGTAGAGGACTTTTAGGGAGCGGTTCATTAGCTTGTGCAATAGAAAAAGTCGAACTCAAACTCAACGCAAGGGCAGTTGTGAGCACAATTTTTCGTAAGGGAGAAATAAAAGTCTTCATGTTTTTTCTTTCTAATCCTTACCGATCCAAGGTAAGGGATTGAAGGGTTGACCGTTTCGACGGAGCTCAAAATACAATCCAGGCTTTTCTTCGCCGCCAGTGTTGCCGACGGAAGCGATGGTTTCACCACGTGTAACCTTGTCACCGACACTCTTAAATAGTGACTCGTTATTGGCGTAGATAGAGAGATAACCATCTCCGTGATCAACGATAATCAGATTACCAAAACCTCGTAACCAATCGGAAAAAACGACCTGACCGTTGGCACAAGCTAGGACATCGCTACCTTGTCGGGCCTGAATCATTAAACCACGCCAAGTCGTGCTTTTTCCTGAGGCGTTTGCTCGAGCCTGACCATAACGACCTGTGATTTTACCGAGTGCGGGCATCAATAATTTTCCGCGCTGCTTAGCAAATACACCTGACGGTGTTTTCCCGCCAACCGAGACTTTGCCACTAGCAGGTTGTTTCTTTCTGGCTTGCTGTGCCCGCCTTTCGGCTTCCGCTTTACGCTGAGCCAGCACTTTATCAATGTTTGCGACAAGTTCCCCAAGCCGTTGCTGATCTCGCTCGAGTTTATCAATAGAGGCTCTCTGTTCAGAAATTTGTTTTTTTAATTTCTCAAGAGTCTGTTTACGGCTTTGCTGCTCTTTCATCAGCTGAGCCCGCCCTTCTTTCTCGTTGGCCTCAATGTTAGCCAGCTCTTTTCTTTTGCTTTGAGTTTCTTCTGAAACAGAGTGGATATTAGCTTGTCTTTGCGATAGCTGGTTAAGAGCCTGTTGCTGAGCTCGGGCAAAATAATGCAAGGAGGCTGCATCTCTGGCAACTTCATGCGGATTAGTACCGGCAATTAGAGTTTGCCAAGATTGGCGTCGAGAGTTTAAAAATTGTGCACGAGCAATTGCTCGATTTTGTTTTTCAGCGCTTGTGAGTTCGCCATTAACGGCTAACTCCTGTTCGCGGAGCTCTTTTAATCTATTTTCAACTCGTGTTCGCTCATTGCCCAGTTCACGCAAGCGGCGGTTAGCCTTTGAAATCGCTTCTTCACTTGCGGCCAAGGCATCACTGGCTTCATGTTGACTGGCTTCTGCTTGTGATAGTTGTTTTTTTAAAGAACCCAGTTGTTCCTGTAGGGACTTTTGTTGATTTTGCAATTCATTGCGGCGTTTTTCGCTAACGTCAGCGGAGCTACTCTTTTGAGTCTTTTTGGCAGAAGTAGTCTTAGCAGGAGTTTTCTTTGAAGCCGTCTCTTTAGTCTTACTGGGAGCTGAACGAGTAGCCTTTTTTTGTGCGGTTTGGGCGTACGCAACACCCGCTCCGCTGTATGAATAAAGCGGAGTGGCACTAAAGCATAGGAAAGCGCCCGCCAGACCGAGCGCTTTCATAAGCGTCACAAGTGGACGCGCGACTAATTTCACTTTTTGGCTTTACCTTGAGCCGCCACAGCAGCCATTGCGGCCTCAATTTCAGCTTGATTGCCAAGATAATAGTGGCGAATCGGCTTCATATCGTCATCGAATTCATAGACAATGGGACGAGCAGTTGGGATATTCAGATGAACAATGTCTTCGTCGCTGATATTGTCAATATACTTGATAAGCGCTCTCAAAGAGTTGCCGTGAGCAGCGATAAGTACGCGTTTGCCAGAACGAACCATTGGTTCAATTTCTTCTTTCCAATAAGGAACAACGCGAGCAACTGTATCCTTCAAGCACTCTGTGGCAGGGATTTCTTCTGGTTTTAAGTTAGCATACCGCGGATCCTTGCCGGCCCAACGCTCGTCTTCTGGAGACAGGGGATTGGGAGCAATAGCGTAGGCACGACGCCAAATCAGAACTTGTTCGTCTCCATATTTAGCCGCAGTTTCAGCTTTATTAAGACCTTGAAGTGCGCCATAGTGACGCTCGTTTAAACGCCATGAATTTTTGATCGGCAGATACATACGATCCATGCTATCCAGTGCGATCCAGAGGGTACGGATAGCGCGGCGCAAAACACTGGTGTATGCAATATCGAAGTCGTAGCCCTCTGCTTTCAGCAGCTCGCCGGCTTTACGGGCCTCTTCACGGCCTTTTTCTGTCAAGTCTACATCTGTCCAGCCCGTGAAACGGTTTTCGAGATTCCATTGGCTTTCGCCGTGTCGCATCAAAACGAGTTTAAACATAAAACAGTTCTCTATAAAAGATAAAAAGGAGGACAACTTCTCAATTTTAAAAGAATTGGTGAGATCAGAGGTTTGGGATCATACAAAAAGTTGTAATTTGTTGTACTATCCCAAATCAAGATGCGATTGGCAGATTTTGACCGACCGCTTTTTCTTTGATCAATCAGAAGTGAGAAGATTGTGCTTGATTTTTTACTCGATAACATCGTTTTAGTCGCCGTTGTTTTGATTTCTGGCGGTTTTCTTTTGGAACCTTATATTCGTAAGCGTAGTATGGGTCCCAGTCTGAGCAACGAAGAGGCTATTGATTACATCAATAAAAAAAATGCCTTTATTTTGGACGTGCGCGCAACCAAAGATTTTAAGCGTGGTGCCATTGCTGGCTCCAAGAGCATTCCTATTGACGGTTTCGAAGGCCGAGTCAATGAAGTACCCAAAGATCGTCCTGTTATCGTTGTTGACACTGTGACGACATCAAGTCAGAAAGCCGCAAAAGTTTTGCGTGCACAGGGCTACAAGGATGTCTTTGTTCTTGAAGGTGGAATCAAGGGCTGGGTTGATGCAAAGTTGCCCTTTACCCGTTAATTAACAAAATAAATCAATTTAAAAGTCTTTTTAAAGGATATAAAAATGGCTGACGAAACCAATACGGCTACTGAACCGGAACAACAGAGCGCAGCTCCTGCTAATGCTTTCCAGCTTGAACGCTGCTACATGAAAGATGCCTCTTTGGAGATGCCTCACGCTCCTGAATTGTTTGTCACACCTTTGCAGCAACAGCCGACCGTTGATATGCAATTTGAAGTCAGCATCAAAAAGCTCGACGACGCTCATCGTGAAGTGACTGTTAGAGCAACTGTTACGATTAAAGCAGATCAAAATGTTTTGTTGCTGGCTGAAGTAAAGCAAGCCGGTATTTTCCAAATTCGCGGTTTCAATGATGAACAAATGGCTCATATCGGTAACGTCATCTGTCCGACAATTGTTTATCCGTATTTAAGAGCTAACGTTGCCGACCTGATTACCCGCACAACAATGGCTCCGGTTAATCTGCCGGAAATGAACTTTGAAATGCTCTATCAACAGCGCCTTGCTCAACAAGCAGCGACTGCAGACCAAGCAAAGGCTCAAGAGCAAAACTAACTGCTAAAGCCATAAGCTTTAACTAAAGGGGAAGCTGCTCAGCGATTTCGCTCTATAGCTTCCCTTTTTGTATATGACAATGAATACTGTCCCACAAGCCCCTCAGTTATCAAGTCGCCTCCTTCGATTGGCTCTTCTTTGGGTAGTCGTTTTGATTGCCTCAGTTGTTTACACGCTTTTTTTATCTAAGCAGATGGAAATCTCCACAGAGGTAACAAGGCGAGCGGCTGATATTCGTGTCGAACTTTATCAGGTAGGTTACGATTTGACGACCGACCATGCAAATGGCTTCGCCATAGATATACAGGGTGTTGTCTGGCGTGTGGATCAGACATTGAATTTAGCAATCTTAGACGATCAGTCAACCTACAGAGTGATGGCCCGTGATGAACGCATTGATAAGATCATGGGGCATATTGACGAGACTTGGCGTCAAAGCGTTAAGCCTGCCTTGTTGCGATGGAACGAAAGCCATCAACTCAATCGGCAAGTCAGACACGACATTTTAAAGGGTTTAGACCTTCTCAATAGCGAGCTCGATGAATGGCAGAACCTGATGGATGCCGAGGTCAATCGTAACATTGTTGTACTTCGCTTTACTCAGGTGGCTTTGGGCGGACTGTCTATTTTGAGCGTCATTGTTGTCATGAGGTTCCTATTTGCATCAGTTTTACGCCCCTTAAATCAACTGCAGGCCGGAATTGAGCGTTTGAAAGCGAGTGACTGGAAGACACGGGTTCATGCTGAGGGGACCTTAGAATTTTCTGAGATCTCGGCTGGATTCAATGCATTGGCAAGCCATTTGGATGACGTTTATACAAATCTAGAGAATATTGTTGAGGAAAAAACAGCATCCTTGGCTGAGAAAAATGCTCACTTAACTGCTCTTTATGGGCTGACTTCTTTTCTTGGCGAGCAACATTCTTTAGAGGAAATGTTGGAGTCGTTTACAGCCCGAGTATTGACTTTGGCAGAAGCGCCAGCTCTACAGGTGTGCTTTTGGAATGAGCATAGGGGCAGGTTTGAGAATATTTTGCAAAAAGGTTTAAGTGAAGAGTTTTCAAAAGGCTGTGAAAAAATATCTGAGGATTTTTGTCAAAAGATTTTTGCAAGCCCCTACCCGATAAGGACAGGTGTTTCCCGCTCTGATGTGAAGACGGAAATTGAGGCGAATTTCTTTACTCAGAAAGTGATTTACCATATTCGATATCGTCAAAAAAATATCGGGGTTTTTGTACTTTTTTATCGGGATAATGTTCGGGAAAACCGAGCATTGGATATGCTGCTTGAAAACCTTGGGCGGCACTTAGGAGCGGCTATTGAAAATATGCGTCTGGCGGCGCTTGATCAGCAGATGGCAGTGGCTCAAGAGCGTAACATTTTGGCTCAAAATTTACATGATTCGATCGCTCAAACGCTTTCGTTTGTCAATTTGCAGGTGCAAATGCTCGATGGCGCACTCAAAGCTAAGAATCAAGAGCAAATTGATGATGGTCTCAAACAGATAAAGGCTGGTGTTCAGGAGTGCTATGACGATGTCCGAGAGCTTCTGCTTAATTTCAGAACCCGAGTTTACAAAGAAGAGTTGGAGGAGTTGGTGCAAAGCGTTTTGCTTCGTTTTGAACGTCAGACGCATGTAAAAACTCATCTGAGCATAAAAAATGAAGGCAAAGAGCTGACATCGGCCCAAAAATTACAGGTGATTTTTATTTTGCAGGAAGCTTTATCCAACGTTAGAAAACATGCAAAAGCACAAACAGTCATGGTCAATATTCGCAATATGGAGCAATTTGAAATGACTGTCATGGATGATGGTATCGGAATTGATCCAAAAGTATTGGAAGAAAGAAAGCAAAGCCACGTTGGATTGTCTATCATGCGAGAGCGTGCTCAAAAAGTCAAAGCTCACATAGAAATCGAATCCGAGCTTGACCAGGGAACGACGGTTCGATTAATTTTGCCCAAAGAGGGACGTTAATGACTATTCGTATTTTGCTGGTTGATGACCACACCTTATTTCGCTCAGGTTTAAAAGCACTTTTAAGCCGACAACCTGACTTTGAGATCGTTGGAGAAGCCTCGGATGGTTTAGAAGGTGTAAAGCTTGCTGAACAGCTCAAACCGGACCTGGTGTTATTAGACCTGGATATGCCGGTAATGAGCGGAACAGAAGCATTGGCTCAAATGCTGGCATCCAACAGAGAGTTGCCAGTGGTGATGCTGACAGTCAGTGAAGACGCTGAAGACTTAAAAGAAGCCTTTGTTTTGGGAGCGCGGGGCTATTTAGTAAAAAATATTGATGCTGAATATTTGGTCAATAGTGTTAGACAAGTCGTCGCCGGTGAGAGTGTGATGTCTCCAGAGATGACTAGCAAATTTGTTAACGGTATTCGTGCTAAACACCTTTCATTGATGCCGGAAGTGCGTCCTGAGACGGTTAAGAGCCTCACAGAGCGTGAAAGACAGATTTTGGGCTGTCTTGCTCAAGGAGCTAGTAATCGGGAAATGGCAAATTTGCTCAATATGTCAGAAAGTACTGTAAAGGCTCACTTACAGCGAATTATGCGTCGCTTTGACTTTAGTTCCCGCGTCCAAGCCGCCGTCTTTGCGGCCGAGCGCCATATGGATCGCTATTTACTTGAAAGTTTAAATCAGAAAAAAAGTACCAACGGTTAGATGCCGCCCTCGTAATGATTTTGCCGCCAAGCTTCATAAACAGTAATAGCTACTGTATTGGATAGGTTAAGCGAGCGATTATGAGGGCGCATAGGTAAGCGAATGCGCTGCTGCTCCGGGAAACTATTTCGAATTTCATCGGGCAGACCGTGCCCCTCACTGCCGAAAACAAACCAGTCACCTGGCAAAAAATGCGATTGAGCAAAGGGATGGGATCCCTTTGTTGTCATTGCAAACATTCTGTCTCTTTGCGGTTTTTCTGCTTCCAAAAAGGCTTGGAAACTTTTGTGTACTTTGACAGTTGCATACTCATGGTAGTCTAAGCCTGCTCTTATCATGTGCTTATCTTCCAAGGTAAAACCTAAGGGTTCCACTAAATGCAACTCACATCCAGTGTTGGCAGACAGCCGAATAATATTGCCAGTGTTGGGAGGTATTTCAGGAGCTACTAAAACGATTCTAAACATATTCATCAGCGGGCGCCGTCAGCGCCTTTTTCATTTTAACCAAAGCATTTTTTTCAATTTGACGGACACGTTCGGCAGAAACACCAAGTTCTTGAGCGAGTTCTTGGAGTGTCTTGGGGGCATTGTTACCGCTTTCATCAACATTTAACCAGCGAGCCATGATTACGTGTCGGCTACGTTCATCCAGGCTCGCTAACGCCTGACGGATACCTTCTTGTTGCATTCTCTCTTCATCTTTTTGTTCGAGAATTACAGTCGGTTCGTTTTCTGTTGAAGCTAACCACTGAATAGGAGCACTTGAGCGGTCATCCTCAGTGTCTGAGGAGTCTGTCGGCAAATCAATCGGTGTTTCATTACCGTACATTCGTTGTTCCATTTCGAGCACTTCTGACGGTTTGACGTCAAGCTCATGGGCAATTTGATTCGCTTGCGAATAAGTCAGTGCATTTTCGCCTCGCATGGAACGCAAATTGAAAAAGAGTTTCCGCTGCGACTTAGTCGTCGCTAATTTCACTTGTCTCCAATTTTTGACAATATAGTCTTGGATTTCAGACCGAATCCAATATTCTGCAAAGGTCATTAAGCGAGCACCGTGGTTAGGTTCATAGTGCTTAATAGCTTTCAGCAGACCGATATTGCCCTCTTGGATTAAATCGGCATGAGGAATGCCGTAACCCAAATAGGAGCGTGCAATAGCTATGACTAACCTTAAATGAGCCATAACAAGTGCCCGACCGGCTGCCATATCATTGTTTTTATGCAATCGCTCAACGAGTTTCTGTTCTTCTTCATAGGACAGTATGGGAAATCGATTGGCAGCCTGAATATAAGCATCCAGATTACCTAAACTAGGGATAACACTGGGTACTTTGCTCTGGTAAGGAACTAGAGCATTGGAGGTGCCAACAGTCTTAGAAGAAGGGTTTTTCATAAGAGCCTTAGGAGAAATGGGAAGCGATTTCAATTGAATCGTTCAATTTTTGCGATCGCACGTTGGGTAATGATACTAGCAATAAGACTTCCCAGCAGAGCGCAAAAAGCAACAAAACCCACATTAAATTCCATTGGGAGCGACGAAATAGCAATTGTTGTGCCGTATTGCTCACCGACAGCTAATAAGGCTTCATTTAAGTAACCGGTTGCAAAAGAGGAAAGCGCGATTGCAATAACGGCTGCTAACCCCATGGTTAGGAATCCTCTCCATGCATAAGGTCTGATGGAAAAGGACGGGGTTGCTCCAAAAAGGTAAAGCATATTAAGTTCAGTTTTCTGCGTATCGGCAGCTAAACGAACGCTGGCTGCTATGACACAGATGATTAGGGATAGAGTGATAATGACAAAAATCCAGCCTAATTTACTGATGGCGTGAGAGATTGCATCCAGCTTAGTAAGCCACGTACTGTCATAGGCTACCAGACTGACTCCTTTGAGCTTTTCAATATTTTTAGCCGTTTTCTCGATATCGGCTGCAGGCATCTTGGCATCTAAAGTAACAATCAGTAGATCAGGCAAGGGATTAGACGCCTTATCCTGATTAGTTTGTTTAATGCCTAAATTTTCATTGAGAGACTTGAAGGCCTCATCTTTGGGAATCGTCGTAATCTTCATTACGTGCTCGTGTCGGCCGATTCTCTCTCTCAAATTATCCATTTGTGCTTTATTTAAGTTTTGGTATGTGAAAACTGTAATTTCCGGAGCTACCGGAATAGCACGAATCGGTTCAGAAAGACTGTAAAGTACGCTTGCAACAAAGACTGGAATAGTAAGCGAAAGGCTTGCCAGCATTAAAGCTAGGAAAAATAATCCTTTTGCGTTACGAATTCCGCGAAAAACTTGCTGAAGAGCCCAAGCGCGAGAGGAAGTAAAACTCATAGCATGGCTCCATGTTGAGAGGCGAACTTAACTTCGCGATAAGCGATATCACGCGGAGCCAGCAACAAGTGCGAGGCTACGATGACAGTGACTCCGGCGCTTGCAAATTCTCCAAGCAAATTAATGACCGTTTGAGCATTATTAGCGTCAAGATGAGCAGCCGGCTCATCAGCCAAAATAAGAACCGGTTGATTGACTACTGCACGGGCAAGACTGACTTGTTGGCGTTGACCGGAGGACAGATCTATGGGATAGTTGTATGCCCAGTCAGACATATGGCAGCGAGACAATGCTGCCAAAGCCTGTTGCCTGGCTTGCTCAGTTGATGCTTCGGCAGCCAGGGCTGGAAGCATCACATTTTCAAGAATGCTGCGGTCTTCCAAAAGAGGAGAATTGGGGAGCATCAAACCAATAGCTCTTCTGAGCCATCGACGCTGTAGAGTTGAGAAGTCCTGTACATCCTCTCCGGCGACTCGCACAGCCCCTCTAGATGGATTCAATAAGCCAGCAATAAGGCGTAAGACGGTTGATTTTCCGCACCCAGTGTCTCCGTGAAGGACAACAAACTCCCCTCGGTATATATCAACCGATACATCTCGGAGCACTTGTAGCTTGTCAAACTCCACAAAAACGTGTGACAGCTGAACTAAGGGCTCTTCTTGGGCGGGAGTGTCAACCTCAAACATCAACAGTATTATTTCTCAAAGTCAAACCGATATTGTACGGCTTTCCACGCATTAACTTCTCTTTGTAAAAGAAAATGTGTTAAAGGATGTTTATCCAACCAGCCAGAATGATTAAATGATAACCGCCAGTGCTGGGAATCGGGTTGTGTTAGCTGAAAATCGGGTAACTCAATGTCTTCTCGTTTATGAGCAATGATGCTCGCCAGGCGTAAAGCTAGGAGTGATTTTGCCCACTGGGGATCTTTCAATTCGTCTTGAATTTTGTAGAGTCGACCTCTGTGTCCCAGAACAAGTTGAGAGACCCAATGTCGATCGTTAATGGAAAAGCCTTGTAAATCAAAGTGTTCTATTAAATAGGCTCCCAGTCGATGGAAACGGTTGTGGCTGATGAGATTACCTGTTTCATGCAGTAATGCAGCCCAGTGAAGGCGCTTTTTAATGTTTTCAGAGGCTTGTGGTAAAAGCTTGTCGAGTAAAAGCAAGGCAATTTGGCTCACTCGGATAGCCTGAGCTTCGGAGACTGAGCTGTAACGCAAAAGCTCTCTGGCACTATTTTCTCGAATGTCTCTTCCGTTGAGGCGGGCCCATTGCTCGTAAAGTAAGCCTACTCGTAATGCACCTTCGGAGAATCGGATTTGTTGGATATTGAGTGCATCGCAAGCGGCGTGCAGTACAGCTAAACCACCTGTAATAACTTCCTTACGAGAGTGATGCATATCGGGGAAGTTTAGATTGTCAATATGACCCTTGCTAATCATGCAATCACTAATTTTTCGAAGCGTTTGCAGAGTTAGACCATCATTATCTAGTCCGAATGATTTAGCTAAGCCGCAAATAGCTTCCATCGAGCCCGATGATCCGAAAGCTTCATCCCAAAGGGTTGAGTTAAATCTTTCCCGACCCTCCTGAAATTCAGCCATGGCAGCAAGCTTCGCCGCTTCATAGCCCTGTCTGGTAATTTTGCCGTCAGGAAAGTATTGCAGGGATAAATTCACACACCCCACGTGGAAAGATTCACAGCGATCCGCGTGATGAGCGACACCGGTAACAAGTTCTGTTGAACCACCGCCAATGTCAATAATTAGTCGTTTTTTACTCGATGGCGGCAGTCTATGTGAACACCCTTCAAATACCAAACGAGCTTCTTCTTGTCCGGGGAGGATTTCAATCGGAAAACCTAAAACTTTTTGAGCTCGGTTAATAAATTCAGTGTTATTTCGGGCAATTCGAATCGTCTGTGTTCCAACAGCCCTCACACAATTGTGAGGGAAAAATCTGATTTGCTCGTGAAATCGGGAAAGCGTATCGAGAGCTTTTAGCTGTGCATCCTCAGTCAAGCTTCCAGACTCATCGAGCCCTGCAGCTAAACGAACTCCTTCTTTGTAGTAGTGTTCACAAACAATCTCATTACCTTCAACGCGACCGATTTCTAATCGAAAGCTGTTTGAACCGAGATCGACGGCGGCTAAACGCGTTACCATGTCCTTGCTCCCGAACGTTTAGAGGCTAAAGCCCGGCAGACAATGGGGCTGACAAATGCAGAAACATCGCCGCCCAAACGATGGATTTCTCTGACAAGGGAACCAGAAATTGACTGTGTACCGTTAATCGGTGGGAAAAATACTGTTTGAACGTTTTCATTGAGCGCATGATTGACGCAAGCCATTCTGGTTTCGTAATCAAAATCGCTTCCGTTTCTGACTCCGCGGATCAATACAGTTGCTCCGGTCTTTCGTACAAACTCACTCAAGAGCCCCTCAAAGCCAATCACTTCAACACCATCAGTACCCTCCAGTACACTTTGGGCAAGGTAGACTCGTTCCTCATAGGTAAAGAACGTTTTCTTCCCAGTATCGGCCGCAACGGCAACGATAACTTTGTCGAAGATCTGTCGGGCACGTTGAAGGACATCTTCGTGTCCGAGAGTAAAGGGATCAAATGTTCCTGCGTAAATAGCGATTGTCATTTTCCTTCCAATGAGCGACCCACCAAACGAAAGGTGACCGCTCCGGCATCGGCTTGTCGAACAATTTTTAATTGTAAGTCAGATAGGATAGAGGCGTCCCATTGGCGAGGCGCTTCAATGTAAAGAAGTCCATCTTCGGTCAAATAATGAAGAGATAATTTAATTGCCTTTTCATGTAAATTGAAGGCAAATGGAGGATCAATGAAGATAATATTAAACTTTTTATTGATAGAAGATAAAAGAGAAAAACAATCTCCACAGCGAATATCTAAAAGAGCCTCAGCTTTTAGCTTCTCGCGCATAGAGCACAATTTAGCGTAAGCCGTTTTGTTTTTTTCTATGAGTGTGACGGATTGCGCTCCTCGGCTGGCCAATTCAAATCCTAATGCACCAGAGCCAGCGAAGAGATCTAAGCCTTGAATTTCTGTCAAGTCTCCGAAAATATGATTCAACCAATTAAACAGGGTCTCTCGGACTCGATCGCCCGTTGGTCTGAGGCCGTTCAGATCAGTGATACTCAAAGGTGTTCGACGCCACATACCACCGATAATTCTTACGGTACCTGTACCTCTCGCTCTTGGTAAACTTACGCTTTGTGATAGATTTTGTTTTTTCAATGGACGCATACGTTAATGATAACGACTGAAAATAAAAAAACGGGTTGGTTGGATCGGTTAAAAAACGGTTTGCATAAAACCCGAATCAATATTATCGGACTTTTTACAGGAGGAAAAGTTGATGAAGATTTCCTCGAGGAGCTTGAATTTGCACTGATTTCCGCTGATATGGGAGTCAGTACAGTTTCTGAGCTTTTAACAAATCTAAGAGACACGATTCAGTTAAAGGGTTTAAAAACTCAGGAGGATGTCAGAAACGCACTCAGGGAGCAGATTGTAGCGCTATTGCGTCCCGCAGAAGGAGCGATTAACCTAAACCAAGCAAAACCTTTGGTTATGATGATGGTGGGTGTTAATGGAGCGGGTAAAACCACCTCTATTGGAAAAATTAGCAAATGGCTTTCCTCTCAAGGAAAGAGCGTTTTGTTGGCTGCAGGAGATACCTTCCGAGCTGCCGCTAGGGAACAGCTTGCTGTTTGGGGAGAACGAAATCGAGTAGAGGTTATTTCCCAAACTGGTGGCGATCCAGCTGCTGTTGCCTTCGATGCTGTTTCGGCTGGTAAAGCCCGTGGTTGTGATGTGGTGATTGTCGACACTGCTGGTCGATTAACAACGCAGCTTCGCCTAATGGAAGAATTAAAGAGAATTGCACGATCTCAGAATAAATCCATGCAGGGAGCGCCCCATGAAGTCATCTTAGTCATTGATGGAACTAATGGTCAGAATGCGATCGCGCAGGTAAAGGCTTTTGATGAGGCTGTGCCTCTAACAGGTCTAATCATTACAAAGCTCGATGGCACAGCCAAGGGCGGAGTACTGGTTGCGATCAGTCGTATGAGAGCGGATAAGCCGATTCCGATTTACTTTATTGGAGTGGGTGAAAGCATAGAAGATCTACAACCTTTTAATGCAGAAGAGTTTGCAAAGGCTCTAATTGGCTAAAGTTTTTTCGAAATCGGGACTCTTAAAAGATTGAGTCCCGAATTTCTATCTAAGCGTTTAAAACCGCTCTTTAAAAAAGTTCTTTAACTTATCCCAGCCAGAAGGTTGAGCTTTCTCTGCAGGTTTTACTGGAGGAAGTAGTTTGTTTACTTCCTTAATTTTCTGTGTGTCAAGAGTAACGATAGGGTTAAACCATTGACCGCTAAGATTGGCAAACAACTGCAAGCCAGAATGGTGCACGCCATGAATACTTCCAGAGAGAGCCTGATCCTCCAAATCAACAACGGCACTGCCTTCAGCTGTGGCGAAACCGAAATTGAAGCTAAGTTTTTCAATATCTGCTTGTGCATCATGAATAGTGACTAAGCCTTCAATATGCTCCGTTTGTGTAAATAAATCATTGGATTGAGCAGGATCACGGAAGGCCTTTAAATCTTTGAGGCTTCTATCGAGATCTAATCCGAAAAGTTTTGCCCGAGCGGCTGAAAAACCAATTTGTCCATATAGAGTTTCTTTACTAAAACCATCACCGTAGAGATTAGCCTGCAACCCCATCACACCGCCAGTTTTATTATTGCCTTCAGCGTCTTCCATTAAAGCAGACAAATTGATACTTTCTGCTCGATAAAGGACGTTCCAATGCCCGTCGGAATTCAGTTGGGCCTCTAATTCAGTTTTTCCATCGTACGTTATTGCAGAGGCTTTGGAAAGTCGCAAGATTCCATTTTGAATGGACATTGGGGACTTTATTTGGGCGAGCGTAACAGGTCCAGCTTTTAATTCTCCAATAACAATTGATCCGTCGAAGTCGAAATGATTCAGAAGGTCAAATTGATTAGTTTTCAATTCAGAGACGTTTTCAGTTTGTTCTTTTGCAGGATCCGTTACTTGTGCAGACTGTTCTTGCACTTGGGGCAGAAGGCCTTGCTGAGAGTCTGTGGTTTGTTCAAAATCGTTGCTGTCAGAAACCGTTGAAGGGGTAGCAGAATCTTCAGCTGATTCTTCAGCGGCAGGCTCTTTACTTTCAAACGCAGGCTCCAAAGAAAGAGGAAGAGTTTTTTGTGCTCTTTGCAAAGCAGTCAAAATAGAAAAATCTGAAAGCTCTAACCTGCCGAAGACTAAGTTACCTTTGATTGCTGGATGATCAAATCCCGAGCTTTCACCTTGAAAACTCATCGGTGCCCCGTGAATTCTTGCAAAAAGTTCGCTCACAATTTTTTGACTGTTCCAATCAACTTGAACACTGCCGGAAATAGGAATGCTCTCTGTCTGCTCGGGCAATACGAGAGCACCTTGTATATGGTCTGCGTTAATCGTGGTTTGCAGGCGATCCAAGAGCACCGGGGAGCGTAAATCAAGTTTAATTACCTCAGAGCCGTTCCCTTTATTGTATTGAATATAGACGTCAGGGGCTTGGACAGATTCCGTATTTACGTTCAATTCGGCAACAGACAAAGACAGATCCCCGAAAGTGGGAGCATTCATCAGTTGCAATTGAGCTGTTTTTGCGTACAAATCTTCTATAGTTACTTGTGTCAGAGGAGAACTCATTGATGCATTAAATGAGCGCCCTTCATGAGTTCCGTCAGCCTGAATAGATAAATTTTCAAGCGACATTTGGCCAGAAGCCATGTTTAGATCTAAAGAAAAACCGGCCTGAATATCCAATAAAAGGTTATCGGGCAACAGTTGAAATTGAGTTGATAAGGCAACAGGAGCGTGCATTTGTGGTGCTGGAGAGCCAATCAGTGCACGTAGATTTTGCAAATTAATTACTCGATCCTTGTATTTCAGGTGAATATCTGAATCATTTAATTCAATAGACTCAATTGTTAATCCATCAATCAGAGCTGTCCGAGTAGTAATGTTGTCGGCCAGCCACTTTGAAGGAGAGGGACAATCTATTTTTTGGAGAGAAAATCCGTCCAATAAAAATTTGTTGACGTGGATCTGCCCCAAAGCTAGCCACCACGGACTTACGGTCAGTTGCGCAGAACGATACTGAGCAATTAATTTGTTTTGAGCGTCAAAGAGCTGAGCGCTAGGTAAAGAAATAGAAATGGTGGGAAGAACCTTAACCGCTGGCAGCTCATTGGTTCGAATTGTTAAACCAGCCTGATTTAGAGTGCCTTGAAGGCGATTTTGGACGGAATCCGGCGTAACGAGGAAGTATAAAGCTACAACGGCGCCTATTGCCAGTAATGCAAGGATACAAAAGAACCAAAGAAGAGTTCGAAGAATACGCATGAGACCAGTCCTTAAAGAACGTCTTTTCGAAAAATAGCACGAAAATAGCTTTTTTGGTTGTAAAAAAAACAATGAGTATTACTTATTGCGCCACTTATTACGAATGGTCTGGCGTAAATTAGGAGCAAGACGCTCCAGGGCATCTAAGGTCATGAAAATAGAATCGCGACCGCGGCTGGATAACTCTCGAAACCGAGCTAGTAGTTCGCTTTCTTCTTCAATAGGGTTATGGCGTTCACTGGTGATAATAAACAAAATATCAAAGCCGCAGTCATTTAATCGAGGCATACGGAAAATTCCTGGATCTTCTTGGCCTAACTCATACTTTTGGTATACCTCAAGGGGAACACCTAGCAACTGTGCAATCTGCAGTTCGGTATAGCCCAAACGTTCCCGTTCGGTACGCAACCGTTCCCCAAATTCCCTTCTACGTTTTGCCAACACAGTTGCCATGGATTAACGTTTCCCTAAAAAGTTGAACGAAGTGGAAATGAAAGTCTTATTTAAATTTTAAACATTAAATAAGAAATTCATGACATCGCCGTCTTGAACAACGTAATCTTTGCCTTCGGCGCGCATTTTGCCAGCTTCTTGAGCCCCTTTTTCTCCGTTGTGTTCAATGTAGTCATTAAAAGAGATTGTTTGTGCACGAATAAAACCGCGCTCAAAATCCGTATGAATCACGCCCGCAGCTTGGGGAGCTGTGTCGCCTTTGTGGATAGTCCAGGCTCTAACTTCTTTTGGACCAGCTGTGAAGTAAGTTTGAAGCCCTAAAAGGTTATAACCAGCACGAATCACACGGTCGAGCCCAGCTTCATGCATTCCCATATCTTCCAAGAAGAGTTTTTTGTCTTCTTCATCCAGCTCTGCGATTTCGCTTTCAATTTTGGCGCACAATGCCACAACAGGAGCATTTTCCTTAGCAGCAAAATTCTCAACAGCCTGGAGTAATGGATTATTATCAAAACCGCTGTCATCAACGTTGGCAACATACATGGTCGGTTTGACTGTCAAAAGACAGAGCGGCTTGATGATGGCTTTTTCTTCCTTCGTTAAAACAACTTGTCTTGCAGGTTTGCCTTCATTGAGAACTGGCAAGATTTTTTCTAATACAGTCACAAGCTTTAAGGCTTCTTTGTCTCCGCCTTGACGAGCCTGCTTTGAATATTTATTCAAGAGTTTTTCGACTGTAGCGAGGTCAGCAAGAGCTAATTCCGTATTAATAACTTCAATATCTTCGGTTGGATTCACGTGACCGGCCACATGAACAATATTGTCGTCGTTAAAGCAACGAACAATGTGCGCAATGGCGTCACATTCACGGATATTGGCTAGAAATTGGTTTCCCAGACCTTCTCCCTTACTTGCACCTGCCACTAAACCAGCAATATCAACAAATTCAACTACTGCTGGTACGATCCGAGCCGGATGAACGATATCAGCGAGTTGTTGCAAACGCTGATCAGGTACTTCAACAATACCTACATTCGGTTCAATCGTACAAAACGGATAATTTTCTGCCGCGATTCCGGCTTTCGTTAACGCATTGAAGATGGTGGACTTACCGACGTTAGGTAAGCCAACAATACCGCACTTTAATCCCATGATTGTTTTTCCAAATAAGTTAATGGGTGCATTTTAGCATTGAGTTGGAGGGCAAATAGTTTCAACTCTATGATTTTTCCATAGAAATTATTAGCTCGTTAATTTCATGTTCGCTAAAAATTCTAACCCCCATTTGAGATAATAGTTCTGCAAAAGCCCCCTTGCCTGGTTTCAAACGTCCGTCAAAACGCCCACTGTGGATAAAGTGGGGGCCACAAGCCGGGCTGTTTTCTTTCAGAAGAGCACAGTTAACTTGGTATGTTTGAGCTATTTTGGTACAGAGTTGGGCTCCTTTGATGTAGGCTTCAGTACAGTCCTCACCTGTTTGGGAAATAATTCTTCCATGACCCGACAAGACATCGGCAGCCGTTTTAGTTTCTTCTATCTCGCACGGTGGACGTGGGATTGACAAGCCTCCCGCGCACTCTGGGCATACCGCTACAAAAGAGAAAGTGTCAAAGAGTTGAGTTAAATTTACAGGTTTGCTGCGCCCGTCATATCGAACCGGTTGCCCCAATAAACAGGCACTTACCAGGATAACAGGTTTAGACTTGTTCACTCTTGTTCTCTTTATCTTCCTTGGAAACTTTTGAAGAGCCAAACTTAGCGATTGAGCGTTGAACTCGTGCCATATCGCCAGTAGCAATATCGTTGCTTGTTTTTAAAGCGGCGCTGATACACTCGTCAATTAAATTTTTATGTTCTGCGCTGGGGGCATGAAGAACAAAATCAGCAACAGGCTGGGACATCCCCAAAGACCTGGGGTGCCCGGTTCCTAAACGCAATCTCCAAAAATTAGGCGTGGAAAGCTTTTCCGTAATATCTTTGAGACCATTGTGTCCTGCATTTCCGCCTCCCTTTTTTAGTTTCATGCATCCAGGCATTAAGTCCAGTTCGTCATGAACAACAAGAATTTCTTCGGGCAAAATTTTGTAATAAAGCGCTAAAGCCACAACTGATTGCCCAGATCGGTTCATGTAAGTCAACGGCTTTAAAAGCCATATATCCTGACCAGCTAAACGGATACGAGCGACATCGCCTAAAAACTTCTTTTCTTCATGAAAAAAAATTCCTTCTCTTTGGGCGAGGCGGTCTAAAAACCAAAAACCGGCGTTGTGTCTTGTTTCTGTGTATTCATTACCGGGATTACCGAGACCTACGATTAATCGGATTGCGGGCATGTTTTTCAAATTGCATGATGAATAATTAGAGCCATTTTAACGAGGAAATAACTTCCTCGAAAAATGGCCAGGTACAAAAAAGGATGCTCTTTCATTGAGCATCCTTTTTCCTCAAAAAGCAGAGAATTACTTAGCTTCAGCAGAAGCAGCGGCAGCGTCAGCAGCAGGAGCAGCAGCTGTAGCAGCATCGGCCGTAGCGTCAGTATCTTCTTCTTCTTCAACTTGTGCAACAACCGAGACCACAACCGGATCTTCGTTGCCGTGAACAACAGCAGAGACGCCTTCAGGCAATGCGATATCAGAGATACGCATCGTGGTTTGGGCGGTCAAGCTGGACAAGTCCACAGAAATGAATTCAGGCAAATCCTTCGGCAAGCAGCTGACTTCAATAGAGCTACGAGCGTGGCTGACCATACCCTTGCTGATCTTGACAGCGGGGCTGTTTTCAGCGCCGAAGAAGTGTAACGGAACACTCATGGTAACCGGTTCATCAGCATTGATGCGTTGGAAGTCAATATGCATGACTTGCGGTTTGTACGGGTGCATTTGGAAAGCACGCAACACAACGAGCTGATCCTTACCGTCTAATTCCATCGTCAAAATCGAAGCATGGAACTTTTCTTTACGCAATGCATAAAAAATCGGATTGTGTTCGAGCTCGATCGGCGTGGCCGCAACGTTGCCGCCGTAAACAATACCGGGCAACTTGTCGGCGCGGCGCAGACGGCGGCTCGCACCCGTACCTTGCGCTTGACGCGTGGTGGCGATGATTTTCATAGTTTTCTCCAAAAATAAAATTCCCGGGACGCGACCATCCACCAGGAATAAAAAATTGTTCAGAAGAACAATCGAGGCCGTTATTTTACAGATTTTGCTAAAAAAGGCGAGAGGTTAGTTAGGTCTTCTCGCCTAAAAACAGCCGATTAGCAATTTTCGAATAAAGCGCTGACAGAATCTTCTCGTGCAATACGAGAGATCGTTTCCCCAAAGATATCAGCTACAGAAACCTGAGTGATCTTGGCGCAGTTTTGCGCTTGCTCATTTAAAGGAATCGTGTCAGTTACAACCAACTCATCGAGATCAGAGTTGGTAATACGTTCGACAGCAGGACCAGAGAGCACGGGGTGAGTAATATAGGCGCACACCTTAATTGCACCGCGTTCCTTCAAAGCCTTGGCAGCATTGCAAAGGGTACCGGCAGTATCTACGATGTCATCGGTAATAATGCAGGTGCGGCCAGAGACATCACCGATTAAGTTCATCACTTCAGCGACATTCGGACGAGGACGGCGCTTATCAATAATGACGAGATCCGTATTAAGGGACTTAGCCATGGCGCGTGCACGGACTACGCCGCCAACATCAGGAGAAACTACAACAGGGTTTTCGTAGTTTCTGCTTTGCAGTTCACGCAACAGAATCGGGGTAGCGTAAATGTTATCAACAGGGACGTCAAAGAAGCCCTGGATTTGGTCTGCGTGCAGATCCATGGTTAACACGCGATCCACACCAACCGATTGAAGCATATTGGCGACGACCTTAGCTGAAATAGCCACGCGAACAGAACGTGGACGACGATCCTGACGGGCATAACCGTAATAGGGCATGACTGCGGTGATGCGGCGTGCAGAAGCACGACGTAAAGCATCAACCATGATCATCAATTCCATCAAGTTGTCGTTTGTGGGAGAGCAGGTGCTTTGCAAAATGAAGACATCGCGACCACGAACTTTTTCATCAATTTCCACCATAACTTCGCCATCAGAGAAGTGGCTGACTACAGCTTGACCAAGGGGAATATTGAGATGTTCTGCGACTGCATGGGCAAGTTTAGGATTAGCATTGCCCGTAAAGACCATGAGATTGTCCGGAACCATTGGAACCATGATAAGACTCGCCGAAAGTTAAGAAGAGAGTACTCTTCGGTTAGTACTTGGCAGTTTAAAACCGCTCGCTAAAAACAAACGGGAGCTAGCACAACAATGCTTGCTCCCGAAAGTTGGCAGGGGAGGAAGGATTCGAACCTTCGAATGCCGGAATCAAAATCCGGTGCCTTAGGCCAGCTTGGCGACTCCCCTACAAATTTTGGTTCAGCATGATAATGCTGACAACGTCGGGTGTATTTTAAGACTTTTTACTAAAAAATGTTTCCAATTTTTAGGTAACTGTTCAAACACCCTGTTCGCCTCAGATTCCTGCATTTGCGCAAATACCGCTGACCCGGAGCCTGTTAGGCGAAATTGAGGTAACTCAGATAGTACTTTGTTTACCTCGGGATTCACAATTTTTGCGATCGGTTCAAGATCGTTGTGTCCCAAACTCATCCAGTCGCCCGTTTGCTGAGCGCCATTGAGGATCGACATTGTGACGTATTTCGTATTTCTTGTCAAGTCAGAATGTGAAAAAATTTCACTAGTCGCTTGACTGACTCCCGGCCAAATAACAGCAAAAGATGTGCTTGGAACATCAATTGGTGTTAACTTTTCACCGATTCCCTCAACCCAAGCATTTGTTCCTAAAAGAAAAAACGGAACATCTGCGCCAAGTGATGTCCCTATCGGAATGAGTTGGTCGGTTGAAAAATTTAGTTCCCAGAGTTTGTTAAGTCCCATAAGAGTTGTTGCTGCATCCGAGGAACCTCCTCCGAGACCTGCACCTGCAGGAATGCGTTTAGTAACTTCTATTTCCACACCTAGATTGCAATTGCTTTGCTTTTTCAATAACCGAGCTGCTCTGAGGCAGAGATCTTTATCAATGTCGCCGATGACGTCACCGGATCTGACGATTTCTCCGTCTCTTCTTAGAGTGAGCTTAATTTGATCACAAAGGTCGATCAGGATAAAAACAGATTGCAACTCATGGTAACCGTCATTTCTCCTACCGACTATGTGTAAAAAAAGATTTAATTTGGCAGGTGCCAGTAAATTGAGAATCATGATTTTCTTTCTGTTATTAATAAAACAATAGATAATGACGGGCTTTCTAGGGTTTCAGTTCGCAATAGTTTTATACGTCTGGGCAAACCTTCTGAATCTAAGTTCTCGTATCTGATAATCCACCCATTTTGAATAATTTCTTGATACGGAGGTTTTAATGGTTTTGTTTGTGCCGTTTTATTCGGGACCGTTTTGCCATCAATCCAATATTGCAGACCATCAATAGGCACTGAAAACCCAAATGTTTGCATCATCAGCTCTTGGGCATTTTTAGCTTGCAGAGGTTGTGAGCCCACAGCTTCCAAAGAGGCAGATTGACTAGTTTGTGTGACTCTGGCAATGGTGTTGCCCAATGAGCTTTTGAGATCCAGAATGGTTGTTGGTGTATCGGAGTGCGTCAGATAAAAGCGACCACTATGGGCCTGTCTATTTGAGTGGCTTTGGGCAACGATAGAAAATCTGCCTTGCCATGATTGCTCCAGCGACGGGGCCCACAAGCTTACGCAGCCGCTCAAAGAGCTGCAAAGCAAAAGCGCCATTAAGAAATTTCGTAATGTCATAGTATTTCTTAAAAATGAAGATTGAGTCTATCCATCAAAGAGTGGATAGCAGGATCATCCGGACTTTGTTTTAACAACTGCCTGAGAATTTCCATCGCTTGTGGTGTATTGCCCTGAAGCTGATAAATCTCGATCAGATGCAGTATTATTTCTTTGTCTTTAAGGATAGAGACCGCCTTTTCAAGATAATACTGTGCTTGCTTGAAGTTGCCTTCACGGTATAAAAGCCAGCCCATAGAGTCAAGGTAGGCTGCATTATTGGGTTCTATAGAGAGCGCCTTTTCAATCATGGGTCTGGCTTGCTTGATTTTTATATTGTTATCGATCCATAGATAACCAAGAGTGTTATAAAAATCTGCCTCGTTAGGATAGAGCTCAATAGCTTTCAGAAGGTATTTTTCAGCTTCATCTAGCCGCTTGAGATCATTGGCCATAATTGCGCACTGAAAAAGGATTGAGGCATTTTTAGGATCACTGTCGAGAGCCTCTTTCATTGCGTTATAGGCTTGAGAGTTTTTCCCTGACTCGTACAGAATTTGAGCTCTTTTATGTAAAAAGTCAGTTCTGATTTTGCCTTTTACCTCAGTTTTATCAAGGACTTTAAGGGCTTGTTCGAATTGTTTGTTTGCAGCCAAGCTTTGCGCTAAAAAAAGTCGGGCTTGGGGGTAAAACTCACTATTTTTTTCAACTTGATTAAACCACTCTGCTGCAGCTTCGTAGTGATGTTGTCTGTAGTCAATCATACCTAGGGAAAGGTAGGTTCTAGGCAGGCGATCTGAGAACGCATTTTGTTTTTTCGCAGTACGTTCAAAAATCATTAAAAACCGTTTGGTTTCATCCATGAGCCCGACATTGTCACAGACAGAAGCTAAGGTGAAAGCTAAATTAGGTAATGTCTGGGTAAAGGGTTCAAGAATTTGAAGTTGTTTCTTTACCCCTTCTTTGTTTTGAGTGCGGGCATAGGCCTTTGCTAAGCCCAATTGAGCATCATAATCTTGAGGATGTTTTTGTACGAAGCGCTCTAAAATTCGAATTGCTTGCTGGGACTCATGACTCATTAGGGAGTCAGCATATTCCAATAAGGCGACAGTGTTATCCGGGAGCTGTTCCCACGCTTCTTTTGCGTACCGTCGTCCGATTTCTTCGTTGCCTGTTTGTCTATAAAGCTTAGCAAGCGTCAGGGCAGCTTCTTTTTTATCATGGCAAACAGCAGCAAGCGGTCGGACGAAATTTAGAACTTGTTGTTTTTCCTGAGAACCCAGCTCAGCCTGAAGTGTTATGGCACTGAATCTCTTCAATTTTTCGGACTCTGTTTGGGCTTGCAAAATCAATTTTTTTGCATTCTCTTGAGTTTTGTTGGAGAGATCTCCCTGGCGAATTTGGCTTAAAACTTTGGCAAGTTGGGCATCAACATTTTCAGGAGATAAATCCTCCCATAAACGGGCGGCTTCAGCCGCCTGCTCGAAAGCATGTGCACCATCAGCAATTTCAAATGCTCGTTTTGCAAGGCGCGGATCTTTAGTTGTTCGAGCTGTTTGCATATAAGTTTGAAAGGCACTGGCGGGGTCTTGTCTTTGTAGGGCAAATTCCGAAGCAATAATTTGGAATAAAAGCCCTCCGGTTAACTCAACATTCGGAAGAGATTCTTTAGCCAGGCAAGACGTTGCCATGCAAGACAGTGCAGCAGTTGCAAAAAGAGTTTTCTGTAAAAAGGAAGGAATACGTGACATAGCTTTATAATCAGTCGCAACCTCGTAATTCTACTGTTTTCCTCCAAATTTCAATGGACTTAAAACAATTTTCCAAAATTCTCATTGACTGGCAAAAAACAAGCGGTCGTCACCACTTGCCTTGGCAATCGCCAGATCCATATGCCCGTTGGATCTCTGAAATCATGCTACAGCAGACGCAAGTTAATACAGTAATCGAGTATTACGAGCGCTTTATGCGACGCTTCCCGACTGTAGAGTCTTTGGCGCAAGCAACAGAAGATGAATTGATGCAATATTGGTCAGGTTTGGGATACTATTCCAGAGCTAGAAATTTGCACCGCAGTGCAAAGATTATTGCAAATGACTGGTCGGGTAAATTTCCCAGAACACGCCAGCTATGGGAAACGTTGCCTGGAGTAGGTCGAAGCACGGCAGCGGCAATTGTCGCATTTAGTTTCGGGGCAAAAGAAACCATTTTAGATGGTAATGTCAAACGAGTTCTGATGCGATTGTTTTGCTTGAGGACTTCTTCTGACGACAAAGAAACTATTAAAAAACTATGGTCTATTGCAGAAAATTTACTGCCAGAAAAAGATCTTGATATCTACACTCAGGGGTTGATGGATTTCGGTGCAACATTGTGCACGCGTAATCCACAATGTTTAATTTGTCCGTTCAAAGGGGGCTGTTTAGCTTTGAGGGCAGGATTGCAGAGGGAAATTCCTCTGCCTAAGAAAAAACTCCAGCGCAAAAAGCAGGACAGAACCTTTTTATTGATTTGGTTTGATGATAGGTGTTTGCTGCATAAGAGAACAGAAAAGGGCGTCTGGAAGGGACTTTTTAGTTTGCCTCAGATAGAGGGCATATTGACAGAAGAAGAAACTCAAAAAGCCGTTCAAGCAATGGGGTTCATTGTTAAAAATATTCGCCGACTAGATGTTTTTTCTCATGACTTTACTCACTATCGTCTTATGCTTCACCCGATCGCTATTAGTGTCGAGCCTAAAAACGATTTGAACAGGCAAGACAGGTGGGCAAGCTTATCGGAGTTACCAGATATAGGTCTACCCGCGCCAATAAGGGATTTACTTGAACGTTTTTTCACCTAAAGAGTTTGAGAACATCCTTTGACTGGACGTTTTGCTTGCCCGATGATACGGTGTCGAATAGCGACAGAGTTCATTTTTTGGGCAAAGTATTTGGCTAGAGTTTCAGCAACATAGACAGAGCGATGCTGACCACCCGTGCATCCGATAGCAATCGTCAAGTAGTGACGGTTGGTTGCTTGATAGCTCGGAAGCCATTTTTCAATAAAGGCAGTAATGTCCTGCACCATTTCGGCAACCATAGGTTGCTGTTCCATAAATTCAATAATAGCCTGGTCTTGTCCTGTTAGTGGGCGCAATTGCGGATCGTAATAGGGATTCGGCAGATTGCGAACGTCAAAAACCAGATCTGCAGCTGTTGGGATGCCGTGTTTGTAGCCGAATGACTCAAATGTCAGGCTCATATCGGCATGGGGGGCGTCAGCGAATCCTTTCACCCAAGTTCTTAGCGTATTGCTTTGCAGATGAGTGGTGTCGACAACATGCGCCTGAACTCTGTAAGGTTCAAGTAGTTCCCGTTCTTTATTGATGACTTCAGCTAACGTAAGGTTCTTATTGCCTTTACTGAAACGCAACGTTAGAGGATGACGTCGGCGTGTTTCTGAGAATCTTTGAATCAGTTCTTGGGTGGAGGCTGTCAGAAATAAAATACGAACATCCCAATCTTTTTGGGCGTTAAGCTCCTCGATGAGTGTTTCAGGAGCATAACCTTCAAAATCACTACGGGCATCAACGGCAAAGGCAACGTAGTCTTGTGTTTGTTGCAAAGATTTGGCAACCGGTATTACAAAAGACAGAGGAAGGTTATCAATACAGTAATATCCGCTATCTTCCAGTTGTTTGATGGCTACGGACTTTCCTGAGCCGGATAGGCCGGTCACGATGATGAGTTTCATACTGCGCCCTCCTAGAAACCACATCATTGTAGCGAAAACTTAGGCATTGTTTTCAACTGCAGCCACAATAAGTGAAGACTCTCCCTGCTCTTCTTTTCTTTGAGCACGGACCTCTTCATTCAGTATGTCCCATTCACTTTCAAGAGCATCCTCTTTACTTTCGCGGGCTAGCACTGTTGGGGCGGTCCAATCCATAATGCAAGAGCAAATCTCAACTGCGTTTTCCGCTTTCCTCAGTTTTGAGCAAAGCGCTTTATCCTCAAGCAGTGCAATGCATTCACGCAATAGTGGAAGGTACTTATCGTCGTCATCCTCAGCTTTTGGCACCAATAGAAAAAAGAAGATATCGACGGGTTTGTTATCAAAAGGTGCCGGATCAATGTGAATAGGGCGTTGCAACAAAACAATGGTGATGAAAGGACGCTTAAGGTCCTCTATTTCACAGTGCGGTAGACATACACCGGCACCAAGCGAATTGTTTCCTAGGCGTTCTCTAGCATAAAGAGCTTCAAAAGCTTTAGTATGAGGGATGCCTGACATTTGAAAAGCTAGACAGGCTTCTTCAAAAACACGCTTTTTAGTCGCTCGTTGCATCGAGTTAAAAAAAATGACGTTCGACGAAGATAGATACTGGTATATCTGATTCATGACTTACATACGGAAAGCCTCACCCAAGTAGGCTCTGCGAACATCTTCATTTTGAACGATATCTTTTGGATGACCGCTAGCTAAAACGCCACCATCGCAAATGATATAGGCGTGATCGCAAATGCCAAGGGTTTCTCGGACATTATGGTCAGTAATTAAGACTCCGATTCCGCGGTTTTTGAGGAAGCGGATAATGCGCTGAATTTCAATAACTGCAATGGGGTCAACACCTGCAAAAGGTTCGTCAAGCAAAATAAACTTTGGCTCGGCAGCCAAGGCGCGAGCAATCTCAGTTCTGCGTCTTTCTCCCCCTGATAGACTCATTGCAGGGTTTGTTCTCAAGCGTGTAATTTGGAGCTCTTCGAGCAGATCATTAAGTTTTTGATCAATTACCGAGCGAGAATAGCTCTTTCCATTTTCATCGCGTTGCAATTCCAAAATAGCTCGGATGTTCTCTTCCACCGTCATTCGACGGAATACAGAAGCTTCTTGGGGCAGATAAGAGACTCCCAGTCTTGAGCGCTTATAGATAGGTAAGTGAGCAATTGACTGACCGTTTAATTCGATGGTACCTCCGTCAGAGACAATTAAACCCACAACCATATTAAAAGTTGTTGTTTTCCCAGCTCCATTCGGCCCCAGTAGTCCTACAACTTCTCCACTTTTCACCTCAAGAGAAACATCTTGAACGACCCAACGGCTACCGTAACGCTTTTTTAGACCCAAAGCTTTTAGGGTGTTAACGACGGTAGCTGGGACTGTCCCACCATCTGTTACAGGCAACGGGTTTTGCGATAAATCGAGAGTCTCAAGATTTTTTTCTTCTGTAGGCACAATGCTTCCCTTTTAGCTGTTAACGGTTACTATTTCTCGGAGCAATAACCGTACTGGCTCTGCCGCCACTATTTCCTTGGATAATTGTACGCGAGCGGATCGTATCGTAAACGATTTTATTCCCTCTGGCTCGATCTTTGACAACGCCGTTTTCGGAACGCTCTACGACAGCATTTCCTGTTAGCGTAACAATACCGGTGCGCTCTTCATAAACAATTTCCTGAGCTCTGCCCGATACCCATTCTTCCAGACCCTTAACCTTCATATCCCGCCTTTGGCGGAAAGTTGCTAAATTACCTGTCAGAGTGCCTTTCCGATACCCAGCTGCACTTTCTACAAGGACAAGCTTTTGCCCTGTGAGTCTCATCGTACCTTGATCAACACGAACAGCGCCTGTGTAAACAGCTTCTTGTTTAATTTCATCACCAAAAAAATGATCAGCCTGAATCTCAATGGGTTTTTGTCTATCTTGAGTTTCGGCCTGTGCTAGAGGCACTATGAGGGATAGAACAAGAGCGGTAAAGAAGATCCGTTTCATTTCAAGCCCTTAGCGTAATAAATTTTTAGAATTATCTCTTGGTTCAATAACGGTCGTTACACGGCTTTTTAATTCCACAGTGCGTGAAAGGTTATCAAAAACCATTCCAGTACCCCGAGCGCGATCTTCTCCGCTGAAGATATCGACGACATCGTCGCTCTCAAAGCGATTTGTATCCGTGTAGACCGTCATGCTTTGTGTCTCTAGACGAGTAGCTGCGGTGTTGCCGCTTGCGGCTCGGGAGACCACGACATCACCTTCGAATTGGAATGTTTCCCCCGCATCTGTACTACTTCCCTTCAATGCTTCGGCGTGAGTAATCGGTTCGTTGGGGGAAATGGTTGTCGCTTTTGGCTTGACCATCGTGATAGTGTCATTGGAATAGTGTCGGAATTCTTCTGCCTCCATGCGCGTTTTGGCAATACCTTGTTCATTGAAACTAATGACAGTTGCGTCGGAGGCAATAAAATCGGGCGAGTTTTCACTCGGGATATAGCGTAAATTATTAAAGGAGGCTTGCATTGCGTACCAGTAGCTAGCCGCAATGAGGATCAACAACAAAATGATAGCGATAATCGCTGTCAGTCTTTCACGCATATTGACTCTCTGTTAGTAACGATGTCGGGCATTGGGATCAGGGTGAAGAAACATTTTTTCAAGAGTCTCTTCCCATTTGTCTTGGGCTTTGAGAATTAGCTCGGCTAACTCTCTAACAGCACCGTCTCCGCCACAGTTTTGGCTCTCAAAGTCTGCCAGACGCCTGATATCTTCAACAGAATCACTCGGGCAAGCTGCTAGGCCCACTTTTTGAATCACTGCATAATCAGGTAAGTCATCTCCAATATAGGCGACTTCTTCTGGCGTTAAATTCATTGCAGCAAGAAGCTTTTGAAGGCCTTTTACCTTGTCCCTTTGCCCCTGTAAGACATTGACGATTCCCAATTCCTTAGTTCTGCACTCAAGAATTTTGGAGCTTCTTGCAGTCAAAATGGCAACCTCAATACCATTGGCTAGTAGCATTTTAATGCCTAGACCGTCTTTAACGTTAAATGCTTTGAAAAGCTCACCATCATTGCCAATATAGATCTTGCCGTCGGTCAGCACGCCATCAACATCGCAAATCAATAATTTAATTTTTTTAGCTTTCTCAGTTAGAGTCATAATACTTTCGCCGTCATTAAATCGTGAATATGTAGTGCGCCGATTAAATGATTTGCTTCGTCAACAACAAGCAATTGATTGCAAAGCGAGCGGTCCAGAATATGGGCAGCTTCGGCAGCAAGAGCTGATTTCGATATGGTTTTAGGTGAGGGCGTCATCACCTCCGCAATACGGATATTCCGAATGTCACCGACTCGCTCGATTAAACGTCTCAAATCACCTTCGGTGAAAATTCCCTTTACACAGCCCTCAGAATTGACCACAGCCGTCATTCCAATCCGTTTGAGCGTAATTTCACGTACGGCATCAAGCACAGAAACACTTTCGAGTACTTGGGGAACTTTATCGCCTGTACGCATAACATCGCCGACATGAATTAACAAACGTCGCCCTAAAGCGCCACCCGGATGGGATCGAGCAAAGTCATCTGCCGTAAAGCCTTTGGCTTGTAGGCAGGCAACCGCAAGAGCGTCCCCAAGAGCCAAAGTTGCTGTTGTACTCGTGGTAGGAGCTAGTCCGAGAGGGCAGGCTTCTTGTCTGACGCCAACATCCAAATGAATGTCGGCATATTTCGCTAAGGTACTGTCCGGAGCGCTAGTCATTGCAATAAGAGGAGTTCCTTCACGCTTGATGACAGGGACAATGGTCAGAAGTTCGTTAGTTGTACCTGAATTGGAAATGGCAATTAAGACATCACTTCGAGTAATCATGCCCAGATCACCATGAGCGGCCTCTCCGGCATGGACGAAAAAAGCTGGAGTGCCAGTTGATGCCAACGTAGCAGCAATCTTACGACCGACATGTCCGCTTTTACCTACACCGGATACAACAACTCGACCCTCACAGTTCAGTAGGCATTGCACAGCCTTTAAAAAATTCTCACCCAACCGATCAGCTAAATCCATCAGTGCCTGAGCTTCTCGGGTCAGTACGGTTTGGGCCAAAGCTAACGTTGAGTTATTTGTATGGGCGTGTTCAATCATTTTTAATTCCTAAATTTCCCAATCCAATTATGTAACAATGCGCGGGCATTAAAAGTTAATGATTGAGAATCTTTGATAAGAATTGTACGGCTCGTTCACTCTTAGGCTGAGTAAAAAAATCCTGGGTTGGAGCATTTTCAAGAATTTCTCCATTTTCCATAAAAAGAACTCGATCAGCAACCCGGCGTGCAAACCCCATTTCATGAGTGACAACCATCATTGTCATACCGTCTTGAGCCAGCTCGACCATGACGTCCAATACTTCATTGATCATTTCAGGATCTAAAGCTGAAGTCGGTTCATCAAAAAGCATACAAACAGGATCCATCGCTAGTGCTCTGGCGATGGCGACTCTTTGTTGCTGACCACCGGAGAGTTGTCCGGGGAATTTCAAAGCATGTTCAGAAAGGTGAACTCGATTAAGCAGGCTTAAGCCACGTTCAGTTGCCTCTTCGCGGCTTCTGCCTAAAACTTTCATCTGTGCTAGTGTCAGATTATCGATAATGGACAAATGGGGGAAAAGCTCAAAATGTTGGAAAACCATACCGATGTGTCTGCGTAATTTCGGCAGATTAGTTTTTGGATTTCCGACGTCAATATTATTGACGATGATTTTGCCTTCCTGAAAGGGTTCTAAACCGTTAACCGTTTTGATTAAGGTTGATTTGCCTGAGCCAGAAGGTCCGCAAACAACAACAACTTCCCCTTTTTCGACACTGGCCGTGCAATCTTTTAGAACTTGAAAGTGTTCCCCGTACCATTTGCTGACGTGTTCAATTTCAATCATCGCCATGATTCACTCCTAGTGAGAACGGGCGCTGAAGTCAGGTTTGCGGCCTTCTTCAAAAGCTCGGCACGCTTCGTGGGCCTCATCACTTTGCAATCGTTCTGTCAGTATAGTTTCTTCGGCTTTCATTGCATTTCGGATAGCCTCACCCTGATGATGTCTCAGTAAAGCTTTTGTAGCACGGAGACTGCCAAGAGGCAGTTTAGTGAGGCGAGCGGCACGAGCAAGTGTTTCTTTTAGCACATCTTCATCTTTAAAGATAGAACTCACAATGCCCATTTGTAAAGCTTCTTGTGCGATGATAGGCTCGCTTAAAAGCAACTTTTCCATTGTTTTTTTTGAGCCTGCTTTTTCGCATAAGCAATATGTAAGGCCGAATTCTGGTGACAAACCCAGTGCTGTAAACGGTACAGAAAAAAGACTTTTTTCTCCGCAGTAAACCATGTCGCTGTAACAAAGAATCGCGACTCCGAGACCAACAGCCGGACCTTGTACAGCAGCGAGAACCGGTTTATCGAATGCAATCATTGCCTCAATAAGGCTTTTGTATGCTTGCTGTATTTCATTTGTGCGGTGAAGCATTTCGTTTAAATCGGCTCCTGCACAAAATATTCCGTTTTCACCGCTTAATACAACACAGTGAACACTGTCATCTTTTTGCGCTTGTGCAAATAACTGAACCCAGCTCAGACAGCTTGAGGCATCTAAAGTATTTCGTTTTGAAGGTCGAGAAATACTGATATGACAAACTCCGTTTTGTACATTAACCGTTAAATCTGACATAAGATCCTCATAAATTCAATGTAAATGTGACAAACGCATCATCAATCGTTTCATCTTTGTGGCAGGTAAAACCTAACGAACTCATGAAGGCAAACATCCCATCGTTGCCTCGCAAAACATAACCGACAAGAGCTGAAATGTGCATTTGTTTAGCTTGAGAAATAAGCTCTTTCATCAATAAAGTAGCTAATCCACGACGCTGCCAACTGTCTTCAATTACGATGCCGAATTCGCCTAAAGAGGTGCCGGCAATGCGCTTAAAGCGCGCTACACCCCGAATTGACTCTGGCTCCTCGGTATCACAGGCGACCACAGCGATTTCTCGGTTGTAATCGATATTGGTGAGTTCAATGATTTTTTCGCGTGCCAATTCGTTCGAGGAAATATGTAAACGCAGATAAGTTGTTTGTGGAGACAGACGCATTAAGAAGTTTCTTAATGCATCGAAATCCTGGGCACGAATACTTCTAAGAAAAACACTTCCGCCTTTAACTTCTTTCCATTGCTGGTCAATAACGGGTTCAGGAGCTAAAGTAAGATGCGAGGCGACAGAATCTTTCGTGAGATTGGTAGGCGAGATGCCGATATGAGCATCTAAGACAATGCACCCACCTTCATCGACCAAGAGCGGATCTATTGTAAGATCTCGAATCAGAGGGAAGTCGGTGACAAGTTTGGAAATACGCATCAGAATTTGTATTAATGCTTCTTTATTGGCCGGTGGCATTCCTCTGAAAGAGTCTAAAAAAGTACTGATAGTTGGTTTGTTAACCAGACTGACGGCTAAAGGCTCTGTTAAGGGCAGCAGTTCACAAATCTCGTCATGGTAGATAACTCCCATATGGCCGCCCGCTCCGAAAGAGATTACAGGGCCGAAGCGTGAATCCGTGTGAACAGCAATTTTGACCTCACGGCCATTGGGCTGCCTGATAAAGCGTTGGACATACAAACCTTGAAGTTGGGCGTAAGGCGCTTTTTGAGCAATATTACTCAGAATAGTTTGACTTGCTTCATAAACTTCAGATTCATTTCGTAAGTCTAAGAAAACGCCACCAACGTTGCTCTTGTGTGTCACCCCTTGGGCAACGGCCTTGATCACCACTGGGAAGCCTAGTGTTTTAGCGGCATCGACAGCCTGCACGGGCGATTGAACCAGGATGCCAGAGGCGGTAGTTAATCCAAGGCAGGCTAAGAGCCGTTTTGTTTGGATTTCATCAAAACTGTAGCAACCTAATTTTTGATTTTGCAGCAGAATGTTCCCAATAGTTTGCTCATCAGTTGGCAAAGAGGAACTTTCCGAGGCAATGGTTGCGGATAGATAACGCCTAGATTGAGCAAAATGAGCCATCCATGAAAAGGCTTTAATAGCAGACTCAGGGCTTTTTAAGACTGAAATGGGATGAGTTTTCAGCCTATTTTTTGCTTGAACAGTTTCTGTTTCACCAATCCATGCCGTAATTATCGGTTTGAAGCTTGCATCGGTTGCGTAAGCAATAGCGTCGCAAACACGCTCAAGCGGTGCAGCGAAGGTTGGGGCTGTGACAACAAGAATAGCGTCGACATTTTCATCCTTGTTCAGTGCATCAACAGCTAATTTGATTCTTCGCGGATCAGCATCTGCCCAAAGGTCAACCGGATTAGTCATCGGGATGGGGTTGTTGAAAATCTGATGTAACTTATTCGTTGTTGCGCGGGCTAGTGTTGCTAGCTTAATATCGCTCTCGGAGGCCGCATCGGCGGCCAAAACACCAAAACCGCTACCATTGCTGATAATGCCTATGCGATTACCCCTGGGTAAGCGTCGCTGGGAAAAAATCTCTATGGCCGAGAGCATGTCTTCCAAACCGTAGACTCGAATAGCGCCAGCCCTTTCCAATAAGGCGTTAAAAACCCGATCATCTCCGGCAGGAACTCCCATGCGGCTGGCTAACAGCTGAGAGGCTTGTTGACTTTTGCCACCCCGTAAAACGATTACAGGTTTGTGCTTACAAGCTTCTCGAACAGCTGAGAAAAATTCTCTGGGATTACGGATTCCCTCGACATGCAACACAATAACGTTAGTATCTTTGTCTTGAGCAAGAAAGTCGACTACATCGCTCATCGAAACATCAATTTCATCGCCCGTGTTGATTAAGGTCGAAAAACCGATATCCCGAATTCTATTTGAAGCAAAAAGAGAGGTTCCGATGACGCCAGACTGGGTTGCAAAGCCGACGTGACCGGCAAGCGGCAAATCGTGCCAATAGCTCGCATTTAGACCTATAGCTGGGCGCATGATGCCCAGGCAGTCAGTACCGATCAAACGAATTCCCAGGGACTGAGCCTTATTAACAATTGACGCTTGCCAACTGGGGTCAGATGTCACAGAAGAATCACTGGGGGCAAGCGCTACCCAGCGGGTTCCATGGGAAGCGATATCTTCTAAGGTTTTCTCAATATATTTACTGGGGATGGCGAGTACGGCCAAATCAATTTTGTCCTCAATATTTTGGATATTGCTGTAGCACTGAGCTTCGCCAATGTACCGATATTTCGGATTAACCGGATAAAGACGTCCATTGAAACCGCAGGAGACTAAATTTTTCCACAGAGTCGTTCCACGTGAGGACACTCTTTCACTGGCGCCGATAACGGCGACCGATTCTGGAATAAGCGCTGAATGTAGTTGGTGAATCGTATCCATCGAAATTCTTTCAAGCGAAATTTAACCCCTCAATTTTACTCAAAAAAGCGCTAACTCCCGATTTTCTGAAAGAAAATGTGCATCAGGGGTTATCAAGCGTTCTGAGTTGCTTTGCTACAATGAAAACAGGAACAGAGGTAACTGGTCCGTCGGCAAGTTATGTGTACGTTCTTTGCTCAGCAGAGGTTCATATGAAAGTAAACGGTATCCCTACCCGCACAATTTGGTCAATCGATCACGGCCAGGCAGTGGGTATTATTGATCAGACCCGACTGCCCTTTGAATTTAAAAAAGAATCTCTAAGTCGCTGGGAAGAAGTCCGCGATGCGATCGCAACAATGAAAGTCAGAGGAGCCCCTTTAATAGGAATTTCTGCTGCTTGGGCTATTGTTTTAGCCCTAAGAGAGTGTGCAAAAGACGAGTTCATTCACCGAGTTCGCAGTGAACTTATAGCAACGAGGCCGACAGCAGTGAATTTGCAATGGGCAGTTGACAATTTGGTGGCTAAGATTATTTCTTTGCCTGAAAAGGAGCGTCTACCGGCGGCTTATCGACTGGCAGAGGAAATGACTCAGGCCAACGTTCTCGCAAACAGATCAATTGGGACTCACGGAGCACGGGTTATTGCAGAGCTTTATGCTAATAAGCGTGAACCAGTTAATATTTTGACCCACTGTAATGCGGGGTGGCTTGCAACTGTTGATTATGGTACGGCGCTCTCGGCTGTGTATATCGCTTTTGAGCAAGGGATTCCGCTTCATGTCTGGGTTGATGAGACAAGACCTCGTGAGCAGGGGTTGCTGACTGCATGGGAACTAAAAGAAACGGGTATTCCTCATACGATTATCACTGACAATGCAGGGGGACATTTAATGCAACATCGAGAGGTGGATGTTGTCATCGTCGGTGCAGACAGAATTACAGCTATAGGGGATACGGCCAATAAAATCGGAACTTATTTGAAAGCGTTAGCAGCCAAAGACAACGATGTGCCGTTTTATGTTGCCGCTCCATCTTCGACAATTGATTGGTCTATACAAGACGGCAAACACAGTATTGAAATTGAAAATCGGGACCCCGAAGAGCTTCGTATCGTTCGAGGATTGGATAAAAAGGGACGAGTCAACGACATCAGGCTCATCAGCGCTCAAACCAATGTGGAAAATCCGGCCTTTGATGTGACGCCAGCAAAACTCATTACTGGAATCATCACCGAAAGAGGTGTTTGTGCACCGGAGTATCTAACAAGGCTCTTTCCTGAGGGAGCTCGTCGGCATTCAAGGAGTGAGATGTGAGCAGTCTCGATAAAGAGCGCCGGCAAGTTATAGAAACAGCTCGCCGGATGAACACTTTGGGGATAAATGTTAATAAAAGTGGAAATGTTTCTCTGCGAGCGGTCTTAGACGGCACGGAGGGTTTCCTGATTACACCCACTGGAATTGATTACGAGGAGCTTGAAACAGAGGATATTGTTTTCGTAGCATTTGAAGAAGATAAGCGCTTTGATGTTTTTAATCAACGATTGCCTTCAAGCGAATGGATGATGCACGAGGCTATTTTTAAGCGTCGACCTGATCTATCAGCCATCGTGCACACTCATTCTGCTTATGCAACGGCTTTGGCTTGCCAGGAACTCTCGATCCCAGCTTTTCACTATATGGTGGCGACTGCTGGCGGCCGAAGCATAGAATGTGCACCGTACGCCTTGTTTGGAACAAAGGAGTTAGCCGATGTTGCGGCTGAAGCACTCTGTCGCTGTAACGCTTGTCTTTTATCTCATCATGGGGTTTTAGCTGGAGAAAAAGATCTAAAGAAAGCTCTGAAGTTAGCTCACGAGGTTGAAAATTTAGCTCATATGTATATCCTGACGCGTCTGCTGGGTGAGCCAAAAATTTTGACTCAGCAGCAAATGAGCGACGTTTTGATAAGATTTCAGACTTATGGACAACAACGAGAAAAAAAATGACTTTCCGCGCTGGTTAAAACCTGACGGCTCACCGGTTTCCTGTACCGAAAAAGTTATGGTTTTAAATGAAAACTATGAAGAGTTGCGCGTAAGTCTCAAGGATGCGCTGGAAGATGCCTTAGTGTTAGGTTGCTCAGAAGCTCAGGTACGAGCCGCCTTTCACCGGCTGATCGATGATATTCGCTCAGACATCAAAGAAGAGCAGCGGCATCCTTAATGGCTCTCTGTTTTATTCAAAAGTAACCATAAAGCAACAAGTGCGCAGAGTCCTGCTGTCGCATAGAAACTTTCGAAGTACTGGTTGAAGAGACCGTGAATAAAACCGAAAGCTAAGGGTAAAAAGATTGCTCCCGCAAACGTGAAAAACAATGTGCCCCCGGTGGCCACGCCTGCTTTTCCCTGTGGCGCAATTCTAGCGACATGCGCCAAATAAACGCCATTCCACCCAATAGCTGAGCCACCGAGGCAAAAGCAAACAAAAAGCAATAAAACAGTTGCCGTATCGGGAGTGAAAAAACCAACGCTGATCAACATAACGCTCATTAGAAAACCTAATATTGATAGAGTCAAACGTGGAGAGCGAATCCAGTCAGCAAATACGCCCCAGAACAGACGCCCACACATTCCTCCGATACTTGCTGCACTTAATGCCATGCCAGCTAAGACAATAGGAATGGAGATATCTTCAACCATAAATGACACAAGATAACTGAATACGCACATCTGTGTACCGTTGTAGACAAATGAAACGATGCACATTCGGCGAAGTCCGCTCTGAGATGTGACAAGTCTCAAAGCATTTAAGACTGTGTGAATGCTAAAACGTGACTTTGGATCAAAATGGTCATCCAACTGACTGCGGTGATAAAGGACCAACAAGGCAACAATTAGCGCTAAAACTGCCATTGTGTGTGGGCCAGCCTTCCAGTCATCGGCCCACAAGGCAACACTGGGGACGATAAAGCCTGCTAAAGCGCTACCAAGAGGAACTGCGGTTTGTTTAAGTGAGAAAACAAATCCCATTCTTTCTTTTGGGACTGTATGGGAAAGAATGTCGCTTGAAGCAGGAGTGATGGGCCCGTAACTTAAGCCTAAGAGTAGTCCTCCAAAGCAAATGCAGACAAAATAGGGGACGGCACTCAGTATTAAGCCGATTGCTGCCAAAATAAGACAGCCTTGGGAGACGTGAATGCCGCCATATCGAGTCACCATCGTGCCACCAGCTACAGCCGCAAAAGCCGCTCCGATATAGATAAAGCAAACATAGGTTCCAATAAATGAACTTGGCATGCCGATGGCAGTTGCTACTAATGGTGCGATTGCTGATAGCGTTACAGTGCTAGCCGTAGCAATCGATTGGATAGACATGGTGGAGACTAGCGCTAAACGAATTACAGACATCAGTTTTTCTCCCGAGATTGAAAAACATTGTAGAAGATTCGCTTGAGAGCAACCACATATTTAGTCAAAAGTCTACAATCCAAATAAAACAATGGGAGAGGGCTATGAGTATTGCAAGAAATTTAAAGTTCGGCTTATTGGGCTTTTCTGCGCTTATGTTAGTTGGATGTGCACATCCCGATTTAATTGATTTAGGAGCCACAGAGCAGACGGTCCTGACAGAGCTTGGAATGCCGGATTCAAAAATAGAGCAAGCGGACGGAACATTTATTCTCGTGTATTCTGGGCAGCCCTTTGGTAAAGAGACTTACTGGATGCACTTTGATAAAAACGGTCAGTATGTCGGCAAAGAAAAAACAATGAACGAGGAACACTTTAAGCTGGTGATTCCGGGAAAGCACACTAAGGCCGATGTCTACAAAATGTTTGGCCATTGTGCTCAAGAGTATGAATTTAGGCTACAGGATCAAACCGCTTATATGTATCGCTTTGATGATGTTGGAGGCTTCCCTCAGGCCTTTTGGGTTCAGTTTGACTTACAGGGTGTCGTAACCGAAACTGCCGTGACACAGGATCCCTGGGATAACGATGGAGATTTCTATCTATTTTAGACACCGGTAACCGCCTAGTTGCTGGAAAAGAACAACACAAGTAGCTAGTAAACAAAACGGGAGTGAAAACTCCCGTTTTGAATTTGAGGCTCGCTAAAGAGGTTTATTCTTTGGCGGGCTGGGGATTGCGCAAGCGAATGTGCAGCTCACGAAGTTGTTTTTCATCAACGGGAGCCGGAGCATTTGTGAGCAGGCATTGAGCGCGCTGAGTCTTCGGGAACGCAATCACGTCACGGATAGACGGAGCGCCGGCCATGATCGTAACGATACGGTCAAGACCGAAAGCGATGCCGCCGTGCGGGGGTGCACCGTACTGCAAGTTATCAAGCAAGAAGCCGAATTTGGCACGTGCTTCTTCCGGTCCGATATTCAAAGCCGCAAACACCTTGCTTTGGATGTCTGCGCGGTGAATACGGATTGAACCACCACCGATTTCCCAACCGTTAAGCACCATGTCATAGGCCTGTGCCAAGCACTTACCGGGATCAGTACTTAACAGATCGATGTGATCGGGGTGAGGCATTGTAAACGGATGGTGGCAGGCAACCCAACGATGTTCTTCGTCATCATACTCAAACATCGGGAAGTCCACGACCCATAATGCTTTCCAGCCTTCTTCATACAAACCGTTAGCTTTGCCGAAATCACTGTGACCGATCTTCAAGCGCAAGGCGCCCAAAGAGTCGTAAACAATCTTGGCGCGATCGGCACCAAAGAAGATCACATCACCGTTTTGTGCACCGGTCACTTCAAGGATGTGAGCAATGAGTTCGTCAGAGAGGTTCTTAACAATCGGGCTTTGCAGACCTTCACGGCCCTTTTCCTTCTCGTTGACTTTGATATAAGCCAGACCCTTTGCGCCATAAATCTTAACAAATTCAGTATAGGCGTCGATCTCAGAACGAGGCATGCTGGCGGCATGCGGCACATTCATTGCAACAACCTTGCCGTCAGGCAATTCTGTGGCGGAGCGGAACACCTTGAATTCCGAGGTCTTAGCCTGCTCAGTGATTTCTCGTAACTCAATGCCTTTAATGCGAAGGTCGGGTTTGTCTGAGCCAAAGCGGGTCATAGCTTCATGCCATGACATCACTGGATAGGGATCGGGAAGATCGACATTGATCGTTTCCTTGAAGACTTCGCGAATCATCTTTTCCATGATGTCGCGGATTTCTTGTTGTGTCAGGAACGAAGTTTCAATATCGACTTGAGTAAATTCAGGCTGACGGTCAGCACGCAAGTCTTCGTCGCGGAAGCATTTAACGATTTGATAGTAACGGTCAAAACCGGCCACCATCAAAAGCTGTTTGAATAGCTGCGGGGATTGCGGCAAAGCATAGAAATGACCATCATGTACACGGCTAGGCACCAGATAGTCTCGTGCACCTTCAGGTGTGCTGCGAGTGAGCATCGGTGTTTCGATGTCGATGAAGCCTTGCTTGTCCAAATGGTTGCGGATAGCCAAAGCCACTTTGTAGCGAAGTTTCAGATTGCGTTGCATTTGCAGACGGCGCAAATCCAAAACACGATACGTCAGACGAGTAGTTTCGGACAGATTTTCGTCGTCAAGGTGAAATGGCGGCGTTTCGGACTTGTTAAGAATAGTTAATTCTCTGCAAAGTACTTCAACTCCACCTGAAATCAAATCAGGATTGCGAGTGCCTTCGGGACGGGCTCGAACCAGCCCCACAACCTTTAAGCAATACTCATTACGGACAGAGTCAGCCGTTTTGAAGACTTCTGGGTTGTCAGGGTCGCAGACGATTTGTAACAAACCTTCACGGTCGCGCAAGTCAATAAAGATGACTCCACCGTGGTCGCGACGGCGATGAGCCCAACCATAAAGGGTCACCGTCTGACCGATAAATTTTTCGTTGATAAGACCGGTATATTCGGTACGCATAAATGCTCCCAAAATATGAAGGGAAAAATTCCCCAAATAATTAACCGAACAATTCTAATATGAAAGACGTCTGTTTTGTGGCTCTCCATGCAAAACAGTCGGTTGATAGTTTTCTTCAACCGACTGTCTGAACTACGAGTTGAAATTAATCTTCTTCATCCTTGCGCTGATACTTACTGGCCAAATCGGCTTGAACAGCTGCTGGAACTGGTTCATAAGCTGCTAATTCAACAGAATAGCTTCCAGCTCCTTGAGTGAGGGCGTTGAGACGATTGGCGTAGCCGTCTAAACCCGTTAAAGGAACTCGGCCGGTAATGAGCATCATGCCGCCCGTTAAGTTTTCTGTGCCGCTCACTTGACCTCTGCGGCTCGCCAAGTCACCAGTGATATCGCCCATGAAGACATCGGGAGCTTCAATTTCAATACGCACGATCGGTTCAAGCAATGTCGGTTGGGCTTTGGCAAGGGCATCGAGCATAGCTTTACGACCAGCAGCCACAAAAGCTACTTCTTTGCTGTCGACCGGGTGATATTTACCATCGTAGACCGTCACGCGAATGTCGTGGATCGGGTAGCCAGCAATAAAGCCAGAGTCCAATACTTCCTTAACACCTTTTTCCACGGCAGGAATTAAGTTATAAGGAATTGCACCACCTTTGACCTGATCGACAAACTTAAAACCGGCTCCTCTGGGCAAAGGCTCAACGCGAAGGAATACTTCACCGAATTGACCAGCACCGCCCGTTTGTTTCTTATGGCGAGCATGGCCTTCGGCTGCGGCGGCAATCGTTTCACGGTACGGGACACGAGGTGTACGCGTTTGAATGTCGAGTTTAAACTGAGACAACATGCGTTTTAAAACAATGCGCAGGTGTTGCTCACTTAATCCTCTTAAAACCGTTTCATTCATGACAACGTCGTGCTCAACAGCAAGAGTAGGATCTTCGCTTACCATCTTTTCGAGCACTTCTGACATTCTGCTTTCATCACCGCGTTTGGCAGGACTGACAGCTAAGCCAAACATAGGCTTCGGGAAGTTGAGCTTCTTCATGTAGATGCCGCCTTCAATGGAACTGTCATGAAGAATGCTACCGTAAACGATATCATCAATTTTGGCGACAGCACCAATGTAGCCAGGATTCATTTCATCAACTTCGAGACCCTCTTTGCCTTGAAGCATAATTGGGCGAGCGATCTTAAAGGCTTTTTTGCCGTCATCGACATAAAGAGTCGAATCTTTGGTAATTCTGCCTTGGTGAAGACGGAATAGACCGATTTTGCCGATGTAGGGGTCATTAACTACTTTGAATACATGAGCTAAAACCGGGCGGTTTGCGTCAGGAAATGTCATATATTCTGAACCGTCAGCCTTGTAGAACAGCGGGCCGTTTGCTTCGGTCGGATTGGGCAGATGGCGCACAAAGACCTTAATCAGATCACGCATGCCAATGAGGTTTTTAGCCGACGTATAGCAAACAGGAATAATGTGGCCTAAACGCAAAGCCTTTGTAAGCGGAGCATGCAGACTCTTAGGATCAACCGCACCTTCTTCGAGGTAGCGCTCCATTGTTTCGTCATCCATTTCTACAACACGCTCAATAAAAGCTTGGTGAACACGCTCTACTGATGCGAAGTTGGCTTCACCCTTGTCGTTGTCAAAACAGTCAATAACGTGTGTACAGTCTTTGTTGGGAAGGTTCAGAGGAAGCACTTCGTTGCCGAAAGCTTCGCGTAAGTCAATGAGTAATTTGGCTAGGTCAACGCCTGGTTGATCAAATTTATTGACAACAATCATGCGGCAGAGATTGCGTTCCTTGGCCCAGTCCATCATTCTGCGTGTCATTAATTCGATGCCTTTGGTAGCATCCACGACTACGCAAACCGTTTTTACAGCATCCAATGCCCCTAATGCTTGACCAACGCAGTCAGGATACCCCGGAGTATCAAGCAGGAAAATACGAACCGGCGTTCCGTCATCTTTTTGAGCGTTCAGGTGAGCCACCGTCGTACGAAGAGAGTGTCCGACTTCTTTTTCCATGGGATCAAAGTCACCAACTGTGTTACCTTTTTCAACAGTACCAACTTCTTTGATAACGCCATTGCGGTAAAGCAAAGCTTCCAGCAGCGTTGTCTTTCCCGATGAGCCGTGGCCCACCAATGCTACAGTACGGATATTTTCAACTGGATATTGACTCATAATGATCCCCCTTAATGGCTAATAGAACAAAAAGTCAACAGTTCTATTCTGCGCTTTTTATCGCTAAGCGGTTTAAAGAAAACAGGGGGATTTGATAAAAATCGCGAAAATGGCGCGATTTATCCTTAAAAATTAGTGATTTTTAGAGAAAATAGGGGATTTCCCTGTAAGTTACAACTGGCATAGTTGATATCCGACACCTCTTACACTTTCAATGCGAATGTCCTCGCAGTGCAGTTGTTGCAGTTTATGTCGGACGCTTGAAATATGCACATCAATTGCTCGATCGTATTGTCCGCGAGGGCGTCCCAACACTTTTGGATAAATCTCATCTTTACTAACGGGACGATTTAAGTTGTCAGCCAACAGGTCCAAAAGCAAAAATTCAGTTTGTGTCAGGGTTAGAGTTTTACCTCGAACGCTCGCAGAGGCACTCTGCTTATCGATGCATAGCGAGCCGATGACTAAAGGCGTGAGTGACTGAAGCTTTGCATTTTTTCGGAACTCGTTTGTGGTATTAATAGCGTGCAAAATAGCAACTAGCGGTGCGGGTAGAGGAAGAAGCTGTCCCTCAGGTAAATCAATATTTTTAATGAGTTCATCTGAGACCTTTTTATGAACTAAGGCCAAGATATCGGCTTCTGGTTTGAGCTTTTTAAGGTATTTAATAAACTCAATATCTTCTTGGTCTTCAATATCTACTAGAGCAATATCAAAATTGTTATTGTTACAGTACGTCAAAACGTCCTTCTTGCTGTACGCAGCATGAACCTGATACTGACAAAAAACTAAAAAATCAGCTATCAGAGCTTCAAAAACTTCATCATGTAATGAAAGAAGAAGACTAATAGGCATTGAGCAAAATTAAACAAAAAATTAAGCTAAGGCCGTAATAATAATGATATTTTGTATTAAGTGGATTTTAACTTACGAGGCCTAAGACTATTGACTTAGTTCTCTTTTCAAAAAATTACCTCCATAAGGGAAAAGTTACATTTATTTATGGCACACTTTAAAGTAAAGTAAAAAGGGGATTACAGTGAGGAAGCGATTCGCATTGGCCGTGTCATTGACTGGAGTGTGTCTTCTTGCCGGATGCGCAGTGCAACCGGTGAGTCTCAGTCCCATTCAAAGTACTTTGATTGCCTCAAACTGGAGTTATGGAGAGGGAACAGAGGCGGCAAAAACACTTCGCATGTCTCCTGATCAGTGGTGGGCAGCCTGGAACGATTCGACATTATCCTATCTTGTCGAGACTACTTTGCAAAACAATACGGATATCGCGCAAGCACAAGCTAATTTGCGAAGTGCACGGGCGGCATTGACCTCAGCGACTTCTGCACTTTTTCCATCGGCTACCTTAGGTGCTGATGGATCTAGAAACCGGCGTGACAATAGTTCAACAGATAGCTTTGGGGCTGACGCTACGGCCGCCTGGTCCTTGAGCTTCGGTGGCAGAGATGTTTCAGCTAGGCGCGCAGCGCAAGCCGATGCTCATGCCTCTGAACTGAGCTTGGAAGATACTAAAAGCGCAATGACGAGTGAGGTTGCGCTTACATATGTTAATTTGCGTCTAGCTCAAATTAGATTGGATATCGCTAGAAAAAGTGTGAAGTCTTACGAAGAGGCTAAAAATCTCACTCAGTGGCGCTATCAAGCTGGTCTTGTCTCTGCAACCGATTACGAGCAAGCTAATGCTCAATTTGAAAATGCTAAGGCCAGCATTGCAAGCAACATGCATAATATCTTGCAGTATGAGACGGCTTTGTCTCGGCTGACCGTTTTGCCTTTGAACCGAATCCAGTCACTACCAGCAAGTGATATTCCTACACCACCTTCTGAATTGGCAGTCTCCATTCCTGCCGATGTGATCTCATTGAGACCGGATGTACAGGCGGCTAGAGAATCGGTACGAGCTGCAATGGAAAATGTACGTGTTGCTCAGGCCGATTATTTTCCAACCTTATCTTTGAGTGGCACGATTGGGACCACAGCTGCAACAGTGGGAGCATTGGGAGCTAGCGGTACCGGAATCGGTGCATTGATTGGAGCACTGTCCATGCCGTTTTTAAACTGGGGTGATGTGGTTGCGGCCACCGAATCTCAAAAAGCTGAGCTCGACCGTGCACAAGCCCAATTTACTGAAACTTTAGTAGGCGCATTAGAGGAAACGGAAAATGCTCTTTCGGGTATTCGAACTAGCGCAGCGAAAAAGTTATCACTGAAAGTGGCGAGCGAAAGCTCAGAGCTTGCAGCTCAATTAGCCCTTCAACAATATTCAAGTGGTCTCGAAGACTATCAGACGGTGTTAACAACGCAGCGCTCGTGGCTGACGGCACAAGATAATGAGGTGAGCAATAAAGCTGATTGGGCTATCGCTCATATTGATTTATATCGTGCTTTGGGCGGTGGATGGGCCCCTGAAAATAAACTGCAAGAGATGGGAAATGGCGATGAGTAATGACAAAGAAAAAATCCAAAATTTATTAGGCGAAGAAGGACAGACTGGAATGTCTAAACGTAAGCGTTGGGCATTGGGTTGTATTACTGTAGCTATTATCGCTGCTGTTTCGTGGTGGATGGGAAATAAAGATGCGGCACCGAGGTATTTGACCGAGGCGGTCAAGCAAGGTGTTTTGCAGGTAGAAGTTACGGCTAATGGGACTTTGGAGGCTGAGCAGGAAGTCACGATTGGTTCTGAGCTTTCAGGGATTGTTGAAAAAGTTTTTGTCGATGTGAATGACGCGATTAAAGAAGGTCAGGTTCTCATTGAGTTGGATACGGCTAAATTGAAAGCCTCGGTAGAAAAAGCTAAGGCTGCGCTGGCAAGTGCACAAGCTGCGCAAAAGGAGGCTCAAGCCACGCTAAACGAAGCGAATGCTAAGTATAAAAGACTACTTAATGTGAGAAAACTTTCTGGTGGAAAAACACCGGCCCAAACAGAATTGGATGAACAAGCCGCTGTCGTAGCTCGTTCTCAAGCTTCGGTTGATACGGCTGCCGCTCAAATTCAAACAGCTCAGGCGGAATTGGAAACGGCTCAGACAGATCTAACAAAAGCCTATATTTCTTCCCCTATTGACGGAGTTGTGTTAGCGAGATCCGTCGAACCGGGGTACGCTGTTGCTGCATCATTGCAAGCGGTGGAGTTGTTGACGCTTGCCAGTGATTTGAAAACGTTGGACCTAGAAATTGATGTTGATGAGGCAGACGTCAGTGTTGTAAAGCCTGGTCAGAAAGCCACTTTTACCGTAAGTGCCTATCCCAATAAAAATTTCCCTGCAACTTTGACTAAGGTGGCGTATGGGCCTACGGAATCAGAAACGAATGTGGTGACCTATACGGCCTATTTGAAGGTAATGAATAATGAGTTGCTGCTTCGTCCCGGTATGACGGCTACTGCAAGAATTGTGACTGAACAAAGACAAAATGCACTACTTGTGCCTAACACTGCATTGCGGTTTGCCCCTAGTGTTTCAAAGGGTTCGGGTAGTGCAGTCGACACTCTAATGATGGGGCCGCCTCGTTCTTCAAATAAGGTTTCAAAAGAAGTTGGAGGGGTAACTACTCAACGGAAAAATACTGTTTGGGTGCTACGTTCTGACAGTGCCCAAGAGATCGACATTATCACGGGAGCTTCAGACGGAACCTACACTGAAGTGATCTCCGGAGACTTGAAAGAAGGTGATTTGGTGATAACCAGTCAACTCAGAAGCAGTTAGGAGGGCGGTGATGTCTGAAAAAGTCCCACTAGTACAGCTCATTGACATTTACAAGCGTTATGGACAGGGTGAGGCTGCTTTTTTTGCGCTTCAGGGTATTAACTTTGTTATCAATGAAGGTGACTTTGTCGCTGTTATGGGACCTTCAGGATCCGGTAAGTCAACATGTATGAATATTGTTGGTGCATTGGATACACCGACATCAGGTTGCTATCTTTTTAAAGGAGCTCCGGTTGAAAAAATGACTCATGATGAGAGAGCTCTTTTGCGTCGAAAATATCTGGGATTTATTTTTCAAGGATTTAATTTATTAGCGCGGACAACAGCTCTAGAAAATGTCGAATTGCCGCTTCTATACCGTGGAGTACCAAGAGAAGAAAGACATAAATTAGCTCGACAGGCGCTCGATAGAGTGGGTTTGTTGCCTTGGGAACACCATACTCCTGCAGAGCTGTCCGGTGGTCAGCAGCAGCGTGTGGCTATCGCCCGGGCCATTGTCAGCAAGCCTCTACTGCTTCTGGCCGATGAACCGACTGGTAGCTTAGATACCAAACGAAGCATCGAAATTATGCAGCTATTAAAAGATCTCAATGAACAAGACGGCATAACCGTTTCGTTGGTAACCCATGAGCCTGATATGGCTACGTTTGCTAAGCGGATCGTTCATTTCCGAGACGGTCGTATTGAAAGTGACCAGGGAGGCTAAGAATGTGGGCGAACGCATTTATCTTGGCTTTAAGGCAAATTTGGCGCAATCCAATGAGATCGCTTTTGACAGTTTTAGGCATTGTGATTGGTGTTGCCGCTGTTATTACGATGGTGACGGTTGGCAATGGTGCAACTCAGGCTGTCAGGGAACAAATTGAAAGTCTGGGCAGCAACCAGTTGATGATCCGCCCCGGGCAGCGTATGGGACCGGGAGGCGCGGCTGGAGCCCCTTCTTTTAAGTTAGAAGATATTGATGCTATTGCTAATCAGATTGCAGGGGTAAAAGCCGTCGCTCCTCAGCGCCAGCAGTCAATGACCGTTGTGGCACAAGGTAGAAATTGGAGCACTCAGGTGATTGGTAGCTCCAATCAGTACTTCATTTTGGATAACCGCCAAGTCAGTCAAGGACGGTATTTTGAGCCTCAAGAGGAACAATCTGGTGCTGCTGTTTGCATTATTGGAGCCACGATTGAAAAGGAAATATTTTCTTCAGGCAATGCCGTCGGCCAGATGTTAAGAACTGGACAATTTTCTTGTCGTGTGGTCGGTGTTTTAGAAAGTAAAGGTCAGGCAGCTATAGGCGGCGATCAGGATGATTTGGTAGTTATGCCGATTCAAACATTTCTGAGACGTGTTTCTGGCAATACACGAGTATCGGCTATTTTAGTTTCGGTTGATTCCCAGATTGATAGGGCACTTGTCACTGAAAGCATTCGTTTATTAATGCGTGAGAGACGCTCGTTGTCCGACAGTGACGATGACAACTTTATGATTTTGGATACTGAAGAAATCGCCAGAAGAGTATCCAGTACGACAGAGATCATGACGATGCTCTTAGGGGCAGTTGCGGCGGTTAGTTTAGTTGTCGGCGGCATTGGCATTATGAATATCATGCTTGTGAGTGTGACGGAAAGAACCCGAGAAATTGGTGTGCGCTTGGCAATCGGCGCCCTTGAGAGGGAAGTACTAATGCAATTTTTAATTGAGGCGGTTGTTCTCGGAGCAATGGGGGGAATTTTAGGAGTTGTCATTGCTTTTATCGGTTCGGTTGCATTAGCCGCTACGATGGGTGTTCCCTTCATTTTTGACCCGAGTATCAATATGATTGCCTTTTTGTTTGCTGCTCTCACAGGGATTATCTTTGGTTACTTCCCTGCCAGACGGGCAGCTCAATTGGATCCCATTGAGGCAGTAAGACACGAATGATTAGGAAATTTTTCTCTATCTTGTTTTTTGGGTTATTGGCGATCAATGCCGTAGCACAAGAGTGGCCAGAACAACTTAACATTACTTATGTAAAGGCTCCTTTTAATATCCAAAATATGGTGATGAAGAGCCAAGGATTATTAGAAAAAGAGTTTGAAAAGGAAAAAATTAAAATTAATTGGGTCCCTATTAAAGCGGGTATTAATCAGGTCAGAGGTCTTGCAGCAGGCGAGATAGATATGGTTGCTGCCATGAATACTAGTACGTTATTGATGGCGAATGCCTCTGGTAATTCAATCGTAATCGTTGACGGTGTTGCTCATCCAGATGATACATTCGCCATTATGGCAATAGCGGATGTGAAAACGATTGCAGATTTAAAGGGTAAGCAGGTTGTTGGACCGAAAGGGACAGTGTTGCATCACCTTTTAGTGGCTGCTCTTGAACAAGAAGGAATGCAAATTCGTGATGTACAGTGGGTATCAATGAATCTGCCTGCTAGTTTGACGACGCTTTTGGCAGGACGGGCAGATGCTGCGCTATTAGCTGCTGGTGGTATTTTAAAAGCGCAGGAGGCCGGATTTCATGATGTGGTGCGTGCCAAGGGGCTCGTTGAAACTAATTTAGTTTTAGCTGCTCGCGCTGAATTTGCTAAGAGCTATCCAGAGGTCGTTCGGCGAGTGGCAAAAGTCAATCGTCAAGCTTTGCAATGGGCAAAGACTCATCCTTCAGAAGCAATAGCTTTGGGGGCAAAAGAGCATCAGATCAGTGTGCAAGCGGCGGAGAAATTGTTTAATTGGTCTCACTTTTACAGTGATTTATCCGAAGAGGACATTCGGGCACTTGAGAAAAGTCAGGCATTTTTGCTTCAGCAGAAAATGATGACTCATTCGGTCGATGTTCGTTCTCTGATATTTCAGAAATAGCAAGAGGCCCACTTATCGGGCCTCTTGGATCAATGATCTGGGAATTAATTTTCTCGAGTCGTCGCAATCAAGCCACGGCGAGCAGCCCATGTCCACGGTGTCTTAAGCCATTCCATGATGGTTGCTTCCTGCTCTTCGTTGATCAGCTTCATTTCCAATGCCTTTTCAACGATGCGCTTAAACTCAATCATACGGTAGGCCTTGATTCCGGCTTCCTTAAATAACTCAGAGGTCTCAGCCATATCAAAATTGGTGATGCTCACGCAATCGGTGACGATAGCACCTTCTTCGCGCAAGGTTTTAATAGCATCTAAGCAAGACAAACCGGTAGAGATGTGGTCTTCGATAATAAGAACCTTTTTACCCTTAACACTGCCGCCTTCGATACGGTCCAAATCACCATAGGTCTTAGCACGTTGACGAACATAAATCGTCGGGACATTAAGGCGATAAGCCAGTGCGGCACTGTGAGTCAAGCCACCGGCTTCAACGCCAGCGATGACATCATAGTCAAGCCCCCACTTCTCAATTAAAGAGGCCATTGTTTCAATAACATCATGCCAAGCATCGGGATGGGTGATTAACTTACGGTTATCCACGTAGATCGGAGTAACCAGACCCGACTTTAAGCGAAGGGGCTCTTCGGTTAAAAAAGCCACAGCATTTAATGAGAGCAGGTTCTCAATCAAAATATTTTCTGCAAGTTTAGACGGCATTTGTTGTTCTCCTCTCATTACTTCTTAATCGGCAGGGGTTCATACGGTTCTAGACCCAAAGCCATACGGCCGTTGCGGGTGGCGATTTCAACCAAATCTTCAAAGTGGTCATAGCGGCAACCAGTTGCCATTAAGGTTAGTTCGTGCCACATGTCACCGCCACTCCAGGGGACCATGGCATCTGCCACATTATCTACACCAATGGCGACACGAACGCCGGCGGGAACCAATTCATCAACAGGCGTCATGGAGTTGTGCATTGGGCCGATTGCCTCTGTACGCGGGGTGTCAATCCAAGCAGTGGGGCAGGCAATCATCATGACGCCAGCTTCACGCATCAGTTGATAGAGACGGTCGCGATACTTCTTAGAGTGAGCGGCGATAGAAATGCCGTGCACACCGACCACTCGGCCTTGAAGACCGAATTCAATTGTTTTCATGCACATTTGTTCCGTTTCGTATTCAACAGCCTGGTTGAATTGGTCTACGTGAGCATGAACCATCTTGCCCTTTTCTTTAGCCGTTCCCATAATGATGTTCCAGGCTTCGTCGGCTTTGCCATAGTCGCGTTCGTCACGTTTGGGCAGCGCACCAATAATGTCGACTAAGTCAGCTCCGATATCAAACCATTTACGGGCTTCAGGATCGATCACGCCCTTTAACGTTTGGTTAGCGAATTTGACAGTTAATTGATCTTTGTAGTGCTCACGAGCTTTAATGCCAGCAATAATGGCACGGTCCTCACTTTGAGGATCAATATCGACGAACGTGCACAAGGCTGTTACACCTTGGCTGATCATCAATTCAAACATGGTGCTGAAACGGGCATAAAAATCTTCAACCGTCGATTCTCTCTTCAAGCGATCGAGTGCATCCCACTTTTGTTGCAGGGTGCAGGTGCGACGCATTTCCATAATCTCGGGACTTAACGTGAAGGAGCGGTCAGCATGAGCGTGGGTGTTAACCCAACCGCCGTTGGCTTTAATCATCGGCTCCAGCATGGCGCGGACAGTATTCGGAATTACGGTCATTGCTCTTCTCTCTATTGCAGTTCAAACAAACATACGTAAAAAAAAGGCAATCCCTAAAAAAGGATTGCCACTAAAAAACACTCTCCCCACGAGCCAAACTTGTAGCTCGACCGATTCGAATTCGATAGTGTGAGGAGAAAAAATTCATTCGTACACCACCCAACAGGGCTAAATACACAATTAACCCGCCATCATACTCCACTGTGATTCTAAAAATCTAGTATCACAGAAATTTTTTTTAAGAATCACTGGAAAACTTTTTAAAAACAAAAAGATACACTCTTCCAGTATACACCTGTGCATCTCTTCTCGCTAAGTATGCTCAACACTGTAGTGCAGATGGACCATGCCGTCCGGCAGTGTCAGCGCTTTGATAAGTTTCAGGCGATTTTTTTCGGCAGGTCTTGGGTTTTTTCCTTGATAACCGATAATGGATGGCGACTGATGTTTGCCGTCTAATCCTGGATAGACCAATACGCTTAATTCATCAATGAGTCCTGCTTCAAGAAAAGCTCCGTTTATGATGCCGCCTCCTTCAAGCAAGAGTGTTTTTACACTGAAAAGTTTTTCAATACTTTTCAGTGCCTCAGTAAAGCGATCTTTATTGCTTTTTCCTTCAAACACATAAGAAACACCTACTTTTCTCAATTCAGATAAATATTCATCAGAGACTGCCTCTGAGGTCACGCTAACGATATGCTCGCCTGTTGTCAGATGATCATGTGAATAGTGTAATTTTCCTTTTGGATCGAAGACAACAGCAATCGGCCGATTGTTCCAAGCACCTCTAAAAATGTTTTTTCCAAGTGCGCAATCCATCGTAGCGGGTTGCTTTTCATGGACGCCAGCATCGTACTCAGCCATGGTTTTTCGCCCGATCATCCAGCCTTGGGCCTCAAAAGAAGAGGCGACTCTTTCATACACAGCGGAAATATCAATTGGAGACAATGCTTTGCTCCATTGAGACGGTAACAACTTTCCGTCAATGGAGGAAATCATGTGACAGATAATTCGAACAGTCATAGTAGACTCTCTCATAGAAACAACATAAGAGAGTTTAGAACTTTTAGGGACAAGCAAATAAGTACAAAAATACTTTTTGTTTGTCAAAAAGAGCCCGTAAAAACGGGCCCTCTTTTTGGATTGGAACCCAGGAGGCAGGACAGCCTCTGTGACTTAGGATAAGCCTCCCAGTTTACCAAACATTTACCCCACGCTCTTCTAACACCTCAACTTTTCG
>UQUR01000002.1 GCA_900544345.1 uncultured Sutterella sp. | reverse complement strand
TGGCTGATGCTATACAATTTACTCATTTTAATTAATATAAAGTAGATTTGAGTAATTATAGCATAACTGTTTATAGCCCTCTTCTCTTTGTTTGGAGTAGGACTTGTTTGGACTAATCGTTAGCAGATACGCGGAAGCTGTTCACCGTTTAACCAGTCAACACTTCTGCGTCCGCCTAAAAGCGTCTGCATTTCTACGCAACCGGCGTTTTCTGCTGTCACTTCGCCGATGATTGCAGCCTCCTGACCGAGAGGATGTTGTCTCATCTCATTGAGTACAGCCTGTGCTTGATTTTTCTCGCAGATTACGATGAGTTTACCTTCGTTAGCGACAAACAAAGGATCAAGCCCCAAAAATTCACAGGCTGCCGCTACGCTGGGTTTCACCGGGATATCGTTTTCGCTAAGGTAAATGCCGACACTGCTTTGGTGGGCGATTTCATTTAATGTTGCAGCCAGTCCTCCTCGGGTCGGATCCCTTAGGACGTGGATATCTGGAACAACTTTCAGGATCTTTTCAACCAAGCCGTTGAGCGGAGCAACATCGCTTTGAATTTCAGTTAAAAAAGACATGTTTTCGCGTTTTGACAAAATGGCCGTTCCGTGATCACCCATGCTGCCGGAAATTAACACTGCATCCCCCGGTTTGGCTTGCTGACCGGAAATGCGGCAATCGGTGATTTTTTCACCTATCCCGGCGGTCGAAATATAGATTCCGTCGCCATGCCCTTTTTCAACTACTTTTGTATCGCCCGTGACAATGGCAACACCGGCTTCTTTAGCTGCAAGAGCCATGGAAGAGACGATTTTATCCAGGTCAGAAAGCGCCAAACCTTCCTCAAGAATAAAACTTGCCGCAATATAGAGCGGCTTGGCGCCGCACATGGCTACATCATTGACTGTGCCGCACACGGCAAGACGTCCGATATCTCCTCCGGGGAAAAAGATGGGAGAGATGACGTGAGAGTCGCAGGAGACGGCAACAGGTTTTCTGAGCGCAGGCAATACGGCTCCGTCGTGTCCCTCATCGAGCCATTCGTTTGTAAAGTGTTTGGCAAAGACTTCTTCAATCAATTGGGCACTGGCCAAGCCCCCGGCTCCGTGAGTCATTTCAATCAGACCGTTGCGAAGGTCCAAATGACGAACATAATTGGGTTTAATTGACGACATAAAAATCTCTCTTATTTACTCGCTCTTGTTTTCGGGGCATAGCGCCAATAGGCTGCACAGGCCCCCTCGGAGCTGACCATGCAGGCTCCTATCGGATGAGCTGGTGTACAGACTGTGCCGAAAAGCTTGCACTCGGTCGGAGTCTTTTCGCCCCTCAAAATTGCTCCGCAGGCACAGGCGCGGTTGTCCGGACTGTGGCGTTTGGGCATCGAGAATCGTTTTTCAGCATCAAACTCAGCAAATACTTCTTTTAACCTTAGGGCAGAAAAAGGAACAGCTCCCAAACCCCGCCATTCAAAGCTCTCACGCAATTCAAAAATTTCGTTCATAAGCGCTATTGCCGTAGTGTTTCCTTTTGGCGTAACGGCACGCGTGAATTCATTTTCTACTTCTGCCCGCTCTTCGTTGACCTGTTTGATCAGCATATAAATGGCGAGCAGCATATCCAGTGGTTCAAAGCCTGCGATAACAACCGGCTTATGCCACGCTTTTGCAAAAGGCTCGTAGGCCTCAGAACCGATGACGGTTGAAACATGTGCGGGGCCGACCAGCCCATCTAAAGTAACCCCTGCAGCATGCTCCCTGCCGCTTTCAAGAATGTGGTTCATTGCCGCAGGTGTGAGTACGTGGTTTACAAAGACCGAAAAATTTTTGAGCTTGAGTTTTCGGGCAGTTTTGACTGCGATAGCTGTCGGAGGCGTAGTCGTTTCAAAGCCGATAGCAAAAAATACGACTTCTTTATCGGGATTTTTTTGAGCGATATGGATTGCATCCATGGGAGAGTAAACCATGCGGACATCTCCACCCATTGAACGGCAATTAAATAAAGACAGACCTTTAGAAGTCGGCACTCTTAAAGTATCGGCATAGGTGCACAGAATAATGTCTTTTTGCAGAGCAAGTTCAATTGCCATCTCTATGCGGCCCACCGGTAAAACGCAGACCGGACAACCCGGACCGTGAATCATTCTGACTTGTTCGGGCAACAGATCCGTTAAACCCCAGCGGGAAAGTACATGGGTGTGACCGCCGCAAAACTCCATAAAGCGATAGTATTTATGGGGATCGGCTAGCTTATTGATCGCTTCACTGATGGCTAATGCCTTTTCTTTGTCACGGTATTCACTGATGTACTGCATGCTTTTTTATCCTTCAAAACCTTCTTTTGAGGCAAAAGAATTGAGGATTTTCTGAGTTTGAAGTGCCTCACTTTCATCAATTCTGTTTAAAGCAAAGCCCACGTGAACAATCACCCAATCGCCGACTTTGGGCTCGTCGATTAAAGCAATGTTCACTTCTTTGGTAATGCCGTTGAAGTCACACAAAGCGTTTTCACCATCTGTTAATTCAATAATTTTTGCAGGGACAGCCAGACACATCGTTTTTAACCGAATTCATCGGTCTCCTTCATATTTGTATTCATCCGCATGAGCATTTAATGCCAAGGAGCTTAGCCATATTTGTCCTAATGCCAGGCCTGCGTCACCCGCAGGAACCTTTTGCGGAAAGTAAGTTTCAAAACCCATGCGCTCTAAATCCGAGACCAGGCACTGGGTCAGAATCCGATTGGCCATACAGCCGCCGGTCAACATAATAGGACCGCTGTAATGAATTTTGCTGCATCCTTGATGCGTAAGGGTTGCTAAGCCGAGCGCAAGCGTGGCGTGGAAGTCTGCCGCCCACTGTTTGATCGTCTCGGAATTCAACCTCTGATGTTCTTTGACCAATGCGTTGAAAAACGGCAAAAGGCTCAGACGATTATTTTGAATTTCAAAATATTCAGGGTGTGCTTCAGGGCTCAGTCCGAAGGCTGCACTCTCAAGCAGTGAGGCAGCATGTGCCTCATCGTGCTGAACTTCGCAAAGTCCCAAAAGGGCACTGAGAGCATCAAAAAGCCTGCCCACCGAAGAAGTCAACGGTGAGAGCGACAGGTTATTGACCAATTGATCGAAATGTTCGGCATGAGGCAGATTAGGGAAAAATTCACCGATAAGATCGGGCTTACCTAAAACTGTCAAGACTGAGGCTCCCATGCGACGGGGCTCCAACGCCGCTTTGTCTGCTCCTGGCAGGGGAAGCGGTAAAAGGCTTCCCAGGCGGGCAAAGCCGTCAGGCTTAATCCAAAGAAGTTCTCCTCCCCAGATTGCATTGCCCGGCCCTAAACCGACTCCGTCCAAAGCAAGTCCTACGGTCGGAGCCGAGCGGTTCAGTTCGGCCATCGCAACTGCAATATGGGCAGCATGGTGATAGATGGAGAAAAAGTGTGCCTTGTTTTTATGAGCAACTTCCTCGGCATACCTTGAACTATAGAAATCAGGATGAGCGTCGGCGGCAACTGCCTGAGGTTTTATTTCATAGAGAGCGGACAGGTGCCCTACCGCATCTCGGTAAGCCTGATGGGTACCCGAGTTTTCTAAGTCTCCGATATGTTGAGTCAGGAAAATGTCTTCCTGTCTGCTTAAAGCCGCGGTGTTTTTCAGATAGGCCCCGGCAGCAAAAGTCGGACGTATTGCTTCAGGCAGTTTTATTGCATCAGGAGCGTAGCCTCTTGATCGTCTGATAAAAATCGGAGTATCTCCAATCATCCTGACAACAGAGTCATCGCAGCGCACTAAAATTTCACGATTGTGCATCAGGAAGTAATCGGCAATGTGCTTAAGTTTTTCCCTTGCCTCATCATTACTGATTACGAGAGGTTCGCCGGAATAGTTGGCGGAAGTCATAACAAGCACTTCGTCGAGAGCGAGGTTTTCAGTCCAGCGGGAGCCCACCGGTTTACCTGCGAGGGAATGAAAAAGCAGCCAATGCACCGGCGTGTAGGGAAGCATAATGCCGATATCTGTCAGACGGTCGGCGATACCCGGTAAAGACTCGGGATCATTTCTGGGCAGCAGAACAATGGGTCTGGCAACACTTTCAAGCGTTTTTTGAGCAGCCTCACTGATGTACGCATAAAGTTTTGCACTTTCTGTGTTAGCCATCATCACGGCCAAGGCTTTTTCACTGCGACTTTTGAGTTTTCTTAAGCGCTTTACCGCCTCTTCGTTTTTTGCATCACAGATTAAATGAAAGCCACCCAGTCCTTTAACGGCAACAATTTTTCCTGCTCGGATTTTTTCGACGGCGTTATCAACGGGATCGCCCGGCAGCTCACAGCCCTTTGAATCTTCAAAAAAGAGCTTCGGTCCACAGATAGGACAAGCGTTGGGCTGGGCGTGAAAGCGTCTGTCCAGTGGATCGGTGTACTCGGCCATGCAATCCGGACACATTGCAAAGCAGGCCATTGTTGTCTGAGGACGATCGTAGGGTAAGTGCCGAGTGATCGTAAAACGAGGTCCGCAGTGCGTGCAGTTGGTAAATGCGTAGCGGTAACGGCGGTTACCCGGTGTAAACATATCCTCAAGGCAAGCTTTGCAGGTGGCTGCATCGGCGGTGATCGCCGTTTTTACGTGACCGGCCTGACTTTCGGTGATCGTAAAGTTTTGATAGCCCTTAAGAGCCGCATCGCTCATACGAATGAAGTCAATTCGTGCCAAGGGAGGCTTTTGTTCCCGCATGACCTGCGGAAACTTTAAAACTGTCTCCTCATCACCCTCCAGAAAGACGCCTACGCCTTCAGCGTCATTGAAGACCTCACCTTTAAGGCCTAAGTCAAGTGCAATGCGATAGACAGTCGGGCGAAAGCCCACACCCTGTACAAGGCCATTAATGCGAAAAAACTTAGCGATCATGATGTCTGTCCGTCAGAGTGTGGATAATATTTTTTGAGCCTTCAGCCACGTGATCCACCGATCCAGACCTTCGGATGTGGTAGCAGAGATTCTCAGAATCTGTATTTTTGGATTAACACGTCTGGCATATTCCTCGCAGGCATCTATGTCGAACTTCACATAGGGTAGCAAGTCGATTTTATTAATGATCATGACATCAGCTGCTCTGAACATATCGGGATATTTGAGCGGCTTATCTTCACCTTCTGTGACTGACAGAATGACGACCTTATGTGCTTCTCCCAAATCAAATTCGGCAGGACAAACGAGATTGCCGACATTCTCAATGAAAAGAATGCTTGAGTCGTCTAAATCCATGTGCTCGATTGCATGTCGGACCATGTCTGCATCTAAGTGGCAACCTTTACCGGTATTGATCTGATGAGCTTGCACACCGGTTGCTCTAACCCGGTTAGCATCGTTGCTGGTTTGCTGATCGCCTTCGATTACATTGATACTAAATTGCCCGGCGGCTGCTCTAACTGTGGCGCAAAGCAATTCCGTTTTTCCGGAGCCTGGGCTAGAGACAAAATTGAGAGCCAAAATATGTTTTTGTCTGAAAAACGCTCGGTTTTCATTTGCGATGGTATTGTTTCTTGCCAAAATATCTTCTTCAATACTGATCGCACGTTCTGTTCCCATTGCACTGTCGTGAGTGTGTTGGGGCATATGTTCATGGACATGGTTTTCGTGAGTATGAGTCACAAGATTGCCATTTTCATCTCGGTGTGTATGGGTATGAGAATGTTTTTCGCCGCAACCGCAAGTTGTACACATATCAAAACTCCTTATTCCAAATCGCTATCAAAGTCTTCAGCAATGATGTCGATTACTTTTAATTCTGTGCCGCCAATAGCGCTTAAATGGTAACCCGAGCAAATCGGGCAAGGGTCTCCGTAACGTTTTAAGGGAACCTCTTTTGAACAATCTATGCACCACGCTCGCCCTGCCGGCCGTTCAATCTCCAGCTCCGCCTGATCAGCGCAGCCGCCGCGCCTGACCGATAGCCATGCAAAAACCAAACTCTCAATGTCGACGCCAGCAAGCTCCCCCACTGCAATTCGAACCTTTTTGACTCGATGCACATTGTTGGCTTTAGCTGTCCGTTCAACAATATCAATGATGCCTTCGGCTAGAGAAAGTTCGTGCATTAGATATTCCTTTGTGGCCAGCAAACTGTCATTTTTGTACAGGGATCAAAGGCACAACCGATAAGATTGAGTCCCGTGACCACAGACTTCACCGCATGAACTCTTTTATTAGCATAAGCGTTCATCACTTCAACCATTGGGCTTTCTTCCTGAAAGACCCACTCGGTTGGGGCAACAATGTGAAATTGCATGGCATCGTTTTTAAGAGACAAAAAATGCATCAATGAACCTCGGGCAGTCTCAACCAAGCCGACACCCCAGCCATTATCTAGATAAAAACTTTGAGCCGTAAATGGACTGATGAGACCTGAGGCAAAAGATTTCAGTTCCTGAAGCCGTGCCAGAATCAAGTCTTTTACCCTAAACGGTTGCCTTCTGCCCGTATATTGCAGACTGCGAATCCGTGCCAATGCACCCGTGATGCGAGAGCCAGCCAGTTGCGGACACAAAGCCCAGTCTGGATACTCTGTGAGTATGTGGACAAAGAGCTTCAAAATTTCTTTATTTCCGATTTCTTCAGGAAAGAGCAACGCTTTCCCATCGACCGTTATGTCATCGAAACGCTCGAAAGTGTGTTTGATGGCATTAATGGCAATTTTTTCGCGCGTAAACCATAAAATCACTAAAGCTCGGATGTCTTCAATGAGTGTTTGTACAGCGGCATCGTCAACCGTCTCGTTTTGTGTGATACGACAAAGTCTTGAGCGCAATTCACCGATAGTTTTCAAAGTTTCCGTACTGACCTTGCCGTGGATCGTATAAGGTTGAAGATCCATGCTCAGCACCCGAATCGTTTCAAGAATTGCTTCGGCAGTAATGAGTTGTCGGGTGGTTTCGTCAGTTGAGTTTGCTGTTTGATTTTTTACGGCTTGCCAGGCCGAGTCAAAAGCACAAACCTGTGCAACCGGACAAAGTCCCAAAAGGGACCGTAGGATCACCTTAGTTTTCTCAGGACCGATTACCTGAGCGGCCAGTGCGATATCTCTTGTACGGTGGTTATGTAGCTGTACGTCAAGCACTGAGCCCTTTTCTTCAATCACCAGGGAAACAGTCGATACGTCTGGATAGGGCACTTTATTTCATCTCCTGGCTAAAAGGTTGGAAAAAATCTCTGCGGGAGAATTTTTTCGGTATGGCATCGGACTTGTTTTGAGTGTCTTCAGACAAAGGCGTCAGCATCATTGTGAGCGCCTTGAGAGCAAAGTCTTCAACATTACGCTGGTTAAACATCCTCTCAATCGGGCTCATGAGCGAGCAGGCAAGAAAAGTTCCTACTCTTTCACCTCTCATCCCTAAAAAACTAAAGGGTCCTCCGGGTAGGTTAACCGTCGTAATTTTTCCTTCTTGTATGGTAGGCCATGTCTTTTGATTGCCGCTAGCAAAGACAATTAAAACGGACCAAGGTGTCACCAATGCCCCGATCCAATGTTCACGGTAGGATTGAAATCCAAGTGCTCTTACCCGCAAATCACTGCGGCAGATCGGCAAGCCTTTCATTTTCTTTTGAAAGACCTGTTCAAACTCATATTCAAAAGCTGCCTGTGGACAAAGGGAACGAATTGGCACACTCACACCTCATTGATTTAATGTTTTTAGAGTACTCTGAAATAACTCGAATTTAATTGTTAAAACACTACCGTTTTGGACATTTTTAAAGCAGATTTAAAAAAAAAGAGCGAAAGATGAGGGCGGATATAACAAAATAATCAAAATATACCTCTTAGGTGTAAGAAAAGGATTCGTTTTCACTTAAGTCATGGACTTTTCATGCCATACAATCTAATTGAGTGTACGTTAGCGTTTAACTGTGAGCCTCTGTTTGTGTGGATTGAGCCCCCAGCAAATAAAAAAAGGCCGAGGAGATTTCTTTTATGCATGAAACTCAATATGAAGCTCTGCGACGTCAGGGTGTCAGCCGTCGCAGTTTTCTGCAATTTTGTTCTCTTACAGCTGCCAGTTTAGGACTGGGTAGTGCTGGCGCTCAGGAGATTGCTCATGCAATCGAGACTAAGCCCAGAATGCCTGTTGTTTGGTTGCATGGTCTGGAATGTACGTGTTGTACGGAGTCCTTTATCCGCTCCTATCATCCCGTTGCTAAAGACTTAGTGCTGTCGATGATTTCGCTTGACTACGATGACACGATTATGGCGGCAGCCGGTCATCAGGCAGAAGCAGCTTTGGAAGAAACAATTACGAAGTACAAGGGCCAGTATATTTTGGCTGTAGAAGGCAATGTCCCGCTCAACGATGACGGGGTCAACTGTATCCCGGCTGGCGAAACCTTCCTGGCAAAAATTAAGCATGTAGCAGCTGGCGCTAAGGCTGTGATCGGATGGGGTTCTTGCGCAGCCTGGGGTTGCGTGCAGGCTGCAAAACCCAACCCTACCCACGCAGTTCCCATTACGGAAATCATTACTGATAAGCCGATCGTTTTAGTACCGGGATGCCCGCCGATTCCTGAAGTGATGACGGCTGTCGTAACTTATATTTTGACTTATGACCGCATTCCGCCTTTGGATCGTCTGGGACGTCCCAAGATGTTTTACGGACAGCGCATTCATGATAAATGCTATCGTCGGGCTCACTTTGATGCAGGGCAGTTTGTTGAGAAGTTCGATGATGAAGGCGCTAAATTGGGCTACTGCCTTTATAAAGTTGGCTGTAAAGGTCCCACCACCTATAACGCTTGCTCGACTATTCGCTGGAATGAAGGACTTTCATGGCCAGTGCAGTCTGGTCACGGTTGTATTGGTTGCTCTGAACCTAATTTCTTCGATAAGGGCTCTTTCTACGAGCACGAAACAACGATTTTGCCGCCAGGCTTTGGTGGAATTGAATCTACGGTAGATAAAGTCGGCTTGGCAACCGTGGGCGTTGTGGGTGCCGCAGCGATTGCTCATGCTGCAATGTCGGCTGTTGCTCAAGCCAGAGCGAAGAAAAATAACAAGGATCTCGGGAGGGAAGAATAATGGCAGATCGTCGTATTGTTGTTGATCCGGTGACGCGTATTGAAGGTCATCTGCGCGTTCAAGCGGTGTTGGGCAATGGCGGCAACGTCATCACTGACTCCCAGAGTACGGGTACGATGTGGCGCGGCCTAGAAGTGATTTTAAAAGGACGCGATCCGCGTGATGCTTGGGCCTTTGTGGAACGTATTTGTGGTGTTTGCACTGGGATTCACGCATTAGCAGCTGTTAGAAGTGTCGAAGATGCAATCGGCATCAAAATACCGAAAAATGCCAACATCATTCGTAATTTGATGAATGCAACGCTTTACACGCATGACCATATCGTTCACTTCTATCAATTGTCTGCGCTTGATTGGGTCGATGTCGTGAGCTCTCTGTCGGCCGATCCCCGAGAAGTGTCGGAGTTGCAAAAGAAAATCAGTCCACACCATCCATTGAGCTCTCCTGGCTATTTCCGCGACGTTCAGAATCGTCTGAAAAAGTTTGTTGCATCTGGTCAATTGGGAATATTTGCGAATGGTTATTGGGGACATCCGGCCATGAAATTGCCTCCAGCCGTTAATTTATTGGCTGTAACTCATTACCTTGAGGCGCTGGACTTCCAAAGAGAAATTATCAAAATTCACACTATTTTAGGCGGTAAGAATCCTCATCCAAATTATTTGGTGGGCGGTGTGGCCTGTCCAATTAATATGCACGACACAGGCGCTGCGGGCAACATGATTAACGAAGTGACAATGAACTATATGCGCGATATTGCCAAGCAGTCTGTCGAATTCGTCGAAAATGTATATTTGCCCGATATTAAAGCTATTGCATCGTTTTACCCGGAATGGTTTACCTATGGAGGCGGTATAGTCAAGAAAAATGTTCTCTGCTATGGAGACTTCCCGGAAATTGCTAACGATTGGTCTGAAAAGTCTCTGCAGATGCCTTCTGGCGCCATTATTGGTGGGGATTTGGCGCATGTGCAGGAAGTGGACTTGAGAGACTTGAATCAAATTCAAGAGTACGTAGATCACTCATGGTACAAATATCCGGAAGGTAAGACTGGACTTCATCCCTGGGAAGGCGTGACCGACCAATCATTTGAACTGCCAGAAGGTTCTGTAGGTACAAAGACCAAATTTGAGTGGTTGGGTGACAAGGGGAAATATTCCTGGATTAAGAGTCCTCGTTGGAAGGGTCATATGATGGAAGTGGGCCCACTTGCTCGTTTGGTAGTCTCAATTGCCAAAGACGTGAAGCATTTTAAGGAACCCGCTTTGGCACTTCTTAAAGAACTTAACTTGCCACTTGAAGCCGTCTATTCCACCTTGGGCCGTCATGCCGCGCGTGCACTTGAGTGTGATTGGACTGCGCACAAGATGGTGCAATATGTCGATGATCTTATTGCCAACATTAAGTCCGGAGATGAAGTCGCGGCTAATATGGAACTTTGGGAACCGAAGACGTGGCCTAAAGAGTGCCGCGGAGTCGGTTTCTGCGAAGCGCCTCGCGGGGCTTTGGGACACTGGTGTGTCATTAAAGATACACGGATTGAGAACTGGCAGGCGATTGTACCCACAACCTGGAATGCTTCGCCGCGTTCACCCGACGGTCAGCAGGGAGCCTTTGAAACCTCTCTGATCGGTACGCCCGTTGCGGATCCAGAAAAGCCCTTGGAAATCATTCGTACGATTCACAGCTTCGATCCCTGTCTGGCTTGTGCAACGCATGTTTTGGACCCGCAGGGTCATGAGCTCTGCCGTGTCCGAGTCCGTTAGGAGACAGAGCTATGAGAATTGATCCTGTCACTTTTGAGGTCGACCCCTCCGGTGGGACTCACCCGATTTATGTGTGGGAAGCTCCGGTGCGTATCTGGCACTGGCTGATGGCTCTTTGCATGGCGGTGATGATCGTGACCGGATTTTTGATCGGTGCCCCCCTTGTGGCTAACCTGGGCGATACATGGGTCACTTATGACTTCGGCTACATTCGCCTTGCGCACTTTATCGCCGGCATGATCTTTACGGTGCTTTTTATCTACCGAATCTTCTGGGCTGTCGTCGGGAATCGCTATGCCCGTATGATTTTCATTCCGCCGCTTTGGTCTCTAAAGTGGTGGAAGGGAGTTTGGGCTCAGGTTCTCTACTATCTCTTTCTCAATAAGAGTGCGCCGGAATATGCCGGTCATAACCCATTGGCACAATTGGCGATGTTTGCAATGTTTGTTTTGGGCAGTTTCGTCGTGATCATTACTGGTTTTGCACTCTATGCACAAGCTTGGGGTTGGGATACGGGCTGGATGGCTTGGTTTGGCTGGGTCTTTAGCTTGGCAGGCGATGCTCAAACTGTTCGAACCATTCACCACGCCTGTATGTATGTGTTCATCCTCTTTTCAATTGCTCACATTTATATGTCTTTCAGAGAAGATGTGATGGGAGGGGCGACAACACTTTCTTCTATGTCCACTGGATTGAGGATGTTTAAAGAAAGTCATCATTAATAGTCAGGAAAAAAGGCTTGAGGGCGTCTGATCGGATCTCTCAGGCCTTTTTCGTGTTTGAGCTGAGTGTGGCTAGGAAGTAGCAATGTCAAAATACGAAGCGCTTGTCATAGGAATAGGAAATATTCTGTGGGCCGATGAAGGCTTTGGTGTCAGAGCCGTAGAGGCTTATCACAAAAAATTTTCTGAAGACCAAAGAGTGCGAGTGATCGATGGCGGCACATTGGGCGCTTATCTGATCAATGAGGTCATGGATGCCAAAAGAATTTTGATTTTTGATTGCTGTGACTTTAAAGATAAGCCCGGAACGTTGAAGCTTTTAAAAAACGGGGATATTGCGCTTTGGTCGTCAACAAAAATTTCTGCTCATCAGGCAGGGATGAATGACGTTTTGGTCATGGCTGCTTTGGAGGGCTATGAGCCGCAGGCTATCAGTGTCATCGGAGTTCAGCCGCTTGAATTAAATGATTACGGCGGCAGTCTGACTGAAACAGTTGCCCAAAGAATTGACGAAGCACTTTGTTTGGCTGAAAAGGAACTTAGCTCCTGGGGGCTTGAGCCCAAACTGCGTGATCAAAATGAGACGGCGGAGCCCTTAGGGGATGAAACATTGGAGAGGGATTCCTATGAAAAAGGTCGCCCCAGTGAAAAAGAGGCATTCCGTTTGGGCGATTTAAGGTTTATTGTTAAAGAGCAGACTCGGTGAATGTGAAGGATGAAATATGTGTATTGCGGTTCCTAAAAAAGTCCTTGCATTGCATGATACGGCCAGTGGAATGAGTGCTGATGTGCAAAGCGGCGAGCAAATTGAGCGAGTCGATATCTCATTATTGGAGTCAGTTTCTCCGGGGGATTTTGTGCTCGTTTTCAGAGGAAACGCTTTAAGAGTAGTTGACGCACAGGAGGCCGCTAAAATTGAACGCGCTTTGGCCTGTGTGGATAAAGTCATGCAGGGCTGCACAGACACTCGGGAGATTAACCGAACTTTCGAAGATCTGGAGTCTGAAACGGTTAACCTGCCGCCTCATTTGCAAAACCTGGTGGGTAAAAAAGTTATATAAGGAAACAATCAGATGCCTAAAGCGTTCAATACTGTGACTGCAAAAATCAATCGGATAGAGATCGGCAAACATTCGATTTTTAAACGGCTTTTTGAGCAGGAAGGCTTCACATTATTAAATTCGGCGCAACTGACGGATTTCCTTGCGGCACCGGGACTTAAGATGCTGGTTTTTGCCGATGATCCCAATGAACGCAAAACCACATTGGACATGGCGGTTATTGCCCCGGAACTGAAGAAAGCCTTCAAGGGTACCCTGACTGAAACCGCATGGACTGACTTTAAAGAAGCTCGCAGTCTGGCTGCCCGATGGGGTTTGAGATCGCTGCCCGCAGTTGCTATTTTTCTTGATTCAGATTTTTTAGGAGCGGTCCAGGGTTTAAAACCATGGGATGAGTATTGTCAATTGCTGTCTGAAATTGTGAGGAGAGATAAGCCCGCCGTCCGCACCATTGCCATCTTGCCGCAAGGCTTTCACGAGGCTTGCGATGCCTAAACATTCATAGAGGTGAAAATGTCAGCTATGTCTTCCAATCATTGGGCTCGCGTGAATCTGGATCCGCAAACCGAGCATGAAGCTGCTTTGGCTACCGTTGACTTTCTAAAAAAGATTCGGGATGTTTTGAAAGACGCGAGTTTTACCCAGGATGAGCCGGCTTTAACTGTTTCCTTCTCGTCTTTTAATCCCGAGCATCTGGATTTTATTCTCGCAACGGTAGGAAGCGGAGAAGTACGGGCAACTGTAGGAGAGCATATCAGGCTTGAAGAGTGTGCTATTGAGGGGCTTTGGCGGATTCAGCAGCGGGGTGTGGATCGCTTTGAGGTAACGAAAGTGCCTGCGGTGCTGCTTGAATGCCTCTCAACTAAAATGCTTGAAACTTCATCTTCGGCTGAAACGGTTGAAGGGTTATTTGCAGCTCAGGCTATTTTGCAGGAACTCTCGGCTCAACAAAAAACGGAAAACTTGGACGTTTTATCATCTGAGCCGCCTTATACCGTTGAAATTTCCAGGCAGCCTCTGACACCTGCTGACGGAACTTATATAGAAAAGCAATTGGGAAAGGGCCTCATTGATATCAGTATTTCCGGGTTTGCTTCTGCACACATTCAAAGTACAGCTATGAAGGGGATTTGGCGAAACCGCATTTTCAACAATGCCGGAAAGGCCCTCTTTGATGCTTACGTCATAACAAAATTGCCACCCGAAGTCGGTGAAAGTCCTGAGGAAATGCGCTCAGGTGCCAATCGCTGTGAAGAGATTTTAAAGTGGCTTGAAGACGACCTTCAACGCGGCTCTTTATAGGACGCCTCTTATGGAAAACGAGAGTATCGATAAGATCCTGGACAGACTCAATCGAAAACGAATCGGTCCTCAGACAAAAATGCAGTGTAAGGTCTGCTGGTATATCTATGATCCTCAAAAAGGTTGTGAAGAATGGGATATACCCGAGCAGACCCCGTTTAATGATTTGCCGGATTACTTCACCTGTCCGAATTGCGGCAGTGACAGGAGTGCATTTTTGCCTCTGAACGATTCTGAAAAATAGTTTTCTAGAAACTCAGCACTTCACCGTCGTTAGGAATGAAGAGCTTTTCTAGTTTTTTGCATTCAGCAAATGCCTTTAAGGATTGTCTGGTGACAGTTGCATGAGAGACACCTTCAACATGAGTGGCGATGACTTCCAGTTGTGGAAAATCCTGCATTAAAGCGAAAATGTCATATTGGTTCATGATGAGCGCATGACCGACCGGAGCCTGAGCGCCGGCTGCGTTTACTGCAATCACTTCAGGCTTAAATTTTTCAATTGTTTTAACGACTCCCTCATAATAGACTGTGTCGCCCGCCAAATAGAACGTCTTATTTTCCTGAGCGGACTTAAAAATGACACCGCTTGCCTGATCAGTCAGTTGCATGGCTTTGTATAAGTGTTGAGTAACTAAGTCACTTCTGCCGTGGTCACTCGGCGTTTTAAAAAGCGTAATATCACCGAACGAGACGCCTTCAGCATTTAAAATCCTGACATCTTTAAAGCCTAAAGCTTGAGTCTTTTGTGCCTCTTGTTCATTTTGAGCAAAAAGAGGAATGTGTTTAGGCAAGTGGGTCATTGCAAACTCATCAAAATGGTCAAAGTGCCAGTGCGTGACGATAATTGCGTCAACATGATATAAGTCTTCAGGTCGGCACGGCAGTTCAATAGTGGGATTGCCCTTGGCACAAATCGGTGCGTCAGGAACGATGGGATAAGTGTTTGCAGGAGAGAGCATAGGATCGATTAAAAAGCTTTTCCCGGCAAAAGTCACAATTGAGGTTGCACTACGAATTTGTTGGAATTGCATATTTGATCTCCTTGTTGGGTAGAAAGGAGTATAAAATCTAAAGCTACTGTAGCTTCAAGTTTTTTGGAAAATGAAAATCGGTGAACTTTCAAAGTTAACGGGTTGTCCGATCGGAACCATCCGTTTTTATGAACAAAAGGGCGTGCTGCCTAAGATTGCCCGCAGCATGAGCGGGCAGAGAGCTTATGTACAAAAAGACGTTGAAAGACTTCGCTTTGTTATGGATTGCCGGGCAAACGGGATGAAGTTGGAATGTATTGAGCGCTTTTTGCAATATCAAGATAATCCGTCTTTGGGCAGTCAATGGTTGCTTGATCGAGTAGAAGAATATCTGGCTGCAGCTCAAAAAAGACGCGAAGAACTCGATCGGGTTGAGAAATACCTCACCGAGATTAAAAGCTCGTTACTTTGCAAAAAAAACGAAACCCTTTCTTGAAACTAAGAGGTCTAACCTTTTTGAGGACGGAAATTCTTAACGGTTTGTACGATCTCTTCGATATCGTCAGTCAAAGAAATCAAAAGACCGTTGTATTTACCCGTTTTGATTAAATGTTCCAAAAGGGGATAAACGGGAAGCTCGTTGCGCCAGAATTGAGTTCCGAAAAATACCATGAGACTGGAGTAGCCGTAAGTTTTGTAGTGATTGGGGACCGCAGCCTGGAAAATTTCTTGGATTGTTCCCGCGCTGCCCGGTGTGTAAATCAAACCGCCTCGTGTGATGCTTAAAATCGTGTCTTCACGGATACTGTTATCAAAAAATTTGGCTATGTGTGTCGCAAAGGGTGTGGCGGGTTCATGCCCATAAAGCCAGGTGGGAATGCCTAAACTGATGAAATGAGTCTGCCTCATTTTCAGTTTGACAATAAAAGCCGTACTGAGCCAGCCTTTATCCTGCCAGCTCGGAGCCTTCGATAAAATGGCCAGAGCCTCGTCAACTTCTTCAATCGAGCGCTCGGCAAGCCAAGCTCCAAGGTGAGTAGCCTCCATGGCACCGGCTCCTCCGCCGCTTACCATGATAAATCCCATCTCTGTTAAACGTTTACTGAGTAGAACAATTTGGCGGTAAACCGGGTCGGTTCGCAGCAAATCGTGTCCGCCCATAATGCCCACGATTTGTCGGGCGTTGTAGTTGGAAAGAAAGTCTTTAATTGCGTTACTCATTGAATGATCATGAAGGTAGCGCGAGAGCGTTTCTTTAATATTTTTGGAAAAAACACCGGTCTGCAGATAGTGGCGATAGACCCGTCTGTCGTAAGTATTCTCTACCGTACTCTCGTCTCGAAGATCAAAGCCTGAATAAAGAGAATTGGATGAGTACAAATAACTGCGGTAAATGTCAAAAGGTGCCTCAAGCTTGGGAAAAATTAAGTTGGTTTTATCCAATTTTTTGGAAAAACTGTCCGGCAGAACACAGCCCAAAAAGAGACAATCAGTGTAGGTGGATTGAGCGGCTAAATCCGCAAGATCAGTAAAGTCAATATTTTGGAAAACGTGATGGTCAATGTGTCCGGGTTCGGTCACCAATCCCAAAAGTTGAGTGATTGTTTCAATTTCTGTGTATTCACGCATAGCTCAATCTCCTGATTGCATAATTTAATTGTATGGGAGTCTCGGACAAAGCTCTATATCCGCGCAATCCAGTGGCTAAAATATTAAGAAAACAGGATTAATCGCCATGATTGTTGTTGATCTAATACGAATTAAAGGTTTCAGAAGTATCCGGACGCTTCAGATGCCGCTCGGACGTTCTTCTGTTTTGCTCGGGACAAACAATAGCGGTAAGAGTACGGTTTTAAAGGCTTTGGAGTTGGCTTTAAGCGATGAAACTGCTGTCAGAAAAGAGGATTTTCACGCCGATGAAACAGGACAATTCGGTCGCGAGCTTTCTGTAGATATTCGTTTCGTTCCGATTAATGATCAGTTCCAGCGCCTGTCTTTATTTTCTGATGATTGGCAAAAAGTCTTTTGCGGGATGATCAGAAGAGATCAGCATCGTCGTGAATATGCGGCCTTTAGGACCGTCTTTCGCACAATGGCTGACGGTTCAATTGAGAAAAAACGTTATGAAATTCTTCACTGGGATGCTGCCAGATTAGGCGAAGAGCTCTCAGAGCTTCCCTCTTCACTTTATTTTGTCAGTATAGATGCCGAGGAAAATCTCAGAGAGGATCTGCAAAACGAGCATTCATTTGTGAGTGTAATGGTTCGGCGCTTGGGGTTGGCTCTCGAGCAGCACCCGGATTATGCTCAAAAACCAATTGATGATTTGAGAAAACTCCTGGATTCTTTGTGTCAAAGTTTAGAAGGTCCCGGTGCACGGCTGCCCGACGATGTGGCTTTAACGGCAGACAATATCAATGAGTTTTTCTCATTAGTAAAGTCTGACTCTGAAAAAATCATTCCCTATTCCACACTGCAGGGCAAAGGCAGCCAAAAAAGTGTTGCGATTTTATCGATTATTATTTTGGTCGATCTTTTGGCTAAACAGGCCGCATTCACTCATCAGCCGTTTTTCATGTTAATGGCGGCCGAGGAGCCCGAAATTCATCTTCACCCCAATGCCCAGCGGGCATTAATGAGTCAGATTAAGGCGTTATCTCACCAGTGTGTGGTCTCGACGCACTCACCCTACATTGCCTCGGTATCAGAGCCCCATGAGTTCAGAAGCATGAGGCGTCTTGGGCCAAGTATTGAGGTGAGATGGCTGCCACAGAATATGGATGAGATTGAAACCCGAACGATCAAAAGGCTTATTTTGCGTTTCAGAGGGGAGACGCTTTTTGCCCGCGGTTTGATATTTGTTGAAGGAGTGACTGAAGAGCAGTTGATTCGGGGAATGTTTCAGGCCTATTTCGGAGATGACCCGAGCACCTTTGGAATCAGTATTGTAGGCGTTGATGGGAAAAGCTATGCACCGTTTCTGACGCTTGCGTTGAGCCTTCACAAACCTTTTTGTGTGATCAGTGATAACGACGGAGATGCCAGGCATGTCGTTTTAAAGCAGCTAAGTGAAACAGAAAGGAGATTGCATTGTTCGGCCAAAGATTACCAAAGCGGCGTTTATTTTTTATCACCGGGCTTAGCCATGGAAGGGGAGCTGGTCTATAAAACGCAACTCAGGCGAGAGATTTTGGATGCGCTCAAGCTCTGTAACACCTCAGTCAATACCTCGGCAAAAGCCAAGCGTTTGCAGCATGAGCGACTGTCTTCGATGAGCGACAGAGACCTAAAGAGACGACTGGAAAAACGCAAGGCTGAGTACTCAGGCTTTTTAGGTGACATCATTGCTCAAAATCCCTATGCTCAACCTGTAGAGAACTTGTTGCCAAGATCTGTTCTTGAAGCATTCAAACAGATTTCGGTTTGGTTGGGACGAAAAGATCCGACCTAAATTGTGCGGATTAACAGTGACGCAAAATTCGGCACAGTTTTCTCAGTACATGTTAAAAAAAAGAAGTTTGCAGATTGGGAAATATTCAGCAAAAACTCTAAGCACAGTCGCTTATTTTGACTCTTTCTGAAACGCTATAGAATGGAAAATCATTGAAGGAGTCAAAAATGCGTTATTCCAAAGAATTACTCTACAAAGTCGCTCATGCGTTTTTGGTGGCTAACGGCAGCGATGCCTATGAGGCCAATCTGGTTGCTGATCACATGGTTAAAGCCAATCTTCGCGGACACGACAGTCACGGTGTCGGCATGATTGGTATGTATACGCAATATCTGAAAAAAGGGCAGATCCATCCGAACACTCCACCGGAATTGGTCAAAGATCGGGGAGCCATTTTGCAGTTTCAGGGACATTTGGGCTACGGTCAGCGGGCTGGTTTCGAAGCAACGAAAATGGCTATTGAACGAGCAAAGCAAACCGGCATTTGCTTGTACACGATTGCCAACTGCTGCCATTTGGGCCGTATTGGTACTTATGGGGAGCAGGCTGCTGAGGCCGGTATGGTGAGTGTGCATTTTGTGAACGTTAACCAATTTCATCCGCTTGTAGCACCATACTGTGGTTCTGAAGCTCGTTTTGGTACCAATCCTTTCTGTGTGGCGATGCCGGCCACAGACAAGTACGGCGCATTTGTACTGGATTTTGCAACTTCCATTGTTGCTCTTGGCAAAACCCGAGTCGCAATGCTCGCAGGAAAAACATTTGATGAACCGGTGATTGTTGATCCACAGGGCCGTTTGACCAATGACCCGAATGTCATGTGGCAGGAACACCCCGGCGCTTTGCTCGCATTTGCTAAGCACAAAGGTTCCGGTCTGTGTTTTGCCTGTGAATTAATGGCAGGGATCTTAAGCGGTGGACAAACGATTCAGCCCGAGCATGAAAGAAACGGTTCAATTGTCAATAACATGACAGCCTTTGTTATCGATCCTGCGGCGTTGTGCAATATTGAGTTCATGAAAAAAGAGATGGACGCTATGGTCGATTACGTCAAATCCGCTCCAATGGCCGATCCTATCAATCATCCGATCCTAATGCCGGGTGAGCCCGAAAGAATTCGTACTGAAGAGCGTAGCCGTTTGGGAGTGGAAATTGCCGACGGTGAATGGCAAGTCATTAAAAAGACCTGTTTGGATGCCGGTGTAAGCGAAGAAGTATTTGAAGGACTTTAACGGTATTTTTAACTCGGATTCTTCTTAAATTGTGCAGATTGATCACCACGTAGAAATCTGCACAATTTTGAATTCGGATTTGCAGGACGAAAAGTACTCTTAAAGAAAAAGCGATCGAAAATTCGATCGCTTTAGAATTCTGGTCGGGTGAGAGGATTCGACATTCAATGAAATCAGGGATTAAATGCGGTACTTTTTGAGTTGTTACTTTAAAAGATGCTGATACTCACTGTAGAGTCTTGGCTAAGAACAAATTTTTGTGGTCAAAAAATCAAATTCTTATATGTAATCCATTGCAATCCGAGGCAGAAGAACTTTGGACGTGGCCGCTCTAGGGGAGTGACTTCTGTCTGGGCTCTTCTCCTTAAAAAAAATACGAGCAGACAATCGTTAAGGCCGCGCATTGCGCGATTTTTTGATGATTTGCCTGCCTTAAAAGGGAGACTTGCTACTATGGGCGGTTCCCTTTTTTTCGCCAATTATGCTAACGGTCACGACAACTAGCAACACTAGGCAACAAAGAATGATTGAGTTTCATGGATTGTTCGTATAAACTCAAACAGCGGGGCGTAGTGATCGCCCTAGAAAGGAATTCCAGATAATGAAAAATAATACTACGATCGCCCAAACCTTAAAAAAAGGGTTTGTGAAGGGGTTGCTGTCTCCATTGGCTGCCGTGTATGTCGGCCACGGGGCTCAAGTTCCCGTGCCTCCGGCGATTAAGGTTGAGACTGGATCTTTTGCTACTGATTTGGAAAAAATTGGTCTTGACTTTAATCGGGCAATGAGGGACTATGGCGAACAACAATCAAGTACCCGTAAGCACGTCAAGTAACGAAGCTCTTACTGAAAAAGATCAGCCGCTTTCGCAGCATCCCGGAACGAAAGATCTCCCAGATGCACAGCTGAAGCAAGGGCAGATGTTGACTATGTGGCAAGGGCCTTTGCCGCCGCCTGCAGTTTTAAGTGAATACGATAGGATAGAGCCTGGCTTTTCTGGGCGAATCGTGGTGATGGCGGAAAAGGAGCAGAACCATCGACACGAGACAGAAAAAACCTCCGTCGGTGCGCAAGCTTTCTACGTTAAGTTGCTTGCTGTCTCGGATTTTATGAGTAGGATGTTTGGCCAGCTGTTCTTGGTTGCAACTTTTGCTGTAAGTTTATATTTTGCCTTTAACCAGGAAATAAAGCTTGCTGCGATTTTCTTTTCTCCGTTTATCGTTGTAGCTTTGGCTAAACTTGCAGGTGGCAACAAAGACAAAAGCCAGTAATAAGAAAGGGCACCGCGCTGGTGCCCTTAATCGCTTCATGCGACCCGTTTTCGCATGGCTCTTTTTATGAACTCCGGCGGCTCCGGCTGCCGGTTTATTTTTTTCGTGTTCTTGGCGCTCGGAGTGATCGGCCCGGTGATCTCGTAGCTGTTGGTCTGTACGGCGTTTGCCCAGGCAATCACCTCTATAGCCTTCCAGCGCGTAGCGTTTGAGATCTTGATGGGCTTAGGGAACGTCGGCTCTGCGTGAGTCAGAAAGGTGACGGTCGATTGACCGATTCCGAGCACCTTGGCCACCGTTGGCCGATCCCAAAAGAGCTGGCCGTATTCCGGAAAATCCTGAGCTTTCACAGCGGCCACCGCCTTGGCGCGAGCCATCATTTCGTTTGTGCTTTCCATGGTCTCTCCTTATTCCGGCCGATTGAAGTAGCGCCAGTAGCAGCCTTCAAGCCACCGTTTGAACTGTTCCGGATTGAGCCTGCAGACGGCCTCCTGGCGGCGCTCCGGGATCACGTTGACAAAGCGCTCGCTCACTTCGAAGGCGTATCCGGCATCGGTTTTGATCCGGATGACGAAAAACACCTTTGAGTTTTGGAAAACTTCAAGGATCTCGCCGCAGGGCAAAACCGGATTTTTGATGCGCTGCCAACTCATGACGGCCTCATCTAATCCAGGTTTCCACGCAGTGGTTTGCGCAGAGCACGCCGAGTTGGGAATACAACTCATCAAGCGTGGTACTGATCTTTTTGGTCTTTTCGAAATCCGTCACGTTTTCGACCATGGCGCTCTGGTTGTCAGCGATCTCGCGCTTGATCGCGCGAAACTCTTCGCGCTCGGTGATGATGATCACCTGACACGCCTCACCGCTTTCCTCTTCAGGCTCCTCGGATTTGAGCAGAGCCTCTTCACAGCGTGCGAGCAGGTTCTCAAGCTGCTTTTCGTCTCCTTTGCTCAGGCCGTAATCGCCTGCCATGCCGTAGTGGTAGTCAATGACACTGCAAATGTCGGCCAGAAGCGATGTTGGGATTTTCACGGTTGGTTCGATTCGTTTTGTCATGTTGGGCTCCATTGTCCGGACACGCGAGCGGTGTCCGGTTTGAATTTAAGAAACTTGAGTGAAGTGCGAGCTTTGCAAAATCAAAAGCTCTGCACCGCCGGTGATCGATATGCTCCCATCGAGCATGACCGAGGCTTGAGGGATGGCGCGCTCGGGGAGGTACTTTTTGGCGTTGTTAAAGCTCGCCTCAGCAGCGATAAACCACTGTTCGACCATCTTTGCCGATGGCTTGGTGCGGCACTTGGCGTGCAAAAAGATTTTGACGGTCTCGCGGCCGGATGCATTCAGTTGAAAAAGCATTTGTAAATCCACAAGTTAAAAACGTGAATAACGAAAAACGAAAAATGTTGATTTTTATCTTAGCGCAAAATTTCGCTTTTGGCGAATCGCGAGCACGAAAAAGTGTGATTGCGGAAAAGAAAAGGGCGATCAAGAGCGATCGCCCGCGGTAGAGAAGGGGTTACTGGTGGTTGCGGTGTTCGACAACGGTGCCGAGGATGGTGATTTGGTTTTCCGGTTCCTCAAAGCTGGGGTAGTCGAGGTTGATGGCAAATAGCGAGATCTTGCTGATGCGGGGGCTGCGGAACTTTCTGAGGTAAACCGCGCCATCCACGATGGCGAGCACATGCGAGCCCGGCACCGGAGGGATGTCCGGATCAACAATGATTTCGTCGCCGGGCTTAAATGTCGGTGTTGAGCTCTCGTCTTGGACAATGTAGCCAAAGGCTTTGGCCGAAAAATAATGCGTGGAAATCAAAATGCCCGCGACCTTGTTGGGATCCTCTTTGCCGAGGAGCTGGCTGTCGGTGCGGATGGTAATGGCCTGAATCGGCACGTTGATGTTTTGCAGAGTGGTCAGCCCCAGCAGGTAGTCGGCCGAGCAGCCTAGGAGCTGGGCGCAGAGTGCAAGCTTATCTGCCGGGATTGATGTTGCTTTCCCGTCCGATCGGGCTTTCCAGTTTGTGATGGTTTGAGGATTGACTCCGATGCTCTTTGCGAGCTGCTTTTGCGTGATGCCCTTGCTATCCGCAAGCTTTAGGAGCCGATCAATGATGCTAGTGGTATTAGTCATGCGGGTCATTGTAAGTTTTCCTATCCGATACTACAAATTTTTGTGATTGCCTTTTGTTGGCTTTTGCTTTCGAGGAAGTGTATATTTCGAAAAATAATACACGGAATCCAATTTTAGCGATCAACAAAAATTATATGAAAACGCCATCTCCTGTTGAAGTGGCCGCCTACAAGCTCATGATGAGTGAGATTGAGCGCCTGGGCAGCCAAATTGCTTTTGCACGGCAGTTGTCTGTCACGCAGCAGTGCGTGCAGAACTGGGTCAGGCGCGGCTATGTGCCTGGCAGCGTTGTCGTGCGCTACCCGGAGATCTTTTTGATGCGCAGTGCATCAACCCATAGATCGACCGAAGGCGTTTCCGTGACGGTCGTAACCGCTCGGGGAGCTTGATTATGCCCGCGCGCAGCTTGCATTCTCTCGGCGTTTGCCGCATAATCACTTCGTCTGCAAGTAAAAAGCAGATCGGGATTGGCGTCCCGAACTTCGTGGCGTGCAGCCGCAGAAAAAACGTGATATGCGGTTTTTTGTTGTCTGCGCGCGTTGGCTCTGGTCTTGCCAGGGCAAAAGTCTCTTATGAGCGAGGCTTGCGGGGCATCGAAAGATGCGCCGTTTCCACGAGGCGGTACGCCAACCTGCAGGACCTCGCTCACCCGATTGGCGTCGGAAGCGAGGTGTTTAAATCATTCTCGTGGAGGTCGCTATGACGGCCAAATTGCAATCCCAGAGTGTGGCTACACTCTCGGCACCCATCGTCACACTCGTTGACGACATTCCTACAACGCTTTCAACGGACGTGGCTGCCTATTTTGGCAAACGCCATCGTGATGTCCTTAGGGCAATCGAAAAGCTACTCACCTCAATGCCTGACGACCGTCTGCGCAATTTTGCGCAGACAGAAGTCGAGCGCGAAAGTCCGCTGCAGCCCGGCACCAAAATCAAATCCAAAGCCTATCGCCTCACACGCGACGGCTTTACGTTTTTGGCCATGGGCTTCACCGGGGCCAAGGCTCAAGCTTTCAAGTGGTCCTATATCGACGCCTTCAATAAGCTCGAGGCCTCAACTCTTCGCGCGTCTGCGAAGCCTTTGCTTGGGGTAGAAAGCCCCGCGGTCGAAATCAATCTCTACGGCACCCGTGTGGATGTGGAGAGCTTCACGGTTTGCGACTACTTCGGGATCAATCACAAAGAGTTTATGGAAAACGTCTCGGAGTATGTGCGGCAGCACCCCTACATGCTCAGGCGCTTTGAGCTCAAGACTCGCTCCCGGACGGTGGATGGCAAAACCGTTACGCAGCACTACTGCACGATCGACAAGCCGGGCCTTGTGGCCATCATCCGTGACTACTACGGTGAAAATGAGGAGCTGGTGCGCTTTTGCAAGCGTTTTGATCCGCTCCTGGAGAACATTCGCCGATACGACTATGTGGATCATCCGCAGGAGGTGGTGCTCAATGAGCTCGCTCGCCCCATTGTCCGCATTGAGGACAATACGGCCATGACCACAACGCAGGATGTGGCGTTTTACTACGGCAAAACGCCTGAGGCAGTGGCTGAGGCCGCGCAAAAGGCGGCTGCAGCGCTGGGCATCAGTGTCGATGATGGAACCGACAAGATCATCAGCTGGCCGCAGTGGGATGAGCCGGGCTATCTGATTGGGCGCGACGTTTTCACGGTCATGGTGGCCGGCTGGAAAGGTATCAAAGATCTCAAGCACACGCGTGCCTATTTGATGGAATTTGACATCAAGGATCAGGCCGAGCGTGATCGGCAGCTCGATTTTGTCGCCAGAACGAGCGACAGCTTTGCCCGTAAGGCCTTGGTGACGATTGAAGGCGACTCGGTGACGGCCGTGCGCTTGACTTCGCGCACCATGGTGCTTACTGAAGAGGAATTGCTCGAGCGCATTGAGGGCAAGAAAAACGCCTTTGATCTCTCAATGGTGCGTCAGATCTCTGACGCGGTGTTTCGTCGTTTGAACAGGGAGGCAGATCATGGCTTCTAGTTTTGACGACATTGCTCGGCAAATGGCCGAAGTAGGGATCTTTGTCCCGGAGCGCCACCAGCTGCACGTGACCGCGCCCGGCTATGACCGGTTTCGTCCGGAGGGCCAGAGATCCAAGAAAAAAAGCGCCTGGTACAGGATCTATGAAAATCGAACGCTCAAGGGCCGCGTGTTTTATTCCGGCAGCTTCGGGATCCGTACCGAGAGCTACCTCATCAAGCCAGGCAAGGAAACTTTTACCGCCGAGGAAAAGGCCGAGGCCAAGGAATTTGCCAAGAAAGCGGCAGAACAATTTGAGAAAGACCGTCAAGCCATGGCTGCCGAAGCTGCCGCACGTGCCGCGAGGCTTTGGAAAATGGGCCACGATGTTGACGGCAAGCAGGGCTACTTGACACGCAAGGGGATCAAGCCCTACGGTGCCAGGCAGCTCAATGATCAGCTTTTGGTGCCGATGTTCAGAGCCGGCCAGCTTGTTGGCCTGCAGACGATCTCTCCGGTCAAAGATGAGGATGGGCGGGATAAAACGTTCATGCTCGGCAGCCAAATTGCCGGCGCGTACATGAAAATTGGAGATTTCGACTCGCGCCCGGACCTCATCTACGTGGTGGAGGGCTACGCCACCGGGTGCTCCGTGCATGAAGCTACGGGAGCGCCCGTGGTGGTGGCCTTCAATGCCGGCAATCTGGACAGCGTGACCGCGACCGTGCGCAAAAAGTACGATCAGGCCAAGGTGGTGATTGCCGGCGACGATGATCACTTTTGCGTCAAGCGCGCCAAGGAATTTTTTGAAAAGACCTTTGGCGTGACGCCGGTTGTAACATCAAGCGCTAAAGATCCGGAGGAGACCTTTACGCATCCTGAAAAGGGCGAGGTGGCCTATAAGTGCTTTAAGCGTCTCACGGATGGCGTGCTGGGTGTCTTTGGTTATGCCCGATACGTCGAAAAGGGGCGCAAGGTCACGAAAAAGCTCTCCTTTGTCAATGCGGGCAAGAGCAAGGCCATGGAGGCCGCACGCAAACACCGTTGCTGCGTGGTGTTTCCTCAGTTCAAAGCAAAGGATTCGACCGGCAGCGACTTCAATGACCTCGCCCAGGCCGAAGGCCTTGAGGTTGCGGCCGAACAGCTCAAGGCCGATGACCTTAAGCCATTGGCTTCGCGCGAGGCGGCCGAGAAAGCGCCGGGCTTCATGGATCAGCGCATCCGGCGCATGAATGAGCACCTTGTGTATGTCTATCCGGTTGGCTATTGGGACACGGAGCTGCGTGAGCTCGTGGGCGCGCAGCCGTTGAAAGATCGCTATGACGATGAAACGTTTAAGAACTGGAAAAAGAACCCGGCCAGGCGCGTGATCATGAAGGATCAGCTGCTCTTTGAGCCCGGGCGAAACGTGCCGGAGGGCTGCATCAACATGTTTGACGGCTGGCCTCTGAAGCCTGACAGCAGCAAGGCGTGCGATCTCATCATTGAGAATCTTTTCGATCTTTGCGGTCGTGATGACGACGTGTTTTGGTGGGTGGCCAAGTGGTTGGCGTATCCCCTGCAGCACCCCGGGGCGAAAATGCACCAGGCTCTCCTGGTGCATGGGGCCAAAGAGGGCACCGGCAAAAGCTTCATGTTTGAAGTGGTCATGCGCGAGATCTACGGGCGCTACGGGGGAACGATCAACCAGGACATCATGGATGACAAGTACACCACGTGGCAGAGCCAGAAGCTCTTCATTCTCGGTGAGGAAATCGTGTCATCGGCCGAGCGCCGAAAGCAGAAAAACCTCATCAAAACGTGGATCACGGGCAAGTATCACCAGGTGGTGAGCAAGTACGTCAATTCGCGCGAAGAGGTGAATCTCACAAACTTCGTGTTTCTCTCAAACGAGCTGCAGCCGCTTGTGCTCGATGAGTACGATCGACGCTTTATGGTCATCTACAACGACATCAAGCACGATCAGACGTACTTCAAAAACTTGGCCGAGCAAGTCGATGCCGGCGGCGTTGAGGGGTTTTACGACTGGCTGCTGCACATCGATCTGGGGGATTTCGGGCCGGATACGCCTGTGCTTGAGACAGAGGCTCACCAGGCGCTTAAATCGCTTGGCAAAGCCTCTGATGCCCGTTTCCTGGATGATTGGCTGAGCGAATCGCTTGATTATCCCGTCGGGCCCGTGGCCGGCATTCATCTGTATGCGGCCTATGACTTGTGGCGCAAAAAGACCAACGAGCGGCCGGTGACGCAGACGGCTTTCCTGACGGCCTTAGGCCGCAAGATGCGCAGCGAACGCCGGCGGGTCGATCTGTACCCAGAAAACGAGTATTACGGCCCGGATAAGGTCGTCACCGGTCTGGTGACGGAAAAGAGAATGCTGACGGTCTATTTCCCGGTTGAAAAGCAGATGGATGCCAATGAAGTGGCCGACAGCGTGCGGGCGTTTCAGTTGAAAATGCTGCAGAACCGGCAGCAGTACCACAGCTATGGAGGTTAATAACATGCAGGATTCTACGTGTTGTGCAGGGTCTGTGCAGGGTTTGTGCATGGTTTGTGCAGGGTTTGAAAGTGGAGAAAATTCCATGAAAACAACGGTTTACGATAGTGTGTGCAGGGTGTGCAGGGTTTACGCAGGCGCGCACGTATGCGCACGCATACCCGCGCGCGCAGGTACGCGCGCATACGAATGTTTTTTAACGCAAAACCCTGCACACTATGCACAGTTTTCTTTTTCTCTTTTAAAAACAAACGGTTAAGGGAATTAAGACCCTGCACAAACCCTACACACCCCCTGCACACACTATGCACAGACCTTTTGAGGGAGTTTTTCGATGAGATTGAAGTGGGTACGCCAAAAATTGCAACGCTGGGCAGCCTGGCTCGAAGGCCGCGGAAACATCAAAGGCATCCAGCTCTCCCAGGTCGGTGGGGGATCCGGTTCCGGTAAAGATGCCGGAGTCAAAATTGATGAAGATTCGCTCTTAGTTGATCAGGTGGTCAGAGAACTCGAAAATGAGCATCAGGAAATCATCAGAATGGTTTACTGCGAGACGCCCGGTGGAGATCTGGATCAAGTAGCTGAGAAAATGATATTAAATCGTAGAACCATCTATCGAAAGATTTTCGAAGCAGAAAAGGAGTTTGCTATTAGATATGATGAAAAAATGGGCAACTAAACAAAACGTTGTTGATTTGGTGTCAAAAAATCCGTATAGTTACGCTAGAATCTGGCAGAGCTTGCAAGTAGAGCTCGGAAAACACCAAAAGACCCGCACCAAAACGCGGGTTTTTTGTTGCTCTTTCGGTTTTTCCGCCGACTTGGGATAATCCTCAGAGTGTTCTGCTTTGAGGGTTTGTAAATGACCGACTGGATCAAAGTGCTGCTTGAGTTTTTATCTGCCAACAAGGCGGCGGTCATCTTGGTTTTTGTGCTGGTGATTTGCCTGGGTGGCTCTTTTATTGATGGGTTTGCGGCATTGCATCAACAATATGAGACGTGGCTGTACCTGGCGGCAGCTTTTGCCATCAGCGTGCTGATTGTTCAGCTGATTGTTTGGCTTAAGGATCAGTATTTCGCCCGGCGTGCCCAGAAGCTTGAAGAAGAAAGGGCCCAGCGAGCAAAAAAGCTTGAAGAGGAAAGGATTCGGCAGGCACAAAAGCTCGCAGAGGAAAAAGCCATACAGAAGAGGCGTCAGGCTTTAGAGCGTGATATTCGTTATTTCAATTATTTGACTGTTGCAGAGCGAAAGATTTTGCTTGAGGCGTTTCAAAAGAAACGAACAACATTCGAGGTTAACGCTCAAAACCCATCGGTAATCCGATTGATCAGTGGACGCTACATTGACGAGCTTCCAACTGGTGATCCGATGGAAATTTTCCCGGACACAAAAACAGTGGTTTTAAATCGATCGACGATCGACTTGCTCGATGAGTGCTTTGATGAGCTTATGCGCCAGTACGAGAAAGACAGAAAGTAATTCGGACTCTCTGAGTCGGCCGTATGGCGACATGCGGACCCAAGCCGTCACGGGAATAAGTTGCGGTCCTTAGCAAGCAGACGGTAATCGGTGACAGGCCGGAAAGACGGCCACAGGTTTTAGGGCCTTCTGCGAAAGCGGAGGGCTTTTTCGTATCCGGAGCAAACATGAAAGTAAGACGCGCAAAGAAAGTCAGACATCAACGAAAGCCTCTGAGCGATAACTGGGCAATCATCGGAGAAACCGGCGCGCCTGTTTGCCGGCGTGACTTTCGACATGATGTTGATCATGACGATCGATGGCACCGCATCATGATGGTGATTGCGATTGTGGGCCTGATGTTTATGTTCACAGCTTGGCTGTGCAGAGACTAAGGAAAACAGTAAATGCGTAAAAACTCTGTTTGGCCGTATCTACTCGGATTCTTTCTTGGTTCAGCCGGTGCGGGTTTGGTTTTGACACTTGGCGTGGTATTTGGCTCTAAAGGGATACTTGGATTTATTGCTGTGTTTCTTTGGTGTGCAGGTGTGATCAAACTGGTTTACTCGTCTATTGAATAGCCTACGATAGTGCGAAATTTAACCGCTACCGGTGGCGGAGTAATTCACCGGACCAATCGCTACCTTAGTGCCGTTGTTTTCAACAGGAGCAGCTAGGGCTTTGGGGTGTCGCTCGATGCCCCGTTTTTTATTCATGGTTGCAGCCTCCGGGTCCTTCCGGGGGCTGTGGCGGTACGGCGCGAAAGACCCCGAAATTTTTCTACTCACGAGACGCCTTAAGGGGTTGTTTTTACTGGATTTACTGATGTCTGGATTGACACAAAAAGAGATTGCTGAACATCTTGGAATGACTCAGCAAGCCGTTTCGAAAACGCTCGGAAAGATGGGGATTGAGTGGCAGTCGATGTCGCTCGATGAGGTGCGTCTGGCCTATATCAAAAGGCTGCGCGAAGTCGCAGCCGGATACGCGAGCATTGACGGTCAGTACGACCTCAACCGCGAGCGCGTTCTGACCGAACAGGTGGATCGTGAGCTCAAGCTTTACCAGCTTGCTGAGAAAAAGCAGATGCTGGTCAATGTTGACGTTTTCATGACGGAATTGGAGCCGGTTTTTCAAGCCATGCGGCAGGAGATGCTTGCAAGGGATGACAAGTTGAAGCTGGAGCTTGACACGCTGTACGGCATCAATGTGGATGTGACGATTTTGAATGAATACACAAACAATACTCTCAATCACCTGTCTCGATACCTCAAAGAGTATCCAGAGAATCATGGTGAGATTGGGCGAGATTCTCCGGGCCCCGGAGAAAATGGGGACGACTCAATGGGCTGAAAACTATCGAGGCATGAGCTCGAAGTCAACGGCAATGCCCGGTCGCTACAACGCATCAATCACGCCCTGGATCAGCGGGATTCATGAAGCTCTGGATGATCCAAAAGTCGAGCGCGTGGTGGCGCAAAAAAGCGCACAGGTGGCCTGGACTGACGGGGTGCTTTTGAACTACATCGGACGCCGCATTGATCTGGATCCGTGCCCGATGATCGTTATGTTTGCCAAGCGAGAATCGGCCAAGGATTTCAATGATGAGAAGCTCGTGCCGATGATTGAGGCGACGCCTCACCTGTCGGCCAAGATTCCGATCACTTCCAAGCGTGACAAAAACAACCGTTTTGACTTCAAGGGATTCCCTGGAGGTTTTTTGAAGCTTGTGGGATCCAATTCACCGTCTGAAGTGAAGTCAACGCCGGCCCCGGTCGTGTGCGTTGAAGAGCCGGACGATTGCAACACAAACGTAAAGGAGCAAGGCGACACAATCGCGTTACTGATTGAGAGAACGAAGTCCTTTGCCAGGCGAAAGATCATTTACGGTGGAACGCCGACTGTTGAAGGGTTCTCGGCTGTTGAGTTTGCCTATAAAACGTCTGACAAGCGCAAGTTTTACGTGCCGTGCCCGGACTGCGGCGAAGAGCATGTGCTCAGTTGGGATAACGTGCGCTGGAATGAGGATGAGACCTTAAACCATGAGATCTATGGAAAGGCGGTTCTGGATTCTGCTGCCTACGTTTGTCCGCACTGCGGCTCAGTCTGGGATGACGTTAAGAAAAACCGGGCTGTGCGAAAAGGTGTGTGGCGTGCTGAGGGGCCGTTCAACGGAACAGCGGGCTTTTACATCAACGAGCTTTACTCACCGTTTCCAGGTTCAAAGCTGAAAATTCTTGTCGAAAAATACTTGACGGCCAAACATGAGCTTGATCAGGGCAAAGACGGCAAGATGCGTAGTTTTTTCAATTCGCAGCTGGGTTTGCCTTATGCCTTTAAGAGCGGTCTGCCGGATGCCGATGTGCTTGCAAAGCGAGCCGAGTCTTACGACGAATTTACAGTGCCGGTTGTGGGTTGCGTTCTGACGGCTGGCGTTGACGTGCAGCACGACCGTCTGGCAGTGATCATCCGAGCCTGGGGCCCGGGTGAGGAAAGCTGGTTGGTTTACTGGGGCGAAATTCCCGGTCAGACCATGACGCCGGAGCGGGGTGCCTGGGTCGATTTGGATGCGCTCTTAAAGCGTGACTTTAAGGCAGTCAATGGTGCCAGTCTCAAGATACGGGCGGTTTCTATCGACTCATCGGATGGCCAAACAAGCGATGCGGTCTACTCGTTTGTGCGCCGGCGTATGGCTCGGGGTTTGATGGCAATTAAGGGCTCTTCGGTCAATGATGACCGCAAAGAGATCTTTACGCCTCCAAAGCCTTCAATCGATGTCAATGGGCGGCAAAAATCGCTGCGTTTTGGCTTAAAGCCGTTCATTGTCGGCACCAGCAGAGCAAAAGACTTGATCCTTGGAGTGGATGCCAATGCCGGCCGCATCAAGCTTGAGGGAGACGGCCCTGGGCACATGCACTGGTACAGCGGCGTGCGTCCGGACTACTGGGAGCAGATCACCAGCGAGGTGAAGGTGCCGAGCAGCCACAGCTCAAAGCGCGTCTGGCAGAAAAAGTCTGGCGTTCGCAATGAGGCGCTTGACTGTGAGGTTTATGCGCTTCACGCTGCCAGATCCTTGAAGCTGCACCTTTGGAATGCGGCCAAATGGGATCTGGAAAGGCAAAAGCAGCTGCAGATGGATCTGATTGATGCTGCAGAGCAAAAACCTGCAGAGGAAAAGATTGAAGAGAAACGCGAAGAGGCAAAACCGGTTCGGGATGACTTTTTCGATGCGTTTAACCGAAGAGGTGACGAATGGTAGAGACATTGATTGTCGGCGACAGTGCCAGTTGGAGCTTTCGACTTGCCGATCTGCCGGCTTTTTCCAGTGCTCCTGAAGGTGCGACGCTCTCGGCATTCTTGAGATCGGCCGGGGAGTTGATCAACCTAAAGGCCGAGGCGCTCAATGGTCGGATCTTTGCGAGCCTGGATCCCAAAGCATCGGCAAAGCTTACCGTTGGGAAAGCGTTTTTGCTGCTGCGCTTGGTTTCAGAGGCGAATCAATACCAAAAATCTGCAGTGGTTAAAGAGCTGCAGGTTGTGCCGGCGGTTGATGATGAAGGTTTTGATCATCGAACCGAAGCTCAAAAGTGTTTGGCACAAGCCGAAGCGGCTTTGGTTGACTACACAAAAGGCGGCGGGCGCGTGAAAAGCTACACAATCGGCACGCGGTCGACGACTTTTAACAGTCTGCAGGAGTTGACGGATTTAGTTGAATACTGGCGAAAGCGAGTTTATTTGGAGGCCTGTGCGCAGCAGGGCATAGATCCTCGCCGGATGTTGGTGGAGTTTGTTCCATGAGTATTTATGACGAACTAATGAAACGCTTTGAGCGAGGCAAAGACGGCAAGCTCAAGTTTCGCATGTTTGCCGGCGCAAAAGGCGGACGGCTGACTAATGATTGGGCTGCCGGCGGTACGTCTCAGGATAGCGAGTTATTCACGAGCCTGGCTGCTCTGCGAAATCGTTCCCGGCAAATGATCCGAGACAATCCGCACGCTGCAAACCTGCAGCGCATTGTGATTGACAATGTGGTGGGTACCGGTATTGGCCTGCAGGCTCAGGTAACAAAGCGCGATGGATCTCCGGATCAATCGGTTAACGATCAAATCGAAGAGGCTTGGCAGCGGTGGTGTGAAAAAGATACCTGCCACACTGCCGGGCAGCTTGGCATGACCGAGCTTTTGCGCATGGCTATCGGTGGCGTGTTTCAGGACGGTGAGGCCATCATCCGAAAAGTACGCCGGCCATTTGGTCAAGGGCGAATCCCGTTTGCGCTGGAGGTGATTGAACCGGATTTGCTTTTGGACCATGGTGTGGGCACATACATGGGGCAGGCCGGCAACACGATTCGTTTTGGCGTTGAAGTAGATCAATGGCAACGGCCTGTTGCGTATTGGATGAGACGATTTCATCCGGGTGACTTTGCTTATGCCGGCGAGATTCATCGAGAGGCCATGCGCCGGATTCCTGCAAAGGATATTGAGCACTTGCATTTAGTTTCCCGGTGGCCACAAACGAGAGGCGTCCCTTGGATGCACATGGTTATCCGCAGGTTGCGGGATATGGGCGGCTACACCGAAAGCGAACTGACGGCAGCTCGAGCGGCGGCAAACATCATGGGTTTTGTGCAGCAAAGTCTGGACACGTTGGACCCGAGTGATTTCGACAAACTCAAGAAAGTTGATCGCTTCATCAAAAGTGAGCCGGGAACATTCCAGCGATTGCTCCCAGGTGAAACCTTCAACGGGTTTGCTCCAAGTCGGCCCAATGCACAGCTCGATGGCTTTATGCGCTACATGCTGCGCGAGGTTGCTTCTGGTGTTGGCGTTTCGTATGAGTCTCTGAGCCGCGATTACAGCCAGAGCAACTACTCTTCGAGCCGTCTGGCGCTGCTTGATGACCGCAATCAATGGAGAGTGCTGCAAAGTTGGTTGATCCGCAATTACTTGCATGACATTTACCGAGAGTGGCTTGATGCTGCAGTAATTAGCGGAGCGGTTCGGATTCCCGACTATTTCAACCGCAAGGAGCACTACCAAAAGGTGCGCTTCAAGCCGCGCGGATGGTCCTGGGTGGATCCGCAAAAGGAAGTGCAGGCTTACGTGTTGGCTGTTCAGCACGGCTTCATGTCCCGCAGTGACGTGATTGCCGCAATTGGCAACGGCCAAGATCGTGAGGATGTTGACAAGATGATCAAGAGCGATCGGGAGCGAGCGAAGGCATTAGGGCTTGATTTCGATACCGAAACAATCAAAGAGCAGTCAACAGGAAATGGCGAAACAGAAACCGGCGAATGAGCCGGTTTTTTATTAGGGGGAAAAGATGCCCAAAGAACTTAGATTCCGATCGCTGGCGGTCGCTGAGTCGGAGGTCAATGAGGAAAGCCGCACAGTGCGTTTTCCGGTGGCCTCTGATACGCCGGTGGATGTCGGATATGGGACTGAAACGCTTAGCCACGACATTGGGGCTATGCGCAACGGTGAGCGGCAGCAGTCGATGTCGCTTTTGTTTAACCACGATCGAGACAAGCTTTTGGGTGTGGTTGAGCGGCTCGAGCAGGATGAGCACCGAACCTATGCAACGGTTCGATTTGCAAAAACTGACGAGGCGCAGCGGGCTTTTGAGCTCGTGAAGGACCGCATTCTGGTCAATGTCTCGTGCGGTTATCGCGTCTATGCCTTTGACCAGTCGAGGGATGGCACGAAGTTTTTAGCAAAAGACTGGGAAATTTATGAAGTCTCCCTGGTAACTGTGCCGGCCGACACGTCGGTGGGTGTTTACCGGAGTTTGAGTGATCCTAATGAAGGAGAAAAAGCAATGACGACGAGTCAACAGCCCGGCAAGAATGCGGCGGCCGGAGATCCCAAGTCCGCGGATATTGATGTCGAAAAGGTGCGCAGTGCCGAGCGCAAAGCCGAACGTGAGCGCATCCAGGCAATCGAAACAATGTGCCGTGATTTCAACGTGCCTCTCGAGCAGCGCCAGAAGCTGATCAATGAAGGGCACTCGATCGATGAGGCTCGAGCCATGGTGATGGAAACGATTCGCGGCCGCAGTGCCAATCCCACCGGTGATTCCGCTCGTGCCCACAATGACTTTGACATTGGTCTGACCGAAACAGAGCGTGGTCGCTACAGCTTGGTGCGCGCTTTGAATGCGGCATTGACTAACGATTGGCGTCAGGCCGGATTCGAGCGCGAAGTGTCCCAGGAATTGGCCCGCCGTATGCAGCGAGATACTACCGGCTTTTTCATGCCGACCAATATCACGCTGGGTCGCCGTGATGATCCCACGCCCGGCTATTTGGCAAGCCCTGCAACTCAGGGCGGCAACTTGATTGCCACACAGCTTTTGTCGGGATCCTTTATCGAAGCGCTGCGAGCTCGAGCCATGGTGATGCGCTTGGGAGCTACGCTTTTGACTGGACTTGTCGGCAATGTTGAGATTCCACGCCAAAGCGGCGTTTCCACGGTTTCTTGGATTTCGGAAACCGGTACGGTGACAGGCACCAATGCGACTTTCGACAAGGTGCCCTTGTCCATGAAGACGGTTGCGGCAAAGTCGTTCATTTCCCGCAATATGCTCAAGCAGGCCTCTTTGGATGTGGAGCTCTTTGTACGCAATGAGTTGATCACTTCAATTGCTTTGGGCGTGGATTCTGCCTGCTTGATCGGCACCGGCAGCAACGGTCAACCTAAGGGCATTTTCAACCAGACCAATGTCGGCAAGGTAGGCGGCACGACCGGCACGGATCTGAGCTTTGATCTCTTGATCGACATGGAAACCCAGGTTGCGGCAGCCAATGTGGTCGGCGATGCCATGGCTTACATGTGCAACGCCCGCACCATCGGAGCGCTCAAGAAACTCAAGGATGACAACGGCCAGTATCTCTGGAAGTCGATCGACAAGGGATTTGCCAACGGTACACCCGGCGAAGTCAATGGCTATCCGGTTGCTCGCAGCAATCAGCTTCGCTCCAACATCACTGTTGGTGAGTCGCCTAGCCAAAAGACCTGCTCTGAACTTGTGTTCGGCAACTGGTCTGACATAGTGATCGGCGAATGGGGCGTGGTTGAGCTCTTGCCCAATCCGTTCTCTGCAACGGCCTATGACAATGGCGGCGTGGAAATCCGCGCGCTGCAGTCGCTTGATGTGGCCGTGCGTCATCCGGAAAGCTTCTGTATTTTCAATGACGCCGTTTTGGCTTAATCCATGAGCGAAGGGGCCGCAAGGTCCCTTCAAACGGAGATCTCATGAGCTACTTCAAAGACATGGTGGCTGCGGATGTCAAACGGATTTTTCTCAATCCGGATGAGTTTGCGGAAAAACACAACATTGACGGCAAAGAGATCTTGTGCGTGCTGGATAAAAACATCAACTCAGATCCGAGTTTGGCAAAGGCATTGGGTGTCTATTCCAACACGGTCACGCTTTACGTGAGCGAGAAGGATATGGAAGTGCCGAAGGCAACCGGATCAATCCGAATTGATGGCAGTGTGCACTTGGTGGTAAGTGCCGGCATTGAAGAGGGAATGATTGTCATCGTCGCCGAGGAGCGTAGGTCATGAAGATCAAGCTCCAAGCTGATGAGACAAGGCTTAAGTCCCTCAGAGAACTGCTTTCCAGCGTACCGAAAGGCATCGAGAAAGCCACTATGCGGGCCGTTAATCGCGCTTTGAGTTCCGGTAAGACCCAGATCTCACGCGACGTGAGAAAGGCCTTTACTGTGCGATCTGATGCGATTAGCGAGACTGTGAAAGAGCGCAAGGCAACGCTTACCAATCTTTCCGGTGAATTGAGCTCGAAAGGGCGCAGTCTGCCGTTAAGAGCGTTTAAGCATACGCCGACAGATGCCAGCACAACCGGCGGCAATCGCAAACCGGTGCGTGTGACGGTGAAAAAAGGTCAATCGTTTGATCTGCAGCGAGGCTTCAAGTGGAAAGGTCATATTTTCGAGCGAAACGAAAATGCGCCACGAACAAGGGTGTATCAGGATCGACGAAATGGCCGCAAGCGTCTGGGAGCTCCGATTGAGAAAAAGTTCGACCGTGCTGTGCCGCAAATGATTGAGGAGGTAGCTGTGCAAAGCGTGCAGGCAAAGATGCAGGACGTGATGCAAAAGCGCTTAGATCATGAGGCCCGGCAACTGCTGAAAGGAGCAACCAAATGATTGAGGTTTTGCTTTGCGAGGCGCTGCGAAATGAGGTGGAAAAGGCGCTTAAAAACGTGGTTTTGAAAAACCCGAAAGGCGAACTTGTTCATCCTGCGGTGATCAACGGCTTTCTGCCTCCAAACAACCGCAACGAGAGCGATTATCCGTGTGTGGTGATTGCCTTTGAAAGCTCGAGTGCCGACCAGGAAACAACAGAGGTTGGGGTGCGAATTTCGATTTGCACTTACGACGAATGTTTGGATTCTGAGGGTAAAGAGCTTTATCCAATCAAAGCGCACGAGGATGGTCTCAATGCGGCCTCCCGCATCCGGCTGGCGTTGAAAACGCTGCCAAACGGAGTACTGGCAAGACGCTACGTGCTGCAGCTGCCGATCGAGGTGCAAAACACCGGCATTGATGATTATCCGTATTGGCAGGTCAACATGAAAACGCGGTGGCTGATGCGCAATCCGCATCCGATCACTGATTTCACGGGGGATTTTGATGGAGTTAAGAAAACGTAAGAAACGAGGAGCCGTTGTTTACATCGGCCCTTCGCTCAAAGGGCTTGTGAAGCACACGGTTTTTCTTTCCGGTGACTACACAGCCCCGGTCAAAAGCTTGATTGAGAAGTACCCGAACATTGCGCACTTGATGGTGCCGGTTGAGGGGCTGCAGCAGGCTCGAAAGGATGTGAACCGAAAAGGACACATCCTCAATTTTTATCTGACGAATCTTTTTAAAAGTAAGGAGTAAAAAATCATGGCCTATAACCATGGTGTGAAGGTTTCGGAGGTTGCGACCTCCGTACTGCCTCCGGTGACCGTTTCGGCCGGCGTTCCCTTCATTGTGGGGTGTGCTCCGGTCAACATGACGGATCCGACAAACGTCAATCGCCCCGTGATGTGCTCGAGTTATGAGGAGGTCGTGGCGGCGTTTGGTTTTGTGCCGGCAGAGCTTGATGCGGCCAGCGGGCTGAAAAAGTACGCTTACTCGATCTCTGAGTTTGCCTACGCTCAGTTTTCGCTTTTCGGCGTTGGCCCGGCCATTATCGTCAATGTGCTTGATCCGACAAAGCATAAAAAGTCTGCCGACACCAAAACGGTCACGCTCGATGCCAAAACGGGGGCGGCCACGGTTGCGGAAGCCGGCATTTTGCCCTTGAGCGTGGTGCTCAAAAACAATGAGACGACTTACACGCTCGATGAGGATTATGCGCTCACGTTCGACAGCGACGGTTACTTGGTCATCACTTCTTTGCAGGGCGACGACGAGTTTAAGTGCGCGGTCGCCACTGCCTTGACGCTTACGGCTGAAAAACTCGATCCGAGCATGGTGGATGCCGATGATATCGTGGGTGGCGTCAGCGCTGCAGGCGTCAAAAGCGGCTTTGAGCTTGTCAACGATGTGTTCCCGAAATTCCGATTGGTGCCCGGCATTCTGCTTGCCCCCGGATTCTCGGACAATGCCACGGTAGCGGCCATTATGGCCGCAAAATGCGTCGGCATCAACGAGCACTTTTCTGCAGTAAGCGTGATCGATGTTCCCACAAAGACGGTGAAAAACTACACCGATGTTGCCGCTTGGAAAAACAACAACAACGTTGTGGATCCTCAGCAGATTTGCACTTGGCCGATGGTGGCGCTCGATGACACGGTGTATCACCTTTCGACTCAGGTGGCCGCATTGTTGGGCCGCACCGATGGCGAAAATGATGACGTGCCGTATGTGAGCCCTTCGAACAAGACGCTGCAGATGACGGCGACAGTGCTCGATGATGGCTCTGAGGTGGTGCTGGGGCCCGATACCGCAGCCTATCTCAACAGCCAGGGCGTGGTGACGGCATTGAACTTTATCGGCGGTTGGGTCTGCTGGGGCAATCGCACGGCGTGCTATCCGGGCAATACCGATGTCAAGGATGCGTTTATCCCGATTCGCCGCATGTTCGGCTGGATCGGAAATACGCTGGTGCAAACGTTCTGGCAGCGCGTGGATGCGCCGCTTAACCGCCGTCAGATCGACACCATTTTGGATTCGGCCAATATCTGGCTCAATGGGTTGGCTGCCAAGCAGTACATCCTGGGCGGACGGGTCGAATTTTTGGAAACTGAAAACGCTACAACGGATTTGATGGATGGCATTGCGCGTTTCCATGTGTTTGTCACACCGCCTTCGCCCAATCGTGAAATTGATTTCGTTGTTGAGTACGACGTTTCGTATCTTGAAACGCTGTTTGGGTAATTGGAGGGGATCATGGCGAACGGAGCCAATCAGATCATTGAGCGCGTGGTCAACGCCGCCGTTTTCAATGAAGCAGGAAAGTTTTTGGGTATTGCGTCAATTGATTTGCCGCAGATCCAGGCGATGGCAGACACCGTGAGTGGTGCCGGTATTGCTGGCGAAGTTGAGTCTCCTGTGTTGGGGCACTTCCAGGCAATGACGACAACCTTTCACTGGCGTTCGATTGAGCCGGATGCGGTAGCGCTTTGCGAGCAGCGTGCTCATCAGGTTGATTGCCGTGCTTCGCAACAGGTGACGGAAACGGCAACCGGTGAAATCACCACGATGCCGGTGCGCACAACGATGAAAGTCATTCCAAAGTCTTTCAACATGGGCAGTCTGCAGCCTGGTGCGGCTACGGATAGCGAGCAGGAGTTTGAGGTAATTTACATCAAGCTCTTTGTGGATGGCTATGAGGTGCTTGAAATTGATAAGTACAACTTTGTGTGCCGGATCAATGGAAACGACCTGCTCGCCTCGGTGCGAAGCGATTTGGGATTGAACTAACCATAGGGCCCGGGGCGGAAACGTCTCGGGCAAATTGAAATGAACTCTCCAACTTTCAAACTTACCCGTCCGGTTGAATTTGAGGGCGAAACCTACAAAGAATTGCGGTTTGATTTTGAGGCCATGAGCGGCCGCGATGTGGTTGCAGCTAAAAGGGAATTTGAACAGCGAAACCCGTTGCTGCAGAAGTCTGTGATTGCGATGGACACGGATTTCGCGGCTTGCTTTGCCGCTCGTGCAGCCAAGGTGCCGGTTGGTCTGTTCGATCACGTGAGCGCCCCGGACTACATCGGGATCACTCAGTCGGCCATCAATTTTTTGCTCTTTTCCGGTCTCCTGTCAGCCGAATTTCAAGAAATGAAAAAGGCGCGAGAGGCCGTCGTAGAAGAGATGAGCAAACAGACATCGACAGAACCCTCTGGGACATCCGCATCTTAGGGCTAAAGCTGGTTTGGGCCGGTGCCGGAGGCAGTGCTCTGGAGTGGTTCGGTGTGCCGATTGTTGAGCTTTATCAGTGGAGCTACCACGTGGCTATGGAGCAGCAGCGGCAGGAAAAGGGTAATGCTAACCGAAAAAGATGACGACGGCCGGGAAGAAAAGAAAGAGCGCAACGATCCCCAGCAGGATGAAAAGGTTTTTAAAGAGAGACCAGAAAACGCCAAATTTTGTCGTGGGAATGGGTTCAAGGACATCAAGCCAACAATAGCCGCCGCCATACCATTTGTGGCGTTCCCAGTGAAGGCAATTTCTACAGTATTTCCTTTGGCACATTTTGACGACTCCTCTCATTTGATTGTACAAAAAAATGGCAAATCAATACGAAGTTTTATTCCGTTTGGATGCTGAGCTAGAGCGTCGATTTGCTACGAGCTTTACAGGGGCGGATCAAAAGATGGCGATGCTTGCCAAACGCTCTGCAGAACTCAATGAAGCCGCAGCAAAGATTGACGGGCTGCTTAAGCTGCGTCGGGAAACTGGGGCGCTTTTTAGCGACTATTCCCGGCAGAAGGCTGTCGTGGACAATTTGCGCTCAGCCATGAGTCGATTGCAGGAGCCGTCTTTGCAGATGCAGGCGACCTTGGTGCAGGAAGAGCGCAAACTTGCCAAAGTAAAGAGCGCTTTTGATAGGCAGTCGGAAGCACTACGCAAGGCCAATGTGGCGATGGCTGGCTTCGGCCGCAGTACGACAGAACTGACGCAAAAGCAAGCACAGCTCGTGCAAGGGACCGAAGAGGCCAACCGAGCCCTTGCTAAGTTCAATGCACTTTCGGCAAAACAAGCGCAGCTCAAAAGTCAGCAACAGGCGATCGGGGAAGCGGCGGTGCAGTCGGCCGTTGCGGTCACAACATTGGGGCGCGCTGCTGTCAATGCATTGTCCGCTCCGGTGCGTCAAGCAATGGACATGCAGGATGCCATGGCTGACATCAACAAAGTGGTGGATTTTGAGGATCCTAAAGGGCTGCAGAAAATGCAGGCCACGCTCGAAAAAATGAGCTTGGAGATCCCGATGTCTGCGGTGGGTCTTGCGCAGATTGCAGCAGCTGCTGGACAAGCCGGCATTGCTGCTGATGAGCTGGTGCCGTTTGCCGAGCAGGCGGCCAAGATGGGTGTTGCTTTTGACATCACGGCTGAAGAGGCCGGCAACATGATGGCCAAATGGCGATCCTCTATGGGGCTTACGCAAGCCCAGGCGCTTGAGCTTGCGGACGCAACTAACGCTCTGAGCAACTCAAACGCAGCCCAAGCCAAGCAGATCGGCGAGGTTCTGCTGCGATATGGTGCTCTGGGCAAGGTGGCCGGTTTAACGGAAAAGCAAACGGCTGCGCTGGCGGCAACCGCGATCGGTGCCGGCGCAGAGGCTGAAGTGGCTGCAACCGGTATTAATGCCTTTATGCGCTCGATGGTGAAGGGCGGCGGCATGACCGAGCTGCAGGCGACGGCCTTCAGCAACATCGGGTTTGATCCGACGCAGTTGCAAAAGGATGTGCAAACCAACGCTCCAAAAGCCATTTTGGATGTATTGGAGGCTATTAAGGCCAAAGTGCCTAAAGAGCTGCAGTCTCAGTATCTCACGGCCATGTTTGGTGAAGAGGGTGCCCGAGCCATGGGTCCTTTGATGGTCAACACTGAGGTTTTACGAAAAAACTTCGAGATGGTGGCCGATTCTGAGAATTACGCCGGATCCATGCTCAAAGAGTTTGAGTCGCGCGTTGGTACGGCCTCAAACGCTTTGACGATTGCTCAAAATGGTCTTGCTTACATTACTGGGGCTATGGGCGAGCCATTGTTGGAGCCGGTGAGAGAATTTTTCCTGGCTCTTGGCAAGGGAGCCTCTGTCATCGGCGGGTTCATGAAGGAAAACCAGGGTCTGACTACGGCTGTGGTGACGTTAGGGCTTAGTGTTGCCGGTGCTGCACTGGCATTTCATGCGGTCCGAGCAGCCGTGCTCTTTACCAAAATGCCGTTTATTGCAGCTCAAAGTGCAGTGATTTCGGTTCAAAAGGCTCTGATGACATCCACTGCGGCGGCCAAGGCTTGGTCTCTGGCGTGCGTCGGAGCATCTAAAACAGTGCAGCTCATGACGGTTGGCGCTCGAGGTTTAGGTGCTGCTTTGAGTTTTGCCATGACTAATCCGACTGGGGCGGTTTTGGCGGTTCAAAGAGCACTTTTAGGACTCAAGGCCTCCATAGTTTCATCAACCGTTGCAACAAAAGCCTGGAGTCTTGCTTGCGCCGGTACCAGTAAGGCCATGGCTCTCATGGCAGTTGGTGCTCGAGGCGTTGGAGTCGCTTTGCGCTTTGCCATGGCCAATCCTATTGGGATTGCGATCAGTGCTGTTTCTGCGTTGGTGGCTGCGGGTGTTTATCTATACAAAAACTGGGATGCGGTGAAAGCCAAAATGGCCTCGATTGGGCAGGCGATCGGAGCGGCTTTTGCGGGACTTGTGAATTTTGTCAAGGCTCCAATTAACAGCATCATCGGCATGATCAACCAGGTGATTGCAGCCATCAATTCCTTGGGATCTTTCAAGGTGCCGGACTGGGTGCCAGGAATTGGCGGGCAGCAGATGGGTTTGAGCATTCCTCAAATTCCTCAGCTTGCAGCCGGAGGTGTGGCAACCGCTCCAACGATGGCCATGGTGGGGGAAGGTGCAGAACCGGAGGCAATCATTCCGCTTTCTCAACTGGCGGACATGATTAAGCCGATGCCGGCAGCTGCAACGAGTCCCGGGGCGGGCGGCGGTCTCACAGTCAATTTTGCCCCGGTGATCAATATTTCCGGCGGTGAAAAAGATGCTTATGAGGGTGTGCGTCGAGGTTTAAATGAGGCTCAGAGAAGTTTCAGACGAGAGTTTGAGCGAATGCTGGCAGAGGATGAGCGATTGTCTTACGCCTGATTGGGGCTCCGGATTCGGGGCCTTTGCATTGTCGGAGGCAAGGGAAATGTACAAAACGGTGCAGGGTGATACCTGGGACATCATTTCAAAAAAGGTTTACGGAACGGAAATGCAGATGCATGTGTTGATAGCGTCTAATCCTGAAGTCCGTGATGTGGTGATTTTTCCGGCTGGCGTCGAATTGCAAACGCCGGCAATAACTGAAACGGCGGCCGAAACGCTGCCGCCCTGGAAAAGAGGCTAAGCATGAATGAACCCAGACAAACGAGGCTGCGGTTATTGTTTACCAGGGACGAAAAGGATGTGACGCAGGATGTGGCTGCGGATCTCTTGGCGTGGTCTTATAGCGATCACGAAACCGGGCAAGCCGATGAGATCTCTTTGACGCTAAAAGATCCGGAGGGTAAGTGGGCTCAGTCATGGCGTCCGGATGGCGGCGAAACGATTCGGATGTTTTTGTCGGCCGGCACTGTATCCGCGCCGGGCCCGGAGCTTTTTTGCGGCACGTTTTATGTTGACAGTATTCGATTGTCCGGGAAGCCTTCGGTTATTGAGATTCGAGCAACATCAATTCCGCTTAACCAGCCTATTCGAAAGCTGGCGAAATCCCGTGCTTGGGAATCCAGAAAACTGAGCGACATTGCAAAAACAATCGCGGCAGAAGCTGAGTTGGAGCTTTTGATGGATGTTTCGGAGGATCCGACGTATGACCGCATTGACCAGGACAAAGAATCTGATTTGGCGTTTTTGAAAAGACTTTGCGAAGCAGCTGGACTTTCTCTGAAAGTCACTGATGAGCAGCTGGTGATTTTCAGCCAAGATCGTTATGAGCAAAAAGAGCCAGCAGCGAGTTTTATATTGGGCGAGTCCGGAGTGTTGAGTTACGACTTTGAAACGGCTCAAAGCGGCAGCTACGGTGCTGTGACAGTTGAATGGCGGGATCCTAAGCAGAAAAAGAAAGGGTCGGCAGCAAGCTACAACTTTAATTTGGAGAAGGTGACGGACAAAAAGATCAATCCGGCAGTGATGTCTTACACCTATCGGGATCCGAATGCCGGCCCCAATGACCAGGAATACAAAATGCGCAAGCGTGCGACTTCTCTGGATGAAGCAAAGCGGTTGGCCAAGGCCAAGCTACGTCAGCTCAATGGCCGGCGCATGACAGGCTCATTGAGGGTGTTGGGAGATCCGTTTTTGGTAGCCGGTGAGGTGATTGAGTGCCAGGGGTTCGGCTCTTTTGATGGTCGGTTCATTATCGAAGAGGCGTCTCACTCGGGCGGCGGATCTGGTTACGAAACGAGTCTTTCCGTGCGACGCGTCAATAACAATTATTGAGGTTGGATGGCATGAACTTTTATGACGTTTTTAGGCAATCCGGCAGCTACTTTACCGGGGCGATTGGAGAGGTGACTGATGTCGATCCCAAAATGTGCCGCGCCCGGGTCACGTTTGATGATGACGACTCGGTGACAAGCGACTGGCTGCCGGTGCTGCAGCCAAACACGATTGACAATCACGATTACCGGCTGCCGGACATTGGAGAGGATGTGCTGTGCGTCTTTCTCTCAAAAGAGGATGGCTACATTGTGGGCAGCTTTTATGCCGGAGAGGTGGTGCCGCCGGAAAACGATCGGGACAAGCGAACGGTAGTTTTTTCTGATGAAACACGAGTGAGTTACGACCGCAAGGCACATGCTTTGGACATTGAGATCGGGAGCACAAAAATCCATGCTGATCGGACATCAGTGAGCGTTGAGGCACCGCAGGCGGTCGCTCTTGAGGGAAAACAGACTCTGACAGGCAAAGGCGGTCAGAGCGTGACCATAGAAGCCGGACAAACGGCCTCAATGTCCGCAGGCCAGTCCATTGCTTTAACCGCTCCAACGCTCACGCTTACCATGGGCGCGACAAAGATGGTTTTAAACGGATCCTCTGCGCAGATTGAGTCAAACAGTCTGACATTTAAGGGAAACATGACAGTGACCGGAAATTTGACCGTGAGCGGAGATGTTTCAACATCTGGAAATGTCAACGCGTCCGGAACCGTTTCTGGATCCAACATTTAAGGAAAGGGAATGCTTGGTGTAATTGGAACTTTTGGGAGTCTGCCGTTTGTGTGTTCGGCTGATGTTGTGCACACGTTTAAGGATCTCTCACGCGAAACATCGACTCGCTGGGCCCGGCATGAAGTCATTGGGCAGAAGCCGGTTTTGGAGTGGATCGGTGACGATTTAGCTCGGATTTCTTTCAAGATCCGTTTCGATGCGACGCTCAGATCGCCTCCTGTTGCCGGACTGATTGTGCTCAATCGACTTTTGAAAGGCCACGAAAGTCATGTGTTGGTGATTGGCGGCGAGTACCTTGGTAAGTTTGTGATTGAGTCGGTGAGCGAAAACCGAAAGCACTTTGCGGGAGCCGGCGTTTGTTTGGTGGCTGAAGCAACTATTACCTTGACGGAGGCCGCATGAGTGAATACCTGGTGAATTTAAAGCAGGGGATTGACTTTGCTCCCTCATCGGAAGTTGCAGAGGTTCTGCAGAACGTCCGAACCATTTTGACGACGCGCCTGGGATCTGTACCGCTCGAAAGAGATTTTGGTCTGTCCTGGGAGCACATCGATCAGCCGATCAATGTGGCTAGAGCTCTTATGAAGGCCGAAATTATTGAGGCTGTTGAGCGTTTCGAGCCGAGGGCCATTGTTGAGGCCGTGAGTTTTGATGAGAGTGTTGAGGATGGCCAGGATGGTCTGACTCGGCCCAGAGTGACAATCAGCATTAAAGGAGAGGCTTAAATGAGTCAAGAGGTTATTCCTCGGTGGAGATTGCCAGCTGTTGATTTTCTGAAAACAGATCCGGAGACAATCAAAACCGAGATCATTCGAGAGTACGAAAAAATCGCCAATGTGACGCTCGCAGCCGGGGATCCTCGCCGGCTGTTTTTATTGGGGCTTGCAGCAACCATCATCCAGTTGAGAACAGATGTGAATTATGCTGCGCAGCAAAACTTGCTTTCCTATGCGCAAGGCGAGTATTTGGATGCCTTGGGGGAATCGATCGCGGTTGAGCGCCTGGGAGCATCCAAGGCTGCCACAACCTTGAGGTTTACCTTGTCTCAAGCATTGGGCAATGCGTTTGTGATTCCTGCTGGCTTTGAGGTCTCGGCTGGCGAAGTGACCTTTTCAACCGATGAGGAGTGCGTGATCGAGCCCGGCGATCTGACCGGTGATGCACCGGCTTCATGCGTGCTGGCCGGCGAAGTGGGAAACGGTTTTTTAGCGGGACAGATCTCCACAATCGTCTTACCGATGGCGTATTTGGCTTCGGCGGAAAATCTCACTGAAAGCCAGGGCGGAACGGATGTCGAGGGAGATCCTGCGTATGCCGAGCGCATCCGGCTGCGTCCGGACAGTTTTTCAGTGGCTGGTCCCGAGCTTTCCTACATCTATTACACCAAATCGTATTCCCCGGCGATTGTGGATGTTGCCGTCACCTCTCCTGTTGCAGGCGAAGTGGATGTGTATCCCCTGCTTGAGGGCGGGGAGCTTCCAAACGAAACCTTTCTTGAGGGATTGCTTGAGCACTTAAGTGACGAAACTATCCGGCCGCTGACTGACTATGTAAAAACCATTGCGCCGACGGCTGTCAACTACAAAATCGTGGTGGATTACTGGGTTAATCGAACCGATGCCAATAAGCTCGAGACGATCCAAAAGGCTGTGACTGAAGCAGTGGAGTCTTACCGCTTATGGCAGCAGTCGAAAATCGGCAGAGACATTGTGCAGGATGAGCTGATTGCCAAAGTTAATGCGGCCGGTGCAGCGAGAATCGATAGATCGACGCTTTTGCCGGTGGCTTTTACCGCTCTTGGTGCTACCGAAGTGGCGCAGTGCACCGGCGTTACAGTCAATTTCAAGGGCTATAAGGATGAGTAATGAAAACGATCAAGGATGTACTGCTTGAGGATTTGCTGCCTGAAAGTCTGACGCATGACCAGCAAATGGCTACAGCGGCTGCAGCGGTGGATCCTCAATTAAGAGCAGTTGCTGGCGTCGTGGATGTGGTTGCGATCTATGCGCACATTGATGAATTGACGAGCGAGCAGCTCGATCACTTTGCGGTTGGCCGCAATCTCACGACGTGGCGCGAATCGTGGCCGTTGGATCTAAAACGCTCGGTTGCGAAATCCATTATTGCTCAAAAGGCAAGAATGGGCACGTTGTCGGCCGTTAAGAATGTGCTGGCCTCTTTGGGATCTGCCGTCTCCATTGTTGAGTGGTGGCAGGAAAACCCAAAAGCGGCTGCGCATACATTCAAAATCACAGCGACATTAGGCGACATTGAGGGGACGCTCACCGAGCAAATGCAAGAGGATTTTTTCCTGCTGCTTGATGCCTCAAAGCCGGTGAGATCTCACTACACCTTCACGCTCAGCCAAAACGTCAAAGGAGGGATTCAAGTCGGAGGTGCGGTAAGCACAGCAAGTTTTGCAAGGGCGTCAGGGCAACGAAAGCCATGGCGTTTGGGCATTCAGATCGGGCCGATTATCCGGCCCGTTTCTGTAAGTGCTTTTCAGGTCGGCCGCAAGGCCGTTTTTTGTCACATGCGACTGGCAAACGTTTTGCGCGTGGTGACAGTCGCGTAATAAGGAGCTTTTCATGGCTTACGTTTTAACCATCACTGATGCTGGCCTCGCCGCGTTGGTGAATGCCCAAAAGAACGGGACAACACCCGTGATTTTTGAAACGGTACAGTTCGGCACTGGGAAATATACGCCGACAGGGCAGGAAACTGCGCTGCAGGCGTCGTTCAAAACCCTGGACACGATTCAAGGCGGTGCGGTTGGAGACAATATCATTCATGTGACTGTTTCTGACTTTTCTGCAGAGGCCTATACGGTTTATGAGGCCGGTATCTTTACTGACGATGGTGTGCTTTTTGCTGTGATCAGTCAAGATACGCCGTTGGCTCAGAAGGCCGCCGGCTCTCAACTTTTGATGTCTTTTGATCTGGTGCTCGAGCAGGCCGGAGAAACAGACATCGAGTTGGGTAACACAAACTTTTTCAATCCTCCGGCCACAACGACAACAGCCGGCATTGTCCGGATGGCCACGGCAGCAGAGGTAGAGGCTGGTCTTTTGTCTGGTGTTGCTGTCTCGCCAGCCGGGCTTAAAGCCAAACTTGAAAAACCCGGGAGCCTCAACGGTAGCGCTTTCCAGGACGGCTCGATCGACCTTAGCAAGCTTTCTGAAAAGCCGGTGAGCACGGCCGAGCAAACACTGACGCCGCAAGAGCAGAAGCAGGCTCGAGAAAACATGGGCTTGACGGAGGCTGGCACGACTCAGCTCATCATTGCTTCGTCGCCTCGTTGGTACAAGCGGCCGAATTTGCCGACGGTGGCCAAAACGTCCGTAACGATTCCCGCCAATACGCAGGTCAACATTGGCAACGCGGGCTACATCAGCACAACGGATACCACGCTGCAGCTAAGCACTGTGGGAGAGGCGGCAGCTCGAGCGGGCAAAGATGTTTATATCTACGCATGCAAACCGACATCCGGATCTGCTCCGGTGTTTGTGCTTTCACTCAACAGCACGGTGCCGACAGGGTACGACGCGCAAAATTCGCGCAAAATCGGCGGTTTCCACTGCTTGTGCGCGTCTGTGGGAACGATTTCGGGGCATACGTTGAGCGGCTATGCAGCCGGCGACATCTTGCCTTTGTCCGTTTGGGATCTGCTGCACCGGCCGGTGAGCGAGCCGGAGGGCATGGTTTGGATTGAGGGATTGGGCATTTGGGTCGATATTTATCTCGGGTCTTACAACGGCAGCAAGCTTGTGAGCGCCTACGGAGCATTGACTGCTGACGGCTCTTCGAGTCCCGCTTTCCATGGTGAGAAGTTCGCTGAGTATGCAGGATTGGTCGGCAAGCGCCTGGTTCGTCGCGATGAGTTCATTGTGTTTGCAAAGGGCTCAAACGAGGAAACAAGCATTTCCGGAGGTGTGGATCCAAATACGACTGGCGGGCACGTGGATACGGCCGGCCGCAGAATGATTTCGAACTACGGCATTGAGGATTGTTGCGGTGCTCTGTGGCAATGGACTTCAGATGTGTTTGATTCCTGGGATGGGCATAGCGCGACTTGGCGAACAGAGTCCAATTCCGAAACGTATACCGAGGGCGAGATGCGTTACTACCTCGATGGCTATTTGTGGAAAAAGGAGAGCGTATTTAATCCCGCTTTCGATTCCACTGGGCACGGCTCTTGCCTCGGTTTGCTGCGTCGCGGCCTTGTTGGGGCGCACTGGGGCGGCGGGTCGGATTGCGGTTCTCGCGCGGCGATTCTGGGCCGCTTTTCGTCTCGCTGCTGGGCGTCTTACGGGTGCCGGCTTTCGTCCGAGCCACGGGTCGTAAACCTCTAACCGGAGGGCCGAGGAGGTCGCGGTCTGCAAACCGCAAGTCGGAAAGTAATGCCGGCGAAGCCGGCCGCGCAATTTTTTAAGGAGGGCTTTAACAAAAGGGTATTGCCATCAGCGCCCCCCCCCCATCTAAAATGCCTTACGGCTGAAAGATCTCCAGTGAAGGCTTGCATCAGTTTGCTGCGTCGCAGCCATGTTGGGGCGAACTGGGGCAACAGGTCGAATTGCGGTTCTCGCACGGCGAATCTGAACAACTTTTCGTCTAACAGCTGGGCGAATAACAGGTGCCGGCTTTCGTCCGATACGCAGAGTACAGGCTTTGCCTAATCCCGCGGCTGGATCTTTTGGCCTTCTCGAAAGGGAAAACACACAAAGGGAATGAGGTGCGGCTAGTAGCAATAAGCGAACGTCGTGCCTCATACATTTCAATGAAAAGACATGGACATCTTTGGGACAAGCTCGTGGATCCTGAAAATCTGCGGCTTGCGATCAAGAATGCCTCAAGGGGGAAGCGCTGGCAGCGCAAAGTTAAAAAAGTGCTTGCCAGGGAGGATGAGTGTGTGCAGGAATTGCACAACATGCTCATAAGCGGCCAATACCATACAGCAAAGTACAAAACAAAGGTCATATACGAACCCAAGCAGCGCACAATCTTCATTTTGCCGTTTTATCCGGATCGAATAGTGCACCATGCCATCATGCAAGTGTTGGAGCCCATTTGGGATGGGCTTTTGATCTCCGATTCCTACGCTTGTCGAATTGGCAAAGGTCAGCACGCCGGATCTCGGCGGTGCATGCAATGGACAAGGCAATTTAAGTATTGCTTGAAATGTGATGTGAGCAAGTTTTATCCCTCGCTCGATCATGAGGTCCTCAGAAAAATCATTCGTAAGAAACTCAAGGATCCGTTCCTTTTGAATCTTTTGGATGAGATTATCGGCAGTGTGCCAAATGGCAAAAATGTACCGATTGGAAATTACTTGAGCCAATGGTTTGGCAATATCTACCTCAATGAGCTTGACACCTTTATTAAGCAAGAAAAGCGAATCAAGCCCTATTTGCGCTATTGCGATGATTTCGTCATTTTTTCAAACGACAAAAGCGAGCTTCATGCGCTTGCCGGTGAAATCAAAGATTTCCTTGGCAGCAAGTTGCTCTTGCGTTTGAGCAAGTGTGAAGTTTTCCCGGTAACGCAGGGAATTGATTTTCTTGGGTATCGTCATTTTCCGCAAGGTTACATTCTGGTGAGGAAATCGACGGCCAAGCGAGTCAAAAAACGGATGTCGGTTGTATTGCATGAATTGGAGTCAGGCAGGCTGACGGTTGAGAGAGCGACCGCGAAAGTGGCTAGCACCGAAGGGTGGCTTAAACATGCCAACACGAGGCATTTCAGTTTGTCATTAAAACTGGCAGAGATCAAAAAGGAGATAGCAAATCATGAAAAAGTTCAGTGACTTTGCGGATGAGCAAGGGCTCGTTGGAGAAAAAATGCCTGTTGCCGAGGTTTTCAATAAAACCATAGTCGTGACCGGTTTTCGCGTCATCGACTCTAAGGCAGTCAAGGGCAAACGCTGCCTGCAACTGCAGTTTGAATTGGATGGCGAAAAGCACGTGCTTTTCAGCACCAGCGAAGTGCTGTTGCGGCAAACCGAAAAATATGCCGAGCATATTCCGTTTGAAACGGTTATTAAAAAGGTCGGCAGTTATCACACATTTACTTAGGTGATCAAAATGCAAGGTTTTCCGAAAACTTTAAACACCCGCGAGGATTATGAATACGTCCGTTTGAATTTCGCAAAAGAGCTCTGGGCTCCTGAGTTTCAGGCTCTTTTGGATTCGAATTACGGATGGTTTTTCGTCAAGGAATTGGGCGCGGATGAACCCGGCGTGACCGATGACACGCATAAGGTTGAAGAGCAGCGCGACACGTCCGGCGATGCCGAAAAAGTGGTGCGCTATCAGTTTGAATATCGAGAGGTTGAAAACAGCAAGCTCAAGCGCTTGGGATATAGCGTTTCAGAGGTGCAAACATTGCTTCAATAAAGTTTTCGGAGAGCAATAAGGAACCCGCCGGCGTGCGGGTTTTTTATTGCCTCCGATCAGGAGAAAACAATGTTGACAACGATTTTGCCTCAGGGCGCAGAAAGATCTCTCATGATTTTAGGTGGCACCGTGGGTGGATTTTTAAGTTTTGCATTCGGAGATATCGGCCCGCTTTTTATGTGGCTGATTATTTTCGTATGCATCGATTTTGTTACAGGGACATTGGCCTCTATTGTCCGGGGGGTCTGGACCAGCAAGCAGTGCGGTATCGGAGTCATCAAAAAGGTTCTGTACTTCTGCATTGTGGCCTTGGCTCACGGGCTTGATGTCGTTTTTAGTTCGCTCATTCATGTTGAGATTTTGCAATCGATTGTTATCTGCGCCTACGCGGCTGGGGAAGTCGGCAGCATCTTGGAAAACATTGAGGCTTGTGGATTTGGCAGCGTTATTCCGTCGGGCATTCGCCGGCTGATCAAAGCGCTTAATGAACGGGTTGAAAACGCTGTGGATGATTTTGAGGGAGGTAAAAAATGAAGGCGGACAGTTTTGGTACGTTTCAACCGGCAATTGCTGCAGATTTCGTTGCGCAGTTTGAGGGATTGAGATTGAAGGCATATCGGTGCCCGGCTGGCGTTTTGACAATCGGATATGGCCATACCGGCCCCGATGTCACTTCGGATCTTGAAATTACCGAACGACGAGCAAAAGTGCTGCTTTGTGAGGATCTTGCCAAGCGCGCTCAAGCTCTTTCCCGGTACGTCAATATCCCAATCAACGCCAATCAGTTCATTGCGCTGCTTTCTTTGGCTTTCAATGTTGGTGTGCATGCCGTGGCCAGTTCGACTCTTTTGCGGTTGATCAATATGGGGCGCATTGAGGAAGCTGCAGACCAGTTTTTACGTTGGAATAAGTCTGGCGGCAAGGTGCTTGATGGCCTGAGCCGCCGACGTGAAGCAGAACGGGAGCTCTTTTTAAAAGATGAGTAAGTATCTGTATGTGATCTGTGCTCTGGTTGGGTTTGTCTTGGGGTGGTTCGTTACTTCGTCTGGGTATAAGGCGGAAATCGCGGACATGGAAAGAGAAAATGCTCGAGCCGTTGAAAAGTTAGTGGAGTCACACAATGAAAAACTGGAAAACGAAAGTCGGGTACTGGCTCAAGCTATTAGCGAGCGTGATGCTGAGATTGATCGTGCTCGCCGGCTTGAGCTTGATCTTGCTCGTTATGCTCAGCGGTTGCGCGACGCGCAGCGTGCCAGTAGAGTGCCCGCAGCCAACACCGATTCCGGCCAGTCTGGTAAGCGATCAGACGACCGCTGTGGAGAGTTGCTTGTCCGACTTTCGGAAAGCGGTTCAGGATGCTGCGTATTACTTGGAAAGCTTAACGCGGACCGGAACGCAGTAAGAAAGCTGCAGTGAATTTTGCCCGGGCGCGCCCCGGGCTTTTTTTATTCAATGCCGAGCGTTTTCTTTTTAATGGCTGAAACTTCGCTCATGCAGAACTTAGCCCAGGCATCAAAGACCAGTCGCATTTCTCCAATCGCCTGGTCGCGATCATAGGCGCAAGAGTAGTTTTCATGGCTGTGATCCAAGCAGCTTTCACGGATATCCCAAGAAAATTGAGGATGGTTAAAGCCGCTTGCATCTTTTGCCCAGGTGTTGAAAGTCGCTCGAGCAAGTCCATGAGGCGTCACTCGACGCGGAAAACCGGTGGGGTTGAGTTGATTGAGATCCACCCAGCCGATGCCGTCAAGCTTTTTCTTTTCCATGTGCAGCGTTTTGATAGGCTTTGAGAGGCCGTCAAGTGACATGGGTTCAAATCGTCCTTCTCGGATGTTTGGAAAGACAAAAGGACACTCAAGTTCGAAGCGCGGAGCGGTTTTCAAAAGCCAAAGCGCTTCAGGAGACAAAGGTGTTTTTCTGTCGAAAGGGATCTTGTTCTTTTTCACTTTCATGCGCTCGCGAGGGATGACGTGCATGGCTCCTTTTGGGGAATCCCAGACGATTTCATCCCATCGGGCTTCTCTGGCAGTGGAGTTTCTGGCTGCCGTGAGGATGGCAAAGGCGAGACACCGTGCGCCCTGAGAGGTTCGCACGTGATCGAGCAGCGCGCCAAAAAACGCCGGCATTTGATCCGGTGGCAAGGCTGGTTCATTGCCGCTTTGCGGCCGCTGCAGAGGCAGGAGATCTCCGAGACGGCCATCTTTGACTTGGGCCGGATTGGGGCCTGCAGGGATGAGTTTTTCTCGCATAGCCCAGTCGATGGCCTGTTTGAGATCCGACAGGATTCTTTCAGGTGTGTCGATCATTGTGCGCCATTTTTCAGCGAACACGTCAGCCAGGCGCTCAGCGGTTAGTTGAATGACCGGCATTGTGGCCACGTCAACCGGTACATGATTGCGCAGATACCCGAGCCATAACTCATCCCGGGGGCGTGAGGCGTCAGCCCAGCGGCCACGTGCCACATTGAAGTCAATCCACTTGAAAATCAACTCCTCAACGGTCAGGCTTTTGTGCTGGATGGCCATACGTCTGATTTTTTGCTCTTCAGATGGATCTATGCCTTCATCGAGCTTTTTGCGCCAGTCTGCAGCCTTTTTGAAGGCTTCGGCCAGAGACATTTCTGGATAGGCTCCCAGGGCAAAATGGCGTGTTGCTCCGTTTCTTTGATAGCGCAGGAAAAAATACTTTCGAATGTAGCCGTTTTGCAGTTTTGATACCTTGACAATGAGGCCAGGGACGCCGCCGCAGGAGGTTGTTTTTGTGATGCTCTGCAGCTTTTTGTCGGTGATCTTGGCGAGCAGCTTTGGCATATCATTTCCTTTTATAAGTAACAATGAAATTTCCCGGATCGCAAAAACGGTCTTTTTGTTACTTATAGTTGTTACTTATAAACGCGAGCTTGGGGCAAAAACGGGCGACAGTGGGCAATAAACTTTTTGCGGGAAAATCGCTCGGAAAGCCTTTGTTTGTAAGGAAAAGGATAGCAAAGGGCAACAAAAAAAGCGACCTAACAACAAGGTCGCTTTTGGAATCCTGGTCGGGGTGAGAGGATTCGAACCTCCGACTCCTACGTCCCGAACGTAGTACTCTACCAGGCTGAGCTACACCCCGATTACTCTTCGATATTAAGCTTTGCGCTCAACAACGAAGGACAGCAATTCTATCAGAGAATTTTTAAAAATGGAAGAGGGAATCGGATCAAGTGCATTTTTTCCTTTTTCAAGCTCAAGCACTGCTCTTGCTTTGCACTTTTCAAGCGCACCGCTTGTTTGAATAAGGTGTGAAATTTTTTCAAAGTCACCGTGTCCGTGGCGAATTGCCTCTTCAATAAATCCCTTGTCTTCAGGACCGACAGCCTGCATTGCATAGATGACAGGAAGGGTCACTTTGCCTTCAGCGAAATCAGCGCCGATTTGTTTTCCGCTTTCGCTAGGATTGCCCGAGTAATCAAGAATGTCATCTGCGATCTGAAAGGCGTTACCTAAAGCCATTGTGTAATCAACAAGGGCTTTTTCAGCCTCGGGGCCGGCCCCGGCTAAGGCAGAAGCCATTTTGGCTGCGGCGGCAAATAAGACGGAGGTTTTGCGTTCAATGACTTTTAAGTAGCGTGGTTCATCAACGCTTGGGTCATGGGCATTTTTCATTTGAATGACTTCGCCTTCGCTTAAGGTATTGGCAGCGCTTGCCAAAGCCTGCATGACCTTTAGGTTGCCGATACGGATCATCATCTCAAATGAGCGCGTGTACATAAAGTCACCCACCAAAACAGCAACGCTGTTGCCCCAACGGGCGTTTGCAGTGGGTCTGCCGCGGCGCATCATGCCTTCATCGACCACATCGTCGTGCATGAGTGTGGCCGTGTGAAGCATTTCTATTGTGGCCCCCAATTCTCGGTGAGCGCGGCCTTCGTAGCCCAGGGCTTTTGCCATCAGCATCAAAAGAGCCGGGCGCATACGCTTGCCGCCTGCCTGCGTGATATACGAGCCGATTTCTGTAATCGTCGGGCTCTGGCTATGAGCAAATTCACGCGCAAGAATTTCGTTGACCGCTTTCAAATCGTCAGCAATAGGTGCCAGAACGGTTTGAACGGATTGCTTAAGAGAAGAAGAGTTTGAAGTCATAGTGCGCTCATTATACCGACTGTCGAAAAACAAAAAGGGGAGGTCTAAGACCTCCCCCACTGATGCATATTTTTAGGCAGCCTGAGACTTATTGTCCAAGGTTTTTTCAGGTACCGGTGCATTGAGCTTTTGCTGAAGCATAGCAATGATCTCATAGTGATTGATCAATTCGCGTGCAAAGAGCAGGAAGCTTAAGAACAATTCACAACCTCTGGCAGAGAAACCCTTATCGGGGCCATTGCGCAGAAGTTTTTCTTGAATTGTTTCAATGCGGCTCAAGAGTGATTGAGCATTTGCATGCAGTGCAGCTACGTCAGCTTTACCATTATGGTTGCCAACAATTTCAAGCAAAAGCTGTGACAAATCTGCCAAGTCTTGGCTCAATTCACCTTGGAATGTGCGATGGCGATTAGCAATGTGGTCTTTGGCCACACGCGAGAGCGCTTGAAGAGACCGGCCTACATCACGCAGATTAGTAAAGGTTCTGAAGTAACTGTAGCGAGCGTCGTTATCTTCTTTTGTCGGGACATAGGCCGAATTTTCCATTTTGTAATAAACGCCTCTTTCTCGCGTTAATTGATCAAAATTTTCATTGGCCTGCAGTTTTAATTTGCGTAATCCGCTTTCATCGTCGTTGAGGAACATCTCAACGATATTGTTGTAAAGCGTAACGGTTGTTAAAAGGTTTTCACCGACGCGCTGATTCAAAATTTCACGAATCTTCACAACGTCATAGCGGATTGCCTGCTCAGCTTTGTAGTTAGCATCCTGCTGATTAAAACGCATGTTACTGCGAACAATCAGGAAGAAAGCAAGTAAAGCGAGGACAAAAGCAATGAAGCCGCCGCCTAAGAAGATTACGATACAAACAATTGCTGCCAATGTACTGGCGGTTAAGGCAGTGAGGAACCAGCCGCTGATCACGGTTAAAACACCAGAAATACGATACACAGCTGTCTCGCGGTCCCAAGCGCCGTCAGCAAATGACGATCCCATTGCCACCATAAAAGTCACGTAAGTGGTCGACAGAGGCAATTGCAAAGAAGTAGCCGAGGAAATCAGTGCAGCCGAGAGTACCAGGTTCACTGAAGCGCGGACATAGTCAAAGGGTAAGGGTACTTCTCCGCGCTTGAGTCTTCTGGGCTTAAAGCGAGAGTTGAGCCCTTTTTTGACAACGCCGGGAATTAATTGATTAACGATGTTGCCAAGACCCATTGAGGCACGGACAATCACGCGCCCCGGGATGGACGAACCGAACTGTTCATGATCGCTTTGCTGTGACGATAAGTTCAGTGCAGTTTGTAAAACGCGGTGGGCCTTTTTAGAAAACCACAGCGTATAAACCATGACTAATCCCGAAGCGACTAGGAAGAAAGTCTCTGTCTTAGTAGAAATCAACAGTCCCTTCATCATTAAATCGTCAGGCTGAGCCCCCGAAGCCATCCAAATCTTGAAGCTGTCATAAGCGGCCAAAGGAACACCGACAAAGTTCACCAAGTCGTTGCCAGCAAAAGCAAAAGCCAAAGAGAATGTACCGGCTAAGATGACAATCTTAAAGACATTGAATTTGCTGACGAGAATAAGGATTTGGAAAAGAACAGTGAAACCGACAAACAACGTCACAACCAGCATGGGCGTATTGACTTGAATCCAGTCAATCCATTCAGGGCGCATGAAGCTCGCGCCTTTAGCTCCCTTCATGACAAGGAAGTAGGCAATAGCAGTAATTGAAAGTCCGCCGAAAACACCGCCGACGTATGGGTAAACTCTTTCAAAGTGGAAAGAGAAAATAAGGCGCATGATGTATTGAATCACAGCACCTGAAACAAATGCCACTACAACCGAAATCAAAATACCGGAAATAATTGTTAGTGACTTGCTTGTATTAATAAAATCAAAAACCATTTCCATGGAGCCGCCGTCCAAATAAAGCTTGAAAGCGGCCGCCGCAATAGCACTGCCTAATAATTCAAAAACAATGGAAACGGTTGTTGAGGTAGGAAGACCGAGAGAATTGAAAGCGTCAAGAAGGATCACGTCAGCGATCATCACCGCAAAGAATATAATCATCACTTCGGTGAAATTAAACATTTGCGGATGAAAAATACCTGAGCGTGCAATTTCCATCATGCCGGATGAGAACGTAGCGCCGAGTAGTACCCCGAACGTTGCAACCCACATCGTCGTACGAAAACTTGCGATGCGGGATCCCATAGCAGAATTTAGGAAGTTTACGGCGTCGTTACTGACACCAACGAAAAGGTCAAAGCAGGCGAGCCCAGCTAGAAACACGAGCATCGCTATATAGTAATATTCCATGAGAATTCCGTCTTGAATTTGTAATATTAGTAACGCTGCTTGCAACGTTTGGGCGAAGTTTATGACAAAATTATGACAATAATGTGACAAAAACGTGAATCAGATGGATATTTTTAGATAATTATTGATTAATACAAGAGTGCTTTAAATAAAAGATTTGCATAACTCTTTGATTTGTGAAATAATCCGCACTTCCACGCATGAGTAAGTGGGACTTTGTCCTGCCGATTAACTATAAAAAGGTTTCGCAGACAGTGCGTTGGCTGAGCGAAACGGGCGAGGTATTAATAAATGTACGCAATTATCAAGACCGGCGGAAAGCAATATCGCGTTGCTGCCGGTGACATGCTCAAGGTTGAAACCTTGAACGCCGAAGTCGGCTCCCAAGTGACCCTTTCTGAAGTCTTGGCTGTTTCCGATGGCAATGAACTCAAGGTTGGTGCTCCCTTCGTTGAAGGCGCCAGCGTTACCGCTACGGTAGTTTCTCACGGCCGTCACGACAAGGTTCGCATCTTCAAGATGCGCCGTCGTAAGCACTCCATCAAGAGCGCTGGTCATCGTCAAAACTACACGGAGCTCAAGATCGAATCGATCGCGGCTTAATTTAGACTTTTCTAAGAGAGTAAGAAAATGGCACATAAAAAGGGTGGCGGTTCTACCCGCAACGGTCGTGATTCCCAAGCTAAGCGTCTTGGTGTGAAGGTTTTCGGTGATGCTGCTATTAACGCCGGCGGCATCATTGTTCGTCAACGCGGCACGCAATTCCATCCCGGCGACAACGTCGGTATGGGTCGTGACCACACCTTGTTTGCCAAGGTGGACGGTACGGTGAAGTTTGAAGTCAAGGGACCTCAAAATCATCGTTTCGTTAAGGTGATCCCTGCTGCTTAATCAGCGATGACGACTCGGGTGATTTTTGATCACCCGCACAGTACGAAAATAAAGAGAAGGCCATGTCGGTGACATGGCTTTTTCTGTGTTAAAGTGAGATCTAATCTGGGGTTTGCTCAGTAAAAAAACTGAAGCTGCTTTGAGGTCGATATGAAATTTGTTGATGAAGCTCGTATTGAAGTTGCCGGCGGCAAAGGGGGCAATGGTGTTGCTTCTTTTCGTCGGGAAAAGTTTATTCCGAAGGGCGGCCCTGACGGTGGCGACGGCGGCCGCGGAGGAGATGTTTACGCAGTAGCAGACTGTAATATCAATACGCTGATTGATTACCGCTATGCGCGTAAACACTTTGCCAAAAACGGAGAAAACGGACGCGGCTCAGACTGCTACGGCGCAGCCGGCAACGATATTGAATTGCGTATGCCCGTCGGCACACTTGTTACCGATGCCGATACCGGAGAGCTTGTGGCAGACCTCACCCGTCACGGTGAGCGCTATTTGCTTGCCAAAGGCGGCAAGGGCGGCTTAGGCAATCTGCACTTTAAGTCCAGTACCAATCGTGCTCCGCGGCAATGCACGCCCGGAGAAGAAGGTGAACATCGTTTCCTGAATTTGGAATTAAAGGTTTTGGCCGATGTCGGTTTATTGGGCATGCCCAATGCCGGTAAGTCCACTTTCATTTCTGCGGTATCGAATGCCAGACCGAAAATTGCCGATTATCCGTTTACGACCCTTCATCCGCAGTTGGGTGTTGTGCGAGTCGGACCCGAACAGAGTTTTGTCGTCGCTGATATTCCGGGATTGATTGAAGGTGCTTCTGAAGGAGCGGGTTTGGGGCATTTGTTCCTGCGGCATTTGTCGCGCACCAAACTCTTGCTTCACATTATTGATATGGCACCTTTTGATGAGAGTGTTGACCCCGCGGCTGAGGCCAAGGCAATTGTTCAGGAACTTAAGAAATACGATGAGGCTTTGTACAATAAACCTCGTTGGCTGGTTCTTAATAAAGTCGATCTGATTGCCGAGGAAGAGCAGGATGAGCGTATTGAGAATTTACTCGATGCGCTTGAAGTGCCTCATGAAGAACGCGTTTTTGTCATCTCTGCAGCAACGCGAGAAGGCTGCCCCGAACTGGTCGCTGCTATTGCGCAGTACCTCGATGAAGAGCGACGTCGTGAAAATCAATACATGGGCGATGAACGCATTGAGATTGAAGACGACGAGGTGCAGATCGTTCAGGCTTAACATAAGTATTTTCACCTAATTTGAGAAAGGGAGCGGGCGACCGTTCCTTTTCTTTTTTAAAATTTTCCCCGTTTGTTTCTTTAAGCGAGGAAAAAATGCAGCAAAATACAAATCAGATGCTTCCTGCCTGGACACTCGATGACGCATACGGCAGCGTTAAAGATAATCGTTTTCAGGCTGAACTGAAAAATGCTTGTGACAAGATGCAAGAGTTGGCCAAAGCTCTAACGGCGCAAATTTCTAAAGAAGATATTTTGCATCTGATACCGATTTATGAAGATGCTGCAGAAAGTATTTCTTCACTGATTTCCTTTTCTTACTGTGCTTCCAGTGCAGATATTACCGACGCTGACGCCTCCAGTGCCTATGCTCAAACTCAAGCTCTAATGGCCCAGTTGGAAGCAACGGCTAAACCCTTATTTACGGCTTTGGGTCAGATCGATGAGAAGGATGAGTTTTGGACTGATCCGATCGTTTCTCATTGGCGTTTCGGCACCATGGAAAAGAAGAATTCTTGGCGTTCCAAGCTTAATACGCAACAAAATGCCATTATTAATGCTTTTGCTGCTACGAATTTTTATCCTGTTGATGCAATGTATAAACGCCTCAATAAGTCAATGCTTGTTGAGGCTAAAAATAGTGCCGGTGAAACAGTACATTTAACACATTCTCAGTGTGTAGGTGTGCTCAAAGGTGCCGATGACCCGCTTTTAAGAGAAAGCGCTCAGGCAGCGGTTAACGCATGGTACAAGGAGCATGCCGGTTACTATGTAGATTTATTGAATTTGCTTCACGGTTTTAGGAAGACTCAATTTGGTATTGCTGGTTTGGACGATTGGATGCGTCCAAGCTTGGAGCAAAACAGAATTAGCCGAGAAGCACTGATGGCTGCATTAAATGCTATCAAAAACCGTCAGTCTGAAATTCAGGAAGCTATTACTGTTCGAGCTCCCTTCTTTGGACGCAAAGTCATGAAGGCTTGTGACTTCTTTGCACCTATTCCAGTGAAAAGTACCGGTAAGGCTCCTTATATCCCTTATGAACAAGCTATCGAAACGGTCAAAGCGGCTTTAGTGGAAGTCAATCCCGATATCCCGGCATTTATTGACATGATGCTTGAAAAACATTGGCTGGATGCACGAGTGGACTCTAAGAAGGCAGGAGGAGCATTTTATTCACGCTTTAACCGTTTGAAGCAACCCAGAGTATTCACAACTTATTTGGGAAGCTTTGGTTCTGTGCTACAGCAAGCTCACGAGTTAGGTCACGCATTCCACTATTGGGTGATGCGTGATATGCCGACTAATGAAACAGAATTTCCTATGACGCTCACTGAGGTGGCCAGTACTTTTAATGAAGCGAACGTCAGACGTTATTGCGCCGAGCACAGCCAAAGTGATGAAGAACGGCTGGGTATTTTGTGGCAGGAATTAGTGAGTTGCGCCAATTTCTGCTTGCAACTGCCGATTCGAATGGGTTTTGAAACCCGTTTCATTGAAAAGCGACAGAGCGGACTGGTGACTCAGGCAGAAGCTGAAGCGATGATGCAGGAGGTTTGGCGCGAGTATATGGGAGATGCGATTGAAGACAGCGATCCTTATCTTTGGTGCTACAAGCTTCATTTTTACATGACCGATCAATATATCTACAACTATGCCTATACGATTGGTTACCTGATGTCTCAGGGCTTGTGCCGTGAACAAATGAAGCGGGGAGCTGATTTCCCGCGGTTTTATCGTGAATTTTTGCGAGATACAGGCCGCATGACAGTCGATGAACTGATTGCTAAACACATGGGTTTGGATGCGACAAAGCCGGATTTCTGGAATCAATGCCTTGATCAGGCATGCAGCCATATCGCTGAATTCAAGAAACTTGTTAACAAATAGCGATTAACAAAAAAGGTCCTGCCTGATGAAAATGATCAAGCAGGACCTGATTGGCAAGCGTCCTTCAGCTACTGATTGATGCCTTTTTTAATCCAGGCGGGTTGATTGGCTTCAAAACGACTGATCGCATCTTCATGCTCAAGCGTCAGAGAAATTGCATCCAATCCTTCCAATATGCAGTGTCTTCGGAATGGATCCATCGAGAAGCCGTAGCGCTTCTCTCCTACAGTGACTGAGCACTCCTCGAGGTCAACGGTAATGGACATTCCCGGACAGGCTTTAAGCTTTTGCATGATTTCTTCGATTTCCTCTTCGGTCAGACGGACGAGCAACAGACCGTTACCCAAAGAGTTATTAGAGAAGATATCAGCAAAGGAGGATGCGATGATCGCACGAATGCCGAAGTCAAGCAGTGCCCAAGGAGCGTGCTCACGGCTTGAGCCATTGCCGAAATTGTTTCTGGCAACGATAAATTGTGCCCCCTGGTAAGAAGGTTTATTGAGCACAAAATCCGGATTTGGCATAGTCTCAGCTTCATCGAGATAACGCCAAGTGTGAAAAAGGTGTTTGCCGAAGCCTTTTCGATCGACTGCGAGCAGGAACTGCTTTGGAATAATTTGATCTGTATCGATGTTGGAGGCATCTATAGGAGCAGCCACCGCGGTAAGTTTCGTAAATTTTTGCATTGTGACTCTCCTATCAAAGGTATTGGCGAACATCAACGATTTTGCCGGCTACGGCTGCGGCAGCAGCCATCGCAGGGCTCATAAGATGCGAACGGCTACCTCGACCCTGCCGACCGACAAAGTTTCTGTTGGAAGTTGATGCCACACGTGAGCCGGGAGCGGCAATATCGTCATTCATGCCTAAACACATTGAGCAGCCGGGCAGGCGCCATTCAAATCCGGCATCTTTAAAGATTTGATCCAAACCTTCTTTTTCAGCCTGAGCTTTCACTGCCATTGAGCCCGGTACGGCCAATGCTCTGATACCTTGAGCAATGTGGCGACCCTTAAGGACTTTGGCAGCTTCACGGAAGTCTTCAATGCGTCCGTTCGTGCACGAGCCGATGAAAACCGTGTCAATGCCAACCCCTGCAATGGGTTGACCGGGTTGAATCTCAATATAAGATAGGGCTGACTCAATGGCGTGGCGTTCCTGCTCATCGAGTGCTTTTCGAGGATCTGGAACACAATCGGTGATGTGGCAGACCTGACCCGGATTAGTGCCCCAAGTGACCAACGGAACCAAATGACCAGAATCAATCGTTACTTCTTTATCAAACTTGGCCTCTTTATCAGACGATAAAGTTTTCCAGTACTGAACTGCTTCTTCCCAATCTTTTCCTTTTGGAGCAAAGGGGCGATCTTTGAGGTATTCAAAGGTTATCTCATCAGGAGCGATCATGCCGGCTTTGGCTCCCACCTCAATGGCCATATTTGACAAAGTCATTCGGGCTTCCATACTCAAAGAGGTGACGCCGTCACCTGCAAATTCAATGGCATAACCGGTTGCGCCCGCTGTGGTCAGTACCCGCGCAATTTCTAAAATCAAATCCTTGGCGTAAACCCCTTTGGGCAACTTGCCGTTACAGTTAATGCGCATGGTTTTCAGCTTGGCTTGTTTTAGTGTCTGAGTTGCCATGACGTGTTCAACTTCGCTTGTGCCGATTCCAAAAGCTAATGCACCAAAGGCTCCGTGTGTAGCTGTGTGAGAGTCACCGCATACAAGTGTGGTACCGGGAAGCGTAAAGCCTGTTTGTGGTCCGATAATGTGAACGATGCCCTGATTCGGATGTCCCAGGCCGAAGAGTTTAACGCCGAAATCTTCACAATTTTTCATCAGGGTTGTGACTTGAGTTCTAGCAACACAGGAACAAGCATCGATTGAAGCTTTTTGCGTGGAAATATCATGGTCCATGGTGGCCATCATCAGTTCTGGTCTGCGAATTTTGCGTCCGGCTTCTCGCAAACCAGAGAAAGCTTGAGGGCTTGTCACTTCATGAATAATGTGACGATCAATATACAGAAGCGGCAATTCGTCTTCAGCCTGATAGACGACGTGAGCGTCATAGACTTTTTCGTACAATGTTTTTCCCATCTTTAAACTCCTAAACGCTCAATGATTGCATTACCCATCTGTTCCGTATTGACAACCGTGGCATCAGGCAGCGCTCGCGCAAGATCTGCTGTAACAATTTGATCTTTAAGTGCCTGAGCCACTGCATTTTCAACGTCTTCTGCTGCCTTCACCTCACCGAAAGAGTGTCTGAGCATCAAGGCCATAGAAAGAATTTGAGCAATCGGATTGGCAATTCCCTGACCAGCGATATCGGGAGCTGAACCGCCAGCGGGTTCATAGAGACCGAAAGTGCCTGAAGCCAGTGAGGCAGAGGCTAATAATCCCATAGAGCCTGTGATCATGGCACACTCATCGGACAGAATATCGCCAAACATATTTGAGCAAAGAACCACATCAAACTGGGCCGGATTTTTAATCAGCTGCATCGTTGCGTTGTCGATATAGAGGTGATCAAGTGTTACTTCAGGAAAGTCTTTAGCCACTTCGGTAACGATTTCACGCCACAATACAGAGCTCGCGAGAACGTTGGACTTATCGATAGAAGTCACTTTTTTGTTTCTGCCCATTGCGACTTTAAAAGCCACTCGGGCAATACGTTCAATTTCAGGGCGAGAATAAATTTCTGTGTCATAAGCCCGCTCTTCATTGCCGCTTCCCTCGCGGCCTTTAGGAGTGCCGAAATAAATGCCGCCCGTGAGTTCTCTGACCACCATCGCATCAAATCCTTGAGCCGAAATGTCGGCTCTAAGAGGACTTAAAGCATTCAATCCGGGGAAAATACGTGCAGGACGCAAGTTACAGAAAAGACCATAGCGTTTTCTAAGCGGCAAGAGCGCTCCGGCCTCAGGCCGCTCACTATGAGGCAGATGGTCCCACTTAGGGCCGCCGACACTGCCGAATAAAATCGCTTGTGCTTTATCACAAGCCTCAATCGTTTCTTGCGGTAAAGGTTTACCGAATCGGTCAATAGCAGCACCGCCAACGAAACGTTCATCATAGGAAACCGTAAAGCCGTGTTTTTGACTGACAGAGGTCAAAACTTTCAGTGCTTCTTTCATCACTTCTGGACCGATGCCGTCACCGGCAAGCACTGCAATGTGGTAATGCTTAGGCATAGGTATTTTTCCTTTGTTGATAATTGGTTCTTAGATTTAAGCGATCTTCTTTTCGCGTTCTTTTTCAATAACTCTGGCTCGTTCAATGCTGTTGCAGGCATCAATCAAAGCCAAAGCAGAGGATTCAATCACGTCGGTTGAAAGTCCCATACCATGGAATATCCGTCCTTCGTAATCAACATTGACATTAACTTGACCTAGAGCGTCCATCCCGGCACCATTGGCTTTGATGGTATAACTTGTTAATTTGCAACGAATGCCTGTCAGACGAGTGATGCAGTTATAGACCGCATCAACGGGACCGTTACCGATACTGGATTCCGTACGGGTGCGCTTGCCAACTTTCAAACGAACACTAGCCGTAGGAATGGCTCCGTGCGCTCCGCCGCACATGACATTGATCGTATCGAGTTTGAAGTAATTTTCTTGAGCCTCGTCTCGCTGTTGGAAAAAGAGTAGTGCTTCAAGATCGTAGTCAAATACCTGCCCTTTTCTATCAGCAAGCTTTAAGAAGCGTTCGTAGATTTCATTTAAATCGTAGCTCTCGTCAGCGTAGCCCAAGTTTCTGAGACAGGCCCTGATCATGTGTCTGCCTGAGCGGGCTGTCATGTGCATGGTATTGCCGCTGAAACCAACACTTTGCGGTGTGAGGATTTCATAAGTTTCACGATTTTTAAGCACACCATCTTGATGGATGCCAGAGCTATGGGCAAAAGCATTTGATCCTACAATGGCCTTGTGTGCTGGAACTGGCTCATTGCAGATCTTTGAAACCAGCATTGATGTCCGAGCGATATTTTTTGCAACGATGTCAGTGTAAAGACCGTTGAGGAACTTCTCGCGCAATTTAATGGCCATAACCACTTCTTCAAGTGAGCAGTTGCCGGCCCTTTCACCCAGACCATTGACGCAACACTCAATTTGTCGAGCACCGTGACGGATGGCTGTTAAAGAGTTGGCAGTAGCCATACCGAGATCGTTGTGACAATGCACTGACAAAATGGCTTTATCAATATTGGGGACACGATTGATGAGGTTAGTGATAATGGAGCCAAACTCTTCAGGTAAGGTATAGCCTACTGTATCGGGAATGTTAATAGTTGTAGCACCAGCCTTGATGGCGTTTTCTACCATTTTGCACAAGTAGTCAATGGGAGTGCGGCCTGCATCTTCACAGGAAAATTCCACATCATCGGTGTAGTTTCGGGCAATTTTTACGCAAGACGCTGCCATGGCCATAATATCTTCACGGCTTTTCTTGAGCTTATCCTGCACATGAATGTCTGAGGTAGCAATAAATGTGTGAATTCTGAAATGATCAACACCCTTCATTGCATTGCCGCAGGCTTCAACGTCTTTGGGAACACAGCGGGCCAACCCACAGGGAATGGCATGCTTGAGGTTGCGGGAAATTGTTTGAACGGATTGAAAGTCCCCTTCGGAGGAAACTGGAAAGCCTGTTTCAATCACATCTACTCCCAACTGATCAAGCGCCATAGCGATTTGCAGTTTTTGCTGAGTACTTAAGCTTTGAGGTAGTGCTTGCTCGCCATCGCGAAGGGTAGTGTCAAAAATAATGATTTTGTTGGAATCCTGATGGTAGGCCATGATAAATATTCCTCATTGCGAAATTGATTGTTTTTGCAATAAGAAAAATTTAAAACTTCTTTATTTTTGCGTCAATAGGTTATTTATATTAGATAAAAAATAAAATAAATAACTATCTGAAAAATAAGAAAATTAAAAAGTAAAAACAGTAGATATTGAAATTTATTTTTTATGCAAAAACTTGTTTTTTATAAAAATATTTTCGTGTTTTAATGAAAATTTTTGCATTAAAAGTGTATGGGGAAAGCAGAGGCAAGCCCCCTGACATATTTTCAATTAATTGATCAGATTGTAGGAAATTAGTTATTGAGGATCCGATTTGCATGGTAACTAACTGATTCACACTTCAGCCAAGACATTCTTAGTAAAAATGAATGGACCTTTCAATATCTTTGGCGGTGGGAGCAAAGTGCTTGATAAATGAACTTAATAAGTTTTTTGAGATGCGTTACGTTAAAAAAAAAAGTGTTGATCAGCCAATTGCTTGTGACCGTATCAACACTTTTTCTTTAGAAGCCGTATAGCAACCAGTCTTGACTAGGCTTAGATCGCTTATCTTCTTTACCAAAAAGGTAAGGAGCTAAATCTGCGAGTGCTTTGCGATATACATCGTGTTTGAAGTCAATAACATCGCGAAGCGGAACCCAATAGTCGTTCCAACGCCAGGCATCGAACTCGGGTTGGCTAGAGGCAAAAAGATTAATTTTTGACTCTGGTGCGACTAATTTCAATAAAAACCAAATTTGTTTTTGTCCTCGGTAAATGGAGCGATCGGCACGTCTGAAAGCATCCGGCACATCGTAGTAGAGCCACTCGTTAGTGTGCGCAATGATCTGAACATCATCGGCAGTTAGCCCGATTTCCTCATTGAGCTCACGCATGAGTGCTGTCTCAATGTCTTCGCCTTCGTCGATGCCTCCCTGCGGAAATTGCCAAGCCGGCTTTCTTAAACGCTTGGCCCAAAATACCTTCTTGTCAGCATTGGTTAAAATAATGCCGACATTCGGACGGTAACCGTCACTGTCCAACATGAAAGGCCTCAAAATCTCTAAAATTACTCTTTTACTTTTACCAATACAGTGGTAAAAAGTGCACATCGAAAAATTGTACCTTAATTAGCGAGAAAACAATGCGTGCTCGTTCCTTTTTTATTTCTACTTTAAAAGAAGCTCCGTCGGATGCCGACATTGTGAGCCAACAACTGATGATTCGCGCCGGCATGATTAAAAAGCTGGCAGCGGGCGTTTATACCTACATGCCGATGGGGCTGCGCTCTATTCGCAAGATTGAAAATATTATCCGTGAAGAAATGAATCGGGCGGGTGCGATTGAGTTGCTGCTGCCGATGGTGCAGCCCGCGGAATTGTGGCAGGAGTCCGGTCGTTGGGAAAAGTATGGCCCTGAACTCTTACGCTTTAAGGATCGCCATCAACGTGATTTTGTGATTCAGCCGACTTCTGAAGAAGTGATCACAGATTTTGCCCGCCAGGAAATTCGCTCTTGGCGCCAATTGCCAGTGAATTTGTATCAGATTCAGACGAAATTCCGAGATGAACGACGTCCCCGTTTCGGTGTAATGCGAGGCCGTGAATTCACAATGAAAGATGGTTATTCCTTTGACCGTGATCAGGAAGGTGCTTTAAAGTCCTATGACAAGATGTACGATGCATACCAAAGGATTTTTAAGCGTTTGGGTTTGAATTTCCGTGCTGTTGCAGCAGATACAGGTTCTATTGGCGGTGACAGATCACATGAATTCCAGGTGATTGCTGATACCGGGGAAGATTTGATTGCTTATTGCCCAGAGAGCGATTTTGCTGCCAATATTGAATTGGCACCGGCTCCCTGCTTAATCAGTGAACGTGCAGCGGCTAAAGAAACGCTGCAAAAGGTGCCGACGCCGGGCAAAGAAAAGTGTGAGGATGTGGTTGAACTTTTGGGCCGCGAGTTGACCTCTTCCATGAAGTCGGTTGTGCTGGCTGCCGATCGCATCAATGAAAAGGGTGAGGCAATTGAACCTCAGATCGTAATGATTATGCTTCGTGCCGATCATGATTTAAATGAAGTAAAGGCAGGAAAATTACCCGAATTAAAAGAAGGTTTCCGTTTTGCAACAGACGCTGAAATCATCAAGGCATTCGGGTGCAAACCGGGCTATCTCGGACCGGTCGGCATCAGCAAAGACATTGTCGTTTATGCTGACCAAACGGCTGCCAACATGAGTGACTTTATTTGCGGAGCCAATGAAGAAGGTTTCCACATCACGGGCGTCAATTGGGATCGTGATCTTCCGTTGCCTAAAGTGGCCGATTTGCGTAACGTTGTCGAAGGCGATGCATCGCCTGACGGCAAGGGTGTGTTGAAACTGCAGCGCGGCATTGAAGTCGGTCACGTTTTCTATCTGGGCACGAAGTACTCAGAAGCATTGAATGCAACCTATTTGGATGAAAACGGAAAGCCTCAAGTGCTCGAGATGGGCTGCTACGGCATCGGTGTGACTCGTCTCTTGGGTGCTGCCATTGAACAGGGACACGACGATCAGGGCATCATTTGGCCCGAATCCATTGCGCCTTTCACGACAGTTATCTGTCCGATGAATTACAGCAAGAGCGAAATGGTTCGCGAAGCGGCTGATAAAATTTATGAAGAGTTGAAGGCTGTAGGCGTTGACGTGATTTTGGATGATCGCGATATGCGTCCGGGTGTGATGTTTGCCGAGTGGGAGCTGATCGGTGTTCCGCATCGAATTGTTGTGGGTGAACGCGGTCTGAAAAACGGTGAAGTGGAATATGCTTATCGCCGTACGATTAAGGATAAGCAAATGGTGAAGGTGGAAGATATCGTCTCCTTTATCTGTGCCCGTTAATTCCACAATTTGCAGGTAAAACAAAAAGCCCTCCCTTATGAACTTTTTTAAGCGGAGGGCTTGTTTTTAATGTGTACTTTTTGCTGAAATAGCAAGTGATTTGAATAGAGGAATTTATGCGGTTAAAAGTTTTGCCCCTGGTTTGTGCAATAGCTTTGAATTTTGCTTTTTTACCCTCACTTCAAGCTAAAGAGTTTCCGGCTCCGAGTACGGTCAGTGCTGAGATGGCAAAAACGATTTCAGCCCAGCCCGGAGCACTGTGGTTAAGTTCGGCAGAAAAAGCCCAAGACGTCTCTGCCATGGCGGCTGATTATGCTAAAAGCGCAGGACCTGCAGCCGAAGCACTGGCCGATAAACTCAACGTCCGGGTTGAGACAGGAACTCTTGGCGGTGTGCCGACTTTTACGTTAACCCCCGGGAATTTGCCCGCAGATAGAAAGGATAAGGTTGTCTTTTATATCCATGGCGGTGGCTATATTTTGGGTCATGGCGTATCCGGTATCGGCGAAGGCGCATTATTGGCAGGCCTTGAGCACTATAAAGTCGTTTGTGTGGACTACCGAATGGCTCCCGAACATCCTTTCCCGGCAGCTATTGATGATGCTTTTGCAGCTTACAAAGCTTTGGTGAAAGAGGTCGGTGCACAAAATATCGTTGTTTTCGGTACCTCAACCGGAGGAGCCATGACATTGATTTTGGCTCTTCAGGCTTATCGTGACAAAGTGCCGATGCCCGCAGCTTTAATCTCCGGGACACCCTGGTCGGATATCAATAAGATCGGCGACAGTTATTTTGTCAACGACGGCGTGGATAATGTTTTGGTCACTTATGACCGGCTGATCAGTACAGCAGCCCGACTGTATGTCGGTAAGGCTAATTCCAAAGATCCGCTTATTTCGCCTGTTTATGCCTCCGATACTGAGTTAAAAGCCTTCCCGCCGACGCTGCTTTTGTCCGGCACGCGTGACCTCTTTTTAAGTAATACCGTGAGAATGCAAAAGCGGCTTTTTGAAAACAAGGTAGACGTGGATCTGATCGTCTACGAGGGACTGTCACATGCGCAGTACTATTTGGATACCGCGGCACCGGAAACAACAGAGCACTACGGTTTTCTCGGTCAGTTTCTTGAAAAAGTGTTTAAGCAAAGGATCAATTGACGTAAGTGCCTTAAGACAGCTCTCCTAAATGGGTGAACTGCACATGTGAAATGATCAATACGAGTTGATCGAAATTTAACTTCTTGAAGAGTCAAAAAAACCGTCCGAACCGGACGGTTTTTTGTTTTAGTCGATTCGCTGAATTAGCGCTTGCAGCACTTCTTCTTAGAAGCAACAGCAGCCTTGAAAGCAGCACCAGCAGTGAACTTCGGCAAGGTCGTGGCCGGGATCTTGATCGTTTCGCCGGTAGAAGGATTGCGACCTTCGCGAGCAGCGCGCTTAGCAGCCTTAAACGTACCAAAACCGATTAATTGAAATCCGTCACCCTTGGCAACAGCTTTAACGATGGCGTCAAACACGGAATCAACGATGCGACCGGCTTGAGCCTTAGACAGTTCGTTTTCTTCAGCGACAATTGCGATGAGTTCTTGCTTGTTCATTGGAATTCTCCTAAAAAGATGAGCATCAGAACGATGAACACCCTTAATATACTCCATCTATTCCCTTTAAAACCAGAGGTTTGCATTGAAAAAACCTTCTGGATAGCGCTTTTTTATTGATATGAGTTAAAAAACAAGAAAAACGTCGCAAAAAAGAGACAAAAAATTAGCGCCAAAGCTTCATTTGCAGGGCTTGTGGCGTTTTTTTAAAAAGAAAAAACGCTCTGAAATCATCAGAATTCAGAGCGTTGAGTCGTGAAGTTATTTGGCAACAGTTTTAGTTGCTGTTGGGTTCTTCTTAGAGACTTCTAGTAAGCGACGGAAGGTGTCGGCAGAAAGTGTGACTTGTTTTAAAACACCTGCGCGAGTCTTCTCATTGATACGACTCGTATCGCTACCGTGAAGCAGTTCTAAAAAAAGGTCTGATAGCTCACTTTTGACTGTATCGGGCAAAATTGCCTTGGCAATGAGCTTTTGTTTGGCTTCTTCATAACGATTGAGTTGTTCGCTACTGAGACGCTTAAAAATTTTATCGGCCATGACTTCTTCGCCGTGATAATTCATTTGGAAAAGTGTTTTTTTCAAAAGCTTTTCGTTTTCTGAATATTCGGGGCAGTTATCCAGTGTGGCACGGATGGCCGTTGCCTGTAACAGAGCACTCCAAAGAGCCTTAAACATCAGGAAGGGGCCAGGATTTAAAAAATCAAAAAGCGGTAGCTTAGCTTTTGATACTCTGGCGGCTTCGCGCGCGGTAAAGCGGACTAAGTCACGGATACAGCCACCGTAGGTATAGCCTAGATCTTCAGCGAATTGGTTAGTAATGATTTTGCTCATTTTTTAAACCTAAAAATTAACGTTTATTGTCCACCGGATCAAATGTTAATTGAATTGTCTTCGGAGGATTACCGGTTGGGTGATTCGGGAAAGGATCACACGCTTGAATCGCACGTTCAACTGCACGGTCAAAGGCAGGAAGACCGCTTGGACGAATTAGACGAGGTGCTCCGGCCTGCCGTCCATCATTTAAGAGGTGAACTTCATAGACCGCCTTATATTGTCCCGGTTTCATATTGGGAGAAACTGCAAAGGCAATGTTGGGACGAATACATGCGATGATTCTGGAGCTGTAAAGAGCAGACTGAGGACCGCCTGCCTGCACCGTTACACCGGCGACATTGTCTTTGGAAGAAGCCTGCAGATCTTTTAACTGTTCATTTCGCATCTGTTGAGCCAAACGTTTGGCTTGTTCGCGGCGACGTTGCTGAGCTTCTTCACGCTTCTTTTTCTCTTCAGCCAGGCGTTGCTCTTCAAGCCGTTTCTGTTCTTCGAGGCGCTTTTGTTCTTCAAGACGCTTTTGCTCCTCAAGGCGTTTTTGTTCCTCAGCCTTGCGCTCTTCTTCAAGCTTCTTTTGCTCTTCTAATTTTTGTTGTTCAAGCTTCTTTTTCTCTTCTTCCTGTTCACGGATGACATCTTCATCGGGTGTCTCCTGGACCTTTTCTTTAACCTTAGGCGCAGGAGGAGGGGGCGCCGGTTGAGGTTTGGGTTCAGGTTCTGGTTCTGGTTCTGGCTTTTCTTGCGGCTCAGGTTTTTCTTCAGGCTCTTTCTGAGGCTCTTCTTTAACCGGTTCGGTCTTTACTTCTTCCTTAGGAGCAGGAGTGGCAGAGCTCATTTGAGCGGGAGACCAAAGTTCAGCGTAAACAACATCCGTACTTTCCGTGTTCCACTGAAAGACAAAGAAAAGGCCGACAAACAGAATCGCATGCATGAACAACGCAAGCACAAACGGCAACCCCCAGCCGGCAGGCTGGCGGTTTGTTTGCGGGCGGGAGTCGTTATTTTGTTTTTGTGCCGCCGATTTGTTCTTTTTAATGGAATTCACAGCTTACTTTTCAACTTTTAATGACAGACCGACACGGGCAATGTCTGCAGCCTGGAGCTGCTTCATCACATTGACCACCTGTTCATACTGCACGACTTTATCGGCTGCGATGACGACAGGAATGTCAGCGCGACCTGCCTGAGCTTTTTTCACGGTTGCAATGAGCCCGGGCATATCCACAGCTAAAAGCTCCTTACCATTTCGCACAGAAAGAGCGCCGGTCGGATGAACGATGACTTCTACGATTGTTTCCGGCGCTTTTTCTGCCTTTTTAACACTGGGCAGATTCACCAGAGAAGGATTAACAAAAGGTGCGGCGACCATCAAGATCACCACAAGCACGAGCATAACGTCGATGTACGGCACAACATTAATTTCTGCCATCAATCGGCGGGAACCCCGACGCGACGAACGCAAACCTTCCATAATTAGCCCCTTTGACGCTGCAGAATGTTTTGGAATTCTTCAGCAAAACTTTCATAGCGGTTTGACAGACGTTCAATATCGTTGGCAAAGCGGTTATAGGCAGCCACAGCCGGAATGGCGGCAAAAAGACCGATGGCAGTTGCCACCAAAGCTTCAGCAATACCGGGGGCGACAGTGGCAAGCGAAGCGTTATCAAGGGCAGACAAACCGGTAAAAGCATTCATAATGCCCCAAACCGTGCCGAATAAGCCGATATAAGGAGAAACGGAACCGATGGAGGCAAGAGTCGGCAGACCGCTTTCCAAGCTATCCATTTCTCTTTGGTACGTGGCACGCATGGCACGTCTGACGCCATCGAGCGCTTCGGCAGAACCGCGAGTGGATAACTTTAAAAATTCCGTCATGCCCGAGGCAAAAATTCTTTCCTGAGTACCGGAATGCTCACGGTGATTCTGCGCGTGTTCATAGAGCTTATTGAGTTCTGCTCCGCTCCAGAAACGGCTCTCAAAATCTTCCGTTAAACGCTTGGCTTGTTTAAGTTGGAAGAATTTTTGAAAAATTCTTGTCCAGCTGATTAAAGACAAAACAATCAGAATGGCCAAAACTGCCTGAACCACCACACTGGCGTGAGTGAGTAAGGACAAAATGGACATATCGGCACTTGCGTTCATAAAAATCCCTTTATTCAGTGTCTGTCTCGGTGACAGTCAACAAATTTTCAATCGTTTCAAACATGGGCGACGGTATCGCCTTGGGTAAGCCCTTCAAGGGATCAATGCAAACAACACGTACTTCGGCGGCTGCCATTAACTGTTGCCCTTTGAAAGCCTTCTGATCGAAAACGAAACTTGCTCTTTTTAAGCTTTTCAGTACTGTACGAATTTGCAGTTCATCGTCAAGTTTTGCCGGACGCTTGAACTGAATCGATAAATCCGATACCACAAAAGCACAGGTCTTCATTTCCAGCAGCTCGTTTTGGTTCCAGCCTATGCTGCGCAGAAATTCAGTCCGTGCCCGTTCAAAAAATTTCAAATAGTTGGCGTGGTAAACCACACCACCTGCGTCAGTGTCTTCGTAATAGACACGAACGTTCCATAAAAAAGCATTTGAAATTGGGGTTTGCATTATAACACGTTGTTTTTATTAAAAAAGTGACGAAGTTTGTCCGGCTGGCCCCGGCATCTCATAGCCAAAGTGTTTGTAAGCAAGCATTGTCGCTACACGGCCTCTGGGCGTTCTTTGTAAGTGACCCTGTTGAATGAGGTAAGGTTCAACGACGTCTTCAAGCGTTTCGCGGTCTTCACCGACGGCAGCCGCCAAGTTATCGATGCCCACCGGTCCCCCATTAAACTTTTCAATGATCGCCAGCAAAAACTTTCTGTCAATTAAGTCAAATCCCAAAGGATCGACATCGAGCATCTGCAGAGCCTTGTCGGCGACTTCTCGGGTGACCACTCCGTCATACATGACCTGAGCATAATCACGCACTCTTCTGAGCAGGCGGTTGGCAATACGCGGGGTGCCTCGGCTGCGTCTTGCGACTTCAAAGGCACCGTCTTCATCAATTTTGACATCCAAGAGCTTGGCACTGCGCTTGACGATTTTGGCTAAATCCTCATTGCTGTAAAACTGCAGTTGAGCAACGATGCCGAAACGCGCACGAAGCGGATTGGTAAGCATGCCGGCTCTTGTGGTCGCGCCAATCAAAGTAAAGGGCTTTAAATCGAGTTTAATGGAGCGGGCAGCAGGGCCTTCACCGATCATAATGTCAATCTGAAAGTCTTCAAGAGCCGGATACAAGATTTCTTCCACAACCGGTGATAGGCGGTGGATTTCGTCAATAAAAAGAACGTCGTTTTCTTGCAAATTGGTCAAGATAGCAGCCAAATCACCAGGGCGTTCCAATACCGGTCCTGAAGTTTGTCGGAGGTTAACCCCCATTTCATTGGCCACAATATGGGCCAATGTTGTTTTTCCTAAACCCGGAGGACCAAAAACTAAAAGGTGGTCAAGGGCTTCGTGACGGGATTTAGCTGCTTTAATGAAAACCGATAATTGCTCACGCGCTTTGGGTTGACCAACATAGTCAGCAAGTCGAGTCGGACGCAGGGCGCGGTCAACATTTTCTTCATTCGGAGAAGTAGATTCTGCCGTGACAATCCGTTCAATCGTTTGCATAGCGCTTTCCTAATCAAATATTTTGTAGGGCCATACGAATACCGTCGGAAACAGAAATGTCCTCAGGTAATTTTTTGACCGCTAAATTAGCCTCTCGCTCGCTGTAGCCAAGACCAATCAGTGCATTGATGATGTCGGCAGTCACGGAGTTGGGAGTCGTCACCGTAACGTCAGAGAGAGTACCGGTCAGCTTATCCTTGAGTTCTAAGATCAAACGTTCGGCTGTTTTTTTACCGATACCGGGCACACGGGTCAGAAGTGATGCCTGCTGCAAAGCTACAGCATTGACTAAATCCGATACCGAAAGACCGGAAAGGATTGAAAGCGCTGTTCTTGCACCGATACCGGAAACTTTAAGTAATTGACGAAAAGTTTCGCGCTCTTGAGCGGTTAAAAAACCGTAAAGCAACTGTGCATCTTCGCGCACGATCATATGAGTTAGAAGTGTGACTTCAGAACCCAAGCTAGGAAGATTATAAAAAGTGGACATTGGTACATTGATTTCATAACCGACCCCATGCACATCGACAACAATGCGAGGAGGGTTGCTTTCTAATAGTTGTCCTTTGATTCGTCCGATCATTTTTATGCTTTCCTTGATAATCCCAAATGTACTTCCCAGGCAGCACGGTTTTTGGCACCAGAGTGACGCCTTGCGTGTCCCGCACTCGTTTTTGGAGCGTGCATGGCACCGATCATTCGAAAGGACTGTGCTGCGCAGATTGCGCAAGCTAGTGCATCAGCAGCGTCAGGTTGAATTTTTTCGGGCAGCCCCAGCATATGAGACATCATAGCCTGCACCTGAGCTTTTGATGCACGACCTGTCCCAACTGTAGCTTGTTTAATTTCAGTAGGGGTAAATTCATTGACTAGAAGCTCTTCGTTAGCCAAAGCCGTCAGTGCCGCTCCTCGGGCCTGCCCCAATAAAAGAGTCGTGTACGGATTCATGTTCACGAAGACTTTTTCACAGGCAGCAAAACTAGGAGTAGTTTCCCGTGCAATTTTTCCAACCTCAGTGAAAATAAAGCGAAGTCTCTGAGCCAATTCTCCTTTTGGGACGTTGATCACGCCGGCAGTAACAAATTTAAGTTCACTGCCGTAGACATCAATGACTCCGAAACCTGTGTGATTAAGACCAGGGTCAACGCCCATAATCCGTACGAATTCGCTCACGATTTAGTGCCTGCCGAAATTACCGAATCCGCCCATGCCGCCTAGGCCTCCCATGCCGCCAAATTTGCTGAGTCCGCCCAACGCTCTCATCATTTTGCCAAGACCGCCTTTTTGCATGGAGCGCATCATCGCCTGAGTCTGCTCAAACTGCTTGAGCATTTTGTTGACTTCCTGAACCGGAACACCGGCACCGGCGGCAATGCGGCGTTTGCGGCTTGCTTTAATGATGTCAGGATGAGTGCGCTCAAAAGGCGTCATGGAATTAATGATGCCTTCAGTGCGCGCAATGGCTTTTTGAGCATCCTCATCATTAATTTTGGAGGCTGCTTCTGCAAACTGAGAAGGTAGTTTTTCCATCAGTCCGGAGAAACTTCCCATATTTTTCATCTGAGCGAGTTGAGCTTTGAAGTCGTTTAGGTCAAATTTGCTACCAGACTTCATCTTTTGAGCAAGTTTTTGAGTTTGCTCAACGTCAACTGCTTTTTGAACTTCCTTAACGAGAGCAACAATGTCGCCCATACCGAGAATGCGGCTTGCCATGCCTTCCGGGTTAAAGGGTTCGAGACCATCAATTTTTTCGGACACACCGACAAATTTAATGGGTTTACCGGTTGTGTAGGCAACGGATAAAGCCGCACCACCTCTACTGTCACCATCGAGTTTCGTTAGGATGACACCGGTAAGTGATAGGCGTTCGTTAAAGGCTTGGGCAGCTTGAACAGCCGTTTGGCCAAGCATTGCGTCTGCCACAAACATGGTCTCGGAGGGCCTTAACACGTCGTGAAGTTCAGCGACCTCATTCATCATGGCTTCGTCAATGGATAAGCGGCCCGCCGTATCTACGATGAGAACATCGTAAAAATAGCGCTTGGCATAAGCTAGAGCCTCTTGGGCAATAGCTAGGGGTTTGAGGCTAGCATCCATGGCGAAGTTATCGGCTCCGGCTTGCTCAGTGATCACCTTTAATTGATCAGCGGCGGCAGGACGGTAGACGTCAGTGGAAACCGTTAAAACCTTTTTCTTTCGATCAGCGACAAGATAGCGGGCTAGCTTACCGGCGGAAGTCGTTTTACCAGCGCCCTGAAGGCCTGCTAGCAAAATGATGGCTGGAGGCTGTGTGGCCAGATTGAGTTCTTTTTCTTTTTCCGAAAGGCTACCGCCGATGATATCGGTTAATTCTTTCTGAACAATGCCAACAAGTGCCTGACCGGGATTCAAATTGCCGATAACCTCCTCATTCATGGCTTTGGCTTTGATTCGAGCGATCAATTCGCGGACAACGGGTAATGCGACGTCGGCTTCAAGTAACGCAATCCGAACCTCCCGGAGCATTTCCTTGGTATTTTCTTCGGTCAAGCGTGCTTGACCTCGCATAGTTTTAATGACGCGCGAAAGGCGTTGACTTAACGTGTTGAGCATTTCTTTTCAAATTATTGGAAATAAGTACATAACAATGATGGCCCGATCCCTTACAATGAGACCATATTTAAAACCATGTCATCGACGATGTCGGATAGGTGAGCTCATCAAATGGATTTAAACCTCATATTGTACGGTGTTGCGTCAATTTTTTATCTGTTGGTTGGCGGAAAAATTGTCAGCACATTTAAAAAAAGGGGAGATCAGGCTCCTGCGTGGTCTTTGCCGGTTATTGCAGTAGCCATCATGGCACATTTTTGGGTTTTGCAGTCAGAAATTTTCTGCGCTCCCCAGACCGTTTTGATTACATTTGGCAGTTCAGTGTCTGCCATGTGTTTTTTCAGCACATTGATTTTATTTTTCGGGGCACTTTACTCCCGTGTTCACGCTCTCTACGGCATCATTTTAGTGATTGCAGGCATCGCTCTTTGGAGTCCGCTCATTTTTCCCTCTGAAGCAGAGCCGATTGTTGGGGCAACCTTTGCATTTAAGCTCCATATAGCTTTTGGTTTACTTGCCTACAGCTTCATGCTGATGAGTGTTGTTCAAGCTGTGTTAATGGGTATTTTGGATGTGAGACTCAAAAGTCACGAGGCTTTAGAGGAGCCCGAAGGCATCGTCGCTTCAATGCCGAATTTAATGGCCATGGAGCGGATTCTTTTTAGGGTAATTCTTGCCTGCTTTATTGTTTTGACGCTCACTATTCTGACCGGAATATCATCCACAGTCCATTACTTAGATGCTCTTTTGGCCTTTGATCACAAAACAGTTTTAACGATTTTAAGCTGGGTTGTTTTCGGAGTCTTGTTGCTTGGACGTAAGTTTTTGGGTTGGCGCAGTAAAAAAGCATTGACGATTTTCTGGATTGCTGTTGCACTTCAGGTGGTTGCTTTTTTTGCCTATCGATTTGTTTTGGACGTTTTAAGGTAATACAGCGCGATGCTCGGTAAATTGCTCTTTTTTATTCTGTTGGGGTTAATTTTGTTTGTGCTTTGGCAAAAAAAACGTATAGCCCAAATTAAAAATGAAGAAAAGAGAAAAAAGATCATCGAATCTCAAAAAATGGTTCAGTGTCCGCAGTGCGGCGTGCATTTTGTAGAAGTCGACGGCGTTTGGTTTAACGGTCTGATGTACTGTAGTCAAGCCTGTGCGGATAAGGCTAAGGAATCAAACTCATGATCAAAGTAAATCTTGACGGTTGGATTCAAGGGGAGGGTTGTGAATGCGTGCCCAGCCCCTTTTTTGATGAAAGAGAAGGAGCCAGGCAGACCGATCTCATTGTTATGCACAACATTTCACTTCCGGCTGGAGTATTTGGCTTGGGGTACGTGCAGGCGTTGTTTAAAGGGCAATTGCTAGAGACAGACATTGCTGGTTTTGAGTCCCTCAGAGGTCTGAAGGTTTCTACACATTTTTTCATTGATCGAACGGGGAAAATTTGGCAGTTTGTCAGTACAAAAAAAAGAGCTTGGCATGCAGGAAAATCTCAGTTTCAGGGACAAAGTCGCTGTAATGATTTTTCTATCGGCATTGAAATGGAAGGAAGTGACTTTGTGACCTTTGATGAGAAGCAATACCTTTCATTGGATAAGCTTCTCACAGCATTGATAACTGCCGAGCCGCAGTTGCGTTTTATCACCGGACATAGCGATATTGCCCCAGAGCGCAAAACCGATCCAGGTCCCTATTTTGACTGGCAGAGGGTGCTTAGTGTCCCGATACTTGTAAAACAGTTACAATACTCGACTATTCAAACATTTAAATCAAAGAAATGATGGCTAGTTTTCTCGCGTTTATCTTCAATATGATAACGACTTTTGTCGGCTGCCTGTTGATTCTTCGCACCTATATTTTTTATCAGCGTTTGTCCATTTTTGATCCGATTGCTCGTCTGGCGTGGTTTGGGACCAATTGGCTCGTAATTCCGGTATCTCGTATAGTGAAACCAGGACGTCGTTGGGAATGGGCTTCTGTCCTTTCGGCTTTTATTATGGCAGCTGTTGTGGCAGTTGTGACTCGACAAGTGACAGGGTTACCCATCAGTTGGTTAGGGGTGCCAGTGTGTGCTTTGTTTTTACTTTGCCGTTGGGTCTTGGAACTCGTGCTTTGGGGAACCATTATTTTTGTGCTTTTATCTTGGCTTCAGCCTTCCTCTCCGGCCTACGGTATGATTTGGCGACTGATGAATCCTATTTTGGGACCGATTTCCAATCGTCTGCCTCGTTTGGGCGGCTTTGATCTTTCGCCCCTTGTGATCTTTTTAATTGTTAATGCGCTTTTGTATTGGGTGACTCCTTTATCACAAGGCTATTTTGTAAGTGCCTGGCTCTAAAGCGAAATTTCTTCACCAAAGGCGCGTCTGAAAAGGCGCGCTATTGCTATTTTGTCAATTGAATAACCTTGAGCTTGAGGACTTTTAGCTTTGATTGCCCCCATGAGGGTGGCAAGATGCATAGCATTTTCCCAATCCCAGCCAAGGCTTAAAGCTCTGAGTAGCCCACCTCTGAATGCGTCACCGCACCCTACTGGATAAAAAGGTTCCTCTACTGAAAGGGCATCAAAGTGTTCGGATTCTCCGTTTGTGTAAAGCCACGCCCCACGACTGCCATCTGTGACAATAAGAGCTAGGAGCTTATTGCTTACTTCTTTGAGGGAAAGTCCCGTTTTCTCTTTGAACACATCCCACTCGTATGAGGATAAGGTAACAACATCAACGTGATTGATAAACCAGAAAATATCGTCTCGCGTTACATAAGCACTTGCCTGTCCCATGTCCCAGATAATCGGGATGCCCTTTTGCTTGAGGTAGCAGGTATGTGCTTTCATTACGTGAGTGCCTGTCGGGGTGACAATGGAGTAATCAAGCTTTTCTTTTGACGAAGGCAAAGCTTGATGTGCTAAAGCCATTGCTCCTTCATGAAAGGAGGTGATTTGATTGCCTAACGTATCGGTTGTGATAAAAGCCTGTGCGGTAAAAGAATCTTTAATGATTTGGATAGCGTCTGTTCGAATACCCAGCGCTTTTAAATGTTCTAGATAATCTGCGGCATCTTTGCCTACAGTTGTCACGATAAGAGGTTCTCCTCCACAGACTTTTAGGCTGTAGGCAATATTGGCGGCACAACCGCCATAGTTTTTCGCCATGCAGGGTGTCTGAAAGGTGAGGTTGATTCTTTCCAGTCCGTCTTGCAACAAATGATTGGCAAATTTACCGTCAAAATTCAATATGGTGTCATAGGCGACAGAACCGGAGATAAAAATACTCATTTCAGAAGTTAAAGAATAGGATCAATTTCAACAGCTAAGGTTGATGGGTCGCCGTCGGCCATATCAAATGCAATTGAAACAGTTTGAGTGGCGCTCGGAGCAATGCTTTGTTTTGGATCCGCTAGGTATTCAGATGGAGTGATGCGGCGGCGTGTAATAATATCCTCCTTTTCTCCCTTCAAAACTACGGTGAGAATCGGAAAGGCTTGAGTAACGGTAGTATTGTTCTTAATCTCAACGGAAATGGCGTAGCGATTGCCCTCAACATTTTGTAGTTTATGAGACAAAATGGTAAGTGCTGAAGTATTAGTGCCATTGTCAGGAGCTTCACCAGTGTTATTTTGAAGAGTATCCTTCACAGGCGCATCAAGAGGGGTAATTGTTTGGCGAGGCTCACAGGATATTTTCCCGCAGATTAGCTCAAACAGCGGTTCGGCTTGGGGGATTTTATTTAAAACAGCATTTTGGTTGGCAGCTAATAACTTTACCGCAAGAGCCAAAACGGCAATCACAGCTACAATGGTCCAAAGAATGGTTTTTGAAGAGCGCGCAGGGGTTTGATCTTCATTATCCTCATCTTCATCGTCGTCATTGATTGCATCATTAGCGTGGTTGCTATCAGGCGCAGCAGCTGGGTGGGAAATTACTTGGATATTGGAGCCGCCATTGATAATGTCAAGGCGTTGAGGCCCATTGCGAACTTCACTTCTAATGCCCACCAAGCCTTGGTTATCATCAACCGAATCAAAGCCTTTTAATTGATCAGCAAGCGACTTCATGCTAGCGATGCCACGCTGTTCTACCTCAGCTTCCCGTTCAATGCGGTTTAAGCTCTCTTCGAGATTAATAGATTTGTAGAGGTGTTCTCGAGCATTGAACACATTTTGGCAAAATCCGCAACGCACTTGGCCACTTTTGGCTTGCAACACATTTTCTGTCAGCTTAAAGGCCTGTTGGCAGGCGGGGCAACGGGTAATGTATACGGTCATAATCAATTATTTTTTCTTGCTAAGCAATCATGACCATCCATCATAATGAAAACGTGAAACTTGTGTTACATAGATGAGGTCAAAAACTAGTGATGCACAAAAAAAGAGGATACCGATTTTGGTCTAAGGGACCGAAAGTCAGTATCCTTTTTTCAATCAAAAACTAATTTTTTCTGCCAGCGATACAGACCCATCCTTCGCTTTCTTTCCACACAGAAAGCTTGACGGAAGGATCGTTCTCTTTATAAACATCAATGACCTCTTGCGCCTGACGAGCAAGAACACCTGATAGAACAAGGTGGCCTTGAGGTTTTACGCGAGCAAGTAGAGCAGGAGCCAATAATTTCAGCGGATTTGAAAGGATGTTAGCTACAACTATATCGAATGTACCTTCAGGCATATCCTTTGGTAGAACAAAGGTAGCCGGAGCATCATTGGCTTTTGCATTATCAATGGCAGCTTCTACCGCCTGAGGATCAATATCGGTACCCAAAACGCTTCCAGCTCCGACTTTCTTGGCCGCGATAGCAAGAATGCCAGTACCACAGCCATAATCCAGAACGGTTTGACCTTCTTTTACATTGCCGTCAAGCCACTGCAGGCAAAGGTGTGTTGTCGGGTGGCTACCCGTACCGAATGCAACACCTGGGTCTAGACGGATATTGATAGCAGTGTCTCCTGCAGGCGGTTCATGCCAAGTCGGAACAATCCAGAGTCGATCCGAGACTCGCACCGGCTGGAACTGTGCTTGGGTGATTCTGACCCAATCGGCATCTTCAACTTGTTCGTCTTTGACAAGTTTCGGCTCTTCAATTCCCAATCCTTTAACTGCAATAGCCATGTCAAGGTCAAAGTCAAAGTCGTCGTTGACGAGTACCTTGAGGTAGGAATTTTTCCACGCAAGTTTTGTGGGTTCCAGGCCCGGTTCGCCATAAAGGGGTTGTTCGTCGGGCGTATCCGCATCGGCGTCTTCAATTGATACGGATAAAGCTCCCGCATCCATCAAAGCGTCACCTAATACTTCGGCAGCCCGATCATTAACCAACAAAGTAATTTCGCGCATCTTAGAGGCTATCCTCGTGAGTCGTGCGTTGTTTTTGAAGATCCTTCAAGCGCTCTTCCAAATAATGAATGCTTGCGCCACCTTGACGGAATTTTTCGTCCATCATCAGTTCGCGATGTAGCGGCAAATTAGTCTTGATGCCAGTGACAACCATTTCAGACAACGCAATTTTCATGCGAGCAATGGCGGTTTCACGATCATTGCCGTACGCAATGAGCTTGCCGATCATCGAATCGTAGTAAGGCGGAACGTAGTAACCGGAGTAGACATGGCTGTCGAATCGGATACCGGGACCTCCGGGAGTATGCCAGGCTGTAACTCGGCCAGGGCTTGGCACGAATGTGAAGGGATCTTCAGCGTTAATACGGCATTCAATGGCATGGCCGCGAATTTCAATATCGCGTTGTTTGTAGTTGAGTCTTTCCCCGTAAGCAATGCGAATTTGCTCACGCACCAAGTCCACACCTGTGATAAGTTCCGTAACAGGGTGTTCGACCTGAATACGAGTGTTCATTTCAATGAAATAGAACTGGTCGTTTTCATAGAGAAACTCAAACGTGCCAGCACCGCGATAGCCGATTCGTTTGCAAGCTTCTACACAGCGTTCACCGACTTTTTCCACAAGCTTACGGGGAATGCCGGGAGCCGGGGCTTCTTCGAGCACCTTTTGGTTGCGCCGTTGCATAGAGCAGTCACGTTCGCCCAGATAAATGGCATTGTGGAAGTTATCAGCCAACACCTGGATTTCAATATGGCGAGGGTTCTCGAGGAACTTTTCCATGTAAACCGTGGGATTACCAAAAGCGGCCTGAGCCTCTTGACGGGTCATGGAAACGGCATTAATTAACGCAGCTTCCGTGCGCACAACACGCATACCGCGTCCGCCGCCACCGCCACTGGCTTTAATAATGACGGGATAGCCGATTTTACGAGCGATTTGAATGATTTCGTCTGGATCATCAGGCAGCGCACCGTCAGAGCCAGGAACAACAGGAACACCAGCCTCAATCATGGCTTTTTTAGCAGAGACCTTATCGCCCATGATACGAATCGAGTCAGGACGCGGACCGATAAAAGCAAAACCGGAGCGCTCGACACGTTCGGCGAAATCGGCATTTTCAGACAAGAAGCCGTAACCGGGGTGAATGGCTTCGGCGTCAGTGACCTCAGCTGCGCTAATAATGGCAGGAATATTGAGGTAGCTGTCTACTGACGGAGCAGGTCCGATGCAGACTGACTCATCAGCCAAACGGACATATTTAGCATCAACGTCGGCCGTAGAGTGAACGACGACCGTCTTGATGTTCATTTCACGGCAAGCTCTTTGAATACGCAGAGCGATCTCACCGCGGTTTGCGATCAAGATTTTTCCGAACATATTCTTTAGCCGATGATAAAGAGGGGTTGACCGAATTCGACAGGCTGAGCATTTTCAACACAGATTTCTTTCACTGTGCCGGAGGTTTCTGCTTCAATTTCGTTTAAAAGCTTCATTGCTTCGATGATGCCAAGAGTTTGACCGGCCTCGACGTGATCGCCCACTTTCACAAAAGGCTCAGCACCGGGATTCGGAGCACGATAGAAGGTTCCTACCATAGGAGAGGTTACGGTCTTGCCTTGTACGACGGGTTCTTCAGCAGGAGCGGGGGCAGCAGCGGCCGGAGTAGCCGGGGCTGCAGCGACGACAGGAGCAGCTGTAACAGCGGGAGCTGCCACAGCAACGGTTTGTACTTTGTTAACAATACGGACCTTATCGTTTTCTTCTGTCACTTCCAATTCAGAAATACCGCTTTCGGCAACCAAGTCGATCAACGTTTTCAGTTTACGTAAATCCATTTCACAGACCTCTTAAAAATAGGGGGAAACCTGACGCATTGTCTTTTAAGAAAGATTCTTTCTTGGGAATCAGGCTTGTCAAAGTATTATTTAAACAGCATTTTCATGCTTTTTTCACTAAAAGTCTAGTAATTTCGTTTAATTTTCCAATTTTTGATGACTTTTTGATCACGGGTTTATGGTAGTCCTGATGTATTCGACCATTTGGACGGTTGATTTTTTCAAATAGAAAATTAGAGGAATTAAGCCAAAATGAGAGCAAATGAAGAGATACGCATCGCACATTGCCTAATATGTAGTCAAATTGCTTAGAGTGACAGCAAGTTTGCGAGAGCTATTTTAGGAAATTGTTTAAAATAACTTAATTTTCAATAGGTTTGGCTTATTTTATGCATATTCACATTTTGGGTATTTGCGGAACCTTCATGGGAGGTGTTGCTCAGTTGGCTCAGGCGGCAGGGCACCGTGTCACAGGGTGCGATGCAAATGTCTATCCCCCAATGAGTGATCAACTACTTGCCAGTGGTATCGAGCTGATAGAGGGTTTTGATGAGAAGCAGACTCAGCTGAATCCTGATTTGTACGTGATTGGTAATGCGATATCAAGGGGCAATCCGCTTTTGGAAAAAATTCTCAATGAGCAGTTGCCATACACCTCCGGTCCTCAATGGCTTGGAGAAAACCTATTGAGAACTCACCATGTTTTAGCAGTGGCCGGTACTCACGGTAAAACAACAACCAGCTCGCTTTTGGCATGGATTTTAGAAGCCTGCGGTAAAACACCGAGTTTTCTGATTGGCGGAGTACCTGCAAATTTCGGCCATTCTGCCCGACTTACAAAGTCTCGATATTTTGTGATCGAAGCCGATGAGTATGACACGTGTTTTTTTGATAAGCGTTCAAAATTTGTGCACTATCGCCCTAAGACCGCAATCTTGAACAATTTGGAATATGACCATGCAGATATTTTCCCGAATCTGCATGCCATCGAAACACAGTTTCATCATCTGGTCCGAACAATGGCTCAGAATGCCCGTGTTGTTGTTAATGGTAAAAGCGATGCTTTGCAGAGAGTACTCGATTGTGGACTCTACAGTGAATGTGTTTACTTCAACGACAAACGTGGCTGGCACCTAGAAGGACAGGAGCTCTTTTTCAAAGATCGCTCCATTGGAGATATCAAACTTACTTTACCGGGACATCACAATCTGCTTAATGCCAGCGCAGCTGTCGCTGCAGCCACTCATATCGGTATCAATCCTAGAGAGGCTTTTGAAGCTTTAACAGGCTTTAATGGGGTCAAGCGCCGCATGGAAGTCAAGGGTCAAGCTGCAGGGGTGACAGTAATTGATGATTTTGCTCATCATCCGACAGCTATTTATGAAACGATAGCGGCATTGAGAAGTCGGCTTGAAGGCCAAAGCCGCATTATTGCGGTGTTGGAGCCTAGAAGTAATACCATGAAAATGGGCACGATGAAAGAGCGTTTGCCGGGCAGTTTGAGTGATGCTGATATGGTGGTTTGTTACGCCGATCCTAAGTTAGGATGGGATGTAGAGTCTGCCTTGGCTCCTTTGGGACAAAAGCTGCATGTGTTGCACTCGATTGAACAGACAGCTAAGACTGCAAGTGAATTGGCCCGTAACGGTGATTACATCCTTGTGATGAGTAACGGCGGTTTTGGCGCTATTCATGCCAAAATATTGGACCTTTTAAAAAAGAAAGATTACTGAAATGGTTTTAATGTATCTGCACGGTTTCCGCTCGACTCCTATGAGCAAAAAAGGGCAAATTATGCGTGAAGCCTTTTGGGGACGAGTGCAATATTTGGCGCCGGATCTCAATACCAGTCCGTCTCACGTGCAGACAATTATCCAAGAGGCAATAAAGGGGATTGCTCCCGAAGAGCTTTGTTTGGTGGGCTCGAGTTTAGGAGGTTTTTATGCAACTTGGTTGGCTGAAAAAGTTGGCTGCCGCGCGATTCTTCTAAACCCGGCGACCGAGCCTTGGAGTGTTATTAATGATTATCTGGGTCTGCAGCCCATCGGTAACACAAATCGCTTTATTGAAGTTAAACCCGAATTTGCCGATGAGGTCAGACAGATGAATTGCGAGAGGATTCATCCTGAGCGCTATCTTGTTTTTTTGTCAACACACGATGAGGTTTTGGACTGGCATAAAGCAAAGAGCAAATATGCAGCTTGTCGCCAAATTCTTTTGCCGGGCAATACTCATGAAATCGATCATTTTGAGCAATGTCTGCCTGAAATAGAACATTTTTTTGCAGAAGTGCCGCAGAAAAGGACTATCTAAATGGAACACTCATTTGTTTCCGCTTTGCTTTTGATGTTTTTAATGGCTGACCCATTAGGCAATATTCCTATTTTTATCTCTTCCTTGAAGTCGGTTCAGGAAAATCGCCGCTCGAAAGTTGTCATTCGTGAATGTTTTATTGCCGCGGTAATTCTATGTATTTTTGCTTTTGGCGGGAAAGCTTTTTTAGATGCCTTAGGTTTGAGCCAAGCTGCGCTTTCTATGGGCGGCGGACTGATTGTTTTACTGATGGCAATACGAATGGTTTTTCCCTCTAAGGAAGGTGTGTTCGGAGAGGCTCCCGGTGGGGAACCTTTCATTGTGCCATTAGCGGTTCCTGCCATTGCAGGCCCTTCAACGCTTGCGACTATTTTGCTTTTAGTTGGTAGTGACCCAGATAGAATGCCTGAGTGGCTTCTTGTCGTGGTTTTAACTTGTGCAATCAGTGCTGTGATTTTGGTCTTCGCCGAAAGAGTACAAAAACTCGTCGGTGTTCGCACTACGGCCGCTTTTGAGCGCTTGATGGGATTGATTTTGGCTACAATGGCCGTCCAAATGTTTTTAACCGGTATTACACAATTTATTCAGACTACGCTGAAAGGGGCGTTTTGATGTATCTCTTTTTTGAAGAAGACGGAGCCTTTAAGGTAGGTACGATTTTGTCTCAAAACGGCAGCGCGTATCAGGTGGAATTGTTAACAGGACGTAGAACAAAAGTTAAGGGCGGGCACGTCTTTTTTGAGTTTAATTCACCGGCTGCTACCAATGTGATGGGGCAGGCTGAGCAAATGGCCTCTGAAATAGATCCTCAGTTTTTGTGGGAAGTAGCACCAGCTGAGGAATTCCAGTTTGAAGTGTTAGCACGTGAATATTTCGGTGAAGAAGCTTCAGTGACCGAGCGTATTGCAACGTTACTGGCATTGCACGGCAACCCTGTGTACTTTCATAGAAAAGGTCGCGGCAACTATCGAAAAGCTTCTGAAGATATTCTTAGGGTCGCACTGGCAGCTCTTGAAAAAAAACGTTTGGCCGAAGAGCAGAAAAAAGCTTGGGTTCGTCAAATGGTTGACGAACATACCGCACCTAAAGAAATTGTTTCACAGGCGATTAATTTATTGGTTTCACCCGATAAAAACAGCAATGTTTGGAAAGCTTTATCTGATGCAGCGAGCGAATCGCGTCAAACTCCTTTGCGTTTACTTTTATCGCTAGGAGCGATTTCCTCGGCCTATCGTTGGCATGTGGATAGTTTTTATGCTCAGTTTTTCCCGAAAGGCAAGGGCTTTGCAAGTGATTTAAGTTTGCCAAGTGAGAACGGTTGGAATGATTTGCCGATTGCCAACGTGAAAGCCTTCTCCATTGACGATTCCTCTACAACAGAGATTGACGATGCCACAAGTGTTGAGCATGTAGATGATAAATTGTTGCGCGTCGGCATTCATATCGCTGCTCCGAGTCTTGGAATTGAACGAGATTGTGATATTGACCGGGTAGCTCGATTAAGATTGTCGACTGTTTACGCACCGGGCATTAAAACAACTATGTTGCCCGAGAGTTGGATTAAAGGCTTTTCGCTCGATGAAGGCCGTCCTGTACCCTGCTTGTCGCTTTATGCCTTGGTCAATAAAGACACGCTTGAAGTGTCAGCCACCGAAACTCACTTAGAACGCATTAAAGTAGCATCCAATATTCGTTACGATTTAATTGAGAACGAATTTACTGAAGAAAAACTTCAAAGCGGTTCGGTCAATCATCCTTTTGCCGATGAAATCACCTGGCTTTGGAAATTTGCGAAAAAGTGCCTCGCCGATCGTGAAGCGGTCCGAGGGAAGCCAGAAAATTTAGGACGCATTGAATGGAGCTTCGATTTGGATGGCGAGGGAGAAGATGCAGTCATTCATTTGAAATCACGACGCAGAGGTTCACCTTTGGATTTGGCCGTAGGCGAATTGATGATTTTTGCTAATACGGTCTGGGGTGGTTGGCTTGAAGAAATGAATGTTGCAGGTATTTATCGCTCTCAGAGTGTTGGACGGGTAAAAATGAGCACCGCACCCGGTCCCCACGATGGAATGGGGGTGCCTCAGTACGCCTGGTGTACTTCACCTTTGAGACGTTATGTGGACTTAGTCAATCAGCGTCAGCTCATTAGTGCAGTACTCGATCGTGCGCCTAGCTACCGTCCGAGTGATACCGATCTTTTTACGATTGTCTCAAATTTCACCTCAACCTATGGGGCTTACTCGGAATTTCAACGAAAGATGGAGCGCTATTGGAGCTTGCGCTGGATAGAGCAGGAGGGACTCAAAACAATAGAAGCCGTTGTTGTCAAGGGAGAGTTGATCCGTATTGAAGGACTGCCTTTTATGCAGAGAATGCCGGGCCTTCCGGAGTTGCCTCGCGGTCAAAAGATCCTTTTGGATATTTTGGGCGTTGATTATGTTGATGTTCTCCTTGAGGCGCGCCTTAAAGAAGTGCTCGATGAAACGGATGAAGATGCAATTGACGATGTGGAAGCCGAGGAAGAGGAATCAGTCTCAGAAACTCAGCCCAATAGTCAGCCCTCAGAAACATCTTCCCAGAGCTGAATTCAATTCGGGAAACTTCTCTGAAGAAACTTGACTAAATACTCCTCGAAGCGCCTACAATGAATTTTGGGCATATGTTCAATTACTTCGAGGAGTTTCAATATGCTGATTCGCAAAACGCTTTTAGCTGCTTCTGTGGCGGCTGTTATGTTAGGAACTGCTATGTCTGCTCAAGCTTGTTTCACTGTAATCGTTGGTAAAGATGCCTCTTCAACCGGTGAAATTCTTATCGGTCACAACGAAGATAATGACCGCCGCATTTTGACGAGCCAATACTGGGTGCCAGCTGCTACGCACAAAAAAGGAGAGTTGATTGAATATGAGCCCACGGCAGCTAAGATTCCGCAAGTCAGTAAAACTTTGGGTTATTGGTGGACACAGACTTTAGCTCCCGAAGGTTACAGTTTCTCAGATGGTTTTTTCAATGAAGCTGGTGTTTTGATCACTTCCAACAACTGTGGTGATACGGTTGAAAAAGATGAGAAAGTGAAAAACGGTGGTGTGGGTTATGGCATTCGTAGAATCACGGCAGAAAGAGCACATACGGCTCGAGAAGCTGTACAAATTGCCATTGAATTAGTTGAGAAGTATGGCTATACCCACCAAGGTCGTACTTATACGTTTGCCGATCATAACGAAGCTTGGCAGATGGCAATTTTAAGGGGGCACCGTTATTTAGCGAGAAAAGTTAAAGATAACGAAGTCGCGTTCTTAGCGAACTCTTACTCTCTTACAAATGTTGATCTCAACGACAAGGATAATGTCATTGCTTCGCCCGATCTTGTTGAGCATGCTATCAAAATCGGTACTTATAAACCTGCAAAAGCGGGAGACTACTCAGACTTCAATTTCCGCGAAGCTTATCAACCCGATCGCCGCCGAGCAGCCGATTGGAACAAGCAGCGTGTTCAGACTTTTATGAAGATCATGACCGGGGAAATGATTGAGGATCATAATGCTATTCCTCAGTCTATCGTACCGAAAGAAAAAGTTACGCCTTGGGATGTACAAAAAATTATGCGAGCACAATCCGATCAAGTGGATCGCTCTGCAACAGGCTGGCATCTCTATGATCTTCGTGATATCGGCAATATTGATACGCACGACAGTGTCGTTTTTAAGCTAACGAAGGATCCGCTTTTAACGGTCACTTGGAGAAGCAATGCGCGGCCGTATGAAACGCCCTTTGTGCCGGCTTTCCCGTTGGCTAAACCGGCCTTGGCTCAGTCATTTATGACGCCCGCTGTTGGCACTCGCGCGCAATTCCATGCAACCGCTGATCAGATGAGTTTCACTTTGGATAAAAACGTCTTTACCTTTGTATTGGCAGAGCAGTTCCTCGATTGGATGCCAAGCCTTCGCGAAGACGTTTTGGATTCGATTGAAGACTACGAAGAGCGTAAGGCAGAGGAATTAGGCGCTGTGGAAGCTCGTGCAAAATCATTAGCAGCAGTTGATAAGGATCGCGCGGTTGAATTTATGCACAACTTTAATGTTCTCAATTACAACGAAGCTTTGGGAGCAGCCTCCAAGATTTTGATGAAAGCCAATCAGCAAGATATCGTGATTATGGCTGATGAACTAAGTTTGTCGGACGAAAAGGGTACCGTAGATGTGGTTTTACTTTCTCAGAAAGACTTTGACGCGACAAAGCTTGATCAGTCCGTAACGGAATTCGGTTCTGCTTGGTCTGACGGTGAGGACGAATTAAATCGTCATCGTGCAAAACCTGTGAAAGTTGTCTTCAAAGATGTTGACGGAGACGGATTAAAGGACGCTGTGATTACGTTCCCGGTTAAGGGTGCGGTTGCCACGACTTTTAAAGACGTGAAGACAGAACTCTTCCTCTTTACGAGGGTTGACGGTGAGCCCATTGCTGCATTTGATACCGTGAAAATTGTTAAATAGCAGTAATAACATCTAAACGATCATCCGCCTCAAGGCTTTTGCTTTGGGGCGGAATTATAGGGGATGCTCTTATGAACAAGATGCTCTTAATTGTGGATCCTCAGATAGATTTCATTTCCGGCACATTACCGGTTCCGCAAGCAGCACCTAAGATGGATGCTTTGGCTGATTATGTCCGAGAAAAAGCGCACAAGTACAAACTTAAGGTGCTGACGGCTGACTGGCATCCGTATGACCATTGCTCCTTTAAAGAAAACGGTGGACCGTGGCCCATGCACTGTGTACAAAATACGGTAGGGGCAGCCATATATCCTAACCTGTTTCAAGCATTAAATCAGACAGAAGGTCAATTAGAAGTTTTGTACAAAGGCAATTTGAGAGACAAGGAGGAATACTCTGTTTTCCAAAATACAGACTCAGCGTTGCGATTAAAGACAATACTCAGTCAGTTTGAAATTGAGCGCATTGATATTTGCGGGATTGCCGGGGATATTTGTGTTCTTAATACGTTGAAAGACGGTATTTCTTTTTATAAAAACTTGAGTTTTAATGTACTGACAGATTTTTGTCCTTCGCTCGATGGCGGAGTCGCAATTAAGTCTTGTTCTTCAACGATGTAACTTTCCCTAATTCGTTTAGCACCTTAAGGAGTTAAGCCGTATCATCTTTGAGGTTTCTCTTCCAACACGAAATTGCGATTATCAAAATAGGTAATTTGCACGAAATTTAGATTATTGAAAGTGCGTTTTTGTACGTTTTTGAGATTAAAGCATAATTGTGATAAACAGCGTTATGGGGTGACTGAGCTCCCAGAGTATTTAAATTCCATGTTATAACCAGTCATAGCTTGCAAACCGATGGTTTCAACATCGTAGTCAGCGTTTTGTCTATTTGAATTAAATAACTACTTTTTGACCGAGTGCCACAATGATGGGTAAAGCACTGCCTCATATTTCAGACCATTTGGTGTAATTGCAAATATTGATATGGTTCAAAGTGCTTACAGTGGTACAATGCAGGCACTTCTAAATTCTTTCAGACAAATTCTGAAGCGAGACTCTTATGAATGACGGAGTGCCTCGATGCAGCAACAGGCTCGAGACATGGAACCTAAGAAGGTTGCTCAGTCAACCGAAGCCGCTCTGACGGCTGCCTCGGCTCGCGAGCCTGAACTCGCTAGCCGTGCCCTCGCTCGCATTCAGCAATGCATAGAAAAAGCTGAAGATCAGCGCCACCGAATCAGTGCAAGCGGTGCGCTCACCGATGAACAGGAAGCTGAAATTCGGGATAGCTTCAACGTTCAGATTAAAGCCGAAATCGCAAAAATATTGGCCCCCTTACATCCGGCCGATATTGCCTACATTCTTGAAGCCCTTCCTACTGACGATCGTCTGTTGGTCTGGGACTTAGTCCGCAATAACCAAGACGGTGATGTGTTGGTTGAAGTTAACGACGGTGTTCGTGAGACTTTGATTGACGCCATGGATCGCGAAGAACTCGTCGATGCCATGGAAACGTTGGATACCGACGAAATCGCTGACTTGGTCGAAGACTTGCCCCCTGATGTGGTCGCTGAAGTTCAGGAAGGGTTGACAACCAAAGAGCGCGCACAGTTGCGTGCCGCCATGAGCTACCCGGAAGAAAGTGTGGGTGCTCGCATGGACTTTGAGATTGTGTCGGTACGCGAAGAGTCCTCTCTTGAAGCGGTTTTCCGCTATTTGCGAGGATTTGATGAGTTACCTGAACTCACCGACATGATTTTCGTGGTCGATCGCAATCAAAAATTAAAGGGAGCGTTGCCAGTTTCCAAGATTTTGATCAGTGACCCCGAAAGAAGCGTCAGAGAGTTAATGAAGGGTGATGTCCTGACTTTGAATCCCCTGGACGACGCTACTGATGCGGCACAGGCGTTCGAACGCTATGACTTGGTGAGTGCACCGGTGGTCGATGAAACAGGGCGCCTTGTGGGGCGACTTACCGTTGACGAAGTCATGGACGTGATTCGTGAAAGCAGCGATGAAGATGCTTACGCAGCGGTCGGTTTGAGTGATGAACAGGACTTGTTCGGCAGTGTCTGGGAAGCTGCTAAGAGCCGCTGGATTTGGCTCGGAGTCAATCTCTGCACAGCGTTTGTTGCCTCACGCGTGATCAGCTGCTTTGAGGGAACGATTTCCCGAGTTGTGGCCTTGGCGGCTTTGCTGCCGATTGCTGCCAATATTGCAGGCAACACGGGCAATCAGACTTTAACGCTTCTGGTTCGCTCAATTGCGATGGGGCAGGTCACCGACAGCAATACGATTGATCTTTTCAAAAAAGAATTGTGCGTAGCCATCATCAATGGCTTGCTTTGGGGAGCGGTAGCGGGTTTGGGCGCCTGGCTTTTGTACTATGACTCTGACTTCGGCATGAAGTTGGGTCTTGTGATGTTCCTTGCCATGATGCTCAATATCATTGTGGGAGCACTTGTTGGCTTAATTGTTCCGCTGACTTTGAAAAAATTTGATAAGGACCCCGCAATGGGAAGTTCCGTTCTTCTGACCTTTATTACCGATAGCGGCGGCTTTTTAATTTTCCTGGGCCTGGCAGGAATCTTTTTCTAACGAAAGTCTCCAGACAAGCATTGTGCGACGGCAAGCGCCGCTAGTCCCGCAGTCTCTGTTCTGAGCACTCTCGGACCCAATAAGCGGCTTTCATAGCCCAATTGTGTCGCAAGCTCAATTTCCTCAGCACTAAAGCCGCCCTCCGGACCCACGGCAAACGTGATGCTTTCTGTCTTATTCAGTGAAAAACCTTTGGCAGCTGCAGGGGCTAAGACAATATTGGTGTCGCTTTTATTGTCCAAAAGGGCTTTTTGCAGATCTTCGTAATAAAGAATTTCGGGCAAAACGGCGCGGCCACACTGTTCACAAGCACTCAAAACGGTGCCCTTCCATTGAATCAGTCGCTTTTGAAGACGTTTGGCATCGAGTTTTGTGACGCTTCGCTCGGCGGGCACAATCACAATTTTTGTAACACCCAGTTCGGTGGCTTTTTCCAATATCCAATCGAGTTTTTCTTGAGAAACGAGAGATTGGATCAAGGTACTTTTGAGCGGACTTTCCGTGGGATTTTTCCTAACACTGATAATTTCAGCTTCTGTCTGAGCAGCTGAAAAATGCATGATCACTTCTGCTTCATTGCCTTTGCCGTCAAACAAAACAGCGCTGTCGCCCTCGCGCATTCTCAGGACTCGGCCGGCATGATGAGCGGCTTTTTCAGGCAAAACCAAAGTCTTTTGAGCACTCAAATCGGTATCAATATAAAAACGAGGAGCCATTTTGTCAGTGAAGCAGAAAATATTTCGTTTGATTTTAAAGGACTTTTTCTTGCTAAAAAAGACTGCCTGCTGTTCTTTGCAGGCGGTCGGGCTTACTCAATGAAAAACTAAGTCTTGATTAGTCTTTCTTGCTGCAGTTAGCAAAGAAGTTAGCCTTTTGGATGTCAGCCGTACGGATCGTGAAGATTTGGTTCGTCAAATCTTCAGCCAATTTTTCGGCGCTGGCCATGACGCTCAGGTTAAATTCATAGAGCATCTTGTCAGCCTTCTTGGCATCTTTCTTGTAGGTCTTCAAGTATTGATCTTCGAAAGCCTTTTGCTTTTGAGCCGTTTGGGCTTCAAATTCATGGTAGGCCTTTTCAACGATCGGAGCCAACTTCACGAAGTCGGTCATCACCAACGTTTGAAGCTTACGATACTTCCATTGACATCCTCCCCGCCGTGAACGGCGAGGATTCCCTACTGTGTCATCGGCTCTCGCCGATGATCACTTCGATGGGTTCCTGCTGCTGACCCGCGCAATGGATTGACTCCATCCGCCGATTCACTTGAGTTCGGCCTACCTCGCCGAGCTCCCCACAGGCCGACATGCGCTGCCCGCGCACCTTTATATTTCTTGCCCCCACTATGTCGGCATTGCCCTGATAACCGCAAGCCACACACTTAAAACTTGCTTGGCTCTTTCGGTTCTCTTTTGACTCATGCCCACATATCGGACAAGTCCGGGAAGTGTATTGAGGTGCCACCTTAATGACAATTCCGCCCCTTTGTTCACACTTCCACTGCAGTCGTTGGAAAAACTTTCCCCAGCCTTGATCCAATATCGCTCGGTTTAAGCCACTTTTCTGCGCAACATTCTGCCCCGGTTCTTCTATCGTTCCGGCAGCACTGGCCGTCATATTCTTTATTCTCAAGTCTTCTCGGTAGATCACGGCGTGTTTTTTGCTCAAATCTAACGCCACTTTATTAATAAAGTCCTGACGAATATTGCCGATTCGCTGATGCAGCTTTGCGATCTTCCTTTGGGCTTTTTTCCAATTACTGCTGAATTTCTCCTTTCTCGATAATGCCCTTTGCAATTGCGCCAATTTCTTTAAGTGCTTTTTTAACGCATTGCACGGAGCAATCTGTGTTCCGTCCGAGAGCGTGCAAAACCACCCCACTCCCATATCCATCCCTTCTTCATCACCGTCATGCTTAGGGATGTCTTTTTCATATTCTGTTTGAACCGAGACATACCAACCGTCAGCTTTTCGAATGACGGTGATATTTTTCGCTTTCCCTTCGATATAGCGGCTTCGTCTGTACTTCACAAAACCGATACCGGGCAAATAGATTTGTTTACCTGTTTCATCGATTTTAAATCCCTGCGGATAACGGAATCCGTCTGATGATCCAAACTTTCTGTGAAATACGGGAAATGCAGCTCGACCCGAAAAGAAATTGGCATACGCTCGGGAAAGATCCTTCATGGATTGCTGAAGGCACTGTGAGTAGCACTCAGACAACCAAAGCGTTTCAGGATCTTTTTTCCAATCAGGCAATAAAGCAGAAAGATTTTTGTAGGAGGGATGTTGACCGGTTTTCTTTTCGTACTGTTCTTTTGCCCAGCTTAAGCCCTTGTTATAAACAAAGCGGCAACAGCCGGCAAAGCGAGACATTAATTGTGCCTGACGGCCGTTGGGTTTAAGCTTAAAGAGAAAACCTTGGCGAAACAACATGAGATAGAATTGTACTTGGTCTATATGGGAGAATTCAAGATGAGTGAATCTGAAATTCGGCATGGCAGGCACTGTGTATTTCAGATGCATGTGCACTTGGTCTTCGTGACAAAATACAGACGGAAAGTCTTTACGAAAGAAATCCTTGCGGATAAGGGATACCTTTGATTCAGTGTGTCAGGATTTTGAAAGTGAGCTGGTAGAGTTTGATGGAGAAAATGATCACGTGCATTTATTGGTGAGGTATCCGCCAAAAGTCTCTGTAGCGAAACTGGTTAACAGTCTCAAGGGAGTATCCAGTCGAATGATTCGACGCATGGGCCATGAGAGTATTCAAAAACAACTATGGAAAGGAGCACTGTGGTCACCATCGTACTTTGCAGCCAGCTGTGGAGGTGCACCGCTATCGATCATTAAGCAGTATATTGAGCAGCAGAATATGCCTCAATAGCCGATTAAAATCGGCGATCCTTATATCCCCGCATTAATGCCGAGGCTTTACGGAACTTGTGGTAAAACTCCTCATAATGTTCAGATCGGTTCTGCCGATCGGTCGAGCAAAATCGGCCGACAAAGATACTACGCCAAACTACTTAGAAGCTCCACGAAAACACCTAGGGATTTTTCCTTATTGGCCGAATACCAAAAAAAGCGTTTGGATCAGGTACTAAAGTGGAAAAAAAGATTAGAAAAAACGTCGACTCATCGGCTAATTACAGTACAATCTAATTGTTTGAGCCGGACAAAGTTTTCTTTGTCTATTAAGTATTTTTGTCCTTTTATTTTTGGTTAGAAAAATGACTTCTTGCGTCACTCCTCAGTTGATGGCTAATGCCATTCGTGCTTTGGCAATGGATGCTGTTCAAAAGGCCAAATCCGGTCACCCGGGTATGCCCATGGGAATGGCCGATATTGCTGTTGCCCTTTGGACAAAGCACTTGCGCCACAACCCTTGCGATCCGAAGTGGATCGGTCGGGACCGTTTTATTTTGAGTAACGGTCACGGCTCAATGCTTCAGTATGCTCTTTTGCATCTGACGGGCTACGATCTTTCGATCGAGGATTTGAAGGCTTTCCGTCAATGGCACAGCAAAACGCCGGGTCACCCTGAAGTGGATGTGACGCCCGGCGTTGAAACGACGACCGGTCCTTTGGGTCAGGGCATCGGCAACGCTGTCGGCATGGCTTTGGCTGAGAGAATGCTTGCGGCTGAATTTAATCGCCCGGGCTTTGACGTGATTGACAACTACACCTATTGCTTCTTGGGTGACGGCTGCCTCATGGAAGGCATCAGCCACGAAGTCTGCTCTCTGGCCGGTACCTGGAAACTCAATAAGCTTATCGTCATTTATGATGACAACGGCATTTCCATTGACGGCAAAGTCATCAATTGGTTCTCTGACAATACCCGTGAACGTTTTGAATCTTACGGTTGGAATGTTATCGGACCGGTCGACGGCCATGACATTGACGCGATGGACCGTGCGATTGCCGAAGCTAAGGAAAGTCAGGATAAGCCGACTTTGATCATTGCCCGTACGGTGATCGGTAAAGGCTCTCCCAACCGTCAGGGAACCAGCAAAGTGCACGGTGAGGCTTTGGGTGAAGAAGAGCTTAAGCTCACCCGTGAGGCTTTGGGCTGGAAGTGGGATCCCTTTGTGATTCCGCAGGAAATCTACGACGCCATGAATGCCAGAGAGGCCGGTCAAAAACTTCAAAGCGAATACGAAGCCATGTTTGCCCGGTATGCTGAAGCCTATCCGGACTTAAGTCGTGAACTTCTTCGCCGTCTGAAGGGTGATTTGCCGCAAGATTTTGAAGAAGTGATGCAAAAAGCCATTGACGCTGCGGCCCAAGCTCAGGAAACAGTAGCAACACGTAAAGCCAGCCAAAAAGCGCTCAATGCTTTTGCACCGCATTTGCCCGGTCTTTTAGGAGGCTCGGCTGATCTCACGGGTTCTAACCTCACGAATTGGACCGGTGTCGAAGCAATGCGTCCCAACACATATTTGGGTCGTCACATCAATTACGGTGTCCGTGAATTCGGTATGTCTGCCATTCAAAACGGTATCGCTTTGTATGGCGGCTTTATTCCCTTTAGTGCAACGTTCCTCACTTTCTCGGATTATTCCCGTAACGCCATTCGTATGGCTGCGCTCATGAAACAGCGCTCCATCTTTGTCTTCACGCACGATTCAATCGGCTTGGGTGAAGACGGACCGACACATCAGTCTGTCGAGCACATCCCGAGCTTGCGTTTGATTCCGAACTTAAATGTGTGGCGCCCCTGTGATACGGTGGAAGCGCTGGTGGCCTGGCAAAGTGCCGTTGAATCGCGCCATACGCCTTCAATCATTATCGGCTCTCGTCAAAACATTGAATTTATTGCCCGTGACGCAGAAGAAGTCGTGTGTGATGCAAAGAAAGCTCTGCACGCCGGCGCTTACGTGATGAAGGAGTCTGGCAAGGGAGCCGGCAGCGTTGACTGCGTTTTGATTGCAACGGGCTCTGAGGTGCCTCTTGCCGTTAAGGCTCGCGAGGCGCTTGAAGAAATGGGAATCGGTACACGTGTTGTTTCTATGCCTTGCACAGAACTTTTCGATAAACTGTCTTGTGAAGAACAGCGTGCCATTTTGACCGATGCTCCCAAGGTTGCCATCGAAGCTTCTGTCACGGGCTTATGGTACAAGTACGTTAAGAACGGTGAAGTGGTCGGCATTGACACGTTTGGCGAGTCTGCTCCGGCCGGCGTTCTTTGGGAAAAATTCGGCTTTACCGTGGATCGCGTCGTTGAAGCCGCTAAGAAAGCGATTAATCATTAATTACTTGAGAGGTATTTGAAAAATGACCATTAAAGTTGCCATTACGGGTTTTGGCCGTATCGGTCGCAATGTGTTGCGCGCCCACTACGAATTGGGCAAAAAGCACGATGTTGAGATCGTGGCCATTAACGCCATGGGTGACCTTAAGACCAATGCTCATTTGTTGCGTCATGATACGGTTCACGGACACTTCAACCATGATGTTCAGATTGAAGAAGTTTCCGATACCGAAAAGTATCTGATTGTTGATGGCGACCGTATGCGCGTGTTCTGCGATCGTGATCCCCGCAATCTGCCTTGGAAGGAACTCGGTGTTGACGTGGTGCTCGAATGCACGGGCGCATTCCGTACGAAGGAAAAGTGCCTGGCTCACTTGGAAGGCGGCGCCAAGAAGGTGTTGATTTCCGCTCCGGGCAAAGGCGTGGATGCTACGGTGGTTTACGGTGTCAACCAAGACGTTTTGACGAAGGAGATGACGGTTGTTTCCAATGCTTCCTGCACGACAAACTGCCTGGCTCCGGTTGTCAACGCTCTTCATAAGGCTATCGGTGTGGAACGCGGCTTGATGACGACGATTCATGCCTACACCAACGATCAAGTGCTCACGGACGTTTATCACAAGGATTTGCGTCGTGCACGTTCTGCCACGCACTCTATGATCCCGACAAAGACGGGTGCCGCTGCTGCTGTCGGTTTGGTTTTGCCTGATTTAAACGGCAAGCTTGACGGATTTGCTGTTCGCGTGCCGACCATCAATGTCTCCTTCGTTGACTTGACGTTTGAAGCCAAGCGCGATGTGACCGTTGAAGAAGTCAATGCCGTGATGAAGGCAGCCTCTGAATTGCCTGAAAATCAAGGCATCTTGGGCTATAACGAAGAGCCGCTCGTTTCTATCGACTTTAACCACGATGCTCACTCCTCCATCTTTGATGCAACGCTCACGAAAGTCTCCGGCACTCGCTTAGTGAAGGTGACGGCATGGTATGACAATGAATGGGGCTTCTCTTGCCGCATGCTCGATACTGCTTGCGCAATGATGGCTGCCCAATAATCCAAATTGCCATAAGAAAAGGGAGCGTCGAAAAACGGTACGCTCCTTTTTTTGTCCTTACGAATTAACGCATCATAAAGTTGATGCCAAAAGCTAACGCCACAATAATTGTTACGATATTAAGTTCATTTGCTCGTTTGGTAAGTAACTTCAAAATGGTGTAGCTGATAAATCCCAGCCCGAAGCCTGTTGCAACGTTAAAGGTTAGGGGCATAGTGATAATGGTCAGAAAAGCGGGCAGGCCGCTTGAAAAATCCTTGAAATTAATATGCACGACTGATTGCATCATCAGGCCTCCGACAACGATAAGAGCGGAGGCGGTAGCATAAGCCGGAACAATTGAGACTAAAGGCAGGGCAAATAAACAAAGCAAGAAAAGCACGCCGCTCACTATTGGGACAACACCGGTTCTACCTCCCTCGGCAATGGCAGTGGCACTTTCAATATAGCTTGTGCAGGTGGGCGAACCGATAACGCCGGAGGCCATTGTCGCAATAGAATCAGAAAAGAGAGCTTTTTCCAAACCATCTAGGTGACCTGTTTTTGGATCAAGCATATTGGCTCTGATCGACAACCCGATTAACGTGCCCATATTGTCGAAAAGATCTACCATAGTGAGTGTGAAAACGATAGTGACGATACCGTAAGCAAAGACAGAAGCAAAATCGAGTTCTAAAAAGGTTTCTTTAGGAATAAGTGAAGGTATATTTGAGGCCGACACCTCAGGCAAAGGTGAGACGCCTAAAACTAAACCTAAAATAGTTACGATAACGATGCCAATAATCATGGCACCTTTAATTCCTCGTACCATTAATGCACTGATTAAAATGACACCAAGAGCCGCTAGTAATGGTTCAGCATGGTGAAGATTGCCTAGAGCCCCGAAAGTTGAGGGATCGGCCACAATGAGTTTTGCATTTTTCAATCCGATAAATGAGATAAAGCATCCTAAACCAACGACAATAGCGTGCTTAATGTCGCTAGGAACGGCATCAATGATAAGCTGACGAATTTTTGTGACGGTTAAAAGAAAGAAAATGACACCGGAGATAAAAACAGCTGCCAAGCCTGTCTGCCAGCTCAATCCCATCGGGCCGCAAACGTAATATGAGAAAAAAGCACAGATACCTAGTCCCGGCGCAACGATAACAGGAAAATTAGCAACTAGTCCCATCAGAATACAGGCAAAAGCACTTGACCAGATCACGGCGAGCGTTGCAGAGTGCAGATTCATCCCTGCATCTGCAAGCATGGCAGGAATCACCAAAACTACATAGCACACGGTGACAAAGCCAGTGAGACCAGCCATCAGTTCACGCCGCCAATTAGTGTTTTTTTCTTGAAACTTAAAAAAGCGTGCTAAAAAGTCCATGTTATTTAGAAAAAAGAAAGGCTCGGGACAGTGAGCTGTAACCGAGCCCGTGGTGATTTTTTATTTGGCGTTCAGCCGTTCGAGCATACGAATGAAGATTTCAAATCCTTCGGGCATACTTTCCTGGTCCTGAATTTCGAAGTTGCTCTTATGATGTCCATGGTGGTTGCAGCCATAGTAAAAGAAAGTTGCTTTCCCACCGTGCTTTTGTACGGTTTTCATCAACAAAGAGCAATCTTCGCTTCCGGTACATGATGTGATGTCAAAAACTTTCTTGACTGTCGGCACTTGTTTGGCTTCCTCTTTGAGCATATCTGAGAGAGAGTCATCGGAATGTATATCGGTTGCCATACCCATGATGTCAATTTTGTACTGGACTCCGTAGCTCTCAGCAGATCCTTTGATCATGCGTTCAGCAGTTTGCTGCATATAGCGGTTAATTTCATCATTTTCGCCTCGTACTTCCATCTCCATTTTTGCGTGAACCGGAACTACATTGCGTCCTTCGCCGGCTGAAATTGTGCCAATGTTGACACTGGTGTCACCTTGACCGTGGCGGGCGATACCCATAATTTGCATGGCAGCAGAGCAGGCAGCCATCAAGGCATTTCGACCGGACTCGGCGGCTGCTCCTGCATGAGCTGCCACTCCTGTAAACGTAACGTTCATTTTTGTTGTCGCTAAAAAGCCGCTACGGATAACAGCTACTTCATGCAGTTTAGCCGCAACACCGATATGGCCTCCGATCAGGTAGTCCACATCATCTAAATTTTTCGAGTAAGCAATACCCGCCGCGCCTTTGGTGCCTTCTTCTGCCGGTTGAAAGATAAGCTTAATTGTTCCTTTTAGCTGATCGGCATTGTCGTGGATCCAGTGGGCAACGGCTAAGCCCATAGCGGCATGAGCATCATGACCACATGCGTGCATTAGGCCAGAGCATTCACTATCAAAGCCTTCACGCTTAGCTTCGTTCGTGTCATCGTGATTTTCTTCAACATTGACACAATCAATATCAAAGCGCAGAGCAGTAACGGGTCCTTCACGACCTGTTTCCCAAATAGCCATACATCCCGTGTAACCTTCCAATTCTTTAAGAAGAGCTGGATTCATGCCGAGTTTTAAAGAACGCTGCATGGCTTCTTCAATAACTTTGGGTTCTCTGCCTAAAGCATGCTCGGTATCAAAAAGAGCCTTACCGACAATGGTCTTAAAGCCAAGGTCCCTCACGCGATTGATGATGGTTTGAGTTGTCAGAAACTCTGTCCATGCAATTTCCGGATGGTGATGAAAATGTCGGCGAGTTTCGATCATTTCGGGGATGTAAGCGGCTAAGTGCAGCATTTTTTGCTCCTACCAAAAGAAAACTCTTCTATTGTACTTCAAGGTATCGTTTTGAAAGAGAAAAGTTTTATCTGGCTCTTTTAAAAGCCACGGTCAACGAAAAATCAGAGCATTTACTGAAAAGCTTTATTAGACAAGGTTACAACTCAACAATCAAATAACATCAATTGATAGAATGAGAGCGTAGTCCGAAATGATTTTTTATCTCAATCAGATGCAAAGAAAGTAGAAGCAGTAATAAAAATTCAGTTAGATCTGCTCAAATTAAAAACAAATCCCTACAAATTAACGTCGAGAAATTAATATAGCTGCAGAATAGACGGCTACATACTGAAGGACTTTTTCTATGAATAGCGAAGATTTGCAATTTGACTGTGAACATATTTGGCATCCGTATGCTGGCACCGTGCAAACGCCACGTATTGAAAAAGTGGCCGGTGCTCACGGTGTCTATCTTGAGCTTGAAGACGGAACAAGTCTTATTGATGGAACCAGCGCTTGGTGGTGCGCCGCTTATGGCTATCGTCATCCTCAATTGGTCCGAGCTGTTCAAGAACAGGCACAAAAGCTCGCTCACGTGATGTTTGGAGGTCTGACGCACGAAAAAGCGATTGAATTAGCAAGAAAGTTATTAAAACTTGTTCCCAAAGGACTTAATAAGATTTTTTATGCCGATTCGGGCTCAGTTGCTGTAGAAGCAGCTATGAAGATGGCTGTCCAATACCAGATGGCTTGCGGACGTAAAGAAAGAGTAAATTTCGTCACCATCCGTGGTGGCTATCACGGTGATACCTGGAATGCAATGTCGGTTTGTGATCCCATAGCCGGTATGCACTCCGTGTTTGGCAGTTCGTTGCCTGTGAGATATTTTGCGAATCCTCCAACTTCGACTTTTGAGGGACAATGGAATCCCACTGATTTAAATGATTTAGAGCGGATCCTAGATCAAAATAAAGATATTGCAGCGTTAATACTGGAGCCGATTTTTCAAGGTGCCAGTGCAATGCGCTTTTATCATCCGCAATATTTAAAAGAAGCTTCCCAACTTTGCAAAAAGCATGCTGTTTTACTGATTGTCGATGAAATCGCTACCGGTTTCGGTCGCACGGGAAAAACTTTTGCTTGTGAATGGGCAGATGTTTCTCCCGACATTATGGCAATCGGGAAGGCACTTACTGGAGGCATGATGACATTGTCGGCCGTGCTTTGCCGAAATGAAATTGCTCAGACGATTTCCTCTGTTTACCCGTATGCCTTCATGCACGGCCCGACTTTTATGGCAAATGCTCTGGCGTGTGCAGCAGCCTGTGCTTCTTTAGATATATATGAAAAACAGGACTGGCTTAATTCTGTTTATCGCATCCAGGATGGATTGCGTCGGGGATTGGCACCGCTTAAAGGTAAAGAAGGTATTCAGGATGTACGTGTTTTGGGTGCAATCGGTGTGGTGGAACTGAGTGAATCCGTTGAAAGTCAATGGATTCAAGCGGCTTTTGTTCGTCAGGGCGTTTGGGTAAGACCTATTGGCAAACTTTGCTATCTGATGCCGCCTTTTATTATTACCGATGATGAGCTTGCCAAATTAACTTCTGCCGTTCGAAAAGTTCTCGCTATGCAAATTGAACGTCAAAGAAAGGAGAATCATTGAGATGGGTAATGTTTGGTTTGTTAGCGGTACAGATACTGATGTGGGTAAAACAGTGGCAACCGGATGGCTTGCTGCTCAGTGGATCCGAAATGGTCATAAAACCATTACGCAAAAATTCATTCAAACTGGCTCTCAAGGAGGTTCTCCTGACATTCATCAGCATAGAAAAATTATGCAAAAGCAGTTCCTGGAAGACGAAGAGGGACTCACTGCACCGGAAGTTTTCTCTTATCCGTCATCGCCTCATATGGCAAGTCGCATAGATGGTCGAAAGATTGATTTTGAAAAAATTTTGAATGCCACAGAGATTCTTTCAGCTCGCTATGAAAGACTTCTTGTTGAGGGGGCTGGTGGTTTGATGGTCCCTCTGACGACAACATTATTAACGATTGATTTTGTGGCTCAGCAAAACTGGCCTGTTATTTTTGTTACGAGCGGAAAGCTAGGCAGTATTAACCACACGCTGCTTTCCCTTGAAGCGTTGAAGACTCGAGGGATGATTCTTTCGCACGTTATTTTTAATGACTGGCATCCGCTGCCCGATAAAAAAATAGATGAAGACACATTTGCTTTTTTAGCAAAGTGGCTTCATCGTGAGTGGCCGACAACTGAGCTTTTAAGGTGCCCAAAATTATTTTAATTAAACAACTGCGCCTTTAGCCTTTAAACCTGAAGCAGAGCGGACGGCCGTCTGATTATTTTGCATTTGCTCTGACTTCAGCACCAGAGCGAGCCCCAGCAAAATCATTACCAGTCCGACGGCTGCCCAGGGATTGACGTTTTCATGGACAACGGCAATTGCAAGGAAAAAGGCGGTAACGGGTTCAAGCAGTCCTAATGCAACACATGTGGATACCCGGGTGGTTTTTAACGCCGTCCCGTAGAGTAAATAGGCAATACCTGTTACAACTACTCCCAGGTAAACAACGATGGCAATATCTGTGGCGTAAAGTTGGGGAACGTCAGATAAAACGAATGCTGCGGCGAATGCAATAAAAGCAGCCACAGTAAAAGAGTGAGCAGAGGCTCTAAGAGGCGTAGTCATACGAACCAACTCTTTGGCCAACATCGAATAACACGAATAGAAAAAGCCAGCAGTAAGACAAATACCCATTCCAAAGGCATTAACTGCAATATTGTCAGCTTGAGAAACAGCCATCCAAACGCCACCTAATATGGCTACGGCTATACCCGCCAGCCAAAGTCTGTCTGGTGTTTTCTTTTTAATAAGAGCGTCCAAAATGCCTGCCCATACCGGTGCTGAAGCAATAATGGTGCAAGAGCCCAAAGCGACGCCAGCCGTTTTAACTCCAGTAAAAAAGAGAAGGTTAAAAAATGCCATAGAAAAGCCTGCTGCAATAACTTTTGGGAGGTAGTGTGTTTTGTTGACAGGGGCTGCGTTTGAATTGGCCGAACGTGAGCTCAGCCAAAGTGTCGGATAAAAGAATAAACAGGCGCACAAAATGCGCATAGCTCCGACCCAAAGAGGGGAGAGGGAGCCACTTACAATAAAAGTTTGAGCAGTACCGGCCGTTCCCCAAAGAATGGCAGCCAGGGCCGCTAATACGAAACCCGGTAAAGAAATTGAACGCATAAATTTTTTCTCTCGTTTAGATAGAAAAATTATACTATAAATATCTTCACGTGAAGATACTTTTTAGAAAGATGCTTTATGCGAAGATTTTTTAAAGGCTTTGTTCTTGTAATTCGGGCTTTTGGGTCTTGCCCGAGGCTTTTAAGTTGCGTATAGTGACGGCGTTTCTACCTTTTAAATCAAATTCCTTATTTTTTCTCTTGTGAGGGCTAATCAATGCTCGAATTAGTTATTTGCGTTGTGGCATTAGTAATTGCCGGTTGGGCTATTGCTAAAAACTATGACGCTAAGGTTGTTTTATTTGCAACAGGTTTGATTCTTTTGGCTGTTGCTGTGATGTTAGGGCATCCGGCAGTCAGTGCCAAGGCGTCTTCCGGTCTTAGTTGGGTGGATCCTTTTAAGGCAGTTAAAGACCTGTTTATTAGCCAATACTCCAACGCCGGTCTGATCATTTTGACTCTTTTCGGTTTTGCGGCCTATATGTCGCATATCGGTGCCAATGATATGGTCATTCGTGTTTTGAGTAAGCCGCTTGAAAAGGTTCATTCTCCGTATATTTTGGTGCCGTTGGTTTATTGGGTCGGCACACTTTTATCCATCATTATCCCTAGTGCTTCGTCATTAGCAGTGATTTTGATGGCGACCCTATATCCGGTTTTACGCGCAGCTCGCATGAGTGTGCTTACCGCAGCTGGTGTGATTGCTACGACCGCAACGATTGTTCCGACCCCCTTAGGTGGTGACAACGTTGTTGCTGCTCGCGTTTTGGGCTTTGATCACGTGGTTGACTATGTTTTCTATCACCACGCACCAATTACGGTTCCGGCTTTGATTATCATCGGTATTGTCCACTTCTTCTGGCAGCGTTACATGGATAAACGTCAGGAAGGTAAGATCACTGCAGAAATTGATGAAAGCAAGTTAAAGAACCGAGATTTGACTGGTGTGCCTGTTTATTACGCTTTGTTCCCAGTTTTACCCCTCATCCTTGTGATTTTCTTCTGGGCATGTTTTAGACAAGCCAAAGTTGGTTTGGTTGAGATTACGGTCTTCTGTTTTGCTTTAGCCTTTATCTGTGAGTTGATCCGTAAGGGTAATGTCAAGCAAGGGATGAAAGACGCCAACCTCTTCTTTAAGGGTATGGGCGAAGGCTTCTCTCAAGTGGTTGTTTTGATTGTCGCAGCCTCTACGATGGTGGCCGGTCTTCGAGCAATGGGTATGATCGATATGATTTCTAACTCCATTGCTGGTGTGGAAAACGCCAGTGCCGGTCTGATGTTTGCCTTCTCCGGTATCACAGCTTTGATTACATTTATCAGCGGATCGGGCAATGCAGTCTTTTATAGCTTTATCGAACTTATCCCTTCGATTGCTCAAAATGCCGGTATTGATCCGATTATGGTTGCTTTGCCGATGCAATGTACCTCGAATTTGATTCGTTCTATTTCACCCGTGGCCGCTGTTATCATTATCGTGGCGGCTTCTGTGAAAGCCAACCCGTTAGAAGTGGTTAAACGTACGTCCGTGCCTATTTTGGCCGGTTTCGTGGCGGTGATGGTTTTCTCGTTCGTTCGCTATATTTAATTTGGAGGAGTTTCTCATGGCATATTTGGAACCGATCTCTCAAGAGTGGCTTATTGCTAAACGCCGTGAAATTCACGCCTGGCCTGAACCGGGTTGGTGCGAATTTGTTTCGAGCGCACGTGTGATCGAACATTTGCAAAAGTTAGGTTTTAAAGTATTGTGCGGTTTGGAAGTCATTAACAAAGACTTTATTCGCGGTGCGATGAAGCAACAAATTGCCAAGTTCCGTGAAGCTGCTAAGGATAAAGTTGATCCGAAGATTCTCGAACGCTTAGAAGGCGCAACGGGTGTGGTTGGTATTTTGGAAACAGGCCGTCCAGGACCGACGATCGGTTTTCTTTGCAACCTGGATGCATTGCCTGTGACAGAATCCTCTGATCCGGAACATAACCCCACCAAGGAAGGTTATGCCTCTCAAATCCCCGGTTACATGCATGCTTGTGGCCACGACGGTCACCAAGCTGTATTGATGGGGTTGGCCTCTTGGCTTGCAGCCAATAAAGATCAGCTTTGCGGTACGGTTAAGTTGATTTTTGAACCGGGAGAAGAAGGTTCTCGCGGCGGTCGTCCGATGGCTCAAAGTGGTATTGTTGATGATTTGGATTACCTCTATGTCGGTCACTTGGGTTGCGATATTCCTGGTGGCGAAGTGGTAACGGCGCCCGAGAAATTCCTCTGCACGACTAAGGTCGACTTCCGTTTTAAGGGCTCTCCTTCTCATGCTGGTATGCAGCCTGAAGTTGGTCGCAATGCTTTGATGGCAGCTTCCACTGCAAGTCTTGCCTTGATGGCAATTCCTCGTCATGGCCAGGGTATGACACGTGTGAACGTGGGTTATATGCGCGCCGGTGAAGGTCGCAACGTCATTGCTTCGACGGCTGAAATGCAGGTTGAAGTACGCGGTGAAACAGAAGCCATTAATAACTATATGTTTAACGAAGCAGTGGCTCGTGTAAAGGGTGCTGCTGCCATGTACGGCTGTGAAGCTGAAAGTGAAGTGATGGGCGAAGCCATTGACTTTATCAAAGACGATGAAGTTCAAAATAATTTTGCAGAAGCAGCTAAGCAGGCTAAGTACTGTACGAAGGTCAGCGACACGATGAACTTTAATGGCAGTGACGATGCAACGGTTTTGATGCGTCGTGTCCAAAACAAGGGCGGCAAGGCCGGTTACGTGGTCGTTGGCTCCGAATTGAAGGCCGGTCACCATCAGTCGAAGTTTGAATTTGAAGAATTCCGCCTGCAGGAGCTCTTCGATATCTATCACTACTTGGCGATCAAGCACCTGGGAGCAAAATAACCGTGACTGAAGATACCAGCCGAAATCTTAAGGATTTCGTCGATTCCCTCGAGGAAGAGTGGAAAGCTCAGGTGCCGACACTGAGCACCGAGCCTATTTCGGTAGTGGCCAGATTGGTTCGAATGAGTTACTACGTCGAAAGACGAGTGGCGGAAAATCTGGCTCGCTTTGACCTTACGCGCGGTGAGTTTGAAGTTTTGGCTGTTTTGACCCGCAACCCTGATGCGGTGATTACTCCCAAAATTTTGCAAACGAAGATTTTGATTACTTCGGGCGGCCTTTCGAATCGTATTCGAAAGCTTGAAGAAAAGGGACTGCTCGAACGTTTTCAGGATACAAATGACCGAAGAGGCGTGATTCTCAAGGCAACCGAAAAGGGTAAGGCTTTGACGCTTGAAGCGGTTAATTCACATGTTGAAGTCGAGCGTCAGTTTGCTTCCTGTCTCTCTCGTGAGGATCAGCTGGAGCTAGCGCGTTTACTCAAGCACATGATTTTGTCTCAACAGCGAGAACTCAATCGCAACAGTCTGCGCTAAAAGCTTATAGCCGGTAGCAAAAAGGAGAGTTTGATGTTGAATCATTCTCTCCTTTGTTTTTTGTTACTTAGAAGCGGAAATCGCGTTCACCTTCTTCAATTTTCTGCAGGCGTATGACGCTTGCTTTGCGGATTTTTTCGTGAACAATCTTCGGAATTTCAGCGTCGATCACTTTTTGAGCGGCTTCTCGGGTCGCAGGTCTTGCGTAGTCCTGCGCATATTCCTTCAAAGTCATAATGGCATTGGCTTGACAGTAGGTGGCAATTTCACCGGTCTTAGCCAATGACATGAAGCGGTCGCCTGTCCGGCCCGCACGATAGCAGGCAGTGCACCAGCTCGGTAAATAGCCGCCGTCCAAAAGCCATTTGACGACTTCATCCAGAGTTCTTCTGTCGCTTGTTTCAAATTGCGCCGAGTTTTCTTCCTTTTCTTCTTCCAAAACGTAGCCGCCTACACTTGTACGAGAGCCGCCGCTGATTTGAGAAACGCCCATTTCAAGACATTTTCCCCTGACGCGAGCCGATTCTCTGGTTGAGATGATCATGCCTGTGTAGGGGACAGCAAGACGAATCAGAGCGACAATTTTGAGGAACAGGTCATCAGGTACTGCATTGGTAAAGGTAGTCGGATCGACGTCATCGGCCGGACAGATTCGCGGGACACTGATAGTGTGAGGACCGACTCCCCAGACAGCTTCCAAGTGCTCTGCATGCATCAAAAGACCGACGAAATCGTAACGGTACAAGGTCAGACCGAACAGAACCCCCAATCCCACGTCGTCAATGCCGCCTTCCATAGCGCGGTCCATGGCTTCTGTGTGGTAGGCATAGTCACTCTTGGGTCCCTTCGGGTGTAAAAGTTCATACTGCTCTTTGTGATAAGTTTCCTGAAAGAGTTGGTACGTACCGATTCCTGCTTCATGCAGTTTTCTGTAGTTTTCTACGGTTGTTGCGGCAATGTTGATATTGACGCGGCGAATGGCACCGTTTTTGTGTTTGATGGAATAGATCGTATTGATGCTCTCTAAAATGTATTCAATGGGGTTGTGGCGCGGATGTTCACCAGCTTCGAGTAAAAGCCGTTTGTGTCCCATATCCTGCAGAGCAATGACTTCCTGTCTGATCTGATCCTGGGTGAGCTTTTTGCGGACGATGTGTTTGTTTTTAGCGTGATACGGGCAGTAAGTACAGGTATTGACGCAATAATTTGAAAGATAAAGAGGGGCAAAAAGGACGATGCGGTTGCCGTAGATATGCTCTTTGACTTTTTTAGCTGTCGCAAAGATTTCCTGATTTAAGTCTTCTTCCTCGCAGGCTAAGAGAACAGCAGCCTCGCGGTGAGTCAGCCCCTTAAAGGCTTCGGCTTTTTGCAAAGCTTTTTGAATATATTCGCGGTCGTGTTTGTGCTCTTCGGCAAAAGCCAGAGTCTCTTCAATTTCCTCATGACAGATAAATTCTGAGGCTACTTTGGATTTGGGATCGTACATAACGGACTCCGAAATAAGTGAGAGAATGCTCTCCAGTGTATGCCTGATATGATGTGAAAAGTTTGATTTAGATTGAATAAAAGTATTAAAAATTCAAAGAATAAGATGATTTTTGGCATTAATCACTCTATTAAGAGGTATAAGTAACTCTAAAGAGATATAAATTTGATTCATCGGCTTTGAGTTATGCTTTTTTTGAGATTTCACATAAAATCGTATAAAAATGTGATTAAATTCACAAAATTATGAATAATTATGTGATTTAGTCTAATATCTAAAAAGAATTTTGAAGTGACAGTTAAGAGAGAGGATGGTTTATGAAGAGAATTATTCTAGATAAGTTACTCAGTTGGAAAAAGTCACCATACCGTAAACCACTGATTCTGAAAGGAGTCCGTCAAGTTGGAAAGACGTGGATTCTCAAAGAATTCGGGCGGCAGTTTTATGACAATGTTGCTTACTTTAACTTTGACGAAAATCCGGAACTGAAGCAATTTTTCCAGATAACAAAGGATCAGAACCGAATTTTGCAAAATTTGATGCTTGCAAGCGGACAGAGAATTGAACTTGAAAAAACTTTGATTATTTTTGATGAAGTCCAAGACTGCCCCGAAGTGATCAATTCGCTCAAGTATTTCTGTGAAAATGCTCCGCAATATCACATTGCCTCTGCAGGATCTCTTTTAGGTATTTCTTTGGCCAAACCCTCGTCTTTCCCGGTCGGGAAGGTCAATTTCATGCAAATTGATCCGATGAGCTTTACGGAATTTTTATTGGCCAATGGCGATGAAAACCTTGTTGAGTATCTGCAAAGTGTGCAATCTATAGAACCGATTCCGGAAGCCTTTTTTAATCCGCTCTCAGAAAAACTCAAAATGTATTACGTTACGGGCGGCATGCCCGAGTCGGTTTTAATGTGGACTCAAGCCCGGGACGTCAACGCGATGCAGGAAGCACTTTCGGCCATTATCGAAGCTTATGAACGTGACTTTGCAAAACACCCTGAGACCGCAGAATTTCCGAAGATTTCTATGATTTGGAAATCCATTCCTTCGCAGTTAGCCAGAGAAAATAAGAAATTTCTCTACAAAGTGGTGAAAGAAGGGGCAAGAGCCAGGGAGTATGAAGACGCATTGCAATGGTTGGTTGATGCCAGATTGGTGCATAAGGTATTCCGCAGTACAGCGCCGGGGTTACCTCTATCTGCCTATGACGATCTTTCAGCCTTCAAAATTTATCTCGTTGATGTGGGATTATTGCGCCGTTTGTCTCAATTGGCTCCTACAGCTTTTGGGGAAGGTAACCGACTATTCACAGAATTTAAAGGCGCACTGACTGAGAATTTTGTTTTGCAGACGCTTCTGACACAGTTTGAAGTGATGCCCAGATATTGGAGTCAAACGAATCCTCCGTATGAAGTAGACTTTCTGATTCAGCGTGACAACGATATTTTCCCAATTGAGGTAAAAGCGGAAACAAATATTAAGAGTAAGAGTTTGAGAAAATTTAAAGAGTTATTCGGTGAGCAGGTTAAATTGAGAATCAGGTTCTCATTGGATAATTTAAAACTTGACGGTGATATCCTAAACATTCCCTTATTCATGGCTGATCATACCGATCGATTAATCGGTTTGGCATTAAAAGAATTATCGAATGTTTCCGGCAAGCCTGAATAGCTTACGAAAATGAGAATGAAAACGGCAGACTTTTTGTGGCCTGCCGTTTGTTTCACAGAACGTTAAAACTGGGAAGAACTAGAAAAGATAATTGAATCGACCGGATACGACCCAAGTATCAGCTGTTTCACCTCCAGCCGTTTTTTCAATATCCATCTGTAAGGACATATTGTCTTTCCAGTTGAAATACCCGCCGACACCGAAAGTTGACCAAGTATCTTTATCGCCCCAGTTGACGTCTACCTTGTGGCTAACGTCGCTAAACACGGCATCCTGACCGTCAGTGAATTGATGTAAGACGTCAGCACGTGCGTAAAGTTCAGCAGCGTAGTTGGAGGCTTCAAAGGCTTTACCGACTCTGAGACCCATACGACCAATGACGCTCATATCATCATCGGCTTTGACTTTCATGCTCCGTTCGGTGCGGTACTCATAATCGCCAAGGTAGGCCACTTGAAGCTGTAATTGCGGTTCAATAAAGACGTTGTGTTCATCTTTAAAGTTGTAGCCGTACTCAGCAGACAGCGCTGCATACTTTTGATCAAATGAACCGCTTGTAGATAAAGCGCCGGCTTGGTTTGTTACATCGAATTCGTTATCAACCTGACCGAAACGGGCTACGAAGTCCAAATAGTGAGAACCAAACGTTAAAGTGTCGTAAATCGAAGCTTCATAGCGCTTTAAGTCTCCGGAGCCCTTGAGATCGCTAAAGTCAGATTCGCCGTCAGTATAGGCAAAACTGACACCTAAACGATTATCTGCAGAAGTCGCTTTTTCATAGCCCACATAGACTGTAGTGAGGTCTGCGTCATAGAGGTGTTCAGCACCGGCTTCGCCGTATTGGATACGAGCCCAAAGACCGTCTTTTTCATCGTTTTGGAAAACAGCATTTTGCAGACGACGGTCTCGGCGATCCATGCTTGTCGCTAAGTCATAGCTAGCGTAACCTGCCGAGCGCATGCCGATAGAGGCGGCAGATTCAATTAAATTCACGCGTTTGATGAACCACTCTTTACCGTCGACAAACTCTTGAGGATCGAATTCCCAACCATCCTCTTTAAAGCTGTCGTAGGAGATGTCACTGATTTGCTCAGCGTTTTGGATTTCTCTGGAGTCAATTTCAAGTTCATAATCAAAAAGGTGCTGCCCATAGAAATTTTCTTTGTCAGCAAAGGTAACGGCTTTACCTTCTTGGTTCGCATTTTTATGCGTCAGAGCAAATGTCAGGGTATTGGTCGGCGAAACAGACTCTAAGCGTTCCAAATTATAGGGTTCAATATAGTGTTGACCGCCTGTGCTTGAAGACTCAATAAAGACCATGTCGCTGTTTTGCTTATTCTTAGCATCGAGATCCAATCGGAAGATACCTTGAGAACCCTTCAGATCACCGATTCGGACATAATCATGGTTAACCTTGGCAAGTTCGGGCCAAAGTTCCAAAAGGCTCTTCCCATCATAAATGATGCTTCCCCAGGTCTGTTGGATATTCTCGTCAAACAGGTTGATAATGCCGCCGTTTAACGTGATAGAGCTAATGCGTTTTGGGGTAGAAGTGAATGTTGCTGTTGCTGTTGCTGTTATTGGCTCGTCACCTATTGATCGACTTTCTTCTGTAGTCTGTTTGACTCCAAAGTATGTCCATTGGGCACCATTAGTAAATGTTAGGTCTAACTTTTCATTAATTTGTTGTTCTGAAACGCCTAATCCACTAAGAGCACTGTTGATTAATCCTTTAATCAGGTCGCTATATTCAGAATTGAGCCATTGATCAATTCCCAGTCCATAATAATTACCTGTGAGCAGTTTTTTAATGTCATCCACACCGTTGAGTGTCATATTGAGGATGATGTCTTTGTTTATGATGGGCTTTAGATCCATCGTAATGTTAATGGACTGGATATTGGAAAAGGTTTGTTCATCACCAAACCAGAAGGATTCGCTGCCTGAGAATGTTCCGCTGACAGAAGAGCCATAAGTTCCGAAGTCTAAGAATAGAGTGTCAATGCTGCCGATCACTTGATTATTTGTGGAACGAAGGTGTACTTTTCCTCCGTTTTTGGCGGATATCGCATCAGGTTTTTGTGCGAGAGCCAAGATAGAAGTTTTAGTGCCTTCATTACCTAAAAAGATCTCAGCGCGCTCTTTTGCATAAACAGCATTAGCGCCGACCGTTTCGCTTCCTTCTGTTCCGGGCGTGACATTGTGAAATGTTGAAATAGATACATCACCTCTGAGGTCAATCACTGAGTCATCATTAACAGCGTACAGAGCATTACTGCCGGAATCGTCCTCAAAATCAGGCTTACCGTCCCCAGTTACGTCTGGAGGCATTTGTGCGGAGAGATGGATGTTTGTAGAGCCATAAACGGTAAGTGTTTTACCGGAGACAGCGACGGTATACCGATCGTTTTCAATGGTAGGTGAGAGTCTAATGTCAATATTTTGATATTCGTTAGGGATCTGACTGTCCGTTTTTAAGTCTAAAACTCGGTCTTTGTCGCTGTCATAGCCATCTATTCCCAGTCTGTAAATGAAATTATCTATTGCATAGGCTGAATTAAACAATGAAATTAAAGCTGCCGCAACTAAAGTTTTTTTAGCTTGCTTAAGTGAAGCAATTTTTAGGGGGGGTAGAAATCTCCATTTTATCCCTCAATGAATTATTTGATGAAAAAATATGATTTTCTCAAAAGGCTAGACTCTGATCAAGTTTTTGAGATTAGAAGTGATCAGGTTATTGTTTTTTCGGTAAAAAAATGGTGTATTACGGCAGGAAAGGACAGAAGATGTTTAATAAAAAAACGGGGCTGAAAAATCAGCCCCAGATTTGAAAAGTTTTCTTGGTTACCAACCAGCCGAGAAATAGGCTTGAGTAATATGGTAATAAATCGGAGCAGAGAACATGAGCGGTGCCAAACGCTCAAGATTACCGCGGCCGATATATTTATCGCCGTCCATAAAGCGGCTGCCTAAAGAGCGCTTCACAGACGAAATAACGATATCACCGAAGGCACCGGTCACCACAATGACACAGGCCATGACGAGCGCCTGCCACGTTCTGAACGGCGTCATCCAGAATAAGGCGTAACCCACCAAAATAGTAATCGCTCCGCCGATTAATGTGCCTTTAATGGTCTTATGCGGATTGTCTCTTAAGGTCTTGCCGCCAAAGTAGGAGCTTGCCATCACGACAAAGAGGTCACCCAAGAAGACGATCAAGAGGTAAAAGAGCAGAAGCAGCGACGGGCTTGAGCCAAAACGCGTAATGTCAAAATTCATCAGTGCCGGAGCGTGGCTGATACAGTAAACGCTCAGCATCACACCCCATTGGATCTTAGCTACACGCTCGAGGAATCGGTCATTGTCAGGTCTCAGTGACATCAAAACGGGTAAGAGCAAAAAGAGGTAGACCGGAATAAAAACAGTAAAGAGCCAATAGCGGTCTAAGCCGATGAGGACGTACTGTAGCGGAATGACAATATAAAAAGAGACAACCAAAGCCCAATGGTCTGATACTTTTATCGGCGTTAAGGCGACAAACTCTCTGAATGTAAAAAAGCTAACCAGAGCAAAAACAATCAAGAGGACGTTTTGTCCGGCCCAAAAAGCCAACGTAAAGATGATAATGAGCCACCAACCCATTTTTACTCGGGAGTTGACTACCCGAATACGCTCAATTTGTTCTGGCTCTGTTGCTTTTCGGATGGCCCATTGACAGTAGCTTGTGCCGAAAGCGGCTAAAAGCACCAATACAACAAGCACAAGCGTATAGGTTTCTTGTAATGTAATTCCTAAGCGCATCTTATGCCTCCGAAAGTTTAATTACTGCTTCACGCGCGCGAGCGAGAAACACATCCTTCGGATCCTCAGGGCTAAAGGGCAGAGGGGCTCCGAAACGGATGGAGCAGACGGTAGGCACCGGAATCAACGCACCTTTTGGCATTGCCCGGTAGAGGTTTTCAATATAAACCGGGATCAGCTCAACATTGGGGAACTCTCGTGCTAGGCGCCAGATGCCGCTTTTAAATTCACTCGGAATAGCTTGAGGCCGTCTGGTTCCTTCTGGGAAGATAATCATTGAAGAGCCTTCTCTGAGACAGTCTCGTAAAGGTTCGAGCGGATCTGCGTGCTCTGAGCGGCGTCGATCCACTAAAACAACATTTAGCTCTTCAATTGCAATGCGACGGCGGATTGCTCCTTTAATCCAGTAGTCTTTAGCTGCAACAGGGCGGGTATGAGAGCGCATGTCCTTAGGTAGAGACGACCAGATTACGATCGTATCCAAGTGGCTCGTGTGATTGGCAAAATAAATTCGTTGCTTATCCGAAGGAGAACTGCCAATCCACTGAGGATAGGCGCCGACCAACAGGCGTGTAAGCAACACAATGGGAGTCATTAATCGAAACAAGGTTTGCACCCCTTAACGCTAACGGATTATCCTGTCCGTCAATCAAAATAGTTACAAGTACAGATAATAATGCAAATTACACACGTTCGTAACCTAATAGCATCGTTTTTGCATCGAACGGCCTTTAAATTGTTCGACTTTTGAGCGCTGGCAAAATTTCCCGGGCTTGTTTAATTCGACTTTCATAGACTTCTGCCAGCAAAACCCCCTCGCCTTGAGTGAGTTCGGCAACTGTTACGCCCCAAGGATCAATCAAAATACTATGTCCCCAGGTTTGGCGTCCGCTTTCATGCAGTCCGCCCTGAGCACAGGCTAAAACATAACACTGATTTTCAATGGCGCGGGCACGCAAAAGTGTGTCCCAGTGGGCTCGTCCGGTAAAGGTTGTGAAAGCCGCAGGCAAAGTAATGATGTCAGGAGTACCTAGTTGTCTAAACAATTCAGGGAAACGCAGATCAAAGCAAACGGAAAGTCCGACTTTCCAAATACCTTCCCAGGTTTCAATATTGACAGATTTCACTTCTTTACCGGCTTGTGTGACCCGGCCTTCATGATAGCTTTCTTCACCTCGCTCGAATTGAAAAAGGTGAATTTTGTCGTATCGGGCTTCTACTTCTCCGTTGGGGTTATAGACAAGACAAGCATCAATAAAGTGTTGATCGTCATCTGCCTTCAATGGAATGGTACCTGCCACGAGCCAAGTTTGGTTCTCTTTGGCTGCTTGACTCATCGCTTTTTGTATAGGACCGTTACCGTACTTTTCAGCTGCTGCAAGAAGTTCTTGGCTGTTACTGGGCATCAACGAAAAGTATTCCGGCAGCACAATTAACTCTGCACCACTTTGGGCAGCCGAATCAATCAATGCTCGCGCAGTATGAATGTTGGCTTCAATATTGGTGCCAGATACCATTTGACAGGCAGCAATTCGCATAAAATTTCCTTTCCTTTAAGGGGTGACGGCAGATGTATTGTTTATGCCGTTTTCTCCCACTTTTGTAATGACTGGATCTTCCAGAGAGCCGCTGATTTCATATTCAGTACTCAATAATTCTGAAAGCGGAGTCTGAAGTGCAAGCTGAGCAATAAAACTTCCCACACCTAAAATTGGGTTGGCCACTGCCAAGGCGAGGCTTGCTCCGCCCAAGCTGATATCAGGTAAAACCGTTACTTTACTGTGTTGAGTCATATTATTGAAGTCCATTGTACCTTCAGCCAGGATGGTTGCTTGAGGACCAATAATTCTGAAGTTATTTGACTTCATCACACCATTGGTAATGGTATTGTTTGCGATAATGCGGTCGAAAACAAATCCTTGTCCGACAACATCTCTGAAGTCAAGCGTCAGGCGGCGTAAAAGGGTTTGAAGCGACAGTAACGACATTAGCCGTCCGGCACCCGGTTCAACCTGAAGAATTTGACCAGATGCTAGGGCAGTAGAAATCGTACCGTTTAGTGTTTCGGTATTAAAGTCAACTGGCGCGCCGTTCCATGTCAGATTGGTGTGTAGCTGACCGCTACCGTCATTGATGACATGGGCAAGCTTAAAGCGCTCAAGTAGTTCTCCGAGATCAGTGACGTCCAGGGTAGCCTCTAATGAAGTCTGAGAGTTTTTTCTCTGTCCGGCATTCCAACTACCGCTTGCCGAAAGGGTAGCGTCGCTGTTAGAAAGTGAAAATTGTTTCAAGTTCCAAAGAGTGCTGGGGCCTTTGCCCTCGTTTTCTGCCCAAAGTTTTAATTCACCTAATTCATAGTCCTCGAAACGTAAATCATTAATGGTAAGAGCTACTGAAGGCAGCGATTGCGTTTCCTTTGGAGCGGCTTTCATAGCCTCATCAACAATTTCTGGCCGCGGAATATGCAAATAATCAAAATTAGCAGTCACAAGTGGATGAGAGTGACTTGTACGAGGGGTGAAATTAAATTGTGCCTTAGCTAAGGTGCTGGTAATTGAACCGCTCCATGCGCCGGAGGGAAACGCTTTTGCATCAACTTTTACAGCATCGAAATTTAAGCCCTTATAACCCAGCTGTCCAATTTGAATACTAGCAAGATTTAAGTCTAATGCTTTCATTTCTCGCTTGGGATCAGCCATGAGAGCCTCGTTAGACTGGGTAAGAATACTTTCCCAATCTTCCCATTTAAAGGTTGGTGTTTGGATGTAAAGCGCCAACCCATCCGCTGTCGGGGAAAGGGGTAAGCGCTTGCCAACCGATAAAACACCTTTTTGCGTCCTTAAGCCTTGTTTTGTTGAGGCATAGTGAAGCTCCATTCCTAAAACGTCTGCTAAGGCAAGCTTCATCTTGGAGGCACAGTGTTCGTTTTGAGCACAATTTTCAAAATCAAACTGAAGCGGCCAAGCATTATTTTGTGCTTTATTGAACGGAGCTGGGGCGTTACCCTTAATGCCTACCAGATCACTGGTGACATGAATGTCAACACCGCGATCAATTTCAACAATTGTTTTGACGGGAGTTACCCCTTCAAAGTGAGTCAAAAGAGAGGCGATAGCTGGGGAATCAATGATTTTTCCAGCGGCTTCAGGCGTTGCATCAGCAAGGGCCGTGATACGAATTTTACCTTTTTCATCGGTTGAGATTTCACCTGTTGTGGGGCAGCCGTAAATTTGAGCGGTTAATTCTGAAGCCCAAAGCCCTTTTTCTGTAAAAGTTACAGCTCCTTTTGCCTGGGTCATTTCTGGAACATTTTTCATGGCAATCATGTTGCCGTTTAAATGAACCGTGCCTAAGACTTCAGTCTTCTCAAGATCTGTTATAGGAATATTTAAAAAGAGCTCTAAAGAGGCATCACCTGTAGCCTTAGTGCCGACAAAGGGATCACCGATCATCGCAGACACAGGACTGTGGTTGACCCATTGAGCCATGTTTTGAAGTGATGTTTGGCTTTGACCCTTGATGATTAAAGGCAGACCAGGGGCAGTATAGCTGGGGATTTCTGCAGTGACATCTGTGACCGTTGCGCCCATTGAGACTGCGCTTTGAGCATGAATCCACATGGACATGCCTTCAAAAACCAACTGACCGTTGATTTTTTCAAAAACAGGCCACTCGCCCGCAATCCAGTTACCGTTCTTATCCTTTTGGTAAGTGGGAACGTAATCAAGTTTAACGTTTTCTGCTAAACCGGAAATACGGAAAATGTAGCCTTTGTCTTTTTGATTGACATATGGGAATTCTGTCAAAGGACCATAGAGATCGACTTTACCCTCTCTGGCAATCCCGCCCTGTAAAGCGGCTTTAAGCCAGTCGTTAGTTGGTTTGCCGCCAGCTACAATCGGAATAAAGCGATGAGCAGCTGAAGCCCTTAAGTAGTGAAGATCACCCCGAACTTCCAGTGTACCGAGCTCCCCTGTATCAGACCATCCTCCGTGAACTTGTGCAGAAGCATCACGATTGGAAATTTGCAGGTTTTCAACTTTGAATTCTAGTTTCGGTTTATTCGTCCAACTAGCTTGCATCTGTAGCGTATCGAGTTGGAAATCTTTTTCAAAGAAAATGCCTGGAAAACTCAATGTACTGCCTGGGGCATCCAGCGTAATTTGTCCGCCTTCGTGGTTGGCTGTGATAGTACCTGACAGGTTAGTAAACCCGAAGCGGTTTACATCGTCCTCGTCTTTAGCAGTATGGTCTTGAACAGAAATATTTTTAAATTCCGAATGGAAGGCATAATCAGTCGGAGCACTAACCGGTCCCTTCCATTCACTTTCAAATCCTACGATTAAGCCGCTTGCCTGCATATCACGAATGGCATTGAGAGTCTGATCAGGAATAGGCAACTGCAAACCAATGGTTGTGAGAGCTCGAAGATCAAAGGAGTCAATACTGAGTGTGCCGTCATAGAGATTTCTGTCACGCACTGCACCTTCAAGTTTAATGTTGCCTAAGTAGTACGGTGCCTGACCAATCGGTTTAACCATTAGATCCTGCGTGCTGAAAACGAGATTATTGCCGTCTAAAGTTTCTCGAATACGGCCCTGCAGTGCATCGACTTGGATAGGGTCATCGTCAGGGCGCCAACGAAGGCTTACATCATGTAAAGACAGATCTGCGGTGAGTTGAATTGGTCTAAGGCTGTCAAAATCGAGCCAAATATCGGCCTGTCCGCTACCGTCTTGTAAAAAATGATCTAAATTGACGCGTTGGGCAATGCGCCCAAAATCAATCGACGGAATTGAAGCGTAAATTGTTCCGTGCAATCGCTCCAGACGATTGTCTGATCCCAGCCACTTTTCGCGAAAGGTTGCCCTGATGTCTATAGGGATTTTGTTTTCGCGGATCGCTGTGGATTGCAGACCGAATTTCCAGGCGATCATGTAGCGGTGTAAAACCGCATTTGTGTCGTGCAAAAGAACGGGACGGGGATGCTCATTAGTAAAGTCAATGTAATTAAAGTCCCCATCAATAATTTCTAAATGTTCCTGTGATAAAACCCAATCGAGGAGTTTTCTACCGGTAGCCCCCCTTTCTTGGCTGGGTTCAATGTTATTGCCTGAGCTTGAAGTATCAATCTCAAAGCCGGCAATGTTAAAAAGCGTATCGCTTAATCGCTCAACATGAAGTTTAGGGTTGAAAATAACCAGCCGGGAAAAGGTTGGCTGTAGGGTATAAATTGACGTGAGTGAAAAGGTTGCCTGAACCTTTGGAAGACTCAAAGAGACACGGTGTCCCGGTCGAGCAAATGTGACATCAGTGAGTGTGATACGAGGACGTAGACGTTCCCAGTCTACATGAATATCGCGAGCTTCAATAAGCGTGCCGGTGCGCTCTTCAATGTAACTTTCCAGTTTGGGATAAAACGTTTCAATGTTAGGAACAACCCAAAGCCGCAGCACAACTAAGGCTACAGTTAAAAAGAGATATAAAAATAATACAACCCACCCTGCCGTGCGTAAAAGCACTCGCCATTTGCTTGGGCGAGCCTTGTGCAGCAGTCCGTTACCTGTTTTGTTAAGGGTTGAGTGTGTGGATGTCAAAAGAGCAGACCGAATCCGTTTAGATCAGACGTAAAATTAACCGAACACCCGAATTGTAGCGGTTTGGCCAGAGGCAGTGGGTGATTTTCCAAAATTTTTCGACTGAAACTTTTAGAAAAATTTTTCTGCTTAGCTAAACTTTCAAAAAGCACTTTCTACATTTAAAAAATGTCTCGTTTATCTATCCAAGAACTGCCTCAGTATTCTTTTTTTGTCAAACGCGCTTTGATGTCTGCAATGCCTTTGGCCGATGAAGAGCAACGCCTTCAATGGCTCGCAGCTCTAGCAAGTAAGCCTTATACACTTGAGAAAATGAAGTGTTTTTTGCAGGGAATAAAGGACACAGAAAAACTTGCTGATTCGCTCAGGATTTTGCGTCGAGAGGTGTTGCTTACCCTTATTGCACGAGATGCAACAGGTTTGGCGCAGTACGAGGAAGTAGTCAAAACGATGACCGATTTAGCCCAATTGGCAGTCAGTCAAACGGTTCGTGTTCACGCTTTAGCGCTTTCGGAGCGTTTCGGTATACCTACTTCAGAAAGCGGAGTGCCTCAGGACTTTTTAGTTGTAGGTATGGGTAAGCTCGGCGGTCAGGAACTTAATGTGAGTTCTGACATTGACTTGGTTTTTGTCTACGACGAGCAGGGTCGATGCAGACCGACTGAGAGATGCCCTAACCCGAGGCGAGAGTTATCTAATGCAGAATTTTTTGAGCGACTGTCTAAAAAGGTTATAGCTGCGCTTTCGGATATTTCAGGTGCGGGGTTCGTTTTTCGCGTTGATATGCGCCTTAGGCCCAATGGTGACTCAGGTCCGATTGTTATCAGCAACGACATGCTTGAAGAATACCTCTATGTTCAAGGTCGAGAGTGGGAGCGTTTTGCATGGCTGAAAGGGCGGGTCGTCAATGAGCCGGTTTTTACTGATCAGCAAACGTTCAACCAACAGGTTAAAAATCTTTACGATGTCGTTAGACCTTTTGTTTTCAGGCGTTACGTCGATTTTAATGCTATCAGTGCTTTATCAAACCTTCATAAACTCATTCGCTCAGAAACTCAAAAGCGTGAGGCCGGTAAAGATCTTGGTATCGATGTGAAATTGGGGCGCGGCGGCATTCGTGAGATTGAATTTATTACTCAAACTTTTCAAGTGATTCGAGCTGGACGAGAACCGCAGTTGAGAGTTAGGGGAACACTTGAAGCACTAATGATTTTAGAAAAAATGGGTGTGCTTAAATTCGAGCAGGTGATGCGCCTTAAAGATGCTTATATCTTTTTGCGTAATTTAGAGCACGCCATTCAGTATGTTGATGATCAGCAAACTCACCGTTTGCCCTCAGAAGTGGATGCTCAGAACCAAATAGCCGCTTTACTGGGTTTAAAACGTGAAGAGATGGTCAACCAACTCATGCTTATTCGTGAGTATGTGGCTTCAGTCTTTAACGGTATTTTCCAGGTAGAAGAAAAGACAGCAGAGGATGATGATTGGCCGCAAGGCTGGGCAATCGGATTTGCTCAAGCGCATGATGCGTTGGCAGAGCGTCTCTCGAAGATGGGTTACGAGAATGCTACTTACTGTGCCGAACGAGTTTTAGGATTGATGGGGTCAAAATTTTTGGCGGTTCAAACCGAGGCGGCGAGAGCCCGCATGGCCCAATTGGTCAAAAGAGTGTGCCAGCTGAGTTTGCAGTTGGCCGCAGATGATAAGTCTGTAGCCTCTGACGTTATTTTTACTCGCTTTATTGCACTGTTGGAGGTGATTGCTGGCCGTAGCACTTACGTCTCTCTTTTGGTTCAGTATCCGCAAGTGTGCGAGAAAGTGGCAATGGTTTTAAAAACAAGTGCCTGGGCAGCCGATTATTTAACAGCGCATCCCATTGTGCTCGATGAACTGCTCGATGAACGCATTTCGGAATTAGATAATTTCTCTCCGGTTGACTGGAGCGGCTGGCAGGATGATTTATGGGAAAAATTGCGAGAGGCAGAAGGGGATCAGGAAACGCAAATGAATTTATTGCGTGATGCCCATCACGGAGCAGTCTTTAAGTTGTTGATGGCCGATCTAGAAGGGCGCTTTACCGTGGAACGGTTAGCCGATCAGCTTTCAGCTCTAGCCGATGCTGTCCTGGAAATGGTAATTACGCTTGCTTGGCAAACCATTGCCTCGCGGCACTGCGATGTCCCAAAGTTTGCCGTAATTGCATACGGGAAATTAGGCGGAAAAGAATTAAGTTACGCTTCGGACTTGGATTTGATTTATTTGTACGATGATCCCAGCCAAGAGGCAAGTAAAAATTACACTCGTCTAGTCAGACGCATGATGAGCTGGCTCACCGTTCAGACTTCCTCTGGTATTTTGTTTGACGTGGATTTGCGTTTAAGACCCAACGGAGAGAATGGTCTCGTTGTTTCATCTTTAGAAATGTTTAAGCGCTACCAAAGAAATGAAGACGGTACCGGAGCATGGCCGTGGGAGCATCAGGCACTTACAAGAGCTCGCTTTTGCGCCGGTGACCGCGAAATTGGTATGGCTTTTGAGAAAGAGCGAGAAGCAATTTTGCGTTTACCCAGAGATAAAGAAAAGGTTTTTAAAGATGTCAGCGATATGCGTGAACGAATGCTTGAAGGTCATCCGAATACGAGCGACCTTTTCGATGTGAAGCACGATAGGGGTGGCATGGTAGATGTGGAGTTTGCTGTTCAGGCTATGGTTCTTGCTTACTCTCATGAACATCCGGAACTAGTTAATAATTTTGGCAATATTTTGCTTTTGGAAATGGCTGCCCGAGCCGGATTGATTCCTCAGGATTTGGCCCAAAAGTGCGTGTCGATTTATCGGAATTATCGCTTTATTCAAAGAAAACACCGTTTGGAATTCGGATCAGGTGCTGTTCGGGTAGAACGAGCTGGGCAACAAGATAATATCAATGCCGTATTAGAACTCTGGAAGAGTGTTTTCGGCTCATACGGTCCTCAAAGGAAATAAAAAAACTCCTCAAAGAGCCGAAACTTTGAGGAGCTATTAAATCGAAGCAATTAATCGAGTGACGGAGTTTCCACTCCAAGCACCTTATGAAGCTTTGGAGATGTGGTTGTGTACTGAAGCAGAGTTTTCTTTTCAGGATGAACAATATCGGCTGCAGCAAAAGCAGCCAGTGCACATTCGTGAAAGCCGCAAAGAATCAGCTTCTTTTTACCCGGATAAGTGTTGATGTCGCCGACAGCAAAAATGCCGGGAATGGATGTTTGGAACTTTTCTGTATCAACTACAATTTGTTTGCGGTAGATCTCTAAACCCCAGTTGGCAATTGGTCCGAGTTTAGGGGTTAAACCGTAAAACACTAGCAGGTGATCGAGCGGCATCCGGCGTACAACACCGTCATCACCCGTGACTCGAATTTCAGCTAAATGACCGTCTTTTTCTTCAAACCCAGAAATTTGGCCGACTTCAAACTGCATTTCCCAGTTTTCACAAAGCTCTCGCATTTTGGCAACGGAGGCTGACTGAGCCCTGAAGCCATCTCGCCGGTGAAGCAAGATAACGCTTTCAGCTTTTCCGACCAAATTTAGCGTCCAGTCCAAAGCTGAGTCGCCACCTCCGCAGATGACAATATTTTTCCCATAGAAAAGCGAAGGGTCTTTGACCTGATAGTGCAGTTGAGTGCCCTCAAACTTTTCAATGCCAGGCACCGAAAGCCGCTTGGGTTGGAAACTACCCACGCCCGCAGCAATGAAGACGGTCTTTGTCATGAAACGGGTGCCTTTATCCGTTTCAACATAAAAGCGGCCGTCTTCTTCCTTACGAACAATGGTCACTTCTTCACCCAAGTGAAATTGAGGACCGAAGGGGTGAATTTGCTTGAGCAAATTCTCGGTGAGTTCACGGGAAGTACAAACAGGCAAAGCCGGAATGTCATAAATGGGTTTATGCTCATAAAGCTCCATGCATTGGCCGCCAACCATCTTCAGCGAGTCAACGACATGAGCTTTGATTTCCAAAAGCCCCAATTCAAAAACTTGGAATAAACCGACAGGGCCGGCACCTACAATCACTGCATCTGTTTCAATGATCGAGTCGGTTTTTGGAGCAACGGTTAAATAATCTTCAATAGCCATAATGATTCTCAATTTGGATAGAACGGCAAAATTATACGAAACATTTAAAGGCCTATGAGATCGCTTTTGCACTCAAAATGACTAAGCTTTTGGCGGCTACTAGAAAAAAATCCCAATAAATACCGAAAAAATCAAAGTGTGAAGCACAATTTTCCTCTACCATAGAGCTAGAGCAAAAGGAGAATATGATGCTCGAGCAAAATATTTTGGACAAAATTGTCAATTTCTTTAAATCCCTTGGCTCAAAACCGGCTTCGGGAGAGCCGTTAGATCTCAGCAAATTTGGTCGGGTAGAGCGCGACTTCAAGTCAGACCGAAAAGAAGTGTTGATTCGGCACGATATTCCGGTAAAAATTGAAAAACAAACTGAAGTATCTCCCGATCAAGTCATTGAGATAACTAAAGAAGACTCAGAGACGGCTTCTGTTGCTAAAGTCGCAGATGAAAAGATGCCCGCCACTATTGAGGTGGTGGCTAAAGTTCGTCCTAAGAAAGAATACTCTGCGGCTCTTGAAGCACTCAGAGCTCAGTATGTGTGGCGAAAAATAAAAGCTGAAAAGCCTCTTCAGATTCAGCCTTTACCTGAGCCCTTTTATTTTTTAACCTCCGACAATCAGCCGGTTGAAGCCAGCAAGCTTGAAGTGTCTTTTGTCAAAGAACTTCTGACAAAGGCTGCCGAAGCAGGTGTTGAAAATAAATTCACTTTTAGTTTGTCTTCCACGATGAGCGTGGTTGTCAAATACAAAAAGAAATTAGTCGGGCGGGTGTACTTGCACGGTAAGAAGCACAGCATGAGTTTTAGAGTAGATGGCAAAACGATCATTGAGGAACAGTTGAGTTTAAGTGAATGCAAAAAACTCATTGTCGTCTGGATCGGACAAATTAAAGATTCTCAAACCGCTGTTTAAGTTAAAAGAAAAGTGCCGCACGAGCCTCAAAAGAGTTTTGCGGCACTTTTTATGAATCTTCTTTGGCTTTTTCTTCTGCCAAAATATCCGCTCGTACAGTACGCAACTTCCCGTCAACTTGACTCATAGTGTAGTAGTCGCCGTCGTTGGCTTGTTGAGCAAGATTAAATTGATATTCCGCTGCACGTTTATCGCCTTGAGCAAGGTACATATCTCCCACGGCCATGTAGTGTCGGCTCATTTGTTTCAGAGCTCTGTAGCAACGAGCGTTGATTGCGTGGTAGGAAGGATTGGTTTGACTCATCGCCTGCTGCGAGCGCATGAATCGAAGCGTTTCGTTGTAGCGCTTTAAATCATAGAGTTCACTTGCGTAAAGTTTGACTGCCATTTCCGATAAAGGATTGTTGGCAACCAGGCGTTGGGCCATTTGTAGTGCTCGATTTTTATCGGAAGCATTACCAAAGAGAAATAAAACTTCAGATTGGTTTTTGAGCAAAATCGCATTGTTGCCGCCGAGACTTACTGCTTGGTTAGCATAATGGATGGCATCGGCTTTTTGATTCAGTTTGCGGCTTACAACTGATAAGCCGTAGGTAAGGGCAATTTTCTGACGTTTTTCTTTAGCGTTAGCTAAATCCTGCTTCATTTCCTTTGAAACATTGAGCCAGCCGTCGTACTTCGTTTCCTGTAAGACTCGTGCACGTTGCTGAATTAGCACGAAGTCGAGTGAATCATGGTGAGTATGAGAGCCCAGACGGCGCGTACGATTTTCCATATCGCTGATACGCTCAACCGTGAGTGGATGGGTGAGTAGATAAGCTGGTGCCGCAGCTTCGTAATAGCGATTATTTTGCTGTAAACGCATGAAAAAGTTTTCCATGCCTTTTGGGTCAAAGCCCGCTTTAACTAAAGAGCTTAAACCAACGCGGTCAGCTTCGCGTTCTGCACCGCGCGAGTAACTTAACTGACTTTGAATCAAGGCTGCCTGACTGCCTACAGCCAAAGCTGTTGCTGCCTGACCACTACCAGCACGGGCTGCAAGCAATGCGAGTAAAAATGAGCCCAACGTGATAGCGGCATTGCCTTTTTGAGCATCAATCATGCGCGCAATATGACGTTGACTGACGTGACCGACTTCGTGAGCGATGACACCGGCTAATTCACTTTCATTTTGGGCAGCAATAATTAAGCCGGTATGAACGGCAATAAAGCCGCCCGGGATAGCAAAAGCGTTTAAAGAACGATCGACTAAAGGGTAAAAGAAAAAGTTGTAGGTATGAGTATTTGAAACACTGACAAGTTTATAGCCTAAACGATTAAGGTATTCGAGCGTTTCAGCATCGTTTAGATAACTGGAATCGGCTCGGATTTGCCGCATCATTTCTTCGCCAAGCGCCTGCTCTTCTGCAGGGGATAATTCAGTGCCTGCTACTGCTCCCATACTGGGTAAATTGAGGTTAAGAGACTCAGTAGCCAAATCTGAGGCCGCCCAAACACCCACTGAGGGTGTCAGAGCAAGGTTCGCACAGACTACAGAAATGAAAAGACGTTTACCAAACACAGTTTTTGTCAGGAGAAACTCATTAGGGCTAATCTTAGCGAGGCACTCAGCCCTTTGAGAAGCTCTGTTGCAAGTCAAAACAATTTTCAAACGATCACGGCATCTCGAAAGTACCGTGATCGTTAGGATTTAATGTTTATAGTGTAAGGTAGTGAGTGTGTAGTGCTCAAGCACTTGCGGGCGTCGATCGGGTTTATCGGCATTGTTAAGGGGAATAGCCTTAACAAAAGCAATTTTTCTCGGGCACTTATAAGCGGAAAGCGTTTCTTTACAAAAACGTCTGACGTCTTCGGCTTTAGGATGAGTGCCGTCTTCAGGAACAATCAAAGCGCACACAATAGCACCCCAAGTTTCATCAGGTTCGCCTACAACAAGTGCCTCTTTGATAAAGGGCGAACGAGTGAGCATATTTTCAACTTCAAGCGGGTAGACATTTTCCCCTGCGCTTAAAATCAGATCATGACGTCTGGCATAGACATGTAAAACTTTGTCTTCATCGAACGCACCCAGGTCTCCCGTCTCAAACCACTCACTTTCTAGCGGCTCGCGTCCCCAGTAGCCTGGAGTATTCATCGGGCTTTTTACCTCAATCTGCCCGTTTTCAATACGAATCTGGGCAGTATTGATTACTTTGCCACTGCCTTTGACCAAACCGTAACGTTCTTCATAAGGTGTCATGACAACATGAGAACACGTTTCTGTCATCCCGTAAGTCGTTACGATCGGAAGCCCCTGGGCATGAGCTTTTTCAAGCAGTTTATCGTTAGCTGAAGAGCCGCCTAAAAGGATAACACGCAAGTGTTTAGGAGCCGTCCAGTTAGGGTATTCTTCAAATACTTTGGCAAGCATTGTGGGCACAATGCTTGTGATGGTTACACAGTCTTTAACTAGTGCCTCGGTGAAGGACTTAGGGTTAAATAATGGTGAAATCGCCAATGTTTTGCGTGCTGCCAGACAGCGCGTAAGAATAGAAAGTCCCCCTATTCGAGTGATGGACATACACAGCTGCCAGCAGTCATCGTCTTTCCAACCAAGATTATTTTCACTGGCTTGTGCCGATGCTCTGAGCATTTTGCGGGTGATAATGGCTGGTTTAGGTAGCCCTGTGGTACCTGATGTGAAAAGAATAGCTGCTGTATCTTCTGGAAGCGGCGCGGTGATGCTCCTGATACTTTGTAAAAGCACTCGTCGCTCAGCTGCTGTGAGCTTTGGATGGAGCATTAAAGCCGGAATCTTTAGGGCTAAAAGCGCATACAAAAAGACGATTGTTTCAACCGTATTTGTACCCTCAATAATCATGGGGCGCCCAGCTTCGGGTAAGGCTTTTTCTTTTTCGAGCCTCTCAATTGTATTGCGTGTAAGCGTTGCCAGACGCGCAAATGTGTAGTCCTCGCCCGCCCGGCGAAGCCCGATCTGATCGGGACAGTCGCGGGCTGCTTCAAAAATGCTGAATACGTCCTGCATTTTGCTTTAGGGTAGACGTGGGAATTTGCTAAAGTCTGGACGACGCTTTTCAAGGAAAGCGTTCTTGCCTTCTTTGCCTTCTTCGGTCATGTAGTAAAGAAGGGTGGCGTTCCCAGCTAGCTCCTGGATACCAGCCTGGCCGTCACAATCGGCGTTGAGCGCAGCTTTGAGGCAACGAATGGCAATCGGACTATTGGCAAGAATTTCTTTGCACCACTTCACCGTTTCAACCTCAAGTTCTTCAAGTGGGACTACCGTGTTCACCAAGCCCATTTGGAGCGCTTGCTGAGCATCATATTGTCGGCAAAGGAACCACATTTCACGAGCGCGCTTTTGTCCGATGAGACGAGCCATGTAGGAGGCACCCCAGCCGCCGTCAAAACTGCCGACGCGAGGACCTGTCTGACCAAATCGTGCGTTATCGGCTGCAATCGTCAGATCGCACAGCATGTGAAGAACATGTCCGCCCCCGATCGCATAACCAGCCACCATGGCGATGACGGGTTTGGGACAGGTTCGTATCATGCGTTGAAAATCGAGCACATTTAAGCGCGGAACGCCGTCTCCTCCGACGTAGCCGCCGTTACCGCGAACTTTTTGGTCTCCGCCGGAACAAAAAGCTAAGGGACCTGCACCTGTTAATATGATTACTCCGATTTCGGGATCTTCGCGAGCATCACAGAAGGCCTGGCAGAGTTGCTGGACCGTTTCAGGTCGAAAAGCGTTTCGAACTCTGGGGCGGTTAATTGTCAGTTTAGCGATGCCTTCGGCTTTGTCATACAAAATATCTGAGAATTCACCAGCGGGCTGCCAATTAAGTGCTTTTTTAATTTCGCGTTCGTTTTCCATGATTCAATTTCCTAAAGTTAAAACCCCATCAGTCTAAAGAGGTTTGAGAGTTTTTAACAAGCTCAGCCCATTTTTTTTGTTCAGATTGAACAAAACGGGAAAATTCTTCTGGGGTACTTTGTACGGGTTGAGCGCCTCTGGCAATCAGTAGTTGACGTACACGATCGTTTGACAGAGTTTTTTCAATGGCTTCGGAAAGTCTTGTCACAACTTCATGAGCGGTGCCCTTTTTCACAGCTATACCGTCCCAAGCAAAAAGCTCATAGTCTTTAAGGCCTAAGTTTTTAAGAGGTTCAATCGTAATGTCTGACTCTTTGATGCTTTTTGAGCCTGTACCTAATGCGAGAAGACGAGCAGCTTGCACATGTGGCAATACGTTGGGAGCAACATCGATAATAAAGTCAATTCGCCCGGCCAACATATCAGTCATAGAGGCCGCACCGCCTCGATAGGGAATGTGTTCAAAAGTTAAACCGGTTTGTTGTCCTAAAAGGACTCCGGCCAGGTGGCTAGTGGTACCATTGCCGGAAGAAGAAAAAGTTAAAGGTTTGGTGTTTTTCTGTGCTTTATTTAGAAAGTCGTCAAGACTTTTTACTGGCATACGTTTCGGGTTGACCGCCATGACAAGCGTGATATCAGTCAGACGGCCGACTGGTTCGATATCCTGATTGACGTTGTAGCCTACTTTAGGATACAGCGCAGGATTGGTGCACAAAGTGCCGTTAGTGACATAGATCAAAGTTCTTCCGTCATTTTTTTCTTTTAAAGCCCATTGAGTCCCTAAAGAGCCACCTGCGCCAGCTCGATTTTCCACAATAATTTTTTGACCGATATTTTTCGATAGTTCTTCACTTATGGTTCTGGCGATGATGTCAGCTCCACCTCCGGCTGGAAAGGGTACGACGAGTCTTAACGGTTTATCGCCGGGCCAGATAGTTTCCTGTGCATAAAGCGGTATGGACAAAGAAATGGCTAGGGAAAAAATAAAAAGTTTCTTCATAAAAAAATCGATTAAAAGCGAATACCCAATAGAATGCGGATTTCTTTTTCATCTACATGTGTTTGAACACAATCAGCCTGTAAATGAAAAAGTGGGGAGAGATCTTTATGAGTTAAAGCGATTCTGTTTGAAGCAATCAGTGTTAAAAGCAAACTGCTCTGTTTTTTTGTTAATGAGAAAGTAGAAATTTCAAGTCCTTTAACCTGGTGCAAGACTTCGCGGTAAAGCCAAGAAATGTTTAAAAGCGCCTGCGCGGGGATTGTGTTATCAAAATGTACATCAACCGTGCAATTTTTAAGAGCCAAAACATTGTTTAAAAATACTTTGGCTTGATGACTGGAACAGTCAATGGATTTCAGGCAGTTAACAAAGTCTTCCTCTTGATTTAACTGTGGGAACTTTTTCATCAATCGGGTAAGAGCCTCAAAAGGCTCATCAGCCAAAGACGTTTTTTGAGGGGATCGAAGTAGTGCTTGATTGACTCGAGCACGTAAAAGGTGGCCTAAAAAGTTCACACTTAAAAGATCGATCGCAAAGGCGATAGCGACATCGGTTGTCCGAGCGTGGTAAAGCGCATCCAACACAAATCCTACAATCACTAAAAGGCAGGCCGCGAAAGCTCCAGCCCATCTGACAGCAGACTGTGAGCACATAACAGCACCGGAGTAGATAATGCCAATAACGAAAAAGAGCAGGCTTGAAAGGCTTTGAGAGGCGAAGTTTAATGTCTGAAAAGTCGATGTATTGATCCACCAAGCGCAGGTGATGAGTGCACAGGCAATACCCAGTCCGATCATTCGGGTTAATTGAGCATGCACTTTAGTGCGATGCGCCATAACTGTCATGAGGCAAAAAGCGATGACAAGTGTGGATAGCCCCAAGAACCTAAACAATAAGGGTGTTGTCATAAAACTAAGGAATTAGGCCCATTTGAGCGGCTTCATATACGGCTTCACCGCGAGAATGAACTTGCAACTTACGATAAATTTTTTTGATATGAGCAGTGACTGTATGAGGCGATATTGTAAGAATTTCTCCGATTTCGCTAAAACTCATACCTTTAGCAAGAAGCTGCAAAATTTCAGTTTCGCGCTCAGATAAAGGGTTGGATTGTAAGTTTGCTGGAGCTTTTTCAATGGAATGGTTGGTGTAAGTGCGCAATGCTCTGAGCACACTTTTAGCCACCGTTGGACTCACAGGCGAGCCGCCAGCCGCTAAAAGACGAATGGCTGATACGAGACTTGTTTCAATTTCATCTTTGAGGACATAACCGGTTGCACCAGACTCAATGGCGCTCACCACATGGGGATCGTCATTGCTGTCGGCTAGTACCATGATGTCTACATCAGTGTGCTCAGCGGCTGTTTTGCGAATTAATTCAAGTCCGAAGCCGTCAGGCAAATCCAGATCGGCAATTAGCATCTGAAACGGAAACTGAGCGATTAATAAATCGGCTTCTCTTTTTGTGGTCGCTGCACCGATCAGATGGATATCGGGTTGACCCTCCAGAGTGCGCTGAAGACGCAACCGCACCCCCGCGTCATTTTCAACCAGGATGAGTTTAATTTGATGTTCTGCCATAAGAATTGAAAACAGGAAACTTATCGCAACAATATTGACTTGGAGGGATTTTAACAGGGATGCGGGCTAAGGGAGTTTGTTTTCGAGTTGTCAGAAAGTTTAAGTACTGATGAAAACCGTCAAACTGCCCACCCACCAAAGCAAATGAAAACAAACGATCATTGGCTTTATAGAAGCCGGACAGTTTCCGGAGAAATCATTTTTGACTATTCAAACTTCAGGACAACATTTTTACCTAAAGCTTGAGCGTATTTTTGCAAGGTGGTCACAGACGGATAAATGCCGCGGCTTAATTTACCTTCCAGACGGGCGACAGCAGGTTGTACCGTTCCCATCCGTTTTGCCACTTCCATTTGGGTCAAACCCTGCTCCATACGATAGGTGAGCAATTGACGGGTTTTTTCCTTATCAAAAGTTGTAACCATAGTTCTTTCTCCGCTTGTTTTTTTTCTTGACCTCACGCGTACTTACGTGCGTTCGGGCGCTTTAAGCAATTAATTTTGCCAGTCCCTAATAATACAAGTGTTGTTGCTTAAAAATAAGTCATGAGTAAAGACAAATAGCTACTTTTTGTAAGAGCGTTACAATTTGATACATCTTGGATCTTTAAATGATGAAAAAAGAACTCACATACGCAAGTAGGAAGCGATGAGCAGTGTTTAAAAGCACTGCTTGAGAGCGAAAGAATACTCGAGGCTGAAGCTTACGGAAATCATAATAGCTTTGCCCTCGATGATGAGAATTGAGGAGTTTGAGATGCTATTTCCTACTGTGTACGGTGAGAACCTTTTTGATGACTTAGACAATATGTTTGGTTTGACCTCTTATGAAGGTCAGCGTAAACACGATCCGCTTTTCGGTAAGAACGCTTCACGTATTATGAAGACCGATATCCGTGAGACGGACAGCAGCTATGAGTTGGATGTGGATTTGCCTGGCTTTAAGAAAGAAGATATTCAGGCTCAATTGAAGGACGGTTACCTAACGATTACGGCCCAAAAGGGTGTTGAACACAACGAAAAAGAAGAAAAGACTGGCCGCTATATCCGTCGTGAACGTTACTCTGGCTCTTGCTCGAGAAGCTTTTATGTAGGCGAACAGGTTCGCGAAGAAGATATTGAAGCGAAGTTTGAAAACGGTATCCTTCAGATCAGTGTCCCGAAGAAGGCTCCTGAAGCGCCCGTTCAAAAGCAAATTTTGATCAAATAATTTTTGAGCGAATTGCCTCTGATCAGCGATAAAAAACTAAACCCGTTACGTTGGCTTTCGGTTGGCCCGTAGCGGGTTTATTTTTTTCTGAAACAAAAATCACAACGATTGGAGCACTAATAGTGCTACATTAAGATTATCTTCATTGTCTTGTCATATTTCTCCGTCAAAATGAAGCTTTTAGTCTTAGTGCTTAATTTCGGAGACAATCAATGAGCAAGGCGAATGATTCGGTAATGACTGTAGCAGAAGGTCAGGGGGACTTTTCTGCACTCGATCGTACAGGTGAAATGGTGGAAAATAAGACCGAAATCAATAAAAAGGAAGGTGCTAAGACAGTGCCTGCAAAAAAGACAATGGCAGCTTCAAAACGTGTTCGCCGTGTCCCTCAGAAAAAATTGATGCCCGTTCCGAAAATTCCAAGCGGCAAACCCGTCGATGTTACCAATCCGGAGTTTTATCTCAATCGCGAAATTAATTGGATTGATTTTGATAGAAAGGTATTGGAGCAAGCTGCTGATACTTCAGTGCCCCTTTTGGAACGCTTGAAGTTTTTATCCATTTTCTTTAACAATTTGGATGAATTCTTTATGGTCCGTGTGGCCAACGTTTGGAAACAGGTCCAAAGCGGAGCAGAGGCAACGGGGGCCGATAAGTTGCCTCCGAGACGACAGCTTGCCGAAATTGGGCGCCGAGTTCGTGCTTTGACCGAAGTCGCTGAAGATCTTTGGAAAAAGAACCTTTTGCCTGAAATGGAAAAGCAGTCCATTCGCATAGTGAACTATGCCGACTTGCCTCAGAAAAAGCGTGAAATATTAAGCAACTATTTTGATAATGAAATTTTCCCGATTCTGACCCCTCAAGCGATTGACTCGGGGCACCCGTTCCCACTAGTTTCAAACACTAGTATCAATTTCATTATTGAATTGGTCAATGAAAAAGATAAAAACGATGTGCGTTATGCCCGTCTGAAGTGTCCTAACAATGTGCCGCGTTTCCTCTACTTGCCAAAAGGTAAAGAGGAAATCAATCCTAAACTGGTTTTTGATTCCAACTACACTGAACTCAATGTCGTGTTGGTTGAAGACCTGATTGAAGAGTGCATGGACAGACTTTTCCCTGGCTACAAAGTCAATGCTGCCGGACAATTCCGAATCACCCGTAACACCGACGGTGAAATCGAAGAAGATGAAGCCGATGATTTGCTTGCAGCCGTTCGTGACTACGTGGACCAAAGACGTTTTGGCGACATTGTGCGAGTGGAGATGGGGCGTGGTATGCCTGTGCGTTTGGCTGATCTTTTGATTGAGCATCTGGAAGTTAAGCCTCATCAAATCTATAAGCAAAAGATCCCGCTTGCCTTCTCTGAATTCATGAGTTTGGGCTGCATTGACAGACCGAAACTGCAATACAAGCCCGATCCGACTAAGCTCGCCAAAGAGCTTGACGGCGAAAAAGATTGCTTTGAAGCGATCAAGAAGCGCGATATTGTTTTGTATCATCCATATGATCGATTCCAGGCGGTATTAAATTTCATTGATCAGGCCGCCCGTGACCCGAAGGTGGTGGCTATTAAGCAAACGCTTTATCGTTGCGGTAGTGATTCTCCCGTGATCCGTAGCCTTTTGGAAGCGCGTCGCCGCGGTAAACAAGTGACGGCTGTCGTTGAATTGAAGGCTCGTTTTGACGAAGAGCGCAATATTAACTGGGCCGAAGAGCTTGAACGCGCCGGTGTTAATGTCGTTTACGGTTTTGTCGGTTTAAAAATTCACGCTAAGCTTTGTTTGGTTGTCAGAAGGGAAGCAGGCGGTATTAAGCGCTATGTGCATATTGGTACTGGTAACTACAACGCATCGTCGGCAAAGATTTACACGGATTTAGGTTTAATTACAGCCGATGATGAGATTTGTGCCGATGTCACTGATTTGTTTAATGTCATGACAGGGTGCGGTGATATCAAAAACTATCGTAAGCTCTTTGTTTCACCAAAGAGCCTTCGTCCCTCAATTACTAAACTCATTCAGGAAGAAGTTGAACTTCATCGTGAGCACGGAAACGGCCACATCATCATTAAGTGCAATCAATTGGTTGACGGTGACATCATTGCCGAACTTTATAAAGCGAGCATAGCAGGCGTTAAGATTGAATGCGTGGTGCGCGGTATTTGCTGCTTGCGTCCGGGTATTGCAGGGCTTTCTGAAAATATCACAGTCAAATCAATTGTCGGTCGTTACTTGGAACACGCCCGAGTGTACTGGTTTAACCATAATGGCGATGAAAAAATGTACATTGGGAGCGCGGATATGATGAACCGAAATTTGAACGGTCGTATCGAAGTGCTTGCCCCGATTGACAATGAAAAGATTCGACGTAATATCATGACTGAAATTTTGCGTCTGCAATTATCTGATACCGAACAGTCCTGGATCATGGAACCCACGGGTGCCTACAAACGCTATGTTCGCGGTAAAGGGGTGAAGAAAGTAGACGCTCAGAACGCTCAGAATCACTTAAAGAGTCTGTACTAGGAATGTTGACCGTGAATCATCAATATTTGAACCTGGCAGAGGAATCAGCTAAGTCTGAGTCCTCCGCTTTTGTTCGTCCGAATCCAACGGTTACTCGGGTGGGATTTATTGACTTAGGTAGTAACTCGTCGCGCTTGACAGTGGTGGAGTTTGACCGCCGAGGTCGCGTGACAGTTTTAAATCGCGTCAAAAGCATGGTTCGTTTGGGAGAAGGAGCTTTTGAAACGAAAGAGCTTCAACCCCAGGCGATGCAGCGAGCCTTGTCCTGCTTGAGCGACTTTGCGCAAGTCTGCCGTACGTATGGTGTAAGTGAAGTGGTAGCTGTAGGTACTGCTGCGCTTCGTGTAGCCACAAACAGTATGGATTTTGTTAATCAGGTCAAGCAAAAAACCGGTTTTGACCTTCAGGTGATTTCCGGTGAAGAAGAGGCACGACTCATTCGTGTAGGTATTTGGGACTCTTTGCCTAAAACGAAAGACGCTTTTTTGTTTATCGATATCGGCGGCGGCAGTACCGAAATATCTGTTTCCTCTAGGGAAAAGATTTCATTTTTGGAGTCACTAAATATCGGTTGCGTGATGATGACTGACGCCTTCAAAGGCAATGCTCAGGGTAAAGTCTCCGCGAGTGTTTTTTCGAAGATGCAGCAGCGAGCTCTCGAAAAAATACAGCATATTCTTAAAAAGATTGAGAGAAGTCACTATAAGGCCGCAATTGCCAGTTCGGGAACAGCTCAGGCGCTTTTAACTTTAGCTCAAGCTAAATTTGGTGAAAGCGGCGGTTTCGTTCAGTACCCAGAGGGTATTGAATTAAAATGCTCCCAAATTGCCTCGCTTGCGAAATCGCTTTCTCAATTGACTTCCAGAGAAAGAGAGCGTTTGCCGGGGTTAAGTCCCGCTCGAGCTCAGGTGATTGTGGGCGGCGCTGCGATTTTGCTCACAATTTTGCAGACGCTTGATTTACCTTGCGTTTACATCACGCCCAATAACCTTCAGGATGGTCAGGTGGTTGACTACCTTGAAAGACATTTTGAGCGCGACGGCAAAAAAGAAAACTCCTGGCGTAAAAAGAGCGTCAAAACGCTTGCCAAGCATTATCACTGTGAAAAAGCGCATGCTAAACATATGGGGTTGTTGGCGCTTAGCCTTTATGAGCAGGCCAGAAAACTTAAACTGTTTGCTGATCAACCTGGTTTAGAGGAACTAATCGGCTATAGTGCTCGTTTGCATGATATCGGCATTGCGATTTCATACGATAAACACTATATGCACGGAGCTTATTTGGTTCGGCACAGTCCATTGTTGGGCTTTACTGAACAGGAAGTTCTAACAATGGCAAGGTTGGTGTTCTGGCACTCAAGACCGAGCGGAGAATTGCCGGCATTCTTATCTGGTCCAGCAGTGACCGAGTCTGAGAAGTGGGCTGCACTTTCACTTTTTATCGCTGAGAATTTAGATCGTACACACCGTTCAATGGTGAGTGCTCTAAAGCTTGAGAAAAAAGGTCAGGCATTGAGTCTAGATGTGACACTCTTGGCTCCGGCGCCGCTCGAAGAAGCTTCAGTTGATAAAATTCGAAAGCATACTAAGAGACTTTTGGGTGAGGCGATTGATATTCGCTTTCATATTGAAGATCGGGAAGTCGAGATTGTTAGACTTTAGCTCTGACAAAGAAGAGAAGGGGGCGAGTGATCGCCCCTTTATCTATTTAGCTTCTGTTTTTCCTCGCTCTTGCTCTAGCTCATTGACAACTCGCTCAACTGAACGGCTCTGAGATTGTTTTTGGCAACGTAAAGTAAAAACCGAAACCCCGCCCATCAGGCTAGCAACAATATAGAAAACTGAGCCCGCGCCGATGACACTACCCGCACCGCCGAAAATGATCGGAAGTGTTGTATGACAGAGATTAATAAGCATAGTGCGAAGCCCTAAAGCTTCACCGGTTCTTCCTGGGGGCGATTCGGAATGAATCAAACTCATCACATTGGGCTGAGAGGAGCCTAAGGCCATTCCTAGTAAGAATGCGACAGCGCAAAGCAAGTAGAAGCTTTCGAAAATTGGAAAAAGTGCATAGGAAAGAGCCCCTAGCGCAAAAGCGCAGGTAATGGTTTGCCATTCCGACAAATGTCTGGCAATAATCGGCATGAATAAGCGCACAAAGAAGGTGGCAGAGGCAAATACCCCTAAAATCCAACCGACTTCACTGGCACTTAGCCCGATTTCGGTTCCGTAGACTGGAATCATGAAGCTTTGCAAATCCCAAGCCATTGACATGAAAGAACTTGCAATGAGGACGTTTCTGACATGAGGAATTCCCATCAGCTCAAAACTGCCTTTGGGCTTGACAACTTTGGGACGATTCCAGGAATCGGGAAGCTTGGAGCGAATCAGAACGAGGAAAACCGTCAACCCTAAAACCACAGAGCATAAGGCCATGCCGTAAGCACTTTGAAAACCCAAATGATCAATCAGATAGCCGCTTGCAATTGGAGCACTTAGATTGGCTGTCGAGTAACCCATCGCCAAGAAAGCAAAATTGTTAGTTCGATTTTCAACTTTGGAGAGGTGTCCTACCAACTGTTGATTGGTCATTTGAACGAGCATGAAACCCAGCCCGTTAATAGTGCAGGCGGCATAAAGGGGCCACAGACCGAAAGTTTTGACATCAAAAGCCAAAGGTAGAGCAGCGGCCACCGTCATGATGCAAATGCCGGTGAGCACTGGTTTTTTGGGGCCCACCGAGTCAATCCATTGCCCAGAGCGAATAGCAAAAAGGGCTGGGACAAAAGCAAAAAGCGCCATCATTATGCCCACTTCTAGTGCGGAGGCATTTTCATACAAGCCATCGAGTGAGCAGCTAACACGATTAGACACGCAGCCGATTTGAACGACTACTGTCAGCAAAATGACTTTAATGATGGTGGCAGACATAAAAATTTCGTTTAACAACAAAGCCACAGCGGTTCTCGCCACTGTGGCTTCTTAACAGCTGAGGTTAATTGCTATTGGTGATTAACAGAGAATTCCTACTTACGGATAATCAACAACGGCACATCAGCAATAGAGGCGATACGCGTGGCGGTAGAGCCCATCACAGCAGCTTTAAAGCGTCCGTAGCCGTGAGAACCCATCACCAGGATATCGAGATGACGTTTCTTGCAGTAGGCAGCAATTTCATCACCGGGATTACCAACGAGGCAAACTTCTTTGGGCTTAACACCAGCCTTTTCGAAAAGCGGCAAGACCGGATCAATGGCTTCTGCAAATTCACTCTTTTGCAATTCGACCACTTCATCTTCAGACAAGGCGGGCAATGCCATACCAGTCATATCGGGCATTACGGCACCAGCATAGTCACTCACCGTATTGATCAAATGGATCTTGGCCGCAGCGCCGCCAAAGAGGTCGAGTTGCTTGATCGCATATTTCACGGCAGCTGTACCGAACTTAGAGCCGTCGACTGCAATACCAACGCTCAAGGCATCCGTTTCAGGAGCAGCCTTATCGCGTAGCATCAAAAGTGGTACTTTGGTCAAAGCAAGAACAGCATTCGTGACAGAGCCAAAGAGCAACCCCTTCAAGGCAGAGCGACCGTGTGAGCCCATGATCAAAAGGTCAACCTTCATCTCTTCGGCTACTTTGGCGATCTCTTCGGCAGGAGTGCCTACCTTGGCAATTTCCTCTGCAACCATTTTGGCTTTCTTCAAAATCTTGCGAGCAGGTTTGAAGGCCTTTTCACTTTCGTCCTTGTAATAGTCATCAAGAGCTTCACGGCTCACGAGGCGGCTTGCGCGAGCGGGCAGAGGGGCTTGAACATTGAGCAAAACAATCTGCGGTTCTTGACCGATCAACGTTGTACGGCTGGCCACAAAAGCTACCGCGTTGTCACTGTAAACACTACCATCTACGGGGATAAGGATTTTCATAAAACATCCTTTTATAAGAATGGAAAAACAGTTGTTCGGTCAAGCACGAAGACCGTTACAATGCCGAACACCTCAGCCCAAGCCCAATAGGCTTGTGAGCAATCTTTTAGGAGATACGAATTACAACTATCTTATAACGAAAATTTCTTCCGATCTCCTTACAATCACTTTAGCGCCATTTGGGGTGAAGCGCTACCCCTCAGAGGCTATGTTGTGCTTTTTATCAATTAAAAAAATGAATACTGCAGATAAAAGACGTTTTGGCGGCATCAGCCGCTTATTTGGTTCAGAAGGTTTTGAGCGTTTGCAAAAGTCTCATATAACCGTAGTTGGCGTAGGAGGAGTCGGCAGCTGGGTCGCTGAAGCCTTGGCGCGCACGGCTGTCGGGGAAATCACAATTATTGACGGTGATACGATTGAAGAGAGCAATACCAATCGGCAGCTTCCGGCTCTAGAAGGTAATTTTGGTAAGAAAAAGGTTCAGGTTCTAGCTCAACGATTACAAGCCATTAATCCGGATCTAAAAATTCATGCTGTCGATGAATTTTTAACAACAGAAAATTTTGATAGGCTAATTCCTTCCTGTGACGCAGTGATTGACTGCATTGACTCTCTGTCAGCGAAGACATTTCTGGTTGCCGAAGTCGCTAAACGGGGATTTTTTGTCCTAACAAGCGGAGGGGCGGGCGGCAAAGTGGATGTTTCTCGCGTTTCTTTTACCGATGTTGCTTTGGCAAAAGGCGATACACTCATTGCCGCTATGCGCTCAAAATTGAGAAAGGAATACGGCTTTCCTAAAGTGAAAGCCGGCGATAAGCCAGCTCGTTTTGGAATCGGTGCCGTTTTTAGTGATGAGCCAGTGCGAGCAAGCCAAGACGGAGGTGAAGGTTTCGGTGTTTTTGCTTCAGTAACGATGACCTTTGCGATGCGATTAGTTCAAGAGTGTGTAAAACATGTGCTTGAAAAGAACATATGTGGAATCAAGTAAGACTGAACAAACATTCAATGCTTGACGAGCTGACAAAGCGCAAACTTTTTTAGATAAAAAACGCCTACACTGAGAGTAGAAAAGTGCACCTGGATGTACCTGGAGACTGTATGTATAAAAAGATTCTTGTTCCGATTGATGGTAGTGAGCTGTCGTACATGGCTGTAGCGGGCGCCGCTTCTTTTGCTCAGAAGCTTGGAGCTGAAGTCTATGTCTTGACGGTGATTGAGCCTTACTCTTATACAAATTTGAGTGAATATCGCCCTGAAAGTATCGAGCAATATGATCAGCGCGTTAAAGATCAAGCTAAGGAACGCTTGGAGAAAGCTCGCGAGTATTTTGACAAATTAGGTGTCAAGGCGACTATTTGTTCCAAGAAGAGCTTTTCACCATCTGAAGCAATTATGGATGTTTGTGACGAATTGGGTTGCGACCTAATTTTCATGGCTAGCCATGGTCGAAAAGGCTTGGCGGCTGTGCTTTTGGGAAGCGAAACCCAGAAAGTGCTCACTCACACTAAAGTGCCGGTGATGGTGTACCGTTAATCAGATAAATCAGACAAAATCGGTACAATTAGGTACCGTTATTTCTGGTGAAATAACCTCGTGCATCACCTGTTGATAACAGGTGACACGGGGTTTGCTTTTAAAAAGGATTAAAAATGCCCGATCTCGAGCAAATGAAAGTGGAAATGGATGTCAACGCCCTGGTTCGCGAAGAAGTGATCACAGATCGTAAAATTGGGACGATTCGTGTATTAACTCCGATTACCCTTGAAGGGGTGCGAGATATGACCCGTGAAGTGGTTTATATGGGTGAAACACAGATCATGACTCAAATGGGTGCTTTGCCGATTTCGTTTGAAATCAAGGCGGCAAACCTAGAAGAGGCCGTGAAGGGATACGGTGAGGCAGCCAAGAACGGTGTTCAAGAAACCATTGCAAAACTTGAGCAGATGCGTCGAGAAGCCGCCAGCAAGATCGTCACCCCGGGCGATGCCGGTTTTGCCGCTGCTGCCAGTAAAATTCAAATGCCTTAATAACGCGTTGATTTTGCATGACGATGCAAGGATTTAGCCGCAAAGAAATGGCCGAATTGCCGACACGCCTTTTGCGTGACGGACGTGCGGCGAACGCTCGTGTGACCTGTGTGACCTGGCAAGGTCGTGAGTGGACTGTCAAAGACTTCTCCCCTCGGAATTGGTGGGTGAGAACCTTTTTAGCACCTTTTCTTTTAGGTCATGAATTTAAAATCCTCCAGAAATTAGAGGGGGTAGAAGGGGTCGCCAGCGACTCATTTGTTATTGACCGTCACGCTATTGCTATCGCATTTTTGCCAGGCACTCCTTTGGGTAAAAAAGATCCGTCTGAGGTTACAGAAGAATTTTTAATACAGATGGAGTCACTCATGCAGCGCGTGCATGACAAAGGGGTGGTGCATCTTGACACTCGCGGTACTGGCAATTGGTTGGTTTCGCCTGAAGGTGCTCCGCTTTTAATTGATTTTCAGGCAGCGCTAACCACAGGTTGGATGCCTGCTTCTTGGCGTCGGATTATTGAGCTCGTAGATATGAGCGGCGTCTACAAAAAGTGGAAGCAGTGGCAGCCTCAGACTATGGGGGCTGAGCGAGAGGCGCTTTATGAAGAAGCGCTTCACTGGCGAAGAAAGTGGGTCTTTGAAGGTTATTTTGGCAAAAGGAAACGCCGCCACGCCAAAAAGAAACGTTCTTATTAATTTTTTGTAGGCAACCTTTTTTCGGGCTGCCTATTTTCAACTTTTAGAAGGTATCGGTACCGTTATGGCACAGTACGTATTTACGATGAACCGCGTCGGCAAGATCGTTCCGCCGAAGCGTCAGATTTTGAAAGATATTTCCCTGTCCTTTTTCCCAGGCGCCAAAATCGGTGTTTTGGGCTTAAACGGTGCAGGAAAATCAACCTTATTAAAAATTATGGCAGGCGTTGATACCGATATCGAAGGTGAAGCGCTGCCGATGCCGGGGATCAAAATCGGTTACTTGCCACAAGAACCTCAGCTTGATCCAAATCACACTGTGCGACAGGCGGTTGAAGAAGGTTTGGGTGAGGTGATTAATGCCCAAAAGCGACTTGATGAAGTTTATGCCGCCTATGCTGAACCTGATGCTGACTTTGACGCACTTGCCGCTGAACAGGCAAAACTTGAAGCCATTATTAATGCAGCGGGTACCAATGTAGAAACACAGATGGAAATCGCTGCCGACGCTTTACGGCTACCTCCGTGGGAGGCCAAAATCGAGCATCTTTCTGGCGGTGAAAAGCGTCGTGTGGCCCTTTGCCGTTTGCTCTTGTCTCAGCCCGATATGTTGCTTCTAGATGAACCTACGAACCACTTGGACGCAGAAAGCGTGGAGTGGCTTGAGCAATTCCTGCATCGTTTCCCTGGAACCGTTGTGGCTGTGACCCATGATCGCTACTTCTTAGATAACGCTGCTGAATGGATTTTGGAATTAGACCGTGGTGAAGGCATTCCCTGGAAAGGCAATTACTCCTCGTGGCTTGATCAAAAAGAAAAGCGTCTTGAAATTGAAAAGCGTCAGGAAGACGCTCGCATGAAGGCGATTAAGCACGAGCTTGAATGGGTGCGACAAAATGCCAAGGGTCGTCAAGCAAAGAGTAAAGCTCGTTTAGCTCGCTTTGAAGAAATGAGTAGCTACGAGTATCAGGCTCGTAACGAAACCAATGAAATTTTCATTCCTGTTGCAGAACGTTTGGGCAATAACGTGATTGAATTCAAGCACGTCAGCAAAGGTTTTGGTGATCGACTCTTAATTGATGATTTAAGTTTCAAAATTCCGCCCGGAGCTATTGTGGGTGTAATTGGTCCGAACGGTGCTGGTAAGTCCACTCTCTTTAAGATGATTCTGGGTAAAGAAAAGCCTGATAGTGGAGAAATCGAGATCGGCCAAACCGTGAAAATCAGTGCAGTAGATCAAATGCGTGATTCGTTGCCAAACGATAAGACCGCTTGGGAAGCAGTAAGCGATGGACAGGATATCTTGCAGGTTGGCAAGTTCCAAATGCCTTCCCGAGCTTACCTCGGCCGCTTTAACTTTAAGGGTGGAGACCAACAAAAGTTAGTGGGTGCATTATCTGGCGGTGAAAGAGGGCGTTTGCATTTGGCAAAAACTCTTTTGGCGGGCGGCAACGTATTGCTTCTTGACGAACCTTCAAACGATTTAGACGTTGAAACGCTTCGTGCGCTTGAAGATGCTTTGCTGGAGTTTGCTGGTTGCGCCATGGTGACCTCGCATGACCGTTGGTTCCTCGACCGTATTGCAACGCATATTCTTGCTTTTGAAGGTGATTCTAAAGTAGTGTTTTTCGATGGTAACTACACTGAGTATGAAGCCGATAAACGCAAGCGTTTAGGTGAAGAAGCAGCAAGACCTCACCGTCTTCGCTTTAAACCATTGAAGCATTAACTGATTAAACGGCACCTCAAAAAAGTGCCGTTTTTAGTGTGCGCCCGCTAGGGCGCACTGCTGGTGGTGCAAGTCCACTGTTTCGACTGACGTGAGGTAAGAAATAGAGACGCGGTCAGTGCGTCTTGTTAATAAGAGGTAAGAAAGAAGCAGATAGCAAAACACTGGCCTAATGAATGGAGGCATATTGGGTGGGCAGGGAGAGCAGCTCCAAAGCGCAAATACACGTACGGAACTCAGTATGTATATCTGACAGGTATAAGTGTGAAAGCATTGACTCGTACCCGGAGAGGCCTATCAAGTTGCCGCTAGGCTACCGACACCTCAAGGTGAAAACTCGACAACATAGCAACGGTTGGTTTAGACGTTGAAGCTAAGCTCACGAAGGATACGACATTTGGCCTGTCCTACACCGAAGCGTTTGGTGGTGACATCACCTCTCACGGTGTCAGCGCTAATTGGCGTATTAATTTCTAATACATATAGCCAAAATAAATCGAAAGTCTATTTTCTAGAAAACTTTTCCATCAATGAGTTCTCCGTTCTTGGTACTCATTAGTTTACAAAAAATATATATAAAACAATTAAATAAAAGACAAATATAAAATAATTATTATTTAACTTCCATTGATTAACAGGAGAAAGTAGCATTATCGTTAAAGTGGTTTCGTTACAATAAGCCCTGTATCAAATTAAGCGACAACTCCAAATTGCTATTTTCATGTGTCAGCTCAAAGTTAAACCTGCCCTTGTAGAACTCAACGATGGGAAAGCCTTCTCACCCGAATTTGGAGATATTTACGCAACCCGAAGCGGTGCTTACGGACAGGCTTGTGCGGTATTTTTATCTGGCGGAGACATTGCTCAACAATGGGCTTATAAGAAATCATTTACGATTCTAGAAAATGGATTCGGCTTAGGTACGAATTTTTTAGCGACTTTAAAAGCTTGGCGTGAAGATCCTGAGCGAAGCGAGCGATTGGATTATGTCAGTTTGGAATGCTTTCCGGTCAGTGCAGAAGATATTAAAAAATTTTGTGCTCCGGAGCTGACTTCTGAAGCAAGTGAATTAGCTCAAAAGTGGCCTTTTTGTATTCCTGGCTACCATACCCTTGAATTCGATGGCGGGAAAGTACGACTGATTCTAATTTTCGGAGACTCATTAATTCTTTCGAAAACACTTCAATTAAGTTATGACGCATTGTATTTAGACGGGTTTGCGCCAAGCAAAAATCCCAGAATGTGGGATCCAGAACTTTTGAGGAATTTGTCCCGCTATGCAAAAGAAGGTGCAACGGTAACCACTTGGTGCACAAGTGGTTCGGTGAGAAGGGCTTTGGAAAGAGCGGGTTTTGCACTACAGAAAAAAGAGGGTTTTGGGAAAAAAAGAGAACGCCTTTTCGGAGAGATGCGCGCGCGTCGTTCAAAACATTTCATACGTCCTGTCCGGGAGGTCATTATTATCGGCGCGGGATTGGCTGGTGCCAATATGGCCTATAGCCTCTCAAAACAAGGCGTTAAAGTACGAGTTATTGATGAAGGGGTTGTGCCTGGCTCGGCTGCAAGTGCTCTTTCTTGGGGCATTCTACATCCACACTTCACCTGCGATGACAGCCCCTTAGCCGTGCTCTCACGAGAAGGGTTCCTATTGACACTGAGTCGATTAAAAGATCTGGAAACACAATCGGATGAATGTCTTTTTCATCAGTCAGGCTGTCTTCAGATGGCCCATAGTGAAGAAATTTATAGGGGTTGGGTTCAAGCTCGAGCTCAGGATTTACCGTTTAGGCTACCGACTGATTACGGCAGACTGATAAATCAAAAAGAAGCTTTAGAGGTCAGTGGTCTTTCCCTTAAGCGAGGAGGATGGTTTTTCTCGTCAGCTGGCATGGTTCGGGCAGGAGCTTTTTGCCGAGCGTTAATCAAGGCTTCCGGTATCAGCTATCGAGGTAATACGACGGTTTCTTCTTTAGCGAAAAAAGGGGATTTATGGCAATTAATCGGTGCGTTTGGTGAAGTCATTGATGAAGCTTCAGATGTGGTAGTTTGTGCCTCTTTGGATTCAGCTCGACTTTTAAAGTCTTCATTTTTGGGTCTGGAGAGCTTGCCCGGCCGTATCACACTTTTGCGTGACACGGATTTAACAGACTTGAAGTGCCCGGTAAGCGGCGAAGGCTATATTGCGCATTTACCCGATGGCTATTGTGCCGTAGGAGCCACTTACGAATTAAAACGAAATGGTCCTTGGACTGAAGAATCTGCTCATTTAGCGAATCTGCAAAAGTTAGACTCTTTACTAGAAAAACCTCTTGATGTTGTTGTAACCGGCGCTTATTGTGGTTTAAGAGCTGCCGGTCCTGGTAGATTGCCAATCGTCGGTCCTGCCGTTGATGAAACGGCGCTCATTAATGCACTTCAAAAAGATCCGAGGCTTTTAGAGAAAAAAGGGTTCGCAGAGGTTGATGGGCTTTGGGTTTTCTGTGGTTGGGGTTCGAGGGGATTGTCAATGGCAACACTTTGCTCAGAAATGCTGACAAGCATGATGCTCGGAGGACCGATGCCAGCCGAAGCTCGGCTGCTTAAAACATTGGCGCCCTCAAGACATCTCAGGCGCCAGTGGAAAAATCATTCAATCGGTTAACTGTTAGGCATTTTTGCCGCAGCAGTTTTTGTACTTTTTACCGGAGCCGCAAGGGCACGGATCGTTGCGCCCGATTTTAGGCGTTGCCCGGTTCACGGGTTTATTGGGTAAATTCAGTTTAGCAATTTCGATGACGCCGGCCATCATCTCGACCATCCCTTCTTCGAGATTGCGTACGGGATGTTCTTTTTCAACTGCCTGACGAATTGCAAGATTTTGCTGATAATCTGGATCTTCTTCGTCGAGCTCTAAAAAGCGATGAATACGACAAAGCTGCGCCTCAATGGCTTCGGTAACATCTACTCGATCACTATATTGAGCTAAAGCGTTATAAAAACCCATTGCCCATGGCTCGAGTGCAGCTAGTCCTTCAGGGCCTGTTACTGGATTACCTGAATCATCTTCCAGGGGGAAAATAATAGGGTTATAAAAATGACGCTGAGCCTGAAAAGCACGGATTTCCTGTAGACGCTGATTAATGAGTGTGCGGACAGTTTCCGGCTCATCGACTTCGCAGGGGTTACCCTCTTCGTTAAAGATGTAAGGGTACCACTCGGACTCTTCTTTGACTGGCGGATTTAAAAGCGCAATAGCAGAAAGAAAGCCATCGAGCATACTCACATCAAAAGTGTCTTCAGCACAACTGCTCGTTGCTAAAAGTTCATCGAGGCGGTTGATGTCTTCGTCGGTCAGTGGATGATAATTTTCGTTCATAATGTGTTAGCAAAAAACGCCGCATGAGTGAGCGGCGTTTAAATGTTAGACAAAAAACGTTTATTGAGCGCCGTTATCAGTCGGTTTGTCAGCCAGTGTGCTGTCGCACAAAGCAATCAAAGAATCAATTTGGCCTTTGGAGCGATTCATATCTTCTACGGCTTTATTCATTTCTTCAACAGCTTGACGCTGGATTAAGTTTTCGTAAGCGATGCGCAACGCGGCGAGCACAGCAACCGAATCGGGAGAAAAGACTTTACCCGGTTGGTGAATTTCTTGCATTTTGCTTTGCACGAGCTCGGCGCAAGCGCGCAAATTCGCTTCCTCTTCGGGGGCCACCGCTAGACGATAGTCTCGTCCCATGATGGTCAATGTCAAGGTTTTACGCGCAGTCATCATTATCGAAAGTGTTTAGTTAGAAATTCATAGGTTGATCGTTGCTCACAGTTTGTTGAGCTTTCTCAATGGAGCGGATTAAAGCGTCAAGGCGCTCAATAGCTTCCTGTGTTTCCGCTTTGGTCAAACCGGCTTCATTTTCCTTTTGCGTCAGGAGGGCTTGCAATTGTTCGTTTTGGGCACGCAAATCATTGACTTCCTGAATAAGGGCACGAACGCGGTCGGCTAAAAGTTCAAGTTTTTCTTGCATCTTTTTTTATCCTTTGGCTAAGGGATTAGTGAGCATTCTGCTCAACATCTTCCTGGGCTTTTTGAGCTTGGTCAACAACAGTCAAATCCGAATTTCCAGGCGTGAAGGCCTCTTCGTCGCCTAAAATCATTTGGTCGGCTTGAGTTTCTTCTGGCATCGGAGTGAATTCGTAACGGGTCAGACGGCCGGAATCATCAAAATAGATAGTCAGACGTCTCGTTTGCGGATCACCGAAACGGGGATTGACATAGTAGAGATAATCCCAGCGGTTTTGGTGGAATAAATCACGCAAAAGCGGAACACCTAATAAAAATTGCACCTGAAGCTGAGTCATGCCGAGGTGAAGCTGGTCGACCATTTCTTTGGTGACTAAATTGCCCTGATGAGTGTCGGGGCGGTAGGGTTTAATGACGGATGTAATGGCTTCAGATGGTTGGAACCATTCATTGAAAGCATCCCACTGGGACTGCACCTGGGCGCAACCAGACAATACGAGCGTGGCAGCAAGGGCGCCCGTCAGCATACATTTCTTGTACATAGGTGACACGTTATTGCAATGCGTTAGTCTCTGATCCCTGAATGATAAACTAATGCGCCTTCTAACGCCTATGATTGCGAGGAATTTTTTTCAGTAAAGTTGCAAAACAAGACAAAAATGTGATTAAGACGCGTTCCAAAATGCAAACATTCAGAAAGTGCTCTCGTAGAGGTTCTTGTTATATGCAACATGTTCTTTTATCTGCGTTTGGTTGTCTTCTGTTTTTCTCTTAAGTGAGTCAATACCAACGCAAAGATTTGTCAGTTAACGTATTGAACTGAAAGAGAGGCTTTTGAACTTTTTAGTAATCGGCATGATATGATTAGCCGAAAATGTGGCAGCGGAGTTGTTGCTTATTTGTAAAGTTAGAGGAAAATCAATTGAAATACGATCCGAGTGATTTAAAAAGTTTGGGATTGAAAGCGACGGCACCGCGCCTTCTTATATTATCGTTATTTCAGAAGGCGGCTTTGACGACTAAGCGCCACTTAACTGCCGATGAAGTTTTCTCCCAACTTAAGCAAGAGGGAGAGGATGTCGGTTTGGCAACGGTTTATCGAGTGCTCACTCAGTTTGAAGTAGCCGGTCTTTTGCGTCGCCATCACTTCGACAGTGAAAGCGCCTCCTATGAATTAGGTGAGCCTGAGCATCATGATCATCTAGTGTGCCTACAGTGTGGCAAGATCGAAGAGTTTGTGGATATTGATATTGAAAGAAAACAGCAGGAAATCGCCTCGCGTTTCGGTTACACACTCGATCACCACACGCTCTGTTTATACGGCATTTGTAAAGAATGCCAAGAAAAAAACGCAGCCAAAAAATAGGCTGCGCTTTTTAAGTTTTCTTATTTGAAACGCTCTAGCCTTGGTAGGCTCGGGCGTTTTCTATAAGTTCAGCAGCATTGTCTCTTGCTTTGATTGTGACATCGGCACCCGCTAGCATTCGGGCTAACTCTTCAACGCGTTCAGCATCATTTAACAGTTGCAATTTGCTCACGGTTTGACCGTTTTCCTGCGATTTTTGCACCCTTAAGTGGTTATAGCCGTATGAGGCCACCTGCGGTAAATGAGTCACACACATGACTTGGCGTTCGAGGGAAAGTTTTTTGAGTAACTTTCCGACGACATCAGCAACTGCTCCTCCAATTCCTGCATCGACCTCGTCAAAAATGAGTGTATCGACAGGGGTCTGCTTGGAGGTAATAACGGAGATCGCTAAACTGATACGTGAAAGTTCACCGCCGGAGGCAACTTTAGAGAGTGCTCTGGCTGGCACGCCGGGATGGCCGGCCACTAAGAATTCACAGCTCTCTAGTCCTAATGCTCCTGGTTCAGAACTATTTAATTTTGCTTCAAAACAGCCACCAGCCATTGAAAGCATCTGCATTGCATCAGTAACTTGTTTGGACAGCATCTTTGCTGCCTGGTGTCTTTTTTTCGAGAGGGTTCTGGCAACGGATAAATACGCACTGTGTGCGCCCTCTTCTTCTTTTTCAAGTGTCTCTAGGTCAAGGTTTTGCTGCAGTGCTTTAAGTTTTTGCGTGGTTTCTTCAAATTTCTCGAAAAGATCTTCAGGCAGAGTATGAAACTTTCGAGCTGCATTAAAGTAGAGCGAAACACGCGCATCCACTTCTTCAAAGCGACCTTCATCCAGATCAGTTCTGTCGCGATAGCGATCGAGCTCTCGCACGGCATCTTCTACAATAGCCTGAGCGTCATTGAGCTGATTGGCGATATCCCCTAATTTTTCATCGTACTGGGCAAGTGCCTGCAGTCTTTCAGTATTGCGTCCCAATAGGCTTAAAGCACTTTCATCACTGTCGGATAGATCGCTTGAAGCACTTTCAAGAGCATCTAAAATATCATGTGCATTGCCGAGTCTTCGGTGCTCGGCGTTAAGCTCTTCCCATTCGCCCTTGATCGGTCGAATTTGCGACAGTTCTTCATGCATCCAAGCCAACCGCTCGGCTTCATCGGCTAATTTCTTTGCATCTTCTTTTGCTTCAAAAAGACGTTTTTGCGCTTGCTGCCAGAGGTAAAAGGCTTTCCGTGTAGCCGCTAATTCGTCTGTGTAGCTACCAAACGCATCTAAAAGAGCTAATTGACCGCTAGGTTTTAGCAGTGACTGCTGGGCGTTTTGTCCATGGATATCCAAAAGCTTTGTAGCTAACTCTTTAACCTGAGAGATCGTTACGGCAACGCCATTTATCCAAGAGCGGGATCTTCCGTTTCTATCAATGACACGGCGAATAATGGCGGTTTTTTCAAGTAGATCATCTTCAGCAATGAGAGCCTGGTCACGAAGAATCTGAAGGACGTCATCATTAATTTCAAAAATAGCCGTCAGATCCGTTTGTTTAGCTTCTTCACGGATCATCCCTATATCAGAGCGGGCTCCTAAAATTTGTTGAATAGCGTCAATTAAAATGGACTTTCCTGCGCCAGTTTCGCCGGTTAGAACCGTCAGCCCAGATGCAAGATCCAGATTAAGTTCTTTAACAATGACAAAGTCTTTGAGCGAAAGGTGCGTGAGCATAATAAAACTCTAGTCTTTGATAGGAAGCGAGGCGTTGTCCGATGGCATGAGGTTCCAATAAAGCTTTCGGCGCAATGTGTCGTAGTGATTGTGTCCGATCGGATGCAGGATAGTAAAACTTTCCGGCAAAGTTCTCACTCGTAAAACATCGCCCTTTTGCATTGGGAAAAAGTCCTGCATATCACAGTAAGCAGACGCCTCTCGGGCTTCAATCAAGCTAATATCGACAGTGCTTAAGCCGGGTAAAACAATAGGTCGATTGGTGAGTGCATGAGGCGCAACTGGTACAAGAACCATTGCGTTTAGTGCGGGGTGCAGGATAGGGCCTCCAGCGGCCATCGCATATGCTGTAGAGCCCGTCGCTGAGGAAACAATGACGCCGTCGGCACGCTGTGTGGCCATCGGATGACCGTCAACCCAAACATTAAATTCCACCATGGAACCCGCACGGCCGTGAGTGATGCCTGCATCGTTAACTGCAGTAGCAGTAAATACATTTTTGCCAGCGCGATAGACTCGTACCTGAAGCATTGATCGAGTGTCAACCTCGTACTCGCCCCGAAGCAGAGGTGGGAGGTCTTTACTCATTTCCTGCAGAGAAAAGTCTGTGATAAAACCTAGCCGACCTGCATTAATAGCAATGATTGGAAGCTTAAAGCGAGCCATGCGGCGAGCTATACCAAGCGTTGTGCCGTCGCCTCCCAACATTATGATAACATCGGCTTTTTTGCCAAGTTCTTCTAAACTCACCCCTTTAGAGCCTGGCAAATGGTTTGCCGTACTTTCTTCAAGTAGGTAATCCATTTTTTCAGCACGCAAGATGTCCAAAAGCTTTTGCAGAGCTTCTCCCATGGGTTCAGTTCGCTTGGCAAAAACAGCGGCGGTTTTAAAGGATTTCACTTTTTTGTTCCTAAAGCGGATTTGACCGAAAAAGTGGACTTTTTCGGTCATACGTGCGATAGAACTATCAATTATTGTTCCGTTTCTGCACCGATTGCCACACTGTGGAAGCCGCCATCTACGTGTACGATTTCGCCGGTGACAGCGCTTGCTAAATCGGAAAGAAGGAATGCGGCCACGTTTCCTACTTCTTCAATCGTAACCGTGCGGCGAAGCGGAGCATTGGCTTCCATGTGATGAAGCATCTTAGAGAAGCCCTGAATGCCTGAGGCTGCTAATGTTTTGATCGGGCCGGCAGAAATAGCATTGGCGCGGATTCCTTTAGGACCCACGGAACTTGCAATGTAGCGGGTGCTTGCTTCAAGAGCTGCTTTGCAAAGCCCCATTGTGTTGTAGTTCGGAACAACACGTTCACCGCCCAAGTAAGTGAGCGTTAAAAGGGAGCCGGCACGGCCTTCCATGAGAGGCATGGCAGCTCGCGCAATAGCGGGGAATGAGTAGGCGGAAATATCCATTGCGGTTTTAAACGCATCACGAGTACATCCTTCAAGGAAGTCCCCAGCAATGGCCTCGCGCGGCGCAAAGCCAATAGAGTGGACGAGACCGTCCAGAGCGCCCCAACGTTGCTTAATCTGAGCAAAAGTATTGTTGATTTGTTCGTCGTTGGAGACATCCATTTGCAAAACAAAATCGCTGCCGAAATCGGCGGCAAAACCTGCTACGCGATCTTTAAAACGTTCGTTGGCATAAGAGAAGGCAAGCTCAGCACCTTCACGATGGCAACATTTAGCGATACCGTAAGCGATGGAGCGGTTGGAGACGATTCCTGTGATCAGAATTTTTTTACCTTGAAGGAAACCCATTTCATCCTCACTTTAAATGATGTGTAATAACGGATTGATTTTAACTAAAGAGGCTTAAAGTTTGAAGAGAGGACGCGAATGCCTCAACTATCTTAGTGAGGAATGACCAAACGCTGTCCCGGTTTTAAATCTTTGGATTGAAGCTTATTTTCATCCATGATTGCGCTTACACTGGTTCGATGACGTTGAGCAATCGTATAGAGTGTGTCGCCTCTTTTGACTCGATAAGCTGTCTTTCGAAGGCTCGTTCTTTGAACTTCACGGACAGTCAGTCGCAGTCTCTGTCCCACTTTAATCGTGTTGCTTTTTAGTTTATTTTGTTTTCGGATATCGGCCGTTTTAACTCCGAAACGCGCCGCAATTCCCGAGAGGGTGTCACCACTTCGAACTCGGTAAGTAATGCGACGTGTGGTCGGCAAGGGGACGAGTTTTAAAGCCGAATCAGCTTCGGTCACTTGAATGTCAGTTTTTGCTTGCGCGTCTTTTACCAAAAGGGTGCTGCCGATTTGTACTCGGCGGTTTTTAGGAATCTTATTGGCTGCACGCAGCTCCTCTTCAGTCATGCCAAAGCGCCTTGCGATAGCGTTAAGGGACTCGCCTTTTTTGACCGTGTACGTAGACCAATTGGAAAGGGGTTTGCCGGTCGCTTGCCAATTGATAAGGTTGGAAACAAAAGCGTCAGCCTTTGCTGCCGGAATCAAAATGGCCCCTTGGTGAGCTGCAACCACTACGGGGCGGTTAAAGCTTGGGTTAAGGAGCCTGAATTCCTGCAGGTCAGTTTCAGCCAATTGTGCCGCCGTTTCTAAATCAAGATCCCGGTTTTTATTCACACGAACAAAGTACGGTTCATTGGCAATAGCAGGCAGTTTTAACCCATAGCGATCCGGATCTTCAATAAGTTTTTTTATCGCTAAAAGTTTTGGCACGTAGCGGGCTGTCTCCTTTGGCAGAGGCAAACTCATATAATCGGTAGGTTTGCCACGAGCTGCATTGGCGGCAATGGCTCGTCTCACGCTTCCTTCTCCCCAGTTGTAGGCTGCCAGTGCCAGGTGCCAATCCTCAAATTGATTGTGCAGGTATTGCAGATAGTCCAGTGCCGCGCGTGTACTTTCAATAACATCGAGCCGGTCGTCTCGCCAACTCGACTGCCTTAAGTCAAAGATGTCTCCGGTAGAAGGCAGAAATTGCCAAAGACCTGCCGCCTTGGAGCGAGAAAGGGCTTCAGGCTGAAAGGCACTTTCAACAAAAGGCAACAGTGCTAATTCTGAAGGCATGCCTCGTTTTTGAGTTTCCGAGACGATGAAGTACAGATACATTCTGGCTCGGAACGCCATCTGTTCTGTGTAGGGAAGTGCTTTCGTGTAACGGGTTAATTCTCGATCAACGACAGCTTCTGGCAGGTCAGCTAAACCGAAGCCACGCCTGATAGTGACCCAAATGGTGTCATCAGGGTTAATGCGGCTGCGTTGTGCCTCTCGTAGCTCAACCGATTTTGCTAATTCATTTTCACCGACCGGAATGTCAGCGAGCAAATCGACAAAATCCGATGCGACGGCGCTCAGAGACCATCCGAGTCCGGCCACAACAATGGCAAACTGTTTGAGCGTATTCAAGAAAAACCTCTTATTGCTCTTCGAGGGCTTCTTCGGAATTTTGTCCAGAAACAATAGCCCTTAATCCTTCGGCGTCAATAATATGTACGTGCTTTTGATTGACAGCGATTAAGTTGTCATGCGAGAAACGAGATAAGACACGGCTTACCGTTTCAAGTTTCAGTCCCAGATAGGATCCGATTTCTGCCCGAGTCATACGTAAAACAAATTCTGTTCTGGAGTAGCCTCGGGATTCAAAGCGTTGAGAGAGGTTTAAAAGAAAGGCAGCAAGACGCTCTTCGGCGTGCATCGAGCCTAATAAAAGCATAAGACCATGTTGACGAACGATTTCACGGGAAAGCACTTTTTGAAAGTGCAGGTTGTAGCCTTCGATTTCACTGCAGGCAGCGAGAATTCGTTCGTAAGGAATGACGCACACTTCAGTGTCTTCAAGGGCAATCACGTCACAAGAGTGCACTTCGTTAGCAATACCGTCTAGTCCGATTAGTTCTCCAGACATGTGAAAGTTCGTTACTTGTTCACGTCCGTCACTGCTCATAACCGAACTTTTTAAAAAGCCCAATCGAATGGCATAGATTGCTTCGAAGCGATCCCCAGCTCTAAAGAGCGGTTCACCGCGATGAATTCTTTTTCTCGAAGCAATTAAGTCTTCCAAACGATCAATATCGCGTAAAGATAATCCGAGGGGAACACAATGTTCGCGCAGATTGCAGTGTGAGCAACTGACTCTCAAAGACGGAACGGCAGACAGATTCGGAGACAAGGTCGACATGGAATGCCATCAAAAAAATGTTTCTAATATATTGGGTGGCAACGCTTGGGAATACCTTTCAGTTTGCGGTAATAATTCCCGTGCACAATGTAACCGTTGTCACCTGTATTATTTTGCTTTTGACTTTCGTCAAATTTTGATTGTGAAATGATATCAGAAGTTTAACTTAAATCAAATTGGTGAATTTTAGGATTTTCCCATGTTGACTGATCCGAATCTGACCGGCGTTGAGTTACCCTCAATAGAACTGTTGCAAAAATTTGATGTCCCCGCACCGCGTTATACGTCTTATCCGACGGCTGACCGTTTCAATAAGAATTTTTCTGCAGCCGACTATGAAGAGGCTTTAAAAACCAGAGAGTTAGATAAGCCTTTGAGCCTTTATGTGCATATTCCTTTCTGCAACGATATTTGTTTTTACTGTGGGTGCAATAAACAAGTAACGCGTGACCACAGCAAAAGTGCAGAGTATCTTGATGTCTTGGATCAGGAAATTGGATTGGTTAAGGAAAGGATTGCTGGTGAAACAACTGTCAGTCAACTTCACTTTGGCGGAGGCTCACCGACCTTTTTAAATAACGAGGAAATTGAGCGTGTGATGGGTCTCATCACTAGCCGTTTTCCACTTCAGTCTGCGGGTGAATTTTCTATTGAGGTTGATCCCAGAACCTGTCCGCCTGAAAAAGTACAAACTTTGGCCAAGGTGGGACTAAACCGCATGAGTTGCGGTGTACAAGATTTCAATCCCGAAGTTCAAAAGGCAGTCAATCGTATTCAGCCTTTTGAAATGACTCGGGACACCATGCTTGCTGCACGTGAAGCAGGGTTCCATTCTATTAACATGGACTTAATTTACGGCCTGCCAAAGCAAACCCGTAAGAGTTTTGAAAAAACGCTTGATCAGGTCTTAGAACTGTCACCCGACCGCATCGCGCTTTATCATTACGCACATTTGCCGCACCACTTTCCACCTCAGCGTCGTATTTTGGATGCTGACTTACCCAGTACGGTTGAAAAGGTTCATATCATGATGGATGCGATTACGCGATTAACTCAAAACGGTTATCGTTACATTGGGATGGATCACTTTGCAAAAGTCACCGATGAACTGGCTATTGCGCAGCAAGAGGGAAAGTTGCAGCGTAATTTCCAAGGCTATTCCACAAGACCTGACTGTGACATGGTGGCTTTGGGTGTCTCGGCTATCAGTAACATTCATCATTGCTATGCTTGTAATCCGCGTGAATTGCAAGCTTATTATGAGGCCATTCGTGCAGGCCGTTTGGCAACTAATCGCGGCTATAGACTCAGTGAGGAAGACCAGTTGCGCCATGCTGTGATTATGACCATTATGTGTCAATTCCGTATCGTCAAGGCTGAAATAGAAACACGATTTGGAATTAATTTTGATGAAACGTTTGCCTATGAACTGAGAAAGCTTCAGAACTATCAAAAGGTGGGTTTTGTTGAGTTAACGCCGGAAGAAATTGTGGTGAGCCCTAAGGGTAAGATTTTTGTCCGAGCAGTAGCCATGCAGTTTGACCGCTATCTAAGAGAATCCGATCGGGCAGGAGGCTACTCAAAGATCGCCTAGCGACATTTGTGAAAAGAAGCCACTAAAAAGAGGCAGACTTCCGAAAGAGTCTGCCTCAAATCTTCTACAGGCGAAAATTCCCATAGTGTATTATTAAATTAAAAGCATAACCTCACTTCCGGGTTGAAGTGACGTTATAAAGAAATAGACGGCCAATCTTTAGTGTTGCAGCTTTTCAAAAGCCTGCTTTAAATCCTCAATGAGATCATCTGAATTTTCTAAACCGATCGCAATTCTTACCATCCGTTCAAAAGGCATAGGTGTTTTTGTTCTTGTGCCGTAACTTTGGATCAAAAGGCTTTCAAAGCCGCCCCAAGAGTATCCTCGGCCGAAAATCTGTAAAGCATCAATCATTGGAGCGAGTTTATTGGCATATTGTTCTTTAAACACCACACCGAACAAAGAAGTCGCCCCCCTAAAGTCCCGCTTCCAGATCGGATAAGAAGGATCAGTCGGTAAGGCCGGCCACAAAACCCGTTCAACTTCTTCTCGAGTCAAAAGCCAGTCAATCACTTTTTTAGCACTTTCGCTAGCTGCCTTGACTCTTACTGCCATAGAATGCAAACCTCGATAGGCAAGGTATATATCATCGCAGCTGGTGGTCTGTCCGGTTTGAATAATGGTACGGTATGCCCTGGGCCAGGTCTTTTCGTTACAGATTACCACCCCCATAGTGAGATCGGAGTGCCCGCCGATGTATTTGGTTGCAGCGTGAATGACCACATCAATACCAACTTCCAGGGGCTTGAAATAAAGAGGAGTGGCCCAAGTGTTATCAATCACGCTAACCACATTGTGTTCTTGGCAGACCTGAGCGATGGCAGGAACGTCCGGCATTTCAAAGGTATGCGAGCCGGGTGTTTCGAGCATCAATAAGCTTGTGTTGGGTTTGATATAAGAAACAATATCTTTGCCGACAGAGGGCGGGAAAAAATCCACCTCAACGCCCATTCGTCTTAAGATTTCCTCGGCAAATTCCCGTGTAGGTCCGTAGATTGTGTCGATAAAAAGAGCATGGTCGCCGGTTTTCAAAAATGCTAAAAGAGGAATTGTGCAGGCAGCCAGTCCCGAGGGGAAGGCCCAGGCGCCTGTTGCCTTTGGACCTTCCAGAGCGCACAACGCCTTATAGAAAGCATGATGAGTGGGAGAACCGTAGGTTGCATAAGGGATCTTGTCTTTAACCATGTCGCGCTCGTGCATGGCGCGGTTCATCATATCTTGAGCTGATTGATGTAAGACTGTGGAAGCACGGATCACTGGCGGATTGACAAAATCATAGTCGTCAGAAATATGAAGTCCAGCATGAACTAGCAAAGTCTCCTCACGCATACTAACTTTCCTTTCTTCAAAAATGGAATCAATTCCGTGTTTGGTACTGAAAGTCACAAGACAGAAATTAATTCCAAAACAATACGCTAATCATCTCTTCTTGGTTCTGGACGTTTATCTTTAGGTTTGCGATGCGGTTTGCGATGCTCGTTTTTTTTATCTTTAGCACGACTAGCTGGCTTACGCTTGTCGTTCTTTTTGTCTTTCGGTGGTTTTCGATCATCTTTAAAATGCTTGCGATCCCGCTCATCATCTCTATCCCGGCGATCCTTGAAGTCTTTGCCGTAGCGTTCACGGCGCCAGTCGCGTCCTTCTTTTTCCTGCTTGTAGCGCCATTCAAGCTCTTTGCGCCACTCGTCACGCGTATAGCGTTTGTCGTTTTGTCGGTCATAATAGTAGTGACCGTCCCAACGTCCATCTCTGTCGTGCTTTTCCATAAAGTCGCGCAAAGAGCGGTCTGAGACATTTGACAAGAGTTCAGCCAAAGGACCTTTCTCCTGAGCCATGGCACTTCGACCTAAAGTGGCCAAGCCCACCAATGAGGCGATAAATAATCTTCTAGAAAGACTCATAACAACCTCCTGTATGAAGAGAACTTCTACAGCTATCATAAACCTGTTATTTAATTAGACAATGATTTTTTGTAAAAAGAAATAATTAATGCTTAGGCATGGATTTCGGGCAGAAGGCTCAAACAGCAACGGATATTTTGTCCCATCACAGATAAAAGTGACTAGAATTAGCAAATTCAGTCTTTAGTTTGAGAAAACTAAAGAAATCTATTTTTTATATAAAGAGAAAAATTATGAAAACTTCGCAAATTCGCGAGACCTTTTTGAAGTTTTTCGAAAGTAAAGGTCATACGATTGTGCACTCCAGCCCCGTTGTGCCGGGCAATGATCCGACGCTTCTGTTTACAAACGCGGGCATGAACCAATTTAAAGATGTTTTCTTAGGCTTTGATAAGCGTCCTTACACCCGTGCAACGACTGCTCAAAAATGTATCCGCGCAGGCGGCAAGCACAATGACTTAGATAATGTCGGTTATACCGCGCGTCACCACACATTTTTTGAAATGTTGGGCAACTTCAGTTTTGGTGACTATTTCAAACGTGACGCCATCAAAAACGCTTGGGAACTTCTGACCCAACACTTTCATCTTCCGCCTGAAAAGCTTTGGGTAACGGTCTACGCCGAAGATGACGAAGCTTATGATATTTGGAATAAAGAAGTGGGCATCCCTGCCGAGCGCATCGTTCGCATCGGCGACAATAAGGGAGCTCGCTACATGTCAGATAATTTCTGGATGATGGGTGATACGGGGCCGTGCGGACCGTGCTCTGAAATTTTCTACGACCACGGTGAAGAAGTTCAAGGCGGCCCTCCGGGTAGCCCCGATGAAGACGGTGACCGTTACATCGAAATTTGGAACCTCGTGTTCATGCAGTTTAACCGTGATGAAAACGGCGTAATGCATAAACTGCCGAAGCCCTCTGTTGACACGGGTATGGGTTTGGAGCGTATTGCAGCTGTTTTGCAACACGTTCACAGCAACTACGATATTGACCTTTTCAAAAATCTTTTGGCTGCAGTGCGCAAAGCTGTTGAAGAGGCCGGTGCAACCGACGTGGATCCCAATAGCCCCTCTTTGAAGGTGATTGCTGACCACATTCGTGCCTGCACATTCTCGGTGGCCGACGGTATTTTGCCAGGCAATGAAGGCCGCGCTTATGTGCTTCGCCGCATCTGCCGCCGTGCTATTCGCCACGGCTACAAGCTCGGTGCACGCAAGCCTTTCTTTGCTGGATTGGTTGACGCTGTTGTTGCCGAAATGGGTGAAGCCTATCCCGAAATTAAGAATCCTAAGATTAAGACCGTTTTAGCTAAAGAAGAAGAACGTTTTGCAAAAACTTTGGCTCAGGGCATGCAGATGCTCGATGAGGCAATTGCAGAAACCAAGGATGGGGTGCTTGATGGCAAGGTAGCCTTTAAGCTTCACGATACCTACGGTTTCCCTGTTGACTTGACCGCTGACGTTTGTCGTGAACGCAACATGACGGTCGATATGGACGGATTTGATGCCGCCATGCAGGAGCAGCGCGACAAAGCGCGTGCCAGCGCTAAATTTAAGATGGCTGCTGGCCTTGAGTATAACGGCGCCGATACGACTTTTACGGGTTATACCGAAACTGAACACAAGGGTTCTAAGGTTATTGCGCTTTACCTGGATGGAGAACAAGTCCAGGAAGTACCCGCCGGTGAAGACTGTGTAGTGGTGCTTGATGTCACGCCCTTTTATGGAGAAAGCGGCGGTCAGGTGGGCGATACCGGTGTGATGAAAAATGGCACCTCTATTGTCCGTGTGATCGATACGCAAAAAATTAAGGCAAAGGTGACAGGGCAGCATGCTCACGTTGAAGAAGGCCACGTAAAGCTGGGAGATATCTTTGATGTGACAGTCGACAGTGAACGCCGTGAAAGCATTCGCCGCAATCACTCCGTGGCTCACTTGTTGCAATATGCTTTACGTCAGGTCCTAGGTGATCACGTTCAACAGCGTGGTTCCTGGGTGGGTCCCGATGTGACGCGTTTTGACTTTACACACATCGAAGCGATGACCGTTGAACAAATTCACGAAGTTGAAAATATTGTCAATCGTGAAATTTTGGCTAATGCTGCAGTCACTGTTCAGGAAATGCCGATTGATGAGGCAAAGAAGACCGGCGCTTTGATGCTCTTTGGTGAAAAGTACGGTTCTGTTGTTCGCGTCGTGAAAATTGGTCCGTCCTGCGAATTGTGCGGTGGTACTCACGTGGATCGTACGGGCGATATTGGTTCGTTTAAGATTTTGAGCGAATCGGCTATTGCTGCTGGAATCCGTCGCGTAGAAGTTACCACCGGCATGAATGTGGTTGCCTTTACTCGCAAGCAAGAGGAAACGATCCGTGAAGTGTGCGCTGCACTGAAGTCGCCCGTGGATGTGGTGACCGAAAAAGCTCACTCCGTATTCGATACAGTAAAGAGCCTCGAAAAAGAAGTTCTGCGCTTAAAAGAAAAGATTGCGCAAATGACGGCAGCCATTTTAGTTTCTAGTGCCAAGGACTTTAACGGCTATAAGCTTTTGGTGACAAAGGTTGAAGGCATTGAAGCAAAAGCACTGCGTTCGATGGCAGAAGGCTTGCGTGATCAGTTAGGAGAGGCGATTGTGGTTTTGGCAAGCGTCAATGACGGTAAGGTGCAGATCGTTGCTGGTGTTTCCAAGTCGCTGATCGGTCGTGTTAAGGCTGGTGAATTGGCCGGATTTGTTGCCTCAAAGATGGGCGGCAAAGGTGGCGGAAAGCCTGATTTGGCTATGGCCGGTGCTCCGAAGGCTGAAGGCTTAGCTGAAGCTTTGGCTGGTGTTGAAGGCTTTCTTCAGAGCAAGTAAATCATGCACTTTGATGAGCAGATAGACACGCGGGGCACCAAGTGCCCCATGCCGGTTTTAAAGACAAAAAAGGCATTGGCGAAAATGCAGGCCGGAGAAGTGCTGATGGTTTTAGCCACGGATCCGGCAAGTGTTGCTGACCTCGCTCAGTTTGCGGCTCAAACTGGTCACAAAATACTCGCTCAGGAAAAAGTGGGTGAAGAGTGGCAGCACTATATTGAGCATAAATAGCCGACTTTAAGTCAAAAAACTCGATGTGAAGGTTTCTTCCCATCGAGTTTTTTTTTAGTTCAAAAATTAATCGGCGTTTACATCACCGAAAATATCCACCCACATCGGCCACATTGTGCTGTAGGCCCAGGTAGTGATAAAAAAGCCGATCGGCGTAAGGATGAAAAGGGAATAGTCTCCGATCCCTAAAGTATCCATGAGAATAATGACTGCTAAAGCACAAATGAGTGTTGCGCCGAAAATCATGACTAACAGCACAATAACTGCAAGCCAATTTCTTAAGCAGCCAAAAAAGGAATAGAAAATAGCTTTGCCGACTGTCATGTTTTTCCACGTTACTAAAGCCGGCGCAAACCAGGTCGCCATTTGACCTAAGGCATAGAAAATCACCGTCACGATGGCGGCTGTCCAGGGAAAATGTGCGTAAACCGAGGTCCAATCAAGACGGCCGTCAACAATTTTCCACTGACTGACGTCATCGACAGCCAAAAAAACATAAGCGTAGTTGGCAATCAAAATGAAGACGGCGTAAATCACGCCCACACGCATCAATAAGAAGCGCTTAAGACGATCTTTGAATAACTCAACTAGAATACCGTAAAGGGGTTGGCGACCTTCGTGCGCATCTTTTGTGCCTTGAATAACAAGCATCGTGCCAAAAGGCATGAAAAAAGCCGCCAGGACAAGACCAAAAAGGGGCAGAGCTCCCAAAACAGTCATGGTGAATACGTAAAACATACAGATGCTCACCATACCGAAAGGGGCTTGGCGGATAGCGCTCAAGCCCTCACGAAGCCACTTTACGGGTGAAGAAAAACTCGCGATATGACCCTGCATGCTCTAGAACCCGAAATTAATGAATTTAGGTGTTCCGAGCGTATCTTTACTGTGACCAGGGTTAGCGTTTGGACGGTCGGAGCGGTTTTCAATGGAGTAAGGAATCTTTGTGCTACCCGGTGTTACAACATATTCCGTAATGCGGTTATTTTGATCCCGGATGGTTTCAATTTCCGTGCGTTGAGAGCGCTTCGTGATACGGCCTTCTTCGCGGTCTTTACGAGCTTTGGCATAGTCAGCATCGGTCGGGGCTAAATCGGGATTGACTTCATACTGACGGGCTTTTTCCGAAAGTTTTTCATATGAACTCGAACGACGGCCGGAATTCACATTGCCTTGTGCACTTTGAGCGTCCGCTTCGCTAATTTGCGGTGGAGCACTAATGGGGTCTGCTGCCATGGCAGGAACAAAGGCGGCAGAGCTTAAGAATAATCCTGCTGCTATGGTTACGAAAACTGTTTTTTTCATAATCTTCACTTAAAAAGATGGTTGTGTTTCTACTTTGATTATAGGGGCATGATTGTACCTGAGGCTAGAAAAATCCAATAAAAGAGCGGAAAAAAGTTGTGTCTTTTTGCTTTTATCAAACATACTTTAAAAGCCTAAAAAAGATCAGACTGAGTAGTCAGTCAACTGCATCTGACACAAAACCTCTACAATAAACGCTGTTTATTTTTTTAGAGATTTTCACTCATGAAAACGGTTTTATTAGTAGACGGATCTAACTTCCTTTATCGGGCCTTTCACGGACTACCAGACTTGCGTACGAGCGCAGGTGAACCAACCGGCGCGATCAAAGGTTTTGCCAATATGCTCAAGATGATTCGTACGATGATAAAACCCGATTATGCAGCCTGCGTTTTTGATGCCCATGGCGGCACATTCCGAGATGAAATCTACAGTGACTATAAAGCTAACCGTCCCCCCATGCCTGAAGATTTAGCTAGCCAGGTTGAACCTATCTTTTCGATGATCAAAGCTCAAGGCTGGCCTTTTTTGCAGGTTCCAGGGATTGAGGCCGATGATGTGATTGGAACGCTTGCCAAACAAGCAGAGAAAAAAGGCTTTAAAGTGTTTATCGCCACGGGCGATAAAGATATGAGCCAGCTCGTGACCGATCAGGTCTTTATTCTTAACACTATGACCCGTCAGATTCTGAATGCAGAGGGAGTAAAGGCAAAGTACGGTGTGGCACCTGAGCGCATCATTGATTACCTGTCTCTGATGGGGGATGCTGTTGATAATGTTCCGGGAATTAACAAGTGCGGTCCGAAGACAGCGGCCAAATGGGTCAATGACTTCGGTAGCTTAGATGAGATTATGCGTCGCGCCTCAGAGGTTAAAGGCAAGGCAGGGGAATACTTAAGAGAGGGATTAGCTTTTTTGCCTACAGCCAAGGCACTTGTGACCATTAAAACGGACGCAGATCTCTCGGCCTATGTGAAGGACTCGGATATCTGCTCGCTTACGTTTAATGATGAAGATTCAGCTTTTTTAGCCCAATTTTATGCTCGCTGGGAAATGCAGCAAAGTAAAAAGGCAGTTCAAAAACGTGTATCTGGCAAAACAGAAGCCAAGAAAGCTGAGCCTGTGACAGGCGACTTGTTTGCTAGCATTCCCGCCGAGCCCCAGGAAAAACCGACGGAGAAAAAAGAGGGACCGATTTCTATTGTGCAAGATGCTAAAGCCTTGGAAGAGCTTGCTCAAAAACTTCAAGGCTCAAAAGATGTCGTCTCGTTTACTCTGTTGTGTGATCCTTCTGACGGAATGCATGCAACACTGAGCGGCGTAGCTTTCTTTGTTGATGGGACTTCATTTTATGTCCCCGTTGGTCAAGATAGAATTGACAAAAATACCCTCAAAGAGACTTTGGGGACGTGGTTTGCCTCAGATCAGCCGAAGGTGAGCGCTCAGTGCAAATACGCCCGTCACGCTTTGGCCAATACTGGAATTGAATTGAATCGGTCTACCGAAGACGTGACGTTATTAAGTTACGTTATTGAAGCGCACATGAAGCACGAGCTCTCCAATTTAGCCTTGCGTTGGCTCAAAGAAGATGTTCCGGCTCTGGAGGATTTAATCGGCAAAGGCGCTAAACAAATTCGCTGTCAGGCGGTTGAAGTTGAGGCGGCGGCTCGATTCTGTGCGACTCGCGCGCAAGCTATTAGTGATTTATTTAAACACCTACGTGCCCGAGTCAATGCTGATGAGGGATTAAGGTCTATCTATGAAACAGTAGAGTTACCGACTCAAAATGTGCTCTTTATTATGGAGCGAAACGGTGTGCTGATTGATTCCATGCGGCTTGGGGCTCAAAGCGATGCTTTGGGCGATGAGATTATTAAACTCGAAGAAGCGTGTTGCAAAATGGCAGGTGAACGCTTCAATGTGGCTAGTCCCAAGCAACTTTCACATATTCTTTTTGAAGTGCTACAGATTCCCGTACCGCCGAAAACGAAAAAAACAGCTACCGGCGGCTACAGCACCAACGAGGAAGTACTGCAACAATTAGCGCTTGATTATCCTCTACCTAAAGCCATTTTGGAGTATCGCAGGTTAAGTAAATTAAAGAGTACCTATACCGATAAACTCCCGATGATGATTTTCCCCGGTACTGGTCGTGTGCATACAACCTTCGGGCAAACGACAGCCGTGACAGGGCGCTTGGCTTCAAGTGATCCTAATTTGCAAAATATTCCTGTAAGAACCGGTGAGGGTCGCCGGGTGCGCGAAGCTTTTGTGGCTCCGAGCGGCAGTCTTATCGTTTCAGCTGACTACTCTCAGATTGAGTTGCGCATCATGGCTCACCTGTCGGCCGATGCTGGGCTATTGGACGCTTTTCATAAGGGATTGGACATTCACCGCGCAACAGCTTCAGAAGTGTTCGGTGTTGCGCTTGACAAAGTTTCTCCCGATCAAAGGCGCACAGCAAAGGTGATTAACTTTGGTTTGATTTACGGAATGAGTGCGTTTGGTTTAGCTCAAAATTTGGGTATTGAGCCTCAGGCTGCAAGAAACTATATTGACCGATATTTTACCCGTTATCCGGGTGTAAAAGCCTATATGGAAAAGACTCGGACACTTGCCCATGAGCAAGGGTTTGTCCAGACAGCCTTCGGCAGACGTCTTTGGTTGCCGGATATTCAGAGTTCAAGAGCACCGGTGCGGGCTGCTGCTGAGCGTGCCGCTATTAATGCGCCGATGCAGGGGACAGCGGCCGACTTGATTAAAAAGGCAATGATCGCCGTTCAGGCCTGGATTGAAGAGCAGGGACTAAAGACTAAGCTTGTGCTTCAGGTGCACGATGAATTGGTCTTAGAAGTGCCCGAGATGGAATTGTCGCAAGTAAAAGAGGCTTTACCTCAACTCATGCAAAATGTTGCTTCTTTAGCCGTGCCTTTAATTGCAGAGGTTGGAAGCGGTGACAGCTGGGAGTCGGCCCATTAAGAAAAAAGCCTTCGGCGATTCCGAAGGCTTTTGATTATTGGCATTGACCGGCTTTTTCCGGTTCGTACTGTGCGAGAAGCTGTCCCTTTTCGTCCCAGAACATTAGTCCTTTTTCGTTCTGAGTCAGATACCGTGTACTTTGCAACACGTTTAAGAGCTTACCTTCAAGTTTCATTTGATCAGGCGAGCACATTCTTCGAGTGGTGGCTGCCGGGGCAAAAGAGAACTTTTTGCCTTCCAACGTATAAGTGGTATTAAAGATATTGCACCCTAGGTTACCCGAGACGCGGGACTTATCCAAAAAATCCATCACAGGCGGCAAATTTTCACAGTCTTCACTATTTTTTGCAGCAGAGGTTTCACTGCTTACCAATTGCCAAGACGTGCCTTCTAGACTTTTAACGGGATTGCCTGCCAAATTGTCTGCAGGGCTTTTTTCGGTGCATCCGGTTAGTGCCATGACAAAGGCTCCTAAAAGGGCAATGAAAGATTTTTGCATGATGGGTATTCCTATAAAACGTCAGTGCTGATCGTAGCGGAAAGTGCTGGGGCTCTCCAGTAATTTTTCAACTTGTTGCGATTTGAGTTGAAAAAAAAGCTAGGGATTTTGTTCAAAGCCCTAGCCAAACTCTCTCTTCTCTTGTTCCGGAGGACCAGCTCTGCTTGTCTCTCACGACTGTAACTTTACCGATCCTTCATTCAAAATACAGATTCAAAATGTATGTGCTCGCAACTAAATATTTCTAAACAAAGGCAGATTCGTTAATGCGTTTTAAATAATTCCATTAAAAACAAGAAGTTAGATTGTTTTAACAAAGCTGACATTTTTGCATCTTGTTAATTTTTCTATTGTTTCTTGCGAGTAAGCATTGTGGCACACACTCCTGAGACCATGATGACCAGAATGCCGATTTCGGTAACAAGGGTGAGTTCGTCACTGAAGAAGAACCATCCCATAAGTTCCGCCATGATAATGGCGGAAAACTGTAAGCAGGAACTTAAAAGCAAATTACCTTGGCCGAAGGCAAGGGTCAGAGAGCATTGTGCGAAGGTCGCACATAGCGCTATGCCTATGAGATATATGACGTTGTCACTTGTAATAGGAGAAAGGCCGCCTTCTAATATGAGATTGCCTAGGAGTCCGTAGACAGTTCCGAAGACAGTGAAGTAAAAAACAATGCGCCAAGAAGGTTCTTTAAGTTGACCGAGTTCTTTAATTTGCCAGTAAGCAACGCTGCCTAAAAAGCCGGAACTTAATGCTAAAAGAGCGCCCAATGTTTCTCCTGAGGAAAAAGAAGGTCTCAGAACCAGACAGACACCACAAAAGCCTAAGAGGATGCACCCAAGAAGTCCCCAGGGCATTGGCTGCTTACGAATGAGCAAATACACCACCATAAACGAAGACATAAATAGTGGTGAGGTGTAGTTGAGTGTCATTGAAGTGCCCACAGGCAGCATGGTAAGCGATAAAAACCAAAGCGACATCGAAACCGTGCCGATAAAGCTACGCTTAAAATGGCCAAAAAGGTGGGGCGTGACAATGGTGTAACCTTTGGCTCTTACAAAGCCATAGAGCAAGATCACACCGGCAAGGGAGCGATAGAAAATCAGTTCAAAGGTGCCAAAATCTTCCGCACCCATTTTGACGAATACGGCCATAAGTGAAAAGAAAAACGAGGCCGAAAGCATCCAAAGCGATTTCATTTTTTTTGTGCAATTTTTTTTGTGCAATTTGTTTTTGGTAAAGAATACACGGACAAGCGTTGTTGCGCATTAGGATTTGTTCAGGGTACGGCCTCAGAGAAAATCAAAAAATAAAAAAATTGTTTTTCCTACGCTGTAGTGCCTAGACACAAAAGTTGAAAAAGTGGAAAAATAAAAACTGTTCAATAAGGACGTTTTTATGAAATATATGTTTGTTGTCCTCGGTCATCACCATTCGCTTGAGTAGTCTCTGGCGAACGGTTGGCTTGCGCCGGAAGACGAAGAAATTCTTTCGGCGGCAACAAAACAATCATAAACGTACCTAAGGGCCTCCGAAAGAAATTCGGAGGTTTTCTTTTATTACCTCTGTCGTTTTCCGGTTCAAAAGATTTCAAACAGATTTTTTTGAAAAGGAAGAACGATGTCTGAAATATCTCGATTACGCATCGCATTGCAAAAGTCCGGCCGCTTGTCGGAAGACTCCTTTGATCTTTTGGAGAAAGCCGGTTTGCGGGTTCGTGTTCGCTCCCAGCGCCTGATTGCTATTGCGGAAAATCTCCCCGTGGAAGTGCTCTTAGTCAGAGATGACGATATTCCCGGTTTGGTGATGGACGGCACAGTTGATTTGGGGATCGTGGGCGAAGGCGTTTTGGAAGAAACTAAATTAGCCCGAGAAGCTTTGGGATTAAACGCTTCCTATAAGGTGAGCCGCAGATTGGATTTCGGAGAGTGCCGTTTGGGAATTGCCATTCCGATGAATGAACCTTGGCAAAGTCCGCAGGATTTGTCCGGTCGCCGCATTGCCACGTCCTTCCCCAATCTTTTGGGTCGTTGGATGAAAGAGCAGGGCGTGGATTTTGAAACCTGTGTGCTCACGGGGTCTGTGGAAATCGCTCCCAGAGCGGGTTTGGCCGATGCGATCTGCGATCAAATTTCAACGGGCGCCACACTGGAAGCCAATGGCTTGAAAGAAGTTCAGACGGTTTTTCGTTCAAAAGCCTGCTTAATTGAAAGGACTGGGGATTTTGAATCCGATAAACGTGCTCTGATTGACATGCTTCTGGCGCGCATCGACGGCATCCTGATGGCTCGGGGTTCCAAATACATCATGCTGCACGCCCCTAAAGACAAAATTGAGGAAGTGGTCAAACTTTTGCCGGGCGCTGAACACCCGACGCTGCTGCCCATGGCCGATGACGACACCAAGATTGTCATGCATATGGTGAGCAGCGAAACGCTTTTCTGGGAAACCATGGAAAAACTCAAAGCGCTTGGGGCAAGTTCCATTTTGGTTTTGCCGATTGAAAAAATGTTGAAGTGAAAAGGGGAAGAAAATGACTGTTTTAAAACCGGTGATTTGGAATGATTTGTCTAAGGACAAACAGACACAGTTGCTGATGCGCCCTGCGGTGCTCGCAGGCGCGGAAATTGAAAAGATTGTTGATGGTATTGTGGCCGATGTTCGCGCAAGAGGGGATGAGGCTCTGCGGGACTATGCGGCAAAGTTTGACAGAACGAAACTGACGAACATTCGAGTCGAGGAAAAAGAAATAGATGCCGCAGAGGCTCGTTTGGGTGACGACATTAAAGCGGCTATGCAGCTTGCGGTTAAAAATATTGAAGCTTTTCACCGTGCCCAGCAAATCAAACCCGTGACGGTTGAAACGATGCCGGGGGTCATTTGTGAGCAGGTCACGCACGCGATTGATTCGGTGGGACTTTATGTGCCGGGCGGCACCGCGCCACTTTTCTCAACGGTGATGATGCTTGCGATCCCAGCGAAAATTGCCGGCTGCCGAAAAGTTATTTTGATGTCGCCGCCTAAGATTGCAGACGAAATTTTGTATGCGGCAAGACTTTGCGGCGTGACGGAAATTTACCAATCGGGCGGCGCTCAGGCGATTGCCGCAATGGCTTTTGGTACGCAGTCGGTGCCGAAAGTGATGAAAATTTTTGGCCCAGGCAACGCTTTTGTGACGCAGGCTAAGCGCTTTGTCAGTGAGTGCGCTGACGGCGCGGCTATCGACATGCCGGCCGGCCCCTCAGAAGTACTTGTCATTGCAGACTCGGGGGCCAATCCCTCTTTTGTCGCGGCAGATTTACTCTCGCAGGCCGAGCATGGAAAAGACTCTCAGGTGGTTCTCGTGACGCCCGATATTGAATTTGCCCGTAAAGTGTCCGCAGAGGTGGATCGTCAGCTCAGTGATTTGCCTCGTAAGGAAATTGCTGAAGGCGCGCTTTCCATGAGCCGGATCATTGTGGCGAAGGATTTGGACGATTGCGTGGCAATTTCCAATCGTTATGCGCCCGAACACTTAATTGTCGAAACCAGGAACGCTCGAGAATTGGTTGCTGGTATCAGAAATGCCGGATCGGTTTTCTTGGGTGATTGGTCCACGGAAAGCGCGGGCGACTATGCCTCCGGCACCAACCACGTCCTTCCGACCTACGGTTACGCGAAGACCTATTCGAGTCTTGGCTTGGCGGATTTCGAGCGTCGGATGACGATTCAGGAAGTCACGCCTGATGGTTTGCGCGCATTGGGACCCGCGGTTGAAAAATTGGCTCAGGCCGAAAAGTTGGACGCTCACAAACGCGCAGCTTCCGTTCGTTTAGCAGCACTCAAAGGGAATTAGGCATATGAATGTTTTTTCTTTAATGCCCTCTTTTTTGCAATCACTGGTGCCCTATGAGTCTCCGAGGGACAACGCCCCGGAGGGCATGGTGTGGCTCAATACCAACGAGTATCCGAAAAGCACGAAATACGAGATGAGTTTTGAGAATCTCAATCGTTACCCCGAGGTGCAGCCGGCGTTGTTTTGCAAGCGCTATGCCGCTTATGCGGGCATCAAACAAGAGGAGGTGCTCATCACAAGAGGCGGAGATGAAGCGATTGAATTGCTGATTCGTACGTTTTGTAAACCTTTTGAGGACACTGTGCTTTACGCGTTGCCAACTTACAGCATGTATGGCATCAGTGCGAAAACCTGCGCAGCTAACGTGCTCACTGTCGAGCCGATTGGTGATTTGAAAATCAATATCGAGGGTATTTGCGAACACTTGCGCCAACCCAACACCGTTAAAGTGGTGTTTTTATGCAGTCCAAATAATCCCACGGGGGAAGTGTTGGATCGAGCATCCATTGAACGCGTGTTGCAGTCGGCTGAGAACGCTATTGTGGCGGTCGATGAGGCATACATTGAGTTTTGCCCGCAAGCGAGCGTTGCCGATCTCATCGAAAAATATCCGAACTTGGCGATTGTCCGAACTCTCTCAAAGGCTTTTGCTCTGGCCGGTCTTCGCTGCGGGATGATTCTTGCGCAAAAAGAAATCATCGCTGCACTGCGCAAGGTCATTGCGCCTTTCCCTGTGCCGGGACCGGTGGCGGTTATTGCCGAAGAAGCATTGTCTGAGGCGGGAATTGAAAAGATGAAGCGCAGAGTGAAGCTCATTGCCGACAACCGCGCTTATCTCAGAGGTGAACTCAAAAAAATGCCTGAAGTCGAGGCCGTTTATCCGTCGGAGACTAACTTTTTGCTTTTCAAAGTGAGTGACACCGAGGATGTCTATCGAGCTTTGTGGGAAAAGGACATCGCGGTCCGCGAGCCGGGAAGCGACAAGGGCGTTTTGCGCGTTTCGGTGGGTTCGATGGATGAATGCCGTGCTTTTGTCGAAAAGCTTTCAATGATTTTGAAAGAGGATAAATGATGCAGGGGCGAAAAATTTTATTTATTGATCGCGACGGGACTTTAATCGCAGAGCCTGAAGACTTTCAAATTGATCGATTTGAAAAGTTTGAGCTTGAGCCTGATTGCATCACGGCTCTGCAGCAGCTTCGTGATGCCGGTTGGGAATTTGTAATGGTTTCCAATCAAGACGGCTTAGGTACGGAGAGTTTTCCGCTGGCTGATTTTGAAGGGCCTCAAAAGCTTTTGCTTCAGATTCTTTCCTCCCAGGGCATCACTTTTAAAGAAGTGCTCATTTGTCCACATCGCCCTGAGGATAACTGTGAATGCAGAAAACCGAAGGTCGGTTTGGTGCGTGCCTACCTGCAGCCCGGTGTTTTGGATACGCAGTGCTCTTTTGCGATCGGTGACCGAGAAACCGATGAGCAGCTCGCAGCCAATATGGGGATCGGCGCTTTCCGCTATGCGCGCGGTTCGATGGGTTGGAAGACAATTGCTCAAAAAATCATCGGATTAGAGAAAAGCCGCTGCGCCACGGTTCAAAGAGATACAAAAGAGACAAAAATCCGGATCAGTGTCAATTTGGATGACAATTCACAAAAGCAAATTTCTACCGGGATCGGCTTTTTTGATCACATGCTCGATCAAATTGCCACACATGCAGCAATTGGTTTGACGGTCATTGCGCATGGCGATCTTCAGGTCGATGATCACCACACAATCGAAGACGTCGGTCTGGCATTGGGTGAGGCTTTGAAAGAGGCGCTTGGTGATAAGCGGGGAATCGGTCGGTTTGGCTTTGTGCTGCCGATGGACGAATGTCTGGCGCAATGTGCTTTGGATCTTTCCAATCGTCCGTATTTGGTCTACGAGGCGCAGTTTAAGTATCAGAAGGTGGGAGATATGTCCACTGAAATGATCGAGCACTTTTTCCGTTCGCTTTCTCAGACGTTGGGTTGCACACTGCACTTGAAAACTGTGGGACAAAACGATCATCATCGTGCAGAGAGCCTCTTTAAAGCTTTCGCCCGCACGCTTCGTCAGGCGATCCGTGTGCAAGGCAATGAATTGCCATCCTCAAAAGGAGTGCTGCAATGACAGGAGTGGTTATTTTGGATACGGGCTGCTGCAATCTCACGTCTTTGTGCGCGGCAGTCAGACGATTGGGTGTTGATCCCATCGTAACCGATAAACCTGAAGTTGCCCGTCAAGCTCAACGGCTTTTCCTGCCGGGAGTAGGCACCGCGCAGGCTGCGATGCGTGAGCTGCAAAAAAGAGCTCTCGCTCAATGCATACGTGAGGCAGAGTGTCCGGTATTAGGAATTTGTCTGGGCATGCAGCTTCTAGGCGCAGAAAGCGAGGAGACGGGCGGCGTTGAAATGCTGGGTGTGATTCCGCAGAAAGTTTCAAAACTGCAGGTTGGGTCTCTCACATTGCCGCATATGGGATGGAATCGGGTTAAAGCGTTGGTTGATGATCCGATTTTTGACGGGCTTGCTTCAGCAGAAGGCGAGTATTTCTATTTTGTGCACAGCTATGCCTACGCGGTCAATCCCTTCACGATCGCCGAGACGGATTACGGAGAAAAATTTTCTGCGGTGATTCGCAAGGATAACTTCTACGGCGTGCAGTTTCATCCGGAACGGTCGGGCGCGGTAGGCGCCAGACTGTTGAAAAACTTTCTGGAGTTGAAATTATGAAAAGCGCACGCAATATCATTGCTTCGGTCGATCTCATTGGCGGGAGAGTTGTGCGCCTCAAGCAAGGGGATTATTCAAGGAAAACCGAATACGCGGTGGATCCTTTTGAGCAATTGAGCCGCTATGTTTCCGATGGTTCTCAGAGATTGCACATTGTGGATTTGGACGGAGCGCGTGATCCCTCGCAAAGGCAAACCGCGCTCATTGCCGATTTGGTTGCAAGACTTTCCGTTCCGATACAAACGGGTGGCGGCATTCGTATACAAGACGATATTGAGTCGCTTTTGGATGCCGGGGTGGACAAAGTTGTTATCGGCTCGGCCTGTGTGAAGGATCCGGGCAACACAAAACAGTGGTTTAAACGCTTCGGTGCCGATCGCTTGGTGCTCGCATTGGATTGCAAAGTCGATACGAAGGGCCAGGCGTTTGTTGCCACCGATGCATGGAAGTCAGTTTCAAATCTGACGGTCGATTCTTTGATTGAATCTTATCTGCCGTTGGGTTTAAAGCACGTTTTATGCACGGATGTTTCGAAAGACGGCCTTCTGCAGGGAACAAACGACAGGCTTTATAGGTATTTAACGAAGCGCTATTGCACGCTTTGCGTGCAAGCCTCGGGCGGTATCGGTTCGCTGGATGATATTCGATCATTAGCTGACAGCTGCGTTGACGGCATCATCATCGGACGCGCGCTATTGGAGAAAAAATTTACGGTTAAGGAGGCCATCGAATGTTGGCTAAACGCATAATTCCGTGTCTGGACGTTAAAGACGATCAGGTTGTCAAAGGCGTTCGCTTCAGAAATCACGAAATCATAGGCGACATTGTTTCTTTGGCTAAACGCTACAGTGAAGAAGGCGCCGATGAATTGGTTTTCTACGACATTACGGCATCTTCTGATGGCAGAACTGTTTCAAAAGACTGGGTCAACCGTGTGGCTAAAGTGATTGACATTCCGTTTGCGGTCGCTGGCGGCATTTCTACTGTCTCGCAGGCCGCTCAGATTTTGTCTAAGGGCGCGGACAAAATATCCGTTAATTCGCCCGCGTTGGCTGATCCCGATCTCATCACTCGTTTGGCAAAAGAATTCGGGGTTCAGTGTGTGGTGGTGGGAATTGATTCTTGGTATGACCCGGAAAATGACACTTATTGGGTCAATCAGTTTACTGGAGATGAGAAGAAAACACGCCGCACACAATGGAAAACGTTGGATTGGGTCCGCGAAGTTCAATCCTTGGGGGCAGGGGAAATTGTCCTCAATATGATGAATCAGGACGGCGTTCGTCAAGGCTATGACATCGATCAGTTAAAAAAGGTACGGGAGATCTGCAAGGTTCCGTTGATTGCCTCGGGCGGCGCAGGAGCCAAGGAGCACTTTTTAGAAGCTTTTAAAGAGGCACAAGTGGATGGCGCTCTCGCTGCTTCTGTTTTCCATAAAAACATTTTGCAGATTGCTGAACTTAAAGATTGGTTAATAACGCAAGGGGTTGAAATGCGCCGTGCGTATCGAGGAAATGAAAATGCTCAATAAAGAACAAATCGATCAATTGGATTTCACCAAAGGCGACGGACTTATTCCGGCCATCGTTCAAAATGCGATTTCGGGTCGCGTTTTAATGCTCGGTTACATGAACCGAGAAGCTTTGGAAGAGACGATTAAAACCGGGAAGGTAACTTTCTGGTCACGTTCAAAAAATCGTCTTTGGACAAAAGGTGAAACTTCCGGCAATTATCTCAATTTGGTGGACATGACCGATGATTGCGATCACGACTCTGTTTTAATTTTGGCCGATCCCATGGGGCCGACGTGTCATTTGGGGCGAGAAAGTTGCTTTGGAGAGATCCGGCACGCCCATGAATTTTTAGCTGAATTGGAACGAATTTTAGCTAGCCGTAAAAACGCATCGGCTGATACGTCCTACACGGCAAGTCTCTACGCCAGGGGAACCAAGCGTATTGCGCAAAAAGTTGGGGAAGAAGCCGTTGAAACGGCGCTTGCGGCCACAGTCCATGATCGTGAAGAAACCATCAATGAAGCGTCTGACCTTCTGTATCACCTTTTGGTTTTGCTGCAACAGGAAAATTTGAGCTTAGGCGTTATTGCCGCGAATCTGCAGAAACGTCATGAAGCTCGGGAGGCTCAAGGTCGCTAAGACTTTTGAATTTAAGAATGTCGGCTGGTCTCTAAGGCTAAAAGATACTTTTTAGCCTCCAGCCCGCCGCCGTAGCCTGTGAGTGATTGGTTGGCACCCACCACGCGGTGACAGGGAATGATGATGGAAAAGGGATTTTGACCGACGGCGCCGCCCACGGCACGAACTGCTTTGGGCTTGCCGATCGCTTGCGCGATGTCTGCATAAGTCGGACAACTTCCATAAGGGATGTCTTGCAAAGCATGCCAGACATCCTTTTGAAAATCTGTGCCGATGAGTGTGAGCGGCAGATCAAATTTGCGTCGCTCTTGACGGAAATATTCTTCTAATTGGTGGATTGCATCTTCAATTACACGAGAACTGCCTTCAACAAAAGGTAATCCAATGAGTTTATTGAAACGATTCAAGATAGCCTTGTGGTGCCAACCGTCAACCCAGTCGCTCATGATGAGTTTGTCATCTACAGAGGCGAGCATCAATGTACCGCAAGGACTGTCCCAAGAGGTATAAAGGATTTTTTCTGCCATAACTTTCCCATTTTTTGAGGTATTTTCAGTTTAGAAGTTGTTTAGAAGATTGTCTATCGACTTTTTCCCTCAATTTCTATGACATTTCGGCGGTTACCGTTAAAATGAATGGATTATGTAAAGGAGCCGGGGAAATAGAATGCCGCAGCCGAAATCTGTTCAAAAAATGACCTTCGAAGAAGCTATGCAGGAAATGCAGCAAATTGTTGAGAACATGAGAAAGGGTGACTTAACATTGGAAGAAAGTGTTAAAGCTTATCGGCGTGGTAAAGAACTTTCTACTCGTTGTCAGGAGCTTCTCAATCAGGCCGCTGAAGTTGTTCGTCAGTTAGATGACGGTTCGGAAGTCCTCTTGAACGAAGCTGACCTTCGGCAAAAAGGAATGACAGATGGACTTTAAGAGTTGGAGCGCTGAGCGCGCAGCGCACTTTGAATTGTGCGCCAAAAAGGCTTTGCCGCCGGAGAATCGCTTACCTTGGAAGTTGCACGAAGCGATGCGATACGCGGTGCTCGATGGCGGCAAGCGTATTAGGCCTCTTTTGACCTATGCTGCGGGAGAATTGGTGGGAGCCGAAGACCAAGCACTCGATCATATTGCTTTGGCGCTTGAATATATTCACTCGTACTCATTAGTCCATGATGATATGCCTTGTATGGACAATGATACTTTGCGTAGGGGAAAACTCACGACGCATAAAAAGTATGGCGAAGCAATGGGCATGCTCGCCGGCGACGCTCTTCAGGCTCAGGCTTTTTTTGAACTGACTCAAACTAAGCTCTCCGGAGATCAGATCACCGCTTTGGTTAAGCTTTTGTCTGCGGCTGCAGGTTCTGCCGGAATGTGCGGCGGACAGGCAGTGGATTTACTCTCAGTGCATCAAAAACTGGATTTAGATACGCTCACTCTCATGCACCGCATGAAGACGGGCGCTATGATTCGTGCAAGTGCTTTGATGGGACTTTATGGCGCAAAAACGATGCCGCCTGCGGCCTTAATTGGTTTAATTGTCCAGTATTCAGATGCAATCGGCTTGGCTTTCCAAGTTATTGATGATATTTTGGATGTCACTGCAGAGACTGCTGTACTGGGTAAGACGGCAGGTAAAGATGCTCTTGAAGATAAGCCCACCTATGTATCAATTTTAGGTCTCGAGAAGTCTCGGGAGATGGCTAAAAATGAGATTCAAAAGGCTCTTGATGCACTTAAAGCCATTGAGGCGTTAGAACAGTTTTATCAGGGTAAGACCGTGCGACTAGCGCAGATTGCTCAATACATCCTCAGGCGGGACCATTAATAGGAGAGGTGATGCGTTTATTGAATCGAATTCATTCTCCGAAAGACTTAAAAAAGTTATCTGTTCCGATGCTCCCAACGCTGGCTAGGGAGATTCGGGAGTTTATGGTTGACTCCGTTTCCAAGACAGGTGGTCATTTGGCAAGCAGCCTCGGTGCGGTGGAACTCACGCTTGCGCTTCACTATGTTTTCAATTCTCCTCGAGACAAGATTATTTTCGATGTGGGACATCAGGCCTACGCTCACAAAATGATCACTGGGCGCCTGGATCAATTTAAAACGCTCAGACAATATAAGGGACTTTCTGGATTTCCGAAGCGCGGAGAAAGTGAGCACGATGCTTTCGGTACTGCGCACAGTTCAACGTCAGTTTCTGCTGCGCTTGGTATGGCTGTTGCTGATGCGATGAGCGGTGATAAGGACGCATGGCATATCGCCGTAATCGGAGACGGTGCACTCACGGGTGGTATGGCTGTTGAGGCGCTCAATCATGCCGGTACCTATAAAGAAGGTATTAAGTTACTCATTATTGTGAACGATAATGACTGCTCCATCTCGCCCTCTGTGGGAGCACTGAATCACCATTTGGCCAAACTTGTTTCAGGCCATGCTTTTTCAAGTGCCCGAAATTTTTCTAAACGTGCCTTAAAACCGTTGCCTAAATTGTGGAATTTATTTAAAAGCATGGAGCAGCGAACTGTCAATTTCGTTGCGCCTCATTCCACTCTTTTTTCGGCTTTTGACCTCAATTATTACGGTCCGGTTGACGGCCACGATATTGGAAACCTGATTACAGTACTTCGTAATATCAAAGCCCTGGATGGTCCGATGGTGCTGCATGTAGTCACCAAAAAGGGCAAAGGCTATGCACCAGCAGAAGAAAATCCGACGCTATACCACGGAGTGGGTCGATTTGATCCCGAAAAAGGTATTGTTGAGAAAAAGCCAGACCCCATGCATCCGACATACACTGAGGTCTTTTCCAAGTGGGTCTGTGATATGGCTGCTCAGGATGAAAGACTCTATGCTATTACGCCTGCGATGCGTGAAGGTTCCGGTCTGGTTGAGTTCGAAAAGAGGTTCCCGGAACGCTATCGTGATGTGGCCATTGCTGAACAGCATGCTGTGACTTTTGCGGCCGGTCTTGCGACAAGCGGAATGAAACCGGTCGTTGCAATTTATTCTTCTTTCGCCCAAAGAGCCTACGATCAGATATTGCACGATGTGGCGATCCAAAATTTACCCGTTATGTTTGCGATCGATCGGGGAGGACTTGTCGGCGCTGATGGTGAGACGCACCAGGGTGTTTTTGATATTGCGTATTTGAGAAGCATTCCAAATATGACCATCATGACACCGTCGGACGAAAATGAGTGCCGCAAGATGCTCACGACGGCCTTTAAGATGGATACGCCTGCCGCGGTTCGGTACCCGAGAGGCAAGGGGCCAGGGGTTGCCCAGGATGAAACACTTGATACGATAGAGATTGGACGTGCCAGAGAGATTCGACACACTTCTAAAAAGTCACATCGTGTGGCAATTTTAGCGTTCGGATTAATGGTAAGCCGTATGCGTGAAGTGGCTCAAAAGCTTGATGCAACCCTCATTGATATGCGTTTTGTAAAGCCTCTTGATCGGGAGATGATCATTAAAGCGGCCTCTGAACATGATTTACTTTGCACCATAGAGGATGGTGTAGCAATGGGCGGAGCCGGCAGCGCAGTTTTGGAAACGCTCTCAGAGTTGGGACTTGGAGTGCCAACACTTGTGATGGGAATTAAAGATCAGTTTGTTCCTCAGGGCGGCATTGACGATCTGATGAGAGACAATGAATTAGATAGTGAAAGCGTGGTGCGCCGTATCCGTGAAGCGCTTTTAATTAAGCCTTTGGTTGATTTAAAACCGCTCAATACCATGGCGGTAAGTGCTAAAGCACGCTATTTTACTAAGGTTGAAAATTTAGATGAACTGCGGCTGGTGCTGGATTTTGCAGCAAGAGAAAAAGTCAAACCCTTCATTTTGGGCGGAGGATCAAATCTGCTGATTGTCAATAACTTCATTGACCGGCTAGTGATTCAGATGGCTTTTAGTGGTTTTGTTGTGAATAAAACAGACAGAACCGTAGAGCTTGGTGCAGGTGAAGAGTGGCATGAAGTCGTCAAACGCATTCTTGCTCTAGGTTGGGGAGGCCTTGAAAATTTAGCGCTCATTCCTGGAACGGTGGGCGGAGCTGTTGTTCAAAATATTGGTGCATATGGGGCTGAGGTAGCTCAGTTTGTCAGAAGTATCAAAGTCTATGATCCAGCGCAGGATGTGGTCAAAGAATTCACAAATGAAAACTGTGATTTTGCCTACCGGCACAGTGTCTTTAAGACTGAAGAGGGTTCGGGTTTGATTGTTCTGTCTGTCACCTTAGCTTTTGATGAGCATTGGAAGCCAAATTTAAGCTATAAAGAATTGGCCAACGCTTTTACTGATGTTGAGCCCACGCCTGAATTAATTTTCGAAGCGGTAGTGACTGCTCGTAGCCGTAAGTTGCCAGATCCGAAAGTGCTTCCCAGTGCAGGTTCTTTTTTTAAAAACCCCATCGTCACTAAAGAAGTATTTCAGGAGCTTTTGGCTAAGTTCCCGAGTATTGTGCATTATCCTTTAGCTGGCGGCAGGGAAAAACTGGCAGCGGGCTGGCTCATTGAGCAGGCCGGCTTAAAAGGTGTGCGCGTGGGAGCGGCCGGGACTTATGAAAAACAGGCTTTGGTTTTGGTCAACCATGCAGCACAGGCCAGTGGCAAAGAGCTCCAAGCTTTCAGTGCACAAATTCAAGAAACAGTTTTGAAGCACTTTGGGGTCAGGCTTGAACCGGAACCTGTTATTTTGGATTAAATTTAAGGAATAACTTTTTCTTTTTATAGGAAATACACCATGCGAGTAACGACTCTCGAACAATTGGTCAAGGCAGGTGCCTTGAAAGATAAGCGTGTGTTTATTCGTTCTGATTTGAACGCGCCACGCGATGAAAACGGCAATATCACGAACGAAGCCCGTCTTGTGGCATCAGTTCCTGCTATTCGTATGGCTCGTGATGCGGGCGCTCGTGTGATGGTGGTCAGCCACTTAGGTCGCCCTAAAGAAGGAGAAAAGACTGCTGCAGATAGTCTTGCCAAGATTGCCGAGCGTATGGGAGAGCTCTTGGGTAGCCCTATTCGCCTGATAGACAATTGGGTTGACGGTGGCTTTGATGTTGCCCCCGGTGAAGTAGTTATGCTCGAAAACTGCCGTTGCAATGTGGGTGAAAAGAAGTGCACTGAAGAGCTCTCTAAAAAGTATGGAGCGCTTTGCGATGTGTTTGTTAACGACGCCTTCGGTACGGCTCATCGTGCGCAGGCTTCAACTTATGGCGTGGCTCAGTATGCCGATATTGTTTGCGCAGGTCCGCTGATGGCAGCAGAAATTGATGCACTGACTAAGGCTGTTGAAGAAGCCAAGCATCCTCTTGTGGCTATCGTAGGTGGCTCGAAAGTCTCTACGAAACTCACGATTTTGAATAACTTGGCCCAGAAAGTGGATCAATTGATTGTGGGTGGCGGTATTGCTAATACCTTCTTGATGGCAGCGGGCTACAAAGTCGGCAAGTCTTTAGCTGAACCGGATCTGCTCGATGAATGCAAGAAGATTCTGAAAACGCTTGAAGAAAAAGGCGCTACGCTTCCTTTGCCTACTGACGTTGTTGTAGCTAAGGAGTTTTCTGAAACGGCAGAGCATCGTACTTGCTCCATTGAAGAGGTTCAAGACGATGAAATGATTCTAGACGTCGGACCCGAAACCGCTAAGTCGTTGGCTGATATTTTGCAAAAGGCCGGTACTATTGTTTGGAACGGTCCGGTAGGTGTCTTTGAAATGCAACCCTACTCTCATGGAACTGAGGTCATGGCTGAGGCGATTGCTAAGGCTACCGAAAATGGTGCCTTCTCTATTGCAGGTGGTGGAGACACAGTAGCTGCTGTCGGTAAGTTTGGCATCGCAGATCGTATTTCCTACATTTCAACGGGCGGTGGTGCCTTCCTTGAATTCCTAGAAGGTAAGGTGTTGCCTGCGATTGAAATTTTGGAAAAACGCGCTCAATAATCTAAGGAAAAACTCGGAAAATATCGGATAGTTTTCTATATTAGAGCTCCATCTTTTGGGGCTCTTTTTTTACGATCGATTTTTGCTCAATACTTTATCAACTAGAGAAAGCTTGTGAATAACAGACCACTCCACTAATGCCTCGGAGAGCATTTTTTCGCAACTCAGCCACCATACAGCAGTCATCCGGCGCATTAAAAGGAAAACTAACTCCGAATAGTGATGCTTTTTTGTAACCGAATCTCGGATAATAGTCTTTGTGTCCCAAAAGCACGATTGCGGCATAACCTAGTTTCTTTGCTCTTTGATGGGCTGCTTCAATTAGTTTTGAGCCAATTGAATTGCGTTGAAATGCCGGAGCCACCGATAACGGAGCAAGAGCCAATACTTCAAAAGATTGACTGCCGTTAATAATATGGGCTTTGCTTAAAAGCAGATGTCCGACAATTTCACCTTGAGGAGTTTGCGCAACTAACGAAAGGGCCGGGATGTAGGCTTGGGATTTTCTTAATTTTTCTACCAGCAGATGCTCAGTGTGATCACTTTGCTCAACATTTTTGAAAGCTGCTTTGACAACTTGATTGATTTTCTCAAAATCTTTCTGTCGTTCTTCTCTGATAATGACATCAATCATGGGTTGAGTTTTGATACTAGAAAAGCTTTCGGACCATTGTCAGTCCGAAAGCCTTTTACTGAAAGTTTAGTTAGTTGCGGCGCATAATTTCGATGATTTTTTCATCGGTTTGCTGCATACCTTTGGTAATCATTGCTCCGAGATTATCAATGGTTTTTTCAACGTCAGCAGAGACAATGCCCTGACCGGCAACGCCGTGGCCAGCAAGGGCCAAGAAGCAGCCTTTGTAAGCGGTTTGAGCGGCAGTGTGAACCTTCATTGCACAAGTCGATTTAGCGCCGTCGCATACCATGCCGGAAGTATCGCTAATTACGTTATTCATGGCCATGCAACCTTGTTCAAAGGTACCGGAATTAAGATAAACCAGTGCCATAGCAACGGCAGAGGCTGTGGCTGTATTGCCGCAGAAAGCCGACAGAGACGGGTAGTGTGACTTGATATAAATGGCACCCAAGTGGGACAAAATTAACGCTCTGGCCAATTTTTCATCGTCAGCTTTAACAAACTCGGCCATCTTTACCACAGGAATTGTGGCTGTAATGCCTTGATTGCCGCTGCCGTAGTTACTCATTGCAGGAAGCGTCGCTCCGCCCATCCGTGCATCGGAAGCTGCAGCCGTACAGGCGGCCATATTATTGATGAGGTCAGCACTGAGAATACCCGCTTCAATCTGCTCTTGGATTGTACGGCCCAATTCGAGACCGTACTCGTGAGATAGGCCTTCTGCAGCAAGCGCCATATTAATGTCTCTTGCCTGAAGAATAAAAGCAATGTCCTCAAAAGGTGCGTTCATAGCAAAGTCATAAATGGACTTTAAGCTAATTTCTTCTCCGCCTACGCTACTTTGGCCTTCTGCGTTTGTGGATATCAACTGTTCCTTTTGATAAACCACTTCACCGTTTTTGCGCTTTTCAACGATACCTGTATGGTCTCCTTGGACTGTAACTTGAGCAGATTCCTCGCCAGCATAGGCCGTGGCGCTGCAAAAGACGGCATCAAGGCTATCGGCCCGTTCAATGCTTACTCGACCTTCTTCAATCATCGTCATCGCTTCTTTGACGTGAGCGGGGGTGACTGTAGCCAGCACTTCAAGGCCGGCATCGGGATTGCCGCCTAAGGCACCGACTGCTGCGGCAATGGGTAGCCCAATTTGACCTGTACCCGGTACAAATACGCCCATAGCGTTTTTATAGAGATTGTCGCTCACAGCAACGGAGAGACGTTGGGGTTTTTGTCCGAGGAGTCTTGCAGCGTGAGCAGCTGCGTAGGCAATGGAAGTCGGTTCGGTACAGCCTAAGGCTGGCTGGACTTCCTTTTTGATAATTGCAATGAAGTGTTCCCATTGTCGCATGTTTCTGTCTCCTAGTCATTTAAAAAATGGGCGCCGCTATTAAAGCGCAACGCCCATTATTGAATTTATTGTGCAGCCTGTTTTTGTGCTTTCTTTTTCTTTAAAAATTTCGATATCGCGATGGCTGCCGTAGGTATCAGAGCAAAACCGATACCGCAAAGCAAAATACTTGTGAGATGGTCTCGGATAAACGGCATATTGCCAAAAAGGTGACCGGCCCAGATTAAGCCGTATACCCAAACAAAGGCGCCAGTGATGGAGTAAAACTCAAAACGCCACACCGGCATGGAGGCCGCACCCGCAATAAGCGGTGCAAAGGTTCTGACGATGGGTACAAAACGCGCGAGAAAGATTGTCTTGCCACCGTGCATAAGATAGAACTGGTGAGTCTTATTGAGCGCTTCCTGATCAATCCAGCTGATTGAACCATCATAGATTTTGTGACCCAGCCAGGAGCCAATATAAAAGTTTGAAGTATTACCGAGAATCGCGCCTAAAGTCACAACACCGGTGAGCCACCAGGGATCAATGGCCCCGGTTGCGGTGACCGCACCGGCAACAAACAATAGGGAGTCACCCGGTAAAAAAGCCATGACCACAATTCCTGTTTCCAGGAAAAAGATCATGAACATAATGATATAAATTAAGATACCGTAATCGTTTGCAATCGTTATTAGAAAACGATCGGCATTCGTAAACAAGTCAATAAATAAAGACCAATCCATAGTCGAGGGAGGCCAAAGACATTAAATTATTTTATGAACGGATGAGAGTTTAGCATTTTTAGGCATTGAGCGAACTTAAACTATCTCAATGCTACAATTTCTGCATTATGCAAGTACTGAACAACACTGAACATTCTCCTAATAGAGCTATTAAAGAGCTCTCTGATCAACTGGTTAGTCAAATTGCTGCAGGCGAAGTGATTGAGCGTCCCGCATCTGTTTTAAAGGAGCTCGTCGAAAACGCAATTGATGCGGATGCAACGCGAATTGAAGTCAGACTTGAGGCGGGCGGGATTAAACGACTGACAGTGACCGATAACGGCCGCGGCATTCCCAAAGACGAGCTGCCTTTGGCTTTAAAGCGACATGCTACGAGTAAAATTCGAGACCTCAATGAGCTCGAGCATGTATTAAGTTTGGGTTTCAGAGGTGAAGCATTGGCCTCTATTGCTTCGGTGAGTGCTCTTACAGTTACTTCCAGAACGGCGCAAGAGTCTTGCGCCTACAGTATTCATGAAGGTGAGGTAGGCGTTGCAGCAGGCACTCAGGGGACAAAGGTTGATGTTGAAGATCTCTTTTTCAAGACCCCTGCGCGTCGGAAATTTTTAAAGTCAGAAACCACCGAAGCAGCTCACTGCAAAATGGCGCTTGAGCGCATTGCGATCGCTCATCCGACGATTGAATTTCGTTTAGTCAATAACGCAAAGCCAGTATTGGTGTTGCCTGTTGAGCAGAGCCGCTCACGTGTCAATCGGATTTTGCCCGATGAGTTTTCAAGAGCTCAGCGCGAGGTTTACGCAGAAACCGCCTCGGCTCGAGTATACGGATGGGTGGGGCTGCCCACCGCAGGCCGCGCCCGAACCGATGCTCAGTACTGTTATGTGAACGGTCGGTTTGTCCGCGATAAACTTCTTGCCCATGCGGTCAAAAGTGCCTATGCCGATGTGCTTCACAATCAGCTGCAGCCGATGTACTGCCTTTTTGTTGACATTGATCCGGTCAAAGTGGACGTGAATGTGCATCCGACAAAAAGCGAGTTGCGCTTTAGAGACTCTCAATGGGTTCACCAGTTTGTGATGCACGCAGTGCAAAATGCTCTTGCTCCTGCATTAGCCGGATTATCAGAGACGACTGAAGAGCAAAAGAATCCAGAACTTCAAAACCAAGGTGTCTCAACGACTTCAATGCTTTCGCGCTCGCAAGTGGCTAGCCACAAAGAAGCACGAGTACCGGCTTTTCAGTTGCGTGAGTCAGCCTCCTCTCAGTATGAGCCCAGTCAGTTAAATCGCTATCTGGATTTTTATCAGACTCGCTCGGAGACTTCCTCAAGAGGGCACACTGTACCGGATACTGTGCAGGCAATCCGTGAAGGCCTTTCTCAAAAAACACCTTTTGATCAGCAAACTCTTTCTTATCCGCTAGGACGAGCGTTGGGGCAAATCGGTGGCGTTTTTATCATTGCTGAAAATGATCACGGGATGGTGGTTGTTGATATGCATGCAGCTCATGAACGCATTGTGTATGAAAAGCTCAAAGAGCAAGTTGAACTGCAAAAAATGGCAGTTCAGCAACTACTGATTCCTTTGGTTTTTCAGGCTGATGCTGAAGAAATGGCAACTTTTGAAGACAACCAATCGCTTCTGTTGTCACTCGGGATTGAGTTGGAGGCCGCCTCCCCCACGCACCTTCGTTTAAGAGCTGTTCCGGCCGTGTTGGCGGGCGATATTGAAAAGACTGGAGAAACACTTATTTGTGAACTTCTGGCCGATATCAAGCGCTTCGGGGGCTCGACGCTCGTTGAGGAAAAGCGCAATGAAATTCTCGCAACCATGGCCTGCCACGGAGCCGTCCGTGCACACCGTTATCTCAGTATTGAAGAGATGAATGCACTTTTGCGTCAAATGGAAAAAACCGATCGCATAGATCAGTGCAATCATGGACGGCCGACTTGGGTGCAGGTGAATATGAGTGAACTCGATAAGCTTTTTATGCGGGGTAAATAATGGCTAAGGCCGTGTTGCTGTTGGGACCGACTGCGAGTGGAAAAACTGCGCTGGGTGTAAGACTGGCGCACTCTTTTGACGCTGAAATTATTTCGATTGATTCTGCGCTTGTCTATCACGGGATGGATATCGGGACAGCCAAACCTACCAAAGAAGAGCAAGAAGGGATTGTGCATCATTTAATTGATATCAGAGGTCCTTTTGAAAGTTACAGTGCAGCCGATTTTTTTAAAGATTGTGAGCGTTTAATTACTGAAATCAGTGCCAGAGGCAAGCTTGCGTTGATTGTGGGTGGGACGATGCTTTACGCCAAAGCGCTCAAAGAGGGCCTCAATCAAATGCCTTCGAGCGATTTGGCGGTGCGAAGAAACATTGAACAAGAGGCGCAGGCCAAGGGCTGGCCCGCTATGCATGAAGCGCTTATGAAAGTGGACCCACAGACAGCAGCTCGTTTACATCCTACGGATGCTCAGAGAATCAGCAGAGCACTTGAGGTTTACCTTCAGACCGGGCAGCCAATTTCCTTTTATCAGCATCAAAGAAGTGAAGGCTCGGAGCACACTTTTTTAACTCTTGGACTAATGCCTAAAGATCGTGCGCTTTTACACGAGCGCATTGAAAAACGTTTTTTAATGATGATCCAAAACGGTTTTCTCGATGAAGTTAAAACACTGATGTCAGATCCCCATTTTGACCGAAATTGGCCTTCAATGCGGGCTGTGGGCTATCGTCAGGCGATCGATTATCTTTTGGGAGAAATCGATTATGATCGATTTATTCTATCCGGGGTAGCTGCAACCCGGCAGTTAGCCAAACGCCAGATAACTTGGATGCGTTCTATGAACGATCTCATCCCGATCGATCCTTTTATAGGGGATCCGTATGATAAGGCTTACGCCTTAGTGTCCGATTTCCTTAAAACTGAAGAAATTTAGAAAATTTTCGGCAGCGCAAAAAAGTTTTCTCCCAATGCGCTGCCGTTTTAGTTATCAGTCTTTCAAATAATATTCAACCGTAGTAACGACCCTTACGCGTTTAACGTAAGGCGTATTGCTGTCTCGATCGTAGATTGTGAATTGCCCTTGAGAAGCCCGGCGAATTTTGCCCAGGGTGCTTTCACTGTCTTCGGCAAACTTCAGAGCGGTTGAGCGGGCATTTTTGGTAGCCTCTTCTACCATAGCGGGTTTGATCGCATTTAAACCATTAAAAGAAAATTGTGTCCGGTAGTTTTGTGTAAATAGCACACCTTTTTGAATGAGCTCACTTTGGTGGCTCATGGCGTTTAAAACCGTTGCTACATCAGTGGTGGCGACTGATACGGCCATTTCCATTCGATAACGTTCAGGCGGTAAGTTGTTGCCGTAATAGTCGGCATGAAGATCCTGCACATTCGGTGTGCCCAGAGAAATGTCTTCGGCTTTAATACCTTGAGTGTCTAAAAATTGACGAATTTCATCGCTTTGTTGTTGAGCTTTTTGATAAAGCGCAGCTAAATCATTGCCCGTCACGCGGAAGGTAATAGGCCAAATCACATAATCGGCCTGTACATTTCTTTCTGCTAGCCCCTTAACAGTGACGACGCGATCTCTTTCAACGAAATGATCAATGCCGGCTTTAAGTGATACGCCGACGGAGGCAATACCCACTGCGACACAGATACCGGCTACTAGGTTTTGCTGAATACTCATACCGTCTCCTTGAGATTTGTTCTTTATCAATTCTCATCATATAGGAGTCGTCTTTTGAAACAAAACTTTTTTGCATTTTGTTGGTTTTGTTACGAAAGCAAAAAAATCCCCGGATTTTTGTCCGGGGAGCAGATAGAAAGTTAGGCCATTTGAGCAGCTTTTTTCTGAACAGCTTCTTCTTCCCGAGTACGGGTTTTTGAAACGTAAAGCGCTGTAGCCGCTAAAGAGACGCCGGCTAAAAATAAACCTAAAGCAGTCATTCCCCAAAAGCCATAGGCGGCTTGGGGCGCCATAAAAGGCTCGCCTATAAATGCCATATAGTAGCCGCCGAAAAGGCCTACACCCCACAGAAGGACACCGTAAATTATCATAGGCCAGAAGGTTACACGGTAACCTCTAAGAGCAAAGGAGCTTACGCACTGCATTGCATCAAAGACGTGATAGAGCACGCCGAAGATAATCAGTGAGTAGCCGATGCGAATTACGATTTCATCGCTTGTGTAGAGCGAAAGCAAAAAGCCTCGTCCGAAAAATAGTGTCAAAGCAACCATAGTTGCAATACTGACCGCAATTAAAAGGCATTTTTTTGTTGCCTTTTCAGCAACGCTCGGCCATCCAGCTCCTAAGCACTGGGAGACGAGCACTGTGCAGGAAATTCCGATTGATAGTGCAATCATGTAGCACATGCTTGTGATATTGGCCACAATTTGGTGTGCGGAAACGGTGACGGCGCCAAAGCGTGAAATAAAGATCGCCATGAGTGTAAAAGAGCTCACTTCGAAGAAAGTCGATAATCCGATTGGAATACCGATTTTTAGTTGTGCCCACATGGCTCGGAGATCGGGTCCGTAGAAACGGCTGCAGCGCATGAGCTCATAGAAAGAGTCCTTCTTCCAGACGTAGATATAGACAAAGAAAGATAGCCAGGCAAGGATCGTGGATGACAGAGCAGCACCAGCGCCTCCTAAAGCGTCAAAGCCTAGCCAGCCATACATAAAGACGGCATTTAGCGGTGCTTTAAAAACAAGCATCGCAAGGGACACATACATTGTGACCTTAGGACGGGAAACCGCAGCGTTTAATGCGATGAAGGCACGGCCGCCCAAAGCAGCGGGAAGTCCAAACATGCTGATTAAAAGGTACTGCGAGGCCATTTCTTTAACAGGACCTTGAGCTTGAGCAAGATTTGTCCAAATATCTGTGCAGCCTAAAAGAGGCATACCGATAAAGCACAGCAGCAATGCAAGCCAGAGGCACTGCGAGAGCTCAAAGCCAATTTTTTCATACTTTCTTGCCCCGAAATGGTGACCTGCTAGAGGGCTCATACCCTGCAAAATGCCGACAAGCCCCATAAATACCATGATCATGGAGGCAAGCCCCAAAGCAATAGCGGCCAAGTGGTCAGCACCAAGATGTCCAGCCATGATGGTATCGATGGTGCCACCGCCCACAATCGCGATATTGGCAACGAAGATGGGACCGGCAAGCTTAGCAATTGCTCGCCCAGAGATATCCGGTGGGGTCAGGCGTTGAGGGAGCGGATGACTCATTATTCACCTTTATCAAATAAGACAAACCGTTCGTGATCGCGCGGTCGGAAGTATCGGCCGAGAATGGCAGAGCCTTCCAAAAGATTTTCTTTAAAAGCTTTTTCTGTCGTGAAAGCAAAACGGCAGCTTTCATTTTGAGAAAGCGGCAACCCGTAATACGTTAAAAGTGTTTCCTTGACGGGACCAAGTTCTAAGGCTTGAAGACAGTCGCTTCGGCTAGCGTGGGCCTGATAATCAGTCATGGCCTCTTGTACCAAGGGTTCATAGCTGCGGGCGCGGTCTATGACGGGTTCAAAAAGGTAGACCGTAGTGATGCTTAAAGCAGTAATACCAACGGCAGCCAGCCAAGGTCCCTTCCATGCAACGACTTGAGAGTGATTCATGCGCCACAAAACGAGGGCAAGCCAGACCAAAAGCGTGACAAAGCACAAAACAAAAAGTAGGCCATGTAAAGAGGCAGGGATGCCGGGCGCGAGGTTTATAACCGACTTATACATCTTCGGAGGCATGCCACTTTGCCAAGCAAAAAAGTAGAGCCATAAGGCAATAAGGGCCAGTGTAAAGACTGTTGCTGAGAACCAGTCAAGAATGTTTTCCTGAGAGCGGCGCGCTGACAGAAGACCGAATGCAGCCAAAACAGAAAGCGGAACCGTGATCATAATCATCAAACGATCGCCGCTTACGTGCCCAAAGATTGATAACACAAAGAGCCCCAGGAACATCCAAAGCGGCAGTTTAATGTGCGTGCGGTCAAGCTGTTTTCTAAATGCGTAAAGCGCCAAAAGAGCAAAAGGCCAAAGCGGCCACAAAAACCAAATAAAGTTTTCCAGCGACCAGTACACATCGCTTGCCGCAATGAGTCCCACAAAGTCCATCTGAGCTTGCCACCAGTTGGCAAACCAGGCGTCTACAGTTTCAATTGCAAACGCGACCCCTAAAATAGGCCAGACGAAAAATGTTGCGCAAGCCGCCACGATAATGAGCATTGCACGATTGATGTAGGGTGTCTCATAAGCGTGGACTCTTGCATGGATGAAAAGAGCAATGACTAAAAGAACGATACCCGCAAAAAGGTTTGCCGTGAGAACAGCTGCACCTGTTGCAATACCTGTTAAAAGCGGAGCGAGGATATCGCGTCTTAATGTCCAGGCAAGAGAGAAATAAAAGACAGCAACAACTGCTAAAAGGGCAGATTCAACATAAAGCTGTCGGATAGGGACAAAAAGACCAAAGGTAGCCACGAACATCAAAAGTGCGGCATCAGCTACGACTCGGCCGTAGTCAATCGGAGAGGCTTCACCGCCAAAAGCTAAAACAACGGGCTGAGCTTCTGCGCGGCGTGCTAAGTACCAAGTGCCATACCAGATGCTTGAAGTGGCAAGTGCAAACCAAACAAGAACGCTCAGTCGACTGGCGCTTGCTTCAGAAAAAAGAAAACCGAAAAGCTTTGCAAAAATGGCAGAAATCCAGAAAGAAAGCGGCCCGTCGGTGACGTAGTCAGCCTCACCTAATTTGGGTAAAAGCCAGCCTGCTGCATCGCTTTGCAGCATACCCTGAACGATGGCAAATCCAGTTAACTCATAAGAGCTCCAAAAATCCCGTGACAAAAGCCCCGGAATAATGAAGGCAATCAGTAAAGCGAGAAGCGCCATGCGTGGCAATTTGCGGGCTGAAGCCTCAGAGGCAACAACTGGAGAGGGTCGTTCTTCAAACATGAGTACAGGCTAATGAATTTGACTTAGCTATTGTAACGAAAAAGAGGCAGTCCTTAGATCGATGACTGCCTCTTTGGAACGAGTAATTTTCGTTTGGGAAATTACTTCGCAGCCTTCTTGGCGAGGTTGGCGTACTTGGCGCGGAATTTTTCCACGCGGCCAGCTTCAACGATACGCGTTTGAGCGCCCGTGTAGAACGGATGGCTTTCAGAAGACGTATCAAGTTTGATGAGCGGATAGGTCACACCGTCAATTTCAACCGTTTCCTTGGTTTGAGCGGTTGACTTGATGATGAACGTCTTGTTGATGGACAAATCGCAGAAGGCCACTTCGCGATATTCGGGGTGAATACCTTGTTTCATTGTATTGTTTTCCTAAAAATACTTCGGTCGCCCTGAGTGCCTTGCGCACGTGCCTCGCTATCTCGAGGTCTTACCGCGGGCATGCAACTCCACGTTCCGACAAGAGCAGAAATTATCTAATAAATTCCGATAAATAGCAAGTTTTTTAACACAAAACCCTTTCTTGTTAATCCTTTCAAGCAAAAAAACTATCACGCTAATAGAAAATCAAACAAATCAAACATTTAGATACATAATCGAGAATAATTCTCAATAAAAACCTGTATGATTAAATCAAAAGATTTGATGCAAAAAGGAGAAAAGAGATGACATGTACGAAGAAACTTAATACTTATTTGGCGAATTTGGCTGTTTGGAATGTGAAGCTTCACAACCTTCACTGGAACGTGACAGGTCACTACTTCAAACCGCTGCACGAGATGACTGAGTCGATCTACGACGAAGTGTTTGAAGCTTTTGATGCAGTGGCAGAAATTCTGAAGATGAAAGGCGAAATGCCGCTTGCCACGATGAGCGACTATTTGGCTGCGGCAACACTTAAGGAAGTGGCGGCAAAAGATTTCTCCGCTCATGAAGTCGTTGTGATGATTGAAGAAGACATGAAGCTCATGAACGCTTTAGCTCTGGAAATTCGAAACGATGCTGCGCAGTCCGACGACTTTGAAGTGCAGTCGATGTTTGAAGGTTATGTGGCGGGCTTTTCCAAGCAATTGTGGTTTATCCGAGCGATGAAAACGCGTCACGAGTGCGGCTGCCACAGTCACTGATCGTTAACTTGAACTTTCTCACGAGGTCTTCCATGGCGAAGGCCTCTTTTGTTTCTTTGCTTATTTTCAATTCCGGCTCAACTGCCTATAATCAGGCTCCTCATTAATTTGAAAGAAAGGTCAGCGCCATGGCTCAGGAAGAGACCGGTGCTCTCAAGCTTTGGGCCCCCGTTATCGGGCTCACGTTATCAGCGTTCATCTTTAACACTTCAGAATTTATCCCCATCGGGCTTTTAAGTGACATTGCCCGGGATTTTCACATTACCGAATCGCAAGCGGGGATGATCATCACGGTCTATGCCTGGATTGTGACCGTTTTGTCGCTGCCACTCATGCTTTTGGCGTCCAAAATAGAGTTTAAGAAGCTCCTTTTGGCGATTCTTGGGCTTTTCATAGTGAGTCACTTTTTGTCGGCTGTAGCACCAAGCTTTCTGACATTAATGCTTTCACGTGTCGGCGTTGCTTTTTCTCACTCTATTTTTTGGTCGATTGCCTCTCCTTTGGCGGTTCGGATCGCACCGCGTGGTAAAGGCGCTGTGGCTCTAAGCTTTGTGGTGACGGGAACGGCGGTGGCCATGATTGCCGGTCTGCCTTTGGGACGTATGATCGGTCTTTACATGGGCTGGCGTGCCACATTCTTTTCAATTGGTCTGGTGGCTCTGGCGGTAGCAGTCTTTTTGATTTTTGTTTTTCCGAAAGTCCCTGCCAACACCCAGGAATCTTCCGTTGCGAAACTACCCCGCATTTTGAAAAATCCGGCTCTGATCGGCGTGTACGTACTAACAGCATTAGCCTTTACGGCAAACTTTACGGCTTATAGCTACATTGAGCCTTTTATGGCTCAAGTTGCCAAGATGCCCGAGAGCGAAATTACCTTTACGCTTACCTTGTTCGGGGTGGCAGGGATTCTTGCAAGTATTTTCTTTTCAAAAGGTTTCGGAAAACATCCGAAATTTTTCTTTGCAACGGCGACTTTTGGGCTAGCCCTCTTTTTGGCACTAATGGAATTTTCAAGTTCGGAAATTTGGCTCTCAATGCTTTTGTGTGTTTTCTGGGGTATGTGTTTCACGATTTTCGGTTTGGTCTTTCAGGCGGTTGTCATTCGACTGGAACCACAGGCCACTCCTATTGCCATGTCGATTTATTCAGGTATTGCAAATGTCGGAATCGGTGGCGGTGCGTTAGTGGGTGGTTGGGTCTGTGCAATGCCAGCAATTGAATGGATCGGGTATGCAGGAGCCGCTTTTGCTGCAGTTGCAGGTATTGTCTGCTTCGCAATGATCGGTCAATTTTTACCCAGAAAAGAAGAGTCTTCTGACGCTCAATAGAACATGTAGGAAATACATTTGACTGATAAAAAATTACTTTTGCATGGCGAGCACGAAATATTGTTTAGTGTAAGTCATTGAGCAGTCAATAAGACTTGGGTATTATCAAAAAGGAACGTTTATAAAAGAAAGGATCTGTTCAGTATTGAGATTTTTTCTCAGTCTAAACAGATCCGTTGGGCTCAATAGAGCTTAAACCACAGGTTGGGTTAGCCGCCTCTGCGCATTAAATCAAAGAAGTCGGCATTACTCTTTGTGGCTTTTAAGCGTTCAAGGAGGAATTCCATCGCTTCGACTTCATCCATGTCGCTCAAAAGTTTTCTCAAAATCCAAACCTTTTGCAACACATCAGGCTTGAGTAACAATTCTTCACGACGGGTGCCCGAGCGCAGAACATTGATTGCAGGGTAGATGCGTTTTTCTGCCAGGCGGCGTTCCAAATGCACTTCCATGTTGCCCGTGCCCTTGAATTCTTCGTAGATCACGTCATCCATACGGCTGCCGGTATCAACGAGGGCCGTAGCGATAATCGTAAGTGACCCACCTTCTTCAAGATTGCGTGCGGCACCGAAGACGCGCTTCGGACGGTGAAGGGCGTTGGCATCGACGCCGCCCGAGAGTACGCGGCCTGAAGTCGGCATGACGTTATTGTAGGCACGAGCCAAACGGGTAATGGAGTCAAGCAAAATGACCACGTCTTTTTTGCTTTCTGCCAGGCGCTTAGCCTTTTCAATCACCATTTCCGTGACTTGCACGTGACGGGAAGCCGGTTCATCAAAGGTACTGGCAACCACTTCGCCCTTGACAGTGCGCTGCATTTCGGTCACTTCTTCCGGGCGTTCATCAATGAGCAATACGAAAAGCACGCAATCGGGGTGGTTGGCTGTAATAGCATGAGCAATATGCTGCATCAATACCGTTTTACCGCTCTTCGGAGAGGCAACAATCAAAGCACGTTGTCCTTTGCCGATCGGAGCGATCATGTCAATTACTCGGCCCGTTAAATTCTCATCACCGCGAATGTCTCTTTCAAGCACAAGGTGCTCATTGGGGAAAAGAGGCGTTAAGTTTTCAAAAAGCATGCGATGCTTTAAGTTTTCGGGCGATTGACCGTTGACCTTTTCGACTTTAACTAAAGCAAAATAGCGTTCGCCTTCTTTCGGAGTGCGCACTTCGCCTTCAATGGAGTCACCTGTGTGGAGATTAAAGCGGCGAATCTGAGAGGGAGAAATATAAATATCGTCGGTGCTGGCAAGATAGGATGTTTCCGGGCTGCGTAAGAAACCAAAGCCGTCGGGGAGAATTTCAAGCGTGCCGTCGCCGAAAATCTGTTCGCCTTCTTTGGCACGTTTTTTCAAAATAGCGAACATGAGTTCTTGCTTACGCATGCGGTTGGCATTTTCGATGCCAAGATCGATAGCCCAGTCCAAGAGTTTGGAGACATGCAACGATTTGAGTTCGGAAAGATGCATTTGAATTTATTGAAATTGTGAATTGAAAAGGCAGGGGAAAGCAGACGAGCCTTCACCGCTGTTCTGATCGTTTTATATAAAGGATTTAATCAAAAGACTCCGTTTCGAACCGTAGTCCGAAACGGATTCGTGGGGCATTTTAAACGAATTGATTCAAAAAGTCTTCTAATTGGGACATACCCATGGAGCCGACGTGCTGTTGAATCGGTTGGCCGTTTTCGTAGACAATCAATGTCGGGATGGAACGGATGCCGAGTTTGGCAGCGTATTCGTTGGCTTCATCCACATTGTATTTGGCAATGCGAAGCTTGCCGTCAAACTTCTGAGCCGCAGCTTCCAAATGCGGAGCCAAAGCACGGCACGGACCGCACCACGGAGCCCAAAAGTCCACCACCACGACGCCTTGCGCCGTTTCGGTTTCAAAGTTGGAGTCATTCAAGTGAACAATTTCGCTCATTTTGTACTCTTCCATTAAAAATAAAAACAAAAATCATTCAATCCATAAGGACCATTTCGTTATAACGAGCTTAATCGATTTTTGCCGAATTGGGAATTTGAATTTGTCTATTTCTGTAATAGCTTCAAGACCTACTAAGCTGCAGTCTCTTCATGTTTTTCCACCTGTCCGGCCATCGCGTGAAAGCCTCCGTCGACATAAATAGTTTCAGCTGTGATGCCGCGAGCATAGTCTGATAAAAGAAACGCTGTGGAGCGGCCAACATCTTCAATGCTAATTGTTTGACGAAGGGGCGAGACATCGCGAGCATGTGCGAGCATTTTCTGGAAGTCCTTAATGCCGCTTGCAGCTAGCGTTCTGATCGGCCCGCTCGATAATGCATTGACGCGGATCCCGTAGGAACCCATATCTGCAGCCATATAGCGGGTCACCGCTTCAAGTGCGGCTTTGGCTACACCCATTGTGTTGTAGTTAGGAACAACTTTTTCTGCTCCCAAGAAAGATAATGTTACTAAAGAAGCTTCTCGACCTTGAAGCTGAGGTAAAAAGGCCTTGCCGAGCGCTGCAAAAGAGTAGGCGGAAATATTAATAGCGCTTAAAAAGCCCTCACGAGTCAGTCCCTGGAGGAATGATCCTTCAATAGCTTCTCTAGGGGCCCATGCAATGGAGTGAACAAAACCGTCAAAGCCTTCGGGCCACACTTCCTTGACGCGGGCAGCAACAGCTTCAATGCTTTCGTCACTGGCCACATTGAGTTGAATAACAGTTGCGGCACCGAAATCGGCTGCAAAGCGTTCCAAGCGCTCACGGAAGCGTTCATTGTTGTAGGTAAGAATCAGTTCAGCGCCCTCTTCTTTGCAGGCCTTTGCAATGCCGTAGGCAATAGAGCGGTTTGAAGAAATCCCTGTGATGAGCAGTTTTTTACCCGTCAGTAAAGCCATTTTAAAAAATCCTAGAAGTTAAAACGAACTTAATTTAACGATACTGAACGCTTTGTCAAGAGGGTAGTTTATTAGGGAATATCCCTGATTTTTTGTTACGGTTTTTACAAATTGCGCTGTCATACTTTGCCAATACTCAAATTACCCCTCAAGGATTGAAGTGATGAGCGAAAGTATTTGTTTAAAAGACCTCAGAGTTCGCTTAGGCGGCAAGGACTATGTTCCGCTGATGGTTGGAGGTATGGGAGTCAATATCTCTACAGCAGAAATGGTTTTGGCAGTTGAAAAGTTAGGCGGTATTGCCCACTTGTCCGATGCCATGCTTATGGATCTTTGTGACCGACTCTACGGCACAACTTATACGGCCAATAAGGCCAAGCGCTATTACGGATGCCAGAAAAACCCTGACAAATCGGATAATCACTTTGATTTAAATGATTTACGGGAAGCCACCCTGCGTTATGTGGGAGACGTGATGAGCCGTGCCACAGGCAAAGGTTTGGTTTTCATCAACTGCATGGAAAAGCTCACTTTTAATGCTCCGCATGAATCGTTGTCTGTGAGATTAAATTCAGCATTAGATGCCGGTATTGATGGCATTACGCTTTCTGCTGGATTGCACCTATCTAGTTTTAAGCTCATGAGTGAAAACAAGCGCTTTCGCTCGGCACTCCTAGGTATTGTTGTTTCATCTGTTCGTGCTTTAAATCTTTTTATCCGGAAAAATAAAGCATTAGATCGCCTGCCCGACTACATTGTGGTCGAAGGTCCCTTAGCGGGAGGTCACTTGGGGTTTGGAGAAGATTGGCGGGAATATAGCCTGGAGACGATCGTCAAGGACGTGAAGGCGTATTTAGCAGAAAATGATCTTCAAATCCCTGTTTTTGCTGCTGGGGGCATTTTCACGGGCGGTGACGCTGTCAGAATGATTCGCGAAGTCGGAGCCGATGGTGTTCAGGTGGCCACTCGCTTTACGATTTCCAAGGAGTCAGGTCTGCCTGACGCAGTGAAGACGGCCTATTTGAATGCAAAAGAAGACGACATTGAGGTCAATCACTTGTCTGCAACAGGCTACTTGATGCGAATGCTTAAGTCTTCGCCAGCCATTAAGATGCGCGTGCCGCCCAACTGTGAACCCTATGGTTATATGCTTAACGATGGTCGCTGCCCTTATTTGAACCAATGGTGGGACATGATGACTAAAAAAGCTCACCCCGATCCCAAGGATCTGAAGTGTTGCCTTTGTACGCATATGAAGCTTTATAACGTCTGGACTTGTGGAGCCAACACTTTCCGCCTGAAAGACACAACGGTTAAGCTTCCTAATGGTCAGTGGTATTTCCCGAGTGCAGAGGAAATTTATCAAGACTACATCACTAGCACGGGCGAAGAAATCCAACTTCCTACACCTCATTAATTGAGTACAGTGATTTGATTTAGGCGGCTCTTTTGCAAAAATGCATTAGAGCCGTTTTCTTACGTGCGTGCGGTTTTGAAGGCCGACCGTTCAAGTCCATGTAATCCTGGAACACTCAGATAGGGGGCAATCCAGGGAGTGACTTCTAAGAGCTTTGGAATCACATTAGTGATTAACGTTTCTTTAACAATTCTGGTGATTTTGTCAGCCTGTGTGACAAATCCTGGTTCGCTTCTGGCAAGCAGATAAAGTTCTCTGCACACAACTGGCTGTGGCATCGGAAGCATTTGGATTTTGTCAAAAACGTCGGGATAGGAAGCGATGAAAAGCGGCGTTTGAATACCCCAGGCGAGTCCATTTTTGATGTACTCTAAAAACGTCATACCGCCATCAACAGTAATGCGATCAACATATTGGACATTTAGACTTGCGAAATAAGCTTGCTCAAATTGTCCGTTGGTTGATGCTAATGAGTTAGCAACTCTAGGAAGACCGCAAAATTGCATCTTCTCCCATGTGAGATTTTGTTCTGTTTTAAAGTTTAATGGCACCAACAGCACAGAGGGCTCAGCAAAGATGAACCGTCTATAAAAAGGTTTGTCCCAATATGGATCTGAGGAAATAAAAAAATCTATATCGCCGATCTCGAAAGATTTCAATAAGTCCTTGCTGTAGCCTTCAAAAAGGATTGCGTTTGAAACTGAAGCTAATTTTTGAGCAATTTCCACATTGACGTATCTGGCAATGGAAGAAACGGAACCGAAGCGTAAAGGGACGTGTTTATTGACCTGTAGCTGTAAATCCATTAGCCAGCTTTTCATAGTTTCTTGTTGTTTAACAATTAAATCAAAGAGCAATTTTCCTTCGACAGTTAAGCTCAGAGGTCTTTTTTCTCGTTCAATCAGCGTAATACCTAAATCTTGCTCTAGTGTTTGGATGTTTTTGGATACTGCGGGTTGGGTAATACCTAAAAGTCGTCCGGTTTCTGTAAAGTTTTTGGTTTGACAGAGAACACAAAAAATTTGAATGCGCTTTTGAAAAAAGAATGAATGCATCAAATTCACGGTCATGATAGCTTTCCTTTTTGGGCGGCTAGATTAAAAATCTCTTTTATCGCCGCCCAGCATCTGTTTATCCGATTAATTTTTGTTTGCATTGAGTCAAGCGCTCTGTCATTTCGTTGTACCACGCTCTGGTTTCGTTCAAGACTTTGAGACTTTTTTCTAAAAGCAGTTTCGTATCGTCTGGCTTTGGGGTGCCGCCTGTTGTTTTTGCATTCAGGCTACTCAACGGGTCAATCAGCTCAGAGATTGCTTCTTGTGATTTTTCAAGAGGGTGCCCTAGCACGGTTTCTGAGATCTCTTTCAACAGTTCAGGAGTCATATTTTTAGCCAGCAGACGATTTTCCTGCATTAAGCGTTTGATCATGCCGCCGACAATGTGATGTGTGATTTCAAAAGGTTCACCAATCTCCTTGGTGAGTTCTTCTGCCATACCTGTAGCTGCTGTAAAGCCTTCTAAGGCACGTTGATAGGCAACTTCTTTTCTAATTTGGCTGTGAGTAATAATGCAGGACAGTAAATCCACATTGTCGAGTAACACTGAGGTATTGTCCCAAAAGCGTTCATAAAAATAATATGTTTCGTGAACCGGAAATAGGGTTACGGCGCTCGCATTGAGGCAATTGCTAAAGTAGCCCTCCCAATTGGAAGTCATTGCTCGCAATAATTCGACAGCCTCTGCGTTTTTTTTCTGAGGCATGATGCTGCTGCCTCCGCACAAGGCCTCGTCACAGTTGAGAATTCCGCACTCGGTGCTGGAGAAAAATTCCAAGTCGTTGGCTACTCGCATTAAAGTTGTGTTGAGAGTCGTGAAAGCAAAAATAGTTTCCAAAAAATAATTCACGTCTGAGTTACCCAAAATCGTATTGTCAATGGGACGATCAAAAGCCAGTAACTGTGAAACCTTTTCTTTATCGAGGTTAAACGAAGAGCCGATGCCTGCCGCAGCTCCCATTGGGCATTGGTTGGTTAATTCAAATGCCCTTTTCATTCGCTTTAAGTCTCCGGCAATTAATTCAAGAATACTTTCAAGGTAATGCCCCCAGGTGCCAGGCTGTGAAGGTTGACCATAAGTGTAGTAAGGGATTACTGTGGTTAGGTGCTTCTTAATTTCGGTTTGTAAAACGTCCGTCAGATTAAAGCTACGTTGCATAACACTTAGCAGAGCTTTTCTTACCGACATTCTGTAGAGCGTAAAGTACATATCATTGCGGCTTCTGCCGACATGAAGCTTGCAGGCGACTTTGGAATCGATTGTATTAAATAATGCTTTTTCGAAGGCGTAGTGCAAATCACCTTGAGAATCTTTCATGTCTTTTTCACAAACTTTAGGGAATGACTCTAAAAGACCGGCTTTAATTGTTTTGTATTCCCCTTGGGTAATTATTTCTTGATCACGAAGCATTTGTGCATAAGCACAATTGAGCAATAGAAGGTCTTCTCGCTGATGATGAAAGCAAAGAATGCCCGTCTTTGTACGAATACTGTCTAAAGATTCAAATCCGGTCATAGTGTCTCCTCCCATTAAGCCATCGAAAGTAAGTGTCACTTTTTCATTGTCTGACCTATAAGCCAAATCCCCAAGCGCTATGAGTAATTTTTTGTGTATGTCATAACCTAAAAGAATGATATTAGTCTTGATCGATAAACCACTCTCATAATGAAAATGAATCTTCCAGACAGGAAGGTTAACGCTAGAGATAGTCCGAGACCAGAATCCATTGCAAAAGTGGAGTTTGTGTGAACGGTCTGTTGACATTGGGGGAGAGCGATGAGTACTTTAGCCCAGTTTTTGCTTGTTTTAGTTTGTATTTTGTATGGTGCTCGGTTCGGTGCAGCCGGTATCGGTATTTTTTGTGCTTTAGGTTTAGGGATCTTGGTTATGGTGTTTGGGGTGACACCGGCTGGGATGCAAGCCGATATCATCTTTATCATCATTGCTGTTTGCACATGTGCCGCAGCAATGCACGCAGCGGGAGGCTTGGATCTTTTGGTCCGTTATGCTGCTCGGATTATCCGTAGCAATCCTAAATACATTATGGTGTTGGCTCCTTTGGTGATGTTTTTTGTCACAGTTTTTGCTGGTACTGCCATGACTTGCTATGCGCTTCAACCGGTTGTTTTTGAGGTGGCTTACGCCAATGGGTATCGTCCTGAAAGAGCACTAGTAGCTGGCAGCATGGCCGCTAGTGTTGGTATTACTGCTTCACCGATTGCAGCTGCTACAGCAGCTGTTTTGGGCCTATTTGTCCAGTATGGGCATCCTGAAATCAGTTTGGGCACCATTATGATTGTTGCTTTTCCCGCCGGATTGATATCAGTTGTTTTAGCCTCACTTTTTTTTATCAAGTGGGGAAAGGATCTGGATAAAGATTCTGCGTACCAAAAACGTCTTAAAGCGGGATTGGTGGAATTGCCGCCCAGTATTGACGATAGTAAGCCAATGCCACGTTCTGCTTATGTCTCGTTAGTTATTTTTGCAGTGACAATTGTGTACATCGTTGTGAGCGGCTTTGAGCCAGTGTTAAGAACGCCGATTGGTCAAGATCCGATTCCTATGTGGACACTCATTCCACCAGTGATGCTTTTCTCTGCCGCACTCATCATGATTTTTTGCAGACCGAAAATTGATGATTTATTAAAGAGCTCTGTGCTGCATTCAGCTTTTGCGACGGTGATTTGTATGATGGGGAGTACTTGTTTAGCTGATACATTTGTACGGGCCAACCAAGAAGTCATTATGCAAACATGTGGGGACTTAGTAACTGCACAACCTTGGCTTTTTGCAATCGTGATCTGCATTATGGGCAGTTTGATTCAGAGCCAAGGCGGAACGACCCGAGCCATTATGCCGATCGGCTTTGCGCTTGGTTTAAGTCCGCTCTCACTTTTGGCAATGTGGCCTTGTGTTAGTGCAACTCTCTTGCCGACCAATCCTATTGCTTTAGCAGCTTGCGGATTCGACAGATCGGGAACCTCTAGTGTTGGAAAATATGTGATTGACAATCCATTTGCCATATGGATTGCAATTAACCTCGCTATTCAGGTTGGTATTGGCTTTTTAATTATTTCGTTTTTGTAAAGGTTAGAAGATAAGCTAACGTTTGGTGAAAAAAGTCATTTTCACCAAACGTTGGCACCTTTTACATTTCCCCATCTTCTCTAAATTCAATGACTTCAACAGATCAATTCGTTTTCTTGAGTTTTTGAGTAGAAATTTGATAAACTGCACCTTCGGCGGGTCCCCTCGCATGCATTCGTCGTGAACCTGGTCAGGCCGGGAACGGAGCAGCCACAGCGAAGTGAATGTAGTGCCGAGGATAAGGCTCGCCATTTCTTTTTATGATTTCTAACTATCTGGATTTTCTAGCTTTTTGTTTTTGAACTACTAACGCTATTTTTATTGAACCGCTTATTTTTGGATTGTTTTTTTTCAAAATAAATTATGAAACTGGCGGTGATTTGAAAGATGGCTTTGCTGTCACCTGCGGTTTACTTGGGCGTTTTAAGAATCTGTTAAACTTAAAATTCGGAAGTTGTCTGATGGTCCAAAGAAAGTCATCGCGTTTGCTGACAAGTCGCGGTTAGCCTTGGAATAAGGACAACTTCTGGTGTGAATGAGAAAGACAGTGGTTCGCTCTTTCTTTTAATCTCAGAAGCGGCGATTTTGTTCTGAGCATTCGCATGTCTGAAAAATGGCTGATTGTACCCATGGGAAGTCAACGCAAATGCTGGAAGTTTGCCGCCCAGCACTGGATGTTCAGCCTTTTTTCTGTCGCCGTAACACGAGATGATTGATTGGTGTGGCAGATCATTTTCTATTTAACTCTTGTCTTGTGTGCAATGTTTCTTTCCACCAATTCTCTCGGTTAATAATCGTTTGATCATTTGTACCAAATCCAAAAGTTTCTAGGACCGCGAACTCGAAATTTTTCAGGCTGTAGTCCGCGCCTATTTCCTTGAAAAATCTCAAAAGAAAAGTCTGCATATTTAGCGGGATATTACTTTGCCTCCCAGCAAAAGGATCAATAAATCCTTCTTTAGACACAAAAGATTTCAACTAATGCTTCATATCAATATCAGTCAACGGATCCGTTTTACTTCATCAGCAAACACAAGCTAGCGGTTATTGCTTATTGAGCAGAATGATCCTTCTCTTTTCACTGCTGCCTTTGATCAATATGCAAAATCGGTGTTTCCGGGATCAATGAGACTCTGAAATGAGAGCCTTGTTTGGATTCAATTAAATCAAGCCTCCATCCAGAACGCTCGCAGATTCGTTTGGCAATGGATAAGCCCATGCCGCTACCTGGGGCTTTATCAGTTGCTCTTACTTTAGGCATAAAGATTCTTTCTTTCATCTCCTGTGGGATGCCGATGCCGGTGTCAATCACTTCAAAGCCATTTTCAAGTTCTCGAATAGTCACTTCACCTTTATCGGTATAGAGTACGGCATTTTTAACCAAATTATTGACAACAGTGCCCAAAAGTACCGGTGAAAAATATCCGGGGCAGGTAGCGACACTTTGGAGGCTAAGTTTGATATTTTTTACTAGAGCCGTTTTGCCCCAATGTTCGTAAGACTCCTGAAGAACATCATGAAGTCGGTCTGTGTGAGCGGTTTTCTCAAATTCTGTCCCACGGGCCAACTGAAGGAAAACTGAGAGCAATTCTTCCATGGACTGAGCGGCTTTAAGAATTTTATTGACTTGCTCAGTTTGTTTTTCTGTGAGCGGATAAAGTTGCATGAGTTCCGCCGTTGTCTGAATAATTGTAAGCGGGGTACGAAGTTCGTGACTAATATCCGAGGTAAAGAGTTTTTCGCGCGAAAGCGCTTCATGGAAGCGTTTGAGGGCTTGGTCACACGTTTTGGCTAATTCTCCGATTTCATCATCGGTGATTTCTCCAGCCAGGGACTTATACTTTTGAGAATCAGCCATTTGACGCACTTCGTTTGAAAGGCTTTCGATCGGTGCCATAATTTTTTTTCGAATCCACCAATAGCCGAATCCTACGCAGAAAAGAAAAATTAATGTTGCGCAAGTACAGATCATAATTTTGAAAAACTGTTCACTGCGCTCAAAATCATATTGATCACGGATTAAAACATAGGGATGCCCGTTGACTGTAATTTTGTATAAAAAAGAGGAGTCAGTACTGCCCACAATTTCTTGGTATCCATCCGGAAACAGAGCGTATTTGTCCGGAACAGGTTCCAATTGGGGAGCATTGCCGTAAAACTGCATCGAGCTTGGCAACGTAACATCTTCTCCTTCCTCAATTTCGCTCACCAGAATACTGAGTTCGTCTTTGAGGATGTCACTCACAAGATTATCTTCCATCAGTTCGGTGGACTCATGCATTGCAACGGAAAATAGACCGATAATCAAAATGGTTTGCGTCATCCAACCAAGCAGGATGCGCTGAGCTAAGCCGAAGCGTTTTAAAGTTTTCATAGAACATCGGCGCGGAAACCTCTGAATTCATTCAGAGGAGGAAGCGTCGCCTCCTTTCTGTATTCTGTTAAATAGGTTTTGCGTTTTTCCAGCAGAGTCAGCTTTTTGCTACTGATGCCCGCTGAAATACGTGTTCCGTCAAGCTTGCGAACATCAAAGTAACCCGAAGCCCTTCGACCGAATATGAAGCCTTCTTCTCCAAGAACCTTCACTTTGTCAAAAAGCCGAAAGCCTTTGATTTCGTAAGCTGCCTGATTTCTCTTTCTCAAGCCACCCTTCAGAATCGTCAGCTTATGGATCTGCCGATTGTGTCGACGGGTCTGCTTTTGAAAGTAATAACCGGCCAGACGTTTTGCCTTAAGATGACCGGCGATGCAATACGCATCGGCGCAATGGGA
>UQUR01000001.1 GCA_900544345.1 uncultured Sutterella sp. | reverse complement strand
CTCTATAACTATTTTAGGTTATAGAGGCTGTCCTGTGATATTTGGGTCCCGTCCATAAATGAACTGAACTGACCCCCAGAAAAGCGACAATTGCATACTGGAGGTCCTGTGGAAAATATTCGCTTAAAAGTCTTAGCTGGTTTTAGGGTTGGAGAGTCTGCTAGCCATTTATCAAAAATCTATTCTCTTTCTTTAGATCAGGTGTTGGAATGGAAGCGCCTGACAACCTGTGGTCATACGGATTGGGTTGATGGTACTAGACGCAAATACAGTATTGAGGAAAAACGATTGATTCTAAGAAAGTATTTTTCCCAGTCTTTTGGCTATAAACGCTTTGCCGCCTTAAATAATCTCAGCTGCCGTTCATTAAAAAACTGGTTAAGAAAAGTCAAAAAAATCCGGAAGTATCGATCTGGCTTATCCTGCAATACAGGTTCAATTATCTAGCTGTAAGTCCAGTTTTGAAATCATCGCTTGGGCTGTCTATGAAGTTAAACATAATCAACGCTCAACTAGAGAAGTAGCCGATCAACTTGGGTACAACATACGATCTGTGCAACGCTGGTGCCGTCAATATTTATTGAATAGAGATTTTTGCCATACTGTTAACTCTACCTATCAACAAGGTACAACCATGGCGACTCTTCATCAAACAAAATCAGAACGGCAAAAACGAGCACTGATGCGTTGGATAAAAAACAACTTTGATCTGAAGACAAAAGATACAGCTAAGATTATTTCTCAGATTTCGCAATTACATACCTACGGCCTGTCCATCCTGGAAGCTTGTTCGCTATTTGGAATTCATAGAAGTACTTATTACAGGAAATTAAAACAGAGTAAATCACCCGATAGTCAACCTTTAGTCGATGCAATAAAACTTTTTCAAACCCAACATTATTATTCATATGGAGCCAAACGCATGGCTAAAGAAATGAGCCGCCAATTCAATCAACCTATTAATCACAAAAGGGTTGCTCGATTGATGAGATTAAATGGCCTTAATGCAACAATTAGAAGGCGAAAAAAACTATTTTCACGGTCAAACTACTCAAAAAATCAGGATAGTCGACCGATTAATAATCTAATTAAAAGAAATTTTGTTTCAGATACTCCACGAAAAAAATTAGTCTCGGATATGACCTTCTTTCACACTGCTGAGGGATGGTTGGTTCTAAGCACAATAAAAGACCTTTGTACCAAAGAAATCATTGCTTGGGATTTTGATACCGGTGCAACAGTAGAGCTGGCCATTAAGACCCTTGATAAAGTCTCGTACTGCAAAGACGCCATCCTGCATAGTGACCAAGGAGGCACATATACAAGTCCGATGTACAGGGATACAGCCGAAAGTTACAACTTAGTTTTAAGTTATTCCAGGAAGGGAAATTGCTATGACAATGCCTGCATGGAAAATTTTTATGGGCACCTTAAATCAGAGACAATTTATCAGTTGCCCATAACTCAACGTTATTGTTTAAAAAGGGAGGAACTCAAAAAGATCATTAATAATTACATTACCTGGTACAACAATGAAAGAATCCAGGCAAAATTGAACTATCTTTCCCCTGTGGAATTTTGCCTTAAAAATTATCAGCAAACTGTTGCAATTTAAGGGGTCAGTTCATTTTAAGGGGTTAACTTGAGTGACGCTTGACAGCTAAACTTTTGGAATTTATTAAATTAAGAAATAAATACCAATCATCAAAACTAATTTTTGATTAGTAATACATAAACAGAGTTAAGCGGCGATTGAGACGGACCTCAATGTTTAAGAGTCACTCTTCGCTTAACGTAAGAAATTTGCAAAAACCGAATTTAAAGCAAATTGTTTAAAAATTTTCTTCTAACACCTCATATACCTTAATCAAAAGATCGAAACTCCAGTACAATGAGCGTTGCTTTGTTGTGGCTGCATTATCTGATACATTATGCGTGATGAAACTCTTCGTGTCCGCCTCTCTAAAGATGAGCTAAAAAATTACATTACTTCCTGCGAAAAATTGAAAGTGCCTCCATCAACAAAAGCACGAGAGCTTATGCAGGATTTCGTTCGATCAACGCTCTCTACTGATCTCTTACCTATTGACGATACTTTACCAACGTTACATACCGGTAAATTAACAGTCGGAGAGATGTTCTCTGGACCTGGAGGCATTGGAATTGCACTCAACCGTGCCCACACACCTCTGTCATCTTTTGAGCACATTTGGGCTACTGATTACGATTCTGATACCTGTAGGACTTACCAGACAAATGTACTAAAACGTTGGCCTTATGCAAAAGTATTTTGTGAAGACGTCCGCAAACTTGACATTGACTCTCTTCCAACTGTTGATGGGTTTCTCTATGGCTTCCCTTGTAACGATTTCTCTAATGTTGGAGAAAGTAAAGGTTTATATGGGGAATATGGGGGGCTCTATTCATATGGAGTAAAGTACATACATCGAGCCAATCCTTTATTCTTTTTTGCTGAAAATGTTTCTGGCTTACGTAGTGCAAACCAAGGCAAAGCATTCAACAAGATTCTTCATGCCCTTAATCATGCGGGACGATTCGGATATACGATCACAGCTCATCTCTACAAATTTGAGAAATATGGTGTTCCTCAGGCAAGACACAGATATATTCTTATTGGGATGCGAGGAGATTTAGGGCTCAAGTTCAAAGTTCCAAAACCAAGCGGCATTATTAAAACATGCAAAGATGCTTTGCAAAATATCCCTAAAAATGCACCTAATCAAGAAATGACTAAACAGTCTGCGGTTGTAACAGCTCGACTTTCTTATATACGCGAAGGGGAAAATGTTTGGCAGGCTGAACAGCGTATGCCGGCCTCTTTACGACTCAACGTTAAAGGGGCCCGATTATCTCAGATATATCGCCGACTAGATTCAAACAAACCCGCTTATACAATTTCAGGTTCTGGCGGTGGCGGAACCCATGTCTATCATTGGTCAGAAAATAGGGCTTTGACAAATCGAGAGAGAGCTCGTTTACAAACTTTCCCTGACGATTTTATATTCTGCGGTTCTAAGGAATCTGTCCGCAAACAAATTGGCATGGCTGTCCCTTGTGACGGAGCACAAATTATCTTAGAAGCTATTTTAAAAACTTTAGAAGGTACTCAATACGCTAGTGTTGAACCTACGGTGGGAGTTTTTCTTGCAAATTCTTTAGAAATTAAGCAGTAAGGCTACATATGGCAGATAGTAAAACTCCTTTTACCAGAAGCCAAAATATGTCTCGTATCCATTCTAAAGATACGAAGCCTGAAATTATTGTTCGTAAGTATCTTTTTTCAAAGGGATTCCGATATAGGAAAAATTACTATAAATTACCTGGTAAACCAGATATTGTTCTACGGAAGTATAAAACTGTGATTTTTATCCATGGGTGCTTTTGGCATATGCACAACTGTAAGAGATTTCGTATGCCACAGTCAAATACAGAGTATTGGCAACAAAAAATAACAAGGAATGTCCAAAGAGATATAAGAGTTAAAGAAAAGTTAGAGCTAGTCGGCTGGAAGGTGATTACCATATGGGAGTGTGAATTAAAACCAATTTGTGCTTCTCAAACCTTATTTGAACTGGAAAACAAAATCAAAAATAATCAACAAATTTAAAAGGGAGCAAACTTAGGTATGGTGTAGGAAATAATTTTGATTACCGTTGCCCATTCTCTAACTGTGCCATCCCAGAGTTAATTAATGCTACTCTTATTCTTTCTTGGGATGATTATCCAAAGTTTAGGATGAAAATAAGTAATGGGCTTGCTCTAAATGAACTTCTCCACGTAGCTTTCGGTAAAAATTTGGTTGACATTGTTAAGAGGCCTCGGGAAGTAGCACAAATATATTAACTTCATACGCCTTATCTGTACCATTTTTAAATGCCTTCTGACAGGCATTAACCCTGATGGCAAAATTGTTGTTTCTCTATTACTTCGAAATATAATTGCAGGCAAACCTTGTTAGCTATTCTTCTCTCAAATTAAATTGTTTATGGACGTACAAAATGAAAAAGATTGAAGTTGTAGCGGCAGTTATTAGTGACAACGAAAAGATTTTCGCAACGAAAAGGGGATACGGAGATCAAAAAGGCGGATGGGAATTCCCAGGTGGAAAAATGGAAGCCGGCGAAACACCCCAGCAGGCCCTTGTCCGTGAAATTATGGAAGAACTCGACACCGAAATCGAGGTCGGAGAATTGATTGATACGGTTGAGTATGATTATCCGAAATTTCATTTAACCATGCATTGCTTCTTCTGCACAGTCAAAACTGGTCACTTAGTACTCAAAGAGCATGAAGCAGCAAAGTGGCTCACCCTTGAAACGCTTGATACCGTAGATTGGTTACCGGCTGACCAAGGTCTAATTGAAAAAGTTCGCTGTCATTTAAAGCAATGCAATAATTTTTAACTATTTAATGGAAATTCAAAGATTTAACACTAATCAGGGACAATTAAAGCGTTGCTTTAAAGATCTTCTGCTTTTGGGTGATGAAGAGTGGCCCATGGTCGAGCGCTATCTTGATCGAGGCGATTTGTTTGCCCTATTTGATGAGGGTGAGGCAAAAACGGTTTGTGTGGTTACCGAAGAGGGGAATGCAGTTGAAATTAAAAATCTAGCCACACGGACCGATAGCCAAAAACGTGGTTATGGCCGCACCATGATTGAATTTATAGTGTCACATTACCGTAAACAATACTCTACGCTCATACTCGGAACTGGAGAAAATGAGCAAACTCTTCGCTTTTACAAAAATTGTGGTTTTGAATATAGCCATAGAGTCCCTAATTTTTTTATTGATCATTACTCAAAACCAATAATTGAAAATGGCCGACAACTCATTGACATGATTTATCTAAAAATGAATCTTCGTTAATACTCAAGAGCGCGAAGCTATTTAAATAAATCCCTATCAACTAAAAACAGTTTCAAAGTTAAAGAAGAGCTTCAGACAAGACGTAACTTACTAAAAATCAAACAAATTATGGCTATCTTAAAGAGAAACTTAAAATTAGGGGCTTTAGTTTTTTAGAGTTTACTAAATAGCAAACGAATAGGAATATCAAATGGCTGAGAATGCATCTCTAAGAAAAAGAAAATAAGGCAAAAACCTCAAGAGGCATTCGTCAATCGAACTAAAGAAGAACTTGAAAAAGTATTAAAGGAAAGCATCCCATCCAACACCTTAAGTTTGCTGATTTGAAGTTTGACTTTAAGATTAATTTACTTGCAAATCTCTTTACTCAACCAGTTTAAAGTATTGTCTGAAAAATGATAATTGCTCTATAACTTATTGATAATTCATATTTTTTACGATTTTTTGGTAAAGAATATAGAGTTTTTTAGTTAAAATGGCGGACTTCAATAACATTTTTGACGGAGTTCGCCAATGCGTACAAAGCTTTTGACCCTCTCCGCCTGTGCGGTACTTATAACTGGTTGCACGACCTTTGGGCATCAACCGGAAATTAATACTGAAGGAATCGACAGCATCTTCGTATACACGGGATTGCCTAAAAACAAAGTTGAGTCCGACATTTATCAAGTTTTACTTCAAAAGACCCAAAAAGGGTTAAAAGAGAAGGGCTATAACGTCCTTCAGGAAACCCCTAAATCAAATGACGCTGATGCCAAACTCGTGGCAAGAATTGAAGGCGTCCAAAATAATTATGCGGTCTTGGGCACTTACACAAAGCTTCGTGTTCACTACGAAATGCACGATGCTCAAGGTAAGTTAATTTACAAAAAGACCTACTCGTCTGATTCACTGCCTAACTCGCAGCTTGACGATTGGCACATCGCTTTAGCAACAGACCTTGTCGCATCTGCGTACAACAAAATCAAGCCGCCTTACGAAAAATTGGCTGAAAATGTGACAGAAGAGCTTCTTGAAGATTTTCCATCCATCAAAGGCAAAAATTAAAAAACCTATATCAGTGAGCGCCTAATCAAAAAGCTTTCGGTCTCCGAATGCGTACCAGGCGCTCACCCCCCAAAGGATCACAGCTCCCAACATAAAGGCAATCACTGAGACCCAGTCTCCATCACCTTGATAGAGTAAACCACAAATAAAAGGTCCAAAGCCAGCTAGCACATAGCCGATCCCCTGAGCTAAGCTAGAGATAACTAATAGTTCAGAAAGATTATTAGTTTTCTGAGCCATCAAAATCATCGCCATGCTAAACGTGATGCCTTGAGGAATTCCTGCTAAAACACAGCCTACAAAGGACATTGCGCCGCCCGCAAGCCAAAGAACAATGCCGAGAGCAAAACTTGCGGTCATAATAAGCGCTGCAGGGCGTTCACCTCTTACAAGCTTAATATAAGCAGCGGTGAGAATACTCGCAGGAGCACTGACTAATAAAAAGACCGCAGAACCTAAACCAGCAGTTGAAGCAGAAAATCCTAAAGTACCCAATATGGTTGGCAACCATGCAACTGTTGTATAAATGGTGAGCGACTGCATGCCCATTACAAAAATCACTGCCCAGGTTAGCGGCTTTTTAAGTAACGACCAATCAAAAAGGCCGCCAGAAACACTAATTTTTTTGCGCTTGGGCACTAAAAACCAACTCAGAAGCGCTGTCCCTGCCATGAGAACCCATAATCCCAAAGGACCAAGCAGAGAATTCATTGCATAAAAAAGGGGAACGGAAAAATAGGCGCCTATTGATCCTGAAAAACCAATAAATCCGGTAAATACCCCCATAACAAGAGGAATATTATTAGGAAAATAATCCCGCAAAAGAACCGGCATCAGAACATTTAAAAGGGCAATGCCGACTCCGATCAGACCTGTTGCAAAGAGCATCGTGGCATAAAAGGGCAGGAGTCTGCCTAAAGCCCCAACAAATACCAAAGCCAGAGAAATCAAAAGAGTGCCAATTAGCCCAAAACGATGACTCATCGCAGGTGCTGCAGCACAAAATAAACCGAAACATGCAATGGGTAATGCAGACAAAAAACCGTAAGCTGGGTAACCGATGCCAAGAGCCTCGATAATTTCGTCAGCAACGGCTCCCACACAGGTAATAGGTCCCCTCATCACTAATATTGTCATCAAAAGCGCTGCAAACACCGTGAGGGGAGTTGAGCGTTGCTTAAAAAAAACTTCAGACATGAGCACAAGATAAAAAATATACGCTCCTCAGTGTATACCTTCGGAGCGTATTTACCTAGTAGTCCGGCCAGCACTTGTGCCGGCAGTTATCAATTAGTAGAGCTTAGAGATCACTTCCTTGGCAAAAACGTCTTGAGCCTTAATCAATTCGCCTAAAGCCTTGTTGTCCTTGTAGTCAATCGTCAAACCGCCCTTTTCGTGAGCTTCTTTGACAGCCGGGTCATTTAAAACCTTGCTGAAAGTTTCTACCCAGTATTTCAACACATCTTCAGGCATACCGGCCGGTGCCACAATAGCGCGAGCCGAGCCGTACCATTGATCGTAGTAACCTAATTCACCCAATGTTGGCACATTGGGATAAGCTTCAAGACGCTTCGTATCGAAAACACCCAAAAGACGCAGTTCGGGTTTGTCGCCTTCCAGAAGTTTTGCAACGTCGGCAATCTTAGCGCAAGAGAAGTCCACCTCACCCTGACGCAGAGCCATTAGTTGGTCAGCCGTGCCACCGTAAGGTACAGCTTTGTACTTAAAGCCCGCACTTTGGGACAGAAGCTGAGCGGCTGTGTGGTTAGATGCTTTCACACCGTTTGTAGAGCAGCGAAGCTTATCATTGGCTTTGGCTTCTTTCACCAAATCCTGCAGACTCTGCCACTTACTGTCTGCGCGCACCACAACAACACCGGTTTCTGTCAGGTGATTAGCAATCGGATCAATTTGAGTAATCTTAAACGGAGCGTTTTTTTCGTTAGCCAAAGTAGTAAAGGTTGGCAAATTAATATAACCGATCGTGTAACCGTCAGGCTTGGAGTTCACAAGTTTTGTCCAACCGATCTTACCGTCAGCTCCCGGAAGATTATTGATGATCATAGCCTTGCCGATTTCCTTTTCGGTGAGCGTCATCAAAAGGCGTGCACCCGTATCCGTGCCGGAACCTGCCTTGTAGGCAACGATGACGCTCACATCCTTTTCCGGTGTCCAAGCCTGGGCGGAAAGCGGAATCGCCATGGCCACGGCCAAAGCTAAGGCTAATTTTTTCATTTTCAACTCCTTTGATGATTTCTTAATCATTCTTCCGGGCCGTTTACTGTTCGATCAGGATAAAGGTCCGGCATTTACCCTGATCGTCAAAAACTCTATTTATGTTTGGCAACCATGTCTTTTTCGACCCGCCCCATGAAAAGGGGAGAGAAGATGCCAACAACGCAAAGCGCAATAAGCATCCAGCAAAGAGGAGTTGCAAATAAAATTGAGGGATCGCCGTCACTTAACATCAACGAGCGGCGTAAACCGTTTTCACCGATCGGTCCTAAAATCAGACCGAGCACAATGGCTGCTGCATTTAAATCAAACTTACGCACGAGGTAACCGATCACACCAAAAATACACATGATGATTACTTCGACGATATTGTTATTGATCGCGTAGGAACCCACAACACAGAGCACCACAATAGAAGGAATCAAAATAGCGTCTGAAAGTCGTGCGATATTGGCAAAAATCTTGCACCCCCAAAGACCGATCGCCAGCATAGCAAACTGAACGAGCACGAAACCTGCAAAGAACGTGTAGGTCATGTCGGCATAGGTTGTAAAGAGTTCGGGGCCAGGCTGTAAACCATGAATAATCAGTCCACCCATCAGCACAGCTGTCACGGATTCACCCGGGATACCCAAGGTAAGCGTCGGAATCAAAGAGCCGCCCGTCACAGCATTATTAGCTGCTTCAGATCCTGCTACACCCTCAATTGAACCCGTACCGAATTCTTCTTTGTGCTTAGAAAAACGACGAGCTTCGTTATAACCCATAAAGCAGGCTATGGTTGCCCCAGCTCCTGGCAAAATGCCCAAGATGTTGCCGATAATCCATGAGCGGGTAATCGTGGGCATAATGCGCTTTACTTCACCCTTAGTGAGCGTGAGCTTATCTTTGATCTTAGCCGCTTTAGCACGTTCTACGATTTTCTTTTCAGCCAAAATCAACACTTGAGACATGGAGAAAAGACCAATTAGGGCACAGGTGACATTCACACCGTTATAAAGTGTGCTGACACCAAACATATAGCGCTCTACTCCTTCCATCGGATCCATGCCAATTGTAGAAATTAAAAGACCCAAGATACCAGACATCAGACCTTTTAAAATTGAGCGACTGGACACCCCGGCAATAATTGTTAAACCGAAAATCGAGAGCCAAAAATATTCCGGGCTCTTAAACTGCATGGTGAGTTCAGCTAAAAGCGGGGAGAAGAAATAAAGCGAAATGCAACTCAAAAGGCCACCACAGAATGAGGCGAAACACGCAACAGTGAGTGCCTTAGCTGCTTGTCCTTTGAGCGTAAGCTTATAGCCTTCAATAGCGGTTGCGGCCGATGCGGGCGTACCTGGCGTATGAATCAAAATCGCACTGATGGAGCCGCCAAAGATTGCGCCGCAATAAATGCCACCCAACACAATCAGACCGGTTGCAGGATCCATACCGAAGGTCACCGGCAAAAGCAAAGCCACACCCATAGCGGCAGAAAGGCCCGGCAAACAGCCGATTGTAATTCCGAGCGCTGTCGAAGCGATCATGGCTAAAAGGTTCAGCGGCGAGAAGGCATTAATGAAACCCGCCCCCATTAAAGATAAAGTCTCTAACATGCCATGCTCCTTTTATCCGAAAATGAGACCTTCTGGAAGGGGAACCTTCAGGAAGTACGAGAAAACGACTGCAACCATGATAACCATCACAACAACGGTCATCAGGTTAAATTTCATCGGCACCTTCAAAAAGAGCAGGGAGCCCGCCAGATATAAAACTGTCGAGACATAGTAGCCGAAGAAGTACATCAAGACTAGGTAGGCTACGATGGAGATGAAGACACCAAAAAATTGAAACGACAAAAATCCTTTAAAAATAATTGGATAGTCGTCTTCAATGTGGTGATCTTGCCGATAATGCAGAAAAGTTCGGATAAGGTAGAGTGTGTTAACGAGGATCAGCGCAGAAATCAGAACCATCGGATAGACCTGAGCAGCCTCGGGCAACTGCAGTGTCATGATTAAAAATGCGATAGCGATCGCATAAATAATACAGACAACCGGTATGTCAGATTTTTTCATGATATGAGAAAAAAGTTACGGGAGATAATGCCGCACACGGTCATCCCAAACACAAAATATGACATGAGTATGACACGAATATGACATTTGCTGGGCATTTTAGAGAACTTTATTTCTCACTGTTATGTAATTAACCCTAAGATCAATGTTTAAAACACAAAATATTGGGCTCTGAAACCAATAAAAATGTAACATTTCGTTATTAAAACAGCTCTTTTGGAGAAACGGCTCAAGGAGATTCGTTTTTTATATGTACCGAAAGTGCAAAAAAGACACTCTGTCAGATTAGTTGTAGAAAAATTGAATGGGAAATCAAGAAAGTGGCGGGGGCACTTGGAATCGAACCAAGATACCTCGGTTCAGAGCCGAGTACACTAACCATTGTGCTATGCCCCTAAAGGTATCTAACGAACGTTAGGCGGAGAATTTTATCAGGTTCAAATCAATTTGTCTGCACTTTAACAACATTTTTTAAAGCATTAGGCGCATCTGTACATGTGGGATGCCGTCTTCGAAAAATTCTTCAGACTCCACCCTAAAGCCTAATTGCTCATAGAGCGACTTCACATAAGTCTGAGCCTCGATAACAATTTCTTTTGCTTTTAATTCTTTTTTTGCGAAACTAATCGCGTCTGAGACAATCTTGGTGCCTAAACCACATCGACGCTTAACCGCAATGACTCTTCCAAGAGAAACTTCTTTACGAGTCAGCCCCGCAGGAATAATTCGCAGATAGGCTTCAATACCATCTTCGTCCTCATACCAAAGATGATACGAAGCCTTGTCTACCTCATCGACTTCCTGATAGGCACACTTCTGCTCAACGACAAAAACAGCAACACGGAGCTTGTAGATAGCAAAAAGCTCATCTGCGCTCAATTGAGAAAATGATTTAAGAATACGTCGCATAAAACTATCTGACCTGAGCTGTAGCATTTAAACCTAACTTATAGGCTTCTGCCAGAGCTCCTGTTGATTCAATCGTTTGCTCGGCCAAGCCGTAAGCTAAAGCATGGCCGCCATCACGCCAGTGCAAAAAACGCAGGAAGCAGTCGAAGTGAATCAGAATACCGTTCATACTCCAGGGAGCCGATCCCCCGCAATTTGCCAGCAAAATCGCAGATTTAGACTGCTTTGTAAATTCTGCTTTTCTGGAATTGAAATGATCAAGCACAGCTTTTAATTGAGAAGTCATCCCATAGTAGTAAAGGGGAGTGGAGAAAACAACCACCTGCGACTCAAAGACACTGTCTAAAATTTTCTGCATATCGGGGGTATCGGCTTCAACGCCAGCTGCGAGCTTATCAAAATAAGCCTTGCTGCAAGGTTCAATGTTCATTTCCGCCACATTAAAGCGTACAACTTCATGCCCGGCTTCTTTAGCGCCTTTCGTAAAGGCTTTAACCAATTTGTCATTGTTGCCGTCTGTATAGGGACTGCCCATTAATACAGTAATTTTCATTTTCTGCCTCCTTTCAAAGGAACTTTCTTTTAATTATGAGACAAAAAGGAAATTTAATATTGTCCAAACCAATACTTTAATAGCCTTATTTCGTCACTATATGTTTCTCAGCCTTCTAAGCCTAATTTATCTTTATAGCGCTCAATCATCTGTGACCACCATTTCAATATATTGACACTTACCTCGCCTTTTTTATTTCTAAGAACAAGCCGTTGAGCTTCAAGCGCAAAAGGCGACTGTAGCGTAACCACTGCATTTTTAAAGGGCGACTGGCCCAAAAGCAGAAACTTCGGCAAAACAGCCCATCCGACACCCCGAGCTGCCAATCCCAACGCCCAAAGACCACTGTCAACTTCCCAATGATCATTATTAATAACATGTGGCACCGAAGAGGTTTGGGGATCGCGGGCATAAACCACGATCTGCCGGTAACGTCTAAGATCATCAACCGTAAGATGCGGTATAGCGGCAAGCGGATGATTCTTAGAAACTACAATGGATAAAGGGGAGTGGCCAAGAACAATTTCTTCGCTCTCTAATGCTGGTTCGGAGGAAAAAACCAAAGCCAGATTCATACCGGTTTTAGTAAAAAACCATTTAGCTTCCGAGCTACTGATATTTTCCACCTGTAGTCTCACTGAGGGGAAGGCCTTTGCAAAATTTCTAAGCCAGTCAATCATCATAGGGGCTTCGAGTACTAGGTCGATACCCATATATAAAGAGGGAGTTTGAACATCTGACAAGGCTAAGGCGCGGTTTTCTAAACGTTCAGCTTCAACCAATACTCGTTTTGCACTGATCAAAAGCTCTGAACCCCTTGCAGTCAAAACGGGTTTCGGGGTTCTGTCAAAAAGTGCATAACCAAGTTCAGCTTCAAAGCCCGCAATATGCATTGAAACAACGGATTGAGCCCTACGCAAGCGTCTGGCAGCTGCTGAAAATGACCCTGTTTCAGCGACAGCAACAAAGGAGCGAATTTCATCAATTTTGAGTCCCATGAGTCATTGCCTCAATAAACCATCAATATTTTGATAGATTCTAACTCGATTATTCGTATTTTTGATGAAATAATTTCAAGCATCACAGGCTTACTTTACGTTATATGGCACTCGACTCTTTAAACCGCAAACCTTCAAACGCCCATCAGACACTTGATCATGATTTGTCTGCTTTGCATACACCGAACTCAGAATTACCTTTCAGTGAGAAAACCCATGCGGCTAACCGCAACCTCTCTGAAGCCGTCTCCAAATATGAACTTTGGGCGGCTCGCATCGGCTTTTTCACTGGCGGTTTTACTGTCGCTTCCTGGGCGCCCCTGATTCCATTTGTTCAATCCAACCTTGCGCTTGAACCTTTCGTTTTAGGTATTTTGCTCTTGGGGCTGGGGGTAGGATCTTTTGTCGGCATGCCCTTAGCGGGGACTCTCACACAGAAAATTGGTGCTCGTAATGCCATTGCACTCTCAGGTCTTTTATCCTGCGCATTACTGGTTCTTTTAGCTTTGATGCCAGGATTTTACTTTGAGTGTATAGCGCTATTGCTCTATGGTGTCACGCTCGGATGCCTTGAAGTCAGTGTCAACATTTACGGTACCTATTTAGAAAACCGTCAAAGAGGGCGCTTGATGAGCGGATTGCATGCCGCGTACTCCATCGGAGAGGTAGCCTCCGCGGCTGCTTTGACTGCGCTTTTTGTTGCAGGCGTCACTCCCTTAGGAGCTGTCAGCACCTTAATGCTCGTCCTATCAGTTGCGTTGATTGCTGTTTTGCGCAATATCGACAATCACAAAATTGACTCTCCCAAAAAGGCCAAGAACGCTCGAACCAACTTTAAATTCACAGGAGCGGTGGGTGTTTTGGCAGTGATTTGCGCAGTCATCTTCTTAACAGAAGGTGCCATGCTTGACTGGAGTGCTATTTATTTGAGAGACAACGCGGGCGTGCCGCAGGAAGCTAGCGCCTTCGGCTACACGCTCTTTGTAATCGCGATGGCTATTTCGCGTTTAGTAGGTGACCGCTTGACCACACAATTAGGTGCCCGAAATGTGATTACTGCAGGGGTGGTCATCTTGCTTGCAACGCTTGTTGTTTTAGTTTTTATTCCTCATCCGTTAGCAGCTTTCGCAGCATTATTCGTGATGGGACTCGGCATAGCCAATCTTGCTCCGATTTTAATTTCGGCCGCTTCCAGAGCTTCAGAAACCGATAGCGTTAAAGCCATCACAGCTGTCACAACCGTAGGTTACGGAGGACTTTTAGCCGGACCGGCTTTAATTGGAGCCATTTCTTCTGCGATTTCTTTACAAGGTGCTTTCCTTTTTATTTGCGCCTTATTACTCGCCGGCCTTTTCATGATCAAAAGACATCAAAATGTTTTTGATTGAGAAAGCAGCAGGATTAACATTTTTTAACAGGAAAGCGAGAAAAATAACCATTTGGATTGGTAAAAACCCTTAAATGTGACTTATTTTTCGATAAACTGGGAAGTGGATGATCTATTCCCCCTCTGATTTAATGCCCCGGCACTCAAAGCGAAAGTGAAACGGGGCATTTTTTTAGCTTTATTTCAGTGATAAACCGAGTTGATAGGCTAAATCGGGGAATTTCGAAGATTTTGTCATCTCAGGCGTTCCGCAACCTGCTCCCAAGACCATATCTTCATCTTTAAATCCAAGATACCGGACTAAGGTCTGGTAATGCATTTTAGACTGCCTTTTAAAATCAATATCTTCATCGCTCTCTGCCTTACAAAAAGTCAATCTAACGGTTTAAAGTAAAGTGCGAATCCAATTTTCAACACCTCCTGTCGCGTACAGAAGTTTGACAGATTCGATCTGAAGCGACGGATACAAAGACGCGAGGCGCTTCACAGCACCGCTTGAACCGCTACCACCTGAAGTACAAAATCCAAAGACGCGTTTGCCGGAGGCGTTAATTGCATCTAAAAAAGTGTCAACTACTCGAGGTTCCACACCCCACCAGATCGGAAATCCTAAAAGGACAGTGTCATAGCCTGACAAATCGGGCAACGGACCTTCAATAGCCGGGCGCGAAGTCGTATCAGCCATTTCCAAAGAGGAGCGGCTTTTAGAATCCGTCCAATTTAAGTCTGCGGATGTGTAAGGCTTTTGCGGGCGAATCTCAAAAAGATCTCCCCCGCAGGCACGGGCCGCTGCCTCAGCAATTCGACCCGTTTTGCCAGTTGCAGAAAAATAAGCAACAAGAATGTGACTCATCAGAGGCTTTCCTTCAAAATCTTAACGATCTCATCGTGATCAAGCTCTTTGTAGCCGCCTTTTAGAATTAACGTGGCTCCCGCTATACCCTCAACCATTTCTTCCTTAGCACCCAATTCAGAAATGTTCATCGCTAAGCCCAATTCCTTCATCCAATCCTGCATAGCAGTTAAACCTTCCTCTGCCACGGTCTCATCACTCTTACCTTCTGCGCTGACACCCCAGACATTGATAGCAAAGCGCTTAAACTTTTGAAGACCGAAAGGCATGATATGACGATAGTAGGGAAGAGAAACTGCTGCCAAGGTCATGCCATGCGTTGCGTTCGTGTAAGCACCTACAGCCTGACCCAACATATGCACCATCCAGTCCGTTGTTTTACCCTTAGCAATTAAGGTATTCAAAGCCCAGGTCGCGGTCCACATAATGTTGCTGCGAGCTTCATAATTATTCGGATCCTTATTAGCAATACGGCTGGAGTGGACCACTGAACGCATTAAAGCTTCTGCTAAATAGTCACTTGTATTGTCATCGGTACCCGAAAAGTATTGCTCGCAAATATGATTAAATATGTCATAGATGCCTGCCACCATCTGATAGTGAGGCAACGTGAGCGTATAGAGCGGATTTAAAATGGAAAAACGCGGCATGATCTTTTCATCTGCAAAGACATGACCGATTTTCAGTTTCTTTTCCGTATTGGTAATCACTGATCCCGCATTCATTTCAGAGCCAGTTCCGACCATAGTGAGGACGCAACCAACAGGAATCGTCTCGCAGGTCGGCTCTTCAAAGCGCACGTAGTACTTTTCCCAGGGATCCTCGTCACAATGCACGGAAACAGAAACAGCTTTAGCGTAGTCGCACACAGAACCGCCGCCAACAGCCAAGATGAAATCAGCTTTGTGCGCACGAGCAATTTCGACACCTTCGTAGAGTTTGATGAGTGTCGGGTTAGGCATGACGCCAGCAATCTCTGCAACGTTTTTGCCGTTAGCCTTCAAAATTTCAATAACCTGATCATAAATGCCGTTTTTCTTAATAGAACCACCGCCGTAAATCAAAACCACATTCTGACCGTATTTGGGCAATTCTGTATTTAAAGCTTGCAGTGACTCATCACCAAAATAAAGTTTTGTGGGATTGCAGTAAGAAAAGTTTCCTAACATTGATTCACTCCTAAAAAACAAAGCAAATAGCTCTTTTAAAACGCTGATAACTATAGTGCAGTTTAAAAACCGTGCTGTGACTATTTCTCTAAATTCCTTGCACAAAATGGCAATTTTTCAATAATGCTTTTTCTGTAATAAATTATTAAAGAGAGAATTTTTCAATAATTCGGTGCACTTATGAAAGAATGATTCTGACTCTTGAGCGAAAATAAATTTAAAAATATCTAGTAGGGGAATACTAATGCTCAAACACATTCTTCCTATCGCTTTAGCAATTTCTTTAGCAGGAGAAGCTGTCATGGCTGCAACAATTGAAATGGTTGTTGACGAAAAGGTTTATCAAGTGCAATTAGAAGATCACGCCGCAGCTCAAGATTTTATGAGCCGCTTGCCGATGACTCTCGTTTTTGAAAATTTTGGACAAACCGAACGAATCGCCTATTTAAAAAATGCACTCAAAATTGGTAATGCTCCAACTTCAACTACGCCTGTAGTCGGTGACTTTGCCTACTACATCCCTTGGGGCAACGTTTGTGTTTTTATTAAGGATTTTCGACACTCTTCTGACTTGGTACCCATGGGAAAAATGTCTAAAGAGGCTACTGAGGCGGTTCGCAAGAGCGCAGAGCGCACGGTTACTTTCAGGGCAATTCAAAAATAATTCAATTGATTGAATCGAGTAATGCTATGAAAAGAAGGACTTTTATCAAACAAACTACTGCTTTAATGGCAGCTGGCGCTCTTCCTAGACTCTCTTGGGCAGAGTCTGAATTTGTTGTAACCCCCGCTAATCTAACTCACCGGGTAGAAGATATCACTGCACCAGTTGTATTTTTCATCCCTGAAGTTTCACCGTCAGCCATCATCAAAGTGTATGACTCACTCAAGCAGACGATTAAGGGAAAAGTAGGCCTCAAAATGACCTTCGAAACGCCAGGTGGGCCGCATCTTGACCCGCAATTGGTCAAAGCCTTGGCTCAGCACACTAAAGCCATCCTCATAGACAACAATTGCTTCTCACCAAGAGACACAACGGAGAAACACTTGGCGGTTGCTAAAAAAAATGGTTTTGACGCCTCCATTGCTCCGATTGATATTTTGGATGCAGACGGCCATATAGATCTGCCTGTTTCAAAAGGCTACCACCTGAAGTTTTTGCGCACAGGAAGCCACTTTGCCAATTACGACACTTTAATTTCAGTGGTTCGCTTTAAAGCGCATTTCCTCGATTTCTACGGCGGCACACTTAAAAATCTCTCTATTTGCATGGGTACCGGCACTGAAGGTAAATGCCATATTCATAGTGCGGGTGAAGTTATGGAGTATTTTTCCTCCCGTGACGATCAAACCACATGTGAATCAATGTCTGATGCCGTAAAAGCTGCAATGCAAGCTAAACCCGATCGCTGGGTCTTTATTAATGTCATTGATGCTTTCGAACCGCAGGATAGCTGCCAAAGTGCACAAAATTTAGGCAACATAGGCATTCTAGCGAGTTACGATCCAGTCGCTTTGGATCAGGCTGCAATCGACATTACATTTGGTGCAGCCCCAACTGCGGAAGTCCGAGCTCAGTGGGAAAAACAGCACTCGACCATGCTTACAGCGATTTCTGAGCGCAACGGTGTTGGAAAAACACATTACCGATTGACTGTACTCTAACTGCTTTGCTTAGGTTCAGGCAAAAGCAGGGAGCCCAACGCACAAAGCGCGCCGATTCCAACGAGTATCACCATCACGCTGGTGATACCGTAGGAATCAGCCACCATTCCCAATAAAGGCGTGATCATTCCGCCCAAACTCGTAGACAATCCAAGCGTAACGCCAGAGGCTAAACCGATATTTTTGGCAAGATAACTCTGACCGAGTACGACAAAAGCAGCATAAGTCCCATTTAAAGTAAAACTGATTAAAACCAAAATCGGAAAAACCAGCCAGACTGAGGGCACTATAAGTAGCAGAGCAAAAGCCGGAGCCATGAACAAATATCCCCATTTGCAGGCCCTGACCAAACCGATTTTGTCACCGAGCCATCCGCCCAGCACCGTCATGAAGATACCGGCAATAGATAAAAAGGAAAGGAGAGTACCTCCCATGGCTTCAGAAACACCAAAACGATCGATGCAGTATAGGGGAAGGAACGCCAAAATACTCGCATTAACAACGCTTCGACACAAAATCACTATGCTTAAGCGAGCAAATGCCGCCCAATCATTTCGTCCTTGAGAGAGTTTTTTCCCTGCTGAGACAACTTTTTCTTCTGCTTTTTGAACCAAAGACAGCATACGAGGAACTATCCAGAGCATAACAGCAGCCATCAAAAGACCAAAGACAGCAAAAAGAAGCGTCCCAGAAGTCCCCCAGGCCGTCAACGTAGCCGCTGCAATGAGCGGTCCAACACCAAAACCGGCATTGCCGCCAACAGAGAAGATACCGATTCCAGTTGCGCGATGACCTGCAGAAGTTCGATTAACAAGACGAGCAGCTTCAGGGTGGAAAATGGAACTACCCACTCCCATGATCGTTATGGCTAGAAAAACAATCCAATAGTTGGAAAAGAGCCCCGAGATACCCAATCCAATACCGCTCATCGCAATACCTAAAGCCATAAACCAGTGCTTTGAGCTTTTGTCTGCCCAATAACCAAAAAGCGGCTGAATTACTGAGGACAGACAAGATGAGGCAAACATTAGTCCTGCAACTTCCGTGTAGGACAGACCGTTATACAAAACAAAAAAGGGCAGTATTGCAGGCAGAGCCCCTGGGGCCAGATCAACACACAGATGACCAAGAGAAACCAGATAAACAAAGAATTTCTGCATGTTAATGATGTCCCAGCAAATTAGGTAAGCTTATCTAAGCTCAAAAAACCTAAATTTCATCGCTTGCTATCAGCCTGCGAGTGCGAATTCTGCGTACCAGACGCACATAAAGGATAATGAGGCCAATCATGGTAATCACCCAGCTTAACGGGTAAACCATCATCAGAGTTTCATAAGTTGGGAACATAGGGAATGCCGTATAAACCCAAATCAAGCGAACAGAACAAACAACAATCAAAGTAACCATCGCAGGAGGCATTGAATAACCGTAACCACGCATACAGCCCGATAAGGTATCCATCACTACACTAAGCGGCTGCGGCACAACGACCCATAAAATACGGAACATACCGAGAGCTATCACTTCCTCGTTACTGGAGAAAATACCCAGTAAATCTCTGCTGAACGTCAGAACCAAAGCTGTCATCAAAACCGTCACACACATATTTAACCCCATCGTCACCCACATAACTCGTGAGCAACGTTGCAAGTTCCGTGCACCGTAGTTTTGGCTAACAAAGGTAGTAGCCGCCAAGGAGAAAGCGTTGATAAAGCAATAGACGTTGATTTCAATCGTAAATGCTGCAACGGAGCCGGCCATAGCATCCGGCCCCAAACTGTTGATTGCTGATTGAATGACTAGATTTGAAATGGAATAAACCGCCCCCTGAATACCTGCCGGCATACCGATGCGGACAATACTTTTTAAAGACGGGGGATCAAGCTTCAACAACTGAGAAACTTCAAGCTTGAGTGGTCCTTCCAATCGGGTAAGTTTTACAAACAAGATAACCGCAGAGAGCAGATTGGCTAAAACGGTTGCCAGTGCAACGCCTGCAATACCCCAATCTAAAACTAGAACAGCTACTAAATTACCAGCAATATTAAAGAGGCTAGCCGCAAGCAATGCCCAAAGTGGAGTTTGCGTATCACCCTGACTACGAAAAACCGCCGCCAGAAAATTGTATACAGCAATAAAAGGCATGCCTAATAAATAGACACGTAAATAGACAAGAGCGTGATCTCTCACCTCTATGGGGACATCCAGCCAATCCATGGCAGAGTCCGAGAATAAAAGCCCAATAACTAGAGCAACAACACCAAAGGCAACGGCAGTAAAAAAAGAAGTTCTGACCGCCTCACTAGCTTTGCGGTCATTTTTCATCCCTAAAGCACGGGCAACGACGACATTAACACCTAAAGCCAAACCCATGCAAAAGCTGATGATTAAACCGATAACAGGTACATTGTTACCAACTGCAGCTACCGCAAGATCAGAGACGAAACGACCCAAAACAGCAACATCGGCTGCGTTATAGAGCTGCTGCAGCATGCCAGTAAAGGCTAGAGGTAGGGCAAAAATGACAATCCTGTCCCAGAGACTGCCTTCGAGCATATTGATCTTTTTATTGGCGCTCATAATCGACAAATCCTACCGGTCAGACATTCTGCGCGAAAATAGTGTTATTGCCTCCCGGCGAAAGGCTAATAACAGCGTTATCACAATCGATTGTACGCCCAAAGTTCTGAAGAACCACCATATGGTTCTCCCTAGGATAGAGGAGGGGAAAGTAGAAAAACTCAGAATCTATAAATTTTGTTTATAAAAATACAATTGTGGACAAATATATTGAAATATATTTGACAATTGAGATCATGATATGATATTATTCTAATAACAAAATAAAAAAAGGGGATGCACTTTCATTCTTAAGCATCCCCGGAATTAGATATTCAAGCTCTATAAAAATTGTGCACCGATAATCCCTGCAATCATAAGAGGAATGTTATAAACAATAAATGTAGGCACACAAGTATCCCATATATGATCGTGCTGATTATCCGCATTAAGTCCGCTTGTCGGTCCGAGAGTTGTATCGGAAGCCGGTGAGCCGGCATCACCCAGTGCGCCAGCCGCTGACATTAAAAGAATGGTTGCAGGCAGAGAAAAACCAACAGCTGAACACAACGGAACATAAATCACTGCCAAAATAGGCACAGTACCGAAAGATGTCCCAATACCCATCGTAACCAACAAACCAATCACAACAATTATGGTTGCTGCAAGGATTTTACTGGTCATCAAATACGGTACTACACTTTGAACGAGCTGAGAGACTGCACCTGTTTCATTAATCACTGCCGCATAGCCACCGGCAATCAGCATAACGAAGGCAATAAATCCCATCATAGAAATACCCTTAGCAATATGCTGATCCAGCTCTGAAAACCTAAAGGCACGTCCAAGCATCATTACGATCAAACCGAACAACGCTGCTAAAGGCAAAGACTGCCAAATGAGCTGTACGGCCACAGCTAACACAATTGCAGCCATAGAGGCCCAGTGCTTAGCTTTAAATGTTGTCTCAACAGGCGCTTCCACTGGTTGTGCACCCAGAAGCTTTTTATTTTCATAGTGGCGCGGTTTGCGATAGAAAATAAAAATTGCCGCCAACAATCCGATAAACATTGATGCGCCCAAAATCCAGTTAACCGAAGCAACATCTGAAACAGTGGTCGTCATACCGCTTCTAGTCATGCTGTCTGCGACAATTCCCTGGAAAATCAAACCGAAACCGATAGGCAAAGTAATGTAAGGCGCTTCCAAACCGAAACTTAAAGCACAAGCAGCCGCTCTGCGGTCAAGCTGCATTTTGTTCATCAAACTTAAAAGTGGTGGAATCAAAAGCGGAATAAAGGCAATATGCACCGGTACAACATTTTGAGACAGGCAGGCGATGAATGCTAAGACAAGACAAAAGATTAACCGGCGAGAGCCCAAATGCTTCGATATCCAGGCGACCAACATCTGCATTAGACCTGTCTGAGCAATGGCAACCGCAAAAGTGCCTAATAATATATAGGACAGTGCTGTTGTCGCATTAGCCGAAAACCCATCAGTGAGCAGCGTCATGGTTTTACCGATGTCAAGACCGCCAGCAAAACCCGCCGTAAGTGCTGCAAAGATTAAGGCCAACAAAACATTGACTTTTACCAAACACAGTACGCAAAGTACTAACACTGAAAGGACGATTGGATTCAAAAGTAAATCCATATCAGAGACCTCATTTAACGAAAATCTTTGCTCATGGTACTACGATACAAAACTAAGTGCTTATAAAAAACAATTCAAATAAAAATCACTAATAAAAACGCCTTAAAACTACGCAACATAATAATAGTTATGTTGAATTATTAAAGGTTTTCAGTTATCCAAAGTTCTCCTCTATCTGTTTTGTTTTCTATGATAGATAAAAAATAACCTTTTCTGATCTCTGTCATTTCTCATGCAGCGCTCTATGCAAATGACAATTTTGAACTTAAAAAATTTAATCAACCCCAGCAATAAAGATCTTGCTAGCATCGGCTGACCGAAACACCTCTTCAGTTACGTTTATGCCCAACTACCCTTTTATATTAAGATCCTGAACCGGAACAACGTATCTAATCTAAAAGACAGCTCTGTAGGGAAGAATTAAATAGTGGTTGTGCGTCCGACTTCAAAGTTACACCATTTTCTGTTATTTCAAAAGCATTTTCAGACCATTTAACCTCAGGAAATTCAAGCTGTAAATTCTCTAATTAATGCACAACTCGAAAAATTTCCCTTTGATATCTAAAATTCTCAACGATTTAAAGGGTGATTAAAGTGCATAAGTTTTTTGTTTATTTACAATCACTTAGCTATTTAAGTGTGAATTTTGCATCTGCCGCACTCCCCGCCATTCTTCATTTTTTGCACTTGGTTGAGCTACACGGAAGTGGCTGGACTCATGTATCAATGTACGAGTTTTAGTCAGTCTATAACCTTAATTGTGTTATTCCTCTCACGGCTTCAACTATAAAACATAACTCAATTGCAATGCTGGGACTGTATTCCTTGACTTTTCAGATAATATTAGGCGGACAATATTTATTTGCGAAGAAAAAATGAAAATTTTTCTATGATTGCGAAAAACTATAACTATCGGAGCAAACAAAATGAAAATCCTGATCACGGGCTTTGATCCTTTTAGAGGCGAAAAAATTAATCCAGCTTGGGAGGCTGTCAATAAACTTCCAGACAAAGTTGATGACGTTGAGATTGTCAAAGTGCAGCTACCTACTGTTTTTAAAACTTCAACTTTAAAGCTTTTTGAAGCGATTGATACGTTCAATCCAGACGCAGTTATTTGTGTCGGACAAGCCGGAGGCCGGTTCAATTTCAATGTTGAACGTGTAGCGATCAACATTGATGATGGGCGAATCCCCGACAACGATGGCTATCAGCCAATTGATGAGATTATTTTTAAAGACGGCGAAAATGCCTATTTTTCAAATCTTCCGATAAAAGCAATGGTTGAAGAAGCTAAAAAAGCCGGTGTTCCTGCCGCTGTTTCCAACACTGCAGGCACTTTCGTGTGCAACCACATTATGTACTCGCTTTTGTATTACATTAATAAAAATAAACTCAATATTCGAGGCGGATTTGTTCATGTTCCCTATATTGCACAGCAGGCCATCGGAAAGAAAAATGTTCCCTTTGTGGAATTGAGCTCAATTACCAAAGGCCTTGAAGCTTGCATACGAGCAATCAAAAATAATACTGTTGATTTAAAAATTACCGGCGGCAAAGAGTGTTAATCTCTTTGATTAAATTGCTGAGCCTGATGAACTATTGGCTCAGCAATTTTTCAGCATTTTTTCAAGCTGCTCTTGAGGACTCATCGCCTTGAACTCATCATCCGTACCGTCATGTGATTGACGCATGATCTGAGTCTCTTCAATGCAGCGCCCTACCCATTGATACTAGACATGAGCACCACAGAGATGATGCCTTGCCGCTACTTCTTTTGCATCAAGCCCTTGAGGCAAAAATTCCAGAGCAATTGAGTTGAGGCCCTCTTGGCTAAAGCGCAATCCTGCGCCAATAATCTTTGCATAGTACTCTCTGTAAGCCGGGTCTGTTGAATCCTTGAAATACGTCGTTTGACACTCCTTTGTTGATCAAAAGGCGTCAACTTTTTTCAGACTAAGACAGAATGGCGCTTGTCCTCAACCGAAATTATGGCCTTAGTTGATCACCGATACCTGCCATTAGCTGTCAGAACTTTTCTGAATTATGTCCAAAAAGATCTTTCTGCAGGCAAGATAGATGATTAAGCGGAAACGTGCATTACTTCAGAAAATCTCGTCGTGTAAGACGGACTTTTCATTTGACGCCGCATTCTCCAATCTTCAGAATTGCGTTTTACTGCCGAAAAACAAATTGTTCCGCTCCCATATCTTTCGTTTAATTTATCTAAAACGGCACTCAGACGTTTGCTTTTTTCATTTTCAAAATCAAATAGATCGACCATTGTTTCTGATTCCGCTCTGATATTCTCGAGCACAACACCAGCTTTCTTATAAGCAATCCCCTCCTTAAATAGACGTGAAAGCAAAAATTCTGCATTTTTTAAAATTGAGGGAGTGTCATTGACATAATGGCCTAAATCTATAGCATCCATTGCCATATAGCCGGGCTGATCCAACTTAAATCGATTGGAAAAGATAAAGATCCCCACTCGGGAGGTAAGAAGTTTCTCCTCCCTTAAAACCCGCGCCGCTTCCTGTACATGCATGGTGATAGCGCTCAAAAGATCATTTCGATCAAACACATCGCTGGCAAAACTTCTGCTGCGAACAATTCTTTGTCTAAGCGGCGCGACCGATTCAAACTCAATGGCCTCAATCCCTCTTAACTCTCGCGCGGTTTGTACCACATTGATGGGAAAGCACTGCTTCAGCAATGCTTCTGGCGCCTCAATTAAATCAAGCGGCGTCTCAATTCCAAGCTTAATCAGCCGACGACTAAACTGGGAACCGATTCCCCAAATTTCATTAATACCCTGGCAAGCCAATGCCTTGCGCTTTCGCTCTGCTGTCAAATCTTCCCAATTGAGCACGCCTTTTAGGCCGGGAAGTTTCTTAGCTAAATGATTGCAGTATTTGGCAAGAGTCTTGGTTGGTGCGATTCCGACGCAGGCGGGAATACCAATCCAGCGCCAGATTCTTTTTCGGATTTGAAACCCCAAAACGGTTAAATCTGCCTCGTTTAATCCTCGAAGATCTGCAAAACATTCATCAATGGAGTAAACCTCAATGGCCGGTATCAAAGAGGCAATCGTTTTCATCATCCGTGCAGACATATCCCCATAAAGCTCATAGTTACTGGAAAAGACTGCTACCTGATTTCTTTTAATAATGTCTTGGACTTGAAACAAGGGAACGCCTCTTTTTAATCCCAATGTTTTAGCTTCCTTCGTGAGCGTCACAATGCAACCGTCATTGTTACTCAGAACAACAACGGGACGGTTTTTTAAGTCCGGTCTAAAAACCCGTTCACAGGAAGCATAAAAAGAATTCCCATCAATAAGAGCATACATAGTGTGCTTTTTCAAATAGAAACCTTGCCGGAAAGAGCTTTAATCACAAAATTCACTACCCCAAACAGATGCCATTCCTGGCCTTCTAGCGGATAAATATCAGGATATTGTCCAGAGCTGTTTTCTGCTTTAAGGTAAAAACCTTTTGGAGTACGGATAAAACGCTTAACGGTATACTCGTTGTCAATTTGCATCACTACAATGTCACCGTTTTTAGGGGTACGCGAACGGTCTACAACGATTAAGTCTTCATCGGACAAGCCAGCATCGACCATTGACTGTCCTGAAACTCGCAAAACAAAAGTCGCTGGCGCGTTATCAATTAAAAGTTCATTAAAATCAAGTGTTTCCTTATAGCTTTCTGCAGGTGATGGGAAACCGGCCTGTACAGAATACTCAAACATCGGAACAGATTGGCTTGTCCGAGGTACAACCTTTTTAATCCATGAAGGCAGATCCTTTAACTGCGGAGCAAGAGGACTTAAAGCCATTCTCAGCCATTTACTGCCTCCCTTTTCACGAAAGACAACTTTTTGATCTGGTGTCACTCGAGCAATGATCGTTTCGCTCAGAGCCTCTTCCCCTTCTGGCTTTCTGCCCGCATTTAATCTTTTACCGCCCCTTTGTTTTTTCTGCATAATCAGCTCCTCTGTCTTTTACTTGATATTGTAATACAATTTCAAATAAAACAGAGTAATTAATTACCTAACGCGAATCGGTTCAAAAGACTCAGTAGTATTGCAGACCGAAAAAATGTCAAAATGTTTTGTTTTTTAAGATAACGATCAGAGATATCTTTCAAAATCGTGGAATCAAACAGCACCGATAATAGCACTGATAGCCTTTTGTCAATTATCGAAAAAATCGGCCAAATTAAATCCGATGGTGTGACTTTCAGCTGCACCGAAGACTAAAAGTTTTCACTCCCACAACTGCAGAATTGTTGCGTTGAAGTATTGTTAACAGTTAACTTTTCCACAGACCAGCCTTAATGCAAGCATCCTTTACAAAAGAATTCTCATTTTTTTGTATTTTTTCAATACGTTGAGCTCGCTGGCATTCCCAAGCATCCACCGGATACATTTTGTCCCAAGCTGTCATGAGTTTTCTTTGCTGATCACTTAAACGAAATCTCGGATAGGAAGCCGCCATGTAAAGATGCGTTCTTGCGATTTGTCCTCGAGCCCGCTCCGGCGGTTCTGCTCGTCTGCCTTCTATTTTCATCTCACAGGTGCCAAAACTGCTCTTAGCGTGAGGCAACATTTGGAAATTGTAGTTCTGGCGAGCTGCATTCACCGCTCCGATTGCCGGATACAGGTTATACATATCCGCCTGCATAAAGCGGTACTCTTGGTTAGCCCGCTCTGCGCATCGGCGCCCTTTATAGCTCTTGCCTTTATTATTGACACAAACCGGATCACCCTCTCGCCATTCTTTAAAACTGCGGCCAAAATTTTCAGCAGCAACTACATGTTCCCATTCCACCCTGCCTGCTCGCTTTTGATGCTTTTGAGTAACAAAGCCGGCCGGTAGCGTAATATTTTTCCGCGAGTCAAATTTTGCTGCGCAATAAAGCGTGACCCGATGGTCAAAATAAACTTCCTTTTCAAGCAATTGTTTTGCCTTGTTAAAAGAGTCATTAACTGTATTGCCTTGCGAAAAACTCAAGGCAGGCACAAAAGCTAATACCGCAGCAACTAATTTGGGAGACAGAGTCATGAAAATCTCTTTTTAAGACAATTTTGTCAGGGCATTATAGACACGCACCAAAAGAAGCGAGTCAATAAGAGCTCCGTGCTTAACGCGAGCTGATGCATCAATCGAAAATGCCTTGCAAAGAGCATCCAAAGAGGCGGGTTGTCCCGGACGAAGTCTTCTGGCTAAAGTCAAGGTATCCACAATCCCGTTGCAATAGTCACCAATACAGCCACGGCCAATTTTCTTAAGTTCTGTATTTAAAAAGCCGATATCAAACCGAGCGTTATGGATAACTAAGGTTGCTCCGTACACAAACTCCAAGAACTCATCAGCAATTTCAACAAACCGAGGTTGATTTTTGAGCATGTCCCATGAGTAACCGTGCACACGTTGAGCACCGACAGTGACGGGACGTTCAGGATTAATAAGCTGGTGGTACATTCTTCCGGGATCTCCGTTTTGCAATATTTCCACACAGCCTATAGAAACAAGACGGTCCCCGTATTTCGGGTATAAACCAGTTGTTTCCGTATCCAACGCAATGAGTCTATTTCGATGCATTATGACTGAAGCGAAAGGGCTGCCAGTTCAAGTTGGCAGCCCCAGCCAATTAATCAAAAGTCGAAATGGCAGTAAAGAGAACTTCCGTACCCAACATGAAGTCATCTAACTTCATCTTTTCTTTCCAATTGTGAGAGCCGTCTTGGTTGGCCACAAAAATCATGGTAATGGGAACGCCCATATCGGCCATAACAGCTGAATCGTGCCCAGCCCCGCTAGGAATTTCCATCACATCAATTTCTGCCTTTTTAGCTGCCGCCTTCAAATGTTCAAAAAGGTCGTGATTAACTTGAGCGGCCTTACAAACCAATGTGCGGTCAAATTCAAACGTCACTCCCCGATCTGCGCCGGTTGCATTGGCCTCGGCAACCAATAACTTATGGAAACGATCCAGGGTATCCATAGAAAGACTTCTCATATCAACACTGAAAGAAACTTCACCTGGAATAATCGCAATGGCAGCAGAAGGCGCAGTATTAAAGACGCCGACTGTAAATACCAAATCCTCGCCTCTCACAAGCCACTCAGCCCAGTGACGCTCCATCTTCATCATGAGCTCACTCATGGCCATCACAGCATCATGACGATACTGTTTATCAACGGCTCCCGAATGAGCTGTCACACCAATACAGCGGCATGTTTTATGACGCAGATTGCCACGAATACCTGTCACAATACCGACCCGAGCTTTCTTTTGAGAGTCCAAAGTTGGTCCCTGCTCAATATGTAGTTCTGTGAAAGCTGCAATCTTAGAAAAATCAATTGCAGGATCTGTACGAATCATGTCGTCCGGATTAAATCCGGCTTCCCGAACAGCTTCGGCCAATGTCTGATCTTTTGAGCGATGCTTGAGGGCTAAATCTTCGGCTGTTAACTGACCGGCCATCGCTAGCGATCCAACATAAGCTTTACCAAACCAGGAGCTTTCCTCCATTCTAAAGACGACCATAGTGACGTCACGCTTAGGTTGAAAGCCGATCTTTCTCATCCACCATAGCGTAGTCAAAGCAGCAACTACACCTGCCAATCCGTCATAGTGGCCGCCCTGAGGAACACTATCGGCGTGCGAACCAGTCATATAACAGGGAAGAGAACGGTCTGTGCCTGGCAACGTTAAAAATAAATTACCGCAACGGTCAATCTTAATTTCCAGATTCAACTCTCGGGCAACATTTTTCAGATATTCATGTGCCTGATTTTCCAGAGGACCATAGCCTTGGCGGGAAATACCTCGAACAGGATCTTTGGAAAATTCACGAATATCATTAAAGACTTTTTCTGCAAAAGCTCGGGCACCTTCGCGAAGCCGTTCTTTAGCCATAGCATTCTCCTCTTGTTGGATTTCAGACGTCAAATCAGTTTTATTGTGGGCTTTATTGCCAATAAACTCAACACATTTTTCTTTTTCTATTTTCTATCCCTAATCCTAACTCTTGTCTTTTAATTAAATTAAAATAATTGTTTATTAATATTAATAAAATATTAATTTGATTTTATTTAACTATTGAATAATCAATTTAAATTAAGAATATCGAGAACCTTATCCAAGTGATCTATTTCGTAGTCAGGCACAATGGCTGTGTTGCTTGGAAGATGATATGGGTTGTACCAGCAAGACTGAATACCTGCGTTTTTTGCTCCCAGAATATCGCTCGTAAGAGAGTCTCCTACAATGAGAGTTCGTCTTGGATCAATTGGACCCAATACTTCAAAAACTTTTTCAAAGAAAAGTGCTGAGGGTTTCTCAGCACCCAATTTTTCAGATAAAAACACGCCATCTAACAATCTAATAAGACCAGAATTTGTTAATTTTCCGGTTTGGGCAACAACGGTTCCGTTGGAAGCTGCATATTGGGAAATCTTCCCCTTTAATCGCGAGACAAGCTCAAAGCTGTTATCTCTAAAAACAACGGTTTCACCTAAACGTTTTTGATAAGCTCGATCAAAAGCCTCACAGTCCACATTAAAGATTTCTTGCTCTTCAAAAAAAGATTTAAATCGTTGAACGAGGATCTCAGCTTTCGTCATTTCACCTCTTTCAAGCTTTTTCCAGTAGTCAGCATTAATTGAGCTGTAACGCTGCAACATTTCATCTGTGCACACTCCTAACTCAAAATCTTTAAAAAGAGAACGAATGGCAATTTTCTCAGCTGCTAAAAAATCCAACAACGTTCCGTCCACATCCCACAAAAGAAGATCAAAAACTCTGCTCATAACTTTTTCCTAACAAGAATCCAGCTCATAATTGTACAAAAGGGTTTATTGAAAAAGGAGAAAGTGAATGAGCAACAAACCAAAGCTAATTCTTTTTGACTTATTGACTGCATTGATGGACTCTTGGACCATCTGGGAAGAAGCCGCCGGTGACAAAAAGGCTGGCCGCAAATGGAGGTTTGAATATCTAAAAATTACTTACGGTTGCGGAGCCTATCGTCCCTACGAAACGCTCGTTGAAGAAGCGGCTCTTGCGGCAGGCTTTAATCGATCGCTTGCCGATGAGCTGCAAAAGCGCTGGCATACACTACGTGGCTGGCCGGAATGTTTTCAGGTTTTAACTAATCTCAAAAAAGACTTTCGATTAGGAGTAGTCACCAACTGCTCCGAGAAGCTAGGCAGACAAGCAGCCGCTCAGATCGGCATAGATTTTGATGTTGTAGTTACTGCAGCTCAGGCAGGCTACTACAAGCCCGATCCTCGTCCTTACGAACTCGCACTCAAACTCGCCGACGTCAAGGCTAGTGAAGCAATATTTGTAGCGGGATCTGCCTATGACATGCTGGGAACTTCTAAAGTCGGATTAGCCACTATCTGGCACAACCGAATTGGTATGGCCAAACCAGAAGCAATTCCGTCACCTATGCTTGTTATCAGCTCTTTAAATCAACTTCCAAAAGCGATTTCGGATTTTGAACAAGGCTTGATTGAAGTTTAGGAAAAAGGCAAAAGCAGAGTACAGGCCGAAAGTTTAATCCGGCCCGAGAACTTAGCGGGTTAAACCGTTTTTTAGGGCTGTGGAGACAGCTGCATTAATATAAGCAGCTCTAGAAAGTCCTAATTCATGAGCTGCCTCATCTACAGATTGCAATAATGATTCTGAAATCGTAAGGGTAATCTGTTTTTTCTTTTTAGAAACCACTTCTTTTTTGACATTAGAGGCAGAGTCTAAAAAGTCATCTACTGCCTTCTCGTCGAGTTCTTTTTTCTCAGCCATCGGCTTTTTACGCAACATCGTAATGGCCATCTTTAAACCTCAATTAAGTATTATTCATAAATTATTTTAATATTAAAATAATTTAAATTAAATATCAATTAAAGATTGAAAACAGCTTCAGCCAAAGCCTTTAATTCTGCGCAGGCTTTAGGATCCTTGGGACGCAATTCAAATACACTCAACCCTGCCCCGCCCGCTGTAGCAAAAGCTTTGCGACGTCCGATCAAACGATCCATAAACTGCATTTCTTCACACTGCTTCATGACCTCTGCGGCTTCCTGATTGTCTGCGCCTTGACTGTCTGCGCAAGATAAAAAACAATAAGCATCAAATTGTGCACCGATGTCACGCGCATCACGAATAATGTCTTCTAATTTAGATAGTGCCCAAACATCATAGCTTCTAGGTTGCACAGGAACTAAAAGGACGTCACAAACCAAAAGTGCAGCACGCAACGCTCCAGTATCCCGTCCCCCTACATCAATAATGATATCTTCCCACTTATTGACCTGGGTTTCTATTTGCGACTTCAATGTTCTCGCATCAGAATAGGCAGAACACGCAAGAGCTGGTTTAACATTGTTTTCCGAACGAATGCTCACCGCAGTCAGAGCTGATTGCTGCTCATCTCCATCAACAAGCCATACTTCATGACCGAGACTTTGCCGGTAAAGAGCAAGCTGCAGGGCGGTTGTTGTTTTTCCTGTTCCACCTTTAGTATTAGCGACTGCTATGATCATAATATTATTCCAATAGTTATTTAAGATTAATTAATTAGTTTTTGTGCTTTTAAATGCTTTTGAGCCCATAAACGCCCGACCTCAATTAAAAGCTCTTTAGCATTCAAAAAGCTCTCCTCATCACTTGCAGCGATGTCTCTGATAGAGAAAAAAGAATCGAAACCTAAATCTCTAAGCGTTTTTTCAGAGACACGAATTCGGCCGGCCACTAAAGAAATACTTTGCCCATGGGCTTTTGCCATTTTCAATACGCCCAAAGGAGCCTTGCCCGAAAGGGACTGCTCATCAAAAGACCCCTCTCCGGTAATTACAAACTGAGCTTTTTTAAGAGCGTTTTCAAATTGAAGCAAATCCAATACGGTATCAATTCCGTTTTCAACCTTCGCATCAAAAAACCACATAAGCGCAGCTCCCATCCCTCCAGCGGCACCAGCTCCGTGAGTTTCTGAGTAATCCTTTCCGAAATACTCTTTTAAGAGAGTTGCAACCCGTATCATTGCGCTTTCGATTTGCCAAATCTCTTCTGATCTCAGTCCCTTTTGTGGGCCAAAAACTTCAGTTGCCCCCTTTTCCCCCAATAAGACATTGGAGACATCGCAGACAGCAACTACTTTAACGTTGCTAAATTTAGAGTCAAACTTTTCCGTTGAAATCTCTTTAAGTTTCAAAAGATCCCCGGACTTAAAGGGTTGAGCTATGAGCTGATGATCTTCGGTCCACAAATCAACTCCTAAGGCCTGCATACAACCTAAGCCCAGATCATTTGTAGCACTACCCCCTAAACCGATATATAGCGTTGTTGCGCCGCGGTTTACCGCATCAGTAATCACTTCACCTAAGCCGTATGTAGTACTTAAAAGCGGCCTTCTTTGATCGTTACCGACCAAAGTCAGACCTGATGAGCGAGCCATTTCAATAAATGCATTTTTCTCTTTTAAAAGATAAGAAGCTTTGACCTTCTTACTGTAAGGTCCTGTTACCCAAAGGGATTGAAGCTTCCAACCCTGAGCTAAGAATGACTCATTGAGGCAATCAATCAGCCCATCGCCCCCATCGGCGATCGGTAAAACAATCACCTTTTCTTCAGGCACAACTTCCCCGATACCCTGAGCTAGAGCCCGAGAAGCCTTTGCAGCGGACAATGATCCTTTAAAAGAATCCAAAGCAATGACAACAGCCATGAAAAATCTCCCGGTGCTATCGTACCAATGAGATTGAATTTGCTCAAGAAAATAGAATTATATTAATATTGTTTTAATATTATTAGAGAATTAAAATACTTAAAAAATAATATTAAGCATTATGTATCTTGGCTTTCAGGGGACAGTATGATTCGCGAAGAATATTTCAAAATGGTTTTCGAACGACTGAAAACAGAACCGGATTATCCGTTCGAAGATGATTGGGTCACAGCTGTCTTTCGAAGAAAAGACAATTTGAAATGGTTTGCGGTTGTGATGACCGTTGAAGCTAAAAAATTAGGAATCGGTGCTTTCGGTCAATTAGACATTGTCAATCTCAAGTGCGCAGAGAAAGACCGAGAAAAATTACTTCAGTACGAGAGTATTTTGCCCGCTTACCACATGAACAAAAAATACTGGATCAGCATCATTTTGGACGATCAAGAGGAGCTCAATGATCTGCTTGTCGAATTAACGCAAAAAAGTTATGAACTAACCGCTCACAAATCAAAAAAATCTAAATCTGCAGTTAAAGCGGAGTACGATTAAGAAAAAAAGTGAGGGAAAAAGTGAATCTGCTTACCGTTGATACACCGGCTTTAATTCTGGATGAAGCCAAAATGAACGCCAATATCGAGCGAATGAGCAACAAAATGAAATCGCTCGGTGTGAGCTTAAGACCGCACCTGAAAACAAGCAAATGCTGGGAAGTCGCTAAGCGCCAGATATGGACTCCTGAGGGCCCTGCTACAGTCTCAACACTCAAAGAGGCTGAAGAATTTGCCCGTCACGGCATAAAAGATATGATTTACGCTGTAGGGATAGCCCCGCAAAAGCTTCATCGCGTAGCCACTTTGATCAGACAAGGGGTGGATCTCAAAATTATTCTCGATAGTGTTGAGGCCGCTCATGCAGTCACGGACTTTTGCCAGAAAGAAAATTTACCCATCTCGGTCTTAATTGAAATAGATTGCGATGGACACCGTTCAGGGCTCACACCTGACAGCCCTGAAATCGTGCAAGTTGCAAAAGAACTCAGAACACCCGCAAAACTCGTCGGAGTTCTAACCCATGCTGGAGGTTCTTATGACGTCGACACACATGAAGAGCTTTTGAAGCGAGCTCAGGGTGAACGAGACGGAATATGCCGGGCTGCCCAGACACTACGTGACGCTGGCTATGAGCTGTCCATTATCTCTGTCGGATCCACTCCGACAGCCCTAACTGACGAAGACTTAAGCGGCGTTACGGAAGTTCGAGCTGGCGTTTATGTATTTTTTGATCTTTTCCAAGCTGGAGTGGGTATTTGTAAACCCAATGATATTGCATTGTCGCTATTGGTAACTGTCATCGGACATCAGATGGAAAAAGGCTGGGTGATTACAGACGGAGGCTGGATGGCGCTTTCACGCGACCGAGGAACAGCCAATCAAAAAGTAGACCAAGGATACGGCTTAGTCTGTGATATTAATGGTCACATGATTAAAGATTTATGGGTCAGTGGTGCCAATCAGGAACATGGAATCATTTCAGCCAGGAACGGTAAGACACTTAACCCGAAAGATTTTCCGATCGGAACGCGTCTGAGAATTTTACCCAATCATGCATGTTCGACCGGAGCACAACATCCTTGCTATTACGTTGTAAATAACAATTTAGAAATTAAAGACTGTTGGACGAGATTTTATGGTTGGTAAACACCAAAGAACAAAACAGTAATAGTTTCAAGACCGGCAAAACATTAAGCCGGTCTTTTTTTTATGTATTAAGCAAAAAATAATTAAAAAATTAATTTGGTATTTTTTGAATTTATTTTTTTATTTTTAATATTTTAAAAATTTCGACTTTATTCAAAACCAGACCGATCGGAAGAACAATAGTTTTTATCTATTTACATTATTTTATATTCTTATTTTATTTTTTGTAACCTTTCTCGTAGCGTATTGAAGAAGAAAACTTAAAGTTGAGAAACGGATCAAAATAGTATCCGAAACGTTGAATTTATCTGTTTTATATTTCTATTAATACGCAATATTTTAAGCCTTATATAGTGCTTATATTTATTATTTTGCGTTTTATATCCAACTTAAAGTAAAAAATATAGGGGTTTCAACCCATTTACTTTAAAAGTCTGATCCTCTTGACATAGATAGAATTAATCATCATAATAATGGGCATTAAAACACTATTTACTCATTATTTTGAGAATAAAATGCGTCCATCATTAGCCGTAGAAACTTCGTTAAAGGCGCTTGGAGCAAATTTGAAAATTGCTCGTCTCCGTCGTCGCTTGCCGCAATCGCAGGTAGCTGAACGCGCTGGAATCTCGCTCAACACCCTAGCCAAAGTTGAAGCAGGAGACCCCGGTGTTGCCATCGGTAACGTGGCTGCTATCATGCAAGCTATCGGTTTAGGAGCCCCAATGGGTGATATTGCTTCACCGTCAGCTGATACGTCTGGTTTACGACTTGAATCAGAACGGCTGCCTAAAAGAGCTCGCGCTCCCCGTCGTTTGATTTAAAATGCCTGGCAAGGTCTTAAACCTTTACTTTAAAAGTTCTTCCAACCCCCTGCCAATTGGTCAATTGAGCATTGATGACCCTGGCAGAGAGGGGTCGGCTTTATTCTTTGTCTATGACCCCCAATGGTTGGATTACGGCTATGCATTAAGCCGTGATTTACCCTTAATTCCCAAGGTTTTTAAAACAGATCTTGCTCATCCGTACTTCGGGTTCATGTATGACTTAATCCCTGGGTTAGGAGCGCGTAAAGCTGCACGTTTTATTTACAAAAAAGACTTAACAAACATAGAGTTAATGCTTCTTTCTCAAGAAGTACTTCGAGTTGGTGCAATTGGATTTAAACCTGATATTGAACTTCCCCTTCAATATAAGGAAGTCGGCGCTGTAGCACTTGATTTAGAGCGTCTGATGATGGGTCACTTGAATATTTCCGCAATAGATTCTCTCTATAAAGGTCTAAGTGCCCTACCCGGCGAACGTTTTAAGCTCGGTTATATATCTGGTAAAAATAAAAATTTAATTTCAAAATTTAACATCCCTGATCCTCTTCGCAATTTAATCATCTGGGAAGGTGTTGCCTTGAGTTTAGCTAAGCGTTTGGGACTAAAAACTGTTACCGCAGAGCTCACTTCAACCCGCGGGATGGATACGCTTGTCACTTTGCGCTTTGACCGGACAGCTCATGGATCAGCTCTGCCGACAGCAACTGCCAAAGCTCTTTTATGCGCTCAGACCGATGAACATAGCTATTTAGAAGTAGCAGATATTCTCAACCAGGAAGGCACCAAACCTAAACAGGATCTGGAAGAACTTTGGCGCCGCATGGTCTTTAATATGTGTATTGGCAATGTCCACGACAGCCTCGACAATATCTCTTTTATCCGAGAAGGCGACGGCTGGACGCTAGCACCAATTTACTCTTTAAAACCGGATCCAATCTCCGTTAACCGACGCCACCATGCCACTGCAGTAACCGATGACTGCGACCGCCCGGACCTAAAAAAAGCCGTTGAAGTCTGTCGATATTTTGGATTGACGCCCAGAAAAGCAGAAGAACAAGCCCTGCACATCTCTGCATTTTGTTCTCAAAACTGGGAAAAAGTCGCACGTGAATTCCAGGCAGACCCCTTAGAAATTGACAATATGCGTAAAGCTTTTGAACAGCTTGATTTCTAATTCTTCGTATTAACCCTTGTGTATTTTGATTAAAACCTAATTTTGCTTTTCACTTAACTCAGATTCTTACTGCTTGTTACACTTACCCGAACTTTCCCCTAATTGAATTTATTTTCACGGAGAGCAAAATGCACGCTGTCGCAAATTTCGCCTCATTTTGTTCCGGAATTGTGCGTCTGAGTTTTTATGTAAAAACTCATGCTGTATAAATATTAGGAGCTTACTGCTATGAAATTACGTGCATCTTTGATGGCTTGCGCCATCTCGAGCGCTTTGGTTGCCTTGCCTCTGACAGCTATGGCCTGCTCGACCGTGATCGTCGGTAAAGACGCTTCAGCCACCGGCCAAGTCATCGTTGGCCACAACGAAGATAACGGCGGCCGAGTCTTTAATCCGCAATACTATGTACCGCCTGCCAAACACAAGGCCGGTACGATGATTAAGTATGAACCGACCGCTGCCATGATTCCCCAAGTTCGCGAAACCTTGGGCTTTTACTGGTCTCAAACGCTCGATCCGAACGGCTCCTCTTTCTCTGACGGCTTCGTAAACGACGCTGGTGTCGTGATCGTTTCTAACGCTTGCTCGAACATTTTCGATAAAGATCAAAAGTTGAAGGACGGCGGCATTGGCTATGGTATCCGCCGCTTGATGGCCGAACGTGCTCACAGTGCACGTGAAGCTGTGAAGATTGCCACAGATCTTCTCACCAAGTACGGCTATTTCTCTGAAGGCCGTACCTATACGATCGCTGATACGAAGGAAGCTTGGCAATTGGCCATTCACAAGGGCAATGTCTGGGTTGCTCGTCGCGTCAAAGACAATGAAGTGATCTATATTCCGAACAACTTCATGATGGACAAGGTTGACGCTACCGACACTGAAAACGTGATCGTTTCCCCGGGCTTGATCGAACGCTCTATTAAGAACGGCCGCTACAAACCCGCTACACCAGGTGTCTACAATGACTTCAACTTCCGTGTTGCTGTGCAACCTGCTGAACAACGCTCTGTGGGCTATAACTTCGGCCGTAACCAAGTAGCCTGGGAATACATCACTGGTGAAAAGATCACCGATGCTGAAAAGTTCCCGTACTCCTTCACGCCTGATAAGAAGTTTACGGTACATGACGTTCAAAACATCCTTCGTCTGCACGAAGATCAAATCGGTGACGACAAGGACGGCTGGTACCACCATCTGGGCTTCGGTCCGTGCCGTGTAACGACGCACGAATCCGTGGTCTTTGAAATCAACGACATTCCTGAACTCATCACGAGCTACCGCGCTTTGGCCCGTCCGTGCGAAACGCCGTACATCCCGTTCTACCCGTTGGCTAAACCCGGTGCCAGCATGAGCTTCATGGACGCCGCTACGGCCATGAAGGAACATTTCAACGCCCGCGATAGCCGCTTTGACTACCATCCGGAATATGCCAGCATCACCTTTATCAACAACGCCAATACGTTGGAATACCAACGTGATGACCGCGATGATAACTTTGACATCATCGAAGATCTTGAAGAAAAATGGGCTGACGAACAAGCTGGCATCCGCGAACAAGCCAAGGCTGCCATGAAGGTTTCTAAGGAACACGCTTTGAACCTCTTGCATCGCTACAACGTTGCCAAGCTTCAAGAAGCTCAAGGTGCTATCCAAGCTCACTTGGATGAAATCGCTCCGCATAAAGTTGTGATTCTGGCCGACGAAATCGATCCGAAGAGCACAAGCACGGTGAAGTTTGCTCTCTTGAGCGACGAAGACCTCGATGCTACGAAGATTGATCAAAAGAACACCTACGGTGGTGTGGGCCGCTCCAGCCTCACGACCTCCGGCGTGATGGGTGATTTGGCTAAGCCGACCGCCTTCGCTGCTGAAGATGTCAACGGCGACGGTAAGTTGGATATGGTTATGACCTTCGTGCAAAAAGACCTCGCCCGCTTCATGTTAGCTGGCGCCGTCTATGATACGTGGCTCTATACCCGCGATGGCGGCGATCGTATCGCTGCTTTCGACACGGTGAAGATCAAGGGTCAAACCAACCGTAAGTATTCCTCTAAGGAACGCGGCCACGATCGGTAATTAATTACAGATCTGCTGTAATTTAAACCGTATGCCCCAAAGAAATGATTTTCTTTGGGGCTTTTTACTGAAATTTGCCTAAACAGATCGCTATTTTTGTCCTGATTTTTTTATATACTTAATGGATAGACTCTGATAAGGGGAAAAAATGCAGCAAAATAATACGCCGTTGGTCCGCATCGTCGATGATGATGAAGGCATCCGCAATTCCATGGCCTTTTTGCTCGAAGGCGAAGGCTGGGAAGTGAAGACCTATCGCGATGGTTCTCAATTTTTAGCCAGCAACGATTTCACCCGTCCGGGTTGCATCATTTTGGATGTCCGTATGCCGAATATGAGCGGTCTGGGACTGCAAACCCACCTCAACGAGATGGGAGTCGATCTGCCGATTATCTTCCTGAGCGGTCACGGTGACATCGATATGGCCGTACACACAATGAAAAACGGTGCGGTGGAATTTTTGCAAAAACCTGTTCGCGAAGAGCGCCTCTTTAAAGTGGTTCACGACGTCATTACTGAATACATGAACCGACAGGAACAAATGGCTGATGTGATTGAATTCAAGAATCGCCTCAAAAATCTCACTCAGCGAGAACGCGAAGTGGTCAATTTGATCAGTCTCGGCAAATCTAATAAAGAAGTTGCAGAGCAGCTGGGCATTTCTGAAAAGACCGCACAGGTGCACCGCGGTGCCGCTTACCGTAAACTTGAAATTCACAACGCAACTGAAATTGCTCGTTTACTGATGCGTGCCAAAGAAGATCCGCAGATTCAGTAATACGTTGATCCTGCTCCTTTCATCGCCCGCTATATGTGGGCGTTTTAATGTTCAAAAAAAAGCCCACTGTAATCGAACGACACAGTGGGCGGAAATTGGAAAGGTAGCTAGGCTCAATGCCCGCGCTTTCCTGAACGAAACCGATCTCCCTCAAACGATTCCGTTCACCGGATGAAACGGATGCTTTACTCACATCCCCCTCGTTTCACCAGGCTTCGAGCACCCGTAAGCGAAGAACCGAGCGCCCGGCGAACAGCCAAACCACAATACCGTTCAACTGCTCACGTTTTTATTGTCATCCTTTTTCATGAGAATTTATAGTAGGACTTTCCTTACCCCTAAAGAGGCAATTTAAAATGTGAGCAATATAACAATATGATTTATAAATGATAATTGACTTAACGCCAGGGAATTTCACTCGGGAAAAGTCGGTCAACCAATTCTCTGAGTTCTACAGAGGCATCCTCAACAGAATCTAAAAGCGTCGGACGGTCCGTTCTTTCATCCCATTGGACAGAATAAACATTATTGTGACGGCCAACTTCCGTAAGTTCGAGTTTAGCGTAGCGCAAAGTAGAGTGAGTCCATGAGGAGCCGTAGATAGCCTCATAACGAAGCGTTTGCGGACAATCGCTTAGGATTGTTTTTGTATCATCGGCATGCACGCGTCTGACTTTAAGCCCCTTATCCATTAGTGCTCGACGCAAAGTTAGGAAAACTTGCGGACGAACCGAAGGATTGTCTACAAGACAGAGATTTTTTTGACCGGCACCGTACCAGCTCTCCTGGTCAGACACCGAAGAGCAGCCTGATAAAATCACGGCGGCCAGGCCGAGGCAAGCAAAAGCAATAGACAAACGCATAACATTCAACAACAGTTTATGGCTGGATTCTATACAGTCAATATGAAATTTCAATACGACATCTCACCTATTTATAACCATGCTTCAAGTTCAGTAGATATTTTGCTTATATTTGATCTACTTTGATTCGGTTTTACTGCCCAATAGTAAGACAATCTTAATCTGCCGGTTATAGAATGGCCAATATTTTGTGGGTACTTTGTTGATATGGCTGAAAATAACACAACAAATTCTGCACCAGCGCTCTGGAATCCGATGTGGGCCATTTTGCTCAGCTTCATTTTCACTCCCGTCTTCGGCGGTATTGTTTGCGGACTGAATTGGCGCGCAATGGGAAAAGAAGAATTGAGTGTGCGCTCGTTTAGTTTTATGCGCTCAACACTTTTTATCATGGTGCTTTATATTTTCGCAGAGCCCATGTTAAGAGGTATCCCCTACACACAATACGTATTACTCGCCATCATGGTTGGACTGTGGCTCGTCTGGACATTTACCGACGGCATTAAGCAGTTGCGTCATGTCAATGATACTTACGGAGAGGATTACGAACACAAAATGTGGGCTAAGTGCATCTCCTGGGGTGTGGGAGGCTGGGTTGCCTATTATGCTCTGGCCATCACCTACGTCATTGGCCTCCATCTTTTAGGAACAAACCTCTAGCGCTTAACTATACCGATGGCAGGACGCTCAAAAAGTAAAAAAGCCAGCCAAAATCGCGAAGCTCGAGCAGATTACGTTTTGGGCTTACTGGGTGGTGTTGCCGTCTCTCCGCCTCAGGCCTCAAAGGAGGCCATGCAGTACTATGCTCGGGCTGCTGCCGAAGGCAATCCCGATGCACAGTATCAGCTCGCTAAGCTTCTTGTAGAAGGTCAAACTTTATCTACCAATAACCGTGCAGCTTTAAAGTGGCTCAAAAAAGCTGTCGAAAAAGATCACGCAGCAAGTCAACATCTTTTGGGCAAAATGTACCTTAGAGGACAAGGAGTCAGCCGAGACGAACACCGCGCTTTGGAGCTATTCCGCCAAGCGGCTATTTCCGGTAATGCTGAGGCTGAATACGATTTAGGCTGCGCCTTAATGCAAGGCATTGACGGTCAAACGGATGCTTATCAAGCGCTCAGATGGTTTCGCCTAGCCGGTGCTCAAGGGCATGTAAAGAGTCAATATCGCGTGGGCTACGCCTTAGCGCACGGCTCAGGTTGCGATATCGACCTACAGCAGGCAGCCACATGGCTCAGAAAAGCTTCTGTTAACGGAGACCCTAAAGGTCAATATGAATTCGGGCTTCTTTTTATTCACCCGGACTACCCCAAACGCAACGAAGAGGAAGCCTTCCGCTGGATCAAGCTCTCTGCACTGGCTGGCTACGCACCGGCTCAGCATCAGCTCGCACTTTTTTATCAGGCTGGTGAAGGCACTTTAGCCTCCTATGAAGAGGCCTTTATCTGGGCAAGACGAGCCGCTGTTCAGGGAGAAGAAAAAGCCTTGATGCTTCTTGCAAGTCTTTATCGATTCGGTGCCGGCATCAAAGCAAGCATCAGTGCCGCTTATGCTATAGCTTCTTACCTCTCAACAAAAGATAACCCCAACGCTGCTGCGTTACTCCAAACGCTTGAGCAACACATTAGTGCGTCAGAGCGCGCAAAAATTCAAAAAATGCTCTCTGGCACCAAGTCTGCCTCCGAATTGATTGAAAAGCTCTCAGAACTTTAATAAAAAACAGAGCCCATCACTGAGCTCTGTCTTTCGTTTTAAAACTAAGTCAAAAAGCTATCTTGATTTTTGAAAACGCTGACGAACGCTTTCGAACAGACAGATGCCTGTTGCAACCGACACATTCAGGCTTTCAACAGAGCCTGTTAAAGGAATCTTCGCCAAGTCGTCGCAGCGTTTACGTGTGAGCTGACGCAAGCCCGGACCTTCGGCACCCATAACCCAGGCAAATGCACCTGTCTGATCAAAATCATAAATTGTCTTACTAGCTTCCCCTGCCGCCCCCACGACAGTGACGCCAGCTTCTCGAAGCTCAACAATGGCGCTAGCCAAATTGGTCACAGTGACAACGGGGACCGTTTCAGCAGCACCAGCTGCAGCCTTTGCGGCAGCAGGCGTCACCGTTGCAGAGCGATCCTTAGGGATAATCACCGCTTGAACGCCTGCAGCGTCAGCCGAACGCAGACAGGCTCCAAAATTTCTCGGATCGGTAATTCCGTCTAAAATCAAAAAGAGTGAATCGGGATGAATCTGATCCATCAGTTCATCAAAGGTAAGACTGACTTCCAAGGGTTTTGCCATTGCCACAATACCCTGATGAGGAATATCCCCAGAGACCATGCCGCTTAAACGATCATGGCCTGCCTGCATCACACGTACTCCAAAGCTTTCCAATTCAGCGCGCATCTGAGTCATACGTTTATCTCGTCTTTGAGGATCAACGTACACGCAGACAATCGAATCCGGATCTTTTCTGAGGCGAGCACCTACTGCATGAAAACCAGCCAAAATAATGTTTTTAGACATAATTTATATTCATCTATTCGTTTAAAACCACGACATTTTATCAGTGTCGGCCTCTACTGAGTCGAAAATCAATCCGCCTTCGATCCTCATCAACCTCAATAAGGCTCACCGTTACGACGTCACCCACTGCATATTCATCGCCGAAAGACTGTCCTTTAAGTTTTCCGTCCGGCGTATACATATAGTAATCAAAGCCGATATTAGAAATATGAACAAAGCCGTCGATGAAAAAGTCCTGTAGCTGGACATAAAGCCCAAAAGAGGTCACTGCCGTAATTCTTGCCGTAAATTTCTGCTTGGCTGAGGCGATAGACTTGAGATAACGGCATTTAAGCCAAGCAGTTACATCACGGCTCGCATCATCGGCACGACGCTCACAAGCACTGGTGATCTTACCTAGTTCCAGCCATGCGCTACGAGACGGATCAGTTTTTTGGCTTTGGTCTGGCTGCGGCATAGAAAGCAGATTTCTCTTTAGCGCCATACCGCTTAGGCTGTTTAATACTCCGGCACTTGCTGCATAAACCGTTGGGCGATAGGTTCTTCGCGATAAGATACCTCGAATGGTACGATGTAGCAGCAAATCAGGATAGCGTCTGATGGGAGAGGTAAAGTGAGCATAGGCCTCATAACCCAACCCATAGTGACCGATGTTGTCAGGTGAATAAACCGCCCTCTGCATTGAACGCAAAAGTGCAGTCTGGATAACATCGCTGTAAGGTTTCTCACTGACTGCTTCCACGACCTTTTCATAATCTGCTGCAGTGGGTTTGTTACCACCGGAAAGCGACAAACCGAATCCTGACAGGGTCCTTCGAAGTTCCAACAGCTTGTCGGCCGAGGGAGAATCGTGAACGCGATAGAGACTGAGTTTATTGTGACGAGTGATAAAGTCTGCCGCACAGGTATTGGCTGCCAGCATACACTCTTCAATTAGCCGGTGCGCGTCGTTAAAGTCTCTGGCAACGATAGCAACAATATCACCCTTTTCATCGGTTTTAACCAATGTTTCTTGAGTGACAAAATCAATAGCACCTCTTAGTTTTCTGGCTCCTCTCAAGACCTTATAGAGATCATAGAGACAGTCGAGTCCGGGCCGAACGCTCTCCGGTACCTCCTCATCACTGACAGGGTCACCACTTAAATATTTCCAAGCATTTGTATAAGTCAAACGGGCATGAGAGTGAATGACAGCCGGATAAAACTGATAGGCTTTAACCGTTCCCAAAGAGTCAATTACCATGTCGCAAACCATTGAGAGGCGGTCTACACCGGGATTTAAGGAACATAACCCGTTAGAAAGCTTTTCAGGCAACATCGGGATCACGCGCCTTGGGAAGTAGACAGAAGTGCTCCGAAGCTGAGCGTCATGATCGAGCTCACTTCCGGGCTTAACGTAATAGCTCACATCGGCGATTGCAACCAAAAGGCGAAAGGCGCCTTCACTTAATTTTTGAGCGTAAACCGCATCGTCAAAATCGCGAGCATCCTCCCCGTCAATCGTACAAAGAGCAATATCTCTTAAATCCACACGCCGAGCCCTGTCTTTAGACAAAACTTTATCGGGCAGTTTTTCAGTCTCCAACATAGTTGCCGTGCTGAATTCATGCGGCAGATTAAACTGTCTGACCGCAAGCTCAATTTCCAGGTCGGCATCGTTATTGACTTCTAGCTCCCGATCAATTCTGATATATACCCGAGGGTCTTCTGCGCTGGGATAGCGCTCGATTAGAGCAATCACTTTTTTATCGAGCCAAGCATCCAACACCGTTTCGGTGTCAAGAAACTTCACACTCAGGTTACAGAGTCTGGGATCAAACTTTTTAAAGTGATAAGTCACCTTGCCGTGCTTAGCGACATTCTTTTTCACTTCACCCACGATTTCACTAACTGCGTGGTCAATGACTTCTGTAACGTTAGCGTAAAGGGTATCGTCATCCCATGGCTCTGGAGAGCGGCCGACACGAAAACGAACCGCATCACCGGGCAAATAAAGCCTGGCAGCATCCTGTGTAACAGCAAAGCGTTCACCGGTTTCATCTTCGCTGACATAGGGCAAATTCTGAGCCGGGGTGACTACAATACCCGTACGCTCTTTTTTAGGCTTATGTGTAAAGCATTTTGTCTGAGAGTCAAACCGAACCCGTTTATCGCCCATGAGGCGATCAAGCACTTCTGTAAAAAGATTCTCATTGAGTTTTCGATATTGCTGAGAAAGCAAAACATAAAGCTCTGAGGTTTCCAGATCCGTTGCAGACTGGCTGAGAATATCTACAGCCTTTTGCACAAGTTCAGTGACAACATAATTTTTAACACGCCCATGGGTGCTTTTCTTATTTTTGCTCGCTACCCGTTTTTCTTTAACAATTTTCGGGCGAGGTGTTTTCTTTAAATTTGGCAACTTCGTTTCTCTTTCGTATATAATTGCGGTCTCTGTCAATTATGACATGCCCGGGTGGCGAAATTGGTAGACGCACCAGCTTCAGGTGCTGGCGCTGCGAGGCGTATCGGTTCGAGTCCGATCCCGGGCACCAAAAAACGCTTAAATAATCAACAAAATCAATTGGTTATTTAAGCGTTTTTCTTTTCCTGCATCTTTTTTAATCTACCCGCCCCAATCCGTTCCCCTAGTATATAGAAGAATTGTGTCAATTTTGAGAAATCTTTATTTAATCCTGATGACTGAGCGAAATCTAAAAAACCGTTGACAATTTGACTTCTAAGCCTATGTTTTAGCCTCATTTCCACCCGATGGTATCTTAGAGCAAAAAATGAGGTTAATTAACATTCAAATAATATTAAATATAAATTGATTTAATATTAATTCAATATCAAAATATTTGACAGTTGCTATTTAATCGAACGATGTCTTCTTTCCTGAAGAACCTCAAGCTGCTTTTCCTGGATAGCAGCCTGCTCTTTGGCACTGCGGCTGTGTGTCACCAAATAAACACCTGAAAAAATCAGCAAGATGGCAAACACTTTAAACCAGGTAATTGAATCAAGCCCCATTGCGGTAGCAGCCAAACATCCGACAACGGGCTGCACGTAGTTATACATAGCGGCAACAGTAGGTTTAAGGTTGCGCTGACCAACCACAATTAAAAGATAAGAGAAAAAAGTGCCACCAATCACAACAAAAAACACACTGGACCATTCACTTAAACTTAAATCAAACCACTGAGTCTGAGCTAGAGCTGAGAAAGAAAAGGGCAAAATGCAAAGGCTCGCGAATGTAAACATCCACTTCATTGTTGTAAAGAGGTTGTAGCGCGTCACAAGGTCTTTAAATTTCACAACATAAAAAGCAAAACTTAATTGAGCTGCCGTGACTAACAAATCACCCCAAACGTTACTCTCCACTAAAGAATTGGCTGGCATATCACTCTTGGACAAAATCAAAATCAGTGCACCAACCGCTCCCATCAAGATACCAACTAACTTTTTAAGAGTAATCGGATCTTTTAATAAGATAGCAGCCAAGACCATTGCCCAAAGCGGCATACTGGAAGTCAAAATTGTGGCATTGCCTGGTGTTGTAAGACCAACGCCGAAAATGTAACTACCTTGATTCAGTATGATGGCAAAAAGAGAGGCAAAGAAAAGCCTCAATAAGTCCGGCTTAGCGACTTTTTCACGCGGCGCAAAAAAGGATGCAAGCCAAAATAAAAGGGCTGCACCAAACACGCGCATATCCGTCAGTACTAAAGGCGTAACCAAACCGCCGATCATCACCACTTTGGCAATCGGAGCCATCAGTCCCCAAATGACATTGGCACCGGCTGCGCACACATGCCCTAACCAAGCCGACTGTTTGATCATTTTTAGCCTTTCAAAAAAGAAAATCGCTGCCATTATAGGCTGAGCTGGAAATCCTTTTATTGAGTAAAGGCTTTCCCCTCTTTCGATATACCCTGATCTGGCATACAATGAGCGAACATTTATGCGCAAAGAAAGGACACCTCTCATATGATGAAGCAATCGCTTTGGGCTCTTGCGGCAGCTGCCTGTTTTTCCTTTATGGCCGTTTTTGTAAAACTCTGCAGCGGCCACTTCGGATCTCTAGAACTGGTTTTTTACCGCTCTTTGATAGGAATCGTCACAATCAGTCTTTTCGTGCGCTCTCAAGGTCTGTCACTTCGCACTCCGCATTTAGGCGGTCATATCAAACGTGCAATACTGGGGACCATCTCGGTGGGCTTGTGGTTTTTCACGATCGGTGAAATGCCACTTGGTACTAACATGACCCTGATTTACACAACACCGCTTTTTATGGCAGCCAATTTTATTATCTTGGCTTTCATTAAAAAAGAATCTGCGCCATGGGGTGTGATCCTTGCAATTCTTTTCGGCTTTGCCGGTGTCACCACTGTCTTGCAGCCCAGTTTCGACCAAGGCTATCTTGTGCCTGCTTTAATCTGCCTTTTTGTTTCATTTATCGATTTGGTGGTTTATTGGCAAATTAAAGAATTAGGTACCTTAAAAGAGCCTTCCTGGCGTATCGTGTTTTACTTCTCAGTTTTTGGTGCCCTGTTCGGAGTCATAGGCAGCTACCTCTTGGAAGATGGTATGCATATGCCGACACTGGAGTCCGGCGCTTATCTGGTTGGCATGGGTATCTGTGCAACACTTGGACAGATTTGCACAACACGCTCCTACGCATACGGCAATATGCTCTTGAGTTCGTGCCTGGGCTTTTCTGCCATCCCCTTCTCAGCCTTGGTAAGTTTCGTCCTCTTTAGCGAAAACGTAACCCTTTTAGGCTTAGTCGGTATGGTGATGATTATTATTTCCGGCGTTTGCGCTACTATTTACACAAAACGAACCGAAGCGGCCAATAAAGCTCGAGCCAAAGCCGCTTAGCAATTCTTATTTAACCTAACTCAAAAGAGGTCGAAAATGGATAAAAAAGAACCCCAAAAAGATGTTCAAAAAGAACAAGCTCCTGCCCAGGAACCCAATGTCTGGGTTTGTGATGCCGTGGGTGTTACGCACTGTGACGTAAGCGACAAGGGTGTCATTTATACTGTCACTTGGACTGACTTCATGGGACTGCAACACTCAGCTAAGATCAAACGCGAAGACTGCTACTTTGACTTTGCCAATGTGTTAAAGACGTTGGTTAAGGGCGGCTATCGCTACAACACCATGATCGCTCAAGCTCCGGCGATCATCCAGCAGCGCCTCACTGCTTTCCGCCCCACGCAAGAAAGCGTGAAAAAAGCCATTGAGGCGATGAAGAAGTAATTCATCCAACTTCAAAAAAAGGCAAAGCTTTCGGGTTTTGCCTTTTTTTATTTGTCTTTAGCATTTATTGCTTAGAAAAAAGATTTCGTCTTCTTTTCCGATTGACTATAGTGTAGAGGTCATTTAAAAAGGAAGACAATCATGAGCGCTTCAGTTTTTTCTGTCCTTAGCAAACTGCCCGATGATCCCATTTTGAGTTTAACCGACAAATTTTTATCTGATCCAAGAGACTGCAAAGTTAATCTCGGAGTCGGTATGTACCTTGACGAAAACGGCAAGCCGCCGATTTTGCAGGTGGTTCGTGAAGCACAGGAAGCACTCTTAAAAGAAAATCGACCACATACCTATATTCCCCAAACCGGTCTGGCTCTTTACGACCAATTGGTACAGGCTATGATTTTCGGTAAAGATTCTGAAGTTGTCTCCTCTAAGCGGGCTTGTACCGTGCAAACGTTAGGCGGCACGGGAGCGCTCAAACTGGGAGCGGATCTAATGCATTGGGGATGTGGGCTAAAGGTTGGCGCAGCCTCAATTCCCACTTGGGGAAACCACAATGATATTTTGAGGCTATCAGGTTTTGCTGTAAAAGGTTACCGTTACTACAATGCGCAAAACTGCCGACTTGACTTTGAAAACATGGCTCAAGACTTAAAGTCTCTAGCTCCCAACACACTCGTGATTTTGCACGCCTGTTGCCATAATCCTACGGGCTATGATCTTACAGCTAACGAGTGGCTTGAAGTGATCGATATCTGTCGAAGCAGTCATCTTGTTCCGTTTTTGGATATGGCCTATCAGGGTTTTAAAGACGGTCTAGATGAAGATGCTCTGGCGATCAGACTCTTTGCCGAATCTGGTTTAAGCTTTTTAGCCGCTTCCTCTTTCTCAAAGTCCTTTAATTTATACGGCCAACGTGTGGGTGCCTTAACGGTTGTGACACAATCAGAAGATGAAGCTTTGAGCGTTCAAAGTCATCTGAAAACCTGTGCACGTGCCAATTACTCCAATCCTCCTGCCTTCGGTGCAAGCATCGTAGAAAGGGTATTGAGTAATCCAGATAGCTTTGCACGCTGGGAGCAGGAACTTGCCAATATGAGAAATCGAATTCGAAAAATGAGAAAGGCATTATCTGACGAAATGAAAAAAATCGGTGCCAAACGGGATTTCAGCTTTGTGACCGAACAAGCCGGCATGTTTTCTTTTACAGGATTTACTCCCGAGCAGGTTGATCGCCTGGCTAACGATTTTGGAATCTACGCCGTCCGTAACGGCCGGATTTGTATCTGTGGGCTTAACGACAGCAATGTCTCTTATGTAGCTAAGAGCTTTGCTGCGGTTTTGTAGACAAATCGACAATTTCTCTTTAGTGCGTTGTGCCATAATGTGCACAAAATTATTGAATTACTCGATGCCAACGCATCGAGTTTTTCTTTTAGAGATTCATATCGGCTTGTCATCATGGCTATCCAGTTTTTAAAAAAGTCCCTCTCTCATCCCGAAGGCAACGAAATCAAAAGGCGTGGTTTTTCTTTTGCTGTAGCGGCCTTTTGCTTAATCAGCTGTTTTGTCACAGCTGCCACAGCCATTCCTATGATGGCTTTCTGGACTCAGGATCTTGCTTTAAGCGCTTCAGAAGTTGCTATGAGTGTTGTGAGCTACTTCGCAGGTTGTGTTCTAACACTGGTTTTATTGGCAAGACTCTCTAACTTTCTCGGACGCAAACCCGTTGTGATTGCCGCATTGGCTTTCGGAGCACTAGCGTGTTACTTATTCTCAAATAGCCAATCTGCTAATGAGCTTTATATCGGCCGCTTTCTTCAAGGCCTATCCTGCGGATTGGCGACAAGCGCGGGCATGTCATGGGTGGTCGATACTGCGCCCCCTGCCCGAGCGTGGCTGGGCACGGCTCTGACCGCGGCTGGTCCTAATATTGGCTTAGCTTTAGGTACGCTCTTAACAGGTCTTTTTATTGAGTTTCAAGTTTTAAATCCGCGTGAACTCTTTGATGCCTGCGTGCTTTTACTTCTTTTGGGAATCTTCTTATCAATTCTAGGCACCGAAACCATGCGTTTAGGTACAGAAAGTATTGGGCAAGTCCTTATTCCCAAAATTGCCATTCCTGCTCGACTAAAAAGACTTTTTATTCTGAGCATTACCGCTTTTATCGGAACCTGGGGCGTAAGCAGTTTCTTTCAAGGGTTTTCCGCTCAATTTGCAGAAATTGTTTTTGGTGAAAGTAATGTTCTCTTAGCTGCTCTTACTTATTTGCTTTTAATCGTACCGACTGCAGTTGCCGGTCTTGTGACCGGACGATTTAACCCAAGCAAAGCACTGCTCGTCATGATTACAGCTTTTGCTGTTGGCTCAAGCGGCGTTTTTATTACGCTTAACATCAAAGCCCCTCTTATTTTTATGGTCTTTGTCGCCATCTGCGGAGCTTCAATCGGAGGAGTTTGCTGTAGCGGACTGAAGCTGCTTTTACTGGATGCTTCGCTTCGTGAACGTGCAGGATTAATTTCTGCTTTGTATCTTGGTGCCTATGTGGGCTCAGGTATCCCTAACTTTTCAATCGGTCAGTTTGCCCGAGATGCATCAATGACAGTTATCTCCTGCGGTTTTTTAGTCTGGATTGCTGCAACCTGGCTGATGATTGTTTCGACTTACCTCTTTTTGCAGAAAAGTCCGACCGAAGCAGAAAAGAAACGCTTTAACTAAAACGGTCTGCTTAGCAGGCAATCGCCTTCAATGGCAATCTCAGCTAAAATAAGCCACTGTTTTTGAAGCTTGTTTTAAATGGGATTTTTATGATTACCGATCAAGATGTTCATCAATGCCGCTTGCAAACCATTCGTGATGTCATTCGCTATGCGATGACTCAGTTTGAAATCAACAATATTTTCTGCGGCCATGGCTGTGCGGACACTTACGAGGAAGCCTATTTTTTAGTGTTGCGTTCTTTAAAGCTAAACTTTGAGGACTCCGACCGATTCTGGGATGCCCGAGTTTCCAATGCTGAGCTCAAAATGCTTTTGGAACGTATTGAAAAGCGTGCTGTAGAAAAAATCCCGACCCCCTATCTTTTAAAAGAAGCCTGGCTTATTGATCATCCCTTCTATTGTGATGAGCGGGTTATTATTCCTCGCTCTTACATCGCAGAACTCTTAAAAGATGAACTCGCTCCCTGGGTCTCCAATGCTGAAAACGTAACTCGAGTACTCGATTTATGTACGGGATCGGGTTGCCTTGGTATTTTGGCCGCAGAAGTTTTCCCTAATGCCAAGGTAGACTGTGTGGATATCAGCCGCGACGCTTTAGATGTAGCCAAAATCAATGTTGAGCGTTACGGAATGCAGGATCGCATTGAACTCATCGAAAGTGATTTGTTTAATAATTTGGGCGACCGTCAGTACGACGTCATTATCAGCAATCCCCCTTACGTTACTCAGGAAGCCATGGATCACCTGCCCGGTGAATATCGTCACGAACCGGCCTTAGCGCTTGGAGCAGGCGATGACGGCTTAGATATTGTTCGCCGCTTAATGACCGATGCTAAGGCCCATTTGACCAACAAAGGCGTCATTGTTGTGGAAGTGGGTGACGGAAAAGAAGCTTGTGAAGCGGCTTATCCCAAGATTCCCTTCACATGGCTTGCAACCGAAGAAGAAGACGCGATGGTCTATCTTTTGCGAAAGGATGAACTTCCGTAATGCTTAGACTCCAAGATGTCAGTCTGATGCGAGGCGTGCGAGTGCTTTATTCGCACGCCACGCTTTTAGCTAACCCCGGTGAACGAATTGGCTTGGTGGGTGAAAATGGCTGTGGAAAATCGAGTTTGCTCGCCGCGATTTTAGGTGAGGCTCCTCTTGAAGCAGGAGAAATCACAGCTCCCGCACCTGAAAATATCGGTCACGTAGCTCAGGATATTGATACAGTTGATGAAGTAGCCATTGATTGGGTGCTCTCAGGGCACGCACCACTTGTTGCTGCAAAAAAAGCGCTCTCTGAAGCCCAAGACGATATGAGTTTAGCTGCTGCTCACGCAACCCTTGCTGAACTCAATGAAGGAGCAATTACTGCTCAGGCAAAAATTATTTTGCACGGTTTAGGCTTTACTGAAGAAATGACTGCCCGGCATGTCAAAGATTTCTCGGGCGGCTGGCGAAACCGTTTGGCTTTGGCCCGAGCACTGATGTGCCCTGCCGAACTTTTGCTGCTAGACGAACCAACAAACCATCTGGACCTTGACAGCGTCATTTGGCTTGAAGCTTGGCTCAAGCGCCAGCAGGCTACCACGGTTATTATCAGCCACGACAGAGAATTTCTGGATCGCTCAGTCAATACTATCTGGAGCATCGAAGATTCGACGATTCGCCGCTATAGCGGCAATTACAGTGCCTTTGAAGCGTTACGAGTAGAGCGTCTGAGGGCTCAAGATGCGGCAGCCAAGGCTTATGAGAGAGAAAGCGCTCACCTGCAAAGCTTTATCGATCGTTTTCGCTACAAAGCCACTAAAGCCCGTCAGGCACAGTCACGCATCAAAATGCTTGAGCGTCTGCAGGCTGTAGAACCCGTGCGAGCTACCCGGGAGTGGCGCTTTGAGTTTTTAAAACCAGAGCGCCTGCCTGAACATTTGGTTGAAGCCCAAGAGGTCAGTTTAGGCTATGGTGAAAAACCTATTTTGCAGGGCGTGAAATTTTCTATTCGAGCTGGTGAGCGAATCGGTGTATTAGGGGTAAATGGTGCCGGCAAATCTACTTTGATTAAAGGAATTTGCAAAGAGCTCACACCAATGGCTGGTGAATTTCGCTTCGGTCAGGGTCTTCAAATCGGCTACTTTGCGCAGCATCAACTTGAACAATTGCGTGAAGACGAGTCACCGCTACAACACTTAAGAAGAAAAGCACCCGAAGAGCGTGAGCAGGTCTTACGTGACTTTTTAGGTCGTTTCCGCTTTAGCGGTGATATGGTTAATGCCCCTGTCAAACCCTTTTCCGGTGGAGAAAAGGCTCGACTGGCGCTCGCCCTTTTAGCCTGGGATAAACCCAATTTGATTGTTTTGGACGAACCAACTAACCACCTCGATATGCAAACGCGTGAGGCGCTCACGATGGCGCTCTCCTCTTTTGAGGGTTCGGTACTGCTCGTGTCTCACGATCGACACTTATTGGCAGCTACTACCGAAAGGCTGCTTCTGGTTCATGAAGGTCAAGTTACTGAGTTTGACGGAGACTTGGACGATTACGCAAAACTTGTCCTTGAATCCCGAAAGGCCACTTTGACAGCCGAGAAAGCAAAAAGTGAGACGGGTGCTGCTTCTATTAATAAAAAAGAAGCTCGTCAGCAGGCTGCTCTAGAACGCCAACGAATTGCCAACCTTAAAAAACCTTTGCAAAAGGAACTCGCTTCGGTTGAAAAGAAACTCGATCCCTTAAGCGCAGAGCTCAAAGCACTAGACGCTAAATTAGCCGATACAGATTTCTACACCCAAGGCGATCAGGAAGAAGTCGCCCAAGCACTTAAGCGCCGAGGTGAACTCAGTGTCCAAGTGGAGGAACTGGAAGCAAGGTGGCTTGAATTATCCGAAGCCATTGAGGCTGTGATTTAAAGAAAATTTAAATTATGAGATTTAAAGACTATAGAAAACAAAAAAGTGCGCCAACCCGCACGATTAAAGCCTTAGCACCGGTAGATTGCCCGGAGCATCCTTTTGCCAGAATTTTGGTTTTATTAATGAGTATGGCAGTTTTTGCTCTGCTCGTTTGCATACTTAATTTTGTGTTCCGGGAAGTCTACATTGATGTTTTTATCACGCAAACTCCCTTGGATGCTATCGTTAAACGTCACGAGTACGTTGACATTTGGGCTGTTGGCCTTCGCTTTGATGCTCAATTTGCCTATTACATGATGCTGCCCGGCGTTTTAGTTTGTCTTTTCGGATTTTTAGGACCAGCTTTTTTCAGGTTGTGCTTAAAAATTCTAGGGACTTGGTTTACGCTCTGTGCTTTTTATCTGACGGTTACAACTATTGCCAATATCCATACCTTAGGGGTAACTGGTATGCCACTCTCAGCGGCGCAAGTTGACGCGTTCATGCTCTCGCCCTTCAGTCACCTTTTGGCTTATAGAGTGACTTTCCCGATCTTTTTTGACTTTCTGATCACGGTCGTAGTCTGCGGACTTTTTTTGGGCTTGTGGCATCGAATTACAACTATTTTCAGTACTTCGACTATATGGAAAAATGAGAACTGGATTAATTGGCTGCTGTGTCTGACATGCTTTTTCGGTCTTATGTGGACTTCAGTTCAGTCTCCAATTACCACGAGCGACCCGTTAACACCAAAACACGCTCTTATCAGCGATATTCCGATGGTGAATTTTCTGGTCATGAATGCTCCAATGAGTATTTTCTATTCCGACAGCCACGAAATGCTCGCTCAAATCAATCAGAACAAAACAGGTAAATAAAATTAAAACCCGCTTCAAGGATAATTCCAGAAGCGGGTTTATTTTTAAGAGCGCTTAGAACGTGTATTTGGCACCGACGTTAACACGATAATTACTATGAACATCACCGCCTAAACCAAATTCATTCAAAATTCCAGCTAATTCTTAATCAAAATAGTACCTTAAATATTTGATGAATGTTGCGACTAAATTCCGTTAAGAATTTAAGAATCATTTCGTCTAAATTGCTCTTTTCAAGAAGAGTTCCCTTTTTCGAAAATAATTTACTGATGTGAATGAAGACCACTTTTTGTTTCAAAGATATCATTGAACGTGATTTCCTTCTATTTAAGAGAGATATTCACTTTATCGGATCTGCCCCACTTCTCAAGTCAAAACACACACGATAAAAGGAATTTGTGTGATATCTAAATTGACTAAACAAGTAATAAGGCACATAAAGTAAAATGTCCCTGTCAAAATCGTTCAGTTATAAAAATGACCTTCTTTCCTGACGCTGTGAGACCCCAAAATACTTTGGGTCGTTTTCTTTTAGTCTTCATTCAATGCTTTACTTTAGCGGCTATTGCTATTGTTTTTCTGGCAGCGATCCGAGAGCTTTATTATTGGCTTCTTGTCGTCGCTGAAGTGCCTAAAGAAATAATTCAAAGCGATGACGTCTGGCGAATGCGCTTACTGGGGCTTCGTTTTGATGCGAGAACTGGCACCACTTTAGCAATCATTCCCCTGTTACTGTCTCTAGCACTTTTTTACTTCAAATGCACTTGGAAGTTTCTCGTTAGATCCCTCACTCTCTGGAGCGCTTTTGCCTTTTTTGTCGTAGCGCTTTTATCGGTCTGCAACTTTCACTACATCAGAACTTTCCATACTGCCATCGACATTTTTGTTTTTAATTTTCTGCACGAAGAACCTCAGGCTGTGATGACCACTGTCTGGCAGGATTATCCCATTATCTCTAATTCGATTGCAGTTATTGCTGTGACAGTTTTTATGACTTGGGGATGGATAAAACTCTTTAATTTAATCAGCCGCTCCACTCTCTGGGAAAATCTTTCTACTCTTAAAGCTATTGCTTTAATCGTAGTGGGGATCATCGCTTTTGTGTTTCTCGCCCGAGGCTCTCTGACATCCCGCTACCCACTTCGGAGAAACAACGCTCAAGTCTCCGTCGTTAAACAAATTAATGAGCTTGTGTTAAACGCTCCGATGGCTCTGTACTATGCCAATCAAGACCGTAAACGTTCAATGAAATTTGAACCGGTGTCGCTTTCGCACGGTGAAAAGTTAATGCAACAGGCTCAAATCGGCTCACTTAATCAAACGACACCGCTCAATCGCGAACTAGCCGCTTTGAAACCTAACGTCGTATTTTTCATCATGGAAAGCATGGGCTTTAATATGATGAGTTATGATGTGCCCGGCAAAGTTGATCTCATGGGAGCCTTAAGAAATCACTTTGAGTCCGATTATGTTTTCAAACGCTTTACCTCTGCCGACTTGCACACCATTCAATCTGTGGCGCAACTGCTCTTTTTGAGCCCAGTCTCTCAAGTAAGCACTTCTTCTATTCGTAACGTAAGCCTCCCGGGCACGCCTTTTGAAGTGTATAAAAAGCAAGGTTATAGGACTGTCTTTATTACTTCAGGCACTACTGCTTGGGAAAACATGGATGAGTATCTGCCGACTCAGTATGTCGATGAGGTCTACGATCAGACGCATTTAATGGATTACTTCCAATTAACAAGTACCACAGAGTGGGGGGTAGCTGATCACTACGCTTTTGATTTTGCTGCAGAACTTGTTGAAAAGGCTAAAGAACCGGTTTTCGTGGTTGTGCTTTCAACCTCTAACCACCCGCCCTATCACGTACCGGAGGGTTACACACCTAAACCTCTGGAAGTGCCGGCTGTAATTAATCAGCACTACCACCACGAAGACTATGATGAGTCTCTGCTCACCATTATGCAGACATATCAATCCAGTGCCGATGCTCTAGGACAAACGATTTCTAAGCTTAAAGGGATTCAAGACCGTGCGATGGTAGTGGCTGCAACAGCCGATCACAGAATGCTCGGCATGAAGCCTTTGCTTAAGGACGGCCCCTTTAAAGATGTTGCTATTCCTTTCTACCTCTGGGCTTCTCAAGATGTAGAAAATGTTGTTGATATCCACTTTGATCCAAAACGCGTGGGCTCTCACAAGGATATTTTCCCAACGTTATATGCTTTGAGTTTATCCGGGGCCGATTATCGCACGGTGGGCGGCCGCAACATGCTAGCTCCTGTGGACAGTCCTAATCAAGCTTTCGGATACAACATCTCTCTTTGGCTAAATGACAAAGGAGTCTACACACTACAGGGACCGATTCTTTTTTATCCCTGGGCAGACGAAAAGACTGATTTCATGACTGATTACACCAAGATGCGAGAAGCTAGTGAAGAAGAAAAAGCCCGTATCAGAGCGTACCGTCAGCTCGACTTCTGGCAGCTCAATGAACGAGCGTGTGGAATAAAAGACAATTGATTGAATTTTAAATAACGAGCTGATTGAGCAAACCTGAAATTCTCTGCTCAATCAGCTTTTTTATTTGGCTATTGTTGTAGCCCCACAAACTTTCTGACACAAAAAGCAAAAGGATCCACCCTCTGCCTATGATGAATGGTTAAGGATTGGCCTTTTGCGCTGAATCAGCTTGAGCAGCCACAGGAGTCGTTTGAGTTTGAGCGGGTTCTTCTTTTTCTTCCACCCATTCAGGAAACCATGCGTCCGGATCATCAACCTCTTTACCCCAGCCTGCAATAATGGCTGCGACAACCACGATTACAAATAAAATGTTAAGGATCAGACGAATCGTCTTTTTCACTCTGGTCATGTCAGGCATGCTCTACTCCTCTTCAGACTTATCAACAGGAGGGGTTTCATCCGGAGCCAAACCGGCAAAATAATGAGCCCAGCCGCTCATAAAGGCATAGTACTCTTTACGGGAAATGGATTCACGACCTTCTTGAGGTGCCCGGGCATGCTCAAGAAAAGCTGTCAGAAAACGACCCATGGCGTGTTCTATCACATCGCCTTGAACTTCACCTTCATGACGAGACAAGTGTTCTCGTAAAGGCTCGCCGGCCCAGTGCACTTTTTTATTAATACGCTTATCTTTGACTTTGCCTTGGAAAATTGCGAGAAGATCTGAATACACATCCTGGGCTTGATCGTGGATATCAGCTGCTTCAGGATGATAAGGCTCATTTTCCTTAATCCATTGGCTTGTAGAGACCGTAATAGCAAGCTCTTCAAGAAGCTCCATAACGATATCGGGATTGCTTACATCAATTAAAGGTAATTCTTTAGCGGGTTTAGTCAGTTGACCAAATAAAGCCATGTTTCCACCTTGTTTTAATTGTTTTCGTGCACAACACCTTCAGGCAAAGGCAAGACACCGATTCCTTCTTCTAAAAGATCTTCGGCCTCTTCAAGCGTGCAACGCCCATGAATCTTTCTCATCGGTGCTTTACCCTGATGAACAGCGCGAGCCTCCTGGGCAAAACGTTCTCCGACATTTTCACTGCCATTGAGGAGCTTTCTCGCTGCAGTGTAGACTTTACTGCGCCATTGAGCCTCAAGTTCTTTTTCAGTTACCTCGTTTTTCGCCCGATCACGCGAGGCTAAAACGTAAGAAGCGGTCGGCATCCTTTTAACGTTTGTTGAGTCACAATATGGGCAGACAACAAGATGCTCCTTGATCTGATCGTCGAGACTTTCGACTGAATCAAACCAGCCTTCAAATTGATGACCAAATTCACAGACGCAATTAAAAACTTTCACAAAAAAGCCGATCGGTTATTATTCAAAGTTTCTTATTTTAGCGGTTTTAAACTAAGTCGGCGGCGTCTTTGCTCAAAAAGGCAAACTGCTGCAGCCGCCCCGACATTTAATGACTCGCAGTCCTTAATGATCGGAATATATAAGCGTCGCTCGGCTTGAGAAAGAGCGACCTCGCTTAAACCCGGACCTTCGGCCCCCATCATCCAAACGGTATGCCCGTTTTCCCACCCAGAAGCTTGATACAGATCCTCTCCTCCTCTGGCATCAGCAGCCAGACGCGTTGCATCAAAAAGATCTGGTAAATCAACTGGATCAATATTTTCATAAAGCTTGGCTGAAAAGTGAGCACCCATTCCAGCTCGAAGCGCCTTAGGTGACCAAAGTGAAGCGCTGCCGCGACTGGCCACTATACAACTGATGCCGGCTGCCACAGCCGTCCTGATCAACGTTCCGACATTGCCGGGATCCTGAACGCCGTCTAAATACAGCACATCTGTTTTTGCCTTTTGAGGCAAGTTAAATTGAGGAACTCGAATTTCACAAATCATCCCCGCACCATGTTCTACGGGCGAAATCTGATCATAGAGTTTGTTATCTAACACATAGCACGGTATTTTTTCTGCAGCCCAAACTTGGACAATTTCGCTTAATTCATCGGTGACACCAGATGCTCTGAAAATCAAAGCTTGCGGCTTTATACCCTTTTCAAAAAGAGTAATGGCCAGATGTGCCCCTTCGGCAAGCGTTACCCCCTCTTTTTTTATTGCACGGGCACTTTCAGTCAATTTTTTCCAACGCTTAAATTTTTCGTTGGCTTCACTTTGAATCGCTCTGAACTGCATGCAACACCTCTTTAACAGGAGCAAACGTTTTTCGATGAATGGGCGTAATGCCGTGAGCTTTTAAAGCCATAATGTGATCCTCTGTTCCATAACCAACATTATGTTCAAATCCGTAGTATGGATAGTGCTCAGCCATTTTCACCATATAAGCATCACGAGTAGTTTTGGCAATAATAGAGGCAGCAGAGATTTCTGGCACAAGGTCATCTCCTTTAACAATCGCCTCACTCATCCATTTCCAATGCGGCAAACGATTACCGTCTACACGGACAAAATCAGGACTTAAGGTCAAACTTTCAACGGCAAGCTTCATGGCCTTTAGCGTTGCTTGCAAAATATTGATTTCATCAATGACTTCTGGCCCAACCTCTGCTACCGACCAGGCAAGTGCCTTTTCTTTAATTTCAACAGCCAGCTCTTCGCGTCTGTGAGGGGCTAATTTTTTACTATCCCTGAGTCCTTTAATCGGACGTTCGGGATCGAGAATAACAGCAGCGGCAACGACAGGACCGGCCAAGCAACCACGGCCGACTTCATCAACACCGGCCACAAAGTTAAATTGGTCCAAAGAGAAAAGATCCAGACAATCGGAATTCATAAGCGATTATCCGCAAACCTGTTTAATTGCTTCAGCCGCTAACTTCGGCGTATCACGCAAAAGTGACTCGTGCATTTGAGCAAAGTTATCTATGAGCTCTGAGTCATTTCGACGCTGATATTCGTGCCACAAAGCATAGGCCAACGTTTCAGAGCGACAGTAATACTGCAAAATTTCGGGCACTAAGCGTTTACCGGCCAAAATATTGGGCAAACTCACAAAATCAATAACACCTTTTTTTTGCATGAGAATACCAGTTAGTCCCGGCATTGAATAGCCGACTACCATAGGACGCTTAAAGAGTGCAGCTTCAAGCGTTGCCGTGCCTGATGCTACCAAAATAGCGTCACTTGCCTGCATAACAGTATGGCTGTCAGAGCTGATAATGCGTGTGGCTTTTTCTGCTTTGGGGTATTGGTGAAGTAAAGCTTTAATCTGAGCTTCACGCGCGGCATCTGCTGCCGGTACAAGAAATGTCACCCTTGCATCAAATTCCAGAAGCTTTTCACAAGCTCCGAAAAAATGCGGCCCGCACCAAGCGACTTCTGCCTGACGAGATCCGGGCAGGACTGCAAAAACTGGTCCAAGGGGATCAATATTGAGTTTTTGTCTAGCAACATCCTTATCAGGCTTCATCGGAATTTCACGCGCTAAAGGATGTCCAATATAAGTCGAGTCGATTCCCGCTTCATCCATCAGTTTTTTCTCAAACGGAAAAATAAGCAGCATATGGTCTACTGCACGCTTGATCTGATGAATTCTCTCAGGGCGCCATGCCCAAATGGAAGGACAAACAAAATGAATGGTTTTGATTCCTTGCTGCCTTAAGCTTTCTTCAATAGACAGATTAAAATCAGGTGCATCTACTCCGATAAAAGCCCTAGGAGCTAATCGACTAACACGGTGCTTCATTTCGCGGCGCAGCATCAAAAGAGAGGGCAATTTTTTGAGCACCTCAACATAGCCGCGCACAGACAAAGCACTGGCGTGATGCCAGGGCTTGAGCCCAGCAGCAATCATGCGGTCGCCCCCTATGCCCAGCATCGATTCATCAGGATAAGACTGAGCAACCTGAGGCAAAACCAAAGAAGCGATGAAGTCGCCGGAGGTTTCTCCGGCGAGCCAAACAATGTCACGAGCCATCAGTCGTTTTTCGGACGAATAATGCCGCGCTCACTCGTTGCAATAAAGTCTCGCATTAACTGCAGCTCGCGCCCCACCTGAGGGTTGTTGGCAATTAACACATCCAAAACTTTAATAGCCTCAGCAATGCGCAAACCGTCACGGTAAATAGTCTTGTAAGCCGCTTTAAAAGCATTCAAAGCTTTAAGATCGTAGCCAGCACGACGCAAACCTACGACATTTAAACCATGAGGTTCAGCAGGATTACCATTACAGATCACAAAAGGCGGAACATCCATCACTAAAATGGAGCCTCCGCCCACCATGGCGCCTTCACCGATCCGGCAGAATTGATGAACACCAGCCTGACCACCGATAATGGCACGATTAGCTACTATCGTGTGACCTGCAAGACCAACGTTATTGGCCAAAATCGTATCGTCACCTACGATGCAATCGTGCGCTACATGTACATTGGCCATGAAAAGATTCCGGTTACCCACCACCGTAATGCCGTGATCCTGGACTGTACCAGTTGCAATCGTCACGTGTTCACGAATCACGTTATCGTCGCCGATCACCAGACGCGTGTCTTCGCCGTTATACTTTTTATCCTGCGGCTCGCACCCGATACTTGCGTTCGGGAAAATACGATTGCGCTCACCGATTTCCGTATTACCGCTGATATTGACGTGCGAAATCAATTCCGTACCCGAACCGATTTTCACTTTGGGTCCGATAACACAAAAAGGTCCGACGATAACATCATCGGCCAATTGTGCAGACGGATCAACTAAAGAAAAATGATGAATTTTTGCCATAATGGCTTGCCTTTGTTCGGTTGTTAATCATAGCCGGCTGTTTTTCTGGGCATCCGCCGGCCTCGGGCTCAATGACTGAATACGTTTTTCAGTCCATCTTGCGGCGTGCGCACATCATCGTAGCCACACAGGCAACCTGGTCATCTACCATCGCCGTTGCTTCAAACTTGCCGATTCCTGCACGATCCTTTAAGAAGTGGCAGTGAATGCGAAGCTGATCGCCGGGCTGAACAACTTTCTTAAAGCGGGCATTGTCAATACCGGCAAAAAAGTAAAGCGAACCGTCATTTCTTTGCTCTTCAGTCAACCGAGCCAATGCCAACACGGCACAGGCTTGAGCCATCGATTCAATAATGAGCACGCCAGGCATCACTGGGCATTCCGGAAAATGTCCCTGAAATTGCGGTTCATTGGCGGTAATGTTTTTGATGACAACAGCCGTTGTTAAATCTTCCGAAACGCTTTCCACACGATCAATCAACAAAAACGGATAGCGGTGCGGAAGATACTTCATAATATCTTGAATGTTGTATTTCATTTTTCTCACTTCCTTGATTATTTACTTTGTTCAAGTTTATCCAGTGCGGCTTCCAGAGCTTTGAGACGCTTGCGCATTTGAGGCAACTGTTTAACAAGAACAGCACAACGCTCGAAATCTCTGTTAGGCATAGCAGGGAAAAAGCCCATCATGAGTTTCGTATCCTCCGGATAAGACACGACTGTTGTAGCCGGCCCAATGGTTGCCCCACTCGGAATCTTGATGTGGCCATTAATATTGGCAGCTCCCCCGACTGTCACGTGATCACCTAAGGTGGTAGAACCGGCCATACTGGCGGCACCTGCCATGACGCAGTGTTCACCCAGGCGGCAGTTATGGGCAATTTGAATCAGGTTATCGACTTTTGAACCCTTGCCAATCACAGTATCGTCAAGCGCGCCACGGTCAACGGCCGTGTTGGCACCGATTTCAACATCGTCTTCAATACGTACGGAGCCAATTTGAGGAATCTTTACCCACTCACCATCAAAGGGCGCAAACCCGAAACCGTCTCCGCCAATAACGCAGCCCGACTGCAAAATACAACGCTCACCGATTGTGCAGTGGTGATCTACTGTCACATTAGGATGTAGACGTGTATCGGCACCAACCACAGAACCGACACCAACAACACAGTTGGCTCCGATCCAAGCTCTGGGACCGATTACCGCGTGATCTTCAATCACTGCACCAGCATCAACACGAGCGCTGGGATCAACTTTAGCTGTCACGGCAACAGAAGCATGGGGATGAATACCGCTTGCAAACTGAGTGTGCAATTTTTCTACAACCTGCAAGGCAAAAGCAAACCAGGCATAAGGATTGGGCGTAATCACCATCGCACGGGGCGTTTCATCACCATAAATAGCTTCTTTATCTTCCTTGCGAAGGACAACGACTCCAGCCTGACAGTCTTTAACCTCATGAATAAATTTTGGATTGGCTAAAAAAGCCACTTCATCAGGTTTTGCGTGGCTAAGCGCCCCGATGCTTCGAACAGCCACCGTTTCATAGGGCCCTACTAATTCCTGCTCCAGACGACCGGCACACTGCTTGCGCACAGCCTCAACCAGAACAGCAATCGGATAAGCAGTTCTTTGTTCTGACATGATTTACTTTCCTAAAGCTTTAATGACCTGATCGGTAATGTCCACATTCGGTCCGACGTAGACCGCTTCCTGCAAGATCAAATCATATTTACCCTTACGGGCAATATCACGAATAACTTCATTGCTTCGCATCAGAATGGACTGCAGTTCTTCGTTTCTGCGGCGATTTAAATCTTCACGCAGTTCGCGTTCACGGCGCTGCAGAGATCTTTCGCGATCAGCAAGTTTTCTTTCTTCTGCCATCCGCTCCGTATTTTTCATTTTAGGAGCGCGCTGCTGAAATTTTTCAATGTCTGCCTTCAAAGCCTTTGCGGACACAGAAAGCGACTTCTCACGACTGGCAAATTCTTTCTCAAGCTTCTGTTGAGCCGTATGCGCCGCAGCACTTTCACGAAGGATTCGATCAGGATTAACCACCCCGATTTTGGTATCAGCCAAAGCCGATTGACCAACCATCAACAACGATAAAAGCGAGGCAATCGCTAATTTTTTCAGCATATTTTTATGCTCTCCATGTACGTTCAAGGGAAAGGCGGCCTCTTTATCCCCTTTCCCCCGAAACTGTCGGATTGTCACCAACTCAAACGACGTTAGAAACCGGTACCAATTTGGAACTGGAAGCGTTCCGTCTTATCACCCGGTTTGTCGTTAATCGGCGCAGCAATACTGAACTTCAGCGGGCCTAAGGGCGAAATCCAGGCTACACCAACACCGACGGAATAACGAAGGTCAGACAACGAAATCCCCATCTTGTCTTCTACACGACCATTTTCACCGTAGGAGTCACCCCAGACCCAGCCGCCGTCAAAGAACGTAAACCAACGAAGCGTACGGTCGGCTCCGGGCAAAGGCATCAGCATTTCAACAGAGAAATTAAGCGATGCGTTACCGCCGGCGCTGTCACCTTCTCCACCGTAGGAATTATCTTTCGGACCCAAGCTTGAGTTTTCGTAGCCACGAACACTACCGATACCGCCAGCGTAGAAGTTCTTAAAGAACGGATATTCTTTGCCGCCCCAACTGTCGCCGTAGCCGACTTCACCGTTAAAGGCAAGTGTGAGATCACGGGTTACAGGCCAATAATGCTGCAGTTGATAGCTTGCACGGTAGTAGCGCAAATCCATCACCGGCAACGTTACTTCACCGGACAAACGCTGATAGGTACCACGAGTCGGAGCCAAAGCGTTATCACGGCTGTCTCGTGACCAGCCGATAGTGGCAGCTACAGCCTTTGGTGAATCACCAAAGTCATCTACGTACTGCTTGTAACGGCGAGGTGCTCTCGAGCCAGCATCCACAATTGTGTTTTCAAACTTAGCACCTAAGAACACACGGTCATATTCTGTGAAAGGAATACCCCAACTCACAGCTGCACCGCGGGTTTCATATTCGAGGTCGTTAGCTAAGTCGAGCTCATCCATATCGACTCGGCGATCGTACAAGTCGATGGAGCGTGAAATACCTTCAGGAGTAATGTAAGGCTCAGTGAGCGACAACGCATAAGTACGAGTACTATCAGAAGTATTGACTTCAGCGCTCACGGACTTACCGGTACCGAAAATATTGTTCTGAGCAAAACCGGCTGACAAAATCACACCGTCACTCGTTGAGAAACCGGCACCCAAATTGATGCTACCCGTCGGACGTTCCTTAACCACAACTTCCAAGTCCACTTGATCACGGGTTCCAGGAACCGGTTTCGGGTCAACCGTCACTGAGTCAAAGAAGCCCAAACGGTCAATACGGTCACGAGAGAGCTTCACCGCTTCACTGTCAAACCAAGCAGCTTCGTACTGACGAACTTCTCGACGAATGACTTCGTCTTGTGTCTTACTGTTGCCGGAAATGTTAACGTGACGAACATAAGCGCGACGGCCCGGGTCAATCGTGTAGATCACTTTAGCTTCGTTATTTCCGGTCACGACAGGCGTCGGACGGGCTGTGGCAAAAGCGTAACCTAGACTTGAGAGCTTATCGGTAATGGCAGTCGAAGCCGTATTGATCACCTCAGCGTTATAAATTGAGCCCGGTTCGACTTCGATTAGCTGCTCAAGATCTTTTTGCAGACCCAACATATCACCGGTTAATTCCACACCCGTAATATGGTACTGCTCACCTTCAGTCATATTGATGGTAATAAAAATATCCTGCTTGTTAGGCGCAATTGATACCTGAACGCTGTCAACCTTAAAGTCTAGATAGCCGTTATTGAGATAGTATGAACGAATCGCTTCAATGTCAGCGGCAAGCTTTTCGCGAGAGTAGAGGTTACTCTTGGTGTACCAGCTCATCCAACCTGAGGTCGTCAACTGCATTTGCTCTTGAAGCGTTTCGTCATCCATGATGCGGTTACCCACAAAACGGATTGAAGAAATGCTTGCCGCCTCGCCTTCATCCACCACAATGGATAAACGTACACGATTGCGATCAAGAGGCGTCACCGTTGTTTTTACATCCACACCGTAGTAACCGCGGGCCAGATACTGGCGACGCATTTCCTGATCAGCGCGGTCTAGCGTTGCATGGTCAAAGATACGGCCTTCTGCCATGCCGACGTCTCGCAAGCTTTGCTCAATGGCGGCATTGTCAAAAGCATGAATACCTTGCGTGCTGATGGAAGCAACAGCAGGACGCTCCTGCAGTTGAATTACAAGTACGTTACCCTCACGCTCCAGCCGCACATCCCGAAAGAGTCCTGACCCATAGAGTGCGTGAATAGCTGTATTGCCCTTTGCGTCGGTAAATTCATCGCCTACCTGAAACGGTAAATGGGATAAAACCGTACCGGGTTCTGTACGGGCAATACCTTCAATGCGGATATCTTGAATAACAAAATCTGAGGCAGCTGCCACAGCAGCGCCCGCGATTGACATGAGCGCCGTCGCTACAGAGGCGCGCAACAGGGAAGATTTCAAATGCATTTTTTCTAACGATTCGATCGGATGGCCTATTGTATCAGCCTTACGAAGTCATTGGAAAGAGCTAAAGCCCCCAATGCCAAAACTATAAAAAGTCCCACCTTCTGACCGATCAGCATTACCCGATCGGATAAAGGCCGTCCCCTTAAAATTTCTATGAAATAATACAGGAGGTGACCGCCGTCTAACAACGGTATCGGCAGTAAATTCAACAATCCCAGGCTGACCGAAATCATAGCCAAAAAGGATAAGTAAACTCTCCAACCCATCTGAGCAGTTTTACCAGCGTAGTCAGCAATAGTGACAGGACCGGTAAGATTTTTTGTGCTCGCCTCTCCTGTAATCATCTGCACCACTGCCTTATAGGTCGTTTTCGTTACAGAAGCAGTTCGATCAATTCCTGCCCAAAGGCCTTCTATCGGGCCCTTGGAAAGCCAGACTATATCAGGCATGACGCCGACGTTCACCCCGATGACTGCTCGCTCTTCTTTTTGTCCCTGAGCATTATCTAAAATTCTCATTTCAGGCACAACAATGACTTCACGGGCTAAAGCTTGTGAATCTTTGATGTTTTGAAGCACAAGGTGAATCGGCTCAGTCCCCTTATGGCTGATATAACTCACTAGTTCCTGAACAGACAAACCGTATTGACCGTCAGCGCTTAATACTTTGTCGCCCTCAGTGATACCCGCACGAGCTGCAGGCGAGTCTTTTTGAATATTAAAAAGGAGCGGATCACCGTAACGAATATTGATGCCGAGCTGCTTAAAAGGACTCTCACTTTCTTCATCAACCTTAATATCTTTAAGGTTAAAAGAAACGGTAAAGTGTGTGCCGTTTCGATCAAAAACAGCTTCAACATTATTTTCGCCAATATGCTCCAATATGGCCCAATTGAAATCTTCAAGTCCCTCGATTTCTTTTCCGCCGAAAGAAACCACCCTATCCAGACGCTCAATATTTAATACGGCAGCCTGAGACTGGCTCACAGGCGTATCCATCACAGGACGAATTTCAGGTTGCCCGCTCCAGGCCATGACTGCGTAAAAGAGAATCGCAAGCACAATATTGGCAATAGGACCTGCAGCCACAATGGCAAAGCGCTTATAGACTGACTGACGGTTAAAAGCTCGGGGCAAATCCTTAGGATCAATCTCAGCTGTCTGTTGACGTTCATCAAGCATGGAAACGTAGCCACCTAGTGGCAAAGCCGACAGGCACCACTCTGTCTGATCGGGTCCCAGCCGTTTTGAGAAAAGTTTCGGTCCGAATCCGAAACTAAAAGTCAGAACTTTCACGCCGCATAAACGCGCAACGACATAGTGCCCCAATTCATGAAAGGTAATGAGGATGCCAAGCGCAACAACAAAAGCTAAAACTGCCGTTACCATCGGGCAATCACCTCACGGGTTTTTTGGCGAGCAAGAAGATCAGCTGCCAATACTTCTTCTAAAGATGTCGGGGCGGCAAGTTCAAGCTGATTGAGCATTTCTCGGCAAGCCCTAGCAATATCCAAAAACGCTATGCGTCGGGATAAAAAAGCCTCTACGGCAATTTCATTGGCGGCATTTAAAACAATGCTCGCGCATCCTCCTGCCCTTAGTGCCTCATAAGCGTAACTTAACTGAGGGAAGCGCTTTGTATCAGGTGCTTCAAATGTAACTGAACCCAGTTGAGCAAAGTTCACTCGTTTGGCAAAGCCGTTTAGACGATCGGGCCAGCCCAGCGAATAGGCAATCGGCGTGCGCATATCGGGCGCTCCCATTTGAGCCAGGATACAGCCGTCAGCATACTCTACCATTGAGTGAATCAAACTTTGCGGATGAATAACAACATCAATGCGATCGGGTGGAAAGCCGAAAAGCCATGAGGCTTCAATCACTTCCAACCCCTTATTCATCAAAGTAGCGCTGTCAACACTGATTTTTTTACCCATATTCCATGTGGGATGCGCCACAGCGTCTTCGGGCGTAACTCCTGTAAGATCCATACGCTTTCTAAAGGGGCCGCCAGAAGCAGTCAAAATAATGCGCGCCTGGCTTCGCTGAAGTTCATCAGCTGAGGCCAGACACTGGAAAATAGCGTTATGCTCACTGTCAACAGGCAACAGTTCTGCCTTTGAGTCTCGAATGGTTTGCATGAGAAGCGCTCCCCCACAAACCACACTTTCCTTATTGGCTAAAAGAAGACGTTTACCGGCGCGTGCTGCAGAAAAGGTCGGTGCCAAACCGGCAGCTCCGACAATAGCAAGAACCGCCACATCGACCTCAGGTAATGAGGCCAAGCGAACTAAATCCGTTTCTCCGCCCCACACTTCAATATGACTGAGATTCTTTTGAGCAAGCTTTCGCGCGAGTTCCGTTTTCTTTGAAGCATCTGCAACAAGCGCAATCTGCGGATTAAAGCGTTCACATAAATCGGTCAACTCATCCAAACGGCTATTAGCCGTCAGAGCAAAAACCCGATAGCGCTCGGGATAGTGCGTTAAGACATCAAGGGTCGATCCTCCGATCGACCCTGTTGCACCGAAAATAGCGATGTTTTGCATAAAAATAACAATAGGAAAAATTAACCGAGTGTGCCTGAAGCAATCAAAACACTCAACAGAAAACCGGCAGGCAAAGTAGGCATCATGGCATCAAGCCGATCATAAAAGCCTCCGTGACCAGGCAAAAGGTTACTGGAGTCTTTAATGCCCGCCTGACGCTTAAGGGCACTTTCAAAAAGATCACCCACAATTGACAAACTCACGAGCACAAAGGCTACCGCGAGCCAGGCAACAACCCCCATGTTTTGGACAATCACGCCAGGGATAGTTTTGATTTCCGGGAGAAACCAAGCAAAGACTAATCCCAAGAGCATGACGCTCAACATGCCGCCTGCAACGCCTTCCCAGCTCTTTTTCGGGCTGATAGCCGGTGACATTCTGTGTTTACCAAAAGCCATACCGGTAAAGTAAGCCATGATATCGGCTACCCAGACAATCGCTAAAAGAGAAATCACCATGGATATGCCGAAAGAAGCGTACATAGCCACGAAACCTAGCCAGGCCGCTGGTGGGAAAAAGACGCCAGTCACCCCAACAAAAATACGGTTAACCGGAAGACCCGTAACACGTGCAAAAAAGACACGAATGGAAATACCGACCCACAAGAGCGTAATGGCCGCCAGATACATCACGAAGATCCCGGAAAGATTGGCGTAAAGCATCTGATACTCACGAGCCGCTTGATGAATCATTTGAAGATCAAGGTAGGCAAGATAGGCAAAGCCCGTAACAGAGCCTCCGACAATCAAAGCGAGCACTGCCGAAGCAACCGAGCTCAAACCGGCCAGCTTCAGCCACTCCCATTGAGCTAGAATAAAACCAATCGCCATCACTGCAGCAAAAGCTACCGGTCCCAACATATAGGCACCGATCAGAATCAACAATAGAACAATCGCTGTGATCACTCGTTGCTTGAGCATTTTTTATTCTCCCTGTTTGAGGGCCAGAATCTGTTCACCGGTCATGCCAAAACGACGCTCACGTCCAGCATACCAATTAAGGGCCGCTTGAAGGTCTTTTTCATCAAAGTCGGGCCACAATGTAGGCGAGGCATACAATTCTGCATAAGCTGCCTGCCACAATATAAAGTTACTGATGCGCTGCTCGCCGCCCGTACGGATCATCAAATCGACGGGTGGGGCCCAGTCAAAAGCTAAATTCTGATCAACAAGCGCTTCGGTAATCCTTTCAGGATGCGTTGCAATTGACGGATCCTTTCGCAAAATATTGCGAAAAGCTTCCACAATATCCCATCGGCCGCCATAATTGGCACAAACCGTAAGCAGCATCGTATCGCAATGCGATGTGATCGCTTCGCTGTGAGCGATACTATCTTGAATTTCGCGAGAAAAAGCACTGAGGTCGCCAGCCACACGAAGCCTCACACCATGTTCGACCATTGCCTGAGCCTCTTTTTGGAGCGCAGAGGCAAAAAGCTTCATCAGGGCATTGACCTCATCGGCGGGTCGTTTCCAATTTTCGCTGCTGAAAGCAAAAAGGGTGAGATAATGCACCCCACTCTTGGCGGCAGCCTCAATCACACGGCGCACACTCTGCACACCTCGCCGATGCCCTTCAACGCGAGGCATCAAGCGGCGCTGAGCCCAGCGGCCGTTTCCATCCATGATAATGGCGACGTGGCTCGGAGCCCCGCCGCCTTTTTGAGAAGTTAAAGTCATCGCGGCGGTTAATGAATTAAACCGTCATCACTTCTTTTTCTTTTTCAGCCACGCACTTATCAATGGCTACGACAAAGTTGTCGGTTAATTTCTGAATGTCTTTTTCGGCTCTGGATTCATCATCCTCAGAAATTTCTTTAGCCTTAATGAGTTTTTTAATCTGTTCATTTGCGTCACGACGCAAATTACGCACAGCCACTTTAGCTTCTTCACCAAGGTGACGAACAACTTTGGTGAGTTCGCGGCGGCGCTCTTCGGTCAGAGGCGGCAGCGGCACGCGAATGAGCATACCTGAAGTGGCAGGATTCAAACCTAAGTCAGAGGAACGAATAGCCTTTTCAACAGGTGCCACCATGGATTTTTCCCAGGGCTGAACCGTCAAAGTGCGGGCATCGGCCACACCAACCTGAGCCACTTGGTTAATCGGCGTCATCGTACCGTAATAATCAACCATCACGTGATCGAGCAGACCGGTGGAAGCACGGCCAGTGCGGATCTTAATGAAGTCCTCACGCAGCGTTTCAACCGTGCGGTTCATCTTATATTCGGTTTGTTTTTGAATTTCACTGATTGACATATAAAAAATACTCCGTTGACTAATAATGTCTCTGGTTAGGGGTTATAGACCAAGGTGCCTTCATCTTCACCACGGCAGACACGGCCGATAGAACCCTTCTTGCGGATATTGAAGACCTTGATCGGCAGATTTTGTTCACGGCAAAGGGCAAAAGCAGTTGCGTCCATCACCTTGAGGTCGCGCTTGATCACTTCATCAAAAGTAATGGTCTTGTAGAACGTAGCATTTGGATCTTTCTTGGGGTCAGCCGAATAAATGCCGTCCACCATCGTAGCCTTAAGCACGATGTCGGCGCCGATTTCAGCTCCACGCAATGCAGCCGTGGTATCCGTTGTGAAATAGGGATTGCCCGTACCTGCTGCGAAAATCACGATACGACCCTTTTCCAAATGGCGTAATGCTTTGCCTCTAATATAAGACTCGGCAATACGTTCAATATTTAAAGCACTTTGAACACGGGCTTCGACACCGTTTTTACGTAGTGCATCCTGCAAAGCTAATGCATTCATAAGCGTAGCTAGCATACCCATGTGGTCGCCCTGCGTACGTTCCATCCCGGTTGAACCCAGAGCAACACCGCGGAAAATGTTGCCGCCGCCCACAACGATGCCGATTTGCACTCCCATGTCATAGGCTTCTTTAATATCTTCAACCGTTGATTGAATCGTTTCGCGATTAATGCCAAAAGCATCCGGTCCCATCAGAGATTCACCGGACAATTTCAAAAGCACTCGCTTGTATTTCACAGGCGTTTGTTCCGTCATTTAATGAACTCCCGAAAATGATTGCCGAGTCATCTGCGCACAACAAATCACGCTCAAGACTCATCGCCTCAAACGATCAATTTCTACGCGTTAGTGCCATTGTAATGAAAACCCATGCGCTTGGCGCAAAATATTCAAGCTCATTGGTCTTTGTGTCATTTTTGGATACAAAAAAAGGCTCCCCGAATTTTCCATAAGGGAAATTTTGGGGAGCCTTGGAGACTGGCTCTTAACCTAAAATATTAGGCCTTTTGAGCAGCTGCCATTTGTTCGGCCACTTCAGCAGCAAAGTCGCTTTGCTTCTTTTCAATACCTTCGCCCACAACGTAGAGCACGAAAGAGGCGATGGAAGCGCCGTTTTGCTTGAGCAATTCAGCAACGCTCATCTTGTCATTCTTAACAAAGGGTTGAGACAAGAGCGTAACTTCCTTTAAGTACTTCTGAACCGTACCTTCGGCAATGCGTTCAAGCATGGCTTCGGGCTTGCCGGCTTCACGAGCCTTTTCAATAGCTACGCGACGCTCGGTAGCCAAGAGTTCGGGATCGACACCGTTGGCGTCCAAGGCCTTCGGCTTCAAAGCAGCGATGTGCATGGCGATGTCATGACCAACTTCATCATTGCCGCCGATCAAGTCAACAATCACACCGATCTTGGAGCCGCCGTGCACGTATTGATGCAACTTGCCTTGAGCTTCGATGCGCTTGAAGCGACGGAAGGTCATGTTTTCACCAATCTTACCAACCAAAGCCGTACGGATGGCTTCCATGGATTGACCATTGACTTCCAAAGCGCTCAAAGCAGCGATGTCGGCAGGATTCTTTTCAGCCACCAAACGAGCAGCATCGGCAGCCATTTGTTGGAATTCGGGGTTCTTGGCAACGAAGTCGGTTTCAGAGTTCACTTCAAAGATGGAACCGAGCTTACCGTCTTCAGAGATGTAGATGCTCACCACACCTTCAGCAGCTATACGAGCAGCAGCCTTGCTAGCCTTGTTGCCGAGCTTGACGCGAAGAATTTCTTCAGCGCGAGCCATATCGCCATCAGCTTCAGTCAATGCCTTTTTGCATTCCATCATCGGAGCGTCGGTCTTGACGCGCAATTCTTTAACCATTGCGGCAGTAATAACGGCCATGTATTTCTCCAGTAGAGTTTGGTTTGTGAATTTCAAAAAGGGGCGAGGCTTCTTAGCAAATCCTCGCCCCGAAAAAGAACATCTATTGAAGTTTATTAGGCTTCTTCGGCCACTTCAACAAATTCTTCTTCACCGGCGACTTCCTTCAAGCTTTCTTCGCTTTCTTGGCGGCCGGCCAAAATGGCGTCAGCCATTCCGGAAGCGTAGATGGAAACGGCCTTGGCCGAGTCATCGTTGCCAGGGATAACATAGTCGATGCCGAGCGGGCTGCAGTTCGTATCCACAACACCGATCACGGGGATACCCAACTTGTTGGCTTCTTGGACAGCAATCTTGTGATAGCCGACGTCAACGATGAACAATGCATCAGGCAACGTGGTCATATCCTTGATACCGCCGATGGAGCGGTTGAGCTTTTCAACTTCACGGGTAAAGTCCAAAGCTTCCTTCTTGGTCATCTTGTCCAAGCCGCCGTTGGCAACGGTTTCTTCCATGTCCTTCAAACGCTTGATCGTGAGCTTCACGGTCTTGAAGTTGGTGAGCGTGCCGCCCAGCCAGCGTTGATCAACATAGCAGCAACCAGCACGTTGAGCTTCAGCCACGATCGTGTCACGACCGCCACGCTTGGTATCAACGAACAAAATCTTGCCACCCTTAGCAGAAAGTTCACGAGCGAACTTGAGGGCTTCTTCAAACTTCACAACCGTCTTTTCGAGGTTGATGATGTGAATCTTGTTGCGGGCGCCGAAAATGTATTGACCCATCTTCGGATTCCAGAAGCGAGTTTGGTGACCGAAGTGGCAACCGGCTTCGAGCATTTCGCGCATGCTAACCATGATAATTTTTCCTTCTAAGGTTTAAAACTGACAACGCGCCGCTATATTTTGCGAACCGATTGAATCTTTTTAATCAATTGCGGTCTTGAGGCAAAACAACCGTTAGATGGCGCGCTGCGCTATTAGAGCCTTCCGAAAATAAAAAAGCCGAGCAAGCGGACGGAAGACTAATAAACCGCTTCTCGACACGAAAAAAAAGTAGCTTTTTTCGCACAGCTCGCTATTATATGCGAAATCAGCTTGAAAAAAGCAAGATTTTCTCAATATTTTGAATAAGTAAGAAAAGATTACCATGGCTATCGTAATTAAAACTGCCGAAGAAATTGAGGGAATGCGTAAGGCCTGCCGCTTGGCTAGCCAAGTGCTTGATTTTATTGAGCCCTTTGTTGTCCCTGGTGTCAAGACCATTGATCTTGACAACAAAATGAACGACTTTATGCTCGCACACGGCGCAAAGTCAGCCTGTTTGGGCTATGCCCCCAAGGGCTTTACCCCTTATCCTGGCTCAACCTGCATTTCTGTCAATCATGTTGTCTGTCACGGCATTCCGTCTGAAAAAACTCTCAAAAAAGGCGATATTGTCAACATTGACGTTACCGTTATTCTCGACGGTTTTTATGGCGATACGAGCCGTATGTTTATGGTGGGCAATAAAATTTCTGTCTCTGCTCGCCATTTAGTCGAGGCCACTTACGAAAGTATGTGGCGAGGCATTGCCGCCATCTGTCCGGGACGTCCTTTAAACGATGTAGGTATTGCCTGTGAAAAGGTTGCTCATGCCGAAGGACTTTCTGTTGTGCATGAATATGGCGGACATGGGGTTGGACGCAACTTCCATGAAGATCCTTTCGTCTGTCACTACGATACACACGATAACCGTATCATCATGAAGCCCGGCATGATTTTTACCGTTGAACCAATGCTCAATGCCGGACGCCGCCATATTTCAGAACTCAACGACGGATGGACTGTAGTCACTGCAGACAGAAGTCCTTCTGCGCAGTGGGAACACACAGTATTGGTTACTGAAACTGGATACGAAGTGCTCACCCTCTCGGAAGGCTATCCTCCTATCCCCGATTACATTAAGCTTTATTAGAGAAAAAAAACACGCAAAAGGTCCTATACCTAATGCGTGTTTTTTTTTCTGATTTTCAGTGCAGAAACAAACTACATTGAAAGTCACTCTAAGCGTTTAAAAATCAAACTGCCGTTTGTTCCGCCGAAACCAAAAGAATTTTTCATTGCATAGCGAATCGTCTTTTGACGTGCAACGTTAGCGCAATAATCTAAATCACACTCCGGATCAGGTTCATCCAAATTAATCGTTGGCGCAATCATCTGATGGTGAAGGGCAAGCACTGTGAGCACAGATTCCACGCCTCCTGCACCTCCAAATAAATGACCGATCATAGATTTCGAGGAACTGATGACTAAATCCTTTGCATGCTCACCGAACACTTCCTTAATCGCTTTAGTTTCATTGACATCGCCTAAAACAGTTGATGTACCGTGTGCATTGAGGTAATCGATATCTTGGGGTCGAATGCCTGCTTGCTCAATAGCCATTTGCATACAGTAGGAAGGGCCTTGCGTATTGGGGGTCGTAATATGATGAGCGTCAGCAGTCAAACCATAACCGACCAGTTCGGCATAAATTTTTGCTCCTCGAGCCATTGCATGCTCGTAATCTTCCAAAACCAGTACGCCTGCGCCTTCACCAAATACAAAGCCGTCGCGATCTTTATCAAAGGGACGAGATGCTTTCTGAGGATCATCATTGCGTCTGGACATAGCATGCATACTGTCAAATCCGGCCATTGAAAGCGCACAGATGGGAGCATCCGAGCCACCTGCAATCATCACATCAGCATCGCCTCTCTTAATCATCCAAGCGGCCTCTCCGATACTGTGCAAACCCGTAGAGCAGGCACTCACATGGGCCATATTGGGTCCTTTAAAACCCGTCATAATGGCCAGTTGACCCGAGACCATGTTGATGATGCAACCCGGAATCAAAAAGGGAGAAACACGACGCAGTCCACGTTCAATCAGCGTCTTATGATTATCCGTAATCATCGGGATGCCGCCGATACCAGATCCCACTGCGCAGCCGATGCGCCGCAAATTCTCACGACTGCTATCGAGACCGCTGTCACGAATAGCTTGAAAAGCTGCTGCAATTCCAAAGTGAATAAAACGATCAAAACGTCTAGCTTCTTTAACCGGCATATAAGCAGAAACGTCAAAATCCTTCACTTCTGCTGCAATTTTGCAACCAAAGTCTGACGCATCAAATCTAGTGACAGGACCTACTCCGCTCACCCCTTTAAGAGCGTTATCCCAAAGTGTCTTAACATCGTTACCAATCGGACTTACCGCCCCTAAACCTGTTACAACAACCCTGCGCATTACCCTTTCCTCACTAATCAAAATAGCCGCGAACACATTAGCGGCCAAAATACAAAAAACGTTTTCGATGGTAACAAAAGAAATTTCTATTGGGAATCGCCTGTTTTAGTTAAACTACAGTAGGAGTAGAGATTTTGTAGTACCGTTATGACCGATTTTATTGATCACTTTAAAACCACTTCCGAGAATCTTGGAAAACAATTTCTCTCAGACGGTCGTGTTACAACTTATTTGCGCGGCCATACAGCCGCTGCTGATGAATGCATCAGGCAGCTTGCGCTCTGTGAAGAACTTGGCAATGAAATTGCATTGGTGGCACTTGGCGGTTACGGGAGAAAAGAACTTTTCCCTTATTCTGACCTCGATGTCATGGTGCTGCTTAGGCAAAGCGCAAGTGCCGATGAGGCTACGAAGATTGAGCATTTCCTTATGCGGCTCTGGGACATGGGGCTTACCGTAGGTAGTAGCGTGCGAACGCTAGAAGAAACACTGCGTGAAAGTAGCCAAGATATCACGGTACAAACCGCCATTCTTGAAGCGAGATTCATCTGCGGCAATAAGCACCTTTTTGAAGGGCTCCAGCAATCTTTTTTCAGGCAAATCGACGCGGCAGATTTTTTCAGAGCCAAAGCGCTTGAAATGCGTCAGCGGCATCAAAAGCACGAGGATACACCCTATTCACTAGAACCCAACGTTAAAGAAAGTCCGGGCGGTTTAAGAGACTTGCATGTTCTTTTTTGGTGTTCTCAGGCTGCGGGGCTCGGGGCAAGTGCTGAAGAAATGCTAGCCTCCGGAACACTCGCTCCTCGTGAAGCCGATACATTAAAAGAGGTTAATCACGCGCTTCAAACCATCAGAATTTATCTGCATTTAATCGCTAAGCGGCATGAAGACCGTTTGATTTTTGATATTCAAACACCGGTAGCACAGGCTGCAGGCTACAAAGACACAGAACATCAGCTCGCCAGTGAAGCGCTCATGAAACGCTACTACCTCACTGCTAAAACTGTGCGTCAGCTCACCGACATCTTCATGCAAATGTTCGAGGATAAGTTCTTCGGCGAAAACCATGTTCAGGAAACGGTTATTGACAGAACATTCATTGCCCGAGGCTATACACTCGATATCACACATGACGGTGCCTTTAAAGATGATCCAAATGCGATTTTGAGAGCTTTTTATCTTTTAGAGAGCTCCTCACCGCTTAAACGCCTGAGTGTTGCACTTCTTCGTGAACTAATGAGTGCCCGAGAGCTCATCAATGAAGACTTCAGAAATGATCCTGCCAATAAGGCAATGTTCATGCAGATTTTGAAAATGCCTCATGGCGTCAGCCACGCTCTCTTAGATCTCAATCAATGGGGCATTTTAGGATTGTTTTTACCTGAGTTTCAGCACATTGTCGGTCAAATGCAACATGACCTCTTTCATACTTACACGGTCGATCAGCATACGATGCGCGTTGTACGAAACATCCGATATTTCAGCCGCAGTGAATATGCACATGAGTACCCCATCTGCACACGTCTGATGCAAGGTATGAAAGACAGCTGGCGGCTGGTGCTTGCCGCCCTTTTTCACGATATCGGCAAGGGCCTGGGCGGCCGCCACGAGAGAATCGGAGCCGAAATCGTTCAAAACTTCTGCAAACGCTTTAACATTGATCCCCAAACCAGCGATTTCCTTGTTTTTCTCGTCCGAGAACATTTAACCATGAGTCTTGTTGCACAAAAACAAGACCTCTCAGACCCTGATGTAATCAGGCGATTTGCCGAGATTGTTCAAACTGAGGAACGCTTAAACAGCTTATTTCTTTTAACCGTCTGCGATATTAGAGCAACCGGTCCCAAAGTTTGGACGCAATGGAAAAGTCAGCTTCTGCAGGACCTTTATTGGCTAACTCTTCCCTTAGTGCGTCAGGAAGGAGCCCCGGATAAGCACGCGCTTTTACTGCAACGGCAAAAAGAGGCGGCAAGAATGATTCTCAATGAGGGAGTTACAGAAGATAAAATCGAAGCCATCTGGAAAACACTCACACTGCAGTATTTTTTAAGACACACGGCTGAGAGCATTGCCTGGCAAACAATTTCCCTCTCGAAAGTATTTCCTACCGACACTGCCTTTGTGTCAACAAGACTTTTACCTCAAAATGCGGGAATCGAAATATTGGTATACACCCCGGATCGTTTCGGGCTTTTTACGAGCATTCTCGGATTTTTGCAAAAGAAACGCTTCTCTGTTTTAGATGCACGAATTTACACCACCCTCAATCGAAAAGCATTTGACACCTTTGTTGTTACGGACAACGGCTCTAGAGATTTAACTGAGCTGTCGAATAAGCTCACCGAAGAATTAACTGACTGGTTGATTAACCCCAAGGAACTTCCAAAGAGCAAACCAGGGAAACTTTCACGGCGCTCGCGCCACTTTCCCCTTCAACCGCTCGTAAATATTGAAGCAGATGAATCTGGCCGCAACTACATTCTTTCCATCACATGTATGGACCGAATCGGATTGTTATTTGATATTGCAACAATATTAAATAAATATCATGTCAATCTTCAAACGGCCAAAATTATGACAATGGGTGAACGGGTAGAAGACGTTTTTCTCATTGACGGCGAGGCCCTCAAAGATATTCCTACCACGGTGGCCATTGAAAAAGACTTGCTGGAGGTTTTGACTCCGCAAGTCTAGTCAGAAAGTAAGTGTGTTAAAAGCAGGAGTCTGCGTTTTAGTCGCGGCTCTTTATTTTGACATTGTGATGACGGTCTCTAAATTTCAGACCAACATCCCAAACTGTTTCTTTGGGCGTTGTGATTTTATTGGCTCCGAGCACCTCTGCTCTGGGCCAATTTTTTTGTATCTCTTCGAGCACAAAAGAAGGTATCTGATGAGTTGAGACATCCTCCTTTGAGCGAATCAATTCACCATTTTCTCGATACAAAGCTTTAATTTCAGCGCGTTGAACTTTAGCCTCAACTTCGTAGGCATTTTCATCATCTTCGTAATCCCACTCAAGAACTTGAGCTTGAGGAAATTGTTTAGCAAAAGCCTCCTTGACCTGAGCAGGGACCATTGATGAAGAAATGCTGCCAGCGTAGGCCGTTGCTGCCATCAGCAAAGATAGGCAGCCGACAGAAATAAATTGCTTTGTAGTCATAATGAATTCCTAATCAAACCGATTAGAGTTTATCAAAACACCAAGCAATCTGACGATTCCAGAGACAGAGCGATTCATATCGGCTTTAATTGCTTCAAAGTCCAGTTTCTTATCCACTAAACCGGCAGCCCAATTCACACTAAAGCAAATTAACGCATATCGTATCTGTAATTCCCGGGCTAACGCTGCTTCAGGCATAGCTGTCATACCGACCATGTCGCAACCGTCCATGATCATTCGCCGAACCTCCGCGGCAGTTTCTAAGCGAGGTCCTTGGGTGCAAGCATAAGTTCCTCGGTTATGAACAAAAATTTTCGCGGATTGTGCTGCATCAAAAAGTTTTTCGCGCAAACCTTCATCAAAGGGCTCGGTGAAATCAATGTGCTTCATCGGCATCCCAGCCTCACCCCAATAAGTGCCGTCACGTCCGCTTGTATAGTCGAGAATCTGATCGGGCACCGTAAAATGTCCCGGAGCATTTTCTGCTGCCATGCCACCCACCGATGCCACAGCAATAATATCGGTTACCGAAGACTGCTTTAGTGCCCACATCTGTGCTTTGTAAGGAATTTGATGCGGAGCAAACCGATGATCCTTTCCATGGCGATGCAAAAGGACAACAGCCTGGCCGTTAAAATTACCAGTATCAAGTTCCACATCGCCAAAAGGCGTCTCAACTTTCTTAGTCTTCTGATTGTCAAGGACAAAATGTTCAAAGCCACTGCCAAAAATAATCCCTAACATCTTTCCTATCCTTTTAACAATTTGAGCATTTCCGCTTCATCAATCACTGTGACGCCTAAAGCCTGCGCCTTTTCCAATTTGCTTCCTGCCTCCGCTCCGGCTACCACATAATCGGTTTTTTTACTGACGCTGGAAGCAACTTTTGCACCTTGTGCAATCAATAATGCCTTAGCCTCTTCCCTTCCCATTGAAGGTAAAGTGCCAGTCAAAACAAAGGTTTTACCTGAAACAAGTTGATTAGCAGCACTATCTTGAGGCAACGGCCAATGAATTCCCAAATCCAAAAGCTCTGCAATGACTCTTTGATTGTGCGGCTCCTCAAAAAAGTGCCGGATAGACTGAGCGATCACCTCTCCTACGTCATTGACTTCAAGCAACGACACAGTATCAGCTGCCATTATGGCTTCAAGACTTCTGAAGTGCGCAGCCAGATCCCGCGCAGTACTCTCTCCAACATGGCGAATACCCAAAGCGTAGATAAACCGAGCCAGTGTAGTTTCTTTACTTTTTTCAAGTGCTAGCAGTAAATTAGAAGCACTTTTTTTGCCGAATCGATCAAGCGACAAAAGCTTATCTTCGGTCAAGCGATAAAGATCCGCCGGTGTTTGAATAAGCCCTGCATCAAGGAGCTGGTCAATCACCTTTTCACCTAGACCATCAATATTTAAAGCCAGGCGCGAGGCAAAATGAACTAATGATTCACGACGCTGCGCCGGACAAAAGAGACCACCCGTACAGCGCGTATCCTTTTCTTCTTCATCTCGAATAGTTTCTGATCCGCACACTGGGCAAAGCTTGGGCATAATGAAATCTTTCTCGGATCCATGCCGTCTTTCAGTCAGTACCCGCACAACCTCTGGGATCACATCTCCGGCTCGGCGTACCACAACCGTATCTCCGATTTTTAGCCCTAATTCGCCGATAAAATCTTCATTGTGAAGCGTTGCATTTGAAACGGTCACTCCGCCCACAAAAACCGGTTTAAGACGTGCTACCGGTGTGAGTTTACCCGTACGGCCGACCTGTACATCGATATCTTCAACCACTGTAAGCGCTTCTTCAGGCGGATACTTATGAGCGCAAGCCCAGCGAGGCTCACGGGAAATAAAGCCCAATTCATTTTGCTCGGCAAGCTGATTGACCTTATAGACAACGCCGTCAATTTCAAAGGGCAAACTCTGACGGATTTCTTTAACCCAGTCATGAAACTGAGACAAAGCCTCCCAACCGCGGACCACCTTGCGCTCTTTGGCAACCGGAAATCCCCATTGAGAGAGCTTATCCAAAATACCGCTGTGAGTGAGCGCAAACGCCTCACTGACTTCCCCTAATCCATAAGCGTAAAAAGACAGTTTTCGCTTAGCCGTCACTTTAGGATCGAGTTGCCTTAAACAACCCGCAGCAGCATTTCTCGGATTAACAAAAGGTTTTAACCCTTCAAGGCGCTGCTCGTCATTGAGTTTTTCGAAATCTGCCTTATGCATAATGACTTCGCCTCTGACTTCCAAAACGGAAGGAGCATCAAGCGGTAAATGCAAAGGAATCGTACGGATAGTCTTTACATTAGCTGTCACATCCTCGCCAACTAGACCGTCGCCACGAGTAGCCGCAGACACCAAAACACCATTTTCATATCGCAGATTCATAGCCAGGCCATCGAATTTAAGCTCAGCATCATATTCCACGGGAGGGTCTGCTGGCGTTAATCCCAAGCCCTTACGAACACGTTCATCAAAAGCCTTAGCACCGGTTGCCTCAAAATCTGTTTCCGTGTGAATGGAAAGCATCGGAACCGCATGTCGCACTTTTACCAAATCACTACGAGCCGCACCGCCTACCCGTTCAGTAGGAGATGCAGGAGACTTAAACTGCGGATAGACTTTTTCAAGCTCTACGAGCTCGTTAAAAGCTTTGTCATATTCGCTGTCGGGCACACTCGGAGCGTCAAGAACGTAATACTCGTAATTCCAACGCTCTAAGTCTTTTTCAAGCGCTCTCATTTTTGCTTTGACGCTGTCAGCGTCAGGAATCGAATTTTCGCTTCCCCAATCAAAGAGACTTAATGTTGTATCAGTATTTTTGGAACTCATAGTTTGAAAGAGCGACCAGAGGTCGCTCTTATTGTCAAAGCTGTTAATCGCGAGTAAAGAGAACGCGGGCGCGAGGGCTGCCGGGTTCAATATCAGCCTTTAGCATTTCAGCATAATACTTCTTGAGCTGATGGTTAATCGACTGTGCCGACTCGGTATTAATCGGTCTGTCACGCGAATCCTGAAGTTGCAAATTGAGTCGAGCGCACAAGTCATTAGAGGCACTGAAAAGTGAGCGCAAAGGATTGGAGTCTGGTGCGGCCAGCGGCGCATCCAAAGCTATCGTCAAATACCTGCGGTCGAAATCATCCTGCGTCAAAAAGATCGTGGCCTGAGAAATATCTCTAACACTACCTAAAAAGTAGCGCATGGGATTAAGCTGTGTAAAGCCCGCCAGACGCGCAGCCTCTGCCACATCATTGGGATTAAGGGGCTCCTTGGAAGCCATCACAAAATTAAGCTGGACATCAAGGCGAAGCACATCGTTGTAAAGCTTTTGAGCACGCTTGACAATTTCGTGAGAGGCCTCAGTATCACTGTCAGCTTCCAAAGCAATACCGATTTGTTGAATAGCCGTCGCGAAGCGGCTGGCATCCATTTCATTCACACAGCCCTGGCGATTGGCCAAAAGTAAAATAACAGCGAGTTCGCTGTAGCGACCCACAGCACTTGGCTGGTACCAGCGCTTGTTGTCAGAACGGCGAACATAGATACGAAGGGCAAGTCCCAACTTCTGAAGGTTACTTACCATCTCCATCATTTTTTTGCCGTCAATGGCTTTGGTAGCTTGCACCCAGCCCACCGTTTCAGTCACTGCGTCATATTCGAAACGAGCCAGGCCCTCTTTGGGAAAAGTTGAAGGCTGAACAGGCTCTTGAACTTTTTCCTCAGCTTTCTCTGCAGTCTCAATGGGCTGGGTAAAAAGGTCTTCCTGTTTAGGCAACACTTCTTTTACTTCTGGTTTTGCTGGCTCTACCGTTTTGCGAGGGGCCATTGGGACCTGCTCAACTTTAGGCTCTTCAGGTTTAGGGGCTGCTTCTACAGAAGGCGTTAAAGATACTTTAGAGTCATCGGCCGCTTGAGGTTCACTAACACTTTCAACCTGAAAAGCTGCCTCTGATAAAGCATTATCTGAATTTAATGTCGTAACCAATTCCTGAGGACCACTCTCTCGCTTGCTATGAGGGCGATTCATACCTTCATAAATTTTATCCCGAGGCAAATTACTGAGTCCGACCCGACTTTGCACATTCTTCTTGGCCTCCATTCTGGACCAAAGAAAAAGACCCACTAAAATGACGGCCGCACCTATGACCAAGAAGAGAACTGTTTCATTCATAAAAAACCTCAAAAACGCTGTGCCCAGGCCAGCGTGTTTGCCCATTCAACAGAGCGGAAAATATTCCGATACAGCCTGTTATTTTAGATCAAGGACGTATATCTTTTCAGCCTTAGAGCAAGAATTTTTCCGATTAATCGATCGGACTGTGTTTCGGGAAAAATTTTGCCCAACCTTTCAGAAAAAATTTCGCAATGGGACCTGAGCACATGGCTGTGATTAATGTTCCTTCACGGATGCCCACGATCGTACCCAAACTTAAAAAAGATAAAACGGCTGCACTTGCTAAAAGGAAAAGATCCGCGCTCATACGAAGTGTCCCAAATGATCCGCCTCAGCGGTTCATAATGGCAAGCACAAAACCTTCTGGCGGCAAAATAGCCAAACGTGCAAAGACCATCGAAGCAATTCCTAAACCGGTAAGAATGCTTCCGAAAAAGGCCATCAAAAGCTGCTGCCAATAATTTTGCGCAACAACATGCCCGCTCACCCACAACGCGATATCGAATATCATCCCGAATACAAAACAGATGGGCAACTGCCTTAATGCTTTTTTCAGCAAATCTTTTGAATCAACAATGACTTGCAGAACAAAGAAAAACACGTTGGTCAAAAAACAAAAAAGCCCATTGAGAAATCTGTTAAACGATTTAAAACGAAGGCAACAGAACTCACAGTTCCGGTTCCTAAACCGGCATTGGTCACCGTAGCAATACCTAAAGACAACACACACAAACCAAAAAAGAAAATCATAAATCTTGCAAACATTACTACACCTCTCCCACATTTCTTATCACAAACACAATAGCCTCAGCCGGCCCAGAAGGCCGACTGATTCAATCCCATCCAATCCAAAAGAAAAAACCGAACGGAAGTGTCCGGTCTTAAGCCGTCAGTGTCCCGACGGTTTTTGAGCGTATTGGCTCGCCTCTGCAATATCGACGCTGACCACTCGCGAAACTCCAGGCTCTTTCATGGTGACGCCAATTAACTGATTGGTATGCTCCATCGTGACACGATGATGCGTAATCATCATAAATTGAGTATTTAGACTCATCGCAGCAACCAATCTTGAAAGCCGCTCTTGATTAGCTTCATCGAGTGGTGCATCGATTTCGTCCAAAAGACAGAACGGGGCCGGATTGAGCGTAAAGAACGCAAAAACCAAGGCCGTGGCTGTCAATGTCAATTCACCGCCTGATAACTGACGAATTGAGTGATTATGTTTACCCGGCGGATTAGCATACATCTCAATGCCTGCTTCCAGCGCGTCCTCACTAGTCATCTCCAAACGTGCGTGTCCACCGTTAAAAAGCTGCGTAAACTTTTGATTAAAGGCTTCATTGACCCGATTGAAAGTATCAATCAGAAGCGAACGAGTTTCGTGGTCAATTTTCTTAATAGCCGCTTCAATAGTAGCAATGGCCTGCTCTAAGTCAGCCACTTCTCGGTCAATACGTTCAACCTCTTCACGCTCGGTTTTAAGCTGCTCAAGCGCTGCATGATTAACGGCTCCCAATTGGGCCATCTGCCGGGCAAGGAGCTCAACCTGCTGACGTAAAGCGGATAATTTGGGCCGCTCAATTTCGTAGCGGGTTCTTAAACTCTCTTCGTCATAGTCGAGCTCTTCTAGACGGCTTCGCACCGTACCGTATTCAATTTCATGCTGACCGCGTTTAGAAACTAAGTCAGCCATTTTATTTTGTTGCTGACGCTTGGTTTCCTCAATACTTTCAAGCGTTTTCTCGGCTTCTGTGACAGCAAATTCAATCGTATTTAAACCTGCCTTGGATTTTTCGAGCTCTTCAACGGCTGCTTCACGCTTAGATAACAGTTCCTGAAGTCCAGCTTTTTCACTATCTTCATCGAGCTCCTCAAGAGCAACACTTACCGCTTCAATCTTTTCTTTAAGTTCTGTCTGCTCGTTTTGTGCTAAAAGTTGAGCCCGTTGGGCTTCGGCTATCCGTTCAGACAAAGTCTTAAGCGCCAGCTCAACTTCTCTTTGCGTGTAGGCAAAAACGTTAAACGCCTGCTCTGCTCTGTGAGCGTCATCTCTTGCGCGCTCCCAAGCAAGACGTGCATCTTCTGACTTTTGCTGGCGGTTAGCTACTTCTTCATCAAGCGTAGAGAAACGCTCATCGGCTTCTTCAATAGCAGCAATTGTCTCTTCAAGCTGTACTTGAGCCTCTTCAATCCATTCCCCTAACTCTTCACTTCGGTTGCGGTAGGCCTCAATAGCAGCAGACATGCGCGTTAATTCGAGCGCTAACTCACTTTCTTTTGACCGCATAGTTTCAAATTGTGAGTTGATACTTTGTAGTCGTTCACTCATTTTTGAAACATTAATCCGAGCCTCACCCATTTCCCGCTGCAAACTTTCAAGTTCATGACGTAAATTCAGTGCCTCATCTTCTAAAGATGAAATTTCTGCTCGTCTTGATAACAAACCTGTTGAATCATCGGCCCAGAAATTCACACTGAACTTATCAACCATATGACCTTCAGGAGTGACAAAATGTGCCCCTTCAGGCAAAAGATTTACGCGTGAGACAGCATCTTCAATGCTGTCGGCGACATAGTAATGAGAAAGCCAACGAGAAAGAGCTGCACGAGTCTCAAGATTGTGTCGGTCAAAATGAAGCTTTGTAATGAGACCCAGCAAAGCTTGAGTCGTTTCTGCATGAGCCTCTTCGTTGATCATTGTTGAGTAAAACGTAAGTTTTGCCGGAGGCGGTGTTAATGCAAAAGCGGCCGCCATCGACAAATTGGAAATCCCTAAAGCGTTCACTCTTTCACGCAAGACAGCTTCAAGAGCGCGAGCCCAACCATTTTGAGGTTCGAGTTTCTCAAATAATCTGGAAAGTGAGGATAAACCCTGTCTTTCTAACCACTCGTAAAGTTTATCTTGAGTTAAGCTTTTTTCTTCTAAATCTTTTAGCGTGACTAACTTGGCATTAATAGCGGCAAGTCGTTGCTCTTTTTCATGGATAGCTGTTTGGCAGGATGAAAAGTGCTCTCTAGCCTCTTCAAGCATTGCTTGAGATTCTTCTCGCTCAAATTTAAGCGCTTCGTTATCCTCTTTAACAACTGCGAGTTCTTCTTTAAGAGATTCAAAACGCTTTGTATCGGGTGCGGTCGTTTGAGCCGCTTCGCGTTTAAACTTTTCCAATCGAAGCGTCAGCTCTTCTTTTGTTTTAGAAAGTCTCGCCAACTCAAGAGAAAGTGCACGGGAGTCATTTTCAATACGCGCAGACTCCTGTTGCAAATTCTCAAAAATCGTGCGTTTTTGAGTAGCCAAGTCTTCAGCAGCAAACTTTTGCTCTTCTAGAGCGGCTTGTCGTTCATTAGCTGTAGCTACCAGTTCTTCTTTCTCTTCACGCTCAGCACTCAACTGATGGATCTTTTCACTTTGTGACTTGATTTCGCGACCGCGAGCCTCAACCATTGAGCGGTAACTTTCAAGCTGAGTCTGCATTAAAGCACGACGCTCAATAATTGAACGTATATTGCCCTCTACGGCGGAAATTTTCCGATCTACATCAGCTAAGGATTGAGTTTTACCGAGAACCGTAATATTGGCATCATTTAGTTCAGTGCGTAATTTCTGCAAATTTTGCCGAAGACGAAGCAATTCAGAATCGTTTTTATTGACCTCAGCCTGGGCAGCAGTAATTTGGGCATTGATGCGATCAATGGCATTTTTTGCCTCAAGCATCTGCGTGAACCACCAAAGCGATTCTTGAGCCTGACGCTTAGTATTGAGTTGCTGATACTCTTGGGCAACTCGGGCCTCTTCTTCTAAGCGTTTTAAAGATTCCCTGCGCGTGACCTGCAGGTCACTTACTCTTTCCAAGTTGGCACGAGTACTGGCTAATTTGGATTCTGCTTCCTTGCGTCTCTTTTTATATTTAGAGACTCCGGCCGCCTCTTCGAGATATTCTCTACGCTTTTCAGGCGAGTCCTTCGCAAATTCAGTCACCATCCCCTGGCTGATGATGGCATAGGAGTTAGCTCCAAGACCTGTCCCCATAAAAAGGTCTCTGACGTCTGTTGCTCGAACCTGCTGATTATTAATGAGATAAGAGCTTGTATTATCTCGGGTGAGTACTCTTTTGACAGAAATATCAGTATAAGAGCCCCACGGCCCCTGCAGCGTACTGTCTGAATTATCAAAGACCAATTCGACCATGGCTCGGCCAGCAGGTTTTCGATTATCAGATCCGGCAAAAATCAACTCACTCATGCTCTTGCAGCGAAGATCACTGGCTTTGCCCTCACCCAAGGCCCAGCGTACGGCTTCAATCACATTGGATTTACCGCAGCCGTTCGGCCCAACAATCCCAACGATGGATGAAGGCACTTCAATGACGGTGAGATCAGCAAAAGATTTAAAACCGCTGATACGAATTTGGCGCAGACGCACGAATCAGTCCTATTTCCCTAACAGTAAAGGTTTGATTGTAAGAAAAAAAACGGCGTCTTGTCCAGACGCCATTTTCGTGACACAACTTTTGAGTCCTTGTGGCTACTGACGACGATCTCGATCAGTTTCGGGCGACGGATCCTGGTGAATGAAGTCATCGTGATAGGCGATACGCCAGGAGCGATAGTAGCACCACATACGGAAAAAGCAGATAAAGAGCGACCCGACCCAAATGCTCAAAGTATTATCAAACCCAAGCTCAATCATCGCAATATAGAGCCAGCAGCCTGCAAAAGCCACCGAGCCGTAGGGCTGATGATCATAAATTAAAGAAGGCTTGATATTTAAAAAAGTGTCTCTGCAAAGACCGCCGAACACACCGGTTGCCACCCCACAAAGGACAGCTGGCAAATACGGTACGCCCAAGCTCACACCGTGGCTTGTACCGACGGCTGAGAAAAAACCTAAACCAATTGCATCACTCCAAACAAAGACATCGTATGAGAGGTGCTTTTTATAGAAGCGGAAAATCATCGGTGTAAAGATCGTGATCAAAAGGACCAACCAAACCAATTCCTGATTGGCAATCCAATACATCGGACGTCTGTCAATTAAAAGATCACGAACAATCCCACCGCCAAAAGCTGTAGAAAAAGCCAACACAAAAATGCCTACGGGGTCGCATTTCATACGAATACCAATTAACACACCCGCAAAGGCAAAGGCAACGATACCGATGACATCGGTTAAGTACAACAAATCCACCTTGTTGTAGAAAGCTTCAAGAGTAGCTGCAATATCCATGGCAGAACTGATAAAGAATTGAAGACAGAGAAAATTTTCGACATTTTAAGCAATTTCTCCTATTGCTTCAAAATTACTTGCAGCCAGATAGAGTTCAGAAGCAAGAATAATAAGAACTCAAATAATTTTGGGGAGGCTTAGACCTCCCCACTTAGCTTTTTATCTATTGAAACGCAAGAGACTAAAAATCGTGTTTGCGCAGCCGTTCAAGCCCGATTGCGTCGTAGCGTTCAAAGGGTTGATGAATCCACGGATTATCTTCCAAATAGTCACACCAGTAATCTGGTTTACAAACCGAGTGAGATTTCCACCAAAGGACAGCCACTCGGATTTCTGTGATGGCTGGATACTGTTCTTTCAGATGACGGGCAACCTGCACAATAGTTTTGCCAGAATCGACCATATCGTCAACCAGAAGCAATCGACCGGCAATTTCACCGCCCGTTTTAGTAATAAAGGTGGCAATATCCAAATCACCCTGTTTTTTACCGGCAGCGGCTCGGTAAGAGCTCGTTGCCAAAATGGCTAAAGGCATGTCATGGACTCGAGAAAAAATATCCCCGATACGTAAACCGCCACGAGCCAGACACAAAAGAGAATCAAATTGATAGCCGTCATCGGCTACCTTTAAGATCAGCTTTTCAATTAAGTTATCGTATTGTTCTTGGGTAACGAAAAGGTCACTCATAAATTTGAAAGGGCGGCTTGATGCCGCCCCTATCCCTCTAATAATTAATTATTTGGCAAATGGGTTATCAAGCATGATCGTTTGTGAACGATCGGGACCAGTCGAAACAACAGCAATCGGACAACCAGCCACTTCCGAGAGACGCTGCAGGTAACGCTTAGCCGTTTCTGGCAAATCTTCCCAGCGTGTCACGCCGAACGTGCTTTCTTTCCAACCCGGAAAATCTTCATAGATCACTTCACACTGAGCGCAAGCTTCTGCACCATAAGGCATCACATCAACTTCTTCGCCCTGATACTTATAACCCACACCCAGACGCACCGTTTCAAGACCATCTAATACGTCAAGCTTCATAACCGCCAGACCGCGCAGGCCGTTAATTTGGACTGCTCGACGCATAGCCGCACCGTCAAACCAACCGCAACGGCGCGGACGACCAGTTACAGCGCCATATTCGTAACCCTTATCGCGCAGATGCTGACCGATTTCATCATTGAGTTCCGTCGGGAAAGGACCTTCACCGACACGCGTGCAATAAGCCTTTGTGATACCTAAGACATAGTCAATACGGTGAGCGCCGACACCAGCTCCAGAGCAAACGGCTCCAGCCACAGTATTAGAACTTGTCACGTAGGGATAAGTTCCGTGATCGATGTCGAGCATCGAACCTTGTGCACCTTCAAAGAGGAAGGACTTGCCTTCGTCCATCAGCTTATTAATCGTGTAGGAGACATCAGTGAGCATCGGTTTGATGCGTGGGGCAAATGCCAATGTCTCATCGATAACCTTATTGACATCAAGCGCTTCGGCACCCAAAAGTTTAGTGAGCTCAAAGTTATGATATTGCATCACGTCGCGGACACGTTCAATGAAAAACTTTTCATTAAAAAGGTCTGCTACACGCACTCCGCGACGAGCCACCTTGTCTTCATACGTGGGGCCAATGCCACGTCCGGTTGTACCGATCTTTTTGGCTCCGGCGGCTGCTTCACGAGCATGATCCAAGGCGATATGGTAAGGCATCACCAAGGGAGCGTTACCCGAAACACGAATACGGTGCTCGGCCTCACAGCCATGATCTCTTAACTGTTCGATTTCACCGAAAAAGGCTTCCGGGCAAAAAACGATGCCGTTGCCGAGATAACAGGTCATCGTCGGATGCATAATGCCCGACGGAATCAAACGAAGAATTGTTTTGTGACCGTTGATCACCAAAGTATGGCCGGCATTGTGACCGCCATTAAAACGGACGACACCATCCACTTTCTCAGTGAGCCAGTCCACAATCTTGCCTTTGCCTTCGTCACCCCATTGGGCGCCGACTACGACAACATTTTTAGCCATTGTTTTATCCCCGAAATAAACAATAAAAACTTGAAAGCGGCAATGAGTTTGTTCATTACACACGCAACCGTCTTATTATCGCCGAGTTTCAGATTTTTTTGTAGTCTCAGCCGAGTAAGTTTTGAACTAAAGTATAATTTTTTGGTTTCTTCACACATTTCCCAATATGAAAACCATTCGCTTACTGTATCCCGATTGGCTCAGCGGAGGGCTTGAAACATATTACTTCGGTGGCAATCTTTTGCAGCATATTCTGCCTGCCAACCCCAAGCAGCCCTTGGTTAAGGTCAACATTGCAGCACCTGACGGACTAGAGCGCACGGTTCAGGATGGAATTACCGGTAAGAAAGAAGTATTTGCCGGCATCCTAGCTGCTCAGAAAGTGATTGCAGAAAATCAACCACAAAAAATTATTACGATTGGTGGTAACTGTCTCGTCTCCCAAGCTCCGTTTGATTACCTGCACGGCCTTTACCCTGATGCAGGGATCATCTGGATTGATGCCCACCCCGACGTCTCTATGAGTAAAGACGGCTACCCAAATGCGCATGCTATGGTGCTTGCTGCCTTATTGGGACAGGGTGAAAAAGACATGGTTGAGATGCTTAGTAATCCCCCTTTTAAACCCAACGAACTTTTCTACGTCGGCCTGCAGAACCTGCATGATTATCAGGCAGAATTCTTGGATAGACTCGGCGTGGACTACAAAATTCAAACCGAACAATTTGTAACCGTTAAGGAAATTGAAACTTTTGCTCAAAAGTTCAAACATATCCTGGTACACCTAGATATTGATGTACTAGATCCTCAATATTTCCATTCGACTTATTTTGCCAATCATGAACTGGTTGGAGACGGTTCTGGCTGCGGCAGGATGCGCATGGATTTACTTGCCCAGATACTTCAAGCGATCTGCCACTCGACAAATGTCGTCGGATTCACCATTGCTGAATACCTTCCTTTTGACGAGGAAAAGCTCAGCAAAATGTTCGGCTCTTTAGAACTTTTTACCGAGGAACAAAGCTAATGCCTGTTTTAATGCCTGAACCTAAAAACACGTTACTGGGTAAAGAAACTGTTTACTGCGATCAGTACAACCCGGATTTGCTACAGCCCATTGCTCGTTCTCTCGGAAGAGATGCTATTGGAGAGCATCAATTCCGAGGGGTCGATATCTGGCGCCTCTACGAACTCTCCTGGCTCAACCAACAGGGTATCCCCCAAACAGCTATCGCAGAGCTTTCAGTACCCGCTTCTACGCCATTTATTGTCGAATCCAAATCGCTGAAACTTTACGCAGGCTCTTTTGCCATGACTCGAGTGGAGAACCCAGAAGAAGTCTCCCGCCGCATAACGACTGATCTTTCTGATTGCCTAGGAGGCCAAATTAAAGTAAAGCTTTACAGTTTGAATGATTATCGTGAAAGCTTGTCAGTTATGCCCGGTGAGTCACTAGATTATTTGCAGTTGGACAAAAGCAACTGCATCCAGGTATATGAAACTGAACCGGCTTATCTGTCTTTCGATGACAAATGCACCGCCAGCGTTAAAAAAACATATTCCACCAATGCTTTTCGATCCCTATGCCCGGTCACTGGCCAACCGGATTTAGCTGCCCTTACGATTGACTACGAAGGACGAGCAATTAATCCGCAGGGACTCTTAAAATATCTGATTTCTTATCGCTGTCACCGCGGTTTTCATGAGCAGTGCGTTGAGCAAATCTATCATGATTTAAAGAAGGCATTTAACCCAGAAGTCCTTGAAGTCTATGCTTGTTTTACCCGACGTGGCGGAATCGACATCAATCCTTTTCGCTCTTCTTGGCGAGAGGCTCCCGACAAAATCATTCGAGAAAATCGTCAATAAAAAAGAGCCCGCTCATGCGGGCTCATATGGGCTAAATTCCTTTTTTAGGCTGTCAGAAGCCAGATAGAGCCGACTCCGACAAGAAGCAAACCCAAACCAATCTTACGGATGATCTCGGGGCTGGCTACTCGTGCGATTTCACGGACAGAGTCCAGCCACTTTTGAGGTGCTGTAAAAGGCACGATACCTTCAATAATACAGACCAAAGCTAAAGCAAGTACCCAGGTTTTCCAACCCATGGCTATTTAGCCTCCGGCTCTTTCATGAACTTGAAGAAGTCGGCAGAGGGATCCACCACCATGACATCTTTCTTATCGGCAAAACTTGCCCGATAAGCTTCAATATTGCGGTAGAAGCGGGCAAACTCCGGATTCTTGGAAAAAGCTTCGGCGTAGGTAGCATTAGCCACTGAATCCCCTTCACCTTTAATTTGCTGAGCATGGTTATATGCTTGAGCCAAAATAACTGCACGCTGACGATCGGCATCGGCGCGGATTTTCTCAGCTTCGGCTGCACCAGTTGAACGCTCTTCGGCAGCTACGCGCTTACGTTCAGCTTCCATACGGCGATAAACAGACTCAGAAATTTCGGGTGTAAAGTCCACTCTCTTTAAACGAACATCCACCACTTCGACACCGACATCACGCACACGTTCTTGCAGACCGGTACGGATTTCAAGCATTGCCACATCACGCTCACGACTGGTAATCCCGTTGACCGTACGTTTGTTAACCGTTTGGTTCAAGGCATCTCGAAGCAAGGCCGAAATGCGGTCTTCTGCAGCGCGTTCATTGCCTTGGAAAGACACCCAGTAGAGTCTCGGATCGGCAATTCGCCATTTGACAAAAGAGTCAATCATGAGGTTTTTCTTTTCGCTCGTTTGCACAAGGTCTGCCGTAGGTGCATCCAAGGTCAGAATGCGCTTGTCCAAATAGACAACATTTTGTAGAGGCGGCGGCAACTTCACGTGCAGTCCTGGCTCTGAAACTACTTCTTTTAATTCACCCAAAGCAAACACCAGTGCGTGTTCGCGTTCGTTGACCGTATACAGACAAAACTGTCCAACAGCCACCGCAGCAAGGGCTACAAAGGCAACAGCTGATACTTTTTTCATTCTTTACTCCCTAGCGGCGCGGTTAGCGTAAACGATCTCGGATGGCGTCACGAGCACTATAGCTTCTTGAAGCAGTACTTGAAGAAGTTCTCTGAGATGGCGTCGACTGAGACTGTACTTCAGGAGTGCTCTGCTGAGTTGAAGTAGACTGTGCTTCAGTCTTGACCGATGCGGCGTTTTGCTCCATTAACTTATCAAAAGGCAAATAGAGCAAATTGTTTCCATCTTTAGTATCCACATAAACTTTTGTCGTTGATTGCATCACTTGCTGCATCGTATCAACATACATACGGTCACGCGTCACACGGGGAGCTTTTTCATACTGTTTTAGAATTTGAGCAAAACGCTCAGCATCACCCTGTGCGGTCTCGATCACACGTGCTTTATACCCTTCTGCTTCCTGAGCTAGACGGGCAGCCATGCCTCGAGCCTTCGGGATAACGTCATTGGCATAGGCCTGACCTTCGTTAATCTGACGCTCTCTATCCTGACCAGCCTTCACCGCATCGTCAAAAGCGGCCTGAACGGGCTGAGGTGGTTGAGCATTCTGAATGGCCACACTCATAACTTCAATACCCGTGCGGTAACGATCAAGCATTTCCTGCATGATCTTTTTGACGTCTTCGGCAATTTCCTGCTTGCTTTCAAAAAGCACGCTGTCCATTTTTTTGCGTCCAACAACTTCACGCATAGCGCTTTCTGCAGATTGGCGAACAGATTCATCCGGATCACGCGAACGGAAAATGTAATTCATCGCTCCTTCACCCGACTTAATGCGGTACTGAACATTGAAACGCAAATCAACAATATTTTCGTCGTCGGTGAGCATCAGCGCTTCGGCTTCGCGATTGGCTCGGCCCATTGCACCGATAGCAACGGTTCTAACACTGCTGACATCAACGATATCGGCCTGTTGAATGGGCCAAGGCATATGCCAACGGAAACCTGGCATAGTCGTTTCAGTGTATTTGCCGAATGTAGTCACAATACCGGATTGACCTTCAGGTACGATATAAAAACCCGTTGCCGCCCATAGGCCCACTACAACAACAGCTGCAAAAGCCAATCCGCGCCCAGCAGGCTGCTTCTTTATAAATTTAGGAGGCTGCATATGCTTAAAGGACTCAAATTGTTTTTTCAATTGCTCCTGAGCATTGTGATCACTTCCATAGCGGCGCGGCTCCTCATCTCTTTTCTGCTCAAAAGAGGCTCCGCTACCTTGAGTTGACTGCCCGCGGTCATCATTTCTTCTGCCGAGCATACCACCTAAGGCTTGATTGAATTCATCCCACAAGCGATCTAAATCATCACCCTCAGTTTTTCTGTTGTCATTTTGACGATTCTGATCACCAAAACGCTCCTCATCACGGGGACGATTGTCATTTTGTTTGCTGTCATTATTGGGGGTGCCGTTTTTATTTTCTTCTTTATTTTCTTCCGAGCTACCCCGGCCCCAATGCGGGTCATTCAAAGACATTACACAACTCCTCGGCCACCATCAGTTTTTACCCATCAGGCGGTCGCTAACAAATAAATGAGAACGATTTATTTTAAAGGAAAATAGACCCCGACTCTTAAGCTTTTCTTATAAAGTAAAAGAAAAGCTTATGAAAATACGTTAAATATTGTGGTCTTTATCAGGTGTTTACCCTAAGTTTACGCTGTTTAAGCCGAAAAATAAGCAAAATTACTTAGACGCATAAATGTTAAATACTTTACTATCCGTTACATGGATGTTTTAGCATCCATTTCTTTTCTTATTTAAAAAATTAAGGATCATCCTATGTCTGAACAAGAAAATAAGACTACGGAAGGAAAGGTCGGTATTGGCGGTTACATCTCTTTGGTTTTCGCTATCGTCTTTTTCTCCGGTGTTTGCGCCGGTAATCACTGGTGGGCCATTTTTGACTTCTCCACATTAAACGGTGCCTTCGGTAAAGTTATCACGAGCGTTACGCTCAATGGCGAAGCTATCAAGACCACGACCGGTATCTTCCGCGGTGTAGGCGGTTCCGGTGCCATCGACGGTTTCTGCTTTGCTTTGACCTTGGTGCCGACCGTTATGTTCGCCTTGGCCATGATCACGGTCTGTGACCACTACGGTGCCTTGGCTGCTGCCCGTCAGCTCCTCACCCCGATTCTTCGCCCGTTGATGGGTATTCCGGGTTCCTGCTCTTTGGCTTTGATTGCTTCTTTGCAATCGACCGACGGTGGTGCTGCTTTAACGCGCCAATTGTTGGATAAAGGCGAAATTACTGAAGACGAAGGTGACGTGTTTGCTATGTTCCAATTGTCCGCTGACGCTACGATCACCAACTTCTTGGGTGCTGGCGTTGTGCTCTTGAGCTTGACGGACTCTGCCGGTAACACGGTTCCTGCTTCCATCGCCTTGTGCTTGGGCATCATGCTCGTTATGAAGGTTTTCGGTGCTAACGTGGTTCGCTTCCTGAAGATCTTCTCGGCTAAGAAGAAGAAAGCTGCTTAATTCAGGATTGGAGGATATTGAATATGTCTAGTGATAACAGCAAGCCGATGGTAACTGACGTTTTCGTCAAGGGTGCCATTCAAGGTTGGGGCATTGCAACGCATTCCACCATCCCGAACGTTTTGATGGCTTTCGTGATTATTGCCGCTTTGAACGTGGCCGGCCTCTTGCCGATCTTGGGTGACATTTTCCGTCCCTTGATGGGCTTATTCGGTCTTCCCGGTGAAGCCGCTGCCGTGCTGATCGCCGGTTGGATGTCCATGGGCGGCGGTGTCGGTGTGGCTGCTGCCTTGTTCGATCAAGGTGCCATTACCGTTCAAGACTGCGCCATCTTGGCCCCCGCCATTTATTTGATGGGTTCTCAATTGCAATACATGGGCCGTTGCTTGGGTGTGATCGGCACGCGCGGTAAGATGATTCCGTTGTTGATGGCTGTGTCCATTTTGAACGCCTTCATCTCCATGTTCATCATGAACATCATTGTCTAGTACGCTAGTGCTCTGATATCGATGTTTATTGAGGGGGATTAATTAAATTTAATCCCCCTTTTTAATAAAGCAAACAGTACAATTTCATCAGGTCGGTTGAAGATATTCAATCGCTGCTAACTATATTTAGAAAGGAATACTCCAATGGTTCAAGAATTTTTAAAAGACTTGGAAAAGGTCGTTAATGTTGACGCTGGTACGGCTTGCATCGACGGTGTTAAACAAGTCGCCGAAACATTCAAGCAAATGTATGAAGGCATCGGCTTTACGGCTAAGCTCGTTGACTTGGGTGATAAGGTCGGTCCGGCTTTGTTTGCCACCAATAAGCCCGAAGCCACTCACTACGATGTGATGCTTAATGCCCACTTGGATACGGTATTCCCGGCCGGTACAGTCGCTGTGCGTCCGATGTCCATCAAGGGTGATCGTGCTTACGGTCCTGGTGTTTTGGACTGCAAAGCCGGTTGCATGACGATTTTCTACGCTTTAAAGAATTTGCCCAAGGAAACTTTGGACAAACTCTCCATCTTGGTGGCTTGCAACCCTGACGAAGAAACCGGTTCTGTTTCTTCTCATGACTGGTTGAAGGAATGCGCCTCTAAGTCCGATCGCGCTTTGATTTTTGAACCGGCTCGCGAAGGCGGTGAATTGGTTTGCGCCCGCAAGGGTTCCAGCACCTACAAGATCACCTTCCACGGTGTTTCCGCTCACGCCGGCAACAATCCCGAACGCGGCTGCGACGCCATCTATGCAATGGTGAAATTCATCTCCGCCGTTAAGGAATTGGCTGACTGGGATCGCGGCATTACACTCAATTTCGGTGCAGTGCGCGGTGGTACGGTTGCCAACGTTGTGGCTGACTTTGCTGAAACTGAACTTGACCTGCGTGTTTGGAATGACGACGATTACAACGAAGTCAACGCCAAGATCATGGAATTGGCCAAGCAAGAATGGGTTAAGGGCGTGACGCAAGAGATCGTTGAAAAGAACCACCATGGTGCTATGCCCTTGAGTGAAGCAACCAAAGCTATGGCCGGTTTGATTGAAGAAGCCGCTAAGCTTGAAGGTTATGATATCGCTTGGGTGAAGGCTGGCGGTGCCTCCGACGGCAACACTACTGCTGCAATGGGTGTGCCGACCTTGGACGGTCTCGGCCCTGTCGGCGGTGAAATGCACTGCGATAAAGAATACTTGGAAATCAATTCGATCGAAAAGCATATCAAAGTCGCAGAACGCTTCTTCACACTGATCGCCGATCGCAAATAACCCGATCAATAATCAATAAATAACTCTGGGGACGGTTAAACCGTCCCCATTGTTTTTCTTAGAACAACATTACTTTTTTTCTTCAAACAAAAGACATTCTGTGAGCGTTATGATTATCGAATAAGCTTTTGTCTGACGTTTGTATGAGGTTTATGTCATGGCCCTTTTAATTAAAAATGCTCATGTCTTTGCACCGAAGGATTTGGGTAAACAGGATGTCTTGATGGTTGCCGAAAAAGTCGTTGCTATCGGTCAAGATCTTCCTTCCACGCTTCCTGATACCGAAATCATTGACGCTCAGGGTCAAATCATGACACCTGGCTTTTTTGATCAGCACATCCATGTGACAGGCGGAGGCGGCGAAGGTGGTCCGGTTACTCGTACTCCTGAAATCATGCTTTCCGAATTGGTAGCCTGCGGTACTACAAGTGTAGTTGGTGTCTCCGGCACTGACTTTGTCACCCGTTCCATCGAAAACCTTTTGGCTAAAGTAAGAGCGCTTAAATCCGAAGGTGTCTCTGCCTGGATGTACACCTCGAACTACAAATATCCGCCCACCACCATGTCGCGTTCTGTCGCAGACGATATGTTCCTTGTGCCCGAATGCCTCGGTGTCAAGATTGCTCTGGGTGATCATCGCTCATCATTTCCCACTGTACAAGAAGTTTTAGCTCTTTTGGCTGAAATCCGCGTGGCAGGCATGATCTCGGGCAAAACGGGTTTCCTTCACATTCATACGGGCAATATCCCGGGCAGCTTCGATATGTATAAAGAAATCGTGGCTCGAGGTTTTCCGATTAAACATATTCGTCCGACGCACTGTGGTCGAATTCGTCATGTGTTTGATGCGGCTGTTGAGTTTGCTAAGGCAGGCGGCTACATGGATATTACGACGGGCGCAAGCTGCTGTTTCGAACATCCCGCCCAAGCCGTCATGGCTGCACTTGATGCTGGAGTCGATCCTACTCATATCACCCTTTCAACCGACGGTCACGGGTCAGTGCCTCGCTTTAACGACAAGGGAGAAATGATCGGTCTGGGTGTTGGCGGTGTAGCCGGGAACTTAACTGAGGTCAAACGCCTGATTGCTGAGCATAAAATGCCTATTGAAAAGGCCATTACCTTTATTTCCTCTAACGTTGCACAAGCTCTTGGCTTGCCCGGTCAAGGTGTCATTGAAGTAGGTGGCTGCGCCAACGCCTGCCTCTTTAACGATGCAATGGAACTCACCACCGTTGTTTCCCGTAATCATGTCATGATGCGTAACGGTGAAATTGTTCAAAAAGGAACTTTTGAATACTAAAAATTTCCTTTAATTCAAAGTCATCCCTCAGGAGCGGAACTAAAATTCCGCTCCCCTTTTTTATCATTTTTCAAAATAAAAAAGCCTACAATGACTACAAGTTCTTTCGATTCTTGGGTTTTCTATGACTCATCTGACGAATCTGTTAGGAGCGGTTGCTCTGATTTTTTGGGGCACTTATATGGTCAAAAGCGGCATGTTAAGAACTTTTGGCATGTCGCTTCGCACAGCCTTGTCCCACGGATTAGATAACCGATTCAAAGGCTTTGGCGTAGGTTTTTGCCTTTCGAGTCTCTTGCAAAGTTCAACCGCAGCGACATTATTGGTCGCTGGCTTACAATCCGAAGGACTTATTAATACTGCAATTGCCATCAGTTGCATATTCGGCGCAGAATTAGGAAGCGCATTTATGGCCTGCGTTTTAAGTTTAAATCTCGCTGCCATCGCGCCAATCCTTATTTTGTGCGGTGTAGTGATGTTTTTTCACTTTAAAGCCCAAAGCCGCAAAGGACAGTTCGGACGCATCCTTTTAGGTTTGGCATTCATCATGATTGCAATTAATCAGATTGTGCTTTCAACCGAACCTTTAAGAGCCAATGCTGAACTTTCTGTGCTTTTTAATTTGCTTCACAACTACTTGATTTTATCTTTCGCTGCGGGAACCGTTTTAGCTATCTGTTGCGTCTCAAGCTTAGCCGCAGTCATTGTTTCCTCTTCTTTATACGCCGCTCAAGTGCTTAATTTTCAAGCTGCACTATGGATGGTTTTAGGTGCTAATGCCGGCAGCACTATCTTGGCTCTTTTAACCACAATGTTTGCGAGTCGAATCGGTCGCAGAGGGCCAAGTGCGACAGCCTTATTGAGAAGTTTGATGATTTTAGTGGCCATGATTAGTCTCGAATTTAACGTTCAGAATTTCGTTTCACTGCCTGATAATGTGGTTTTATGGCATCTGGTTTTTAACTTGGCAGTCGGCCTTTTAGGACTTTTAATTATCCACCCACTCAGTCATTGGACAGAATCTATATTGAGCACTCCCGAAGAAGATACTGAACCCAATGTTAACTATAAGAAACTTTTCGTTCAAGAAAATTTTCTCACAGTCAGTATTTCGCTCACCGTTGCCAAAAAGTACCTCATTAAAGAAATTGATGCAATTCGCCTTCTGTGGCTTGATATCGACACGCTTTTGAGAAGTAATCCTAATCCTGGCAGCATTATGATCATGAAAAATAAAAAAGCTTCGACACTGAAATTGAATCGGAGCATTTCGCTTTTTCTAAACCGAGCAGTCACAACGAATCTGAGTGCCCAGGAAGCTATTGAATGGCAAAACATTAAAAGCGTGAACGGATCATTGAAATCTGTCATTAACCTCATTGAACACACCATTGATGTAATCAATGATCAAAAGTGCTTAAAACACCTGGATTTTAGCCCCGAGGGACTACGGGAATTAACAGAATCTCATCAGATTGTTTTATCTGGCATTCAAACGCTTGGCGCCTATTTAAGGACTGATGATTTCAAAAAGAAAAATGAATTATCTCAAAGGCTTTTGAATCATCAAAGACGCTTGCTGATAGCCGCACGCGAGCAGACACACCTACACCTGCAGCGCATCGCTGATAACAATGTCAATGCCATTGAAACCGATGCTCTGCACTTGGAAATTCAATCATTATTTAACCGATTGGCTGGCCTTATCTGCGCAAGCATTAACCTGGAGTTGGAAAAGCCTTAAGCTCAAACATGCAGATCCTCTCCTTTGCGTACAGCAACCTGCACTTCATCGAATATATCCTTCATTGCCTGAGAAGGCTTTTGACCAATGAGTGAGAAAATCACAATGGCTATGAGTGCAAAAAGAAAACCAGGGATGATCTCGTAAAGACCAAACCAACCGAAGGTATTCCATACAATGACGGTGACTGCTCCTGTAACCATTCCGGCAAGTGCACCATTTTTTGTCATTTTCTTCCACCACAAGCTCATAATGATGACCGGTCCAAACGAAGCACCGAAACCTGCCCAGGCGTAACTTACTAGACCCAACACCTTGCTTTGGGGATCCATAGCGATCAAAATAGCAACCAAAGACACCATTAAAACCATTGCCCGACCGAACCAAATCAACTCTCGGGCAGAAGCTTGAGGTCGAATGAAAGCACGATAAAAGTCTTCTGTCAGCGTCGAAGAACAAACCAAAAGCTGACACGAAAGTGTACTCATGACAGCGGCCAAAATAGCTGACATTAAAATCCCGGCAATCCAGGGATTAAAAAGTACTTGAGTTAATACAACAAAAACCAATTCCGGATTAGCGATAACCGAAGTCCCTTCAGCAATATGCTGCGAGAAATAAGCACAACCGAAAAAGCCTACACTCACAGCACCGGCTAAACAAAAAAGCATCCAGATAATGGATGTGCGGCACGCAGTCGGAATAACTTTAATGGATTTTGTTGCCATAAAGCGCACAAGCAAATGAGGCTGACCGAAATAGCCCAAGCCCCAAGCAACAAGCGATGCGATCCCGATAATTGTTTGTCCTTTAAACATATCCAGCATAGATGTATCAATAGCGCTTACCTGATTGACAGTGTCAGAAAAGCCACCAAGTTCATTCATCACTACGATGGGCGTCACAACCAAAGCAACACACATCATTGCCGCTTGAACTGTATCGGTCCAGCTGACGGCTAAAAAGCCCCCAATAAAAACATAAACAATGGTGGCCGCCGCTCCAATCCAAAGGGCAATTGAGTAAGGAAGATCGAAAGTTGATTCAAAAAGTCTAGCGCCCGCCACCATGCCACTAGCTGAGTAAATCGTAAAAAAAATCAAAATGACTGCCGCACAGATAATACTCAAAAGACGCTTATCATCATCAAAACGATGACTTAAATAGTCAGGAAGCGTCAGTGCGTTTTGACATCTTTCTGTGTACACGCGAAGTCTTGCAGCTACAATTTTCCAATTCACAAAAGAGCCGACGCAAAGACCGATTGCAAGCCAACTCTCCGATATACCAGATAAAAAGACTGCTCCGGGCAATCCCATTAAAAGCCATCCGCTCATGTCGCTTGCGCCGACGGACAATGCTGTCACCAGACCACCCAAACGTCTGCCGCCCAGAACATAATCATTAAAGTCACGCGTGTAATGCCAGGCTACGAAACCGATAATAACCATCAGTAAAAGGTAACCGCAAAACGTAATTGCTATAGGATTAAAAGCACTCATTCTTTTTTTGTTTTTAAAGGGTATGAATCAGTTTAGTCTAAGCAAAAAAGAAAAACTCAGCTCAAATTAAGCTGAGTAAGCTTAGTGCCTTAGAAAAGTCGTAAATGATGCGGGAAACTACTTCAAACTACCTACCCAAGGATAAAATTGCCTTAAAGTCTCCGCGTGGCAAGGTCTCTACAGACTGATCCAAGCGCCCGACCACCGATTGCATCGAAAATTGCTCAGCATTTTGAGCATACATAATCACTAGACTATGTCTGGGAGGCCAGTAAATGAGCTCCCCTACTTCGTATCCTCGATAATTCACTTCCTCTGCCTTTAGAGGTTGAGGAAATCGATAGCAAAGCTCCCGACTATACAGATCCTCAAATTGTATGGTCAGGGGCAAGCGACTAATTAAATCACGAGTTGTGGCGTTGTCCCAAAGAGAAAAAGTGAACTTTTTGCCATTAGTTTCAATGACTAATTTTTCTTTTAATACGGAACTATGCTGAGCCAAAGCTACTTTTTCTACCACTAGCAGATTTGATGCAAAAAGCGCCCCAATTTTCAAAAAATTTCTTCTCTTAATGCATTTTTGCATCTTTAATTCCCAAAAAAGACTTTCTGAAAACAGCATTTTTTCGATGAGATATTTCAAGAACTAGCTCTGTAACAACCGTCACCATCAGACTGACTGCTGCATAGAGAACAAAGTAGAGTACAAGTGGTCTATTTTCATCCCAAAAATCAAAAGAAAATCCTAAAAAGAGCTTTTCAAAAAGCATCCGATCCACAAAACCTATCACACCAAAGGCACTGAGCAATATCGCAAAAAAATATATTGCACCTAAACTCAGGTATTTTGATAAGGCTCTGATAAATATCTGGGCATGAAGCCCCAAATGAATGCCAATGAGCACTAAAGTCCAAAAAGCCGCTATAGAGTGAATTAAGCGGGTCATCATGGAAGAGTGCAACTGAAGAAAACTGAATAAGTCAGGCGAAAGGTAGACACCTGTCACTAACAATACTGAAATACAAAAACACAAGACTAAATTAATAATTGCGCTAACAATTCGTCTTATTGTCCAGCGGCCTAATGAAAAACTAAAAAACCAGCCCGAATGCACTAAACAATGAATGAGTGCAAAAGCAATAAAAACCAAACCTAGCAGTTGATGAAAAAGTAGCCCCGTAAGTCGGGCGCCCAGGCATAGGATAAACAAGGCAAAAAATAGGGCTGAAAATGTCTTTTTTGACGCTATGTTTATCCTTTTTGCCGAAGTAGTCATGATCATTACATTACTTTATTGTCTTTTAACCAAAGGTCCATATCGTGAGATAGCGACGATCCCCCTCGATAATGCACCGACAAAGCCTCACCTATTGTTGAATTCGGTACCAACTTAGAAATGGCAGAAACGCTCTGTCCTAAGCGACCTCCCCCATGCGTGCAAAATGGAACAATCGTTTTACCTGATAGATCATAATGCTCCAAAAAGCTAGCAATAGGCATCGGAATAGAAGCCCACCAATTGGGATAACCTAAAAGGATGGTGTCATACTGAGCTATATTCTCGATACGAGTCTTAAGCTGCGGTCGAGCGTCAGCCCGTTGATCACGCTTTGCCTCTTCTAAGCATGTGCTGTAATTTTCTGAATAAGGCTTGACGAGTTCGAGCTCAACAATATCTGCCCCAGTCTTATTTTGAATCATTTGTGCGATATAGCGTGTATTGCCCGACCATGAGAAGAACACAACCAGGATTTTTCCCTTAGCGGCAGTTTGAGCCCAAAGTGTTCCTGAAGCCGCAACCAAAGAAAGTCCAGAGATCGCTCCTAAAAAATTTCTGCGAGTTGATTTCATTATCGCTCCTCCTCTTTACTGAGCATTACGCACTAAACGGATACCGATATTGAATGTTTTATTTTCTGGGTTGTGAGCAGCTCGATAAGCACTTCTTAAGTGCTTTCCGAAATCGTTAAAGCCGCCCCCTCTGTTGACACGGTAACGTCCGCTTTCTGCTCCCGTCGGATTATTGTCGGAATTCACGCTATAAGCTCCGTAGCGATCCCAGCACCACTCCCAGACGTTCCGTGCATATCATATAAACCCCAAGCGTTTGGCTGGAAACTGCCTACTTGAATCGTCTCACCTCTGTAAAGTTCTGAAGGTCTGTCTTTGTACGGATAGGTGCCGTAATAGTTCGCTTGATTTGAATTGATATTTTCACCGGTACTAAAAGGTGTCTGCGTGCCTGCACGGGCGGCGTATTCCCATTCAGCCTCTGTGGGTAAACGATAGCCGTTTGCTTTTTGATTGAAAGACACTGATGGCGTTCCCTGATTATCTTCGATGTCATAAACAGGCGTTAAACCATTCTGACGGCTTAATTCATTGCAAAAGCGCACTGCGTCAAACCATGAAACATTCTCTACCGGCAAATTTTGCCCTTTATGAGAAGATGGATTAAACGACATAACCGCCTCAAAATCAGCCTGAGTCACTTCATAGCGGCTCATCAAAAAGTCATTGACCCGAACTTTGTGCTGCTGCTCATCTTTTTGGCGTTCAAATTCATTTTCAGGACTTCCCATCAAAAACTCTCCGCCCTGAACTTTGACCATTTCAAACGCAGGCTCTTGAGTCTGAACTTGAGCATACGCGGCTGAACTAAGCACTAACAACAAAGCACAAACACCGCAATGATTCTTAGTCTTATGAAAATTCCTCAACACTTTTATCCTCCTTTCCCTATCAATTGATTATTCAGACTTGAAAAGGAAAATAATTGCCTGAATCTACAAAGTTATTCACTTGAACACTCTGTTACACTTACCGACAACAGTGGATATTAGCTATGGGCAAAAGTGCTTGTGTCAAACATCACTCAAGTTAATTCCTTAAGGCGGATATTACTTTGTCACCTAACATTCGTTGGATAGTGTTTAATTGAAACTCGATGTCACCCGAGTGATTCTGAACTGGTGGACTGGTACGGTAATAAAAAATCCACCTGACTCAAGACAAATCAGATGGAATTTTCCTTTAAAATCAACAAATTACATGGTGGAGATGAGGAGGGTCGAACTCCCGACCTCTGCATTGCGAACGCAGCGCTCTGCCAACTGAGCTACATCCCCACGCAGGATTGAAAATTTTGCCACGCAGGCAATAAAATTGCAAGGTTTCTTTCTATGCTTTGGAGTCCAGTTCCCAATCCTCTAACTCCCTTGGGATACTCTTATTCGCTTCTTTAATTTCACGGGATTTTTCCAATATAGCTTCACGCAACAAATCTAAACCCAATCCTTTTAAAGCCGAAATTCGCACCGCTTCAATTTCCCCTAAATCATTTCTTAATATTTCTGGTTCCAAATCGGTTCTGTCAATTTTGTTTAAAACCAAAATAGTCGGGATCTCATTGGCATCAATTTCCTCAAGCACCTTTTCGACCTCAACGATCTGATCATCTTTTGCTGCACTTGAAGCATCTACCACATGAAGCAAAATATCAGCATGAACTGTTTCATCAAGAGTCGACTTAAAGGCTTCTACTAACTGGTGGGGCAAACCTCGAATAAAACCAACAGTATCACTGAGTACAACACTTTCCCCGTCTCCCACATAGCAGCGTCTGGCCGTCGTATCAAGTGTTGCAAAAAGTTGATCAGCTGCATAAATACTTGACTTAGTTAAGGTATTAAACAGTGTCGACTTTCCTGCGTTGGTGTAACCCACAATTGAGAGTGAAACAATATCGCTTCGTGAGCGGCCTTTTCTTTGAGTATTACGCTGCTTGGTAAGTTTTTTAAGTTGTTCTCTAAGTTGCTTGACCCGCACACCAATCATCCGGCGGTCCAATTCAATTTGCTTTTCACCTGGACCACCCGTTTTACCCAGACCTCCCCTCTGACGTTCCAAATGAGTCCAACCTCGAACCAAACGGGTAGATAAATGTTCCAAACGAGCTAATTCAACCTGTAAACGCCCTTCTTTACTTTTTGCCCGGCGCTGAAAGATTTCTAAAATCAACTGCGTACGGTCTAAAACAGCTACACCTACAGTACGTTCGATATTGCGTTGCTGAGCTGCAGAAAGTGCAACATCAAAAACAACCACGCCAATTTGCAAGCGTTTGACTTCCTCGGCGAGCTCTGCAATTTTTCCACTACCCAAATACGTTGCCGGATCAGGTTTATCTCGCTTTGCAAGCATCAAGCCAACAGGCTCCAAAGCATCACTTCGAGCCAATTCTGTTAATTCTTCAGCCGCATCAGGAATAGTTATGCGTGAAGTGCTCACACAAACCAGATACGCCCGAGGCGATTTTTCTTCAGCAGAATCTATTTGGAAAATGGTCATAGCTTAAGCACAAAAAGAGCGTGCCAGGCTCAAACCTCGACACACTCCTTAAAAACAATCAGTGGTTTAATTACTCAGCGTCTTCGACAGAGGGCATGTTCACTGGTTTCGTGGGCACCACCGTGCTGATCGCATGTTTGTAAACCATTTGGGTTACAGTATTGCGAAGCAACACAACATACTGGTCAAACGACTCAACTTGACCTTGCAGTTTAATGCCGTTGACTAAGTAGATAGAAACCGGAATATGTTCCTTACGCAAAATGTTGAGGAACGGATCTTGTAAAAGTTGGCCTTTATTTGTCATTTTTATTCTCCGGGCGCTTAATTTCGCGCCTTCTTGTTAAGGTTGCCCGACAATCGAACACCCAGTATCCTAGTTTAATCCTTTTTCTCCACGTAGGGGTTTCGATTAATCTTAAATTCAATTCTTAAAGGTGTACCAGCTAAATTGAACTGATCTCGGAACCACCCCTCAAGATAGCGCTTATAGCTGTCTGGCACAGCCTGAAGGCTGTTGCCGTGAATCACAACTACAGGAGGATTCTGACCACCTTGATGTGCATAGCGCAGCTTAGGACGCACCCCCTTTACCCGAGGTGGCGACTGACGTTGAACCGCTTCAATCAGCGCACGGGTTAATTTAGGAGTAGACAATTTTGCAAAAGCTGCTGCATGGGCATCGGATACGGCCTTCATCAAATGATTCAGCCCGTTGCGCTTTAAAGCAGAAATATGAATCTGTCTTGCCCAATTTAAAAAGTGTAGCTTATGCTCGATCTCTTCATCAATGCGACTTCTTTCATAGCTATCCAAAGCATCCCACTTATTAATCGCCACCACAAGGGCACGACCACTTTCAAGCACGTAGCCTGCAATATGAGCATCATGCTCGGCAATACCCTCTTTGGCATCCAATACCAAAACGACAACGTTGGAATCTGCAATAGCTTGAAGTGTTTTTACTACAGAAAATTTTTCAATTGCCTCAAACACTTTGCCTTTGCGACGCAAACCGGCAGTATCAATCAATGCGTAATCGCGTCCGTCATACTCAAAGTCCACTCGAATAGAGTCTCGTGTAGTCCCCGGCATATCGTAGGCAATGAGCCGCTCTTCTCCCAAAAGAGCATTAATTAAAGTACTCTTGCCAGCATTAGGCCGACCGGCAAGAGCAACTTTGATGCGTGGCGCCTTTCCCTCTTCATCTTCGTCTTCAACAATAGGGATTTCCTCATCCGGACAAAGCGACAAGGCGAGCTCAATCATATTGTGCACACCATGACCGTGTGCGGCCGAAATCATATTGGGTTCACCCATTGCCAATTCGTAAAACTCTGCCGCATGAACGGAGTCCAAGCCTTCAGCTTTATTGACAGCAAGCACAACGGGGCGATGAGCACGACGCAAATGGTTAGCAATCCGTTCATCGTGTGGCGTTAAACCACTTCGGGCATCAACCACAAAAATAACGACGTCAGCCTCTTCAATAGCAAGCTCAGCTTGACTGGCCATGGCTTTAACAATACCCTGGCTCTTCACAGGTTCAAAGCCACCCGTATCAACCACAATGTAGGGACGCGGGCCGACACGACCCTCCCCATACTGTCTGTCTCTCGTTAAGCCCGGGAAATCAGCCACCAAAGCATCGCGGGATCGAGTAAGTCGGTTAAATAAGGTGGATTTCCCAACATTGGGACGTCCTACCAAAGCAATCACAGGAAGCATCGTTTACTGTACCTTGATGAAGGCCACTTCACCTTCTTCTGTTTGGAAAATAGCACCTTGCTCATAACTTTGAGCCGGCGAAATAATTGCTCCGTCTAACTGCGTGCGGCCAATAATTTCTCCGCTTTCGGGATTGAGAATTTGAATATAGCCTTCGCTGTCACCGACGGCCACAACGCCAGACATCGGTGTAATGGCGCGCACACCACGCCACTTTAAGTTTTCATTCTTCCAGACCGGATAGCCACGGGTACGGTCAAATGCATAAATTTCGCTAGCCGTATTGCCAACGTAAACAAAACGGTCGTCAGCTGCCGGAGGCGTCATCGCGGTCACATCATGCGTGAAACGCAGTTGACCGTTTCCAGCATTCATACAGACCAATCTACCCTGGAAAGCTGAAGCACATAAAAGGTCTCCGTTGACCATGGGCGAGCCCAAAATGTCGACCAAACGTTCCACCTCAGTGATACCACGTGCCTCGGAAATTAATGCCTGCCAAACCGGTCGACCTTCCGGAGACAAGCCTAAAAGATAACCGTTACTTTGGCCTACCAAAATCATCGGCCCAAAGAAAATCATGCCGGAAGCATTTTTAATCGTGAGCGACGGAGCCTGACGTTGGTAGCGCCAACGTTGCTCACCGGTTGTTGCATCAAAGGCCGTCACACGGGTATCTGCCGTACGAACAATGACCAAACCATTACCTACAAGCGGCACAGCATCCATTTCGCTCGTTAAGAAAGTTGACCAAAGTTTTTTACCTTCAGCATCGGCGACAACCAACTCTCCTTTAGCCGTACCAACAGCGACGATATACCCGTCGCTGCCTACACCGGCAGCAATCGGAGCGTCAGTATCAAGACTCCAAACCTCATCACCCGTTTCTGCATCAAGCCGATAAAGCGTATTGCCACCGGCCGCATAGACCGTACTGCCCACAACGCTCGGCACCAAATAATTTGTGAGGCTCTCACCTACATTCTTAGACCAAATCACATCGGGTTCTGCAATAGAGTTATAGTCCTCAAGCTCAGTAGGCGCTTGAGAACTCGGTGTACTGCAACCAGCCAAAACCGCTGCGGCTGCCAATGCCAGAAGTGTTTTTTTCATCATTAAACCTTTAAATTTTATTGCTTCTGTTGTTCGGCTTCTTCAGGTAAAGCTTGAAGTTTCAATTGAACAAAACCCATCAATGCCGGATCAATCGGATGCTTAAGAGCTTCCTGCCAAACACGACGTGCATTGACAATATCACCCTTTGCAAAATAAGCATCTCCTAAACGATCATTAACCAACGCAATTTGGCGATCCGTGGGTTGAGCTGCCACCAAAAGTGCAACAGCATCTTCATATTTTTTATCATCTAACAAAAAGCCTGCCAAACGCACTCGGGCAACAGTTTGAAATTCGGGTCGGTCAGACTCCAAAACCACCCAATGCAAAAGCTCTTGGGCTTTAGCACTTTCACCTTTAGCTTCTAAATAGCGCGATGCGCTCAGAGCCCCCATAGGACCGTATACAGTTGATCCTGCATCTTCAATCAATGCATCAACAATTTTCTGCACAGAAGCAGGCTCAGCTTGCTGCATAATTGCCGTTTGAAGAGAAGAGTAAGCCACACTGGCTTCCTGAGCCTGATGACGCTCCCACCACTTCATACCGTTATAACCCGCAAAAGCCAAACAGACCACAGTAATAACGGAAAGAACCAGATTGCCCCACTTCTCCCACCAGGCTTTTAATTCATCTAATGACTCTTGTTCTTGTAAATCGTAGGCCATGCCTTATTCCTCGTCTTCTTTGAAAAAGTCGTCGTTCAAATTGACAAAATATTGAATCGCATCCTGTAAGTCAAGCGTTTCCTGCTTCATAAAGCGCTCAGCTTCCTCACCGTGCATGCATTTCACTGTCACACATCCGTGAGCCGTTTCATCTTCGCCGCAAATCAAAGCATATTTTGCTCCGCTTTGATCGGCCTTTTTCATCTGGCTCTTCAAGCTGGCTTCACCCGCGTGAACAATTACTTCGTAAAACGCATCACGCAAGATTTCTCCCAACATCATAGCGTAGCCCTGAGAAGCTCCACCTTGATGCAAAACGTAAATTTCAGTATCTGGTTCCCCTGACTCGAATCCGCATTCTTTCATGACTTCTAAGATGCGTTCGACTCCCATAGCAAAACCGACTGCAGGAGTGGGACGGCCGCCCAGCATTTCAATAAGAGGATCATAACGGCCGCCTCCGCAAACTGTGGCCTGAGCGCCTAACTTATCCGTAACCCATTCATAAACTGTGTGGTTGTAATAATCAAGCCCTCTGACAAGACGAGGGTTGATCGTATAGTCCACACCGGCAACAGAAAGCAATTCTTCCATGCGATGCAGGAAAGACAAGCTTTCTTCTTTGAGATAGTCCAAAAGTCTAGGGGCCCCTTCAACCATCTCCTGCATATCCGGATTTTTAGTATCAAGGATACGAAGCGGGTTGCTGTATAAGCGGCGTTTGGCATCCTCATCCAAAATATCCTGGTTGGATTCAAAATACTTGATAAGCGCTTCACGATGAGCTTTTCGCTCATCTAAATTGCCAAGCGAATTCAATTCCAATTTCAAAGGCAGGATTTCTAAATCATCAAAAAGGCGTCGTGCCATTAAAATCTGTTCAACATCAACGTCCGGCCCCTTAAAGCCCAAAGCCTCGACACCCAGCTGGTGAAACTGACGATAACGGCCACGCTGAGGACGTTCGTGTCTAAACATCGGACCAAAGTACCAAAGGCGTTGAGGAGCGTTGTATGTCAGGTTATGCTCAATCACACTGCGAACAACACCAGCAGTATTTTCAGGGCGCAATGCAAGTTCTTCACCGTTGAGCGAATCGGTGAAGCAATACATTTCTTTTTCAACAATATCAGTTACTTCACCGATACCACGTTTGAAAAGAGAGGTTGCTTCCAAGATCGGCGTTCGGATTTGTTTGTAGCCGTATGCACGAAGCACGTCATGGGCGCACTCCTCGAAATACTCCCAAATCGGAGCTTCTGACGGAAGAATGTCATTCATGCCGCGAATACCGGCAATTTTTTGTATCTTAGCCATATTAAAAACTCTCTTTCAAAGATACGTCTTTATTTCAAGTAGTGCTTTTGCACATACTCGTTAATTAATAACTTAAACTGGTCGGCAATACCGTCAGCATCATTCGCCTCTCCTTTGATTGAAGCGACTTTTTCGCCATCGGCATAAACAGGCGCAACCGGTGACTCGCCGCTACCCGGCAGGCTGATTCCGATATTAGCGTGTTTGCTTTCGCCCGGGCCATTGACTACACAGCCCATAACCGCAACGACCATATTCTCAAAACCTTTGCAGTTTTTCCTCCACTCGGGAGTTTTTTCAATAAGATATTGCTGGGTTTTCGCAGCCAAATGCTGAAATAGGTCACTTGAAGTTCGACCGCATCCTGGACACGATACCACAAGGGGCGAAAAGGCGCGAAGCCCCATAGTCTGAAGAATTTCTTGAGCCACCCGAACTTCTTCGGTTCTTGCTGACCCCGGCATTGGGGTAATGCTCACACGAATTGTGTCACCGATGCCTTCAGCAAGCAATACACCCATGGAGGCAGCACTAGCCACGATACCCTTAGAACCGATTCCGGCCTCTGTGAGACCTAGGTGCAGTGCATAATGGCACTGTGAGGCCAATTCTCTGTAGACAGCTATTAAATCCTGGACTCCGGACACTTTTGCCGAAAGCACAATATGGTCAGCAGGCAGGCCTAATTTTTCTGCCGCTTGTGCACTTTGCAAAGCAGAAGCCACCATTGCATGCCGCTGCACTTCCGAAGGGGTTTCGGGCATAGATGCTTGGCGGTTTTCTTCAAGCATTCGAGCCAAAATCTGCTGGTCTAAAGAGCCGCCATTGACTCCGATGCGAACCGGTCTATCATTGTCAATAGCAACTTGCACCATACGGGCGAAGTTTTCCATTCCGCGCTCAGCCCGACCGACATTACCGGGGTTAATTCGGTATTTAGATAAGGCTTTTGCACACTCAGAGACCTCTGTTAAAAGCTTGTGACCGTTGTAGTGAAAGTCTCCGACCAGAGGCACATCACAACCACACAGATCCAATTTTTCCCGAATCCGAACGACTGCACGGGCGGCCTCAGGCGTATTGACTGTGAGGCGCACCAATTCACTGCCCGCGCGGTGAAGAGCCAAAATTTGCTTAACTGTTGCCTCAACATCAGCTGTCGAAGTATTAGTCATGGACTGAACTCGAATCGGAGAATCAGCCCCGATAGTGACATCATTGTCACCGTAGCGGACGTGTACTTTATGCGTCTGATGACGAAGAGAAAAAACAGACATCAGCTCTCCTTGGTTAAAAAGGTCGCCTGTGCTTTTTGTATTACCAGACGCTCTGCACGACGGGTTTTGTCCTTGATATTTCCAGCTAACTGACCACAGGCAGCATCAATATCATCACCGCGAGTTTTTCGCACTGTCGTTACGATACCCTGACCGATTAAATAGTCCTGAAAGGCTTTTACGTCCTTCGGATCGGGCTTTTTCAGATCACTGTCCGGGAAAGGGTTAAAGGGAATGAGATTGAACTTGCAAGACACTCCCTTCACCAACTTAACAAGCGCCCGAGCATGCTCGAGTCTATCGTTGACTCCCCCCATGAGAAGGTATTCAAAAGTAATATAGTCACGAGGTGCATGAGCCAGATAGCGTTTACAGGCCTGCATCAAATCAGCAAGCGGATGCTTTTTATTAATCGGCATAATCTGGTCGCGCAGCTCATCGGTCGGAGCATGAAGCGAAACAGCAAGTGCCACAGGCACAGCTGCGGCAAGTTTATCCATCTGCAACGTTAAACCGCAGGTCGACACTGTTACACGTCTTCGGCTCAAGCCATAGCCATTGTCATCGAGCATCAACTTTAACGCTGTGATGACGTTGTCAAGATTTTGAAGCGGTTCTCCCATCCCCATCAGAACAACATTACTGATGACACGATCGGCCGGATCCGTAATGCCCATATCTTCTCGCAGCGTTTTTTCAGCGTGCCAAAGCTGTCCGATAATTTCTGAAGTTTTTAAATTGCGGTTAAAGCCTTGCTTACCGGTTGAACAAAAAAGGCAACCCATGGCGCAGCCAGCTTGAGTCGATACGCAAAGTGTTCCTCTGTCATCTTCAGGAATAAAAACCGTCTCGACCGCATTACCGTTACCCACATCAAAAAGCCATTTGCGGGTCCCGTCAGCGCTTTTTTTATCCCAAACAGGAATCGGCGCCCTAATTTCGGTGCGTTCAATAAGTTTTGTACGAAACGACTTTGCCAAGTCGGTCATTTTTTCAAAATCACCCACACAGTGACGATGAATCCAGCGTAACAGCTGAATAGCGCGGAAACGCTTTTCACCCATTTGTTCACAGAATTCGATCAGACCTTCACGGTCCAAATCCAAGAGATTCACACGGTCAATAGTTTGAGTCATCACTTTGAAAAAATGTCCCTCGTGGTGCAAAACGAGTCACCAAACGGCGACTCGGAATAAAAAGAACGAAGTGCGGCAAAAAAGGAGGTGATAACGCCGCACCTCGTCCTAAAAGACATTACTTACCGCAGCAGCAACCGCAGCACTTGCGTTCGCAAATAGCCAAGGTCGGGAAGAAGTAAGCGATTTCAACGGCAGCCGTTTCCGGAGCGTCAGAGCCGTGAACGGCATTAGCATCAATGCTTTGAGCAAAATCAGCACGGATCGTTCCCGGAGCAGCTTTCTTCGGATCGGTTGCACCCATCAATTCACGGTTCTTAGCAATAGCGCCTTCACCTTCCAACACTTGGATCATCACGGGGCCGGAGGTCATGAAAGCCACCAAATCCTTAAAGAAGGGACGTTCTTTGTGCACAGCATAGAAGCCTTCGGCCTCAGCTTGAGACAATTGACGCATTTGAGCAGCAACGATACGAAGACCGGCGTTTTCAAAACGCGTATAAATTTGACCGATGACGTTCTTTGCAACGGCATCCGGCTTGATGATGGAAAGGGTGCGTTCAATAGCCATTGTATTTCCCCAAATAGATTAAAAAGAAAGGACTCGAACGAAAAAGCCGTCCGAATATATTAAAACCGTGATCCCTCAGGATCATTTCGAGGAGGCATTTTAGCAGAAACAGTTCCTCGAAAGCGGGTATTTCAGGGATTCAAAACCATTTCAAAGTCATGGTTTTGAAACGAAATTTTTCTAACGAAAAATAAGCTTTTTCATTCGAGGGAAAGCGTTGAGAGAATTTTCGAAAATTCTTTGCCCCAAAAGCTCAGGCGTCACTTTTCTCAATAACGCGAGCTCTTTGAGATACCGTGGTAAAAACAGTGGGCTGGAGTGCCTTGTTTCTGAAAAAGAGGGGGACATGTCTGGTGAGTCTGTTTCCAATAGAATCTTATCTTCTGGACACACAAAGGCCGCCTGACGGACACGTTTACTACCGCTATAGGTCATTGCACCGCCAAAACCCACATAATAACCACGCTTTATAACTTGTCTCATCTCTTCCTGAGAGCCAGAAAACGCATGAAGTGCCGCCTGAACTTTGGGATACCGAGCCATTAAAGCCATTACCCGGTAAAGCGCCCTTCGGCTATGAACCGAAACAGCAAGATTGAAAATCTGAGCCAATTGAAGTTGTGCTTCAAATGCTTTTTCCTGATTGCTTCTATCTAACCCTTCTACGTAAAAATCAAGACCGATTTCTCCGATTCCCACCAAATGCTCGTCATCAAGATGAGCTAACAAAAACTCTTTTAAATACTGCAAATCAGCCTGATAATCTTCACGAATATACAAAGGATGCAGTCCAACACAATAGCCCCAATGAAGCTTTCGGGCAATTTCCGAGACCCGTTCAAAATCCCCGACTGTACCTGTAGTAATTACACCCGCGCGGATACCTGCTTCACGGCACTTTTGCCCGAGATCATCCAAATCCTCTTTAAGATCTGTGAGACCAACGTGGTTGTGAGTATCAAGGTAGCTTGTCATGGTTTAAGCAGCTTTAATGACACCGTCTTCGATCGTAACCACGCGATCGCAACGCGCGGCTAAATCCAAATCGTGCGTCACAATAACACATGCCGTCCCATGGCTCTTGGCTAGTTGAACCAGACTATCGAAAACACCGTTAGCAGTTTGTCTGTCAAGGTTCCCAGTCGGCTCGTCGGCCAAAATACAGGCGGGCAACGTTACCATCGCCCGGGCAATTGCACAGCGTTGCCGCTCACCCCCTGACATTTGAGAAGGCAAATGCAACAATCTTTCCTCTAAACCTAGAGCGATCAATGTTTTCTTTGCTGCCTCCAAAGCTTGCTTTTCATCCATACGCCGAATAAGCAGAGGCATGGCAACATTTTCTAGTGCTGTAAATTCAGGCAGGAGGTGATGAAACTGATAAACAAAACCAAGCTTATGATTTCTGAGTTCTCCGCGCTCAACCTCATTTAAAGCATGAACTTTAAGACCGGCAACTGTGACTTCACCCTGATCAATAGAGTCCAATCCGCCCAGAACATGTAAAAGTGTACTTTTACCCGAGCCCGATGCACCGACAACAGCCAAAAGCTCCCCGGCTCGAACTTTTAAATCGATGCCCCTTAAAACCTCCACGGAGCGTTCTGCTTCCCGATAAGCCTTTCGCACTCCCTGAGCGATAATAACGTTTTCAATTTTTTCACTCATAGCGTAAGGCCTCCGCGGGCTTGGTTTTAGCTGCCCGCCAACTAGGATAAATCGTTGCCAAAAGCGACAGTATCAAAGAAAAGAGTGCAATCGGCACAATATCCTCAGCTCTCGGGTCCGATGGCAGAGAACTGATAAAGTAGACCTCTTTGGGTAAGAACTGAATGCCAAAAAGCGATTCAATAGCTGGCACTATCACATCAAGATTACAGGCTAAAAGCAAACCCAATATCACTCCGCTTGCTACACCGGCTATACCCACAACAGCACCCTGCACCATAAAAACCGTCATGATGGAAACAGGCGAGGCACCTAACGTTCTTAAGATGGCAATATCCGCCTGCTTTTCAGTGACAGTCATAACCATACTGGAAACCAGCCCAAAAGCACCTACTAACACAATCAAAAACAGAATAATGGCCATCATCCGCTTCTCAACCTGAACAGCCGCAAACCATGTGCGATTCTGTCTGCTCCAATCGGTTACAGCAAAAGTGTCTGGTAAAGATTTCAAAATTTCAAAAGATATTTGGGGAGCCTTATTCATGTCATCGACTCGCACACGAAGTCCAGCTGGTCCGTTTTGGCGAAAGAGCGTCTGTGCATCCTTAATATGAATCAGTGCCATTGAGCTGTCATATTCGTAGTGGCCAGATGAGAACACCCCCGTTAAAGTAAAGGCACGCATTCGGGGAACAATTCCAGCTGGTGTTGCCCGGCCTTGAGGAATAATGACATTGACTTTGTCGCCGACACTCAAACGAAGTAATCGGGCTAAATCTAAGCCCAGCACGATACCGTACTCACCTGCTTGCAAATCCGTGAGTTTCCCGTAGGCCATCTGCTTATCAATATCTGATACCTTAGTTTCCAATCCAGGATCAATCCCTCTCAATAAAACTCCGCGAACACTGGAACCGGTACTCAAAAGACCTTGTCCGGAGGAGTAAGGAGCAACGCCTAAAACATGAGAATTTTTTGACACAATTTCAGCCGTTTGCTGCCAATTTTGTAGAGCCCCTGAATAGCTGATGACCTCAACATGAGGAATCACGGAGAGCATTCTGTCACGGACTTCCTTTTGAAAGCCGTTCATTACAGATAGCACAACGATGAGCGCCATAACCCCCAAAGCTATGGAGGCTGCACTCATCACAGAGATAAATGAAATAAACCCATTTTTGCCACGGCCTCTGCGACCTTGACGGGTATACCGCCATCCGATTCTGAATTCAAAAGGTAAAGACACTAAAAAACCTTCGAAAAAAAAATCACTGATGGCGGCAATTTTAGCGGTTTTTCTTATGCTTTCGCCTTAAACTTTTTCTCATAATTTAAGAGAAATTTCGCTAATTCAGGATCATTAAAATCGGCTATGAGAGGCTTTGCACCATCTAAAGCCTGAATCTGCACTCTCTGCTCATTCGATAAAGAAATGTCACTGATGGCAATATTTTCTATCATTCTTCTTTGATGTGTTGATTTAGGAATCACGATAATGTTTTCGTCAGTCAGGTATTTAAGCTTCTTGAGCAATGCTTTTGCCATGAGAGTGCACAATACGAGATAAGACATGATCAGCAAAGAAATTATTCTTTCCTTCCACCAAGTGTCTTAGTCTGAAAAAAGTTGACACCTTTTGATCAACAAAGGAAATGTAATGAACACTTCCCACTCAGGGTGAGAGGATAAAAGAAGATCCTCCTTCCAACGGCATCTAAGTGCCCCAAATGTGAAAATAAGTTTGTTCAAAACAATCACATGGAAAAGGTCTGTCGAAAAGTCAGCTGCATAGGCGCTTCCTACTTTATTGATCGCTTCACCATGCAAGAACTATGTCGACTGCTTTTACAAAAGGAATATTCTTTAACAGACATTGCTGAAAAGCTAAATTTTTCCTCTTTATCTTATTTCTGCCGCTACGTTCAAAAAAGAATACAAATGTCGCCTTTGGCATTCAGAAATCAATCCCTTAAAAGAAAAACGGATGGGGAAAAATCCTCTCCCCACCCATTTAAAAACTAAAGACTAAAAGGTCTTATTTTTCGCTTCCGCCCAACAGCGCCACAGCACTCGTGCCAGAAATCAAACCAGACTTGGCGTAAATGCCTAACTTCGCCCTCGTATCCACGATATCAAGGTTGCGCATCGTCAATTGACCGATACGGTCTTCAGCCGTAAACATCGAGTCACCCTTTTCCATCGTCAAGCGTTCAGGTTCATAGGTCAGATTCGGACTTACGGTATCCAAAATGGTGTAGTCATTGCCACGACGCAATTCCAGTGTCACGGTACCTGTAATGGCACGTGCTACCCAACGCTGAGCAGACTCACGAAGCATGATAGCCTGAGAATCAAACCAACGGCCTTGATAAAGCAGACGACCGAGACGGATACCGTTGATGCGATATTGTTCAATGGTGTCTTCATTGTGAATACCGCTTACCAAACGTTCATAGGCAATATGCAAAAGTGCCATCCCTGGAGCTTCATAAACACCACGGCTCTTCGCTTCAATAATACGGTTTTCAATCTGATCGCTCATACCCAAACCGTGGCGGCCACCGATAGCGTTGGCTTCATACATCATGGCAACATGATCATCAAAAGTCTTGCCGTTTAATGCAACTGGCACACCTTCTTCAAAAGTGACCGTGACGACTTCCGGTTCAATCACAACAGCCGGATCCCAGAAAGCCACACCCATGATCGGCTTAACAATCTTCATGCTTGTTTGTAAGCTCTCCAAGTGTTTTGCTTCGTGGGTGGCACCCAAAAGGTTAGAGTCTGTAGAGTAGGCTTTTTCGGCTGACATACGATAGTCAAAACCTTCGGCTTTCAAAAACGCGCTCATTTCTGCGCGTCCACCCAGCTCGTTAATAAAGTCACGGTCAAGCCAGGGCTTGTAAATCTTTAATTCAGGGTTAGCCAACAGACCGTAACGATAGAAACGCTCAATATCGTTACCCTTATAGGTAGAACCGTCACCCCAAATATGAACACCGTCCTCACGCATAGCGTTCACGAGCATTGTACCGGTCACGGCACGGCCCAACGGAGTCGTATTGAAGTACGTCTGACCGGCAGTCGTGACATGGAAAGCGCCAGACTGAATAGCAGCAATGCCTTCAGCAACCAGTTGCGGGCGGCATTCAACAAGACGGGCTTTTTCTGCACCATAGGTCATGGCACGACGGGGAATTGCTTCATAGTCGTCTTCATCGGGCTGGCCGAGGTTAGCCGTGTAGGCATAAGGCAATGCACCCTTATTTTTCATCCAGCGCAAAGCTGCAGACGTATCCAAACCGCCGGAAAAAGCAATACCCACTTTTTCACCGACCGGTACTTTTTGCAAAATGGTCTCAGACATAGTTCCTCGTCATAAAATTTTTATTCAAACACTTACCGACTCATAAAAGTGCGGCCCTTCGGCTCAGTTTATTGAAAATCATGTCAAGTGAACAGGCAAAAGTTTGAGCCATCTCAAACTCTTCCATAGTCGACAAATAGCCTGATTTTGTCGAGGGTTAACAAGGTGTTGCAACCATCTTACCTTCCAGATACTTTTCAAGCCAATAAATCCCCACAATGGTTTTCACATCAGTGATTTCACCGTTAAGAACCATCTGTCTTAGTTCCTCAAAAGGCACTCTAAGTACATCCAGACACTCACCTTCATCTAAGTGACGGGGTCCGGCTTTTAAACTCTTGGCTAAGAAAAATTCTAGGTGTTCGTTAGAGTAACCGATGGCGTTGTGAATTTTTCCTAAATAAAACCATTCGCTCGCCCGATACCCCGTTTCTTCTTCGAGTTCGCGCTTAGCGCATATTGCAGGCATTTCATTAGGGTCAAGCTTGCCCGCCGGCAGTTCCCAAAATGCTTTTTCGCAGGGCTGACGCCACTGAAACTCAAGTAACACCGTTTGATCTTCGAATAAAGCAATAATAACCGAGGCACCCGGATGACGAATGTATTCTCGTGTACGACTCAATCCTGATGCTGTCGTCACACTATCTCTGTCAACATGGAGAAAGTTTCCGTCAAAGACCCGTTCGCTTGATGTCTTCACTTCTTTTACGCGTTTAATCATTTCTTCGGTAATTGTCGGCATTTGATTTTCTCCATCAAAAAAATATTTTTAAAAATTTTAACGGTTCAGGCTCTTATTCGTACGCTCAAAGTTATTTTCGTTTAGACTAGTGGCTGTGTTGTTGCTTCATTTTTATTCATAAACAAATGGTTAACTTAAGAGAACGCATTGACATCCTAATACGTATCTTATTTGGATCGGCTATTGCTCTGGGGTGTTTTTTTGTTGTTAAGCCTTTCTTGACAGCCATCATCATTGCCGCCATTGTCACTGTCGTCAGTTGGCCATTATTTAAGCGATTTAAAAATGGTTTGGGTAATCGACCGACAGTCGCAGCGTTTCTTATGGTAACTCTGCTTGTAGTCTGCCTGATCATTCCGACCATGTTTTTATCAGCTGCCATTGCTCAGCAGCTACCCAGTGCAATTTCAGGTTTAACCGAATACATCCGCACAATCAGTGCTCCAGAGGGTTTACGGGAGATTCCTTTAATAGGTTCGTGGTTATACAGTCAGTTTGCGATTGTTTTCCAACCTCAGGCGCTAGCCGATTACATGGGCAAAATGATTGACCCGATAACACGAGAAGTCCTCACGATTGCCTGGGCACTCGGCAATGGACTTGTTCAGATGGCTCTCGTTGCTTTTATCGCTTTTTTCTTTTATCGAGACGGAGAATGGCTGGCAAGCAAAGGCAATGACTTTTTAGAAAAAGTCTCCGGCGAACTCAGCCACGAGCTCTCACACATTCTGGTTAACACAACCCGCAGTGTTGTTTATGGCATAGTCGGCACAGCAGCGGGTCAAAGTCTTGTTGCCTGCGTTGGTTTTATTATCGTAGGCGCTCCTGGAACATTACTTTTATCCGTAGCAGTCTTTATTTTGTCAGTTGTTCCGATCGGACCTCCCCTTGTATGGGGACCAGTTGCAATCTGGCTTTATGCTCAAAATGAAATCGGCCTTGCGCTCTTTATGATTGCCTGGGGCACATTGGCTGTGGCCAGCGTAGATAACTTCTTAAAACCTTTACTTATTGCCAGAGGTTCGTCTCTGCCGCTTTCTCTGGTTTTCCTCGGAGTATTCGGTGGCGTGATCGCATTCGGGTTCCTTGGACTCATTCTTGGACCTGTGCTTTTAGCTGTGGGCGTTGCCATGATCAAAACTTGGCTGTCTCAGAAGGCACGCAAGCGCATCGCTAAAGATGTCTCGATTACATTTGCCATGCCGAAATTTGAGGATAAAGAAATAAGCAACAAAGCTCCAGAGATTAAGCCTAATATCTCTCCGTCAGTAAAGCGCACAAAACCTGCTCCGAGGCGCGATCATCCAAAGTCTTTCCCTAACAGTAAAAAGAAGTTTTGAGACTGAGCGCTTAGGCATTAGCCTAAGCGCTTAAACATAGCTCTTTCAAAACGCTCAAGCGATTGGGCCTGTTCAGCAAATTCCATAGCCTCACGGGGATCAATCTGCGCAGCAACAATATCATCACCTTTCAAATTGACTATGCCTCGATAGCCGACTCCCCGGGGCGTAAATCCGTAGTAAGTCGGATAATGTCTATCCTCGTGCTGGTGACCGTGAAAGAGATATTTCACCTGCAGTTTTTTAGCTAATTGATCAATTGCCAAAAAACCCTTGCGATGACACCCCGGCGCCTCATGGGTCACCAGCACATCGGCTTTGTGCTCCATGAGATTGTCGTAGGTAGAAGGAAAGATGGAGGTACGATGGCGTCTTGGCAGTCCTCCCCTCCACATATTACCGCGGCCGATACGACGGATAAATGCACCGGCAGACATGTAGTTGGGGGCCTGAGGCGGCATCCAAATTTGACCGCGGAAAACTCCGCCCAAACCAGCAATTCGAATTCCGTTTACCAATGCCACACGGCCATGTAGGTTATGACCAGCGAGTTCACTTCTCCAGAGACGATCATAAAAAAGATCATTATCCGTGTCGTGATTGCCGGGAATCCACCATACATCAACAAAACTTAAAATATCCGCTAAAACTTCATGCAAAGGAGCTGGCGGCTGCAGGTCACCCAAAATCACCATAGCTTTCGGACGGTGTTCTTTTGCCGCCTGAAGGATATGATCAAAGGAGCCGTGCGGATCGCCGCAAAAGAAAATTTCTTCGGCAACCTGCTCTGGGCTTGTTTTTTGAGTCTGAGCACGCGTATGTGTCTCTCTGGGTTTATGCCGATAATGGTAAGAACGATGCAAAGCCACTTTACCTACCCATCACTTATCGTAATTTTTCAAAGAAGCTTGCAAAGCTTCACGAACCTGATTTTTGAGACTTTCTGGTTCTACAACTTTGGCTGCAGGCCCGTATCGCAAAATATCTCCGACTAGCTCAGGACTGTTGCCAGAGTAAGGAATTGTGAGCTCATAGAGATCGTCCTTGAGCCAAAGCTCCATTTGATCGGGGTGCCAGATGATTTGACTGGCGATTTTTGAAGCTGATCCGGCAAAGCGAATGCGCGCCCATTGAAGCTCTCCAGATCGGTACATTCCGTAGTATCGATCAAGCTCAGCTTCAACCGTTTTCATCGGCACAATCTTCACACCCATCTGCATAATATCGGCATAGCGGATGTTTTCGATGTTAAAGCTTCTCAGAGCACCTCTTTCATGACACCAAGCATCCAAATACCAACGGTTGCGGTAATAATTCAAACGCATGGGACTGACAACGCGGCGGGTTTCTTCTTTTTTGCTTTCGGAATAGTAAACAATGCGAACCCGTTGACGATGTACGAGTGCCTGACCAATCACCTCAAAAGTATCACTTACAATTGGCTTTCTCTTCGGTTCACGAATCTGAACGCGCTTTAAAAGCTCATCGGCATTTGCCTGTTCTTCAAACATACTGGAGCGGATTCGAGAGGCCATCTGTCTCAAGTCTTTTGTGAGATAGCCTTTTCGATTTTTCTCTAGCTCAGAAAAATCATCAAGCGTCTTGACCATGCAGTAGAGCTCATCTGGAGTAAACCACATGGACTTGCGGTCATAGAAGTCATCTCGCTTGGCTTCTGCTCGGTTTTTTGCAAAAAGATATCCTCCCCGAATTCTGGAAAAAATAATCGGGGCCTTCAGTTCTTCGCGCATATATCGAATATCACGCTTTACAGTAGCCGGAGCCGCTCCTGTTGCTCTCTGTAACTCTTCAAAAGTCACCACGCCCTTTTCACTGATGAGGCGATCCATCTTCATCAATCGAACTTTAAAATCCATCTCTGCCTCTTTTGACAAAAATCAGTTTAGTATGGTATCGATTTTTGAGCCTTTTCTCAAATGTTGAACGGATCTGAATTTAAAAAATTATTCTGATCTAAATCACTTATCGAAGTAATTGAAACGCCCGTATCAATATCACACTGCTCCCAAACAATCAGATCATCAATTGTGTTGTCGGCATCAACATCCCAATGCAAAGAATCCTCGTTGAAGTCATTCGTGATTGTGGGTTGCTCATAAAAGTCACTTTGCAATTCATTTTTTAAATAATCCCCTAAACGGGTGAGTTCCTGCCAAAATTCCTTAAGGCCCCCTTCATAGAGGGGCGAACCGTCATTGGGTAAACATCTCAAAGACTGCTTATAGTCAGCAAGCGCTTGATCAAACCGAGGATCTACACCGGCAAACTGTCCCAGTCTGTCTGCCAAACGATCAAATTGAGTAAATTTTCTCGATAGCATCATATGTCCGTCTGTGTTTTGGGATTCAAGCAAACGATAGAGTTCATCAAACATCAGAGCCATCAATCTGATACCGAATGAACGTTTGTCTAACAACGTAAAAAGACTCATCTCCCAAGTGAAACGGCAGTGACTTAAAGCTCTACCGGTGACCTCTTCGACTGCTTCATCAAGAGAATCCTTTTCACTTAATCTAGCCTGAAAGCGCGGGTTGCGGCTAAAAAGCGATCTAATCACAGACTTTAATTCATCAGCAAAAACCCCATCACGTATTGTCTTATAACGGCGCGATGCGTTTTGCAGCTGATTTTTAACGAGTATCGCTCTTTGAGCATTGAAAACCCAGCCGTTAATGTGTTGCATAGCAAGCAAATTGAGCTGTCGGGTCAAATCCTTAACGGTCAAAGATAAAAGGGATTTAGAAGGAACTTGAGACAAGATTTCATCATTGACGGCTTTCCACGATCTTGCATCCGGACTTTTCTTTTGAACGTCAACCGGGTGAATCAAACAACGTGAAATAATAGGTGTGCTATAAAAAGAAGCCTGAAGTAAAGAGACGGTATAGTTGGACATTTTCAAACCCTTTCAACAAAATGACGCGACGGTTTGAAAAAGCCTCTGACTGTGAAAAAACATATCTGGCTACTGTCGAATCGCCCATTAATGCCTTAGTACCCATCATCTTCTAACAAACCCGTTGCTATCGTAAAAACCCAAAAAAACTGCTCGACAGTCTTCAGGAGTTTACTAAAAACAAAAGGCGGTTTTCAATGATTTAAATCAAAGAAACCGCCATGTTAATTTTTATAGATGAAACTAAGATCTTACTTTGATCCTAAATCAGACTGCCGCTTCGTCTGTCTCTCCTGTTCTGATTCTGATGACCTGCTCCACATCAAAAACAAAAATTTTCCCATCTCCCACTTTGCCGGTTCTTGCTGCCTTTAAAATCGCTTCAACAGCCTGATCAACCAAGTCTTCACTCATCACCGCTTCAATTTTTACTTTGGGTAAAAAGTCGACCATATATTCTGCACCACGGTAGAGTTCCGAGTGTCCCTTTTGACGGCCAAAACCTTTTACCTCCGTGACGGTGAGTCCCTGCACACCCACATCCGACAAAGCTTCACGAACATCATCCAATTTAAATGGCTTGATAATGGCGACAACCTGTTTCACGATCTCTCCTTTCTGCCTAAATTTTTTTTTTATCATAGTTGATTAAAACTGTTTGGGCAAAAGACCTTCATAGAATGCTTGGCTGAGGCCTTTTACCGGACAGCTTGAAAGTTGAACCCCCATCGGAGCCTGAATATGTTTAAAGCGGGCCCCTTTTACTAATTTAATTACGCGAACAGCCAAATCCGAACCATATTTCTTACGAAGTCTTTTACCATCCATCTGCCCCTCAAACAAATCCTTGAGAACGGCATCGAGTTTTTCATATGGCGGCAACGAATCTTCATCCTTTTGATTGTCCCTTAATTCAGCTGTGGGTGCTTTTGTCAGAATATTTTTCGGAATTACTCTCGAGAGATATTCAACGCTGTAACACATTCTGTACAGATCTGACTTGTAAATGTCAGCCAGAGGCGCTAAGCCACCGACCATATCGCCATACAAGGTGCAGTAGCCGACTGAAAGCTCACTTTTATTTCCGGTATTTAACACTAAAGAGTGATCGGCGTTACTGAGTGACATCAAAAGCAGGCCTCGGACGCGAGCCTGAAGATTTTCCTGCATTAGTCCTTTATCACCCCAATAAGGAACGTAGCGTGAGGCTGTTTCAGCCAGCATATCAACAGCCGGCATGATGGGCAATTCTCGCAGTTTCAAACCCAAATTCTTAGCAAGCGCTGCAGCATCCTCAAAACTCTCTGTACTCGTAAAACGTGAAGGTAGAATATAGGCATTGACGTTTTCGGCTCCTACTACACTCACAGCAAGCGCAGCAACCACAGCACTATCTAAGCCCCCCGAGAGGCCTAAAGAAATTTTTTCAAATCCACCTCGTTTGACGTACAGGGTCAATGCCATTTGCATTGCTGCAAAGCGCTCATGACATTCATCAAGCCACGATACGCAGCCTTCTTCAGGGGTAAAAGCATGAGGATAAGCCATGTAGTTAGCCTTGGTGCGTCCGTTTTTTACGACTCGGCATTGTCCAAGCCAAACTTTTGAATCCATAAAGCCCTGACCATCGACCACAATCAGGTTTGGTGAATTGCTTGCTTGAAATGCTTCCCCCACGCAAGCCGCTCTGAAATTGAGGTCATAATTCAAACGGCTATTTTCCTGCCTGACAGCTATGCCACCACTAATCCATTCAAAATCCAACGATTCTATCTTTCCTTTTTCAATACAGAAAACGCCCAGACCCTCACTCAAAACCGCTGGCAATATCACTTTCGTATGAAAATTTTTGAGCGAGACCGCCAATTTATTGAGCCAATATTCATTTCTTTGTTTATTCTCCGGCCGCATCGACCAGTAGTCCTGAACTGTACCCGTGAGAGCCTGAAAAGGAAAAATCAGGACATCGCCCTCCGACAAATTTTTGTCTCGAGCTAAAGCAGTGATAGTCCGGACATTGCGCTCCGGATCATCTACGCGAAATGGGTAAGCATGAACGTAAATCATAAGCTGTCTCGAAAAAAAGGCCGGGACAGATGCGTTCCCGGCCTTGAACTTTAAATCATAATCGACTTTAGCGGAAAGCGGCTTCAAGTGCCGGAACAACTTGCTTCTTGCGGCTCATCACACCTTCGAGCCACAAATTGCCCTGAGCCAGCAAGGCCGGATCTTTGCCAAAAGCAACAGCAATTTTTTGCGGTTCATCAGAAGCCATCAATAACTCTGAGCCTTCCTTCATAATGTCAGTAAGAAGCAATAAAGCTGTGTGGCGGCCTTCTTCAGACTTCACACGAGCCAATTCGGCTTCAATGTCTGCCTTCATATCAGCAACTAAGTCCAGAGAAACTAACTCAAGCTGACCAACACCGACCTTTGTGCCGCCCATGTTGAAATCTTTAAAGTCGCGGAAAATCAGATCTCGAGGAGCCACACCCTTGACTGCACTCTTAGCCGTAAAGAGTTCCATACCGAGGGCCTGAATATCGGCAACACCAGCGATACAAGCCAATTGCTCTGCAGCTTGCTTATCGGCAGGCGTACAGGTCGGAGACTTGAAGATGACCGTATCGGACAAAATAGCGCAAAGCATTGCACCGGCAACACCGGCCGGAACTGTGAGTCCAAGGTAGTCATACATGCGCTTTAAAATCGTACAGGTACAACCGACTGGCATAATGACTGCTTCAATGGGAGAAGAGCTCGTAATATCACCCAATTTATGGTGATCCACAATGCCCTTTAAGTTGCACTGATCAATGTCAGCAGGAGCCTGAGCCTTATCAGAGAAGTCAACAAGATATAGGTCTTGACCGGCTACGCTTGATACCACTTCAGGTGCTGTCAAGCCGAAGCGATCCAAAATAAAAGCCGTTTCAGGAGCAGGCTTACCTTGGGCAACCGCCACCACATCAAGCCCTCTTTGACGATACAAATCTGCGCAGGCGATAGCCGAAATAATGCTGTCGCTGTCAGGGTTTTTATGACCTAAAATCCAAGCGGACATTCTTAATTCCTCTGTTTAAATTTTAAAAACACGTGCGCTCAAAAAGAGCGCACGCCAACTCATCCGATTCATTGTAAACAAGGCTTCAGACGATCTCAAGAAGCTTTTCAATCGCCTGCTGCACCTTTTCATCTTTGGCCGAAACCAAAGCGACGTTGCGAAATCCAACCTCTTCGAGCTGAGCTTTGGGTCTCGGGTGAATAGTAAGCACAAATCCTTTCTGAAGCCACTCCAGAGCACCGGGGACGGTCTTGACCGCATGAAGCAAAACACCCACAGCATCACTGCTCGTTAAATACACGATCGGAGCCGGTCCAGAAATTGAAGACTGCAACTTATCGAGTTCACTCGTAGAAAGTTCCAAAGGAGCCCTTTGGTAAGCGGGCAACACTTCAACGTCAGTCCCGTGAGCCAAAAGCTGTTCACGGAGCCATTCGCGGCCGACTTGCCCTCTGACGATCAAAACGCGGGCCGGAAAGCCTCGCGCTTTTAAAAGCTCAAATAAATGCTCAGAGCCCGACTCAAAAGTCTCTCCCTCAGGGTACAACACCGGCGTTTCCGCCCCCCAAGCAGCACGAATGACTCTTGCGGTTCCCGAACCGATCGTAGCTAACGTAATATGTTCGGGCCACTTTTTCACATAAACAGCACTTGCGGCCACAGCTGCGGGACTGGCCAACAAAACCATATCGAAGCTATTTAAATCAGAGAGTTTTTCTCTTATTCGCTCCGGATCAACTGGCGGCAGAATAGTAAAGGCTGGCCACTTCCAGATATTCATTCCAAGTTTGTTGAGCCTTTCTGCCAAACGCTCATTGGAAGCCCCAGGCCTCATCAAAATAATCGGTTTTCGATAATGAATCATTTTGAACCACAAAGTCGACTATTTACTCAATAATTTTTCAATATAGCTCCGAGCGCCCTGTTTTAAAAGATCTTCAACCGCTTTTTGAGCCAATTGTTCGTATGTTTGCCAATCGCCTCTTACCTCAGTCGAAACGCTTTCTCCTGTCGTGTGGTCACCGACCAAAGCCCGCAGTCTCATAACGGAGTCTTCAATTGTGGCATAAGCAGCTAGAGGTACCTGGCACGAACCGCCCAAAGCGCGGCTCACTGCCCGTTCGGCTAAACAACAGGCACGAGTTTTTTCATCGTTAATAAACGCTACTGCCTGCTGCGTATCCAGATCGCTTTGCAGGCATTCAATACCCAAAGCTCCCTGCCCGGGGCTAGGCAATGACACATCATCACTGATGATTTCCCGAATACGGTCTTTCAAGCCCAAACGCTTAAACCCAGCACTAGCCATAACGAGAGCATCGTACTCACCGCTGTCTAACTTTTTCAAACGCGTTCCGACATTCCCTCTGACTGGTTTAACCTTCAGGTGAGGAAATCTTGAGCGAAGCATCAGCTCACGACGCAAACTGGCCGTTCCGACAACACTGCCGGCTGGCATGCTTTCAAGTGACTCATAGCGGTTACTGACAAATGCATCCCTGGGATCTTCACGCTGACTCACTGCGGCAAGCACAAAGCCTTCCGGTAACTCCATCGGCACATCCTTTAAAGAATGAACGGCCAAATGAGCCAACTTCTTTTGCATAGCAATTTCGAGCTCTTTAACAAAAAGACCTTTTCCGCCGATCTTAGAAAGTGTTTTATCTAGGATCTGATCGCCCTGAGTGGTCATACCCAATAATTCGACCTTTTTTTCAGGATAACGCTCGCGCAGTAGAGCTTGAACATGCTCAGCCTGCCAAAGAGCCAAAGGACTTTCTCTAGTAGCAATCGTAATGACGTCTGACATAGCCTCTTACCTATCATCTAAATATCTGACGGGGCGATTTTGTCACGTTATTCTTAAAAAGAGCTGAGAAAAATCATCTGATCATCTATTTTTTCATTTTTCGACATTAACGTTCAGTTATTTTATTTATCAGTTCATTTTGTCGACAAAATTCGCTCTAATTGATTGATTTTCTTAGTATTTTTAATTAGAAATCTCAAAAAACAAAGCTTCATAGGATCAATATCATCATCGAATTGCGTACAATGCCTAACAACCATTTTTTAAAAGGTTAGTAAGAAATGACTACTGTTGCTACAGAACATTTAGACCCTTTGGCACAAAAGAAAAAGGCATGGTCGGGCCGTTTTTCCGAACCGGTCGCTGATTTTGTCTTGCGCTACACCGCTAGCGTTGATTTTGATAAGCGTATGGCTCTGGCTGATATCGCTGGTTCCATCGCGCACGCGACCATGATGAACAAGTGTGGCGTACTTCACGACGAAGATTTAGCCGACATCAAGCGCGGTATGAAACAAATCATCGAAGAAATCCGTTCAGGTCAATTTGAATGGAAGCTTGAACTCGAAGATGTGCACTTAAATATTGAAGCACGTCTCACCCAGCTCGTCGGTGATGCCGGTAAGCGCTTGCATACGGGTCGTTCGAGAAACGACCAGGTCGCCACTGATATGCGTCTTTATATGCGTGAAGAAATTGATACGATCACCGATTTGGTGAGCGAGCTTCAAGAGGTACTCGTTCATTTAGCTGCCAATGAAACCGACACCATTATGCCGGGTTTTACGCACATGCAAGTCGCTCAACCTGTCACGCTCGGTCATCACCTTCTTGCTTACGTTGAAATGTTCGAACGTGACAGAACTCGCTTAATTGATCTTCGCCGCCGTGTTAATCAATCGCCCCTGGGTGCTGCTGCTCTGGCAGGGACAACCTATCCGATTGATCGCAACTACTCTGCTCAGCTCCTCGGATTTGAAGCAGTCATGCAAAATTCACTTGATGCTGTAAGTGATCGAGATTTCTGTATTGAATTCACAGCTGCAGCCTCCTTGATCATGATGCACATTTCACGTTTGTCCGAAGAGTTAATCTACTGGATGAGCCAACGCTTTAAATTCATGATGTTGCCCGATCGTTTCACAACGGGCTCTTCCATCATGCCTCAAAAGAAAAATCCTGACGTAGCAGAAACCGCCCGTGGTAAAGCTGGCCGCGTAGCAGGCGATCTCATCAGCCTTACGGTTTTAATGAAAGGTTTGCCGTTGGCTTACGCAAAAGATACCCAGGAAGATAAGGAACCGGTTTTTGACGCAATCGATACCGTCAAGGATACGTTGCGTGCGTTCATTGAAATGATGCCCGGTGTCACCCCCAATCGTGAAGAAATGAAAAAAGCTGCTCAGGCCGGTTACCCCACTGCGACCGACTTAGCCGACTATCTCACGAAGAAGGGCCTACCTTTCCGCGAAGCTCATGATGTAGTGGGCTCTGTTGTTAAGCTTGCCAGTGAAAGAGGCTGTGATTTAGCTGAACTTACTCTTGAAGAACTCAAAGGCTTCAGCGATTTGATCGAAGAAGATGTCTATGAGAAAGCGCTCAAGTTGGAAGCAAGTATTGCAGCCCGCGATCATGTCGGCGCAACAGCTCCCAGTCAGGTAAGAAAACAAGTCACACGTTGGACGGATATCTTTGAAAAGCGTCATGCTGAACCAAAACAAAAACGTTTGGCTGATCTTTTGATTTAAGGGTTTCAACTTTTACGTCCCTAAGCCGCCGTGTCCATCAAGGTTCGGCGGCTTTTCTTTTAGTTTCAACCAGTTAAGTATTTTTATCTAGAAAAAGCCTTTTTTATAACAAAAAACTAGGTAGAGCAACCTATTTGAGTACAACTTAACAAAGAAGTTAAGGAATTTGCCTTATAAACATTAATCGACAATTTGAGACAATGTAAAAAAACAGTCAGAAAGGAGTTGTAAATGTCTACAGTGCAGGAACCGACGCCGCGTTGGTCGGCGCTCGCCTCCAAACCTACCAGTTCAGTAATTCGTGACTTATTGAAGCTACCTGCCGGCGTCATTTCTTTTGCTGGCGGTCTGCCTTCTCCGGAAGGTTTCCCACTCGAGGAAATTGCAAAAGCTTGTCAGACCGTTATCGCTAAGGAAGGTAAGCATGCCTTGCAATACTCTATGGTCGAAGGTGAAATTGCACTTCGCCGTGAAATTGCCCGTCGAGAAACTCAAAAAGGCATCCCAACAGAATATGAGCAAGTTCAGATTGTCTCGGGTAGCCAACAGGCCTTGGATGTAATTGCCCGTATTTTTCTTGATAAAGGCGACAAAGTTTTAGTTGAATCTCCCACCTACATGGGTGCTTTGCAAGCTTTTGACCTTTGTGATCCGTGCTATGTGAGCTTGCCTTGCGACACCGAGGGCCTCAACCCTGCAGCATTTACCGGAGAAGTCTGCCGCGGTGCTAAATTTGCCTACGTGATGCCGACTGCCAGCAATCCGACTGGCCTTACGATTTCAGAAGAACGACGCAAACTTTTGTGCGAAAAGGCTCGCGAATTTGACATGCTTCTTGTAGAAGATGACCCGTACGGAGAACTTTGGTACGACCAGCAACCTCCGGCCTCTTTGCGAAAGTGGGCACCTGAACGAGTTATTCGTTTAGGAACGCTTTCCAAGATTCTTGCCCCGGGCTTCCGTTTGGGCTACATCATTGCTCCGGCAGCTGTACTTGATAAGGTAGCCCAACTTAAGCAGGCTATGGATCTTCATACTTCCACCTTCACTCAATTGATTTCGGCTCAAGTATTTAGCGAAGATCTTCTGGTGCACCACCTCCCAAGTGTGCGTGCTCGCTACAAGACTCATGCCAATGCAATGCTTGATGCATTAAAAGAATATATGCCGGAAGGCGTGACTTGGACACATCCAACAGCAGGTATGTTTATCTGGGTAACACTGCCTGAACACATTGATGCAACGGAAATGGCCCGTGATGCATTGGCTCACAATGTAGCTTACGTTCCGGGCGAAGCCTTTTATGCAGGCTCTGAAGTTCAAAAGAATCACTTCCGACTTTCATTCGTGACTGTTGATCCAGAACGAATTAGACAAGGCGTGAAAAATCTGGCTGAAGTCATTCGATTGCGAATTTGATACTTCCCGATTTATCAGGCCGCCTGATCTGAGCCCGATAAATCGGGCCAACGGATAGGCGGCCTTTTTGTATGTGTAATTTTTATTTCAACTTTTTTAATCGATAGGACTAAAACACCATGAACGGCTTAATCTTAATGGCTTGTACGATCGTGGCGCTCTTTGTCGGTTACCGTTTCTATGCACGGTGGCTGGAGAAGACTTGGGGTGTGGACCCCAATGCTAAAACGCCCGCTCAGACAAAAAATGATGGCAATGACTATGTACCGACTAGTAAATGGACGGTGTTTTCTCACCAATTTACGTCCATCACAGGTGCAGGCCCTGTCACTGGCCCGATTATTGCTGCTATGTTCGGCTGGTTGCCTGCCACCCTTTGGATGATTTTCGGCTGCATCTTTTTTGGTGCGGTCCAAGACTTCACAGCCCTTTATGCTTCTGTGAAAAACGGCGGCAAGTCCATGGGCATGATGATCGAACAATACATCGGCCGCACTGGGCGTCAGCTTTTCCTGCTTTTCTGCTGGCTCTTTACATTATTGGTTATCTCTGCTTTCTGCGACATCGTTGCCAATACCTTTAACGGCTTTACGGCTCAAGGGGCAGAAATCATGCCAAATGCCGCTGCAGCCTCAATTTCGATTCTTTATATGTTTGTGGCTGTTGCTTTTGGTTTATACCTCAAGTACAGGAAACCCTCTGGAACTGAACAGTTGGTCGTCGGCATTGTACTGATGGTCGCTATGCTCTGGATCGGCATTGCCAACCCCATCTACGCGGATGCCGTCACCTGGCGCTATGTGGTTTTCGCTTATCTTTTCTGTGCTGCTGTAATGCCTATGTGGTTGTTGAAACAGCCGCGCGATTACTTGAGCATGTTCCTCTTGATCGGCATGATTTTAGGCGGTGTAATCGGTGTATTCATCAAGAACCCTGATATCAATATGCCTGCGTTTGTCGGTTTTGAAGTCAAAGGACTTGATCTTTTCCCGATGCTCTTTGTCACAATTGCCTGCGGTGCTGTTTCCGGTTTCCATAGCCTGGTTTCCTCGGGCACGTCTTCTAAGATGATTGCCAACGAAAAAGATATGCGTTTGGTGGGCTACGGTTCCATGTGTGTGGAAACTGTTTTAGGTGTTGTCGCATTGATCGTTGTATGCGCTGCCGCCACTGACGGTGTTTTACCCTCTGGCACCCCCTTCCAACTTTTTTCTAACTCTATTGCTTCCTTCTTAACCGATATTTTCGGTTTGCCCACAGATGTTAGTGCCTGCATTATGACGATGTGTGTATCAGCCTTGGCCTTGACAAGCGTTGATGCTGTTGCCCGTATCGGACGTATGAGTCTGCAGGAACTCTTCACTCCGCCCGAAGGTGTTGAAAAGAACGGAGTGCAAAAGCTTTTTACGAATCCTGTCTTTGCCACGATTTTGACACTGGTTTTAAGTTATCTCCTGTGTCTAGCTGGTTACATGAGCATTTGGCCGCTTTTCGGCTCGGCTAACCAACTGTTGTCTGCTTTGGTGCTCACGAGCTTGGCCGTATTCTTAAAAGCTACTGGACGCAAAGGCTGGATGCTTTATATCCCGATGACGATCATGTTCTGCGTAACAATGACCGCCCTTGGTATGTCTGTGTGGCGCATCATCGGTGCACTGTCTGCCGGTACCTTTGTCTTCATGGTTGACGGTCTGCAATTAATCATTGCTGTTGCTTTAATCGCACTGGCTTTAATGGTTGTGATGCACTGCTTGCCAAAACTGTCGGACAAAAAAGTTGATTAAGACGCACTAGAGGCGTAAGACAAAAATCCTCAACTCTAAATAAGTGGTCCCTATTCTTGAACAAAGAATTTGGGACCACAAAAAAGGTTGAGGATTTTTAATCAGTTATTTTTTTTTGCACAACTGCTAAAAAAATCGTTAAAGCAAGGATCGGGACAAGATAGTAAAGACCGGGCACTGCCAAACCGTAGTACCAAAGCTCAGAAATTTCAGGCGAGCGCCAAATACTGACCACTTCGAAGGCGGTATGACCGATTCCAACATAAATCAGACAGCGCAACACCTGCTGAAAAAATGAGTAAAGTTTCGCGGAGACTTGCATGATTGTGTCCTAAGTTCTTCTTGCGTTATACACACCAGGCAAATCCTGGATAGCTTTCAATGTTCGCTTCAGAGATTCTGCTTGAGAAATTTCCACATTAAAGCGCCAATGCATATCGCCTTTAACAATTTGCGAACTCATGCCGACAATGGCGATCTTTTCTTTCATGAAAATTTCACTCATGTCTTTTAAAAGACCGGGTAAATTCTGCCCGACGACCAAAACCTCAACCGGGAAAACAGCACCTTCTGCGTTACCCCAACTGACTTCAATCAAGCGTTCCTGACCCTTTTCATCTAAGTGACGAATATTGGGACAGTCTGCACGGTGAATCGTCACACCTCGGCCACGGGTGACAAAACCGACGATTTTATCAGGCGGAGCCGGATGACAGCACCGAGCAAGCTGAGTCAAAAGAGAATCCACACCGACCACCAAAACCTGACTTTTAGCGTGTTCTGCTTTTGATTTTGATGTGAAAATCTCTTTTTTCTCTTCTTCCTGAGGCTTAAGTGCTTTTTCAATACTCTTAAAGCCGAAGTCTTCTTTGGCTGCTCCAACGTAGAGGTCTTCAACGCTGTCGTACCCCAGGCGTTTAGCTAATTCTTCCAGCTTAAAGGTAGTTTTACCCAAACGGGCCAGATCTTTTTCGATCATGTCCCGTCCAGTGTTAACCATTTCTTCGACAGCTTTTTGGTTAAACCACTGACGCACCTTACCTCGGGCACGGTTGGTTACCACAAAACCTAATTCTGGATTGAGCCAGTCACGGCTCGGACCGCCTTCTTTGGCTGCAACAATTTCTACCGTTTCTCCGGTCTTTAGTTTGTAATTAAGCGGCACCATCTGACCGTTGACTTTTGCACCACGACAGCGATGACCCAATTCACTGTGCAAGTGATAGGCAAAATCAATCGGTGTAGCACCGGTTCGCATTTCGACCACACGCCCCTGGGGAGTGAGCACATAGACGTGATCATCCTCGAGTCCTTGAGGCCCCTCAGGTTTAACGTCACTGCTCCAAGCAAGCAACTGCCGCAACCAAGCTACTTTTTGGTCTTCTACGCTTTGCGTGCTCTTTTCTGAATTACCGGCTTCCTTATAGCGCCAGTGAGCAGCCATACCGAGTTCGTTGTACTCATGCATCTCACGAGTACGAATCTGAATTTCAATTGGACGCTTTTTCGCATCCAGAATCACGGTGTGCAACGACCGATAGCCGTTGGGCTTCGGGTTGGAAATGTAGTCATCGTACTCAGAACTCACACCGGGGAAATTTGCTTGAACGATGGAGAGCACCTCATAACACTGCTCAACGGTCTGCACAATAATACGCAGAGCACGAACGTCATAGAGCTGGTCAAAACGCAAGTGCTTTCTTTCCATCTTTTTGTAGATGGAGTAAATATGTTTCGGACGGCCTGAAACCTCTGCTTCAATGCCCTTTTCTGCAAGCATCTCTTTGATTTTATCAACGGCATCGCGCATAAACGCCAATCTTGCCTCACGGCTTTCATCGAGCTGACGCGCGATATCGTTATAGATCTCAGGCTTTGTAAAACGCAGCGAAAGATCTTCAAGCTCCCACTTAATCTGCCAAATACCCAAGCGGTTAGCAAGCGGCGCATAAAGCGCCAAAGTGTCTGCCCCGTAAGCTTTTGCGCCCTCGGGGTCATCTTTTTTCATAGCGTAGTAGCGCAGAGTCTGTAATCGGCTCGACAGTCTCAGAATGACCACGCGCAAATCCCGACACATTGCCAAAACCATCTTTCTTAAAAGCGCATCTTGCGCTTTAAGCATGAGTTTATCTTCACCTTTTTCATCTTCGGCAATCGGCATCAGGCGAGTCTTGCCGTTTAATTCGATCAGACGATGCAACTCAGTTACTAACTCAGCCACACCGCTTCCGAAATTACTCTTAAGCCACTCTTCCGGGTTACTTAGACAGTCATGGACGGCAAAGAGGTAGCAAGCAGAAATTAATTCCTCATCATCTCGAATCCCACGAACGATATTAGCCATACCATCGGCGTGGGCCAGACGCGCTTCACCAGTAAAAAGCTTTTTATCGCCGTACAGAGGAATAGCCATCTGCCGAGCAAGCAGACTATCGGCTTGTTTTTCTTCAGACATAAGACACTCCAGCCTATTCGTTATAAAACCCAAGCCTTTCCCTGAGGCAGAAGAAAAGCTCAATGGGCCAGCAGTTAATTGACAGTAGTAGATTGTAGGGGTTAGAAACAAAAAAGGGGAGTTTTTAAATGCAACGAGGTTTGTCAGAGACCGCATACTGAAGTAATTCAGTATGCGGGCAGTTAGATGACTAATGTTTTGGGAAACCGCCTAGCAGCGCAGCCACCCGAGGCTTTTTCTTAGCTGGCTTTGTTTGCGAATTTAAAACCGTCTCTTTTGCTACTTCAGGCTCAGGCGTACTCGGTACGTAGGGCTCATCAAAAAAAGGATCCGTACTTACTGGTGTCACAGGCGGTGCAGTGTAAGTTTTTCGCGGTCCTCTTGAAGGGCGTTTATGCAAAGAAACATCCAGACGAATCCGCTTAAAGTGCTCTTTAATCAAAGTTTCAATCGCTGTGACATTTTTTTCATCTGCCCCGGGACACATTAATGTCAGAGCCAAACCCTTCATCCCTGCTCGCCCGGTGCGGCCGATACGATGCACATAATCTTCGGCATTAAAAGGCACATCGTAATTGATAACAACAGGTAAGTCAGCAATATCCAAACCACGAGCAGCTACGTCCGTAGCAACGAGCACACGAACCTTGCCCTGCTTAAATGCTTCGAGCGTTTTAGTGCGCTCATCCTGAGTTTTATCTCCGTGAATAGCGTCAGCTTCAATGCCGTATTGAGTTAATGTGCGTGCAAGACGACGGCAAGCAATTTTGGAATTAACAAAGACCAAAATATTTTTCGCATCTTCACACATTTCATCATCGAGCAAATCCAAAAGCGCATCCACTTTTTCCGAGTCATGCACTTCGAAAAGTTTCTGCTGAATCGTTTTTGCCGTGGAGTTTTCCCTAGCCACTTCGACAAGCTTGGGCTGATTGAGAAAATTAGAAGCTAATTTTTTAATTTCAGGCGAAAAGGTCGCTGAAAACATTAGGCTTTGTCTTTTTGCGGGCAGCAGTTTAAGAATCCTGGAAATATCAGGTAAAAAGCCCATGTCAAGCATACGATCGGCCTCATCGAGCACGACGATCTCTACATGACTCAAAGCGGTATTGCGCTGCTCAACATGATCAAGAAGCCGACCGGGCGTAGCAACCAATACTTCAACTCCCCGTCTCAGAGCATCTTGCTGCGTAAGAATGTCAACCCCACCAAATACGCAAGCTGTTCTTAATTCTGTGTACTTGGCGTAACTTTGCAAATTTTCATGCACCTGAAGAGCTAATTCTCTTGTCGGCGTCAAAACCAAAGCTCGCACCGGGTGCCGCGCCGGTGACATACTGGTATTCTCCAATGGTATCAGCCGCTCCAATAAAGGCAGACCGAAACTGGCCGTTTTACCCGTTCCTGTTTGAGCTGCTCCCATCACATCGCTGCCTGTAAGCACCAAAGGGATAGCCTGCTTTTGAATAGGAGTGGGTATTTCATAACCCATATCAGAGATAGCGCGCATGAGGCTGTCATGCAGACCGAAAGAAGCAAAAGTTAAGTTTTCAGACATTCAGCACTAAAATAAAAGAAAAATTCTTTTCGTTAATCAGTTATCACATTGAAATTGCGCTGATTTTATCATTTCAAAACTCTTTTGAGTATTACAAAAAAGCCTCAGGAGACTCTCCCAAGGCTTTTTCATCCGTTTCAGATTTTCTTTCTAGATGAAGAACAGATTCATCAGGAAGAATGTCGGTACCAGGATTCCGACCGACCAAATCATATAACCGAAGAAGCTTGGCATCTTCACGCCGCGTTCCTGAACGATCGAAATCGTCATAAAGTTAGGCGCATTACCAATATAGGTCATCGAACCCATGAATACAGCGCCCATAGAGATCGCCATCAAGGTGTGGGAATCTTCATTCATCAGTAGCATCGGATCACCACCAGCCAAATTAAAGAAGGCAAGGTAGGTCGGAGCGTTATCCAGGAACGAGGACAGAGAACCGGCTAACCAGAAGAACATATGGTTATTGAAAGTGCCGTCGGCATTAGTTACTAAAGCCACTAGCGGAGCAAACGCACCGTCGTGGCCTGCTCGCAGCATTTCAAGTACTGGCACGATACAGCAGAAAATTCCGAAAAAGAGTTTTGCCACTTCGAGGATAGGATCCCAAGAAAATTGATTGCTCTCTCGGGCAATCTTTGGCGTAAAGGCAAGACTCAAACCGGCAAAGGTCAGGAACAATACGTCTCTTAAGATGGATTCAAGCGTTAGTTGAACATGCATAACCTCAAAGCTGATGCCGGACTTCCAAAAACCAGACAAAAGCATGCTACCCACGATACCGGCCAAGAAAACAATATTGATGGCCCCTTCAATCTTAAAAGGTTCCTTTTCTTTAAAGTGAATAGTCTTTTGATCCTCTTTCTTATAGACAATCGTATCCAGAATGACATAAATCAAGAGCAAAAAGAGCACAGTCGACATCATCGGAAGGAACAAATGCTCTGTAGTCCAGAAGAAATCAACACCGCGCAAAAAGCCCAGGAACAAAGGAGGGTCACCCAAAGGGGTAAGACTGCCACCGATATTGGCCACCAGGAAAATAAAAAAGATGAATGTGTGCATTCGATATTGGCGGTTTTTATTGGCTTCTAACAAAGGACGAATGATAAGCATTGCAGCGCCCGTCGTACCCATCACGTTGGCCAGCAATGCACCGACAAACAAAAAGGCTGCATTCATGAGAGGGGTTCCTTCAAAAGAGGAACGAATATGAATACCGCCAGCAACTACAAAAAGGGCTCCCACGAAAATAATAAACGGAATGTAGTCACCGATAATAGCGTGAGCAATGGCACCTGTTGCCGTTGTTGTACCGTAGACCATATAGAGCGGAATGGCACACAAAAGCGCCCAAACTACTGCGACCTTACCGAAGTGGTTATGCCAAAAATGTGGCACTAACATCGGACAAAGTGCGATGCTCAACAAAATTCCGGCAAATGGAATGGCCCAAGCGATGGAAAGCTCAGCCCCGTTGAGACCAGCCGCATTGGCTAGCATCGGTAAAGCCGTCAAAGACGCCCCCAAAAGCAGTTTTTGAATCATTTGTTAATTCCTTTGCTTTTTTTTGATTTAAGTTAATCTTTTGATTGTATAAGAGTTTAAGTCTTTGTGTATCTTTTTTTCAAAACTTTACGGTTTCATTCCAAAAACTTGTTTCAAATACGCTAGATAACTCGGATCGTCACACAAACTTTTTCCTGGTGTATCGGAAATTTTTGCAACGGGCTGACCGTTTGCCCGCACCATCTTAATGACTATATTAAGCGGTTCAGGTCCCAGGTCATTGGTGAGATTGGTTCCGACACCAAATCCCAGCTTGACTCTGCCTTTAAAGCGTCTGAAAAGCTTAATTAACCGATCAAAAGTCAAACTGTCAGAGAAAATAAAAGTCTTCGTCCTAGGATCACAACGATTAGCCTTGTAATGCTCGATCATTCGCTCACCCCAGCTTTCTGGGTCACCGGAATCCTGCCTGACCCCATCAAAGAGTTTGCAGAAGTACATATCGAAGTCTTTTAAAAATGGTTCAATGCCGTAGACATCTGTAAGTGCAATCCCTAAATCACCCCGATATTCCTTAGCCCACATTTCAAAAGCATAGGTCTGGGAATCACGAAGCCTGGGGCCCAAAGCCTGACAGGCTTGCAGATACTCATGAGCCATCGTTCCCATCGGAATAAGACCGAGCTCCTTGGCATAGAGCACATTACTCGTTCCTGCAAATTCATGAGGTAGCCTCATTTTGAGCGTTTCAAGCACTTCTTTCTGCCAGACTCGTGAAAAGCGTCTGCGAGTGCCAAAGTCCGAGATAGAAATCAACTCACGATCAGGCTCATTTTCAATCATGCGGATTTTCTCATTTAATCGCCTGCGGCCTTCACTCTTATCAATATTTGGAGCAATATGTCTGAAGTAAGTTTCATTGACAATGGCAAGCACAGGGATTTCGAAAAGAATGGTATGCAGCCATGGTCCTTTAATCGTAATAGCAAGCTGCCCGTCTTTTTCCGAAATATCGATGTATTTGCGCTTTAATTGAAAAAGGCTCAAAAATTCAACAAAGTCATCTTTGATAAAACGCAAAGACCTCAAATATTCCAGTTCATCTTCATTAAAACGAAGTGTGCAAAGATGATCAACCTCAGCTTCAATTTCCTGTCTGTAAGGACGCAAATCAATGCCTTCATTTCTGCAACGAAAGCGATATTCCACAGAAGCACCGGGAAACTGGTGAAGCACACACTGCATCATGGTGAACTTGTATAGATCAGTGTCCAATAATGATTCAATAATCACAATGAAAGCCTTTGCAGAAGATTATCATGGCATTAGTCTAGCCTTTTTCACGGATAACTGCGTTAAAATTTGCAGATCTATAAAAACTTTCAGTAGGGAGAAAATACTGTGGCTCATGTCGTTTGCGACGCTTGCATTAACTGCACGGATACGGCTTGCGTAGCCGTTTGCCCCGTTGATTGCTTCCGCGTTGGCCCTAATTTCTTAGTTATTGATCCGGATGAATGCATTGACTGTGCGGTCTGCGTGCCAGAATGCCCCGAAGAAGCCATTTTTCACGAAGATGATGTGCCCGAAGGACAAGAAGAATTTATTGCCCTGAATGCAGAACTGTCGAAAAAGTGGCCTTCCATTACTCGTCAGCGTCCGCGTCCTGCTGATGCAGATAAATGGCACGGTGTTCCCAATAAACGTCAGTACCTGAAAACGGAATAGTACCTGGCGTTGTGTTTCTCAAGCCCGTCCACTTTAGGGCGGGCTTGATTTTTCCGGAGGTTCGCAATATGGCAATACAGGCCGTTACGATTACAGAGTTATCTCTTCACTCCGATCGGGTGATGTTCTTTTCGGTCACAAAGCCCCAAGGCTTTCACTATCAACCCGGACAATTTGTTCGATGCGGTATAGCGCTCAAAGAGGACCCGCAAAGTGAAGAAGATTTTCTGCTTCGCCCCTACTCTATTGCGAGCCATCCGAGTGAAAACAAAATCAGTTTTTATGTGGCCCGAGTTATTGACGGCGCTCTCAGCCCCAAACTTTTTGAGAAAAAAGCCGGCGATACACTTTATCTAGATGACACAGCTTACGGCCTAATGCTACCTGAAAGACTTCAAGAAGGCGGCACCCTTATGTGTTTTGCTTCGGGCACCGGTTTGTCAGCGTTTTTATCCATTGTGAAAGACAATCCCTGGCGACGTTTCGATAACGTAGTTGTTGTTCACTGCGGCCGCTGCGGTGATGATATTACCCTCACGGACGCGTTTATGGAGGCTGTTAGCAAGCAAAACCGTGAGGTGAACTTCCGTTTTATTGTTGCGACAACCAGGGAAGATAATCCTCAAAAGTGCGGTGAAATCACCAAACGTGTGCCTCAGGCCATTACTGATGGCGAATTTGAAAAGATGGGATTTACACTGACACCGCAGTGGGTTCGAGCAATGATTTGCGGTAATCCCGGTTTCGTTGACTCTATGAAAAAAGTCCTCAAAGAGCGTGGTTTTACCGCTCCGAGAGGGCAAAAACTTGGCACCTACGTTGCTGAAAACTTTTGGTAGTGGACATTATGAGTGAACATTTAGTAGACGCGATTGATGATGTCTTGCCGCAAACACAGTGCCGACAATGCGGTTTTGACGGCTGCAGAAATTACGCATGGTCCATTGCCATGGGAGAGGCGCCAATTAACCGCTGTGCTCCCGGAGGCCAAAAAGGAATCGAAGCACTATCTCGCATCACTGGTCACCCCGTTGTGCCGCTTGATCCCGAATACGGCCACGAGGTACCGTTAGAATTGGCGCGAATTAAACCAGAGCAATGTATCGGATGCAGAAAATGTGTTGCGGTGTGTCCAACAAATGCTATTGTAGGAGCTCCTAAACGACTTCACGGTGTAATCTCTGAGTGGTGTACCGGCTGTGCCTTATGCATAATAGCCTGCCCCGTTGACTGCATTGAGATGATTGAAGCGCCCTTTGAGTGGACACAGGAGCGCGCTCATCAAGCAAGAAAGCATTACAGAGAAAAACTTGAGCGAGAAAAGAAGCGACTCCTACTTCGCGAAGCAAAACTGAATGCTCAAAGTGCAAACGATCGGAAAAAAGCTCTTTTAGCAGACATCTTGTCAAAAGTGAAGAAATAAAATTAAAATGAACAACACTAAGCGTTACGAAATCATGAAACGGTTGGCGGCTATCCGTCCCAATCCGAAAAGTGAACTCGAGTACAGCAATCCTTTCGAGCTTTTAGTTGCCGTTGTTCTCTCTGCACAGGCTACTGATAAGAGCGTCAATTTAGCCACCCGTAAACTTTACCCTATTGCCAATACGCCCGAGGCTATCGTAAGGCTTGGAGTCGAAGGGCTCACGCCTTACATTAAGACAATCGGCCTTTACAGAAACAAAGCCAAACATGTCGTGGCTTTAAGTCAAAAGTTGTTAGATGAATTTGGCGGGATCGTCCCTGATGACAGGCAATCTTTGGAGAGCTTACCTGGTGTCGGACGAAAGACAGCAAATGTTGTACTTAATGTGGCTTTTGGGCACCCTACCATTGCAGTCGATACGCATATTTTCAGAGTGAGTAACCGCACCGGCTTTGCTCCGGGCAAGACGCCCGAAGAAGTCGAAAAGAAATTGCTGAAATTTGTCCCGACTGAATTTAAAAAAGACTCACACCATTGGCTCTTGTTGCACGGTCGCTATTGCTGTAAAGCAACTAAACCTGAATGCGCTGCCTGCCCTATTTTAGATTTGTGTGAATTTAAAAAGAAAAATCTTCCGAAATAATTAAGCTTTTTCTAGTTAATCCGTCGGCTAACTTATAGGGCATTCAATATGCATGCAGCTGCATTTCGGACTTTAAGTTAGCCGTTTTTATATTTGACTAATTCCAATCTAGTGACCAGTCAACAGTCACAACCGAATTATCAAAATCAATTGACTCAATATACGCCTCTACCATCGGGATATAGAAAAGGCCTTCATTACCCTGAACAATCAGAAGATCCTGAGCACCGTTATCTGTCACTCCAGAGACGACCCCTAGCTTTTGGTGCTGAAGATTGTTAACTGTCATACCAATCAGATCTTCATCATAGAAGTCCCCCTCTTCGGGGTCCGGCAAGTCATTGCGGTCTACTAAAAGGCTACCCTTTAGAGCCATTGCCTCTTCTCGGGAAGTAATTTCCGTTAAACGGGCTATGTAATCTTTTCCGTGCGCCTTTAATTCCGCTACAGTGAGGAGTTTAGGTTTAACTCCCAATTTTCTGGGATAAGGCAAGAACCACCATTTGTCTGATTCAAAAAGTAAGTCGCCCTGTCTGCCCAAAGGAACAACACGCACCCAGCCGCGAACACCGTAGGCCCCTGCCGTACGTCCGACTTCCAATAAATCCTGATTCTGATTGTTTGTCATGAAATTTACAGGTAAGAAAAAGGGCTATTCCATTAATCCTTGCCTTGCGTTTTAGATACTCGCGGCTGAAATCTCAAACAATCAATCCCAAACGGTAGACACAATTCCGTTTGTTTGGTGTAGATAGAAAGTCAAACTTTTTTTGCCGCAACGCAGAGTAACGATATCGGAATCGCCCTTCGCGCAAACAATGTCTGCGGAATTTTCGATTAGGCAGCAGCCTTCTTAGCTTGCTTGACCAAACGAGCAACCGTATCACTCATTTGAGCGCCTTGACCGATCCAGTGCGTAAGACGTTCGTCAGCGATCTGGAACTTCACAGCTTGACCGGCAGCCATCGGGTTGTAGTAGCCCAAGCGTTCGATAAAACGACCGTCGCGGGGATTACGGGAATCCGTTACAACGATGTTGTAGAAAGGACGCTTCTTAGAACCGCCGCGAGCAAGACGAATAACGACCATTTAATTTACCTCTTGTGTCTATAAAGTAAACGTGGCAAACGCCACAATAAAAAACGAAACCCCTAGGGGTTTCACGAAAATTCTCGCTATTTTAACGCATTTTCAAAATGTTAGCTATAGCCGATTCTAAATTTTTCCGTAGTGGTGGGAGATTCTTTTGGCATAATACGAAACACGTTTTCTTATGGGGGATTTCCATGGCTAAAAAGAAAGTTGTTTTAATGTCCACAGGCGGAACAATTGTAAGTTCCGGTGAATCATCTACGCAAACGACAGGCTATCGGTTGGGCGAACTCTCTATCAACGCACTTTTAGATCAACTGCCCGATTTGAAGGACAAAATCGAACTCGAACAGGAGGCTGTCAGTCACGTTGACTCGAGCTCGATGACTTCTGAAATCTGGCTTAAATTAGCCAGAAGCGTTCAGGCTGCAGCCGACCGTGAAGACGTCGATGCCATTGTGATCACCCATGGAACCGATACCATGGAAGAGACGGCTTACTTCCTTCACCTAATCCTTAAGACTGAAAAACCGGTTGTCATCACGGGAGCAATGCGGCCCGCTACCGCTTTGTCAGCAGACGGCATCTTAAATCTTTATAACGCCTTTCAAGTGGCCATCAACGAAAAGTCCCGCGGTCTGGGTGTCCTGATGGTATTAAACAACACCATCGGCAGTGCGCGCTTTAGCACAAAGACCAACACGACTAACGTTGCAACTTTCTCAGGACTTAATACCGGTGAATTAGGGGTTGTGATCGACAATGCCGTGATGTATTACAACCACCCCACTCGTCCGCATACTTTGGCAACGCCCTTCAGTGTCAAAGATTTCGATGAAGATGAGTCCTTCCCCCGAGTCGATATTTTGATTTCTCACGCCGACGATGACGATAAACTCGTTGACGCAACGGTCGCAATCGGCGCTAAAGGAATCGTTTTTGCCGGCCTTGGCAACGGCTGTATTCCTGAAAAGGTACTCCCGGGTCTGGCTCGAGCCAGTGCTTGCGGCGTGCGAGTCATCCGCAGCTCCCGTGTTTTCACCGGTCCCGTCTTTAACGGTTTGAGTGAATGGGAAGAGGCCGGATTGATTTCTTCTTGGAATCTCTCGGCTGTGAAGTCCAGAGTCCTTTTGCAGCTCGCATTGAAAAAAGGCATCACCGAAGTGGATGCCTTGCGTGAAATGTTTGAGCAGTACTAAGCAAAGACTCCGTGCTCAAATAAAATTCGTAAACCGATTAAAAATAAAACAGCCGCTCCGAGCAGAGAAAGTTTTTTACTGTGACGAGCGGCTTTTTCAGACAACACTCGGGCAGCCATCATGGATAATGCCGTCAGGATGGCACAAACCACACCGATAATCGCAGCCGGCCAAGCAATGGGCAAAGAGATCATGGCAAAAGAAAAGCCCACTGCAAGCGCATCCAAACTCGTTGCCACAGCCAACATGGCAAGCTTTCCCCAGGCAATATCAGATCCCATTGCACGGCACTCACACTCCCCGCTTTCATCTTCATCTTTTTCAAAGGCTTCACGAACCATCGAAAATGAAACAAAAACCAGCAATGCAAAAGCAATCCAGTGATCCCATTGGTTGATGAGGCTGTAGAGTGCGCCGCCTGCTAACCACCCCAACGTGGGCATTAATGCCTGAAATCCTCCGAAAACGAGTGAGAATTTCAGAACATGAGAAACTTTAACTTTAGGTTGAACGGCTCCCCAACAGAGAGCGACCACCATGGCATCGACCGACAAAGCGACGGCAATGCCGAAAATTTCCAATAACTGCACGTTAAATTCCTAAAAAAGCGGCTGCTGATTATAGCCGTCAAATACGAAATTTCAGTTAAAACTCAAGCGGACGCTTAGAGTAAAAAATCCCGATGACCCAACCGATCAATGCCGGCGTTATCCATTCGAGCCCGATCGAATAGAAAGGCAAATAAGACAAAACCGGAATTTCCCAGCCGATATCCTTAATCGCTCCGGCAATGCTCACGACCGCCGTCAAGGTAATGGTTAAAGGATACACTTTGGAATAATGCTGATTGAAGTGATGAGTCAGACCCAGAATAATCAGCATTAAAGCAACCGGATAAATAGCCATGAGAACCGGAATAGACAGTTTTAAAATCAAAGTCAATCCGGCATTGGAAACCACCATGCTGCAAAGCACAAAAACCAAGAGCCAGCCACGGTAGGACAGAATCGGAAATACTTTTGTAAAGTAATCACTGCAGCACGATAACAATCCCACACAGGTATTCAGACAAGCGACAAAAAAGATCATCCCCAAAAGGATAATGCCGGCTGAACCGAATTGAATTTCAGCCACAGAAGTCAGTGTTTGAGCGCCGTTTTCCGTAATGAGTCCTGCACCGCCCACGGTCGCTCCGATATGAGCCAAAGCCAGATAAATCGTGATAAGGAAAAAGCCTGCAATGAGTCCGGCCTTGACCGTTTCTTTCACAACACCTTCAGTATTGTTCACGCCAAGTGCCTGAATATTTAAGGCAATAATTAAACCGAAATTAAGGGCTGCAAGCGTGTCCATCGTCTGATAGCCTTCCAGGAACCCCCGGACAAAGGCATTGATGTCATAGGGAGGCAGAGCCAGACCGTAACCCGCAATCGGATTAAAAAGACAGGCCACAAAAAGCAGCGCAATCATGATGATAAGTGCCGGTGAAGTGATCTTACCCAAACGCTGAGTGAGCTTCTCAGGCTTTAATGCCATCAGGCCGGCCAATGCAAAAAAGAGTACCGAATAGACAAACTGTGCACAAACCAGAGACGTAAAACCGAAAAAGAAAGCTTCGTTGTTACCTGCAAACAAAGGCGCAAGAGCCATTTCAAACGAAGTACTCGCCGTTCGGGGAATTGCTACGCAAGGACCAATTGAGAGATAAATGAGGAGCGTAAAAATAAAGGCAAACTGGGGATGCACACGGGAGGCCAACATCATCAAGCCTCCAGAACGGGCTACTGTCATCACACCCAATATCGGAAAGCACACAGCTGTAATGGCAAAGCCTGCCATGGCCCAGGGCATGTCTACACCGGCAAGCGAGCCTAAATACGGAGGAAAAATTAAATTACCCGCTCCAAAAAACATTGAAAAAAGTGTAAGTCCCAAAAGCAAACGCTGATTAAAGGTAAAGCTATTCATAAACTGCCTTGGTAAAGCAAAATGCGTATATCAACAAAGGGCTGACACTTTAACAAATTTCATGCATTTTCGGAGCGTTCTAAAGAATGATTCCTCTAAAATAGCTCTTTGCTATGACCGAAACACTTTATCGAAAAATCATTCACGTTGATATGGATGCCTTTTACGCTTCCGTTGAACAACGCGATCATCCGGCGCTTCGAGGCAAACCAATTGCGGTGGGGCATGCCGGGGCGCGTGGCGTAGTTGCTACTGCGAGCTATGAAGCAAGAAAATTCGGAGTTCATTCGGCCATGCCTTCAGCCAAAGCTCGAGAATTGTGTCCACAACTTATTTTTGTTCACTCCCGTATGAAGCACTATCAGGCTGTTTCGCGCCAAGTACGGGAAATTTTTGAACGCTACACAGATATCATTGAGCCAGTTTCTATTGATGAAGCTTTTTTAGACGTCACAAATAACAAGATAGGAGCTCAAACAGGTCTTCAGATTGCTAAACAAATCAAAAAAGATATTCGAGATGAACTAGGACTGATTGCAAGCGCTGGTGTAAGTTACAACAAATTTCTAGCAAAAATCGCAAGCGACTACCGAAAACCTGATGGCCTTTGTGTCATTCATCCTGATCAAGCAATTGAATTTATTGACCGGTTGCCGATTGAAGCCTTCTGGGGTGTAGGACCGGCTACCGCTAAACGTTTGCACGCGCTGGGTATCAACACTGCTCCGCAGCTTAGGGCAATGAGCCTGGCAAGGCTGACAGAGCTCTTCGGAAAAGCAGGTCTTACCTATTACAATTTTGTCAGAGGAATTGATAGCCGAGAAGTGACTACTCATCGAGAGCGCAAGTCTGTTGGCTGTGAGGAAACTTTCGGTAAAGATATTCGGGGAAAGGCAATTGATGAAGCACTTGAAGAAGTGATTTCCGAATTAGTTAAAAGAGTCAACCGTAGCGGATTTAAAGGCAAACGTTTAACGCTTAAGGTGCGTTTTCCTGACTTTACAACCCTTACCCGTAGCTCTAGCGGATCTCAATATTTAGATCGGGCTGAGACTATCAGGGTTTTGGCTAAAAAACTAATGGGGGCAGTAATTTTCCCAGCTACCGGTATCCGGCTTTTGGGGTTAAGTGTTTCAAAAACAGAATTAGAGGTTCGGGCCAGTGAGCTCACCGAGCAAATGCGTTTATTCGACTAACTGATATAATCCGCCCCACTTTTAATTAAAACTTTCTACTGTCTTATGATCAAACGCGTTCGCGCTCTCCCAACACCCGTTGCTGGTCTTGCATTGGGTATTTCCAGTCTTGGCTGGTCAATGGAAAATGCCCTTGCTTTAAATGGGTGGGGACAACTTATCGGTGCAGGTATTGCCGTTATCTTATTGAGCCTACTTTTAACCCGATTTGTTTTCCATGTTGACACTCTGATTACTGATTTAAGGCATCCAGTCTTAGGCAGTATCGTCCCAACATTTGCCATGGCCACAATGGTTGTCTCAAAAGCGGTAGGAAATTATTTCCCCACTGTTGGTGAGTACCTTTGGTTGGCGGCTGTTATTGTGCATCTTCTCTTTTTGTGCGCCTTCATTGTGTTTCGTCTGAAAGAGCGCCAAATGCAGCATATGGTTCCGAGTTGGTTTATTCCTCCTGTAGGCATTATCGTTGCCGATGTTGCCTGCCCCTCTGCCGAGTGGTTCGGATTTGCTCAGATTCTGCTCACAATCGGCATTGTCTCTTACGCTGTCATGTTGCCGGCGATGATCTACCGATTCATGTTTTATGCTCAAGTTCCGGATACGGCTAAGCCCACCATTGCCATTTTGGCAGCACCGGCAAGTTTGTCGTTGGCCGGTCTTTTAACCGTAGTAAAGGATCCCTCGCCTCTTCTTTGTGCTGTGCTTCTGGGGATTGCTGTTCTTATGACAGTTGTGATTTATCTGTCGCTTTTTAAGTTGCTAAGACTACCCTTTTCTCCGGGCTACGCTGCTTTTACTTTCCCCTTGGCTATTGGCGCTACGGCGCTCTACAAAATGAGCAATTTAGTCGGGCAGTATGAGATTGGAGCTTTTTATGCCTGGGAGCTGAGAATGCTGGCTCATTTTGAGCTTGTCATTGCCACCTGCATCATTAGCTACGTTGCGATCCTCTTTATAAAACATCTCGATCGGATTCTTCCCAAACCCGAGAAAAACTAAAAATTCGTTTTGCATCAAGCCACTTTTTCGCTATCCTAAAAAAGTGGCTTTCTTTTTAGCTTTCTTATGGAACTGAGTGTTCTTCACTTCATACAATCGCTGCGAAGTGATCTGTTTGATCATCTGATGCTATTGATCTCATCGTTAGGCAATTTTGGCGCAATTTGGATTGCATTAGCAGCTTTGCTTTTAATCCTCTCCGGTTTTAGGCGCTCAGGCTTAGCTGTCAGTATTGCTTTAGCCATCGATTTTGTCGTTGTTAATTTGATTCTCAAACCCTTGGTGGGAAGAGAGCGTCCATGCGATATCAATGTCCCAGAGGATATGCTTTTAGCCTGCTTAAGTGATCACTCTTTTCCGTCAGGCCATACGGCAGCAGCTTTTGCCGCAGCTGTCGCTTTAATACTTTGCCATAAAAAGGCTGGCATTTTTGCCCTGATATTAGCCTTCATGATGGGCTTTTCGCGCTTATACCTTTTTGTACATTATCCGAGTGACGTTATTGCAGGCGCCCTACTCGGAACTTTATTCGGTCTGATCGGTTTTCAACTCGCCTACAGAAAAAAGAAATGGCTCCCTAAACATAAGGAGCCATAACCTGATCATTGAAGCACTTAACTAAAAAGATCCTTCATTTTATCCATGAAGCTTTCATGCTTCGGAGAGTGCTTTTCGCCGTGTTTGGAAAGTGTTTCACCGAACTGACGCAACAGATCTTTTTGCTTTTGCGTCAAATTAACAGGCGTTTCGACAAATACATGGATATAAAGATCGCCCATGTAGCCCGAACGCAGACTCTTGATACCCTTACCGCGAATACGCAAAATCTTGCCGTTTTGCGTACCTTCAGGGATAGTGATACGTGTCTCTCCGTCAAGAACTGGCACATCCACGTCTCCGCCCAAAGCTGCCGTTACAAACGAAATCGGCAGCTCGACATGAAGGTCATCGCCGTCACGCTGGAAGATTTCATGGGGCTTGATGCTGATTTCGACATACAAGTCTCCGGCCGGTCCGCCGTTTTTACCCGGCTGACCTTTGCCCTGCAAGCGAACGCGCTGACCGGCATTAATACCGGCAGGAATCTTCACTTCCAGGGTCTTCATGACTTTCTTAAAACCTGTGCCGTCACAGTTCGGGCAGGGATCAGAGATCACCGTGCCGGTGCCGTGGCAGTAGGGACAGGTCTGCTGCACGGAGAAAAAGCCCTGCTTGGCATAGATCATACCGGTGCCGTTACAGTGCGGGCAGGTAGTAGGCTTTGACTTCGAGCGGCTCCCCGTGCCGTCACAAACATCACACTTTTCCCAAACAGGAACCCGGATTTCCGCCGTATAGCCTTTGGCAGCCTGCTCAAGAGTAATTTCCAGGTCATATCTCAGATCCGCACCCGCTTGAGCGCGCGATGCGCGAGACTGACGACGAGCGCCGCCCATACCCTGATTGAAAAATTCGTTGAAGATATCGCCCAGGTCACCCATGTTGCCGAAGCCTGAGAAGCCTTCAGGACCGAAGCCTCCGAAGCCGCCTGCACCCGGACCGCCTGCTGCACCATTGACACCGGCTTTACCGAAACGGTCATAGGCCGCGCGCTTTTGCTCATCGCCCAATACTTCGTAGGCTTCACCGACTTCCTTAAACTTTGCTTCGGCCTCTTTATCCCCATTGTTGCGGTCGGGGTGATATTTCATGGCTAAACGGCGATAGGCCTTTTTAATATCGGCCGCACTCGCGTTTTTATCAACACCCAATACTTCGTAATAATCACGATCGCTCATTATTTTTTCTACCTTTGCGATAAAGCGATAGGTTCAAGCCGGAAGTCACCAACACTGCCGATCTTGAACCTCGCTTTGAGACCCCGGTTCAGTACAGAATTGGGGGCGTGAGGCCCCCAAATCCTTACGGATTATTTTTCTTTGGCATCCACGTCAACCACATCATCGTCAGCCTTCTTGGCTTCCTGCTGCGGTTGAGCCTGTTGAGCTTGCTGAGCCTGAGCGTTGAGCTTTTCGCCGATCTTTTGAGCAGCGGTCATCAAGCGTTCAACAGCAGCATCGATAGCAGCCTTGTCTTCACCGCGGATGGCTTCTTCGACCTTCTTGATACCGTCTTCGCAGGCCATGCGGTCAGAGGCTTCAACCTTGTCGCCCAAATCCTTCAAAGTCTTTTGAACCTGATGGATAGAGGCATCGGCGATGTTGCGGGACTGAGCTAATTCAAAGCGCTTGTGGTCTTCGGCCTTGTTGGCTTCCGCGTCATTGACCATGCGTTGAATTTCTTCCTCGCTCAAGCCGGAGCTTGCCTTAATCGTGATGTTGTTTTCTTTGCCGGTAGCCTTATCCTTTGCGGAAACATGCAAAATACCGTTGGCATCGATATCAAACGTCACTTCAATTTGCGGCAGTCCGCGGGGAGCCGGAGCAATGCCTTCGAGGTTAAATTCACCCAAAAGCTTGTTGCTGGCAGCCATTTCACGTTCGCCTTGGTAAACCTTAATGGTCACAGCGGGCTGGTTATCCTCGGCCGTAGAGAACACTTGCGTGTGCTTGGTCGGGATCGTGGTATTGCGCTTAATCATGGAGGTCATCACACCGCCCAAGGTTTCAATACCGAGGGTAAGCGGCGTCACGTCCAACAGCAGCACGTCGTGGCGTTCACCGGTGAGAACAGAACCTTGAATAGCAGCACCGATTGCCACAGCTTCATCAGGGTTGACGTCCTTACGCGGTTCCTGACCGAAGAATTCGCGCACCGTTTCCTGAACCTTCGGCATACGGGATTGACCGCCCACCAAAATCACGTCGGTGATTTCGCTCTTGTCGCAGCCGGCATCAGCCAAAGCCTTGCGGCAAGGTTCAATCGTGCGGGCAATCAAATCTTCAACCATGCTTTCAAATTTTGCACGGGTGAGGTTCACGTTCAAATGCTTCGGACCGGTGGCATCAGCCGTGATGTACGGCAAGTTCACTTCCGTTTCCTGACGGCTGGACAATTCAATCTTGGCCTTTTCGGCAGCGTCCTTCAAACGTTGCAAAGCGATGATGTCTTTGCTCAGATCAACGCCCGTATCCTTCTTGAATTCGCTGATCAGGTAGTCAACAATGCGTTGGTCGAAGTCTTCACCGCCCAGGAACGTATCGCCGTTCGTAGAGAGCACTTCAAACTGTTTGTCACCGTCAACATCAGCCAAGTCGATGATGGAGATATCGAATGTGCCGCCGCCCAAGTCGTAGACAGCGATCTTCTTATCACCCTTACCGCCCTTGTCAAGACCGAAAGCCAAAGCAGCTGCCGTCGGTTCGTTGATAATGCGCTTGACTTCAAGACCAGCAATACGACCGGCGTCCTTTGTGGCTTGGCGTTGGCTATCATTAAAGTAAGCAGGCACCGTAATCACAGCTTCAGTCACCGTTTCACCCAAGTAGTCTTCAGCCGTTTGCTTCATCTTACGAAGCACTTCAGCGGAAACTTGTTGCGGGGCTAACTTCTTACCATCAAGCACGCTCACCCAAGCGTCACCGTTTTCGGCACGAGTAATCGAGAACGGCATCAGGGAAATATCACGTTGCACTTCTGCATCGTCAAAACGGCGGCCAATCAAACGCTTAACAGCGAATAGCGTGTTCTTTGGATTGGTCACAGCCTGACGCTTGGCGGTTGCACCCACCAACACTTCACCGTTATCCATATAAGCTACGATGGACGGTGTCGTACGAGCGCCTTCGCTGTTTTCAATCACGTGAATTTTGTCACCTTCCATGACGGCTACGGCAGAATTCGTCGTACCCAAGTCAATACCAATAATCTTTGCCATTTTGAAATTCCTTCGTTTTAAAACACTAAATTCTTTACTTCGGCGGGAATAACTATTTCATTTCCCGACGCTCTACCCCCAATATGGGGATAAGGTTGAAACTTTCAAGGGTAATGCTTACAAATAATTGCATCCTCAAAAATTTCCTATGAAATCCAATATGTTATTGGACGACACTTACCATTGCAGCGCGAAGTACTCGATCACTGATGAGCCAACCGCGCTGGAAAACCTGAGCCACCTGACCACTCACCTGCCCTGGCGCAGCTGGAACCATAGCAATTGCCTGATGACGGGTCGGATCGAACTTTTCGCCGACCGGATCAATTTCTGTCATTCCGCTTTTTTGCATGGCCTGAACAAATTGACGATACGTTGCTTGAACACCTTGAATCATGGGATCATCCGGGTTTTGACTCAATTCAAGGGCTTTCTCTAGACTGTCAAGCACCGGTAAGAGGTTTTTAGCAAACTTTTCCACACCGAACTTATGTGCTTTTTCCACAGACTCTTCTGCACGGCGACGAGCATTCTCTGCTTCGGCCAAAGCACGCATGTAAAGATCCTGCAACTTTGCATTTTCCTCTTTAGCAGCGCAAAGCAACTCTTCCATGGAGGGCTCTTGGGGAGCTTGATCAGTTGCTGCGGGCTCCGTTTCTGGCGCTTCAGTTGTTTGTTGGACAACTGTCTGAGCCTGTTCTGCCTGAGGCTCTTGAGCTGCATTTTGCTCAGCCTGATCTTTCACTTCTGTTTCTTTCGTGGTGTCTTGCATGAATCATTCTCCGCAATGGGTATGTCTTTGATAATCCCAATATGGGGATGAATCAGAAAAATTCAAGTGACAAATCAGTTTTAGACTTAATCAGGTGACAACTACGGGCTTTTTGTTCGATTTTTGAATAGATTTCTTTTTTATAGATAGTCTCTAAAACCTCAGCCAAACGTTAAGCATCTTAAGCCAAAAATCCTTCCAGGTTCTGCTGACCAGTGAAGGATTTTTCGTATGCGTTATTTAGTGCATTGCCTTGATTGCCTCGGAAATGAGATCTCGGTAAAAATTCACCGCTGCCTCATCATCATTGAGACAAGCAATTAGTCCGAAGTGTTCTCCGCCAGAACGCAAATAATGCTCTTTGAGCTCTAGACCGATCTCCTCCAAGCTTTCTAGACAGTCAACACTGAAAGATAGACAAACCACGTCTATTGATCGGATGTTTTTTTTCAGAAGTGTTTCAACGTGACCTGACAGATACGGTTGAAGCCAATGATCATTGCCGAAGCGAGACTGATAGGCAATCGAATAGTCTCCTTCTTTTAATCCCAGCTTTTCGGCAATCATATGAGCAGTCTGCAAACATTGACTTTGATATGGACTACCCTTTTCAATACTTTTGACCGGTATACCATGAAAACTCATAACAAGATGGGCACCACTAGTTCGGCTGGCTCGAATTTTATCGGCCCAAAGCTGCGCATAACCTTCATGATCGAAATAGGGACGAATCCAATCCCAAGTAAAACCCTGAGGGACTTTTTTTTCAATCTCATGAATTGCATCCAGACACGATTCGGTGGTCTGCGTAGCATATTGAGCAAACATTGGAAAAAAGAGAAAACGAGAAAATCCCTCTTTTTGTAGTTGCAAAACTGTCTCGGCTGTCGAAGGCGCACCGACTCGCATAGCCATAGCTATAGTCACATCTTCAGGCAATTTTTCATTGAGTTTTTCAACCAGAGCTTGTGTATAAACAATAAGAGGCGAACCGTCCGGCAACCATATTTTTTTGTATCGCTCTGCACTTTTCGCAGGTCGCGTACGCAGTATGAATCCTCGTAAAATAGGCTGCCAAAACCAAGACGGCAATTCAATGATTCTGGGATCCGACAGGAAATCTTTCAGGTAAGTTCGAAGAGCTGCGGCCGTCGGGGCGGCAGGCGAACCCGTATTCATGAGGATGACAGCGGTTTTTTCTTGCATGAAAATGAGTCTCAAAAATATTTTCCCGAAGGTTAGCACAGAACTGGTTAGGAAAATGCGCTAGACTGCACGGCTTAATGAGAAAGGACAATGTATGCAAAATGGCGCAATTGTAAGTTTTTCCGGCGGACAGGACTCTACTACCTGTCTTTTCTGGGCCTTAAAGCACTTCGACTTTGTTGAAACGGTCGGCTTTAACTATGGACAGAAAAATGTCGTTGAATTGCAGTGCCGAGAAGAGATTCTTGCGAAAATCAGAACAAAATATCCGCAATTAGCATCAAAACTGCGAGAAGACCTTCTCATCGATGCTCAAAGCTTTGGGAAAGTGTCTTCAAGTGCTCTCACAGGGTCAGGAGAAGCAATCAAAGCGCACGGCTCTCGCGGACTACCCACTTCTTTTGTTCCTGCCCGAAACTTAATGTTTTTGACTTACGCAGCTGCCCGAGCCTACCTTAAGGAGGTGCATACAATAGTAACCGGTGTCGGTCAGGCGGATTTTTCTGGTTATCCAGACTGCAGGCGTAACACGATGGATGCTTTGGAAAAGGCACTGAGCCTGGGGATGGACTGGAAAATTGAAATTGTTACGCCACTCATGTTTAAAACTAAAGCTCAAACATGGCTCTTAGCCCAAGAACTGGGCGGCAAGGAACTCGTTGACTTTATCGTCAAGGAAACTCATACCTGCTACGAAGGCGATCATGAGCACCTTCATCCATGGGGCTACGGCTGTGGCAAGTGTCCTGCCTGCCTATTACGACAACATGGATTTGAAGAATTTTTAAGATTTAAAGCTTGTTAACTTAAAGCCTCCGAAAACTTTAGCGGAGGCTTTAAATAGTCATCAAAATTTCGGATTTGGCGCCAAACGCGGTCTTAAATAACGTATCACCATTCCAGCAAGCAATGACATCCAGAATTTTCCCAACACTTGGCCTTCAATAAACTCAATGCTTCCAAAGGCCAATGAGAGGAAAATGGCACTATCGATAATGGAACCAACCAATCCAGCCATCACAACAGAGAAAGCCGGAAAATGCTTTCTCATCGGAGTATAGACCGCAAAATCGGCTAACTCAGAAAAGCAGAATGCAGCCGCTGAAGCAATCACAAGTGATGGGGAAGCAAAAAGGGCGGACAAAGCTGTTCCGACCGCAATAGCCATTAGAGAAAAGGGAGCTCCTAAAAAAGCCTGAACACCGTTTCTCAATACAAGCGCAGCTCCAGCAATCATCACAGCCGAAGGCGCCATCAAACCAGGCCATACCGGAATCAGACAGGGGCCGTTTGCCTCACAGACTAAACCGACATTAACAACGACCCAATTACTTAAAGGAATCGTCAGAATAAAAAGCGTTAAAGCAACAAGGCCACAGATTGTGTCCTTGCTGAGCCACTTATGGGACATAAGAGCCTCCGTAAAAGTACGGAACCGCAGACCCGGTAGAACAAACCGACGCGGCAACGTTATAGAAAAAACAAACGCCGATTTTACCGTATTTAAAAGGAAAAATACGAAATCGGAAAATACCTGCTAAACAGCAGATCGAGCAACCTATTTCCGTTCAGAGTCATTAAGCCATGTTATTGACGCTGCAAAAAGAATCTAAAAATGCGTTTCGGCAAGTAATCAATTTTTCCCGGTGGACTGCCAGTCGGGAAACCAACATGTCCCCCTTCTTCAGGCTGATCAAGCCATACATTTTCAGAGATGTCGTTTAATGTTGGTAAAGCCCATTGAGGCATAAATGGATCGTTTTTAGCGTTTAAGAGCAAAAGCGGTACTTCTACATATTTGAGCCATGGTTTGGCCGAAGCCTTAGTCCAATAGTCCATTGCACTTTTAAAGCCGTGTACTGGTGCGGTATATAACGAATCAAAGTCATAAAAATTCTTACAGTGCTTGATTGCTTCCTCGTCAACGAGTTCTCGCATCTGTGGTATGGTTTCGCACTTTTTAATGACTTTGGGAATCAGTGTATCCAAAAACATTTTGGAGTAGAGTCGATTAAAACCGAAACGTAACAAATTACTGCCCGCTACCAAATCAACAGGCGCCCCGACGCTCACTGCGGCAGTTAAAAGTTTTTTGGCTGTCTGGGCACGCTTGCCGCAAAAAAGTGCTAATTGATTTCCTCCAAGCGAAACGCCGACAGCGTAAATTGGTGCCTCAGGATAGCGGGCACGAACCGTTTCAAGCACCCACTGAACCTGATCAATATCACCCGCATGGTAGGTCTTGATGCTGCGGTTGAGTTCACCCGAGCAGCTTCTGAATATAGAAACACAGCCCCTCCAACCACGGGATACAGTCTCATGCATTAGCGCTAAGGCGTAGTGACTTTTGGAACTACCCTCCAGACCGTGAAAATGCACAACAATCGGCGTATGCGGATCGGCTGCCTCTGGCGTTGCCCAATCCACATCGGTGAAGTCGCCATCGGGCGTATCCCAGCGTTCTCGTCTGTAGACAACATTGGGTTTTTTGCACACTTTTGCAGCAAAAATTGTCTGAATCTGAGCGCCAGCCAACCATCTCGGCGCTCTGTAATCAGGGGTCACTAATGGCATCAGTTATTCTCCACACGCACCCGTGGCATCTTCAAAGACATATCTTTAGCCGTTTTAGCTATAGCCGCTGCTGCCTTTAAGGCAATTTCTCGATAAATTTTCCCGGCTAAAGAATCGGGCGAAGAGATAACCGTCGGTGCTCCGGAATCAGCCTCTTCACGGATCTTGGCATCCAAAGGTAGCTGTCCCAGAACATCTACGTGGTAAGTCTCACTCATACGTTTGGCTCCGCCCTGGCCAAAAATATGCTCCACATGTCCGCACTCGGGGCACACAAATAGAGACATATTTTCCACTAAACCCAAAATAGGCACATTGACCTTCTGGAACATCCTCAGGCCCTTTTTAGCATCAAGAAGCGCAATATCCTGCGGCGTGGTCACAACAATTGCGCCTGTTACTGGCACCGTTTGAGAAAGGGTGAGTTGAATATCTCCTGTTCCGGGCGGCATGTCAATAACTAAATAATCCAGGTCATGCCAATTGGTCTGGGTTAAAAGCTGTGTTAATGCCTGAGCTACGAGAGGTCCTCTCCAAATCATCGGCTCATCGGGATCAATTAAAAAACCGATTGAATTGATTTCCAAACCCAAAGAAACGATCGGATTCATATTCTGACCGTCATTGGTCATGGGGCGTCCCAGTGCTCCAAGCATCATGGGCTGGCTTGGACCGTAAATGTCAGCATCCAAAACACCGACCTTTGCCCCCTCTGCAGCAAGTGCCAAGGCGATATTAGCGGCTACGGTGCTTTTACCCACTCCACCCTTGCCACTAGAGACGGCAATAATATTCTTCACATTAGGTAAGACTTTTAGAGTGCGCTGAACAGCATGGGCAATAATATTTTGTTCAACTTTTACTTCAACATTGAGGCCTGCCGCACTCAACGCCTCTTTAACCTTGTTTTTAACTTCATCCTTTACGCTTTTTGCCGGGTAGCCAAGCTGCACCGTAATCGAGCTTGCATCATCGGCAACCTTTACCATTCGCGCCGACAGGTAATCCATGTTCATCCAGGGATCGAGCACCGTTCCCATCACTTTTAAAATCTCTTCTTTTTGATTCACTTTCTGACTCCGTTTTGACAACAAAACGTATTTTCCGATTTTTCTCGTGCAAGCTCAAGATCTTAAAGAGAGAATTTCGGGTCGCTTTGCTAAAATATTGACCTCTTTGTTTCTTTTGCGCCTAATTTCGGGACATTTCATCATGCAAAAACGCCAAATATTCGTTACAACAGCACTGCCGTATGCTAACGGTCATTTCCATATCGGTCATATCATGGAATATATCCAGGCCGACATTTGGGTGCGTACTCAGCGAATGTACGGGCACACTGTTCATTTTGTCGGCGCTGACGACACTCACGGCGCTCCTATGATGATTGCCGCGCAAAAAGAAGGCATCACGCCACAGGAATTTGTGGCTCGTATTGCCGCCGGCCGCAAAGCCTATCTTGACGGTTTTCATATTAAGTTTGATCACTGGTACTCAACCGACAGTGAAGAAAACGTCATGCTTTCGCAAGACATCTACAAACGTTTGAAGGCTGCTGGCCTTATTTACACCAAAGATATCGAACAATTTTACGATCCGGTCAAGGGGATGTTCCTTGCTGACCGTTTCATCAAAGGTACCTGCCCGCGCTGCGGTGCAGAAGACCAGTACGGCGACAACTGTGAAAAGTGCGGTGCCGTTTATTCTCCTACTGAATTAATCAACCCCTTCTCTGCACTGTCTGGTGCAAAACCGGAATTGCGTAAATCCACGCACTACTTCTTCCGTCTCTCCGACCCCTCATGCGTGTCTTTCCTTCGCGACTGGGTCAACGGAAAAGGTAAAAGCGGAGCTGATCGTGTACAGCCTGAAATTCGTGCTAAGGACGAAGAGTGGCTTGGCGAAGGTAAACTTGGCGACTGGGACATTTCACGCGATGAACCGTATTTCGGTATTCCTATCCCGGATGCTCCGGGCAAGTACTTCTATGTCTGGCTTGACGCCCCTGTCGGCTATTACGCCAGTCTCATGAATTACTCCAAGAAGATCGGTTTTGATTTTTGGAAGTTCTTAGGCGACGAGAAAACTGAACAGATTCACTTCATCGGTAAAGATATCGTTTACTTCCACACGCTCTTTTGGCCTGCCATGCTGCACTTTGCTGGCCAGCCCTACCGCGTGCCAGACAATGTTTTTGTCCATGGTTTCATGACCGTTGATGGCCGCAAGATGAGTAAGAGCCGCGGCACTGGCATCAGCCCGATGAAATATTTGGAATTGGGTATGAATGCCGAATGGCTTCGTTATTACCTTGCAGCCAAGATGGGCCCGACAAACGACGATGTGGACTTCAGTAAGAGTGACTTCATGGCTCGCGTCAATTCTGACCTCATCGGCAAATATGTCAATATTGCCAGCCGTGCGGCCGGTTTCATTGTGAAGCGCTTCAATGCCCGTGTCGCCGATTGCGTAGCTGAGCACACTCTCATTAAAGTAATGCGCAACGCAGTGGAAGGCATTGCAGCACTTTATAACCAGCGCGAATACTCACGTGCTTTACGCTCCATTATGGCCATGGCTGACTCCGTCAATGAATATATTGATCGTGAAAAGCCCTGGGAATTGGCCAAGTCGGAGGACAATCAAGATAAACTGCATGAAGTCTGCTCGGTGGCTCTTGAGGCGTTCCGGCTGATGACTTTAATGCTCAAACCTGTCCTGCCGGCAACAGCCGCTAAAGTTGAGGCATTCCTCAACTGCGGAGAACTTGATTGGGAAAGCGCTCTGCGTCCTTTGACCTCTGACGTTCAAATTAAACCATTTACACATTTGATGCAGCGCTGCGACATCAAGCAACTTGACGCCCTCATTCCCCCTGTGGTTGAAGAGATCAAACCGGTAGCTCCTTGTGGCGAAGAAATCGCCCCTGAAGTAACCATCAACGATTTTGCCAAACTCGATATGCGTGTGGCCAAAATCGTAAAGTGTGAAAAAGTAGAAGGCTCCTCCAAACTCCTGCGTCTTACGGTCGATATCGGCGAAGGTAAGACCCGCAACATTTTCTCGGGTATTCAGGCTTGGTACGATCCTCAGGATTTGGAAGGCAAGCTCACAGTGGTAATTGCTAACCTTGCGCCTAGAAAGATGCGTTTCGGTGTGAGCGAAGGCATGCTTTTGTCAGCAAGCGGCGCTGATGATAAAGACGGACTCTTTATTCTAGAACCTCAGGCAGGCGCCAAACCCGGTATGCGTCTTCGCTAAAAATCAGGAATAATTGTGACCTCGAAAAACAGTTGGCTCAGGCCAACTGTTTTTCCAAACAAAAACATAATATTTTCAACTCACTCTCTTTAAAAATAAAATGAGCTTTGCTCAAACCTTAAAAAATATTCGGGAACATATCCCTCTTGAACCGTTCCACCCGGTCAGCTTCGACCTTTTCGGCCACTACAATGCCCACAGCCTTTCTCGTGACATCAGCTCCGGTCTCACAGTCGGCATGGTGGCTTTGCCGCTTGCAATGGCCTTTGCCATTGCATCAGGTGTAACGCCAGAAGCAGGTATCTACACATCCATCATCGCAGGCTTTTTAATCGCGATTTTAGGCGGCTGCCGTGTACAGATCGGAGGACCTGCAGGCGCCTTTATTGTGATCATTTACGGCATTATTGCTAACTACGGTTTAGCCAACCTGATGATTGCCACAATCGGTAGCGGCATACTGCTGTTTTTAATGGGGCTATTAAAAATAGGCAGCTTCATCCGGTTTATTCCTATTTCGATTGTGATCGGCTTTACTAACGGTATTGCTGTGTTGATTGCTCTGTCCCAAGTCAAAGATTTCTTTGGATTGAGCATTGACAAAATGCCCGCAGACTTTTTCGGCCAAATGAGTGCCATCTCTGCGCATATCGAAACCGTCAATTTTTATGCCCTAGGCATTGCTCTGATATCTTTTGGCATTGTTCGATTCTGGCCAACTGATACTTCGAGTCGGACAATGCAATGGAAACGTTGGATTGCCAAGATTCCTGGAACAGTGATTGTTTTGATTGTTTCTACGATTGCAGTTTCCAGTTTAAATTTACCGGTTGAAACCATCGGCAGTAAATTTGGCGGCATTCCTCAAACATTGCCCTCTATCCAAGTTCCAGATTTCAATTGGGAAAACATTCGCCATCTATTTGGACCAATGATCACCATTGCCCTTTTAGGTGCTATTGAGTCGCTTTTGTGTGCCCGTGTGGCAGACACATTAACCGATGACAGACACAATCCCAATCAAGAATTAATGGGACAAGGTATCGCTAACTTAGTCGTGCCTTTCTTTGGCGGTATTCCGGCTACGGGTACCATTGCCCGTACAGTTACCAACATTAAGAGCGGTGCCGTCTCCCCTATCTCCGGTGTTGTTCACGCCATCACCCTTTTAGTGGTAATTCTGGCTGCTGCACCTTTAGCCTCTAATATCCCCCTGGCGGCTCTCTCAGCTATTTTGCTCAACGTTGCACTTAACATGGGCAACTGGGCTGAATTTAAACGTCTGCGCCGCATGACAATGTCCTATAAGGTCACACTTATTGCCACATTCCTTTTAACTGTGATCTTTGATTTAACGGTTGCTGTAGAAGTTGGTCTGGTCATTTCGTGCCTTTTCTTCATCTATCGCATGAACACGCTGACAAGCGTGACGCAAATGACGCTGCCTGCTGATACACCAGAAGGTATTGAAGCCTGGCGTCTGCAGGGGTCGCTCTTCTTTGGCTCTGTCTCTAAACTCTCTTACATGACCGACCCAAAGCGCATTACGGCTCGTAACGCCAATAAAGTCGTTATTCTCAACTGCACTGCTTTGATGAATATTGATAATTCCGCCATGGATATCATTTCAACATACTTGCGTGCTCTAAAGAGACGTAATTTTGAACTTATCATCTGTGGGGCCTCAGGACACACTCTGCACCAAATGGAGCGTACCGGTATTGCACAAACCTTGGGACGCAATATGGTTGATAATATGCTGGAAGCCGAGCGACTGGCTCGAGAGCTTTTAAGAAACATTGCTTAATAATTATTCGGCTGACTGACAATCAGCCGAATATTTTTTGGGAGAGCTTTATGAACACATTAAAGGCCTTAGTCACAGCAACTGCTGTTTCTGGACTAGTGGCATTCGGAGCCTATGCGCAAGTTCCTCAAGCGCACACAGAGACCATGCAAGTTAATGTGACCGAACATCAAGTTGATGAAATCGGCAATGTCATTTATTCTCAAATACACTCTAGAAGAGCCAATCGAGCTCTGAGAATGACATTACTTATTCCTCGAACAAAAGAGGATAAACCTGCTGTAATTTATTTTCCTGGCGGCGGCTTCACAACAACTGACTACGAGAAGTTTATTGAAATGCGCTATGCGCTAGCCAAAGCCGGATTTGTCGTGGCTGCCGCTGAATACCGAGTCGTTCCCAACAAATTTCCTGCCATTTTAGAAGATGGCAAATCTGCTGTACGTTTTTTAAAAGCTCATGCAAATGACTTCGGCATCGATCCACAAAAAATCGGTGTATTGGGTGATTCTGCAGGCGGCTATCTAGCGCAAATGGTCGCTGTTACCGGAGAGGAAAAAGAATTTGATAAAGGCGAAAATCTACAGATTGATTCAACAGTTCAGGCTGCCGCTACACTTTATGGAATTTCTGATCTACGCAATATAGGTGCGGGATTTAGCGAAACGATCCAAAAAGTTCATAATTCGCCCGCTGTCACAGAAGCTCTCCTGGTTAACGGTGTGGCCTTTAATGAAAATCCAGGAGCACCTATCACTTCTGACAGTCAAAAAGCACTCGGTGCCAGTCCTCTGGGCCATATCAAAAAGAATCTGCCAACCTTTTTGATTATGCATGGTACAAAAGATAATTTGGTCTCTCCGATTCAAAGTGATCAACTCTATGATGCATTGAAGAATAGTGGCAACCGAGTCACATATATTAAGGTCGAAGAAGCCTCTCACGGCGATGCGGTCTGGTTTCAAAAACCTATCATTGATAAAGTTGTCAGCTGGTTTAAACAAAACTTGAAATAGGAAGGCCTAATCATGCAAATTGAAAAAAAACTTCAGAACATGGGGCATGAATTGCCACCGGTTGCTGATCCTGCCGGTCTTTATGTCTACACTCGCCGGGTTGGTAATCTTGTTTATGTCTCTGGGCAAACACCAGATATTAATAGTATTTTGCAAATTAAAGGCGTAGTAGGCGAAACCTTAACGATCGAAGAAGGCAAGAAGGCTGCTCAATTGAGCGCTCTGAATGTTCTTTCTGTTTTAAAACGTGAATTAGGTGATCTTGACCGCGTCAAACAGTTTGTTCATCTGACGGGTTTCGTACGCTGTGCCAAAAACTTTGAAGAACATCCTCAAGTTATTAACGGTGCTTCGGAGCTCTTTCGTGATCTTTACGGCGAAGCTGGCGTTGGTACCCGCATTGCTCTAGGAGCTTATGAATTGCCTGAAGGCGCTCCTGTAGAAATTACAGCCATTGTTGAAGTCACTGATTAACTTCAAGTGGTTTTTTAATAGAAAAAACAAAACGGTTCAAGGCTAAAAACCTGAACCGTTTTATTTTATTTTGAGCCTTAACTTTTTTAAAGTAAGGCAATCACCCGGTCAATATTTTCTTCTGTCGTTGCCCAGCTGGTGCAGAAACGCACAGCTGTATGCTTTTCATCTACCTTACACCAGTGAGAGACCTGCACGTGTTGTTCCAGTTGAGCTAATTGATCATTTTCCAAAATCACAAATTGTTGATTCGAAGGGCTTTCGGAATAAAAACGGTAGCCTTTAGCTTTAAGGGCCGTTTTAAGCTTCATAGCCATATTGATTGCGTGGCGACTGATCTCGAAATAAAGATTGTCAGTAAAAAGCGTGTCAAACTGCAGCCCCAACAGACGCCCTTTAGCCAGCACCGCACCGCCTTGTTTCATGATCGTGAAGAAATTCTTGGCTAATTTCGTGTTGGTAAACACAACTGCCTCACCCAGAAGAGCTCCGACTTTTGTGCCTCCGATATAGAAAACATCGGCTAAGCGTGCAATATCAGCTAATGTCATATCAGCACCTTCACTCGCCAGAGCGTAACCCAAACGTGCACCATCAATGAATAAAGGCATACCGTGCTTATGGCAGACTTTGCTAATCGCTTCAAGTTCCGCGAGGCTATAGACAGAACCCGTTTCAGTTGCCTGAGAAATGTAAACCATAGCTGGAATCACACCATGGTCCCATGAGGGAGCTGTCAAAGTATCTACGATATATTGATCTAATTGCGACGCAACCATCTTGCCGTCATGAGGCTCAATAGTGAGTACCTTGTGACCGCCCAACTCTATAGCACCCGCTTCATGGCCATTAATGTGACCGGAAGTTACTGCAATCACCCCTTCGCAGGGACGTAAAATCGAACGAATGACGGTCGCATTAGTCTGGGTGCCTCCTATCAATAAAAAGACTTCAGAGTTAGGTGCCTGACAAGCTGCTTTAATTTTGGCTTTGGCGCTTTCACAGTAAGCATCTGTACCGTAGCCCGGCGTACTTTCCAGATTGGTTTGAACCATACGTTCCAGAATCTTCGGATGACATCCTTCCTGATAGTCACAGGCTAAACGAATCATTTTTTTCTCCTAAGTCGGCTAAGAGCGCCGGAAAGCATTGAAAACAAAGACTACAAGCCTTGATTTCATATTAATGTCATATTTATGTCATCTTTGGGTCATACCTGACTTTTAGACTTCGCCCCAACATCTGAGAGTTATATCTAACTAAGGAGTCTTCGGGATGTCCGATACGACCATGACCCCAAAAATTGAGGTCAAAAATTTTAATTTTTACTATGGCGCTTTTCACGCGCTCAAAAATATTAATCTTTCAATCGCTGAAAATAAAGTCACTGCTTTTATCGGACCGTCTGGTTGCGGTAAATCCACTCTGCTGCGTACCTTTAACCGTATGTACGAGCTCTATAACGAGCAACGTGCCGAAGGCGAAATCTGGCTTGATGGCGAAAATATTGTCACGAAAACCGAAGGTGTGGACCGTTTACGCTCTAAAGTTGGCATGGTGTTTCAACGCCCCACCCCTTTCCCAATGTCTATTTATGACAACATCGCTTACGGTGTTCGTTTATTTGAAAAATTATCTAAAGCTGAACTCGATGAACGTATTGAGTGGGCTCTGCGCAAAGCAGCTTTGTGGACTGATGTAAAAGACAAGCTTCAAGATTCTGGTTTTGCTTTGTCAGGCGGACAGCAACAACGTCTTTGCATTGCTAGAGCCATTGCTGTCAAGCCTGAAGTACTTCTCTTGGACGAGCCCTGCTCAGCCTTGGACCCGATTTCTACAGCAAAGATTGAAGACCTGATCAATGAGCTCAAGAACGAGTACACCGTTGTAATCGTAACGCACAGCATGCAACAGGCAGCCCGTATTTCCGATTTCACGGCTTACATGTATTTGGGTGAATTAATTGAATTTGGTGAAACAGAGATGATGTTCACTCACCCAACGAAGAAGGCAACGGAAGATTACATCACCGGCCGCTTCGGTTAATAGTTATTCAGTCCGTTTAGGAGTCAAAAATGATTATGTCCGCACAAACGCACCTTGTGCACCAATTTGATGAAGATTTAGACGAACTCAAACACTTGCTCTACAGCATGGGCGACCTAGTCACAGAACAGATCAATAACGCTACCAAAGCCTTTCGTAACGGAGATATTGATTTAGCCCAATCAGTCAAAGATCGAGATGCCGCCATTAACGCTCTTGAAGTCTCCACTGACCGCTGTGCAACGCTTTTAATCGCAAAGCATCAACCTGCCGCAAATGATCTTCGTTTTGTTTTCGGTATTGCCAAAATGGCTACAGACTTTGAACGTATGGGTGATCAGGCGCGCAATATTGCCCGAGCCAGTCGTGACGATATTCCGGAAGAATTATTTGAGGCTTTGGGTAAGACCGGCGTTGTCGAATTGACGGTGAAAACCGTAAATTTAGCTATGCTTGCACTCAAAAATTTGTCTGAAACGGCTGCAGTCAACACCTTACGCTCCGACAGTGATGTGGATCAAGCGTTTAAAGAGGGCATCAAAGTTGTGACGCTATTTTTAAAGGAACATCCCGATGATGTTGAAAAAGCGCTCGCTTGCCTGGATCTCTTGAAGGCTTATGAACGCTTGGGCGATCATGCCACCAATATTGCAGAACACGTAATTTTCATCTTGGATGGTGAAGATATCCGTCACTTAAGACTGGATGCATTGCCCGAAAATCTGGCCAAACTTTCATAGCGAAAGTTAACCTTCGTCAAAAATAGACGAAGGTTTCTTTTTTTCAGTGAAATTTCGCCTATTATTGTGACAAATGCAATAGGTCAGGTAGATCGGTACATTTTTCTGAAAGGTTCGTTATGACAGAAAGCACAACTAGCAAGGCAGCCCGGATTTTGATTGTTGAAGATGAGGCTGCAATTCGTACGCTGATCTCCTTTGCCTGCGCCGCTGCGGGCTATGAAGTCAAATGCGTTGAAGATGCTGTTCAAGCTCAAAGCGTTGTAGACAGCGACCCGCCCGACTTGATATTGCTAGACTATATGTTGCCCGAACTCTCTGGTGTGGACTGGCTCGAGCAGCTTCATGCCAACCCCAAAACAGAGCACCTGCCCGTCATCATGCTTACAGCCCGCGGCAGTGAATCTGACCGCGTCAAAGGTCTTAATGCCGGAGCTGATGACTATATCGTTAAGCCCTTTATGCCTCGGGAACTCATTGCCCGTATTCAAGCAGTTTTACGCCGTTACCAACATCAAAATCAGGCGATGGAAGATAACAAAAACATAGAGATTGTCTGTGGACCGCTCACCATGAATGAGGCAAGCTTTGAAGCTAAGGTTGACGGTGAGCCACTATCCTTATCGGCAAAAGAATTTAAGCTCCTTTTGGTCTTTGCTAAAAATCCGGAACGAGTCTACAGTCGGGAAATGCTTTTATCTCTGGTGTGGGACAATGCCTACGTGGATGAACGAACGGTGGACGTTCATATGTTGAGACTTCGCAAGCAACTACAGGGCACCAGAGCAGAAAATCTTTTGCAAACTGTCCGCGGTTTGGGTTATCGCGCTCATATTTCAGAATAAATTCAACCTTTTGTTGAGGTTTTAAACGATGTCAGCAAGAAATCTTTCTCCTCGACTTTTCTGTATTCTGGGACTGATTTTTGTTGCGGTTATCGCGATACTTTTGTACATCACCGTCAGTTGGGAAAACACCCTTTTGGGAACCTGTCTAACGTTGGTGTTATTTATCTGCTATATCATTTTCAAAATGAGTGACGGCTGGATGAATTCCATTGAAGCCGAGCAGATGAAAAGTGATCAAACGCGTTTTACAGCACGTATTGACCGCTACCGTCTTTCTCTTTCTGCCCTACCTGAAGGTGTTATTTTGTTTCGTCAGGGCCATACGCTTGAATGGTGTAATCCGGCCGCTGAAAAACATCTCGGTGTCAAACTCACCAAGCACCTTGGCATGGCACTCAATTTAGTATTTGATAATCCCAAAATTATCGAATATATGGAAAACGGCGACTTCAGCAAACCCATCGAAATTAAGTCGCATGAGGCCAGTCGTATCCTTTTGCTTTCTGCAGTTGTTGCTGACAAAACTCACTTTATTGTTGTCACGCGCGACATTACTGAACAAAGACGTATTGACTCGATGAGAAAGGATTTTGTAGCCAATGTCAGCCACGAATTAAGAACGCCGCTGACGGTTATCACTGGCTTTTTAGACATGATCCTGCGAGGCAAGGAACTGGATGAAAAAACGCTTCATGAACACTTGTTGCTGATGCAGCAAGAAGCAAGCCGAATGCAAAACCTGGTTAACGACCTCTTATCCTTATCCCGACTAGAAAGTAAAGATGAGCAGGAGTCCGATCCGCCTGAGGTCGTCAATATGCCTAAGCTCGTGGCTGGACTCGCAGAAGATGCCGTTGCACTTTCAAGAGGCAGACACACCATTGATACAGATATTTCAAACACTCAGGCCGTGCTTGGCCAAGTCGATGAACTTCGCAGTGCGTGTCTGAATCTCGTTACCAATGCGGTTCGCTATACACCAGACGGCGGAAAAATTGAGATCAGTTGGCGATACGATCCCAAAGAAGAAACGGCTGTTTTTGCCGTCAAAGACAATGGCATCGGGATTGATCCGGAAGATATCCCACGGCTGACTGAACGTTTTTACCGAGTCGACAAAAGCCGCTCTCGTGAAAAAGGCGGCACAGGGTTGGGGTTAGCTATTGTTAAGCACGTTGCGATTCGCAATCACTGCCGTCTCGATATTCAGTCCGAACCTGGACACGGATCCACCTTCAGTCTGATCTTTCCGAAAGACTCTTTAATCGACTAACCGCTTTTGGAATTAATTCGGCGCCGCAAGGCGCCGTTTCTTTTTAATAACAAATTTTGTTACGAAAATGAAAACAAAATCAGTTCCGAAATGCTCCATGAGTGCTAGGCTAGAATGATTGAAACGAAAGGAGATTGACCATGAGCGACAAGAAAAAAGAAGAAAAGGAAAAAACAGTCTGCACTAACCACAAAAAATCAGAAATTCTCACTGAACGCAAGATTGAAACTTACGGCAAAGCTCTAAAAGCAGCCCTTAAAGAAGAACCACCTGAAGAGCAGATCCGCATTTTAAAAATTTTGGTTAAAGATGCTAAAGCACGTATCCGCGCAGCCGATCCCAATGCAGACAATCAGGATGAACTGGTTGAGAACTGGGAAAAGGCAGAATTCCCTTATAAGCATCGCATGAGCAATAAACGCTATGAAAAGGAAAAATTGCCTCTTCAGGTCGAGCTGCTGAAGCTTCAAAAATGGGTCAAGGAAAACGGTAAGAAAATTATCATTATTTTTGAAGGCCGGGATGCAGCCGGCAAAGGCGGCACGATTCGTACGTTTATGGAACACTTGAATCCACGCGGAGCTCGTGTAGTAGCACTGGCTAAACCCACTGAGGCCGAAAAAGGCCAATGGTTTTTCCAACGTTATGTCGCTCATTTACCGACTCGTGGTGAGATGGTTCTTTTTGACCGCTCATGGTATAACCGCGCTGGCGTTGACCGTGTCATGGGCTTTTGTACGCACGATGAATATCTGGAATTCATGCGTCAGTGCCCACAATTTGAAGATAATCTAATTCACTCGGATACAATTTTGATCAAATTCTGGCTTTCGGTTACCCAAGATGAGCAACGCCGTCGTTTTAAATCACGCAAAATTGATCCTCTTAAACGCTGGAAACTATCTCCCATTGATGTTGCCTCTCTGTCTAAATGGGACGATTACAGCAAGGCTGAAGAAGCCATGTTCTTTGCCACGAACACAACAGCTTGTCCTTGGATTGTCATTAAGAGCAACGACAAAAAGCGCGCTCGCTTAAATGCTATGCGCTATGTTTTATCGATCATTGACTATGCCGAAAAAGATCCGAAAGCTATAGGCTCAGTGGATCCTCTGATTCTGTCAAGAGCCAATGTCAAACCAAACATTGCCTCGGTGATTAACGGAAATAAAAAGAAAAAATAAAAGCCAATGAGAAAGGCCCGCAAATTGCGGGCCCTATTTTTATCGTCCTTTGGCGATGAGTTCAATAATCTTGAGGGTCATATCCAAAGACGCTACAAAGCTGTCCATTGGCATGAATTCAGCATACCCGTGATGATTATGTGAACCAGTAAAGTAGTTGGGCGTAACCAAGCCACGGGCAGTCAAAGCTGAACCGTCCGTGCCGCCACGCATGGCAACAGTCTTAGGTTCGATATTGAGGCTCTTTAACGCTTCATACATAAGATCAATCGGATAACGATCCTCTCCGAGACCGCCAGAAATGTTGCGGTAAATATCTTCGATATCAGCATGAATCTTAGCCCGCGGATAGCGCTTTGAAGTCAGCTCTACCACATCACGCACGTATTGTTTGCGCGCTTCAAATGTCACATCATCAAAATCTCGGATATTGATCTGAATGTGGGCACGTGCGGGATTGCCCGTCATGTTCTTGAACCAATAATAGCCTTCACGGACATCGGTATTTTCGGGCGTCTCCAAGCGGTTGAAGTTATTGGCCAAGTCCATAGCTATCAAAATCGGATTCAAAAGCACGCCTTTGGCCGATGCCGGATGAGTCGTCACACCCTCGATATCCACATGCACTTCTGCTGCGTTATAGGTTTCATAAACCAACTGCCCGATTTCACCGCCGTCAACAGTGTAGGCAAAATCCACTTTAAATTGATTCAAATCGAGGAGCTTAGAACCGCGCAACCCCGTTTCTTCATCCGTTACAAAGGCCACTCGAATATCTCCGTGTGGGATTTGTTCGGTAATCAAAATTTCAAGGGCTGTCATGATATTGGTGACGCCAGACTTATTATCAGCGCCCAAAACACTGGTTCCATCGGTAAAAATAATATCCTGACCGACGTAAGCGCTTAGTTCGGGATGCTCTTTGAGACGAATCCACAAATCTTTTTCTTTATTAAGACAGACATCGCCGCCCTGATAATGAATTACTTGAGGGTGGATATCTGGCGAGAGCCCCACATCAACGGTATCAACGTGAGCGACGAAACCTACTGTCGGAACATTCTTAACTGTACCGGGAAGGTAGGCGGTCACATTTGCGTGCTGATCTACCTGAACTTCTTTGAGTCCCAATTCTTTTAAACCGGCCTCAAGCACACGGGCCATTGTCCACTGCCCTTCAGAGCTGGGCACTTCTTTAACCTTAGGATCACTTTGACTGCTGATTGTCAGGTAACTTAAAAAGCGTTCCATCAACGCCTGAGCTTTTTGTTGATGATTCATTTCTTACCTCTTTATTGATTGAAAAGACGCTCTAAAACCAGCGCACCTCCCTAATATAACGCCAAAAGGACAAAAAGAGCCAAAGAATTTTTTAAACATTAAAAAAGAGCGGCCAAAAGACCGCCCTGAGGTTGTTTATAAAAAGGTTAACAATTATTGACGTGCAATTTTACGTTGTGCGCGCTGACGGATAAAAAGTGCCACCATATTCAAACCCAGCACCATCAACACCAGCAAACAAGCCGTACCGTACTGCATGGGACGTGTTGCATCCACATCAACACTAGAGGTTGCCAACACATAAATATGGTAAGGCAAGCTCATCACCGGATCCAAAATGGAATCGCCCATCTTAGGCGTGTAAAACACGGCTGCTGTATACATAATGGCAGCAGTTTCACCAGCTACGCGAGACAGGGCCAAAATGTTACCCGTTAAGATACCAGGAAGAGCCGCCGGCAAAATAATTTTGAAAATTGTCTGCTGCTTATTAGCCCCCAAAGCCAAAGAGGCTTCACGCCAAGCTTGAGGAACCTGATTTAAAGCGGCTTCCGTAGTATTGATCACTATAGGCAAAGCCAACACAGCCAGTGTCAAAATGCCGGACAATAAACTCACTCCGAAACCACAGATCGTCACAAAGAAAGTTAAACCGAACAATCCGAAAATAACAGAAGGCACACCAGATAAGTTAGAGACAGCCAAACGAATTGCTTCAACAAAACGACCCGATCCACCGTACTCGGCTAAGTAAACGGCCGTGCTGACCCCTAGAGGTAAAGCAATGACGGTGGCGCCTACAGCAAGCCAGAAGGTGCCAACAATACAGGGCCAGACACCACCAGCGGTCATCATGTCACGGGGCGGTTCAAAGACAAACTCCCACGACAACGCAGGTAATGCGTTATCGAGCAGATAAAGCAAAATAGCGACAATGACACCTGCACTTAATAAAGTAGCCAAGCGCATCAGAAAAATGCCAATGTGTTGATAGGCATAGCGCCAAGATGGATTACGTTCTACAGACATCATCTTCTCCTTAGTGCTTGCCGCCGATTTGGAATTTCTTCGTCAGGAAGAATGCCATGGCATTAAAGATAAAGGTTGTCACGAAAAGCACGAGCCCCGTTGCAAACAGTGCGTAATAGTGAGTCGAGCCTACAGCTGCTTCAGCCATTTCTGCTGCGATTGAAGCTGTCATAGGTCTGAGCGGATCAAAAAGGCTTTCCGGGATAATGGCTGCACCACCTGCAACCATCAAAACCACCATGGTTTCACCCAAAGCACGGGAAATACCCAACATAATGGCTGTTCCGATACCGCCTAAAGCGTAACGGAACTGAACTTTATAGAGTGTTTCCCAACGAGTAGCACCAAGAGCTAAAGAAGCTTCGGATAAAGCAACTGGCACATTTCTAAGGGCATCTTCAGAGATGGAACAAATAAAAGGAATGCACATTAAGCTCAACATCACCGAAGCGTTGAGCCAGTTCAAACCTGAATCGAGTCCCACGCTTTCCTGAAGCCAGGGAGCAACTACGACCATACCTAAAAAGCCTACGATCACAGAAGGCAGTGCCGCAAGCAATTCAATGGCCGGCTTAACAATACTACGTACCCGAGGACTTGCAAAATAGGCTAAATAAGCAGCCGTCAGGAGCCCCATTGGCAACGAAATCAAAGTGGTCGTTGCAGCCACTGCAAGGCTTGCAACCAGCAAAGCCCCGATCTCAAAATCGGGATTCGATCCTGTCGGATACCATTCGGTTCCAAATAAGAACGTAAAGAATGGTACTTCACGCAAAATAGGAAGAGCTTGAGTAAGCAGAAAAACCAAAATGGCAGCGAGAGCCACAATTGAGAGCATGGCTATCGCTGCCAAAGACTTTTCAAACCCCTCTCCTCGTTTTAATAACGTCATAACGAATTTCTCAAAGGGTTTGCGAAGTCAATTATTTCTTAGCAGGCAACGGAACGAAGCCTACTTCCTTCACAGAAACCTGACCTTCAGGAGACAAAGCATAGTCAATCAAAGTCTTCGTATCACCCTTGGGTTGACCGTTTGTGAAGAGATAGAGGTCACGAGCGAGCGGCCACTTGCGCGACAGTGCGCTTTCTGCAGAAGCCTTCATCCCACCGATTTGCAAGTCCTTAATATCTTTGGTGATGTAACCCAAGCCAACATAGCCGATAGCGTTCGGGTTTTTGGCAACAGTTTGCAAAACTGCACCGTTGGAAGCTTGCAAGAGGGCGCGTTGTTGAACGCGTTCACCCTTCATGACGAGTTCTTCCCAGGTTTCAAACGTACCGGAAGACGAGTCGCGGCTCACAACCGTGATACGGGCATCAGGACCACCGACTTCCTTCCAGTTGGTGATGCGACCAGCGTAGATGTCGCGAATTTGCTGCAGGCTCAAATCCTTCACAGTATTCTTCGGGTGAACAATCGGAACGATAGCATCAATTGCGACCGTGAAACGAACTGCTTCACCGCCGTTCTTCTTCACGTTTTCAACTTCTGCTGGCTTCATATCACGGCTAGCCATAGCCACATCCGTGGTTTTGTCCATTAAGGACTTGATACCATGACCGGAACCGCCGCCGGACAAGGAAACTTGGATATCCTTGTGCTTGGCCATAAACGTTTCACTGATCTTTTGCATAGCGGGCAAAACCGTCGTAGAGCCGTTAACAACAACCGTACCAGCGGCAGCAGCAAAAGAGGCCATACCAATACAACCGGCCACTAAAGCAGAAATCAAAGTACGTTTCATATTGAAAGTTCCTTATAAAAGAATTTTTGGATCATATGTCGTTTGAACTTGAGCGCTATTGTGAATCCCGGATATGACCGAATAGTGACGACATTATGAAATTTTGATGAACAAAGGCCGTTTGTCTGAGTTTGACAAACGGCCTAAAAATCACAAACTAATTGATCTGCAATAAAAATTGACTCTATGATCTGATTTTTTCTTCAAAATCAATTCCCACGTGCTTAAATTTAACCGCATCAAATAATCCCTTGTCTGTCACTCGCAAATAAGGAATAACCGCAAGCGGTAAAAAGCTCAATGCCATGACGGGATGGACATCTTCTCGAATGTGAAAGGCTTTGTGAGCTGTCTTAATAAGACGGCTCTTACGTTGTGCCGTTTTTGCAGCTGGCTGCTTTGTCATTAAACCGCCCACTTCAAGTTGCAGTGAGTCAACGACATTGCCCTCTCGCACTAAAACAACTCCGCCTTGCATTTTCTCTAGTGCCTGGACAGCCGCAAACATATCGTCATCTCGGTCTCCCACAACAACAATATTGTGCGAATCGTGAGCAATTGTGCTCGCTATAGCTCCATTTAAAGCATGACCATCTTCAATCAAACCTTTAACTAATCCAAGTCCGACATTACCTGTAGCGTGATGCCTTTCAATGACAGCTAGCTTCAATATTCCCGGATTAAGAGTAGGGAGAACTTTCCCATTGTCATCGGTTTTGATCGGCAAAATTAAGTGTTCAGTCACTAGGTCTCCAGGCTTCAAACCAATGACTCTTACCTTGCCGCCCGAGCTCTTTATTTCAAAACTATCTCTTTGTAAAGCTTTGATATGCACACTATCAGTTATCTCTTCCAAAACTCCTACCTTCGGCTCTGGTGTAATCATGGCAGTGTTTTCTGCAATCTTTTTCCCGGCCACCCATACGGATTTCACATTAAAGTCAACTAAATTATCCAAAACGACCAAATCGGCATCTCGTCCAGGTGCTATGGCTCCTTTATTTTTAAGTCCGAAATGTTCTGCCGTATTGATTGTCGCCATTCGCAATGCTTCCATGGCATCGACTCCGCAAGCCACTGCCCTGCGTACTACATTGTTAATGTGTCCTTTTGACAGGACATCATCGGGCGAAGCATCGTCAGTACATAAGCAAAAGTAGCGACTGTTTTTACCTGTAATCGAGCGGCTTAATACAGAAACATTTTGTCCTGCAGAGCCCTCACGCATGAAAACAGTCATGCCTCGACTCACTCGGTCATTGACTTCCTCTACTGTGCTGCATTCGTGATCGCTTGTCACACCGCTTATTGCGTATGCAGACAAATCCGCCCCGGCTGTAAGCGGACTGTGACCATCAATGAGTTTGTGATGCAATCTTGCTTGAAGCACCTTTTTTAAAATATCGAGATCACAGGCAAGCACACCCGGAACATTCATTAGTTCAGCTAAACCGACAACGTCATCTTCTTGCATTAATTTGCTTAAGTCCTCGGCTGATAGCTTTGCACCAGAGTTCTCAAAGGCTGTTGCCGGAACACAACTTGGGAGCATAAAGAAAATAGCGATTTCTGCCGTTTTGGCCTCTTGCATCATAAAACGTATGCCTTTAATGCCAGCCACATTAGCAATTTCATGGGGATCAGCAACAATCGTTGTGGTACCGTAAGGCGCAACTAGCCTTGCAAATTGAATAGGCGTGAGCATGCCAGACTCGATGTGAACATGGGCATCGATAAAACCGGGAGCAACTAACGCTCCATGGAGGTTCACTGTCTCAAAGGCATTTGCCCGGCAAGCCCTACCAGCATCGATAATTTTGCCCTGATCAATGAAAATATCTGCCCCTTCAATGATTTCGCCTGAAAAAACATCGACTAACCGAACGTTTTCTAACTTTAATTGACACGGCACTCGACCCATTACACAGTCAATTTGACGCTTCAAATCGTTGATAGTTTCAATACGTTGAGCCATTGCAACTCCTTACTAGAAACACACTTTTTTGATCTTCCAACAGAGATCAACTTTAACCATAGAATACATTTTCAAACCAAATTCGTCTCAGCATTTAAAAAACTTCTGGCACTTAATATTAATTTTTAATAATTTTTTATCGATAAATAATATTTTTTTATTAGAATTGGAGACTACGATAGTTCTGCTTGTTCTAAGGAGACGAAATGCCTAAAACGCTTTATCAAAAAATTGTCGAAGCTCATACTGTTAAAAGAATCGATGACAATACCGTTTTACTCTACTGTGATATTCACTTTGCCAACGAATACACCTCCCCTCAAGCCTTTGCTGGGCTCGTTGAAAGAAAAGTCAATGTGCTTAGCCCTGACTCACATCTTTGTGTTGTTGACCACATCATTCCGACTCATGATGAGTCCCCGCGCCGCATTTACGATGAGGCTTCTCTCATTCAGGCCCAAACGTTAGAAAGTAATTGCAAGCGCTTTGGCATCTGCGCTTTCTACGGTCCTGATAGCCCTTTTCAAGGCATTGAACACGTGGTTATACAGGAGCAGGGACTGGTACGGCCTGGTATGCTTGTTATCTGCGGTGACAGTCATACAACGACCCATGGGGCAATCGGCGCCTTAGGTTTTGGTATCGGGACATCGGAAATAGAACATATCCTTGCCACCCAGACACTTGTTTACCGTTTGGCCTCGACAATGCGCATTACGATTAAGGGGGCCCTTAAAGGTGCTGCCACTGCTAAAGACCTGGCTTTAGCCGTTTTGCGAAAGATATCTGCAAGAGGCGCTTTGGGCTCTGTGGTTGAATACGCCGGAGAAACTGTTGAGGCTTTGTCGATTGAAGAGCGTATGACGCTTTGCAATCTTACAGTTGAGGCTGGTGCTCGAGGCGCAATAGTGGCTCCCGATGAAAAGTCTCTGAAGTGGGTATCAAAGCACGCCAAAAATCTCAGTGACTTCGACTATAAAGCCATGGCTCAGTACGCAAAAACTTTAAAGTCAGATACTGATGCTCACTTTGACAGAGAGGTCTTTTTAGATGCCTCATCTGTTAAGCCTATGGTCACATGGGGCACCAGTCCCGATCAGGCAATTGCTTTCGATGAGAAAATCCCGATGCCGGAGTCATTCTCCGACTCTGTTGAAAAAGAGGCTGCACAAAGAGCCCTGCACTATCAGGGTTTAAAAGCTGGAGAAATGATTTTAAAAACACCTATCGATCATGTTTTTATCGGCTCATGCACCAATTCTCGTTTGTGTGATCTGCAGGCTGCTGCTGCCATTGTCAAAGGTCACCATGTTGCCCCTGGAGTTCGGGCACAAGTCGTTCCCGGCTCCATGCAAATTCGATCCCAAGCAGAAGCCTTGGGCTTAGATGTTATTTTCAAAGAAGCAGGTTTTGAATGGAGAAAAAGCGGCTGCTCGCTGTGCCTGGCGATGAATGATGATATTTTGACCGACGGGGTGCGCTGCGCCTCAACCACAAACCGAAATTTTGAAGGACGGCAAGGCAGAGGCAGCCGTACTCATTTGGTGAGTCCTGAAACAGCAGCCGCAAGTGCTGTAATGGGCTATCTTTGCCCGAAAACAGAATTGGAGTAAAAAATGGAAAAACTCATTACGCTCACGGCCGTAGCCGCACCAATTAATATCGATAATATGGACACAGACCAATTAATGCCCAAGCAGTTTCTACGAGGCATTGATAAGTCTGGTCTCGCTAAAGGTCTCCTGTATAACCATCGCCATTTATCCGACGGTTCCTTAAATCCCCATTTTGTTTTAAATAAACCAGGTTTTGACAAAACTCGCATTATCGTTGCTGGTCCAAATTTCGGCTGCGGATCAAGCCGTGAGCATGCCGTCTGGGGATTAATGCAATATGGCATTCGGGTAGTGATTGCAGCAGGGTTCGGAGAAATTTTCTATTCAAACTGCTTCAACAACGGACTTTTGGCAGCGAAAATTACTCCTCAAACTTCAACTGAGCTTTTTAATTATCTTTCTGAAGAGAACCCCAAAGAATTAACCGTCAGTGTCAAAGAAAAAATCATCAGTAGCGTTGATGGGACTAAGCACTGGAAATTTGATCTGGCAGAGCGCCATCAAACAATGCTCCTCGAAGGTCTTGACATGCTGCAGACCACGATGAAAGAACTTAAACTTATCGAAAATTTTAAATACGAGCATGAAAAAGCTTTCCCGTGGATGAGCAAATTGGCCGGTCGTTACGCAAAAAACGAATAGTTTCAGAAAAAATATCCGAAATTTGCCACCGTATACGGATTTTCGTCTATTTAAAAGACAGTACGGTGGCTTTTCTTTGTTAAAATCAGGCCAATCAGACTTGTTAAATCTGTGTTGTGCGTCAAGACTTTTCGCCCTCTTAAGCCTGCCTATCAGTCGATTTCGCACTTTTTTTTCGTGCGCGCTCATACAAATTTCGTCCCTGCCCTCGCACAACCAACTATGAGGTAGAAATGGAGTTTTTAAATCATCTTTTTGGTGACATTAACAGTGTTCTTTGGGGTGTTTTTGTCTTGATTCCTCTCTTATGCGGTACAGGCATTTTTTACACTTTCAAACTGCGCTTTGTCCAAATTCGTCTTTTCCCGACCGCTTTGCGTTTTCTTTTCAATAACGCGACGCTATTTGGAAAGCGTGCTGACCAAACAGGAATGAGTTCATTTCAGGCTCTGGCTACGGCTGTTGCCGCTCAAGTCGGAACAGGTAATGTAGCCGGTGCAGCTACTGCAATCGTTGCAGGCGGTCCCGGAGCTCTTTTTTGGCTATGGGTAGCGGCATTTTTTGGTATGGCAACTATTTTTGCTGAAGCTGTTTTAGCTCAAATCTACAAAGTAACCGGAGAAAATGACCGAGTAGTGGGAGGACCGGCCTTTTATATTTCTTTGGGGCTGGGTCCTAAATTTAAGCCGATGGCAGTCTTTTTCTCTGCTGTTGCCATTATTACGATGGGTTGCATGGGTAGCCTGGTTCAATCCAATACGGTTTCTCAAGCCTTAAACCACGCTTTTGATATTCCGCTCTTAATTTCCGGCATCGGCGTTGCGATTTTATCGGGATTGGTGATGTTCGGCGGTATGGGGCGACTAGCAAGCGTCACAGAAAAGTTAGTGCCCTTTATGGCAGGACTTTATCTGATCGGCGGCAGCTTTGTCCTCGTTTGTCATTATGACCAGATCCTGCCCGCTTTTGAACTTGTTTTCACCGCAGCATTTAATCCTGAAGCCGTGGGTGGCGGTGCGCTAGGTCTCACCGTTGCCAAAGCAATGCAATTTGGTGTTGCCCGCGGCCTTTTCTCAAACGAAGCCGGAATGGGCACCACGCCTCACGCTCATGCAGTAGCCAAAGTTGAACATCCCGCCGAGCAAGGTCTTGTTGCTATTTTCGGAGTTTTCACTACCGTTCTGATTGTGACTTTTACGGTGTTGGTTATTTTGGTGACAGGCGTCATGGACTTTGATACCACCGGTATTGCATTAACACAAAAAGCCTATTCAGTCGGTTTGGGCAGTGCTGGCGTTGGATTCGTTGCAATTTGTCTTTTCTTTTTTGCCTATTCCACCATTATCGGCTGGTATTTCTTTAGCGAACAAAATGTCCGCTACTTGTTCCACGGACGAGGCATTTTTATCTATCGCTTAATTGTTTGTGCTTTCCTCATTCTTGGAGCTGTCACTCACGTTAATCTTGTTTGGACCCTGTCGGACTTCTTTAACGGTATCATGGTGATTCCCAACGTAATAGCCCTCTTACTTTTGAACAAAGTAGTTGGCTCATCATTAAAAGATTTTGAAGAAAAACTCAAGAAAGCGAAATTTATCTAATATGGCGGATCCTTTATTGGTAGTTGCTCCGATGGAAGGTCTCACAGGATTTGCCTTCCGTCGCATACATGCTCACTTTTTCGGTCAGGCAGATGCTTATTTTCTGCCCTTTATTACACCGACGACACTGCCTCGGTTCACCGAGCGGCAGATGCGTGAATTGGCTCCTGATATTAATGTTGGAATTAAAGTTGTCCCCCAGCTTCTAACCCGCAGGGTTGAAGACTTTGTTTGGGCTGCACGAGCTTTGGCAGATTTAGGTTACGACGAAGTCAATCTTAACTTGGGTTGTCCTGCAGGAACAGTTGTTGCCAAAGGGAAAGGTTCGGGATTTTTAAGGGAACCGGCACAACTGCAGCACTTTCTTGACAAAATTTTTGATGCGGATCTTCCTATTGCCATTTCGATCAAAACGCGTCTTGGATGGTCAGATGAAAAAGAATTCGATTTACTCGCTGACGTTTACAACCACTATCCTCAGATGAAGTCTCTCACCATTCATCCAAGGGTGCGTACGGACTTTTATAAGGGCGAAATCAGAGAAAGCATTTTTAAACACTACTTCAGTCTTTTGAAAATGCCTATCGGTTATAACGGCGATGTCATCACCACAAATGACATCAAAGAAATTGAAAACAAGTACCAGCCCTTGGCACACATTATGGTAGGCAGAGCGCTTATGGCCGATCCAGCACTATTTCGAAAAGCGCGAGGCGGTAACCCTGCAACCATCCAAGAATTAAAAACCTATTACGAAGCATTGCTCGAGAGTTACTGTGTAGCTTTCGGTAACGTTAAAAATGCAGTGATGCGAATGAAAGAGTACTGGTTCTTTCAGCATAATCTTTTCGAAAATGCTGATCGCGCCGTCAAATCGGTTTATAAAGCCAAAACACTTCAGGATTATGAAGAGGCGGTCGAAAACATTTTCGACAATTTTACGCTAAAGGAAAATGCCTCTTATGGCTGGAAAAAACCATTAACTTGATAGAGCAATCAGCAACAATTCGCACAAATGAACACTTTGCTTTAAAATGACAACTTTCTTTTGGATGGGCCTGTAGCTCAGTCGGTTAGAGCAGCGGACTCATAATCCGTTGGTCGTGGGTTCGAGCCCCACCGGGCCTACCATCCTATCGCCTTGCCTCTGAAACCTTCGGAAACAGTTTTCCGCTTTACATTAACCTATAATCGGATCGTTCTAGTTGACTTTTCGTCAGGGTGATTTCATGCCTTCAATTCTTAAACTCAGTACCTGCGCCCTTCTGGGACTGTCACTTTCTGGAATTTCCGTTGCTGCAGTGCCGGGCGATGCCGCACCACTTGCTCATATCAGTACATTGAGTGCCTTTCAAACCGGTGTTTATCATTTTTACGATCAAAATCAAAGCCTATATAAACTTGGGAAAAAAGCCGGTCAAAGTTACCGACTCATCACTGAATACTCCAAGGGGGCACCGAAATATTTTTCTTATGCCACCACTCAAGACTGGACAGTAAGAAATGGTGTTCTGCAAAGACCTTCTACACCCAATTCTGCGCGCGCAGTGGCTGGCAATAAAGTCAATATAATCAGACAGGGCCAATCGAGTGGACTTTCGGTTGAACTCAAAGCCTATGATGTGTCCGAGCAATCAATTGCTCCTTATCTAAAACTTCAAAACGGCAAAGACACTAAACTGTCTGAAAAAGTCTCTCGCTGGGCTAAGTTTGCTCCAGGCTCCATTGCCTACGAACCAATCATCACCAGCCTTCGCACAGAGCTCATCGTCCCGCAGACCAATATTTTCACGGGTCAAAAAACGGTTGAAGGTTTTGTCAAAGCATTCTCTGGGAAAATCCCCAACTGTCTGCGCTACGAAAAGCGTTCTGGCTCTCAACCCTATGCCATTCGTTTCACTAATCGTAAGGGCAACACGGGCAAAATTGAAATTTTTCAAGCCAAACGCGGTAAAGTCTTCTGTGAAGTCGACGGAGCCAAAGTCGCTGATGGCTCTTACAAAATTCAAACGATTAACGGAACAAAAGTCCTGACACTCGATTTTCCCAAACACATTGACCGCCGCGACATCGGTATTCACTCAAGTGAAAGCGGCGCTTTAGATTTTGCCTTTATTGAAGTGAAAAAGCCTCATGCTCAAGTTTTACCTGGTCGTGTTTTGCACGCAAAGCGTACTTTTACCGATAACCAATATCGCTTCAATAAAACGGCTGCCGAAAGCATTCAAAAAGCTTTGAAATAGCGCCTCACAGAGCCGGCTTTTTAGCTGGCTCTTTTCGTATCTGTTTCAGAAACTATAGGAGGAAAAAAGTGACTGAGAATTATATTAAAGAGATGATTCAAACTCGTCGCGCAATCCATCGCCGCCCTGAAGTAGGCTGGACTGAGTTTGAAACAATGTGGATCGTATGCAGCCAATTGCAAAAGTGGGGCATTCCTTATCTTCTCGGTACAAAAGTAATTAATCCTTCTTTTGTAATGGGCCGTTATGAAACAGAAGTCAAGGATGCTATTCAAAGGGCTATTCGTCACGGTGTACCGGAAAGTTTTATTGAACAAACCGAAGGCTACACAGGAGCCGTTGCTATCATTGAAACAGGTCGTCCCGGTCCTGTCACAGCTTTCCGATGTGATATGGATGCCCTGCCTGTCAGAGAGTCTGATGATCCGTCCCACCTGCCTGCAAAAGAAGGTTTTGCGAGCGAACTGCCGGGTGTGATGCACGCCTGCGGACACGATGCTCATACTGCAGTAGGCTTAACCGTGGCGCACTGGCTCTGGAATCATAAGGATGAATTTTGCGGGACATTCAAAATTCTTTTTCAACCGGCCGAAGAAGGCGTCAGAGGTGGACGTCCAATGGCTGAATCTGGGATTTTGGACGATGTTTCTTGGTTTGCGGGCAGCCACGTGGGCGGTGACTTTCATAGCGGTGAAGTCAGCGTTCAAAAAGCGGGTTTTTTAGCTTCAACCAAATTCGATATTCATTTTACCGGCCTTGAAGCGCACGCAGGCGGTAACCCTGAAAAGGGTCGCAACGCTTTAGTCGCTGCGGCCTGTGCCACTATGATGATTCAGGGCATTCCGAGACACAGCGGCGGTGACTCACGTGTTGCGGTGGGCAAATTGGTTGCAGGCGAAGGACGCAATATCATTGCTTCTCACGCCATGATGCAAATGGAAGTTAGAGGCGAAACTCAAGAAGTCAATGATTTTATGGCTCAAAACGTTGAGCATATCATCGAAGGCGTTGAAAAAGCCTATCAGGTCAAAGCTGAGGTGCAACGCGTGGGTGAAGCTTCAACACTCATTGTTTGTCCTGAATTTATGGACAAAATGGAAGAAGCGATCCGACAGGTTGATGGGGTCAAATTAATGCCCCGCTATGATGGACCGTCAGGTTCTGAAGACTGCTCATGGCTGATTCGCAAAGTGGCTGAGCACGGCGGCCAGGCAGGTTTTTTCCTTTATGGCTGCGAACACAAGGGGCATCATCGTCCGGACTTCGATGTGCAGGATGAAAAAAATCTTCCCGTAGCGTTCAATATCTTTTTGAGTTTTGCCAAACTCATTAACGGAAAACGCTAAACAAAAATGAGCCGCAGAAAAAATTTTAAGTCCTGCGGCTCACCTACAATGTTTTCAATATCCTACTTCAAAACGTAGCCATAGGCTCGCTTTCTTCCATCAGGATCTTGTTGAATATATACCCCTTGAAGCTCAGGGGCAAAGCCTGGCATCCGATTGATTCCTTCTTCGAGAGCGAGGAAATACTGCAAGACAGCTCCTCCCCAAACTTCTCCCGGCACACAGCACAGAACCCCTGGCGGATAAGGCAAAGCACCTTCTGCGGCGATGCGGCCTTGAGCTTTTTCGAGCGGTATCAATTCCACATGACCACGGATAAACTCAAAATGCGCCTGCTGAGGCTGCATGAGCATTTTCGGGAAATGCTCTTTACGGAACATTGCCTTTTGAAGGGCTTTTACATTGCGGCTCTTATAAAAGTCGTGCATTTCCTGACAGAGCTTGCGAATCGTGTAGCCACGATAGCGCTCTTCATTGTTGTGATAGACACTCGGTAACACTTCTGAGAGTGGCGCATCGGCATCGAGCAGATCTTCAAAGCGCTTGATTTGACTGACCAAATGGCTCATCTTAGCCATATCCTCTGCTGGTGTCATCAAAAAGAGGATGGAGTTTAAGTCGCACTTTTCAGGAATAATGTTATTTTCTCGCAGATAGTTGGCAAGAATTGTCGCTGGCACCCCAAAATCCTCGTACTCGCCCGTCTCGGTATTGATTCCAGGCGTTGTGAGCAGGAATTTGCATGGGTCAACAAAATACTGATGTTCACCGTACCCCTCAAAGGCATGCCACTTTTCATCCGGTTTAAATTCAAAAAATTGGAGATCCTGAGCCATACGCTCGGTATCAAAGCTCTCCCAGGGGCTGCCCTGCACCATCGGCGGCACAAAGGGTTTAATGTAGCGGCAGGTCTTCAATAGCAGCTTTCTTGCTTCGATACCCACTTTAACGCAGTCAAGCCATAGTGCTTTGCCAAGCTCTCCTTCATGCATTTTTGCATTGATATCAAGCGCAGCAAAAAGCGGATAAAAAGGACTGGTTGAAGCATGCATCATAAAAGCGTTATTCAAACGCTTGTGCGGTACGTAGCGCTCCTGACCTTTAATGTGATTGTCCTTTTTATGGATTTGAGAGGTTTGTGAAAAACCGGCCTGCTGTTTATGCACGGACTGAGTCACAAATATTCCGGGATCATCGGGGCCAAGTTCTAAAAGAAGCGGCGAGCAATCTTTCATCATCGGAATGAATTGCTCATAGCCCACCCAAGCTGAATCAAAAAGAATGTAGTCACAGAGATGTCCGATTGTGTCCACCACCTGCCGGGCGTTGTAAATCGTGCCGTCATAGGTACCCAACTGGATAACTGCCAGTCGGAAGGGACGTTTTTGCTCGGCTTTCTCTGGGGCCACTTCCCGCACTAAAGCCCGTAGATAACCTTCGTCAAAGCAATGCGCATCAATGCCGCCGATAAATCCGTAGGGATTTCGGGCGGTCTCAAGGTAAACAGGGGTAGCTCCTGCCTGAAGCAGTGCCCCATGATGATTGGACTTATGATTGTTGCGGTCAAAAAGCACCAGGTCGCCCGGCGCCAAAACGGCATTAAGCACCACTTTATTGGAAGCCGAAGTGCCGTTTAAAACGAAGTAAGTTTTATCCGCATTGAAAATTTTGGCGGCAGCTTTTTGAGCCGCGCAAGGCGCACCTTCATGAATTAAAAGGTCTCCCATGGAGACATCTGCGTTACACAGATCGGAGCGGAAAATGGATTCACCAAAAAAATTGTAGAAAGCACGGCCTGCTGGGTGACGTCTGAAAAAGGCTCCACCCTGATGCCCCGGACAGTCAAACTGAAGATTGCCGGCACTAACATACTCTTCGAGGCTTCCGAAAAATGGCGGCAAAAGCTTACTCTCATATTGCTGAGCAGCGTGATCAACCTGACGGCCGTAAAAGGCACGATTACTCGCATTGGGCTCAAAAATACCGTATAAGCGCCCCACAGGTAATTCAGCCTGTCCTTCAGTAACAGCAAATACTGGAAGATTTAAGTGCCGGCTTTCAATTTCTTCGAGTTTGCCCGCTGCTAAATCCTCATCACTTAAAACTGCTGCAGAGACTTCCATCCAGTCGGCCTCAGCGAGCGGCACTTGCTCTCGCTCGGATTGAATCATGCCCTGCAAGGCGGCGCTTACTGCAATCTTCAATGCTTTCATTGAAAAATCCTTTTGAAAATTTTGATCATTTCGATCAATTTATTTTATGACTGTCAAACGACAGGTTTCTCACCGTCAAAGTAGCACAATTGGGCTAAAAATAGTCCACTGTCATTGTGATTTCCAATCAAGTCAAAGAATTGATCCTTAACAACAGTTCCGTAAAGCCACCTCATTGATGTCGAGGAGGATATCAATGGTCATCGTCTCGGATAACTTTGCGAACAACATAAAGTTTATCGTTTTCACGCACTTTTTCCGGAACTTTAAACGTAATATCCATTCCTTTTTCAATGTCAGTAACCGAAACGTTATCGAGCAAAATTTGCTCTGGCGTTACATAAACCGCCCCGGTTGTAGGGCCGGTAATAAGGAGTTTTTCTCCTAACTTAAAGTTTTGCGCCTGAACCAAAAATTCAGCCACACCAAGCTTAGAGTAGTACTTGAGGCATTTACCCGTATACACTTTCTTTTCAGTTGCAAGCGAGCCATAGTTTTCGGTGAGCTCTCCAATAGGCTGACCTAAATAAAACCCATCCCAAAAACCACGATTAAAGACTGTCGCAAGACGCTCGTCCCAGCTCTTTGAAAGCGCTTCATTCCAGCGGCCCTCAGCAATAGCTTTCAAAGCCTCGTCGTAGCATTCAACCACAGTACGTACATATTCCGGTCCCCGTGCGCGACCTTCCACTTTGAAAACCCGAACACCGGCCTTAACCATCTTGTCCAAAAAACCAATCGTTTTCAGATCCTTCGGACTCATGATGTATTCATTGTCGATTTCAAATTCGATGTCACGCTCCTTATCTTTGGCAATATAGGAGCGACGACAGGTCTGAATGCAACTGCCGCGATTGGCACTGTAGCCACGAGTCGACAAACTGAGATAGCACTTACCGCTCACAGCCATGCATAGTGCCCCATGACAAAACATTTCTATGCGTACGGGCTTACCCGAAGGTCCACAGATTTTTTCTTCATCAATAGCGTGCGAAATAGCTGCGACTTGTTTTAGGTTAAGTTCGCGTGCAAGCACCACTACATCGGCAAATTGAGCAAAAAATCGCAGCGACTCCACATTAGAAATATTCAATTGAGTAGACAGATGCACTTCTAAGCCGATCTGACGACAATAGCTCATCACTGCCACATCGGAAGCAATAATGGCATCGATTTGAGCCTCTTTGGCAGCCTCTAAAATTTGACGCATCAAAGGCCGCTCTTCATCGTAAATGATCGTATTGACGGTGAGATAACTCTTTATGCCGTGCTCTTTACAGATTTCTGCAATTTCTTTCAGATCGGCAATAGTAAAGGTTTTTGCCGAATGGGCACGCATATTAAGGTTTTCAACTCCAAAGTAAACCGCATCAGCCTTAGCTTGAATCGCAGCAAAAAGCGACTCACGCGAGCCCACAGGAGCCATGATTTCAAAATCACTTCTCTTTAACATGCTCTATCCTTAAAAACCGCTTTCGGGCTGGGCTTCAAAATCAAGCACCATGTCATACCAGGCAGCACCTCCATGCACCGAGGCTGAAAGTCCTTTGTTGACAAAGCCAAATTGCTCATAAAAAGGAATCAATTTCTCTTTGCAGGTCAGAATAACCCCGCGACGATTTTCCTGCCGAGCTTTCTCAATCATTTCCATCATCAGCAAAGAGGCATAGCCGCGTCCTCTTTTCTGAGGAATGACTGCTAATCCGAATACACTTTGCCAAGAGCCTTTAGGGTTGTGAAGCCCAGCATCTTCGTAAAGATCATCAGTAATGGTTTGCTGATCAGTCACCATCCCATCAATTAAGCCACAAATCCTGCCTTCTTCTTCCAAGACTAGAAAGTAATCGGCAAACACAGACAAACGCTTTTTAAAGTTATCCAAACTACAGGCTTCAGCGGGCGGGAAACTGGCACCTTCCACTTCAGCCAGTGCTTTAGCATCGTCAATGGTCGCAGTGCGAACTTCAATCATGCGAATTCCTTAAAAAAGAAGCGCCCGAGCTCAAAACAGGGCGTGGGCGCTTTGGGGCTGCTTTCACAGCTCAAAAAAGTTCAATTTTACTTTTTCCATTTTCCGTGTACGAGCACTACCCGGTAGCCGTCAGCGTCCTCATAGGCCACACAAGGCCACTTGCCGTTAACGTACTGAATCGGAGGCGTCACCTGCGGAACGCCAGCCTGAAACATCGCTTCAAGCCGGCTAGACCAGTGCTCATCTTCTTCGATACAAAATACTCGATAGTGTTCAGAAGAGGGCGCTCTGGGAGCTGTTTCGCTGCCTCTGACCTGAGAGAACTCAAATTGATATGGCCAGTCTTTGTGACCCAACAAAACGGTATCCATTCCATCGACGTTTTCACTTCGATCGAGAACCTCAAAACCCAAACCGTCGCGATAAAAAGGCAACAGCAATTCAATGTCTTTCGTTTGACGTGATAAACGCAACTTCGGATAAGCCGTCATGTTTGAAACTCCTCATATTCTGACTTTCAAAACCGATCTTTTAATTATAAGCAGAGCTAAGTATTTTTTTGTTTTTTCTTCCTGTAAGCGAACTCAAAAATCGTAGGAAAATCAGCCCGTTTCCATTAAAATGAACGGATTCAACAGCATTTTTATAGGACATTGGAATTGAAGCTCAGCATTAAGAGTCAAGCTATTGACAAAATCAACTCCCAAGCGCTCATTATCGGACTTTTTGAAAAAGCCCAATCGCCCAGAAGCGGCTCTGATGTTGAAGGCCTAGCTAACTCTGTAAGCGATATGGTGGCTATCGATGGTTTTCAGGCCCGTCTCGGCGAGGTCACGCGAGTGCTTCGTCCTATGGGACTTGCTGTGCGTGAATTAGTTCTTGTTGGTTTAGGCACCCAAGAAAAATTTGACGAGCAAGCCTTAACAAGCGCGGCACGAGCTGCTTTTTCTGCCACCCGCGCTGAAAACATAGCTGTTATGCTCGAAGATTGGCTGCTCGAAAATAAGACCGATGAGTGGTCTGTTTTGCAAGTAGCCATCGCTGCCGGCACTGCGTTGGAGCCTTTAAGCGAAGAAAATCGCCGCCTCATTGATAAGCGCCGTGTAAGTATTGTAGTTTCTCAAAAAGGCACAGCGCTAAACGAAGCCGCAAAAATTGGCGAAACTATCGCCCACGCCATCAATCGGGCCAAAGTACTCGGTAATCTTCCAGCCAACATCTGTACGCCGTCATATCTTGCCGATGAAGCTAAAAAGCTCTCTGCACTTAAGTCTGTATCAGTGAAGATTCACAACGAAAAAGCCATTGCCTCGATTGGCATGAATGCTTTTTTAGCTGTGGCTCAGGGGTCACGAGAGCAACCGCGTTTTATTGAATTGCACTATAACGGAGGCGCCAAAACTGATGCTCCGATTTGTCTCGTAGGCAAAGCTATTACGTTAGATGCAGGCGGCCTGTGCTTAAAGCCCTCTGCTCATATTAGCGAGATGAAATATGATATGTGCGGAGGCGCTGCTGTTTTGGCTGTATTTGAAGCGGCCGCTGAGCAAAAGTGGCCCATTAACCTAGTGGCCCTTATTCCTGCTTGTGAAAACCTGCCTGACGGTGCCGCCTACAAACCATCAGATGTCATTAAAACGCTCTCGGGCAAAACCGTTGAAATCACAAATACTGACGCCGAAGGTCGTTTGATTTTAGCCGATGCACTCACCTACGCTAGCCGCTTTAAACCGCAGGCTATTATCGATGTTGCAACGCTTACCGGTGCAGTTGAAGTGGCATTGGGATCTGATATCAATGGTCTTTTTGTCAACGACCCAATTCTTTGCGACATGATTGAAAGTTCAGCTGACGTTGCCAATGATCCGGTCTGGGCTTTACCCTTTGGCGGCAAGCGCTTTACTGATCTTCTCAAGAGCAATGTGGCAGACTGTGTGAATTCGGGGCCACGTGGCGTGGGTGGATCCTCAGTGGCAGCGACCTTTTTGTCACAGTTTATCGATGAAGATACCCCCTGGGCTCATCTTGATGTTGCCGCCACTGCTTTCCGCGGCGGTAAAAATCCCCACAGCACAGGGCGCCCAGTGGCACTTCTTATGATGCTGTTACATCAAATGGCTTCTCTAGATGAGTAAGCGAATATGGCGCCACGGATTGACTTTCACTTCAATGTGCCCAATCGGCTTTTATATGCTTGCCGAGTGGTTCGCAAGGCCCGAGCCAATAATATGACTGTGGCCGTTTGGACGCGAGACAACAACCGGCTCAACTTTTTTGCCCGACAGCTTTGGAGCTTTGAACCAACGGGTTTTTATCCGCATGTTCCAGCTGATGATGAGTTAGCTGCGGAAACACCGATTGTTTACCATAGTGAGGAAACACTACTGCCTGCCAGAGATCTGTTGATTCTGCTCGATGATGAGGTACCCAACGACTGGAAAACACTATTTGACCGCTTCGGGCGTGTCATTGATATTGTAGGGGCAAGCGAAACTGAAAGGCAGCCTGCCCGCCAAAGATTTAAGATTTACCGAGCTGCAGGACTTTGCCCTGTTGCTCATGATCAAGGAGCACAACGCGCATGACAAACGAACTGCTTCGTAAAGAGCCCACCATTGCTCACCACGATGATATTCCGATCTTAAATGACCGAATTAATGTCTCCTGGGAGAAATTAAGCCGAGTGCTCGAACCGGTGAAAATGCCCATTTCGCCTGAGGATGCAGCAAAACTCACAGACAAGGAAATGGAATTAGTGTTCGCCGGTGAGCGTATTGCTCAAAATGTCTCCGCTCAAATGGACGATATCTTGAGTATGGCCATCAATAACAGCTACCACCGTCTGCGAGCTGATCTGACGAATCAATTACGCGCTGCCGTTAAAGAGGCGGTGCATGAAGAGATTGAAAAAATCGTACAATCCGGCAAACGCTCGACTTTGTCGTAATGCACAGAATTGATTAAAAACTTTATTTAGAAAGATTGAAAAATGAGTACTGAAGAACTTGCTAAGAGTTTTGAACCGGCGCAAATTGAAAAACGTTGGTATGAGACTTGGGAAAAGCGCGGCTACTTTGCCGGCAAATTGGATCCCTCTAAGCCTTCGTTCAGCATCCAATTACCCCCGCCTAATATCACGGGTATTTTGCACATGGGCCATGCTTTTAACCAAACTGTCATGGATACTCTCGTGCGCTATTACCGTATGAAAGGCTACAACACGGCCTGGGTTCCCGGAACCGACCACGCCGGCATTGCCACGCAAATTGTGGTGGAACGTCAGCTTGAAAAAGAAGGACTTAACCGCCGCGATATGAAACGTGAAGATTTCATCGCCCGTGTTTGGGAATGGCAAAAGTTCTCCGGCGGCACCATTTTGCAGCAAATTCGCCGCATGGGTGACTCTGTTGACTGGGGCCGACTCTACTTTACGATGGATCAAAAACTGTCCAAAGTCGTGGTCGATACCTTTGTGAAACTATACAACGACGGCCTCATCTACCGCGGTACGCGTTTGGTGAACTGGGACCCGAAACTGCAAAGTGCAGTCAGCGACCTAGAAGTCGAAAGCGAAGAAGAAAACGGGCACCTTTGGGAAATTCGCTATCCGGCAGCCGACGGCGGCGAAGGTGTAGTGGTTGCTACTACACGTCCGGAAACGCTTTTCGGCGACCAGGCCGTCGCAGTGCATCCTGAAGATGAACGCTATAGTGCATTAGTCGGTAAAGAATTAATTCTTCCGCTTTGCAACCGCACGATTCCTGTCATTGCAGACGAATACGTTGACCGGGAATTCGGCTCGGGCTGCGTCAAGATTACTCCGGCGCACGACTTTAACGACTTTGCTGTCGGCCAGCGTCATCACTTAAAGCCATTAAACGTCCTTACGAAAACCGCTAAGATGAACGATAACGTGCCTGAAAAATACCGCGGCATGGATCGTTATGAAGCCCGAAAGGCTGTTATCAAAGACTTGGAAGCTCAAGGACTTTTAGTCGGTATCAAAGACCATAAGCACATGGTGCCCCGTGTGGCCCGCACAGGTGAAATCGTTGAACCAATGCTCTCCGAGCAATGGTATATGGCAATGAGTAAGCCTGCTCCGGCCACAGCTCATTTCCCTGGCAAATCGATCGGAGAAATCGGCCTGGAAGCTGTCGAATCGGGTGAAGTCAATATTCAGCCTAAAGAGTGGCGCGGTGTTTATCGTCAATGGTTGGAAAATATTCAGGACTGGTGCTTATCTCGTCAATTGTGGTGGGGGCACCAAATCCCGGCTTGGTATGACGAAGAAGGTCATGTTTACGTAGCCCATAGCGAAGAAGAAGCTCAACAACAAGCAGGCGCTGGCGTCAAACTTACTCGTGATGAAGACGTATTGGATACCTGGTTCTCTTCTGCCATGGTCCCCTTCTCTACGCTTGGTTGGCCTGACGAAAAGAAAATGGCCCAAGAAGGCTACGACTTGTTCCTACCGAGCTCCATTCTCGTAACGGGCTATGACATTATCTTCTTCTGGGTTGCCCGCATGGTGATGATGACCCGCTACTTTACGGGCCGTGTCCCCTTCAAGGGCGTCTATCTGCACGGACTTGTACGCGATGCTGAAGGCAAGAAGATGTCTAAGAGCGAAGGCAATACGCTTGATCCCTTGGACATCATGGATGGTATCGATCTGGAAAGCCTAATTAAGAAGAATACCCGTGGCCTGCGTCAACCAGAAAAAGCGCCTCAAGTCGAAAAGAAACTACGTAAAAATTATCCCAACGGCATTGCTCCTCATGGCGCTGATGCCTTGCGCTTTACGATGGCCGCCTATGCCACCCTGGGGCGCAATATCAACTTTGACCTGCGCCGTGCCGAAGGTTATCGCAACTTCTGCAATAAGCTCTGGAACGCTACGCGCTTTGTGCTCATGAACGTTCAGGGCAAAGACTGCGGAACCAATGCCGCTTTGCCACAAGAGCTCTCCTTTGTGGATGAATGGATTTTGCGCGAATTGGACCGCACGATAAACGAAGTGCAAAAGGCCTTTGCTGAATGGCGTCTGGACAACGCGGCCAATGCCATCTATTCCTTCGTCTGGGATCAATACTGCGATTGGTATCTGGAACTCTCCAAGGTGCAGCTTGCCAACGGCAACGAAGCTCAACAACGCGCTACCCGCCATACATTGATTACGGTGCTTGAAGCTGTGTTGCGCTTGGCCCACCCGATTATTCCGTTTATCACCGAAGAGCTCTGGCAAAAGGTGAGCGTTGTTGCCGGCACCCGTGCTGAAGACGAAGATACTTCCATCATGATTCAACCTTATCCGCAAGCCACTTTTGCTGCTGCAGATACAGAAGCCGACCACAAGATGGCTCTCACTAAGGAGATGATTGATGCGGTGAGGAATCTGCGAGGAGAAATGCAGCTTTCACCTTCTCAGCGTATTCCGCTTGCCGTACAAGGCGACGAAGCCGTGCTTAAGACTGTGGCTCCCTACATCATGCATTTGGCCCGAGTGAGCGAAGTCACGATTTGTGAAGACATCAACAAAGCCAACGAGGGCTCGATTGCTCCTGTGGCTATTGTTGAAGACTATAAGCTGATGCTTGTCGTCAAGATTGATGTGGCAGCCGAACGGGAACGCTTGAGCAAAGAAGCTACTCGTCTGCAGGGTGAAATTGCTAAAGCTAACGCAAAACTCAGCAACGAAAAGTTCACAGCCAGAGCTCCTGAAGCTGTTGTGAACCAGGAACGCGAACGGCTCGCTAACTTCACTAAACTTTTCAATAAAGTTCAGGAGCAACTGGATAAATTGCCTAAGGCATAATTTTCAGAGTTAGCTGACTGATTCCATCCGCCATTTCTTTTCCGGAAATGGCGGATTTTTTTTTAGCGAAAATGTTAAAGTTATGCATCTGTTTTTATCGTCGAGTCCACAGGCTCGTCAAAAAAGGATTTCACCATGACAAACTGTTATCAAGGGAAACGTCCCCGCGAATTAGGCATATCTTTCGGTGTTTTACCCACCGGTAAAAATAATGCCATCACCGATGTTAAGGGCGTCAAGGTCGGTCAAGTCACATTGATTGACGACAAAAAAGGCATGCGCACTGGCGTCACAGCTATTGTTCCGCACACCGACAATATCTTTAAGCACAAAGTACCCGCCGGCATTTTCCTCGGTAACGCTTTTGGCAAAATGGTGGGCTACCCTCAGGTCAAGGAACTCGGCAATATTGAAACTCCGATTGTTTTAACCAACACTTTAAATCTGGCTGCAGCCATTGACGGCATCATTGATTACACCTTTGGCTTTGATGAAAACAATGATGTCCGCTCCATTAACTGTGTAGTGGGCGAAACCAATGACGGCGCAATCAACGACATCCGTTCCCGTTTTGTCACTCGTGAAGATGTACTTAAGGCGATTATTGAAGCTAAAGAGGGTCCTGTAGAAGAAGGCGGAGTCGGTGCCGGCACCGGCACCAAAGCCTTTAACTTTAAGGGCGGCATTGGCACTGCCTCTCGCAAGTTACCTGAAAACATGGGCGGCTATACAGTAGGCGTCATCGTTCAGAGTAATTTCGGAGGGCTTCTCAATATCAATGGAGTTGAAGTTGGTAAGGCTCTCGGCGGTTATCCCTATCAAAAAGAGATTGAAAGTGCTGACGGCTCCATCATGATGATTGTGGCTACTGATGCTCCACTTGAAGCCAGGAACCTTGAACGTGTCGCCAAACGTGCTTTCATGGGTTTAGCTAAAACAGGAGGTGTAGCCTCAAATGGTTCTGGCGACTTTGTGATTGCATTTTCCACCAACGAAGCAATGCGAGTTGATCACAACGCAGAAAAATTAGCCAAACAAACCATGTCCGTCGTTCGCAACGATGATATGACACCGATTTTTATGGCTACGATTGAAGCCACAGAAGAAGCCATCATCAATTCCCTTTTTGCAGCTCATGACACTCCGACTTATAACGGTCGTGTCATTAAGGCTCTGCCATTGGATAAGGTGATGGAGATGATGCGCGAACACAAAAAAGTTGCCCAATAGTGCCCTATAAATTGTTTTAAGCGACACTCAAACCTCTCGAAGTCAAAACACTTTGGGAGGTTTTCTTTCTGCACATTGGCTAATCGTCTTCTAGCTGATTGTCCGCTAATACTTCGCTACCGCTAGTCTGTTTTTTAGGCCTTTTCTTCCAAACGAGCCAATACAAGGGAATTGTTAGAGCAACGACAGCCGCATTAATGCCAAAAATTCCTGCATAACCGAATGGCTCCACCAGAAAACCGGAAAGATAGGGCGCCATGCCGACACCAAGATCAAAGAAGATGAAAATAGTACTCGTTGCCTGCGCAAAGCGTTCCCGAGGCACTAAAGAAATTCCAGAAACTTGAGACAAAGACTGGAAGTTGCCAAAACCCAACCCCATCACTGCACCAGCTAAAAGAACTGCCCAACTTCCGCTGTGTGTAGCTAATAAGAGTAATCCAATAATCATCAAAATGAGAGTGGAGAAAATCAGCGCAACAGGACCGTGAGCGTCATAAAATTTTCCTGTAATCGGCCTGGTTACAAGACTGGCTACGGCATACAAAAGGAAAAAGCTAGAGGCAGCTGCTACAACGTCATACATCTTTGCATAATCAGCCAAAAGTGCCTGAACATTTCCCCAGGTTAAGCAAACAATGCCTACGAAAATGCTAAAAGGGACCAGACGCCGATCGATAAAATCATCTAAAGTCATCCCTTTTTTCTCGCGTTTTTTATCTTTGGGCGGCGTAGCATCGATGACAAACCACATCAAGGCAAGACTTGCTGCTGACAAGACCGTAGCAATCGTAAAAATACCTTCATAGCCTAAGGAACCAATCAAGGCGATACCGATAAACGGTCCAAAACAAAGAGCAAGTGCCGTACTCATAGAAAAGTAAGAAATACCTCGCCCATGAAACTGTCTGGGCACAATCGTAGCCACATATGTACCGGTTGCGGTCCCGATCACACCCATGGCTACACCGGAAACAAAGCGCACGGAAAATATCTGCCAGATTTCGTGAGAGAAAAAATAGGCAAGGTTCATCAAGAAGAAAAAGAAAACCCCGATCCCCAAAACCCGTCTGTAACCTGCATCACGAATAATGCTACCAGTGAAAAATCGTCCAACCAGACAACCGATCACGACAATTCCTGTCGCTAATCCCGCTGTCGAAGCAGAGGTTCCAAACTCCTGCATCAAATATCGTGTACAAACCACAAAAATAGCGTAATAGCCAATCATCCCCAACATATTAATTAAAGAGATGGAGATGAATGTTCTGGAAAAAATCGCGCGCAGAGCGCTTTGCTGTGCATCAGAATTCATTTTCTATTATTAGTTTTCTTTGAGGCGGTTCATCTTACTCTTTTGGTAAAAAAGAAGATTTTTGAATTTGATTCAAAAAACAGATTCCATTGTTTTAGCAAAATCTGATAGGAAAAATTGCACTACAATTTTTAATAACACTGTGAGGAGGAATACCAAATGGCTGCTGAACATAAAAGCTTTCAATGCGATTGCCAAGACGCTAGTACCGTATTTTTCTCTAAGGACATCTCCTCTGCTACTTTACTGAAACTTTACGAAAAACTGGGTCGTCAAGCTCTGGGCCGTGTAGCCGTGAAATTAAGCACCGGAGAAGCCGGCAACAACAATTACCTCAAGCCTGCGTTAATTAAAGAGCTGGTGCAAAAGGTTAAAGGCACGATTGTAGAGTGCAATACCGCCTATGCCGGAGCTCGAAATACGACTGAGGCACATCGTCAATTAATTAAAGAACATGGCTTTGCGGACATTGCAGAAGTCGACATTATGGATAGCGACGGTGTGCTTCACCTATCCGTTCAGGGAGGCAAACATTTAAAAGAAAATATTGTCGGCTCACATGTTGAAAATTACGATTTCATGATGGTTCTCACACATTTTAAAGGCCATCCGATGGGCGGCTTTGGAGGGGCTCTAAAAAATATTGCTATCGGTGTGGCTTCCTCCGATGGAAAAGCTAATATTCATACAGCTGGCGCCTTACAAAAGGCCTGCGGCTGGCAAAGTGTAGAAGAAGGACGCTTTATGAAGCTCAGCGGCCCCGATCATAATGCCTTCATTGAGTCAATGGCAGAAGCTGCAAAATCTGTCTCTGACTATTTCGGTCATGGCGAAAGAATGCTTTATCTATCCGTCATGAACAATATGTCCGTGGATTGCGACTGTGTGGCTCATCCAGCCGAGGTGGATATGAAAGATATCGGCATTTTAGCCTCATTAAATCCTGTTGCTCTCGATCAGGCTTGCGTAGACTTAGTTTACAAAGCAGCTGACGGACATTCGCTCATTGAAAGAATCCAAAGCCGTAATGGCGAATTAATCCTTGAACATGCTCAACATATCGGTTTTGGAGAGCGTCACTACCGCTTAGTCTGTGTTGATTAGACCTAATATTCTTTTTATCAGCCTTGCGGGAGCTATCCACCGCAAGGCTTTGTTCTTTTAAAGAACGTTAGGAGCTGGCAATGAGTGTAAACGTAGTACTGGTCGGCAACTATCAGAGCTATCGGATAGAAAACAACGAAATTCAGCTTCCACCTCAAGAACGTTGCCGCATCTAAAGCCAAATCGAAGCTCAGAGTTTGAACATGGAATATTACGCAATAGAGTGGATTACCTGAAATGCCTTAATTTAAGGAGATTGCGCTTAACATACTGAAAATAAAGGCCTTCTCAATGGAAGGCCAAAATTCACAAGTGGCGGAGAAGGGGGGATTCGAACCCCCGAAGCCCGTTTTGCGAGCTTGCACCCTTAGCAGGGGTGTGCCTTCAGCCTCTCGGCCACTTCTCCGCACAATCTGAGTGTCACTCAGTAAGAATGGGCATTTTATAAGATTTAAATGAGTTTTTCAACTACTTTTTTCGAGTGCTGCACTTACTTCCCGCTCTTGCATTTTTAGGCGAAATGATTTGTGAGCACACTCCCCTTAATAAGTCTACTTCAGGCCGAGTGAGCTGCGTTCGAGAAAAAAGTCGTCTGATTCGCGGCATAAAAAGTTTAGGCTCTTGCGGATCAAGCGCTCCACAATGAATCATCGCCTGCTCAAAGTGCCTCAATAAGCCCTCGACTGCTTGAGGACCCGCTAGAGTCTCCCCTGCAAAACGTTCCTGCCAGTCGTAAAGACCACCATGCGTTAAACAGTTATCAAGCATAGCCATGTGTAATTCATAGGCCATAATTTGCACAGCTTGCGACAGATTCAGGCTGGTACAGTCAGGATCGGCAGGAATCGCTGCACAACCTTGACACATCGCCATTTGTTCATTTGAAAGACCTGTGCGTTCACAGCCAAAGACAAAGGCAATATGGTTGTCACCTGCCTCAAGCAAACCTTTTGCTTTTTGGGCGACGGTTCTCACCGGTTCAATAACCGGTCCGAACTCTCGATCATAACCAGACATTGCCCAGGCAAACTGAACCCCTTCCAAAGCTTCTAACAAAGAGTTGTAACAACGACTACTTTGAAGAACATCTACACTGCTCGTCGAGTAAGCAATCGCCTCGGGATGATAACGATAATCAGATTCCCACGGACTCACCACTCGTAAATCTCTAAAACCCATTGTTTTAATCGCCCGAGCCGCTGATCCTATATTGCCAGGATGGGCCGGTTCAACCAAAATAAAAGAAACATGTTGAGTAAGGGCACTAGTGGACATGATGAACGCTAAATCAGCAAAAATCATTAAAATACATAGATTCTACACGTAGTTATCTCAATCACTGATTTAAATTTTCAAGAAGGATTCTGACGATGAGTTCTCCTATGCTCAACACGGCTATGAAAGCTGCACGTGCTGCCTGCACCATTCTCAACCGTGCTGTTGATAATCTCTCAACAATCGAAGTCCATAAAAAGGGACATTCAGACTATGTGAGCGAAGTGGATGTTGCCTGCGAACGCACGGTTGTTGAGATCTTGCGTGAAGCCTATCCTAGGCACCAAATTCTCGGTGAAGAAAACGGTTTGACAGGTCCTGAAAAAAGCGATTTTCAGTGGATTATCGATCCCTTGGACGGAACCACTAATTTCCTGCACGGCTTTCCTCAATACGCCGTCTCCATCGCATTAAAGCGTGAAAATGAAATTATTGAAGCTGTGATCGCCGATCCAGTTAAAAACGAAATTTTTACAGCTACCCGTGGTGAAGGCGCCTTCTTAAACGGTCGTCGCATTCGTGTAAGTAAGCGTACTTCCATGGCTGAATCTTTGATTGGTGCTGGATTTCCTTTCCGCAAGTCCGATAACGTTGAAGCTTATATGCGCGTTTTCGGCCAATTAGCCAAAAATACTTCCGGTGTACGCCGTGCTGGCGCTGCTTCTTTGGATCTTGCCTATGTTGCTGCCGGTCGCTTGGATGCTTTCTGGGAGCCTAATTTAAAAGCCTGGGATATCGCCGCAGGTTCTCTTTTAGTGCTCGAAGCAGGCGGTCTTGTCACAGACTTTAAGGGTGAATCTGATTACCTCACCACCGGTCAAATCATTGCCGGTACACCTAAAGTTTTCGGTCAGCTTTTAGCCGTTGTCAACAAAAACTACGGCGAGATTCTCTAGCCAACAAAAAGCGACTTAACTATGGCAAAGACAAAAGCGATTGAAAGCGAAAAAGACCCTTTAGCGGGGCACACCCCTGCCATCCGCCGCTTTCTCGAAATTAAAGCAGAGCATCCAGATACATTACTGATGTATCGGATGGGGGACTTTTATGAAACGTTTTTTGACGATGCCATTAAAGCCAATAAACTTTTAGGTATCACGCTCACATCTCGAGGCACGGACGCTCAAGGTCGTCCTATTCCGATGGCTGGCGTCCCTGAAAAAACGCTTGAGCAATATCTTGCTCGCTTAGTTAAGCAAGGTGTTTCGGTTGCAATCTGCGAGCAAATCGGAGATCCGAGCAAAGGACCGCTTGAGCGCGAATTAGCTCGGATCGTAACCCCGGGAACTCTCACGGAAAATGAGCTTCTGCCGCAAAAGCAGGATGCTGCGCTTTTAGCGGTAAGCCCGGCTGGACGACACGGTAACCGTCTGGGTTTAGCGTGGCTCGTACTCAGTAACGGTCGCTTTCATGTTGCCAATACAAGTCTTGAAGAACTTCCCACCGAAGTCACCCGAATTGCTCCAACAGAAATTTTGGTGCCTGAAGATTTCAAAGAAACGATTGAAGCTTTGAGACTGCCTGCTGCCATTACGGCGCTACCGAAGTGGCACTTTTCTGTCGATCACGGTACAGCAAAATTAAAGCACCAGTTTCAGGTTCAGGAACTGACTGCTTGGGGTTTGGACGATGTCCCTGATGCCGTAAGCGCTGCTGGTGCTTTATTGACCTATGCCGAAAACACTCAGTGTGAAGCCATTCCTCATTTGTTGCCACCTGTGTTGGAAATTCAAAGCCAGTTTGTTGGAATGGATTCAGCCAGCAGACGTAATCTGGAATTAACACAAACACTGAGAGGCGATGACGGTCCCACCCTTTTTTCACTGCTTGATCATTGCAAGACGAGCATGGGCTCTCGGCTTCTTCGTCAATGGATCCATAATCCTCTAAGAGACACCTCTATTGTCGGCGCACGTCACCAGGCGGTAGAAAGTTTCTTAATTGCCGAGGGTCTGCGTGAGAGTACAAGAGAGAAACTTAAGGCCATACCCGACTTTGAGCGTCTGGCAACACGCATTGCTATGCGATCCATTCGCCCAAAAGAATTAGCAGCACTTCGTGATGCCCTTCCCCTTTTGGCGCAAGTCGCGCAAGAGCTTCTCACAGCCGACGATCCTCTCATTGAGCAAAAGGCCGCGGACTTAGTACTTGAGCCATCACTATTTGAAAAACTGCAAGCGGCTCTTTTACCTGATCCCGCAGTCCTTTTGCGTGACGGAGACGTGATTGCAAGTTCCTATAACGAGGAGCTTGCAACACTGCGTGAGCTGCGCGACAACGTAGGCGACTTTTTAAATGAAATGGAAGCCCGTGAGCGGCAGGCTACTGGTATTTCTACTTTACGTGTTCAGTACAACAAGGTTCAGGGCTTTTTTATTGAAATTTCCCGAGGCCAGGCAGACCGTGTCCCAGAGCACTATCATAGGAAACAGACGCTAAAAAACTCCGAGCGATATATCACAGCTGAATTAAAAGAGTACGAAGACAAAGCACTCTCGGCTCAAGAGCGCTCTCAAGCTTTACAAAAATCTCTGTATAACGAGTTGCTCGATTTTGCTGAGCACTTTGTTGCGGCACTTCAAAAAGCCTCAGCTTCAGTGGCTTGTATTGATGTTTTATGTGCATTTGCTTTTCATGCTGCTCAAGCCTCTTGGGTTCGTCCTCAGTTAGAAAAAGCGCCAGGAATTGAGATTGTCGGCGCTCGTCACCCGGTGGTGGAAGACTCAGTTGAAAGCTACACCCCGAATGATTGCCGATTAATCCCCGGCAGACGCCTTTTGGTGATTACCGGTCCGAATATGGGCGGTAAATCCACCTATATGCGATCAATTGCATTGATAGTGCTGCTTGCTTATATCGGTAGTTTTGTGCCAGCTACCAGTGCAAAAATAGGACCAATTGACCGTATCCTGACCCGTATTGGCGCTAGTGATGACCTAGCCCGCGGCCGCTCAACCTTTATGGTAGAAATGACAGAAGCAGCTGCGATTTTGCACCAGGCCACCGATCAAAGTCTTGTGCTAATGGACGAAATCGGACGAGGTACTTCAACTTTCGACGGTCTGAGTCTGGCGGCTGCTATTGCCCATGAATTAGCTTTAGTAAAAAAGAGTTTTACTCTCTTTGCTACGCACTACTTTGAACTCACAAAACTTGAGCAAACCGCCCCCGAAGTCGCTAACGTACATGTAGCAGCTGCCGAAAATAAAAACCGTATCGTTTTTTTGCATGAAGTGCAAGACGGTCCCGCAAACCAAAGTTACGGGATTGCTGTAGCTCAATTAGCTGGCGTTCCAAACTCAGTGATCCGGCGTGCCCGCAAAATGCTCAATGAGCTACAAGAGCGCAGTCAAATGAACGAGCAACTTGATTTGTTTGCGGACAACCAAGTGGAAATGCCCGATGAAAAAGCGCCCGAGCCCGAAAAAACTCAAGCGCTTTGTGAAGAAATAGACGCCTTGGATGTCGACCAGCTTACGCCAAGACAGGCACTGGCACTGCTTTATGACTTAAAAGATAAAGCACGCAGTGTTCTTAACGACTAATGCACGGTGGGATTAGTTGGCTCGTCGCCCGCATCATCAACAATGTTGGCCACCATGGGCTTATCGGAAACCTGTAAAAAGGAAGGAACCACCACTTCGTCCGTACCGATTGTTTCCATGCCTTTTTTCACAGGCTCAACATTTTTCACAGTGATTTCAAACTTCAACCCAATACCCGCTAAAGGATGGTTTCCATCAAGCACCACTACACCGTCGGCAATATCGGTTACTCGGTAAACACGATCAAGTGTTTCACCACGGATTTCTGTGTAGCTAAGTCCTACTTCCACCCCCTCTTCAAAATCCGTTTCCGGACGAATAATCAGGGCAGTTTCATCATAATCCCCGAACGCCTCTTCAGGTTCAAGCTGCACTGTCACCGTCTCTCCTGGTTTCTTTCCCTCCAGAGCTTTTTCAATCACTGGGAAAATATCTCTGTGGCCATGTAGATAAACCAATTCGTCAGCAGACTCCATCAGGTCGCCCTGTAGGTTGTACATTTTGGCCGAAATTGTCACCAGAGTATCTTTTGCTACTTGCATTTTGATCCTTCACTTTAAGATTGAGCGTTTAGCCTTTTCGTATTCACTCTCTGATAAAAGTCCCTTTTCAAAAAGCGAGGCTAAATCTTTTAATTCTTTTACCCGCATTTCCTCGTTGCCCGGAAAATAGACATTATTTTCTCCCAGAGGATTCAAACCATAGCGGTTAGCTCCTCTTTGTGAGCCTATCAAGCCAATGACAAGATAGGCAATAAATTCCACGCCTGGAATAAACAAAAGAATCGCCCACAGACCGCTTGCATCAAAATCATGTAGGCGGCGGACTACCACCGAGACGGTACTGAATAGAGAAATTACTGTCAAAACCGCATAAAGTTTGCCGGCTTCAAAAATTTCAGGGCTCGCCGTTGCATCCTGAATATCCAAAGACTGACCTGGCAGCAAAGCAAACGTATAAAGCAAATAAGGCACACCAATACGCACCAAAATCCAGAAAGCAATAATGCCCCAAAATCGTGCCCGATTAACGCGACCGTTAAACGAAAAGAAAAGTTTAAACATTTTTGCTACTCAAATATGAGAAAAGGGAGCCGAGTCAAACTCCTGCTCCCCATTTTTGTCTCCTAGACCCGGTTATTTCGTCTGTTCGCTCAAAAGCGTCAGAATTCTCGGGGCAACACCGGTTGTATCGGCCTTGCCGTCAGGTCCTAAGACATGCACGCGGCATTCCGTATCGGATAAGCGCTGCAGATAAATGACATACTGAGGAGCTTCAACCGGTGTATCACGTCCAAAGACATTGCTCCAGAAGCCCTGTTCGGAGCGCTTCTGTTCTTCATATTCTTCATCGAGATAGCGAACAAGGAAAAAGCCCCTTGAGCGGTCTCGGTCTTCCACAGTAAAGCCCATGCGATCCACGGCCAATGCAAGACGCCTCCAGGCACGTTCAAAATCTTCTTTAATGAAGATACTGGTTGCCACACCTTCGGCGTTTTGTTCAAGCTGACTCACAGAATCTTCAACCTGATAGCTTGCCAACTTTTCAACTTCTGCTTCGTGTTCGGCAGGTGTTTGTTTTGTAGCGTTCGGATTAAATTCCTGATTGATGCGCTGAGTCATGCGTGTGAGCATTTCGGCTTCCATCTCAGGGTCGCTCGGACCTGGCTGCCAAACGGTAGTTTCGTTGTCTCCGCCGAGACTCTTGACTACTTCAACCATTGCACGGTGAGTAATGAAAATATCGCAACCGCCGTTGGCGCTACGCTCAACGCGTGCACGATACTGGTCACGTTCACCTGTGGAATAAACCATATCAATTACACGACCCAACGTAGCACGGATAATATCTTGAGGCAATTTGGCACGGTTTTCAGCCCAGTTGGTTTCCATCACACCGGTTGCTGCATCCTGACGCGACAGCGACAATCCGACAGTGCTCCAAAAGTCCTGCATAATGGGCCAAACCATTTCCGGGGCCATATTCACATGGATCCAGCGATTGTTGCCCTCGCGAACGATTTTAGCGACTTCCCCTTGAGGTAAAAGCAAGGAAGCGGCTTGGTTGCCGTTAGCAGCCTGAGCCGCATCAAGCTGAGCCTGTTGGCTCGCCCAAACTGTTTGAGGACGGGAAGGAACGGTGTAGCGGTCGGAACCCGGTACAGAATTCAAATCCGGCGGTACTTCCAACGGTGCACGCGAGTCGCTCGTTTCATATTGGATGCGGTCATTGCTGAAGTCGAAGGTTGAGCATGCGGCTAATGCCGTCGTTAATGCAACCGCCAACCCCGTACGGACAACTTTTTTAATCATTTTTTATTCACACTCATTCGCACGCGGCAAACGCCCCGCGCAGTTACGTTAAATTAACCTGACTATTGTACCGATTTCATGTTCTGCATGAAACCGATTTCGTTCAAAATTTGAAACAATTTTCAAAGCAAAGCCCATGTCAATAAACGTCTTGCAGTCCAGACAAAGGGATGCATGAAATAGGTCAGGAAACCCGACAGAATCAATACAACGAGAATCACCATCCCGTAGCGCTCAAGTTCAGAAAATTTTACGGCTGCCTCATAGGGTAAAAGCATGGTCACAATGCGGCCACCGTCCAAAGGAGGTAGAGGTAAAAGATTAAAAGCCATCAGATAGAAATTCACCATTACGCCCGCAATGGTTAAATCTAAAAGCGACTGAGTTAAAAATCCTGTCCAAATAAAAATTTTCAATAGCAGCAACCAAACAAATGCCTGCAGAAGGTTACTGGCAGGGCCTGCCAAAGCAACCATAAACATCCCCTGTCTAAAAGGACGCAGATTGCGAGTATTGATAGGCACAGGCTTGGCCCACCCTAAAAGCACGCCCCCTAAGCCGCTAAGCGCCGAGCCCAACAGTAAGATCCCCGGCACAATGATCGTTCCAACAAGATCAATATGCGGAATAGGATTAAGCGTTACTCGCCCCAACATCGAGGCAGTCATGTCGCCATAGCGCGAAGCCACCCAACCATGGGCCGATTCATGCATGGTGATGGCAAAAATCAAAGGAATCGCGTACACCGCGATATCGTAAAGTTGATGCATCATTAGCGATCTTTCAAAAGTTCCAATACTGTCGGTAAATACTCTGGTAACGGTTCCTGTAAACCGGGCTCTGGACGACCGGGTTTAAAGCCGTGATAGTCACTACCGGTACTTGCCAAAAATCCCATATTCAAGGCCACACGAGTATAGCGTTCATTTTCTGCTTCAAAATGACTCCCCGTGGTAACCTCAATAGCATCACCGCCCAAAGCCTTAAATTCTTCAAGAAGATCAATTGTTGTGACTGGAGGCGCAAAATTGTATCGTCCGGGATGCGCCATAACAGCCACACCTTTGGTCTCACGGATAAACTGCATCGCTTGAGGCAATGTCATCCATTCAGTTTTCACATAAGCCGGGCCGTCGTCTCGAAGGTACTTCTCAAAGGCTTCGTCTTCTGTGCCAACCGTTCCGCGAGCCACTAAAGCCAAAGCAAAGTGCCTGCGCGATAAATTCAGTTTATTGCCCGCAAATTCAAGTGCCTGTTCATAGGTGTTGTAAATACCCATGGCATTAAATTTGGCTGCAATGGTACGGGCGCGCATATCACGCTGGCGGCTCAGTCTTTCAGAGAGCTCACGATAGGGATCTAAATGTTTAGGGCCAAGACTTACCACATGAATCGTTTTGCCTGACCAAGAAACAGAAAGCTCCACTCCGTCAATAAAACGGATGCCAAGTTTTTGAGCCTCTTTTCTAGCCTCTTTTAATCCTGCAACCGTGTCATGGTCGGTGAGCGCCATTACTTCTACGCCATTGCCATTGGCCTTACGAACCACTTCAGCAGGAGAAAACACTCCATCGCTAGCGCTGGAGTGCACATGTAAATCCATTCTCATAACACAAACTAACCCATTACAATTCAACTTCTAACTTTAAACGATCTGCACTAATTAGATGGCGATTTTTTCAATTTCTGACAAGATTCCGCGCATTGCCTCTACTGCATATGTTGATGAGTCAGCAACGGTCACGGCAGAGGTCACTCTGGCCGATGAGGTAAGTGTGTGGCCTTCGGCTTCTATCCGAGGAGACGAAGCTTCAATTACGGTTGGAGAGAGGAGCAACATTCAGGACTGTGCAGTTTTGCACACTGATCCAGGTAAACCTTGCCGAGTTGGCAAAGGAGTAACGGTGGGCCACAGTGCCATTTTGCACGGTTGTACAATAGGCGACGATACGCTCATCGGCATGGGAGCCGTGATACTGAACGGAACCGTAATCGGTTCAGAAACACTCGTAGGGGCCGGAACACTGATTGCAGAAAACAAAACCTTTCCTGACGGCGTTTTAATCCTCGGACGACCGGGCCGCATTGTGCGAGAATTAACCCCTCAGGAAAAAGAAGCGATTCGCAATAATGCGAAAAGCTATATTGAACAAAAGATTCGTTATCAAACTGAAAAAAAGAGAATAGGCTGAAGTTTATGACACAACACGATACGTTGCTTCGTTTTATTTTTAAAGACAGTCCCATCAAAGGAGCTGCCGTGCGCTTAACAACGGCCTGGAAGGCTATTCGACAGTATCAAAAGTGGCCCCTTTGCGTCACGCGCCTCATGGGTGAGATGACAGCGGGTTCCATTCTTTTAGCCAGCTCTCTTAAATTTGAAGGCTCCCTTATCATGCAGGTCCAAGGTGACGGTCCTGTGCGCTTAGCCATCGTCGAAGTCAGAAATGGGCTTTTAATCCGTGCCACAGTCAAAATGAATGAAGGCGAAGAAGTCAGCGATGAAATGGGGATGAAGGCACTTTTAAACGCTCACGGGCGCGGGCGCTGTGCCATTATGCTTGATCCTAAAGACCGAAGGGAAGGCGAACCGTTATACCAAGGCGTTGTCTCTTTGAGCGGCGACAGTATTGCCGAAGCCCTGATGGGCTACATGGAACAGTCCGAGCAGATTCACACCAAATTGTGGCTTTCTGCCAATGAATCAGCAGCCAGCGGCCTGATGTTGCAGCAGATGCCCGATTTTGGCGGCAACGATGAAAACATTAAAAAGGATTCTGACGCAGTTAACCGCATTGAAATGCTCGCTTCAACCGTCACAGATCAGGAACTTTTAGATTTACCTTCAGAAGAACTCACTCATAGACTCTTTTGGGAAGAGGCTCCTGACTATTTTGAGCCCACACAACCAAAGTTTGCCTGTACCTGTTCTCGCGAAAAAATCGAGGCCATGATTCGCAATCTAGGTGAAGTCGAAGCGTTACAAATCGTCAAAGAACAGGGAAAAATTGAAGTAAGTTGCGACTTTTGCGGAAGAACCGAAAGCTTTAGCGCACAAGACGTTGTCAAGCTTTTCGATGATGGCTCGGCAACGAAGGATAATTAATGAAAACAATCTTTAAAACAAACGAAAAGCATGACGTCATGGGATTTAACTATGATGGACTGCAGGGCGGGTTTTACTTATTAGGCAATCCCATCTTGGCTACCTTAAACGGCCCCTACCCTATTAGAGGCCTCAGTGAAAAAGAAGCCGTAGGAAGAGTTAAGGCTATCACAGCTGATTTTCTGGAGCATACAGGGAAAAAAGAAGGGCTTATCGCCTGGGTTTTTAAACTCATTATTGATAACGAGTGCTTGATTTACTCTGTCAATATCAATGCGTCAACAGGTGAGGCCGCTGTCACGCATCAAAACCTCAAAGACGTCTTGGACTCTTTTTTACCCAAACAAGTCAAAGGCGGCGAAGAAGTCGATGGCTTTTTCATAAAAGAAGAAAACGAAAGGGTTTGGGCTTTTGAACCCATTGAGCATTTCCTTTTATGCCTAATCCCCGATAAAAACCAGTCCACAATTAACGTGCGAGTGTATCAGGCCGATCCGTCTCTGGCTGACCTGATCGAACATGATCAAAATGAAGTACTAGAGCGTTTTATGAATAAGGTACTTCCAAAGATCACTGATCACTATCCTCAGCTCTCGCCCATAAATCAGGCTAAGCAGACTGATCCCGAAAAGTTGTTTGAAGACCTGATGTCATTGCTTGAAAATCCTGATCAACGACTACCCAAACACGAAGTCACACTTGAATTAACCGGGCAGCCTGCTGTCACAATGAAACTTTCACATCTCTTCGGATTTCGTGCAATCAAGGAGGGCGAGAAAAAAAAGACTGAGCACCTCACTGTCTATTTCGACGGTCATCATTATTGGCTCTATACCGTAACGCCTACCGGCAAAGAGGCCGAGCCTGACTTAAAAACACTTGAAAGAATTACGCCCGAGCAAATCGTTGATCTTGCTCGCCGTATGGTCTGGGGTCAAACCCAAGCCGATGAGGTGCTTCAAACACAAAAGTGGATTAATTAAAAAAATCTGGGCCGCCTTTGGGCGGCCCCACTATTTATGCTTTCATTCGAGTCAAAGCGATAGAGGCCAAAACTGCAGCTCCCGTTGCAATGGCTTTATCGTTAAAGTCAAAACGCTCATTGTGAACAGGTGCAATATGTTCTGCATCCTTCATTCCTAAGCGAAATAGGCACCCTGGGCGTTCAAGAAGCATAAAGGAAAAATCCTCTCCCCCCATTGAGCCCTTTAAGCTGTGTACTTTGTCCTCACCCAGCACCTCTTTAGCCACGGCTTGCGCCTCTTCAACTCGCTCCGGTGTGTTGTACATTGCCGGGTAGAGCCGCGTGTACTGAGCTTTGGCCGAAATGCCGTACATTTGAGCTACACCTTGAGCAATTTCTTTAATGCGCCGCTCAATCAAATCCCGTACTTCAGGTTCATAGGAGCGAGTGGTGCCACGGATAAGCGCTTTTTGCGGCAGAACACTTGTGCCATTGGGGTCGCCTGCTTGTGCGCATCCCACAGAGATCACACCCGATTGCTGCGGATTAAGATTGCGGGCTACCACTGTTTGCAAAGCCAAAATGGTTTCACCCATAGCAACAACTACGTCTTTAGCCAATTGGGGGCGTGAACCGTGACCACCCTTACCTTCAAATTGAATCTCAAAGATATCCGCATTGGAGGTACCGTACCCCGAGATAAAACCGACGCTACCGACTTCAAGCGAGGGTTCTGCGTGCAATGCATAAAATTCATCAATACCAAAGCGCTCAACAAGACCATCTTCGACCATATGACGCGCACCTGCAAAACCCTCTTCGCCAGGCTGAAAAATTGCAACAAGCGTACCAGCAAAGTGCCTATGCTGCATAAAGTATTGCACAACGGCTAAAAGCGTAGCAACGTGGCCGTCGTGACCACAGGCATGCATATGTTTGGGTTTTTCACTTGAATAGGCAGCGCCTGTATTTTCGTTCAGAGGCAAGGCGTCACTGTCAGCACGAAGTCCGATGGTGCGGCCTGGCTCATCGCCTTTAATAACACAGACCACACCGCTGACCTCGGAGCCGCCCACTCGGGTATAGATATCTTCACAACCAAAACTTTTCAAAGCTTCAACAATAGTTTTTTCAGTCTCAGTTAAATTCAGTCCAATTTCTGGACGGCGGTGAATAATATGACGAACCTGAGCGGCTTTTTTTGCACTTTCAGCAAAAGCCTCAGGCTTAATGATGATGCGATCGGTCATAACAAATCCTTTTTGAAAAAAGTCTTTCGTTATTTATAGCCGATTGCGCCAAAAGAGTAAGAAAAAATTTAAGCAAAGATAATGACTTCGCCTTATTGGACAGGTTCGGAAGCAGGAGGTGTCACGGGAGCCGGACGATAAAGAGGATCATTTAGAATATCGGCTGGAAGCGCATTGCCTGGCAACACTTTTTGAGGTCTTTGAATACGAAAAAGCACCTCACCGGGGCGAACCATATTAAGGTCGTAACGGGCACGCTCCTCAATGGCATCGGCCCCGATTTGCAATGAACGGACTTCGGCAGCCAGGCGCTGATTTTCTTCAAAGGTAAGCGCATTTTGCTCTTTGATATCAGCCAACTCCTCACTCAAGCTCACTACACGGATGTAGCCGCCCTGACCACCGATCAAAGGCCAAAGCATGAGGAGCAATAAAATCAGCAATACTTTGATGATTCTATCGGCTGTGATCATTTTGCCCTGGCCTTACATTCCCTCAAACTAGAAGGACCATTCCTTAATGCAATAGAAAGCATCACGACCCGGATAAACGGCTTGGTCATCCAACTCTTCTTCGATGCGAAGCAATTGGTTGTACTTGGCCATACGGTCGCTGCGGCTCATAGAGCCAGTCTTGATTTGACCGGCGTTGACCCCAACGGCCAAGTCGGCAATGAAGCTATCTTCGGTTTCGCCCGAGCGGTGAGAAACCACGACAGAGTAACCGGCGCGCTTAGCCATTTCAATGGCAGCAAGTGTTTCAGTCAGAGAACCGATTTGATTTACTTTAATCAAAATAGAATTAGCCACACCCTTTTGGATGCCTTCTGCCAAAATCTTGGGATTGGTCACAAAAAGGTCATCTCCAACCAACTGAACACGGCGGCCCAAGGCGTCGGTCAACTTCTTCCAGCCTTCCCAGTCTACTTCAGCCATACCATCTTCAATGGAGATGATCGGGTACTTAGCAACCCAGCCTTCAAGCACTTTAATCCATTCTTCGGCCGTGTAGGTCTTGCCCTGTCCCTTTTGAACGTATTTGCCATCTTCGTAGAATTCACTTGCGGCGCAGTCCAAACCGATTGCAATGTCTTTGCCCGGTTCGTAGCCGGCAGCCTTGATAGCTTCAATGATCAATTCAATAGCTTCTTCGTGGCTATCGATATTAGGGGCAAAGCCGCCCTCATCACCCACAGCCGTGCTCATACCACGACCGTTAATGATCTTCTTTAAAGCATGGAAAGTTTCAGCGCCATAGCGCAGGGCTTCATGAAAACTCGGTGCGCTAAGCGGGATGATCATAAATTCTTGAAGATCAAGATTATTATTGGCGTGAGCGCCGCCATTAATCACGTTCATCATCGGAACCGGCATCTGTACGGCACCCATGCCGCCCAGGTAACGGTAAAGAGGCAAACCACTGTAGTTAGCAGCAGCGCGGGCGCAGGCCATAGAAACACCCAAAATGGCGTTGGCACCAAAGTTGCTCTTATTTTCCGTGCCATCGTCTTCAATCATTTGATTGTCGATCGAAGCCTGCTGCGTCACATCAAAACCAATCAAGGCCGGCTGAATCTTTGCATGGATGTTTTCTACTGCTTTCATAACACCCTTGCCGCCGTAACGGGCATCTTTGTCGCGCAATTCAAGCGCTTCACGGATACCGGTAGAAGCGCCAGAAGGCACTGCTGCACGGCCCATCACACCACTGTCAAGATAGACATCGCATTCCACCGTGGGGTTGCCGCGGCTATCTAAAATTTCACGAGCGACGATGGCATTGATCGTAGACATATCGGAAGTTCCTCAAAAATAAATTTAAACGGCCGCAGCGCTGCAGCCGAGTTTTATAAAAAAAGAGCAAATCCGGCCGAGACCGATTCTCGGCCGCTATTTTAACGTAGAAGTGCCGCTACAGTCAGAAGCTGTTTTCTAAAAGCGGCATTTTTTTAACAACCCGGTCAATTGCGACCAAGTTGGTTAAAAGTTCCTTCATTTTATCTAACGGTACCATATTGGGACCGTCACTTTTCGCACAGGCAGGATCCGGGTGCGTTTCCATAAATAAACCACTTACGCCAACGGCAACAGCCGCACGGGAGAGCACCGGAACAAAGGCACGATTGCCGCCGGAGCTCTTTCCGTTACCACCCGGCAACTGAACCGAATGCGTCGCATCAAACACAACCGGTGCGCCCGTCTCGCGCATGATAGCTAGGCTTCTCATATCACTGACAAGGTTACCGTAACCGAAAGAGGCTCCCCTCTCGCAGCACATGAAATTATCTTCGCTTACACCAGCCTCACGGGCAGCTGCACGAGCTTTTTCAATGACGTTAATCATGTCATGAGGAGCCAAAAACTGTCCCTTTTTGATATTAACGGGTTTGCCGGTACGAGCGCAGGCACAGATGAAGTCTGTCTGGCGACATAAAAAAGCAGGTGTCTGCAGCACATCAACGTATCGGGCAACCAACGGCACTTCCATTTCGGTGTGAACATCAGTGACAACTGGAACTCCCACCGTTTCTCTGACACGAGCCAAAATCTCCAGTCCTTTTTCGAGCCCCGGGCCACGAAAACTCGAAACAGAGGTACGATTCGCTTTGTCATAACTGGCTTTAAAAATATAATGAATCCCCAGTTCATCACAGATTGCCTTCATCTCTCGGGCAATTTCCATCACCATTTCTTCACTTTCGATGACGCAGGGACCGGCCATGAGGAAAAACGGTTTATCCAAACCGATTTCAAAACCGCAAAGTTTCATTGATTAACCTTTTGTACGATAAATTATTTTTTGATCTGCTCAGCTAAGTATTTAGCTAAGCAATATAGATTATTGTGCTAAACATAGCATATACAACACTTAAATGCATTCCGTTTAATGCTCCTTTAAAAAGACTTTGAGTAGTCTCGTGCCGACCGGATCTTTTTAAAGGCCCTTTATAGCTAGCCTTATACTCAAAAGGTTGTACTCTTAACAAAAATTATCCTTTCAGTTCTCACCCATTTTTTAGTTTTAGCTATACTGGCTGGTTGAAATTTTTTCGGGAGAAAGGAAATCCAAAATGCAGGCGATTGGTTTTGATAATCAAAAATATCTTACGATGCAGTCCGAACAGATTCGTCATCGAATCGCCCAATTCGGAGGCAAACTTTATCTAGAGTTTGGCGGCAAGCTCTTTGATGACTTCCATGCCTCACGTGTTCTTCCGGGTTTTAAGCCTGACAGCAAGATTCGCATGCTGCAGCAACTCAAAAACGATGTAGAAATCGTCATCACCATTAATGCCGCTGATATTGAATCAAACAAGGTGCGAGGTGACTTAGGCATCACCTATGATGAAGATGTTCTGCGTTTAATTGACGCCTTCCGCGAAATGGGACTATATGTCGGTAGCGTCGTTCTAACACAATATACCGGTCAAAAAGCCGCCCAGGCCTTCTTAAAGCGTCTGGAGACATTAGGGGTGCCTCACTATCGTCACTTCCCTATCCCTGGCTATCCCTCTGACGTGGATTTCATCGTCAGCGAAGAAGGATTAGGACAGAACGAATACATTGAAACCACGCGTTCGCTCATTGTTGTGACAGCTCCGGGCCCCGGAAGCGGAAAGATGGCCACTTGCCTAAGTCAGCTCTATCACGACTATAAACGAGGCGTTAAAGCCGGTTACGCCAAGTTTGAAACATTCCCGATTTGGAATTTACCGCTAAAGCATCCGGTTAATCTCGCTTATGAAGCCGCTACTGCCGATTTAAATGACGTCAACATGATTGACCCCTTCCACCTGGAGGCTTACGGCAAAACAGCTGTGAACTACAACCGTGACGTTGAAATTTTCCCGGTCTTGAATGCTATTTTTGAACGCATTCAAGGTGTCTCGCCATACAAGTCTCCCACTGATATGGGGGTCAATATGGCCGGCAACTGCATCGTCGATGATGATGTGTGTCGCAATGCCTCCCGCATGGAAATTCTTCGCCGCTACTATGCAGCAGGCGTCAAGCACATGCGAGGAGCTTCAAATGATCAGGAAATCAATCACTTAAAGATTGTGATGAATCAGGCAGAAACGTCGCCTGACATTTGTCCGGCTGTGGCTGTGGCACTTAATAAAGCAGAGCAAACCGGAGCCCCAGCGGCCGCTATGATGCTTCCCAATGGTCAAATTGTCACTGGCAAAACTTCCAGTACGTTGGGTTGCGCTTCGGCAATGCTTTTAAATGCGCTTAAGCTTTTAGCAGGAATTGATCATGATGTGGATTTAATTTCTGCCCGTGTGCTTGAGCCGATTTGTCAGTTAAAAACTCAGTACCTGTTACACAAAAACCCGAGACTGCATATCGATGAGGTCTTGCTCGCGCTCACTATTTCAGCGCTTCGCAATGATGCGGCACAAAAAGCCAAAGAACAGCTCTCTAAGCTTCGCGGCTCGGAAGTGCACTTTACGGTCATTATCAGTGAAGAAGATGAACGGGTACTTCAACGTTTAGGGATCAATGTGAGCTGCGAACCTCGCTATGAAACAACAAGGCTCTATCACAAATAGTCTCTAACAACACCAACTAAAGCGCTCTGCAATCCTCAGAAGAAAAAACTTCTGAGGATTTTTTTATTTTTATTTATGCAACTCTGATTTTTGCTCGCATGTAACGCTATCCCATTCAGGCTGCAAAGCCACGTGATCGATGTTAAAGCGTTCCTTGACATTTTTGCGAACAGCTTCAAGAATAAGCGGCCACGAACGGTGGGAGTCGATCTGCAAGTGTGCCGAAATGGCAGAGTAGCCCGGACTCATTACCCAGACATGCAAATCGTGCACACTAATCACTCCGGGTATCGCCGAGATCGCATCACCCACCTCCTCGTACTTAACGCCTTCAGGCACAGCATCAAGCATCACTGGAACAGTTTCTTTTAAAACGCCCCAGGCAGCGTGCGCAACCAATAAGCAGATAAGAAGCGAGAGAATCGGGTCAACTTCAACCGGTCCTCCAAAATAAATGACGGCACCGGAAATAATGGCTGCCACTGACCCCAAGAGGTCTCCCAATACGTGTACTAGAGCAGCTCGAGTGTTAACATTTTTCTTATCTCTTGACAGAGACAAAGCCACTCCAATATTGACAAACATACCAATCGTAGCAATCAGCATCACACTGCCGCCTGAGACATCATGGGGATTTGTCAAACGATCAATAGCTTCAAAGCAAATCCAGCCCAGCACGATAAACATAACGAGAGCATTGATAAAGGCTGCAAGTACTTCGATGCGAGCGTGACCAAAAGAGTGGTGACTATCTGCTCCTTCACGGGCAAGCCAATTAGCCACTAAGGCAAAAAGAAGACTTGCTGCATCTGTTGCCATATGGCCGGCGTCCCCAATCAAAGCTAGGGAATTACTTAAAAGACCACCAATTAATTCAACTGCTGAAAAGCCTAAAGTAAGTAATACCGCCAAACCCAAGACACTTGTTTTAACTTGGCGGGTTGCATGGTTATAGAGGCTGTCACCTTGACCGTGGCTTGAAAAGGCACGATCTTTAGCTAAATCGTCCGTTTCCTTATTTGCAAACATCTTTCTTTCTCTTTTTCAAACGAACATTGCGCCGCAGTGTACTGCTTTTAAAAAGTTTTCTCATGACTGAAAATCACTCTCAAGTCTTCCGATCTCAAGAGGTACCTCACGTATAATGTTCTCCGTTAAATGATAGCTTTAGACGATTTTCGGGAGTGAAAAGAAAACACTGCCCGAATATTTTTAAGTGATGAATTCTGTTTACTTTTTAATCCCAGGTCTGAGATTGCCACCCGAAGTGCTGCCGCAGCCAGCACTTCAAGAAACACTAACCCCTTTACTGACCCTTACCGAAGGTGCGGGCGAAGTAATTTCCCAAGAACTCGTCCACGATGATGTCCTAAACGGTGCAGCTCATCTTGTCTGGCTCTGGCAAGTGATTGCTAAACGCTCAGGCATGCCTGAGACTGCAGCCTTTGAGTGGGAAGCTGACGGAGGTCCTGCCATGGGGGCCCAAACTTGGAGGCTTCACACCGTTCATAAAGATAATCAAAATGGCTCTGTGATTTTTCGCTCCCCTATCGAAGAGCTCACTGCAGAAGAACGAGATAGCCTTCACGATGAGATTCTTGCCTGTGTGAGAAACTATGGATTTCAGCTTCAGCAGTGGGCTGACCGATGGTACCTCACCCGCAATCAGGACTGGCCAATTGCAGTGCGTCCATGGTGCGCTCAAAAGTATCAGCCTTTTTCAGATAAAGACATTAAAGGTCCTGCCTCTGTTGAATTTAAAGAGATGATGGCTGCACTTGAAGCCATACTGCAAAAAAGTTCAGTCAATGCTACCCGCAAACAAAATGGCCTTGAATCCATTGACAGTTTTTGGCCTGACGGAGGCTCAAGACGTCATCTTTTAAAACCTTCAACACTCAGAGCTGTGATGTCCAATGATTCTTTTGTATGGGGGTGGGCACAAAACGCTGGGCTTTTAAATTTCAGAACAACTCCGCTAAAAGCTGATTGGCCCGAAGCACCTGAAGGCGATCTTTTGGCTGTTATTGATGATTTATACGATTGCTACCGGCAAGGCAATTGGAATCTTTGGATTGAAACTCTGCCTCATACCATTGAAAAATTAAATAATTTGGCACGTTTAGCCCAGGCTCGCAGAGCCAATCGAATGGTTATAGTTGCAAGCGGTGCCCGAGACACACATACGACTGTCATCGAGCAGGGAGCCGGTGCCAAAGGCTTTTTGGCCCGCTTTAAAAAGAAAAAGATATTGGACTGGAAGAATTTTTTAAGTGAGGCTGCCCGATGACCCGTTTTGTCACAAGAGACTACAGTCCCGCCATTGCGGGCCACCTGGCTGAAGAAGGTTTCCCAGAACCTCTTGCTCGGGTGCTTGCAGCCCGAGGCATTGAAAGTGCCCAAGATTTAAAGGCTGATTGGCGAGCAATGTTGCCGCCGGAAACCCTAACGGGAACACGGGCTGCGGCTAAACTGTTAGCCGATGCCATTGAAGCTCACAAAAAAATCATGGTCATTGCCGACTATGACTGTGATGGTGCAACCGCTTGCGCAGTGGCTATCAGAGGGCTCAGGAGCATGGGTGCCACGGTGGACTATCTCGTACCTGATCGTTTTATCTACGGTTACGGATTAACGCCAGGCATTGTTGATTTAGCCGCTCAAAAAGGTGCCCAGCTTATTTTGACGGTTGATAACGGCATGGCCAGTATTGATGGCGTGGCACAAGCCAATAAAAGCGGTATTGATGTCATCATCACCGATCACCATCTACCGGCCGAAACCTTGCCGGCAGCTGCCTGTATTGTGAACCCTAATACTCCGGGGTGCTCTTTTGCAAGTAAGAACCTAGCCGGGGTCGGCGTCATGTTTTATGTACTCATGGCACTTAGAGCAGAGTTTCGAAACAGAGGAAAATTTGATGTGAAAACTCAGCCAAGGCTCGATGAGTTAGTCGACTTGGTTGCCCTAGGAACTGTGGCTGACGTCGTAAAACTTGACCGTAATAACAGAATTCTTGTTCAGCAAGGATTAGCGAAAGTGCGCTGCGGACACACGCATCCGGGTGTTAAGGCACTTTTTGAAATTGCCGGACGAGCCAGTGCTCAAGCCCGTGTCAGAGATTTTGGTTTTGTGATTGGCCCTAGAATTAATGCGGCCGGGCGACTTGACTTAATGAATGCAGGCATTGAGTGTCTTATCAGTGAAAGCGATGCAGAAGCGCAGCACTACGCCAAAATTCTCGATGACTACAATCGCCAACGCCGAGAGTTAGAACTCAATATGCAGTGGGATGCGGCGATACTTTTAAACAAAATTGACGTGAGTAAACGGCACACTATTGCCCTATTTGAGCCAACTTGGCATCAAGGCATTGTGGGATTGGTGGCTAGCCGCATTAAAGAAAGTAAACACCGTCCTACCATTGCCTTTGCCAATGCCGCCGACGGTGAAATGAAGGGTTCTGGCCGTTCGATCGAAGGTGTTCATTTGCGGGACATGTTGGATCTTGTCACCAAAACAGCTCCGGGTATTATTAAAAAATTCGGCGGTCATGCGATGGCTGCGGGGCTCACAATTGATGCCAATCGCTTCGATGATTTTTGTCGCGCTTTTGAAATGATCGTTGCCAACAATTGCGATGCAGATGTATTTGAGCGTCATGTTTTAGTAGACGGACCTCTACAAGTGCAAGATATTACGGTTTCATTGGTAGAGTCAATTAATGCTCAGATATGGGGGCAGGGGTTCTTACCTCCCCTTTTTGCCAACGAATTCAAGGTACTGCATCAAACTGTGCTCAAGGGCGGGCACTTAAAATTGATGCTTGAATTGGACGGTATGCGCTTTAACGGAATATTTTTCAGACGCTCAGCCGAAGTCCCCTCTGAGGCTCGACTAGCTTACCGACCGGAAATTAATGAATGGATGGGACAGCGCAGTATCCAGCTTGTCATTGAACAAGTTGAAGGGTAGGTCCGCATTACTTTGTTTTTTCTTGATTTTCGTCTAAAATTAAAGCCTTTATTTTGGGTGGTGTCGATATGACTCGTAAGCCTTTTGTTGTCGCCAACTGGAAAATGAACGGCAGTTTAAAAGCCAATGACGAATGGCTTAATGCTGCTTTACCTCAAATGAGCGGTACTCGCCTACACTGCGATGTAGCTGTTTGTGCCCCTAGCGTTTATTTGCCTCAGTTGGTTAAAGGTTTTGAGCATAGTGCGACATTGGTTGGAGCGCAAAATTGCGCCCAATATGCTCAAGGGGCTTACACGGGTGAAATTTCTGCTGCGATGCTTGCCGATATCGGCTGCGATCTGGTGATTCTGGGTCACTCGGAACGCCGTACGCTTTTTGGCGAAACCGACGAAATCGTTGCTGAAAAAGTTCAGCTTGCTTATGAAAACGGTATCATGCCGATTGTTTGTTTGGGTGAAACCCTGCAGGAACGTGAGGCCGGTCAAACCATCGAAGTGGTTAGCCGTCAGTTAAAAGCCGTTTTGGATAAAGTTGGCATCATGCCCCTTGTAGCCGGTGCTCTTGCTTACGAACCTGTCTGGGCTATCGGTACTGGGAAAAGCGCTAGCGCAGAAGATGCTCAAGCTGTGCACCAGGCTTTACGCAAAGTATTGGCTCAGATTGATGAAAATGCTGCAGCTCGTACACGCATTTTGTATGGCGGCAGTGTGAAGGCAAAAAATGCTCCAGAGCTTTTTGCTCAACCTGACATTGACGGTGCCCTGGTTGGCGGAGCGTCCCTGAAAGCAGAAGACTTTCTGGCTATCTGCCACTGTGCAGATAACCTCTGATAAAAATTTAAAACCATTTTTGAGTTAAAGGAAAAGTATAAAGATGTCCTCCATGTTGGTCTCTATCGCAATCGTGGTGCAAATCCTCTCCGCGATCGCCGTGATCATTTTGGTTTTGTTGCAACACGGTAAAGGCGCCGACCTCGGTGCTGCTTTCGGCAGTGGTGCTAGCGGTTCTATTTTCGGTGCTTCGGGCTCTGCCAACTTCCTGTCCCGCTCTACTGCTGTCGCGGCCACACTCTTTTTCCTGGCTACGATTGCTTTGACGTTGGGTTCCGGTGCCTTCAAGCAAACCGCTGCTCCCACGTCCGGCGTTCTGGGTTCTGTCGAACAATCGCAATCTATTGACGCAGATCAAACAAATACGACAAATACCACTGCTCCGGCCTCGCAATCTCAACAGATTCCGCGCTAAAATGACGAACTCTGATTTGGGAGTTTTCTCCTAAATAAAAGATTTCGCGGCCGTGGCGAAATTGGTAGACGCACCATCTTGAGGGGGTGGCGGAGCAATCCATATGAGTTCGACTCTCATCGGCCGCACCAGAATTCAAACCCGAACTGATCTGATGTCAGTTCGGGTTTTTCGTTGCGATCTCCGCACTACTTTATTCTCTCTTCTCTGACCCAAAACACCTAATCTGTTTTCTTTTTTAGTTTCTATAACGATCACTCTAAGCAGAGCACTTATTTTTGAAGAGAGGCTATGCTTAACGCTTCGATTTCTCAGATCTTACCGCTCACTGAGCAAAAATCCCATGTATAAAGGCAAAGTCAAGAGCTGTTCCCGGCGACCAACGTTATAGTCTCCGAGCTTAATGGCCGAATACACGTGATACTTTTCAGGATACTTCAAAATAGTACGCGTGCTTTTCGTATTACCGGAAGTTGCTTTCACTTCCAACAAAACTGCTTCACTCTTATAGCGCATCACAAAATCGACCTCTAACCCTGTATCTTTTTGAAAGTAATACAAAGGTCTTTTCATTTTTATAAAGAAGTCCGCCACTAAATTTTCAAAAATCGCTCCCTTATACCCAAAGAGATCACCTTGTAAAATATCGCGTTCAGTACCGTCTTCCAACATCCCTATAAGAAGACCGATGTCAGCCATATAGACTTTGAACTTATCATGGCAGGCATTGCCTTCGAGCGGTAATTCCGGCAGCGTCAGGTTATAACAACGACGAATGAGTCCGGTATCTTCCAGCCACTGAATACTTCCGACGTATTGATTAGAGCGTGCTGTCTTTTTAATCAACGAAAATTGAAATTTCTTGTTATCTCGAGCGAGCTGCTTCGGGATTGATTCATAACACTCCCGAATTCGCGATTTATCTGCACCTTGTGCATATTTGACCATATCGTCCTTATAGGAGCGAATCAAAAGCTTTTGCTCTTCGCGAACAAGGGCTATATTTTTTTCTTTAATAAAGCGATCAACAATATGAGGCATGCCGCCTACAACAACATATTGCAGCAATAGAGCTCTCATCCGCTGGTGCAGTGCTTCAGGAATGGGCTTTTCCTCTTCCAGACACCGCTTTAAAAGAGCGATCAAAGAATTCTCTATCCCGTTAGCCCAAAGGAATTCTTCGAAATCCAACGGAAACATATCAATGATTGTTTCATAGCCAACCGGTACAAAATAATCTACTGAACGATAGCCGCTGATGCCCAATAATGAACCTGTTGCTAAAACATCAAAACGTCCATCCAACTTGAAAAATTTCAGGGCTGCACGAGCTCTGGGACACTCCTGGATCTCATCCAAGACAATGACCGTTTTATGAGGTACAAAACGAACATCAGTACCGACAAACGCGCTCATCATCAAAACAACATCATCAACTTTAAGCGATCCTTCAAAAATCGTTTTATAGTCCGGATTTTCAAAGAAATTCAAGTACACAACGTGTTTATAGTGTTGTTGAGCGAATCGCAGCACAGAAAAGGTTTTTCCGCATTGTCTGCATCCTTTTAAAATCAGCGGGTTTCGATTTTCAGTTTTCAGCCAATTTAACAGTGTGTTTTCAATTTTTCGCTTGAGCATCTGAATAACACCTTGGTATTTATTACACATTTTCCAAGCTACTTTAGCATGAAATATTACGTTTTCCCAGTGACTTTTTTCAGAAAAATAACATTTTTCAAGGGACTTTTTAAAAATATTTCTCGTTTTCCCAGCGAGTTTTCAAAATATAAGTCTTCGGAATCCTCTAAACTAAACAAACTCTGTATGAAGAATCCATGATTTCATTTTGTTGTAGGTTGATTTCTTTAGCTCTTTTTTGCTTTATCTACTCAGGTTCGTTATCTTCGTTCTAGTTTGATCCAAAAAATGAGTAGTCATGCCCCAGTATTTAGTTGCGATGGCCATCTTTGGCACAATCGGACTTTTTGTTAAATTCATTGACTTACCGTCTACCGTCATTGCACTTTCTCGCGGTGCACTGGGTACGCTTTTTCTGTTAGTTGTTTTGCAACTAATGAGACGGCGACTAGATACTGAAAGTATCAAACGCAATTTCAAACATCTTTTCATTGCAGCAGTTGCCTTAGGATTTAACTGGATTTTCCTCTTTGAAGCCTATCGTCTGACGAGTATCGCAACCGCTACCCTTGCCTACTACATGGCACCGGTCATTTTGATATTGCTCTCCCCTTTAGTCTTAAAGGAGCGTGTCAGTCTCGCCAAATGGATTTGTGTGATCTGTGCTTTGATTGGTATGACATTGATCGCCGGTGTCTGGCAGGGAACTGATCATATTGCCTTGACCGGCATTGCCATGGGACTCCTGGCAGCCTGCTTTTACGCCACGATCGTTATCAATAACAAATTTCTCAAGGGCATGAATCCCTACGACTCCGCTATTGTGCAGCTTAGTATTGCTGCTTTAGTACTTCTGCCCTATGTTGTTTTTACCGTAGACTTTGGATCGTTGACGTTAGACACTCAAACCATCGGTTTAACTTTAATTGTCGGTATTGTGCACACAGGCGTTGCTTATTGGCTCTACTTTTCAGCGCTTCCCAAACTTGAAGCCGCACGCATTGCTATTTTCTCGTATATTGACCCGGCCATTGCCATTTTATTGTCGGTTTTTGTTCTGATGGAACCGATGACTGCCCATGGAATGATCGGAGCTGTGCTGATTTTAGGAGCTGCAATTGCTTCTGAGTTTGTTGGTAAGAAGAGCTAAACTCAGCGATTCAACCGGGCCAATGATCTCTATCAGCTCAAGACCCTGAACGCGCAACAATTAACCATTATTTTGAGCTTCTTTAAGCTTCTCTCTCAAATAGTCTCTTAGCTCCGGATTGCAACAAAATACCCTAGCCCCACGAATACCGCGTGATAATAAGACTCGATAACACCGACAAACGTACTTCAATAAATTTTTCTCTCTTTCAGCTTTAGTTTTTCCTAAGCCGTTTTTACCACCTTTGTCATAATAATTATCGATACAAGCGTACAACTCTTCTTTACGTGGATCATATTTGAGATCGTTCCCGATAAACACACCAACCCAATCAAATTCCAAACCTTGACTGGTGTGAACGCAGCCAACTTCCTCTTTAACCTGCTCTGACTTATTTACGGCCCACTCAGATCCTACATGGCGATTATTCCAAGCTAATTTAACAGAGCCTAAGTCAACGTCTTTTACCTCTCCATAATTATTGTTGTCTTTAGTCCAGGGCCAGGCATATCCAGCTAATAATCTGGCTCCGGCAATCACGGTTCTGCCCTCTGTCGGTTCTGACTTAATCTCTCTATTTTTTTCACGGACAAACTGAAGCACTTCTTCAGGCGTATCCACAATGTCAAAATCATATTCGTTTCGATTCCACCCACTCGAATGTGCATTACTGTCAGCGTCATCGAGCCCCAAAACAACTGCGAGCCAATTGATGAAACCGTCTGCTCCATGACAGCGGAATTGAGCGCTTAAATCAATTTGCTCAACGTCTGCAGAGTATTTCTCTGCAGCTTTTCTGATAGAAGCAACTGATCCGATATCTGCCGGTCGCAAAGATTGGTTATCGTCGACGAAAAAGACAGAAACGCGGGCTGCCTGGACAATATCTTCAATCTGATTCTTTCCCCGATACATATTCTGATGGTCGTGCAATCGGTGCGCTTCATCACAAATGAGGCAATGAAACTGATTATCTGGCATTGCGTTCTTTTTGGGGGCTTTGGCATCAGGTATGAAATAACTCATACTGCTTGTGAAAAGATATTTAGCCAAACGCCGATGATTTTTGCGCTCCTCTTTCGTTTCACCTCCGCTACTTAAAATGCTGGTCATCGCAGTTTTATACGATGCGGTCGGGACAACGAAACGAACATTGCGTCTTACATCATCATTAACAAATTCACGAAGAATATTAACTAACGCACTGATAGCTACAACACTTTTTCCTGTTCCGGGACCTCCGGAGATAATGACACATCGTTTCCCTTTTTTAGTTTGGCGAACAGCTCTCAGGATGGTTTCATACGCTGTTTTTTGCTCATCAATCAGGGTAAACACATGGCTCTTTACGTCGTCAAACATTTGGCAAATTGCATCGGCCAAACCTTTACTGGGAACGATCTTGCCGTCAGCGAGCAGTTGCATGATTTCTTTGCCATTTCCTGCACCAACTGTGTCGCTGATAAACTGCCCCAATTTTGTTCCGTCATGTTTGCCAAAAATCGGCGTTTCTTCTACGAGCTTCTCATTAGGATCAATTGCCAATTCATCCTCATGCAAACCTAAATAGTCGTAGTTATGCATACAGGCACAGGCAACAGAATGCAGATGATGCTTTTGAACCGAATCAAGCATGTTGTTTAAAAACATCTTGTAAGACCATGCCTGATAACTGGGGTGATTGGTCTCGCCTCGATGACTGCCGGCTACATTAGCCACAACAATTCCTGGCTTATCCTTTACTGCTTGAGCGTCAGACCATTGTTTTAACTCGATAATGACAAAACCGGGAGCCCCCGTTTTATCGTGCCCCGTAATAATGAAATCCACACGCTTGCTGGTCGTCGGCAGTTTATATTCGATCAACACGCCACAGTCATCCTTGAGACCGGCCATCAAAAATTCTCGGGATAGGTAGAGTAATGAATTGCTCCAAGCTCGATATTGAGGTGATGTTCTGTAGGAATCTGCATGTTCATTTCCGGCGAGCAAGTCAGGAATATGGCTCAGATTTCTTTGAAAACTTTTCAAAGTACCGGTAAAAACCAAAGCCATCATTTCTCTCCTGCTTACAGTTCATTGTATTTTTCAGAATGGCCGAAGCTTTTTTCGATCGGATATTTCTGAGCATTGATTTTTAGTTTTTCCAAAATAGCCTGATCCATATCTATCTGCAAACGGTCTGCCATCAAAACAGCATAAATCAATATATCACTTAATTCTTCGACCATGGCTTGGCGCTTTTTAACAACCTCTGTATCACTTCCTGACCATTGGAAACACTCCAAAAGTTCAGAAGCTTCCAAAGATAAGGAGATAGCCAGATCTTTAGGGTTATGAAACTGAGACCAATTGCGGTCGTTACGAAATTGTAGAATCTTCCCAACTGTTTCTGAGCGAATGGTAAATAAACTTTTTGGCATGCCTGCTCCCTCAAATTTCTTATTTTTCAAATATTGTAAACAGCAGAGCCAGTTTAAATTTAAAAACAGTAAAGTTGTTATTTTTTTTAATCTTTGAAAATTTCAGAAGTTGTACAATATCTTTATAGTAAATAAAAAGGATATTATTAATTATACTGTATAAGTAGTTTAGAAATTTTTATTTACGATATCGACTGCCGTATAGGTAGCTTAAATGATTCATATTTGTAACATCAAATTCTGAAGTATGCTATGTAATCATTAAATAAAAGAAAATTCATCGGGAGAGTGAGCACATGGAAGATCTCATAAATTTAAAACCGATCCTCCACTCTAAAAGGGCCAATATTTTCTACTTAGAGCACTGTCGAGTAATGCAAAAGGATGGCCGTGTTCTTTATTTAACTGAGGCTAAACAAACCAATCAGTACTGGAATATTCCCATTGCTAACACCACAGTCATTCTCCTAGGAACCGGAACCTCCATCACCCAGGCTGCTGTCAGACTATTAGCCAAGGCCGGTGTGACTATCGGTTTTTGCGGAGGAGGAGCAACACCCCTGCTTCAGGCAACTGAAATTGAATGGATGACTCCTCAAAATGAGTATCGTCCGACAGAGTATGTTCAAAATTGGCTTCGCTTCTGGTTTAACGACAATTCGCGTCTCAAAGTCGCCAAATCTTTTCAAATTTCACGATTGCAATACCTGTCCAATGTTTGGAAAAAAGATCGGGATTTTCAAAACTGGGGATTTATTGCTGATGATTCAATCGTAGAAAGTGCGATCAATTTATTCAGAAAAAAGATTGATTCTTCGGATAACGTCAACACACTGCTAACGGCAGAAGCAGAATTTACCAAATCACTTTACCGTTTTTCAGCTTCGAGTCTTGACATACAGTTCACACGTAATCGCGATGATACCGATCTTGCCAACACATTTTTAAACCACGGTAATTATTTGGCTTATGGCTGTGCGGCCACTGCACTATGGGTGTTGGGAATACCTTTTGCTTTTGCTGTTATGCACGGGAAAACGCGCCGCGGTGCTTTGGTTTTTGACGTTGCAGATCTAATCAAAGATGCTCTGGTCTTACCCAGTGCGTTTATCTGTGAAAAAGACACTTTAACTGAAACTCAATTCAGACAATTTGTTTTGCAAAAATTTATCCAGCATCAAGCCTTGGATTTTATGTTTGAGACTGTCGAGAGAATTGCCTCCACAGATTTTGAGGAAAAGCCATGATTGTCACTCTGATTTCTCAATGTGAGAAAAAAGCGATTGCACGAACCAGACGCATTCTTGATGCTTTTGCCAATCGAATCGGTGACGTAACTTGGCAAACTATCATCACTGAAGATGGACTTAATTCTTTAAGAATGCAACTCAGACAAACAGCAACCAAAAACACTGCTGTTGCTTGTCATTGGGCTCGATCAAAAAGATGCACGGAATTGCTTTGGATTGTAGGCAATCGAGAAAAGTTCAATGAACAGGGATTTGTCCCTGTAAACACTACTGCAAAATCCGTTTTACATTCCGATTGGGAAAATAATTGGCGATATTTACCCTCTATTAAAGCTTTAACTGCTTTATCTGCTCTTTTGCATGACCTGGGTAAGGCTTCAACTTCATTTCAAACAAAATTAAAGCAAAACAAAAATGTCGCAGATCCATATCGGCATGAGTGGATAAGCGTTCTGCTATTTCACCAATGGCTGCTCAAGCTCAGTTCGAAAAGAACAACTCTTGAAGATTCTGATTGGTTAAGGGCAATAGATGAACTTAAGGACTTCGATCTCTTATTAGGGGATGTACGTCTGAAGGATTTTTGCATTGACTTTTCAAAAATCCCTCCCATTGCTCTGCTTGTTTGTTGGTTAATTCTGAGTCACCACCGCTTACCCAACTTGAGTGAAGAAAGACTTTACCAAGTTGGTAGAACGAAAGCAGATAATCTGACAGAACTCATGGCTAAAGTTTCTGCCCAATGGGGCTATCAGAATGATGCGCCTACTAAGTCGATATCAGAAACCATTAAATTATCATCACTCAGATCCTCTACGATCTGGCAAAAGCAGCTAAAGAAATGGGCAAAACGTTTGGCTGACAATATTGATCTGATTAACGAAGCTTTGGAAAACGACGCATGGCGGCCAATGGTTTTGTACAGTCATTTATGCCTCACATTAGCGGATCACTATTTTTCTTCTCTCGACAAAATTCCGTTTAAAGAAAGTCATTGTTCTCTTTATGCCAATACAGAGCAAAATCAACTGAAACAGCATCTTGATGATCATTTAATCGGTGTTTGCAAACAGGCTTTGAACGTTGCGCACTATTTACCGCAATTTTCAACAAAGATGGAATCCGCGCACGATATCAAACTGCTGTCGAAAAGAAGTCCTGAAAAATACCGTTGGCAAGACAAAGCTGTCAGCACAATTCAAGATTTTCGAAAAATCCTTCATACTCAAAATAATGATGACAGTTACTTTGTAGTGAATATGGCAAGCACCGGTCAGGGCAAAACTATTGCTAACGCAAAAATCATGAGAGCTCTTTCACCGGACCAGGATTCACTGCGTTATACTCTGGCGTTGGGTTTAAGAACATTGACACTGCAAACCGGCAGCTCGTACAGAGAGGACATCCATTTACAGACAGACGATTTAGCCGTAGTGATCGGTTCCGAAACAATCAATACACTCTACGAAAAGAACAGAAATACCGAAGATAAAACTTTCTCTGCTTCCTCTGAACCACTCATTACCAATGAAGTCGGCTATTCAGCGGTCTCTGAGCATGAATTCCTGAATGTGCTATTTCACAAAAATGAAGAAAAACTGAAAGCATTTTTATTTAAGCCCGTGCTTTGCTGCACTATCGACCATATGATGCCCGCAACCGAAGCTATACGCGGCGGACGATTTATATTGCCGATATTGAGACTGATGGCTTCTGACTTAATCATTGATGAAATTGATGACTTTTCTCCCAATGATTTGGTTGCGATTGCCCGATTGACTCATTTGGCAGGAATGTTGGGACGTAAAGTCATGCTTTCTTCGGCAACGATTCCACCCGATTTAGCTGCCGGTCTTTTTGAGGCTTATGAAAATGGGAGAAGACTTTATTGCAATTTCATGGGTCTTGAATCTCCTCAAACCTACTGTATGTGGGTTGATGAATTTAAATCTGAAATTCATCGTATCTCCTGCAATGATCTGGCCTTAAACGAATTTCAATCACTGCATGAGCAATTCGTACAAAAGCGTTGCAGGCAACTACAAGGAAATATCGTCAAACAACTTGGATATTTGATTCATTATGATCCGACTGCTCAATCAGATAATAAAGAACAAAAGTTACTGTCTTACTTTGAGGAAATAAAAGCACAAATTTATTTTCTTCACAACGCCCATGCTCTTATCGACGAAGCATCTGATAAAAAGGTTTCTTTCGGATTGATTCGCATGGCAAACGTTAAGCCATGCATTCAATTGAGCCGATATTTACTAAATTGTGATGAACCAAATTTTGAAATTAAGCCACTCACCTACCATAGTCGTGAGCTGCTTATAGTTCGAAGTGCTAAAGAAAAATATTTAGATACGGTACTCAGACGCAAGGACAGTAATCCCCTTCACACCCTATCTAATCCCCTAGTGCGTCAACAGATAGAGCGTTGTAACAAAAAAAATATTATTTTTGTTGTAGTGTCCACTCCGGTTGAGGAAGTCGGTCGCGATCATGATTTTGACTGGGCAATTATTGAGCCCTCTTCCATGCGTTCAATTATTCAGCTGGCCGGCCGCGTAAGACGTCATCGAGTTCAGAATACAAACACTGACAAACCTAATGTCGGAGTACTGCAGTTCAATTTAAAAGCAATTTTTGGGAAAAATCCGGCTTTCAGTCATCCGGGATTTGAAAGTTTAAGAGAGGGATTTTGTCTGGAAACAAAGGATATGGCTCAATTAGTCAATTGGAAAGAAGGGCAAGCTCCCATCAATGCTATTGCCAGAATATCAAAGGCCCCTCAGCTGCAACCTGCACATCAATTAGCCGATTTAGAACATGCAGTGATTGCTCACAAACTTTTATCCGATGAACTGACCGGGGCTTTGAGTCTTCATGGCTGGCTTCAGGAAGCCTGGTTTTTAACCGGGTTGCCACAACAGTTGAATCCTTTTAGAGAAAAGAACGCTGATATTCCCATTTTTCTAAGATTTAATGAAGAAGGGAAACTGCAATTTCACTTTAAAGATGACTCAAACGATTTTCTGCCGTGTGAAAAAAAGTACAACATCGTACTTGAAGAATTAACACCTTTAGAAAAGTCTCATTTGTGGTTTCACTCCGATTTAAAAACGGAACTCAAACACCTTCTTCATTCCGGATGGAAAGACTGTGAAACCATAGAGGATGTATTAAACCGATCACCTGAATTGGGAGAAGTTCTACTCATTGCCAATGAACAAACACAATTTTCCAACATTTACATTGACTCTCTTGGACTTATGTGCGGAGTGAAAATAGACCATGACGAAAATCATTGAAGAATTTATTGTTCGAAGAAAAGAACAATGGTTAACGCAAAAAATCAAATCAGGCAAAGAAGACGAAGCAGTTTTAAAACAAAAAGCTGACGAACAGTTCTCTATGCGTAATTGGATTGGAAATGCTTCGCTTCGAGCTAAGCAGCTTCATGTTGTGACTCACGTTGCAAAACTCTCACACCCTGATGCCAAAGCCAGTGCTTTTGTTGCATCTTGTTCCAAAAGGAACGACGGCTATTTGAGAACAGGCAACGTTGATTACCAAACCGATGTCTACGGCAATGCGGCAGCCCTCGACGTCTACAATTTTTTAGCTTTAGATCTGAGGGATCATTTATCCATCTTGGAAGCGTTTGAAAGACGAGACTTGGAGCTCGTTGACTTTATCAGAAATTTGGAATTGGATTTTGAAACTCTGCGCAAAAATTTCTTAAAAAAAAATGATGAAGCGGCTCCTCAAACCAGTTCCCTCATCAAGCAGGTGTACTTCCCGATCGGTGAAAATAAATACCACTCACTGTCAATTGTCAGTCCGACCGGAATGATGGCTCAATTAAATCAACGCATCCGTACAATACGCGAAACTACCAAGGAAAGTCGGGAAAAATTTAAAGATTCTGATTGTCAGGAAGTGAGCTATGAACAGCTGACTAACTTAACAAAGATCGGTTTTGGGGGCTCCAAACCTCAAAATATCAGCTCAATTAATAATCAGGAACACGGCGTATTTTTTCTTCTGCCATCTCTACCTCCACAATTGCCGCAAAAACACCTGAGATTACCGACTGAAGATTTTTTCAAACAATCGATCTTCTTCAAAAATCCTCTTTTTATGTATGAGTTTGAGGCATTGGAGCGTTGGTTAAATTCATCACTTAACAACCAAATGTCTCGACAAAGTATCCGATACCACATCGACAATTTGATTGACCGCATCCTTCTTATGGCTCAACCATATCAAGCGCTAGAAGCAGGTTGGACAGAAGCTAAAACCGGTTTGCCAATATATCAAAAGATTTGGCTGGACCGAGCATTTGAAATGCAGCATCAAAACCAAGACGAGTGGAGAGACAAACTCGCCGACAGAATAACTCTCTGGATGATTGACTCTTGGGAACGTGTCAGTCATCGGAAAAGATTCGGTGATAACGAAATTGAAGAAATAAAACACATGATCCTTTCGCAAAAGGAGCTTTTCTGATGAAGAACTCTTTCTTATTGATTCCACACTTGAAAGTTCATAATGCCAACGCTTTAAGCAGCAATATGACAATTGGAACACCGGCAGTGACGGCTTTCCTTGGCTTTGTGCATGCTATCGAACGCAAAGTGCCTCAAGACTGGTCATTACATTTTTCTAAAGTGGGCATCTGTGTTCATAAGCTGACAGTTCAGCAATATAGAGGGATAGGTGACGATGCCTTCTCATTGATTGGGACCTCTAACCCTCTTGACAAAAAAGGTGAAAGACCCTCCTTTGTTGAAGAAGCCCGATGTGATCTTGACGTTTCGTTAGTAATTGAAATTCCTGAACTCATCCCCCAGGAACTGACTGTTTGGTTGCAGCAAACCCTTCAAGGTATGAAACTTGCCGGCGGTGATATTGAGCACGTTGCTGAAATCACTGAAGTAATTGAAACAAACTCGAAATCTGTAGAAAAACAGTTAACGAAAAAACTGATGCCGGGCTTCTGGCTTATTGACCGAACAGACCTGATGAAGCAGGCAATGAATAAGGGAGAAGATGCCATGCAGGCACTTCTTTCTTATTTATCGATTCACGTAAACATGAAAAAAGGCTCAGAAGGCAACTACCCAACTTTTACCAAAAAAGAAAGCGGGTGGTTGATTCCCATTGTTGTCGGTTTCCAGGGCTTAACTCCAGCCGGCTTTGCTGAAAATCAACGCGACAGTACCAAAGAACACCGATTTGCAGAACCGGTCATTACTCTGGGCGAGTACAAGATGGTTCATCGTTTGAAATCAATTAATGATGTTCTGTGGGCATATCACTATGAGCCTGAAACGAATCTCTATTTATGTCAATCTCAAATTTAGGAGCATATTATGGCAAACACTTTTTCTATTCCTTCTGTTTTATCCTGTGAAAAGAAACTCGTTCCTTCTGATGCCCGCTTTTATGGAACAGAGTGGGAGCATCGCCACGAAGAAAGCAATCAAACTCCTCTGAAACTGACAGAAAAATCAGTCCGTGGGACCATTTCAAACCGTATTAAACAAAAAGATGCTTTAAAACTTGACGCAGAAGTCAGCGTAGCAAATCTGCAAACCGTTGATGCCTGCTCCCTGTCACAAAACCAAGACACCTTAAAAGTTTGTTTTACGCTGAAGGTTCTTTCCGGTCTTCAAACTCCTTCTGCTTGCAATAACGAAGAATTCAGAAAAGCTTTTCACGATCAAGTCGTAAGTTACTTGAATAAAACTCACTGCAGGCAATTAGCCCGCCGTTACGCTGAAAACATCGCTAATGCCCGTTTCTTATGGAGAAACCGTATAGGTGCAAACAATATTGAGGTGGTTACGAAAGTTGAGGGTAAAGAATTTACTTTCGATGCTTTCCAATTCAACCTTAATTTTGACTCAGACTCAGAAAATCCGCAGTTGATTGAACTCTCTGAACTCATTGCTCAGGCCCTATGCGGAGAAAAACCCTTCGTCCTGATTAATGTTGAAGCTTACGCCCAAGTCGGTCAAGCTCAAGAAGTGTATCCGAGCGAAGAACTCATTTTGGATAAGGGACAGTCAAAGAAAAGCAAAATCCTTTTCTCAGTGGATGGAATTGCAGCCATGCACTCTCAGAAAGTCGGCAACGCCATCCGCACAATTGATACGTGGTATCCCGATTACTCTAATTTCGCCATTGCTATCGAACCGTACGGTGCGGTGACAACTCTTGGCAAAGCCTACAGAACACCTGCCAATAAAAAAGACTTTTACACCCTTTTTGATAGTTACATCAAAGGAGCAAAGCTCTCCGAAGAGGATGAACACTATGTCATCGCTGTTCTAATTCGTGGCGGTGTGTTCGGAGACAGCAAAAAATGATCAATCTAAACTATTACCAAGAGATTGAGCTTATTGAGCAGCCCGATGTCTCTCTGGGCGTGATTTGGTCCAAACTTTATATGCAATTGCACTTGGCTCTTGCAGACCTAAAGAATAAAAACGGAGTGCAAACAATCGGAGTTTCATTTCCGGAGTACGACGATCCGAATTTTCCTCTAGGAAAACGCTTACGGCTTTTTGCCGCTAGCGAAAAGGAACTGACTGATCTAACTATCGCCCGTTGGCTTTCCAGACTGACCGATTACGTCAAAGTCAAAGAGATCCACCCCGTACCCTTAAAGAGGGTCAAAGGATACGCCAGTTTTACTCGCAAGGAAATAAAAAGAAAGCCTGAAGCTATCGCCAGAAGACGTGCACGAAAAGATCCCGGGATTACATATGAAGAAGCTCTTCGGAGAGCTACGCTTCGAGAACGGGAAATTTCCTTGTTACCCTTCATAAATTTGAATAGTTTAACCTCCGGTCAGCGGTTTAAACTTTTCATCGATCGTAAGCAGGAGAAGGAACCCAGTAAACTAATTGAATTTTCAAGTTACGGGCTTAGCCATGAAACGGTTGTACCCATTTTTTAAGCTAATAAAAATTTTTATTTAATATCAATCAGTTGCGTCAAGAAAAAAAGAAATGGTTTTAAAATCATTTTTTAACTAATTCTTTGATGCAACTGATTTTTCAATAAAAATTTTACTGTTCACTGCCGTATAGGCAGTTTAGAAATTGGCCAGACGATGGGAACGTCGGTAATAAGTGTTCACTGCCGTATAGGCAGTTTAGAAACTTTGAATCATTTGAGCAACTAAAAGAATCGGGTTCACTGCCGTATAGGCAGTTTAGAAAAAATAGCAATTCCCGTCATAAACACGGGGCCAGTTCACTGCCGTATAGGCAGTTTAGAAACGTTGATAGAGTTGTTGCTGTAACGACTGAGCGTTCACTGCCGTATAGGCAGTTTAGAAAATGAACGGTGATGCTTGCTGAAAGTGCTCTGCGTTCACTGCCGTATAGGCAGTTTAGAAAAAAAGGCTCAAGAGGGCGTGGATGCTTACACGGTTCACTGCCGTATAGGCAGTTTAGAAATGATGATCCTCGTAATGTTGGTGTTGATTGTCGTTCACTGCCGTATAGGCAGTTTAGAAAAAGGATAACGATTTAAAGCGTTATACTCATTAGTTCACTGCCGTATAGGCAGTTTAGAAAATCATCTCGCACGCTTTCTTAACTCGTACGTAGTTCACTGCCGTATAGGCAGTTTAGAAAAAAAATTGCGGTTCATTCTGCACTGCAATAACGTTCACTGCCGTATAGGCAGTTTAGAAATTTAAGATAAAGCTCAATAACAATGACGCGAGGTTCACTGCCGTATAGGCAGTTTAGAAAGCAAGGTCGACAAGATCATGAATGATCCTGAGGTTCACTGCCGTATAGGCAGTTTAGAAAAACAAACAGGAGCTTTCTATCAAATTAGTACTGTTCACTGCCGTATAGGCAGTTTAGAAAAAGAAACAAATTTGTTTTTGCCGGTCGGAAACGTTCACTGCCGTATAGGCAGTTTAGAAAAACTTGTCGCGCATGGTCTTCGTTCAATTGCTGTTCACTGCCGTATAGGCAGTTTAGAAAGACTCAGAGAACGATTTAGCAATGATCCTGTTGTTCACTGCCGTATAGGCAGTTTAGAAATTTCTCGATGGCAATTGAATAGCGTTTTTGTCGTTCACTGCCGTATAGGCAGTTTAGAAAACGATACAAAGCCGTAATATTCTTCTTAGCGAGTTCACTGCCGTATAGGCAGTTTAGAAAAAGAACGATAAGGCGCAAGTTGAACTTGTGATGTTCACTGCCGTATAGGCAGTTTAGAAATTTGTCATTTTTTTCAAGTCCTTTCACAAGCTGTTCACTGCCGTATAGGCAGTTTAGAAAATTGCAGCGTATTTGCTAAAGCGCATCATGGTGTTCACTGCCGTATAGGCAGTTTAGAAAATGCAATTGTTTACGGTTATGACTTTCCTGATGTTCACTGCCGTATAGGCAGTTTAGAAAATTCGTTTCAGTTGTCGATTTAACTTGAATTCGTTCACTGCCGTATAGGCAGTTTAGAAAACAAAAAGGACCTGGTGTTGATGTTCCCTTAAGTTTACTGCCGTATAGGCAGTTTAGAAAATTTGCCCGTGGAAAACTCGTGAAATGTTCGAGTTCACTGCCGTATAGGCAGTTTAGAAATTCGACGACGATCTTTTCGTCGAGCATTCGTCGTTCACTGCCGTATAGGCAGTTTAGAAATTAAACCAAATGGTTTTGCAGCAACCCCAAGCGTTCACTGCCGTATAGGCAGTTTAGAAAATCAAACGAATTTATCGACGTTCAGCTTACGCGTTCACTGCCGTATAGGCAGTTTAGAAAATTTTCCTTTTGTCTACGCATCAAATTAGAAAGTTCACTGCCGTATAGGCAGTTTAGAAAAATTGCCATTAGCGACCTCTCTGTTCCTGCTCGTTCACTGCCGTATAGGCAGTTTAGAAATCTAGCATTTATTCATAAAATTTCTGAAGTTGTTCACTGCCGTATAGGCAGTTTAGAAAAAGAATCCTTGATATAAGTTCTCTGCATCGATGTTCACTGCCGTATAGACAGTGTGAGAAATGCTTTGGAGAATATTTGCCGATGTTCTCTGTTACAAATGTTTTATTAACCCTGAGAATTCAGACGAGGATTGAAGGACACAATATGCTATCCAAAACATAAGCTCTTCTCTCTTACGAACATTTCTTTTAGTTAACTTCTACTTAATATCATTTTGAAGTATCAAGAAATTTAAAGAAAAACCCTTAAAATCCCCCTAAGGTGAGTTTTACTGTTATTTTGACCTGCGTAAGAATGTTTGAGAACTGTGGTCAAAGTGCGTAATAAATTCCATAAGGCTGCTATTTGATCAGCAGAAAAAGTAACCAACGTAATTTTGCGGAAATAGAGAATATGGCCGCTATTGAAAAACCGAAAATGACGTGCCTGCAGTTGACGATGGCCGTCATGCTCAACATGCTGGGTTCATCCATTATCTTGATGCCGACCAAACTGGCTGAAGTCGGCACTCAGTCTATTCTTGCCTGGCTTGTCACGATCAGCGGGGCAACTGCCATTGCTTATACTTTTGCAAAATGTGGAATGTTCAGCCGTAAGAGCGGCGGTTTGGGCGGATATGCATCATATGCATTCGGAAAGTCCGGCAGCTTTATTGCCAATTTTAGTTACGGTGTGTCTTTGATTATCGCCAACCTCACGATTGCCATTTCTATCGTGGGTTACGTCATGGTACTTTTTGAATGGAACCTCACGCCGCTTGAGATGGGTTTGGCCAGTATTTTTGTGATTTGGCTCTGCAGTCTCCCCAATATCGGAGGCGCGCGTTTCATCGGACAGCTTTCCCATTTTTCCAATTACGGCATCCTGATTCCAATTCTGATTTTGACTGTTATCGGTTGGAATTGGTTCTCTGTTGACCGTTATGTTGAAGCATGGAACCCTCAAAGTCTGACACCCTTTGATGGCCTTTCGGCTGCGATCTCCATGACGCTTTGGGGCTTTTTGGGGCTTGAGACTGCATGCGCCAACTCTGAAGCCGTGGAAAATCCCGAAAAGTCCGTCCCCCGAGCGATGGTGCTCGCAACGATTGGCGCCGGTGTCGTTTATATTTTGGCTAACAACATCAGTTTCGGCATTGTTGATAACGCCATCCTTTCTCGATCTACCGCTCCTTTCGGTTTGGTTTTTGCAACGATGTTTAGCCCGGAAGTCGGAAAATTTGTGATGGCACTCATGGCTTTGGCCTGTGCCGGGTGTCTCACTAGCTGGCAATTTACGATTGCCGAAGTTTTCCGCGTATCTGCCAAGGAAGGTTACTTTCCTAAGATTTTCTCAAAGGTAAGCCATTTAAACGTCCCGATTGCAGGCATCATCATTATTTTGCTTTTGCAGTCCTTAGCGGCACTTTTAACAATCGATCCGAGACTAGAGCAGCAGTTCTATATTCTTAAGGACTTAGCTGTTGTTACCAACCTCGTCCCCTATCTTTTAGCATTTGCTGCCGTGAACGTGATTTTGCATAGAGAGCCGGTTAATAATCCGTCCATTGTGAGACGCACCACCATTGTTGCCTCTTTTGCTTCAGCCTATTCGCTATATGCTCTTTACGCCTGCGGTCCAAACGCCATGATGTGGGGAGCGCTTGCGACCTTTGTGGGTATTTGGCTCTACGGCTACGCAGCAAAATCTCTTGAAATCAAAGGTAAGCTCCGAGGCAACGAATAAAGAACAAATGGGCAGCTGCTTAACGGTTGCCCATTCATTTATCGAGAGTTGAAGTTAAAAAATCTCTGCTCCCAAATAGGATATTGATGAGTTTTTTAAAAAATCGTCGTAGAATAACACCTGCGATTGATCTTGGATGTCCAAATCGAGCTATCTCCATCGTCTAATGGTTAGGACATGACCCTCTCAAGGTCAGAATACGAGTTCAAATCTCGTTGGAGATACCAAACTTTTCCCAATCCCCTCCCAAGTTCTCATCAGTTTTCCGTTTTACTGATTGAATTTGTCTGTCCTCTGTGGACTCAGAAGCTTTTCTTTTGAGCATCATAAACAGAAGTATTCCTCATTAAGCTAAAACTACAAGTCCTTAATCAGAGCAACAAAATGCGTAAAAAGAAAAAACTCATCATTAAAGCAATAGCCCCTAAGCCCAGAAATCCCGTAGCGCGTCTGCTGTGTACCGCTCCGCAATTTAAAACGAAAGCGTTTAAAAACAAAAAGAAGGCGATTGAAAGGTTTGATTGGAGAAAGGAAGACTTTAAAGCAAGTTAAATAGGTAGAGGATTTAGCAGCCGTTAAAGTATGCGTTAACGTATTGAAAAGGCAGTTAAAACAATTCCTCAGGCCTGTACTGACCTAATTTCAAATCATTCTTTGAACAAACAAAAAGAGTTCCAAGAGGATTCGATCACCCAAAAGCAACCGAATCCACTTTTTGTCTATTAAAGTCTGATCACCCGAGCAACATCGGCCGCAAATGCTTTTCGACCCTGAGAGCTCAAGATACCGTACAAGCGCATTGCGGTTAGATTAGCCAAAACGTAATTTCTGAAACTATTGAATGCAGCCTCTTCGGTAATGGCGTATTGTTCTTTGGCCAAATCTTTAAGGGCTTGAACCGACCACTGGCACGCCGATGAAGAGATCACCCAGTCGTGATCGGCCAAGTGCACAACATAACCTTCCATACGGCGCGGAAGCGGAATTGTTTTTAAATCCGACGCCAACAGTCCGTACTTAACCGGGTCAACCCCGGCGATAATGCTGGCAGCCTTTAGCCATCCCACAACAAGTGCCTCTCCTTGCTTTGAGGAAGGATGTTCGTGAGCACAGGCTTGAGCCACAACAAAACTGGGTTTAATTCCTCGCTTAATGGACTCGGCCACGCTCAGCACATGGTGCTCACCGGCTCCTGCCAACGGTTGCTCCACACGGCAGGAATGGTTCTTTTCCCATTGAAAGACCCAAGGTTTGTGCAAATCGTGCAGAATTTCCCCGCCCACGGCATCATCCCAATCCAACTCCAGATTGTTGATGTGACGATAGTTTTCATATAAGGCCTGAGCTGATACAACGTTTAGAGCCGTATGAGTGGCAAGACCTCCAGGATAGGCATGGTGAGAGCCATAACCGGAACCCGGGGCGCTCCAGAAAGGTTGAGGAGAATGTTTGGGATCGGAAAGCGCCGGAAAAACTTTTTGAGCATTTTTCCCAATCAGATTTTCCTTTTTCAAACTCGACAAAATCTGTGACTCATCGCCCTCTGCAATAGTCGGATTCGGATTTTCAAGAATACTTAAAACGGTTGAACGCAAGGAGGAATTATGAATTTTTTTTGCAATGTTCACAATCGTGTCATACGCAGATTGCACAACTTCGCTGTTTTTAGCGATGTCAACATCCGACATGGCTAAAACTTCTTTAAGACTGCGGGCAGTTTTGGGTGCAGCAGCCTTAGCAGCCATCGGCGTCATTGCCGCTGCAGCCACGGAAACACCGATCAGGGCACTGCCATGAAGAAAACTTCGCCGAGATAAATCACTCATACTATCCTCTACACTTTTTAGATTAATAAGGTTGCCTAATTGGCAACCCTATTGTGCTATCCGCACATGAACGATCCGTATCAGCTCAATGAAGAAGACGTGACAAAGTCATTGAAGCGGTAAGCGACCGACTTTCACAGCAGGCATCAGAGCAAATAATGCCCCCAATGCCAATGTAGCGGCCACCACATTGCATTCACTTTTCCCAATCACAGGCCTCATCGCAATACCGGTATTGTCACCGATCACCTGAGCGGCCAGTTGCGACAACCCGTATCCGCCCAAAAGACCCAAAACGACCCCGGTGACAACCACCGACATAATCAAAAGCCAGACCACCTGCATTACGTAAACTCTGGGTGCGCCCATCGTTCGTAATTGCAAAAATTGCGCTCGTCTTAATTCCCCTAAAATAAAACCGGTAATCAGCACGGCAAAAAGTGAAATCATGACTGAGCTGGCTGCAAACCATTCAAAAGCCACCATGGCAGAATCCAACGTCGCATACAGTTCAACCAACACTTCTCCTGTAAAAACAGCCATCAAATTAACCGACTGCCCGCGACTATCCAAGCTCGTTGCCGAAGACAGACCCTGACGAATCTTATAGGCATCAGAAATGGAAACGGGTTTAACGACAATGGCAGAAAATCCGGGCAATACGTCAAAGTTCTTTTGCAAAAGCCACTGCTCAAGCTGCAGCGGCTCCTGTGAGCCCTTTTTATCGTGCATCGCCCAAATGGACTCAATCGGCACCAAAACCGCCTTATCCCAAGGCGTTCCGGTTTCGGGCAAAATCCCCACCACTTTGAACCCGTTTTCATGTCGATGACCGATACCTGCAATTCGTCCGTGGTGAGGGAAAACTATCTGACCGATGGCTAGACCCGATCGAATCCCGACAACTGCCTCGTGGCGACTTAAAAAGACCCGACCCTGTGAAAGTTCTCGAGTTTGCCCCATAGTCACAAATGCTTTTGTCGTGCCGACCAGCGGGTTATCGCCCACGCGATCGCCGAAAGCCAAAGGGGCACTCCACTTCACCCCTTTGTATTGATTCAGAATATTTAAAGTGCTCGCCGGTGTGAGCGAGATCATCTCATCTCTTAGGTAAACGGTTGAAAGCAGCAGTGACGTGCGGCTGCCTTTTGCGCCGATCAAAATATCAAACTGTTCAGCGGCTTTAGCACTCGAGGATTTGATCATTCTTTCCGTTTGGCCGACAGCTGTGGCAATGGATAGAGCTAAAGCCAAAACACAGGCAAGAGAGCACAAAATTTTCCAAGACTGCCGACATTCATTTTTCAAAAAAAGCGATACGTTCATCGTGAGGCCCCTCGAACGGTTCCGTCCTCAAGTGTCAGGACTTGCCTGAAACGGCTGAGCATGGTGCTGTCATGCGTGACTACAATCAATGTTGCTTTCAAATCTTCTGCTGCCTCAAAAAGTGCATCCATAACGTGAATTGCGTTATCGTGATCAAGGCTCGCCGTCGGCTCATCGGCCAAAATGACTTGAGGGGAACTCATCAAAACCCTGACTAAAGCCGTTCGCTGCATTTCACCCCGAGACAAAAGCGAAACCTGTGTCTGGGCGGGTACTGCACAAGCATCGAGCAAGGCTTTTGCCCGACAGCGATCAGCCTGAGTGATGGTGCCGCGAAAAGTCAACGGCAAAAGAACGTTATCGAATGCACTCAAGCCGCCGAAGAGTCGAAAATCCTGAAATAAAAACCCGCAGTGACGACCTCTCCAGTCATCTCTTTGCGATTCAGACAACCGGTTAATAGCTTCTGTGCCCCAATACACATTTCCTTTTTGTGGTGTCAGTATTCCGCAGATCAACTTTAAAAAGGTGGATTTTCCACTTCCGGACATTCCCCGCAATCCGACAATTTCTCCGCAGGCAATTTCCAAGTGTTTAATATCCAGAATTGTGCGAAAACTGGCACCGTCCTTTACCCGGTATTGCAGATCCTCGACAGTCAGAGCAAAAGACTGAGAACTCATTTCAAAACCTCAAATGTTGCCTCTACCAAACGAACCAAACTGACAAAACCGGTCTGTTCATCGGTGTGGCTGCCTAGTTGCAACGTTCCCGTCACTACTATGGGGCGATTGGGCTGCACAAACTCCTGTTTGGCACTCAGATACACCACGATGATGTTATCGGGCCAGTCCTGGTCACTGTTACAGAAAGGACAAAGACTCACGGGCTCACGGGTCATCACTAAAAAATTCGCTTCTGGTTTCAAAGGCGGAGCCATAAATCCCTGTACAGAAACCGTTTTTTGAGCCAGAGACTTTAATTTCTCACTGAATTGAAGTCCTAAAATCGGATTGCCTTCATACATTTCGTCAAAACCGATAGAGGCTGCCGATTTTGCCTTTACCCACGAGGCCAACATCAAAAGTGAGGCGGTTAAAAACACTCGTCGCTTCATACACACTCCCTAGGTAAAAAGCGTCGGCATGGAGTGCTCCCCGTACCGACGCCTTCCTATCCGATCAACCCGTTGTCGATTAGCGACCCAGGGCTAAAGCTTCAGCCATCACGCGGAAAATTTCCGTCGAATTCATAAAGCCTCGGATCTGATCGGCATTGGGACCGCGGGCGGTCACAACCAAGTCATCCACTGTGTGCACGCCCTGACTTTCGTTACGGGGCAAATTGCCTTCAACGAAATGAGCGCTTGGAATATCTTTGTACTGAGCATTGGCCACATACTGACCTTTTTCGTTTTGTACGGCCGGATTAAACGTGGCATCGGGGAAAGACCGATACGTTTCATAGTAGTCCGGATGAGCACCGAAAAAGACTGCCAAACGCTTGCTCGGATTGAAATCATCCGGGAAGCCGTCTTTGTCTTTATCTTCGTAGTTGGGGTAACCGGCATTAGCATACACTCCAACCTTTTCGCGCCAATCATTACCGGGCTTATTGTCATCCACGGTTCCGGCTACGGAGATGGAGTGCGTATGGTCGCCCGTCACAATCAAAAGGGTATCCGGGTGCTCATCGCAGTACTTCTGAGCCGCTTCCACCACCTTATCAAAGGCAATCGTATCGCCCACAGAACGTGCCCAATCCAACGGATGTGAGTACTTGTCCACAAGACCTGCTTCAAGCATCAGGAAAAAGCCCTCTTTGTTCTTTTCCAATACCTTGACAGCTGCATGGAAGGAGTCGGTCAAATCCGGCTGATTGGGGAATTTTTTAACGGTGTTACCCTTCCATTGATGACGATCGATCCAACCGTCCATGTTGCCGGTGTGGAAAAGACCCAAAAGACGGTTGCTTGAGCCAGCTTTTTCAACCAAAGCCGTGCGGTCAGTCACCAAGGTGTAGCCATCCTGCGTGAATTTCTCAATATAGTTGATATCGTCTTTGCGCTTGGAACCAGCGGTTGACTGGGGAAGGAAATAAGCTGAGCCGCCACCTAAAATCACTTCAGGTTTAACGTTATAGAACATGCCCACGATATCGGCTTTATCGGAGCGTTTGCGAGTATGAGCGACCACTGAAGCAGGGGTTGCATCTTCAATTTCTGCATCACTGACTACACCAACGGCCATCTTCGTTTTTCTGCGAATCAACTCGGCAATCGTTTCTTGCTTCGGGTCATCCTGGCTGGCTTTCGTGCGGTCGGCGTAAACGCCCAAAGCATTCACACTGGACTTATGACCGGTCATATAGGCCGAAGCCGTATTGGCGCTGTCAGCAGCAATCGTATCCACTGAGCTCGTTCCTAAGAGAGCCATGTGGGGCATATCGTCCATCGCCAAGGGAGCATTGTACATGCCGTTGGTGACTCCTTTTGACAAAATACGAGCGGCCGTACGGTGACCGACCGAAAGACCGTCAGCTAAAAGCAAAATCACATTTTTGGCTTTGGGTTTGTCAGCGGTCGTGTAGACATCCCAATTCACCGTCTTTGTTGCAGCCCCGGCTTTCACCGTTACGGTATATTGACCCGGATTTTTAATTTCTGTATCACGCAAAATTAATGCCGAAGCATTTACCCCTTCTTCTTTTTCCAACCACAATTCTTTGCCCGACAAGGTCTGATTGAAATTCTTTCCGTTGATTTCAACCGTGATCTTATCTCTGGCGGTAACATCGTCGAGTTCAACTTTAAAATCAAAACGAGCGTTGGTCATGAAACGCGCATGATCAACCGGATAAATTTCAATCGCTTGAGCGCTCAACGTTGTCATTGCCGCTACAGCACAGGCCACAGAGGCCACAATTTTTTTGGATTTCATCTCTTGATCCTTTTTAACAATGCCATCAGAGTCATCACCGACGGACGAAAAGAGTGTAAAAAGGCTCTATGAGTAATCCATGACAAAAGTCTCTCAACTTGATGAAGTTTTTTCAGACCGATCAGAGCGGTTTCATCCGCAGGTCATAAAAAAGTGCATATTTGATATATGTTTAGATGAAAAGATTTCATAATTTAAATCAAATAGCCTTAATACTTAGGGGAAAGCCTCAAGGCGCTAGATGCTCTGCTACTTTAAAATTCGCGCGTATAAAAACTAATCCTCAGGAGATAAAACAATGACCTTACTGAACTGGGTCGCAGTGGTTGTCGTTATTTTGACGATCGCTGCTCTCATTAAACGCTATGAAACGCGTTTGGTTCTCTTTACGGCCGGTTTAGTCCTCTGCTGCGTTTCCATGCAACCGATGACTGCCTTTAACGCGTTTGCCAAGTCCATGACCAACGGTGGTTTGATCATGGCTATTTGCGCCTCCATGGGTTTCGCTTATGTGTCTTCTTACACGAAGTGTGACCAACATTTGGTGCACTTGCTCTCTAAGCCGATTCGCGGCTTGGGCATTTTCCTCGTGCCGATCTGCACGGCGGTGACGATGATTATTAACATCGCTATTCCGTCTGCCAGTGGCTGCGCTGCTGCCGTGGGTTCTACGTTGATCCCGGTGATGCTGCGTGCCGGTATCAGCCCGGCTGCCGCTGCTGCTTCTGTGATGATGGGTACCTACGGTGGCGTGCTCTCTCCGGGTTCTGCTCACAACGTGTACATCGCCAAGATTTCCAACATGGAAATTATGGACTTCATCGCTTTGCACACCCCCTACAGCTTAGTGCTCTACGCTATCGGTATCGTCGGTATTCTTGTGATGTGCATCATCTTCAAGGATAAGGGTGCTGCCACTGACGACATCCAAGTCAATGTTGATCACAAGCAAGAAGAAATTGAACGCCCGAACATTATTTACGCTATGGTTCCGTTGCTCCCGATCGTGATTTTGGTGCTCGGTAACTCCGTGTTGCCCGTCATCAAGATGGGTGTGGCTCAGGCCATGGTCTTGGGTGCTGTGCTTTGCTTGCTCATCACCCGTGCTAATCCGCAAGAATTCTCCAAGACGTTCTTCGGCGGTTTGGGTAAAGGCTACGGTAACATCTTAGGTATCATCATCGCTGCCGGCGTGTTTGCTGCTGGTCTGCGTGCTGCCGGTTTGATCGACACCTTCATCGCCTTGTTGCGTGAAGCCAATGACATCGCCCGCTGGGGTGGTTCTTTGGGTCCGTGGTTCTTGGGTACGATTACCGGTTCCGGTGACGCTGCTACGTTCGCCTTCAATGAAGCCGTTACGCCGCACGCCGCTTCCTTCGGTATGGATATCCCGCACTTGGGTGCCTTGGCCTTCTTGTCCGGCGCCTTGGGCCGTACCTCTTCTCCGATTGCCGGTGCCATGATGGTTGTGGCCGGTATCGCTATGGCTAACCCGGTTGAAGTCGCTAAGCGCACGATCGTGCCGTGCTTCATCGGTGTTGTCGTTTTGGCTATCATTATTGTTTAGTCAAAAAGAACTAGCTATAAAGTTAAAGGGCAGCCTCTGAGCTGCCCTTTTTAGTATTTACATCGACAAAAAAACTCGCCTCAGATTGCTCTAAAGCGAGTTTTTCACATTCCACAATCGATTAAATAATGACTTGTCCCTTATAGTGCAGCCACTTCTCTTCGATACGCTGTCCCATATGAATCATGGTTGTTTCAGCTACGCCAATGCCGGCTGCATACATCAGTTTTTCCTGCTCGGCCAGGCGCAAAGCTTCCCGGCAGTCAAAGTGAGCAAATTCAGAAACTTCCCCATCCCGGTTTACAGGCTGAACCCCTTCTTTTACGACTGCTTCGTAATTTCTGACAACTTCACGCAGATAGCCTTCGGGCACCGGAAGCTCTTGTACGAAACAGGCACTTTCACGAATGCGGACATCGTCTGCCGTCAGCCCCGCTTCTTCATATAACTCACGGTATAGCGCGTGTTCAGGCTCTTCGCTTGCTTTCACTAAACCCGCTGCAAGACTATCCCATAGACCGCCTCCGATTGTTTTTCCCGGTCGACGGCGCGCCAAAATCACCTGTCCCTTCTCATCGTAAGCAGTAAGCCGAATCGAAGTGGTCATTAGCCCTAACTTACGACATAAAAGACGCGGTGCCTGACAAAAAACAGCATCATAGACCGTTGCTCGAACATCAACTAATTCACCAGCATCATCGGGCAATTCACCAAAATCAGCCAAAATACGAGCAGCTTTTTGCATAGCAGCGGTTCGAGCTACGACAGAACGACAGTTCTCATCGGTCAAAGTCAAGCGCTCAGTTAAGCGAAAGTCGCTTGTGGAACCCGCAAGCTTCATTGCAAGGGTCTTTTTGACGCAACCGATGATTTCACCGCCTGCTTGAAAACGCACAAAGTCCTTCGGGATCGGCTGCGTGAGCCGATCCTTTAAAACGGTGTAGGTCTGATAGACCGATTGAGCTGTAAGTTCGCTCATGGGCTCTCCCCTACTTTATGCTTTAGGCTTCAGGACGCATATGCGGGAAAAGCAACACGTCACGGATGCTCGCAGCGTCGGTAAGCAGCATCACAAAGCGGTCGATACCAATGCCGCAGCCGCCTGTCGGAGGAAGGCCAAATTCAAGCGCACGGATGTAATCAGCATCATAGTACATTGCTTCATCGTCGCCATGAGCTTTAGCATCAGCCTGAGCCTTAAAGCGAGCGGCTTGGTCTTCCGGATCATTTAATTCGGAGAAGCCGTTTGCGGTTTCGCGTCCAGCGATATAAAGCTCAAAGCGTTCGGTTAATTCAGGATTGGTGTCCGAAGCACGGGCCAAAGGCGAAATTTCAACCGGATAATCGACAATAAAGGTCGGATCAATGAGTTTAGATTCAGCCACTTCTTCAAAAAGAGCCATCTCTAAAGCACCGCGACCCACGTAGTCGGGCTGCGGAGCACCGAGGCGCTTTAATTCATTGCGAAGGAAAGCTTCATCATCGAGCTTTTCATCCGTGTACTGCGGAGCGTACTTTTGAATAGCCTGACGAGGCGTGAGACGATCAAAGGGCTTACCCAAGTCAATATCGTGACCCTGATAGTGAACCATCGTCGTGCCGTTAACTTCTTGGGCAACATGGCGAAGCACGGATTCGGTGAAGTCCATCTGATCCTTATAGGTCCAATACGTTGCATAGAATTCCATCATCGTGAATTCCGGATTGTGACGAATGGACAAACCCTCGTTGCGGAAGTTGCGGTTTAATTCAAACACACGTTCAAAACCGCCCACAACCAAACGCTTCAAATAGAGTTCAGGCGCAATGCGCAGATACATATCCATATCGAGCGCATTGTGGTGCGTGATGAAGGGCTTGGCATTGGCGCCGCCCGGAATCGGGTGCAGCATCGGCGTTTCCACTTCCATAAAGCGGTTAGCCAACATGAAATTACGGATGCTCGCAATGATCTTGCTGCGCTTGATGAAACGTTCACGGCTCGCCTCATTCATGATGAGGTCAAGATAGCGCTGGCGGTAGCAGATTTCCTGGTCAGCCAAACCGCGGAACTTTTCAGCCAACGGGCGAATGGCTTTACTCATGAGACGAATCTTATGAACGCGAACAGATAATTCTCCGCGTTTTGTCTTAAAGATCGTACCTTCGGCAGCCACAATATCACCGATATCCATGTTCTTGAATTCGGTATAAGCTTCTTCACCCACTTCAGAAGGAGAGAGGAAGTACTGCATCGTACCCGTGCAGTCACGTACCGTAGCAAAGGAGGCCTTACCCATCACGCGCTTGAGCATCATGCGGCCGGAAACAGCTACAGTGTGTGCTTCAGCTTCAAGTTCTTCGGCGCTCTTATCACCGTAAGCGGCACGGATATCTCCAAAAAGATCTTTTCTGACAAAGTCATTCGGATACGCGTGACCGGTTTCGCGCCACTTGGCGAGCTTAGCGCGACGCTCAGCAATAATATGATTTTCTTCTTCGGCCGTCACGGCGGCTTCTTGCACTTTGTTTTCTGCCATTTTCATGTCCTTTTATTTGCGCCGATTAGACGCCTTGTTTGAGGCTAGCCTCAATAAATTGATCAAGATCACCGTCCAACACTGCCTGAGTATTGCCGGTTTCCACATTGGTTCTTAAATCTTTTACCCGTGACTGATCGAGCACATAGGAGCGGATCTGGTGTCCCCAGGCGATGTCGCTTTTTGCATCTTCAGTTTGTTGCTGCACTTCACGGCGCTTGCGCATTTCCGCTTCATAGAGTTTAGCCTTCAACTGACTCATGGCCTGCTCTTTGTTTCGGTGCTGACTGCGGTCGTTTTGACAGACCGTCACAATGCCAGTCGGAATGTGCGTAATACGCACTGCAGATTCTGTTTTTTGAATGTGCTGGCCGCCCGCTCCAGAGGCACGGAAAACGTCAATGCGCAGATCGGCTGGATTAATTTCCACTTCGAAGCTGTCGTCAATTTCCGGATAAACATACACACTGGCAAATGAGGTATGACGGCGGGCGTTTGCATCAAAGGGACTTTTTCTTACCAAACGGTGCACACCCGTTTCCGTGCGCAGCATGCCGTAGGCGTAGTCACCCTGAATATAGATCGTGCAGCCTTTGATACCTGCCACTTCACCTTCGGTTTCTTCCTGCAATTCAACAGTAAAGCCTTTACGTTCAGCATAGTGCAGATACATGCGCTCAAGCATACTGGCCCAGTCCTGGGCTTCTGTACCGCCCGCACCTGACTGAATTTCGAGGTAGCAGTTGGCCGGATCCATCGGTTGGTTGAACATTCGTTGAAATTCCAACTTTTCAACTGATTTTTCCAGTTCAAAGACTTCCTCTCCCACCACTTCTACGCTGGGATAGTCTTCTTCGGCCATGGAGAGCTCAAAAAGCTCTGCGGCATCGTTGACGCTTGAAGTAAGTTTTTTGAAAAGCCCGACGGTGTCGTCAAGGCGCTTTTTTTCTTTACTGACTTTTTGTGCGTTTTCAGGATCATCCCAAAGAGCAGGATTTTCCATTTCGCGATTGACTTCTTCTAACCGGCGTTCCTGTCGGTCGATGTCAAAGATACCCCCTCAGCTCCACTAAACGAGCTGTGAGGTCCGAGATTTTGGCCTCAATTAGGTTTATACGCTCAGCATCCATCTTGATAGATATTGATATAAAGGTTGAAGCGGTTGATTATAAAGTAATTATCGTGTCTTTGAAGACAGGATTGAGCGCTTTTAAGCCGTTTACCCACTTAATAGCTCCAAGCTTCCATCGAAGTCTCAAAAGTTTTGCCCGATCATAAAGTTGATCCAGTGTCACTTCCAGGAGGCTGCCCGCAAAAGCTAAGACCACACGGTTGCCTTCATCGATTTCAGGCATCACCAGTGTTCTGCCTTCAAAAACTTCATCAATAGCGGAAAAACTTTTATCAAAACGGCTGCCGAATAAATTAAAACTGGCAACTGAGCCTTTTTTATTCATCGCTCTGCGGCAAAGCGAGTAAAACTCAACATCGTCATAGACGGGACCCTTTGCCTCTTCATCATAAATATCAACCTGAAGCCAATCGGCAGGATTAAAGTCCTGACGGGCAGCAATAAACGCTTTGGCATCGGCTAAATGAATCTGAAAGCGATCATCGGGCATCGGACACTTAAACCACTGATGAGCGCTCATGACCACATTTTCTGAGATTTCTGCCACATCAATGCGGGCCTCGGTGTTTTTCCAGCAAAATTTGGTGAGTGACGCCGCTCCCAGCCCCAACTGCACAATCTGAGCGGGCTCAGGATAAAACAAGCCGCAGGCCATCATTTGTCTGGGATACTCCAGCACCAACTCATAAGGACGGCCCACTTTCATGGCACCTTGAATCCAGGGAGAACCGAAATGCAGATAACGGAAACCCTCTTCTTCAGAAAAAAACAGATTGGGACAGGGATCGGAATCGTGACGATGGTTTTTCATGATTTAAGGAAAACAAAATTTTCTGCCTATTTTAATAACAAAAGCATCTTATCCCCGAATTCTCTTGCGTTTACGCAAAAGGATCAAAAAACGACTTTGTTAAAATCTACCCCCTTTGTTGTACCCTTCCTAATTGAAAGGATTAAAAGTGGCTGATGTTCCAAACCACCTCCTCTCTTTTAGCGTGTTGGCTCTTTTAAACGCTCACCATCCCGGTGCAGCTGCCGACACATTCATTAACCTAAACTCCCAAAATTTTCTGCTCAATGAGTTGCCCGGTGAATTGGGCTACTACACCTTCGTAGAGGCCGAAGGTGATATACAAATCCGCTCGGAGAACCCAACGGTCATTGAAGTAGAAAATTCAGGCGCTTTCAGTTCAACGGATGACTATTCATCGCTCTCGTTTTTAAGGCAAAGCTCAGGAAAGCTGAACCTTGAAAATGAAACGGCGATTGAAGTTCAGGTTGAAAACGTGAATTCTGTCATCGGCCTTGAGCATGAAGACTTTAGAGGCTTTAGCCCCAATGTCCGCTCTTTCCGTTTCGGCTTGAGAGCTGATGGCAAAATGCCGATGGAGTCTGTGATTGCCTGGTCACTTTATGAATCCGACTTAAAGACGGAAACGCTCCCCGAACTTCTCGATATTCGAGTTCAGTCAAGAGCAAACACCGAAGAAGGTGTTGTCGCTGCAATTGCTTCTCTTTCATCCTCATTTGACTACAAAGGCACTCTCAGAGTGAGTGCCACAGGCAATCACACCGGCTGCGAAAATGTTTTTGCCCTTGATCTTTCCGACAGCCGATTTCATTTTGTGAGTAACGGTCAGAGTTTCATTGAGGGCGACATCCGCTTTGATGATACCTCTGCCGTCTCAATTGTTCTATCAAACCCAGACGATCGTTTTATCGGTCGGATGGTCAATGCAGGCAGCGAAGGTGCCCGAGCCTCTATGAGCCTTTCTAATGGGGCTCAGTGGCTCGTTCACGGGCAAAACTTCATCAACCGTTTTGAGTGGAAAAAAGGCGGCATTTTAGATCTCACCCACACCAAAAACCCCGTCACGATTAAAACCACAGGCACCCTCACGGGAAGTGTAGAAGGCACCTCGGGTGCAGGCATTGAAAACACCGCACTCATTGAAGAGGGCGCCGTTTTACGAGTAAGCATCCATGATGAGGATGAAGAAAAGAATCAATATAAACTGCAGCTGGGTGAAGTCAGCCCCATAAGTCCTGAGGGCTCCCGAATCTATCTTGAAGTTTTGGATGAGCGCACCGATAAAAATGGAGAAACCCTCGATATCGGACTCATACAAGTCGACGGTATGGATTTAAGCAATAAGCTTTTTATTGAGTCCGTCCCCACTTACTACGAAACGGCGCTCGGTTCATTTAAAACGTACGCCAATATCGGCTCGGACGGCAAAGAAGGGTTTGTGATTCACAATATGGCAACCGACCTCTTGGGGCCATCAAGTCTTGTGAAAAACATGCTTGACTTCACCTCAGCTGCCATCGTTTCTCACGAGCAAAATGCCGACAGGCTCTTTTCCTTTGTAAGCGATCGTCTTTCTCAAAGCGAAGAACGCGGGCTTTGGGTCTCAGCTTCGGTCCAAGAAACTGATCTTCATCTACAAAACAAATCCCGAGACACCACGCTTGAAACACGATCTTTTGCATTGGGCTACGATGCTGATTTGAAACTGCCCCTTTTGCAAAAAGGCAGTGCCGGTCTTTGGATCAGTCAGAACCAAAGTGAATCCGACGGCGAGAATGCATCAGGAGAAATGGATGAAACATCCGTGGGCTTTTACCTTCACGGTCTCACTGACCGGCACTATCGGCTCATTTTTACCGGGCACTACGCCATAGGGGAAAATCAGTTGGATACACCGGGCGCGTTCGGCATCGATCACCGTTACTCACGAACGGATTTCAAATATGACACAACAAGCTACGGTCTCGGACTTTACTTAGGTTTCAGCCACCCGGAACTTGACCAAAGTATTTTCTTTGAGCCTTTTGTGAGTGCTTACACCTATTGGATTGATTATGAGAAAACCAATCGTTACGAAAACGTCCACTTTGAGACTGAAAAAACGCATCAGTCCCTTACCAAAATCGGTGTAACAGGCGGCTATCGGAGTCACAGCGACAATCCCTGGAGTATTTACGGTCAGCTTGCCTGGGTACACCGATTTGCCGGATCCACTGAGCTTAAAGGGTTTGAAGGAAATAATCACGAAGTCTTTAAAACCGATGATCTGCAGGAATCCTATGGATACCTGAAACTCTCGGGTCACTGGCAGGCAACCGATCGTTGGCAACTCTCAGCCAATGCGGCAGGTTTTATTTCAGAAATCGTCAAGCCGAAATATGAATTCGGGCTCTCGGCAGCCTATCGGTTCTGATGCTAATTTGGGAGTAGAGGGGTATTAAAAATCTTTTTAAATTGAACTTAATACCCCTCCCATACCTGATTGCTACAACTAGCACAAACTCATTAATCCAACAATCTCCAAAGTGTAACTTTACCTGCCCATCCTTGGTAATCCCCGAATTTACCTTTTGCGGTCAACTCTAGATTCCATTCAGGATGTTTCTCAAACCGATAACCGACAGTAGCGTGTACGACTCCAGCGTCACCCTCCATATTCCAATCATCGAGCTCCACTTCACCGTACTTAGCTGATGCGTCTGCGTCAAAAACATGCTCCCATGCAACACCTGCTTGCCAATTCCAACGTTCATTGTCTGTAGATTCCAACTTGGCACCAAGCATTGTTCTTTGGACAACATAGTCATCCCACTTTAAATTAATTCCGTCAATTTGATCGCGGTCACTGTTTATACGTAGGTAGTGGTACCTTGCATAAGGATTAAACATCAAACCATCAGTCAGCTCGGTTTGCCAACCCAAACCGGCGTGAGCCGTAATAAAGCCTGAATCCTTATCGAATTTCATCGGTACTCCTTCATCGATTACAAAAGAGCCGTCTGAATGAACAACCCCAAATCGGAAGGAAAGCTCATTAATCAATCCATTGTTGTAAAAGAAGGTCCCTTGGATGCCTGCGTCATAGTAGTATGTATCACCATCTAAGTCAGACGTATGACGTTTGCCGCTGTAATCTCCATCCCCATACTCAAGGAATGCTGCCACACGAAGTAAGCCGTTGTCCCCTTGGAAATCACCGGCAACACCAGTCATTAAATTAAAACCATCAACGTCAATATCAGCGTGCAATTCCGTACTAGAGGAAGTTGCTTGAGCAATGGCAAATACCCCTCGCCTCGGCATCAATTGATCTAACAGGAATGTACCTTCAGAAATCATCATGGCAGCCGCGACATCAGGTGTGTGAATCAACCCACTATCCTCACTACCTTTTTTTGAATCAATATGAATATTGAACTGATCGCTTGTTTGGTTATCCCAGGACGCACTGATTTCAACTAAGCCATTTGTCCTGATATCCAGGTTTTCTCCAACTAACGTTTCAGCTTTGTTTCCGGACACTACTGTGTATGTTTGACCCGATTGAAGGGCATCACCATTTAAGACAACTAAATTCACATTGCTTTGGAGAGATTCATCCTCATTTTTAAGACCTTCTGACAAATCTAAAAGGGCGTAACTTCTTCCTTGACCCCAACTTATATCATTTAAATCAGTGGTGAAATTAATGGTTTCAAAATTCCCAATAGCTTGAGCCTGACCTTGGAAATTTGAAACATTCAAAACATTGCCTGTAATTTCTGCTGTATTTCCTCCGTAAAGGCTTGAGTTAGCGATGTCAAGGTTATAACCTGAAATTGAAACCAAATTATTTCGAGAACTTAAAACTGCATCCGATGCTGTTGATTCGGCATATCCGCCATAAATCTGTGAGGAGACAATGGTTTTACTTAATGTTCCATCCAGTATAACTGTGTTGTTTTCAGCTGAAGCTTCAGTAATAGATCGGGCATAAGCACCAAAAATATATCCGGTATTAACAGAACCACTTTCAATCACTACAGTGTTTTCACTGGCTGTAGCTTTCCCATTCTCAGCTTTAACGTAGGTACCGGCAATGATGCTACCACTATCACCTTGAACACTCGCATTATGAATCTCAACAGAGTTTCTTAAAGATTGTGCTTCGCCCGTTCCATTGTTGATATAAACATATGAACCATAAACTGTAGCGTTGATGATTTCTCCGCCTATTATCACTGCACGATTATCACTGGCCAAAGCACTACCGTTTGTCGTTCGAGCAATAGCCCCTCTTAACGAACCGTTAAGCGATGAATTTTTCATAATGGCAGTGCCGTTCATTGCGCTGACATCTCCGGATCCACCATTAATTTTTGCGAAAGAGCCTACGACATAAAGTGAGTCAGAACTTTCTCCAAAACCGATAGAACTGTTTTCAATTTCTATGTACCCGGATTCAGCCAAAGCTGTTGAAGAACCAGCTGTTCCCCAAATAACACTAGCATATGCTCCCGTGATACCTAAATAAGAATTAGTCGGAAGAGTCCCATTAACAGAGGTATTTCTAATGACTACAGACCCTCCAACTGTTTTAGCTACACCTTGTTGACTTTCCGCAGCAGAAGCAATAATTCCATAAGCACCGTTTCCGTAATCAATGCTGGCATCATCAAGATCAATATTTCCCTTTGTTGAAGTTGCTGAGTTATTCCATGAAAAACTGAAATTACCTAACACATTTCCTTGAACAGAAGCATTTTGAACGGTTACCGAGCCGTCAGATGTTTCAACCGAACCATTTTGTCCATAGGCATAATTGCCATGAACACCACCCACTGTAACTTGATTGGTTACGGTTACTTTGCCATTGGAGGCACGTAGTTCAGCATCGTCGGGCGAATAAAGCTGATTGCCGAAAAAAGAAATTGTGTGAGTGCCTCCGGAGATTTCGGCTTGACCATACTCTGCTTCACCGGTGCCGTGATCTATTCGAACATAATTTCCCGAAACCCCTGAAGCTTGCCACTCTGTTGAACTGAGTTCAACTTGATTAACAGATCCTCCGCTGATTTTGGCTACACCGTTGATAGCAGAGGCCAAACCTGATTCTGCGTTGATAATATTACCGGCCAAACCGATGAAATCCGGAAGTGCCGTAATTTTGGTGATATTTGAAAAGTACTGTCCTGAAGTCACTGTGAGCAGTCCGCCTGAGGTTTCTGCATTGACTTGGTTACCAATAATGGCATTACCAAAAGCACCGATTACTGAACCCGAAATTGGATCTGTATTTGTAATGCCGCAAGCTACACAAATTTCACCACTGAGTGTACTTTGACCATCGTTGAGCACGCCACTGTTTGAAATCTGCCCAAATATTTGATCATATTCGCCGCTGTCTAAAGAAAGCTTACCGCTCGAATGATTTCCATCTACATAAGTAAGTTCTTCAGCATATGCACTGTTTAAAACCGAAATAAAAGCACAAAAGACGGCAACAGCTGTGCGATTGAGACAAAATTTTTTCTTTTTATGATTTATCGTATGGTTGGCAGCCAGAACGGATGCACTGTAAGAATTAGATTTCAACCCACGGGGGGGGGCAAAGTAGTTTATTCATAATTGTTAGATTAAAAATCTGTAGTCACCGAGAGGAAAATTTAGCATTTTAAAAATATTCTTTGCAAGATGATTTATCTCTTTTTCGGTGGTTTAACTCTTAAAGAGCCCAGGCGAACAAGCCGGGCTCTCTGAGAAGTTAAGTTAAAACAATGTATCTGACGGTTCTTCAGAAGCTGCTTCTGAATTATCCGCAGAAGTGTCTTTCTTAGGTAACGGTTTAAGATCCAAAGCCTTCCAGCGGATATCAAGCTGCTTACCCTTTCTCGCACGGTGACCCATGTGATACTCAAGTATGGCTTTTTTCACCGCATACTCGCGATCTTTTCCGCCTCGACCGACACCGGTGACCATTACGCCTTCGGCATCAATGGGTTTAGCCACTAAAAGCGATTCAGTGAGGTTTAAATCCATCAGGCAGACACCCTTGCCGCCACCGGGCAGTGTTCTCACCTCATTGATATCGTAGATGAGTAAACGCCCTTCCTGAGACAGGCACGCCAAAAGCGTTTTATCGGAAGCTACGACCTGAGGCGGCAGAATCTTCGTTTCTTTATCCGATACCTTAATAAAGTTCTTGCCGGCGCGAACTTTCGCAAAGAGATCCTTAAACTGACAGATAAAGCCCATACCTTCGCTTGTAGCCAAAACCACTCGGTCTTCGGGCTTAGCGACGCAGTAACCGACAATGCTGGCTCCTTTTTCCAAGTCAATGAAACTATTGGCGGGTAGACCGTCACCGCGGGCGCTCGGTAAATCAGAAACCGCTAAGGTGTAAACGCGGCCCGTGTCCGATACGGCGACCATCTGATCGGTTGTTCGGCACTCAAAGGAGACCGCAAAAGCGTCGCCCATCTTGTAAGTCATCACTGCAGCATCGTGGCCGTGGCCTGTGCGGCAGCGCACGTAACCCTTTTGACTGATCACAACCGTGACCGGCTCATCGACCACCGCTTGAGTCATCTCTGCGCGTGAAGCTTCTTCAATGAGCGTTCTGCGTTCATCTCCGAACTCCGCCGCATCCTGAGCGATTTCTTTGGCAACCAGGTTATTTAAAAGCTTTTCTGAACCCAGAAGTCTTTCAAGTGAATGCTTCGTCTTATTGAGTTCTGCCAACTCCGCTTCAATCTTAATGCCGACAAGGCGCGCCAATTGACGCAGGCGAATTTCCAGAATATCTTCAACCTGAATTTCACTCAACGGGAATCGGGCTAAAAGCGCTTCCTTCGGGTCGTCAGAATCACGAATGATGGCAATTACCTCATCCAAATTCAGATAGACCAGGTGACGCCCTTCCATGATGTGAATACGATCGAGTGTCTTTTGCAGTCTGAATTGCGTGCGTCTGCGCACAGTCTGCACTCTGAAAACAAGCCACTCATTGAGAATATCAACGAGCGTCTTCTGACGAGGTTTACCGTCAGAGCCCACCATCACCAAATTCATGGAAACGTTGCACTCGAGGCTTGTCTGAGCCAGAAGGGCATTAACGAATTCATTGCGATCCACATTTTTGGTTTTGGGTTCAAACACCAGGCGTGTGGGCGTTTCCTTATCGCTTTCATCGCGAACGGTATCCAAAAGAGCCAGCATCGCGGCTTTGGCTTGCTGCTGCTCGGCAGAAAGCGTCTTTTTGCCGGGACGAATCTTGGGATTGGTGATTTCACCCACTTCATTTAAAACGCGCTGAGCTGAAGTATTGGGCGGCAATTCCGTCACAATCAGACGCCAATGCCCTCTTTGCATTTCCTCAAAGGTGTAGCGGGCACGCACTTTGAGCGTTCCGCGGCCCGTGCGGTATGCCTCACGGATATCTTCTTTTTTACTGATGAGCTGACCGCCCATCGGGAAGTCAGGTGCGGGCAGCACCGTGAGAATATCATCGAGCGTAGCTTGAGGATTATCCAAAAGCATCAGGCACGCTGCCGCCACTTCCTTAATATTGTGAGAGGGAATTTCGGTCGCCATACCGACAGCGATGCCGCTTGAGCCATTTAATAAAACAAAGGGCAGTCTTGCTGGCAGCATTTGCGGCTCTTGGAATGCGCCGTCATAGTTCGGAACAAAGTCCACCGTACCTTCATCAATTTCGTCTAAAAGCAGGCGGGAAATTTTCGTGAGCCTTGCTTCCGTATAACGCATGGCGGCCGCACCGTCCCCGTCGCGGCTGCCGAAATTACCCTGCCCCAAGACGAGCGGATAGCGCATATTAAAGTCCTGCGCCATGCGAACCATCGCATCGTAGGCTGCCGTATCGCCGTGCGGGTGATATTTACCCAAAACGTCGCCGACCACACGGGCGCTTTTCACCGTTTTGGCTTCGGGTCGCCCCAAACCCATTTCGTGCATGTCAAAGAGAATGCGGCGCTGCACAGGCTTTTGACCGTCACCGATTGCAGGCAGCGCACGGCCTTTGACCACAGACATGGCGTATTCAAGATAAGCGTGGCTCGCAAAATGCACGAGCGTCAGCTTTTCTCCATCATCGCCCGAGAGCACAGGACGCGCTTCCAGGGGCACAACTTCTTCGATAGGCTCTTCTGCCTCGGCTTCTGTCGCAGTTATTTCTTCAGAAGCTTTCTCTTGAGCTTCTTCAACCGATTCTTCAGGTGTTTTTTCTGCTTTAGTCAAGTCTTCGTTCACAACGGGGTCGCTATTTTCCGTTTGATCGTTTTCTTTTTCGAGCTCAACTTCCAGCTCTACGTTATCGTCACCGAACAAATCGGCCGAGAACAAATCTTCAGTCCGGTTTTTAGTCACGTCCGATCTCCTTAAATATCCACTTCAACCTGATCACCGTTGTTTTCCATCCAAGCTCGGCGCATTGCAGCTTCCGAGCGTCCCATCAGCATGTCAAACATTTCCTGACTTTGCGTTAATGTCATATCGCCGAAGGTCACGGGCATCAAGCGGCGCGTTTCCGGATTTAATGTCGTCTCCCAAAGCTGCTGCTCACTCATTTCGCCCAAGCCTTTAAAACGGGAAACCGTCACTTTTTCCATATTGACCTTGTCTTTTTCAAGCTTTTTGCGCTCGACGGCCAATTCCCTTTCATCAAGACAGTAGATTGTTCGGGCAGGCTTGCGTCCGGTCTTCGGCACATCCATACGGAAAAGAGGCGGTCGGGCAACAAAAATGTGACCTTTGCGGATGAGTTCAGGGAAGTGCCTGAAGAAAAGCGTCAGCAAAAGGACCTGAATGTGCGAGCCGTCCACATCGGCATCGGCCATGATGCAGATTTTGCCGTAGCGCAGCTCTGACAAATCGGGATGCTCTTGAGGACCGTGGGGATCCACACCGATTGCCACCGAAATATCATGAATTTCATTATTGGCAAAAATACGGTCACGGTCGACTTCCCAAGTATTTAATACTTTGCCGCGCAAGGGCAAAATAGCCTGAAAGTCCTTATCGCGGCCTTTTTTGGCTGACCCCCCTGCAGAATCCCCTTCGACTAAGAAAAGTTCATTCTTACTGATATCTTCGCTTTCACAATCGGTGAGTTTTCCGGGCAAAACCGCAACGCTTGAACCTTTGCGCTTAGTGACTTTTTTGGCGGAATTTTGCCGTGCCTGTGCTTGTTTAATCACAAGTTCGGCTAACTTCTTACCCTCTTCAACATGGCCGTTTAACCAAAACTCAAACTGCACACGCACAAAGTTACTCACCAGACGTAGCGCATCACGGTTATTTAAGCGCTCTTTGGTTTGCCCCTGAAACTGAGGATCGAGAACCTTGGCACTTAAAATGGCACTGGCTCTGGCAAAAACGTCTTCAGTTAAAAGCTTGACGTTTTTCTGCATGAGACCATGCGCTTCGATAAAGGCTTTAATGGCTAAGTAAAGCCCTTCGCGAAGGCCTGACTCGTGCGTGCCGCCCGCAGGCGTCGGAATAAGGTTTACGTAGCTTTCGCGCACGGGCGTGCCTTCTTCCTGCCAGGCAACGACCCAGCTTGCACCTTCGCCTACCGCAAAACCCATTGAATCGTCTGTAGCGTAGCCGCTTGACTCAAAGGGCGGAATCATGGGCTCAGCCGTCATTTCTGAGAGCAAATACTCGCGCAGGCCCCCTTCAAACTTCCAGCTTTGAGTCGTTTCATTTTTTTCATTAATGAAAACCACCTCGCAGCCCGGCATCAAAACGGCCTTGGAGCGCAGCAGTCTTGTTAACTGTTCGACAGGAATATTGGGGCTGTCAAAATATTTCGGATCGGGCCACACATGCACTCGTGTGCCGGTAGCCGATTTCGGTCTCGGACTTTTTTGGCTGCTAAGGGGTTCAATAACGTTACCGTCGGCAAACACAATTCGGTGCTCTTTACCTTCGCGCCAGACGGTGACTTCCAAGCGAGTCGATAAGGCATTCGTGACCGAAACGCCCACGCCGTGCAGACCGCCAGCAAAGGAGTAAGCACCGCCCGAATCTTTTTCAAATTTGCCACCAGCGTGCAGCTGAGTAAAGACGAGCTGAACGGCGGGCACTCCTTCTTCCTTGTGAATACCTACCGGAATACCGCGGCCGTCATCGGTCACTGTGACAGAGCCGTCCGTATGAAGCACCACTTCAATTCGAGAAGCACCTCCTGCTAAAACTTCATCGCTGGAGTTATCAATCACTTCCTGAATGATATGAAGAGGATTATCGGTCAGGGTATACATCCCCGGGCGCTGTTTAACAGGTTCCAAACCCTTTAAAACTTTAATGCTGGATTCGCCGTATTCCGAACGTTTACTAGTAGCCATTGAAAATTAATCCGTATACCAAAATAAGACAGCCTGACATAAAGGCTTAAAAAACTTCAAACCGTTTTCTAACTGCTGAATGAATCACAGATTTAATCTGCATCAGCAGTATCAAAAAATTGATGCAAGCTCACCATTTTAATGATTATTCAAGAGATTTTTTGCTCAGAATTTGAGCAGCTTATACCAAGTTCGATAACAAAAAATAAACAATAGAGTCTTCTTTTTGCAAAAAAACTATCATTAAGAGAATGCCGAGTCTTAAAACACGCGAGCCCCGATAGTCGGGACTACCGAGGCTCTTTACTTACGCGTTCAGCATGCGAGTAGCAAGATTAACGCAATGATGATTTTGATCACCAAACGTCTCAAGCGTTTTGCTATACTGACGGAAGAGATTGAATGTTGGTGCATTTTCAATCTTCCTTTAAGCGGCTTAGATGGTGGAACATCTAGGCCGTTTTGCTCTGATTTTGTCCCCCGAGATTGAGAGGAAATCACAGCAAAACCCCTCAATACTTAACGGAGTAAATGCACCTGACTCCGTTGGACGTAGGGCGCATTGTACCAAACCATAATCAATTTCTAAACATCAACGGAATTAGAATTTAGCGGCGCCTTGACCACAGAGCACAAGCTTAAGGAATACCGGAATAATCAAACCTCTGCGGAGATAGAGAGTGTCCTGCATTGAGCATAACACTATTGACCATGGCGGCCCCGCCGGGACTCGAACCCAGAATTACAGCTTAGGAGGCTATCGTGATATCCTGTTTCACCACGGGGTCGCACACGTGTGTAGAGCCGACCATTTTAATGATTTTTTCCCTAATTGTCTGATTAAGGACCATCTGACACTTTGCTTCTCTTAAGATAACAATTCTTCTGAGGGAACTCTTGCACAAAAAAATTTTCAGCTGCTCTTGCGTTCCTTCTCGATGTTGTGTATAGTTCACAGCCTTGATTCCCCGATAGCTCAGTCGGTAGAGCGACGGACTGTTAATCCGCAGGTCGTTGGTTCGAACCCAACTCGGGGAGCCATATTTAAAAAGCTCGTCACGCAATGTGAACGAGCTTTTGTTTTTTAGCCGATTTTAGAGCGGATTCCGACTGAGTCGGAATCCGGCAACATGATCAGTCAATTTCCTTTAAGAATTCACTGGTGAGCGCCAAACCTTTTTTGAGTACTTCCTTATTGTTGGCGTACCCGATACGCACATACCCTTCGGTATGCAAAGCAGAACCCGGCGTAAACATCACACCCTTTTCCTTTACCAAGCGTTCACAAAATTCGTGCGAGGATAACTTCGTATCAATCTTCACAAATGCCGTCGTTCCCGCTTGCGGTTTAACGTAGGAGGCTCTGGGTTCACTTTTTACCCAATCATCCAAAATCTGCAGATTTTCACGAACGATGGCACGGTTTCTTTCCAAAATCTTTTCTTTAGCACCGAGGGCTAGCTCTGCAAGATATTCATCAATCATGCCGACGCTGATCGTGTTGTAGTCGCGGTGATGCAATACTTGAGCAATCAAAGACTCAGGACCGACAATCCAACCGAAACGCAAACCGGCCAGGCTGAAGACTTTTGACATACTGCCCGTACTGATACCCTTTTCATACATGTCGGCAACAGAGGGACTGTAGCCTTCTTCCTGCGTTAAGCCGCGATAGACTTCGTCGCACAGCAACCAGGCATCAACCGATTTTGCAATGTCGCAGATTGCTTTGAGCATCGCCTCATCCATCAATGCGCCCGTCGGATTATTCGGGTTATTGATGCAAATAAGTTTTGTCTGGGGTTTGACCATTGCACGCAATTCATTCAGATCAGGCAAGAAACCGTTTTCAGGTTTTAAGCACAAAGTCTCGATGTTTGCTCCGAAACTTTCTGGAATGGAGTAGTGCTGCTGGTAGGTCGGAATCACAGAAATCACGTGATCGCCCGGTTCAACCAGCGTTTCGTGCACGAGCATATTGGCACCGATGCAACCGTGAGTGGTGACCACATTGGCAGCCGTTTGCTTTTGATATAAACCGGCAATCAACTCGCGCACCATGATGCTGCCTTCAATCCAGCCGTAAGTGAGTTTTTTCGGCAGCAGATCACGCATCATCTCTTCTGGCGTTTTATCAGCCATTTCAAGCAGTTCTTCAACCGTCACAGACTCCACGCAGGTTTCTGCCACGTTATAAGCACACTTGGTTTCCCACTCATTCATCCATTGTTCAACACCGAATGCTTCGATTTTCATCTCTTACCTCTTTATTGCTTTTGAGTTTGATTGAACACCGCCAAAGCCACTGCGACATCTTCAAGCCCCTGACCGATTGAGCGGAAAAAGACGGGCTTATCATAGGCAGGAGTAGGAGCCGCGTGATTCACCAAAGCTCCCAAGTCCCCTTTAACATCTTCGGGTTTCCAGCTGCCTGCTTCAATAGCCAGTTTCATTTCGCCTGCCACAGTCGCTGTCGTTGCCGTACAGTCGCAATAAACATCCATTGAGGCAAGCAGCGCCGGATCAATTTCATGAGCGCAGGCGGCATTAGTGGAAATTGACGTGATAAGCGGAGTCCCTTCGATATCCTTTGCACTGAGAACGGCATCGGCAGCACTGGTACAAAGCAAAATCACATCCGCGTTTTTCAAAGCCTCGGCTTTTGTACCGCTAAATTCCACTAAGCCTTTACCTGCCTGCCGGAAAGCCTCTTTCTTTTCATCCGAGAGCTCATGGCTGTTTAAAGACCACACACGAATGCTCTCCCAATTTCTCAACCCGCTCACATACCGAATATGCGCCAAAGCCTGTGCGCCGGAGCCGATCACTGCCAGGTGTTTTGAATCCTTTTTGGCCAAATACTTCACGGCAACAGCGGTTGTCGCTGCAGTACGCTCAAGCGTTAAGCGGGTACTGTCTGTTAACAGAAGCGGCTCTCCGGTTTCGGTTGACATTAAAAGCGTCCAGGCGGTGACCGTATAACCCTTTTGCTGCACGATAAAAGGAGAAGTTTTGAGTCCGTAGACGCCTGCACTCATCCAAACGCCGGAATAGTTGATAAAGTCGCCCTTATTGTCCGGAAAAAGCGTCTGAACCTGCTTGGGCTGCACGGCTTCATTGCGCCCTAAAGCACCGAACATCGCTTCAACGGTTGAAAACACATCCACTTTCGGGAGAACTTCCAGCACTTCTTTTTCGGTCAGAGTCAGTACGGCCATTTTTAAACTCCGCAATGCAAAACATTCAAACGAGCCTTAGCACGGGCAATCTGCTCGGTGACGCGTTCAGGCGCTGTGCCGCCGAAAGAATGTCTGGCAGCAACACAGGCTTCCAACGTAATGTATTGATGAATATCTTCACCAATCGCATCGGAAAACTGTCTGTACTCTTCAAGCGTCATCTTTTCCAGATCCGTATTGTGCTTGATGCAATAGTTCACAATATGGCCCACGATATGGTGAGCCTGTCTGAACGGAATGCCTTTTCGGGCCAGATAGTCAGCTAAGTCCGTGGCGTTGGAATAGCCGCGTCCTGCACCGATTCGAGCTTGATCGGCGTTAACCGTCATTTTTTCAAGCATGGGTTTTAAGATGCGCAGACTCATGTGAAGTGTATCAACGGAGTCAAAAGTGGGCTCCTTATCCTCGCTCATATCGGTATTAAAGGCCAAAGGCAACCCCTTCATCATCGTAAGCATCGCCTGAAGGTTTCCGAAAACGCGTCCGGCTTTACCGCGAATCTTTTCGGCAATATCCGGATTTTTCTTATTGGGCATAATGGACGAACCCGTACAGAAGTCATCCGACAAGTCAAAGAAATGAATATCCTGGCTGGTAAAGAGCACAATTTCTTCGCATAACCGACTTAAATGCATAATGCAGATAGCCGCCGCCGAATCTGTTTCAATTAAATGGTCTCGGTCACCGATAGTATCCACTGAGTTTTCACTTGGACCGTCAAACTCCATTTCTCTTGCTGTCATTTCACGATCAATCGGGAAGGTGGTGCCTGCCATCGCGGCAGCACCCAGCGGACAAACATTCAGACGCTTATAGGCATCTTCAAAACGACCGATATCTCGTTCAAGCATCCAGAAATAGGCCATCATCCAATGCGAAAACAAAATGGGCTGACCAGTCTGAAAGTGTGTATAGCCCGGAAACATTACTCCCATGTACTGCTCGGCTTTGGCAATGATGCTGCGCTGCAATTCACAAATCGCTTTGATAATTTCACGAATGGCGTGACGCGTGTAGAGACGAACGTCAAGCTGGGCCTGGTCGTTGCGCGAACGAGCCGTATGCATCTTGCCGCCCACGGGGCCAACGAGCTCTGTTACACGACGCTCGATGGCCATCTGAATGTCTTCATCGGCCACATCAAATACAAAACGGCCGTCCTCAACTTCTTTTCGGACGGCCTGCAGCCCCTTCAAAATAGCCTCAGCTTCTTCCTGGGTCAAAATCTTTTGGGCAGCCAACATGTGCACATGGGCTGTGCTGCCGATAATTGAAAAAGGAGTCACTCGCTTTTCAATCAAAATGGTCGCGTTAAATTCCTGCACCAAATGATCCATCGGCAGATCAAATCGTCCGCCCCACATTGCATCAGACATTGCATTTCTCCGAAATAAAAGGTGAATTTATTTTATTCCGGCTCCTAACTTTTAAAAAGACCCCTAACCGATAAAAAAAAATTATTTTTGTTTCTCAAAAAATACTCTATAGATCGGAAAATATGCCACATATTTCGCTATTCATGGTATATATAGTGTATTGCTTGACAGCAAGAGAAAAAATTTTCGTCCAGGTATTGATATCGCGATCATTTATCCCTAATATCGCGGTGTCAAACAACCAAAAACTGTTAAATGTGTTGACCACCGTATCGGGGGAGACAACCTCCGAGAAAGACGCGAGATGGACGTTTGGACGACGAACATCTTTTTAAAACACGTTGTTATTGTCGGACTAGCTTCGAAGCGAGAAACTACTCGTCGAAGACAAGATCCTGAGTCCTTGGGTAAAAGCCTGTACCCTCGGCGCTAGAACGCAATGACAGCACTTTGGGGGAAGGCATTATGAACTCCCAAAACGTTACGGCGAACAACGAGTCCCAATTTCAACGCTCGATGCAATTGCGCCACCTTATCATGTTGAGTCTTGGCGGCGTGATCGGCAGCGGACTCTTTTTTGGAACGGGTCATATCATTGCAAACGTCGGTGCCTTCGGCACGGTGCTTGCATACTTGATCGGTGCATTTATGGTGTATCTGATCATGCTGAGTCTGGGCGAACTGTCCGTGGCTCATCCTGAACCCGGTTCTTTCCACCTTTATGCGAGTAAGTACATCTCCCCGGCCTCGGGTTTTGCCGTCGCCTGGCTGTACTGGCTCAACTGGACTGTCACGCTCGGTACAGCCTTCACAGCCGTAGGCTTTGCCATGCAATACTGGTTCCCTCAGGTTCCGGTGTGGTCCTGGTGTTTAATTTTCGGGGCGATCATCTTCCTGCTGAACGTGATCGATACACGCTTTTTTGCTGAAAGCGAATTTTTCCTTTCGATCATTAAAGTGGTCACCATTCAGGTTTTCATCGTCTTGGGCGCTTGCGCTTTCTTTGACGTGATACCTTTTGGTGAATCGGGCTCTCCTGGCTTAACACACCTCGTGGGAGAAGGCGGTCTACTGCCAAACGGCATCACGCCTTTGCTCTTTACAATGGTGACGGTCTGCTTTGCCTACTCCGGCACTGAATTGATCGGTGTTGCTGCCGGTGAAACCAATAATCCTGAAAAAGTGATCCCCATGGCAGTGCGTGCCTCGCTTCTGCGTCTTGTGATTTTCTTTGTGGGTACGGTTTTAATCGTGGCAACGCTTTTGCCTTCAGAAGCAGCTACGGTCTCAAAAAGCCCCTTTATCACGGTTTTTGAGCAGATGGGCATTCCCTACGCCGCGGATATTTTCAACTTTGTGATCATCACAGCTATCCTGTCTTCGGCCAACACCGGACTTTTTGCCTCCGGCCGCATGGTGTGGTCTTTGGGCCACGACGGAATGATGCCTGCAGGATTAGCTAAGCTCAATAAACGGGGGGTTCCGGTCAATGCTTTGGCTTTCAGTATGCTGGGTGGTTTGCTTGCATTGGCCTCCAGCGTCATGGCTGCCGACACCGTTTTTGTGATCCTCACCTCCATCGTGGGCTTTTCCACGGTTGCAGTGTGGCTTAGCATCTGCATTGCCCACTATCGATTCAGAAAGCAATTCCTGGCTTCCGGCCACAGTCTTTCTGAACTTAAGTACGTGAGCCCCTGGTTCCCCTGGGTGCCGATTGTAGGCGGCGCGATGTGCGTGATCGTGATGGTCGGTATGGGCATTGACCCTGACCAACGCATTGCTCTGTATTGCGGAGTTCCCTTCACAGTGCTTTGCTATGTGATTTACCATCTAACTCAAAAAATGAAAAAAGGCGGTATGAACCGAAAGGTGCAAACCGAACGAAGCAGCGCGATGGCGAGCTGATTTTCAGATTAAACCAGCAACAAAAAACCTCGGTTGTTATATCAATCGAGGTTTTTCCTTTTCCTGGATTAAAAACGGCTCTCGTCCTTTAAAACGTCTACCCCTTGGGGAACCTTAAAGGTAAAGTCTGATGCTTTTAATTTGACATTAGATTGAAAATCATCAAACTGCAAATGTGTTTGCTGCCCAAAATTATCCTTCAACATCATCTTTTTAGGCACACCGTTTTCAAAGCCTATTTTCACCTCTGAAAAAGCATTTGAGTCATCTTTAGGTACAGCCCGAAGCCACTGCAGGCCGTCGGTACTGTCAATGTTTTGGACATGAAAATCTTTCCTAAAATCCTGTGCGCCGAATAATAGTGAAGCAGGTGAGGCAGGAATCGCCCCGGTTAAAGCTTTCTGAGTAACCTGAGCGAGCTCTGTGTCATAAAGCCAAAGTGTTTTTCCGTCAGTAACAATCAGTTCCTCAAACGGTGCCTGATAATGCCACTTAAATTTTCCGGGACGCAAAAAAGCAAAATCACCACTTCCCGCGCCCTCTTTACTTTCACCTTCACGCGTAAAAACTTTCTGTTCAAACTTCCCCTGCGCACTCGTCACTGTTTTTAAAAAGTGACTCAAGTCATCAGTGGCAGCTGCATAAGAAACAGCTGTCCAACCCAAAACCGCGGCACTGAGAAACAATTTACAAAAATTTTTCATTAAAGCTCCTCGTTTTTTCTCGCGTTAATGGTTCGGCGGCCGCTGGAGTCGGCCGGACTCACAATGCCTTCGGCTTCCATATCTTCAACAATATTCGCCGCACGCGGATAACCCACGCCTAAGCGTCTTTGCAAATAGGTCACAGAGCACTTATTGCTTTCAATGACAATCTGTACGGCCTTATCAAAAAGCGGATCTTTTCTGCCGCCGTTTGTACCGCGAGGCTCATCAGATTCAGCACTTTCCTCTTCTTCACTCACAAGCACATCATCAACATAGTTGGGTTTAGCCATCTGTCTGAGCGACTGCGCAACTCGTTCCAATTCTTCATCTGTGACAAAGGCCCCTTGGATACGCTCGAGCACTTGCAGACTTGGCATCTTAAAGAGGAAATCACCGTTGCCTAAAAGATTTTCTGCACCAGTTTGGTCCAAAATAATTCGGCTATCAGAGCCCGTTGCTACCTGGAAAGCGGCGCGCGAGGGAATATTGGTGCGCAAGAGGCCGGAAATTACATCAGCACTCGGGCGTTGAGTGGCTAAAATCAAGTGAATTCCTGCTGCACGAGCTTTTTGGGCCAAGCGGATAAGCGACTCTTCCACACCCTTTTTATCGACCATCAGCAAATCAGCCAATTCATCGACTACTACGACAATGTAAGGCAGCTCCTCAAGCTCAATATCCTCACCCGCATTTTTTGCAAGCGGATTCATTAACGGCTCGCCGTTTGCCCGGGCTTCCCGTACCTTTGCGTTATAGCTTTCAAGGTTGCGAACTTTAATGCTGTGAGCAAGCTTATAGCGTCGCTCCATCTCTTTGACGCACCATTGCAGACCGTGCTTAGCCTCATTCATTTGATCGACAACCGGACAGAGCAAATGAGGGATGTCTTCGTAATAAGCAAATTCAACTTTCTTTGGGTCAATCAAAATGAGTCGCAGCTGAGAAGGTTCAAACTTATAGAGCAACGACAAAATCATGCTATTGACGCCAACGGACTTACCTGAACCTGTGGTACCGGCCACAAGCAAGTGAGGCATCTTCGCTAAGTCCACCACAAAAGGTTCACCCGTAATGCGCTTACCTAAGCAAAGTGGTAAAAGCGCCTTAGTTTTTGCAAAATCCTGAGAGCCCAACAATTCTGAAATTCGCACCAACTGACGGCGAGGATTGGGCACCTCAATACCCATATAAGGCGTATTAGGCACCGTATCGAGGACCCGCACGGACTGCACAGATAAAACTCGGGCCAAATCCGCTTCCAAACTTTTTACGCTGGCGCTCTTTACGCCCTCGGCCAACTCAATTTCGTAACGCGTCACAACCGGCCCAGGGTTAGCAGCCTTCACCTTCACGGAGACACCGTAGCTTGAGAGCTTACTTTCAATTAATCCGCTCATCACGGCCAATGATGCCTTATCAATTGAAGGCTCTGAGTTACCCGCCGGATCAAATAGACGCAAAGAAGGTCGAACGGGCTGCGTCGTATCTTCAAAAAGTGTTTCCTGCTGCGCTTCAAATGCCACTTCCGATTTTTTTACTTTTGCCTGAGGATTGATCACAGGACGAGGCGCTGCAGGCACAATAGGCTCTGAAGGCACCTCTGCATCAGCACTTTGATCAGGCACTGCAGGCTCTGGTTTAAATTGCTGAACCAATTCTTCCTGAGCAGTTTTTCCTTTTTGCTCAACGACTCTAGCTTGATGACGATCGGTGAAAAAATGCCAGAAACGATCCAGACGGGTTCCGATTTTTTCAGCAACATTAAGCCAAGAAAAATCAAAAAAGATGGAGGCTCCGCACATAGCGCAAACTACCATCAAAATCGTCAGACCCAAAGCCCCAACCACAGGAGTGGAGGCCGTCATCACCGTCTGGCCTAAAATGCCGCCCGCCATTCCCGGCAGAGGTTCGGCGAGATAATAAAGGCGCAGTGCTTCAAGCGAAGTGCTTGCACAAAGCAAAATCATCAGTCCAAAAAGATGACTGATTTTGCCAAAAGGCGGCTTTTTGTAACTGGGACTCACGGCACGCCAAGCACTCATTAATCCGACTGGCACCAGCCAGTAAGCTGACCATCCCAGTGCAAAAAGAGCAATATCGGATACCCAAGCTCCTAAAAGACCGATCCAATTTTTAGGCGCCACATTTGGTGCAGCGTGAGAAAACGAGGGATCTGTCTGGTTGTAGGAAATAAGCATCAAAAAATAAAGAACAGAACAGACAAGCAGGATGAGGCCTACAACCGATCCGAGCTTTACTTTTTTTCGTGATCCCGCTTCAGCAATAGGGTCGTTGACTACGGCTCCGACGGTCACGGGGAGCTGTGCGGCCTTAGCACGGGAAGATTTACGAGCGGACGGTTGCAATATGTTTTTCTTCGCTTTTTCTTTAATCAGTGCCGGTTTTTTCATCAAAAAATCAATCTGAAATGAACCCTCTAATTGTACGGGCTTTGCTCACAGTTTGAGCGTTTCTTGAACAATGTTTTCAAATTTTCGCATCTTTTTGCAGACGGTCTCGGATACAATGATTCAGTTAACGATTAATTTGAGGTACAGATATGTCAGAGACGATTCAACACGAAAAGCTCATCATTATCGGTTCGGGGCCAGCAGGCTATACGGCAGGCGTTTATGCTGCCCGCGCCAATTTAAATCCATTGCTCATTACAGGTATGGAACAAGGCGGGCAGCTCATGACCACATCGGAAATTGAAAACTGGCCCGCTGACGTCAACGGTACTCAGGGTCCGGAACTTATGCAGCGCTTTATGGATCATGCAGAGCGCTTTGGCACTCGAATTGAATACGATGTCATCACAGCCGCACATTTAAAAGAAAAGCCGATTCGTCTTGAAGCCGATTCCGGTAAAACCTTTACGTGCGATGCGCTCATCATTGCCACAGGAGCGAGCGCTAAGTATCTAGGTTTAGAATCTGAAACGCTCTACAAAGGTCGCGGCGTATCGGCTTGCGCCACCTGTGACGGGTTCTTTTACCGCAAAAAAACTGTAGCCGTTGTTGGCGGTGGTAACGCCGCTTTAGAAGAAGCGCTTTATCTAGCTAATATCTGCAGTACTGTACACCTTATCCACAGACGAGATACTTTCAAAGCCGAACCTATTATGGTCGACAAACTCATGCAAGCGGTCAAAGAAAGCAAAATCGTCCTGCACCTTTTCCGTGAAGTCAAAGAGGTACTCGGCAACGATCAGGGAGTAACCGGTGTGCTCTTAAAGAGTACTAACGGCAAAGACGACGAGACCCTAACGGTTGACGGGATCTTCATTGCAATCGGTCACTCACCTAATACAAAAATTTTTGCCAATGAGCTTGAGCTCAAAGACGGTTATATCGTCACCAAGGGAACCGGCACTCACACGGCAACAGCTACAAATATTGAAGGAGTTTTTGCTGCTGGTGACTGTCAAGATCCGGTTTATCGGCAAGCGGTCACCAGCGCTGCCACAGGCTGCATGGCAGCTCTTGACGCTCAGCGCTATTTGGAAAAACTGGGGTAGATCATGCGTGCCAAAGGTTTTGATGCGTTAAAGGGAATCAAAACACGACTGGCTGAAGAATCTGCCATTCGTGAAAAAGAAGAAGCCGCCAGACTAGAACGTCGTGAAAAAGCCGAAGACGACCGGGCGTTATTTGCGGCTGAAATGAAGCGAATTGGTGTTACCCCCGTTGAACGCGATCCGGCTGAAAAAGATCTTTTTGAAAAAGAAATGAAAAGGCTTGGCGTCGTTAAACTCGGAGGCAAAACCCATCGGACTGAAATTACGAAAAAACCGCCGCGTCCCATCGTAGAGCAAACTGCCGTTAAGCTTCGGGCTGAAGTGGGATTGTCAGACAACTATGACGGTGCTAGTGCCGATGACTGGGGCGATCGTGAATACATCGCTGTAGGTTGCGGCATTGACCTTGCGCAAAAACTCTCTCGAGGTTTGTGGCCTGTCGGGGCTCACTTAGATTTGCACGGCTACCGCACAGAACAAGCAAGACGCGCTCTCGTTGATTTTATTCTTCAAGCTCGCGAGGCTCACATTCGCTGTGTCCGAGTAGTCACAGGCAAGGGCATCAACAGCGGAGAGCAAGGCCCAGTTTTAAAAGGATTGGTGCGCCGGTGGCTCAGGCAAATGCGTGAAGTTCAGGCTTTTGTACAGGCTCCGATTGAAGAGGGCGGCTCCGGTGCCCTTCGAGTGCTTATTGCTAAGAAGTTTTAGGAGGGATCATGGATATTTTGCAATTAATGCGTACGCGCTACACCACTAAGCACTACGATCCGACGCGCCGTGTGAGCGATGAGGATATGCAAACACTTTTAGAAGTACTTCGCCTGTCCCCTTCATCAACCAATATTCAGCCCTGGAAGTTCTACGTCATTGATACGCCTGAAATGAAAGAAAAAATCATGCCGGCTGTCAAAGACTTCAATATTGAACGCATGAAAGCACCGCAATTTATTTTCTTCACGGTTCCAACACACTTTAGTGAAGAGTATTTTGAGGAACTCTACAGACAAGAAGAAAAGGACGGACGATACCAAGGCTGGACAAATCCCGAGCGGCCCGATGCGATCCGCATGACCTACTCTAGAAAATTTGATAACGATCCAGAGGGTCTCTTGCGTTACGCGAGCAACCAAGCTTTTATTGCTTTGGGGTGCGTCACCGTGGCAGCCGCTTCGCTTGGAGTAGATTCAACAATTCTGGGCGGACTCGACTTTGAGCTTTTGGATCAAATTTGCGGCTTCAAAGAAAAAGCTGAGCGCTCTGTCGTAGGAATTGCTCTGGGATACCGGGCTGAAAATGACTCTAATGCCAAACGGCCTAAATCCCGTCTTCCCAAAGAACGCGTCATTGAATTTTTACGCTAAAAACAATCACGCCGGATGTCTTTGAGAGAACATCCGGCTTTTAGTTTGCTGGCTAAACAGTTAATTTTGAAGTTTCCTCAAAATTTTCCAGTTCGCTATTCCAGACGTTAAGCGTTCCTTTTCTCATGTCGTAGTACAGTGCGTGTAACGCCAAAATGCCCGACTGCACCGCCTCTTCAATCCAGGGGTAGGAAAGCAGATTTTCCAGTGACAGCAATACCGCTGCCTCTTCACACAACCGGGACTTTTCCGCTACGGAAAGATTTTCATTTTCGGCGTCGATTTTATGCACAGCAGGACAAGCTAGTGACACCCAACGATTAATGTAGCGCTCGCTGCTGATTACATGCGGATTTAAAAGTCCGGCAATACCCCCGCAGTTGGAGTGCCCCATCACAACAATGTTTTTTACGCTCAAGTGCTTAACGCCATACTCCACTGCGGCCATCACAGCATCATATTCTCCTGCTTTGTCAGGAGGCGGTACGATGGCTGCCACACTTCGTACAACGAAAAGTTCCCCAGGCTTACAGCGCAAAATAATAGCCGGATCGGTTCTTGAGTCACAACAGGCAATAACCAAAGTCTTTGGACTTTGTGAATGAGCCAACGATTCAAAGAATTCTTTTTCTTTGAGAAAATAGTTGGTTCGAAAGTGCTGGAAACCACCGATTAAATCGTGAAAGTTCTGCATGATTGCTTACTTTCTGAAAGCCATTTCTTGACGCGTTTTTGCAGAAAGTTCGTGGACTTTGAGCGCCCAGAAAGCCATGTGATTTAGCACTTCTTCGGGATATGTCCAGGAAAATTCTCCGTTATCACCCATATAGTGGTGCATGATGGCATCCATAGCTTTTACTCGGTCTTCACCCTTTAAGCGTTCAATCACGCCGCGCCCTACCACAGAAAAGTAGTTCTGACCTGAGCGGCAGGCTGGATTATCTTCAATAATCGTCGCAGCGGGTTCAGCTACGCAAAAACTCACGTGAGGATTTTTCTCGTAAAGATCAACTTTATGGCCTTCAGCGGCACCGTGAAAATAAAAAATCAGTCCGTCGTCATTGACTTCATAGCCGTAACTCAACGGAACAATATAGGGAAAAGGTTCATCGTGGATGGCAAGTGTTACCATTTTGCAGCGGTGCAAAAAAGCTTTAATGATGGTCGGATCATCAACGGCCCGATCCTGCCGACGCATTTCAGTATGAATAGTTGTTGTAATACTCATTTTTTAACCTTCAAAAAATGATTGATGAATGCATTGTAGTCGGTTTAGCTTTTCAAATTAAGGTGCTTACAGCCTTTGTTGCAACAAAGCCTTAGCCTGCTTAAGGTCAGACGTCGTGAGGACCGGCAAAAAATTGGTAATTTCCTCAATGGGCCAATTCCACCATTGAGCTTTCTCTAAAAACGCGATCAACTCATTGTCAAAGCGCTTTTTTACGACTTGAGCTGGGTTGCCTACTGCAACGCAATAAGCAGGGACGTCTTTTGCAACAACAGCGTAGGCACCAATAATTGCTCCGTCTCCGATTTTCACACCAGGCAAAATTTTTGCTTCTCGGCCGATCCAGACATCGTTGCCGATCACAATATCGCCTTTTTGTGGAAGCTCTGCTATGTGTGGTGTTGTCTGCTCACGCCAGAGTCCGCCCATGACATTAAAAGGATAGGTGCTGAGACTGTTGATGCGGTGATTAGCCGCTCCCATCATAAATTGGACACCTTGGGCAATAGCACAGAATTTACCAATAATGAGTTTATCTGGAAAAAATTCCGGATAATTAAACAACACACAGCGCTTTTCAAACTGTGTAGGGTCCTCAGCATCGTCATAATAACTGTACTCGCCCACCTCAATGTTCGGGGCCTTAACAACGTTTTTAATGTATACGCTTGTACCGTATTCATTGGCAAAGATCTGACTGCAATCGGGAATCTGATGCATAGTGGCTCCTATTTAAGTCTCTGAAGGATTGGCAGCTCCCAACACACGTGCCTTGAGTTCTGCCAATTGATCTCGAATAGTTGCAGCTTTTTCAAAATCAAGATTTTTTGCATACTCAAACATCTGTTTTTCAAGCTTTTTAATTTGAGCCGAGAGTTCTTTTTCAGTCATGGAGCCCACATTTTCTGCAATGTCTTCCCGACTCGGGGCATCAGGACGATAAACACCGTCAATAATGTCACGAACTTCTTTTTTCACGCTCTTTGGCGTAATACCGTGTGCTTCGTTATAAGCCTTTTGCTTGGCTCGACGCCGCTCGGTTTCACCGATGGCGCGCTTCATGGAATCCGTTATTTTATCGGCATATAAAATGGCCGTGCCTGCGACATTTCTTGCCGCACGACCGATCGTTTGAATAAGTGAGCGCTCACTTCTTAAAAAACCTTCCTTGTCGGCATCTAAAATAGCCACAAGAGATACTTCAGGTATATCAAGACCTTCACGCAAAAGGTTAATCCCCACGAGTACATCAAAGACCCCAGCTCGAAGGTCTCGAATGATTTCTACGCGCTCAACGGTATCTATATCTGAGTGAAGATAACGCACCTTCACGCCATTATCATTTAAAAAGTCCGTGAGGTCTTCGGCCATGCGTTTAGTGAGCGTTGTTACCAAGACTCGCTCACCTTTTTTCACTCGTTCATTAATTTCAGACAAAACGTCATCGACCTGAGTCGCTGCGGGTCTAACAATCACCTCTGGGTCTACAAGACCGGTCGGACGGACCACCTGCTCGACCACCTGAGAGGAGTGTTCCAGCTCATAATCAGCAGGTGTGGCAGACACAAAAATACTGCGCCGCATCTTGCGCTCAAACTCATCGAATCTGAGCGGACGGTTATCCAATGCAGAAGGCAGACGAAAACCGTAAAGCACCAACGTTTCCTTTCTTGATCGGTCACCCCTATACATGCCGCCCAATTGTCCCATCATGACGTGAGACTCATCGAAAAACATCAAACAATCTGATGGCAAATAATCAATTAAGCAGGGAGGGGCCACACCGGGCGCTAAACCTGTTAAATGTCTTGAATAGTTTTCAATACCTTTACAGAAACCAACCTGATCGAGCATTTCCAAGTCAAATAAAGTTCGCTGCTCGAGCCTTTGAGCCTCCACGAGCTTACCCTCATCCAAAAAGAATTTTTTACGCTCGCGAAGTTCCTCTTTGATAGTTGCGATCGCCCGCACAATTTCATCTCGAGGCGTCACATAGTGGCTTGCCGGATAAATCACAAAACGAGTGACTTTCTGAACCACTTTGCCAGTCAATGGATCAAAAAGCGCAATGGATTCGAGTTCATCATCAAAAAGCTCAAACCGCACAGCCATCTCTGCGTGTTCAGCGGGAAAGACATCAATCGTATCGCCTCTGACACGAAATGTTCCTCGGGCAAAATCCATTTCTGAGCGCTTGTACTGCATGCGCACAAGCTGACTGATAAAGTCCGATCGGCTCTTTAAATCCCCCGTGCGCATAATCAGGCGCATTTGCGTATAGCTTTCCGGTTTGCCGATAGCGTAAATAGCCGATACAGTGGCCACGATAATCGTGTCTCTGCGCTCCAAAATACTTTTGGTTGCAGCCAATCGCATCTGCTCGATGTGTTCGTTGATTGCAGAATCTTTTTCAATAAAAAGATCTCGGCTCGGCACATAAGCCTCTGGCTGATAGTAGTCGTAATAAGAAACGAAATACTCAACGGCATTATTGGGGAAAAACTCACGCATCTCGGAGTAAAGCTGAGCAGCAAGCGTTTTGTTGGGAGCCATAATAAGTGCGGGCACCCCTTGCCGTGCAATAACATTGGCCATCGTAAAGGTTTTGCCTGAACCGGTGACCCCCAATAGTGTTTGAAAGGCTAAACCACTCTCTAATCCCTCATTGAGCTCTTCAATCGCCTGAGGCTGATCGCCTGAAGGCTCATAAGGTGCATGAAGTTCAAAGGGAGAATGGGGGAAAGTTTTAACAATATCGCTCACAGAGAATTCTCTTTAATCACAAATCTTTTTCTTAACTTGCTAATGATAATGCTGAAAATCGAAATTTCTCGTTAAAATCCGTTTAATGTTTATAGGGAATTTTTGCCATGGCTCAATACCAAGACAATCGCGAAGACGAATTGCAAGATGATGAAGGCTGGGACAGACCCAGTAAATCACAAATTAAGCGTGAGCTGCAGGCGCTTCAGGATTTGGGAAAAGAGATGACTAAATTGAGCTCTGAGACGCTCAATAAAATTCCCCTGCCTGAAGGCGTCCGTGAGGCCATTGATGAATACGCCAAAATGAAGTCATTCGGCGCTCAAAGACGTCAGCTTCAGTTAATCGGCAAACGAATGAATGGACTTGATCCTGATAAAGTCCGCGCAGCCATCGATATTGCCACGGGTGAAAGCCGTGCTGCAGTTGCGGCTCACCATCGGGCAGAGCGCCTACGCGATAAACTTATTGCCGAAGACAGCGCGCTAACTGACTTTGTAAAAGAGTTTCCTCAGGTAGATGTTCAAGGACTCAGACAATTGATTCGTGCCGCAAGAAAGGAAGCTCAAAGCGGTAAACCACCAAAGAGTGCCCGTGAGCTCTATCGCCTGATCCATCCGATGGTCAGCCCCGCTGTGACATTGGAAAAAGAGACTGAAGAAGAAACGAACTAGGATTTCAATTATGCGTATCGTGAGCTTTTTCACAAAACCCTTGCCTAAAAGCATCATTGAGGGTCTTAAAGAAACCGCGCAAATTGTCTATTGGTCTGATCTCAATGACAATGAACGTAAGAATTTATCCGATGTGGAAGTTGTGATTAGTAATCCGCCGGTGAAAATGGATAAGGCGCTTTTATCCTTTTTCCCCAATCTTAAGATGGTGGCCAGTCTGGGCGTGGGTTTTGATAAATTTGATCTTGAAGAAATGAAGCGCCGCTCTATTGTGCTCACCAATGCACCTTCGGCAACCAGTGATGATGTTGCAGACTTTGCCTGGAGTCTTATAACTGCTCTATCTCGGCAAACGGCTCAGGCCTGGGCTCACGCCAGAAAAACGCATCGCACGTTTTCGGGTTTTCCGCTCACTGGCCGTATCAGCGGTAAGCGCCTGGGAGTAGCTGGACTCGGTCATATCGGCCGTGAAATTGCTCGACGGGCCGAAGGTTTTAAGATGCAGATAGGCTACACGAATTTAAGCTCTTGCAATGTTGCCTATGAGCGCTTTGAGACTCTCAAAGAGCTGGCCAGCTGGTGTGATTATCTAGTTTTAGCGATGCCGGGAGGCGCCGCTACCTATCATATCGCTAACGAAGAAGTCTTTGAAGCGCTCGGCCCTAAAGGTTACCTGATCAATATCGGACGAGGTGAACTCATCGATACCGAGGCACTGATTAGGGCTCTGGATAAGCACTCAATTGCAGGGGCTGCAATTGACGTCTTTGAAGGCGAACCTACGATTGATGAAAGACTGACCCGATTGGATAACCTGATTATTACCCCACACATTGCAAGCGGTACCTACGAGGCCCGAGAAAGCGCAGGAGAGCAGGCGCTTGACAATATCCGTGCCTTTCTTGCCACAGGAGATGCCCCGAATCGGGTAGTTTAAGCAACCGCTATATAAAGGCGCAGGCTTTAACAAGCCTGTGCTTTTTCTTGGCCGAGTTCATCTCGCCTAGCTTCAAGACCTGCCATTACCTGTCTGATAACTAATTCCCGCACCTGCTCAGGGTAAGATTCATAACCGGGAATAATGATCTTTTTTAATTCTGGTGCAATCAGCAAATGGATTAAAACTGCTGACATCGCTGTCATAAAAGCGGCTCCTACGCGAGGATCTTTATAGTCTTTCAGACCCAGAAAATCCGCGAAGAACTGCTGCAAAGCCTTAATGCGCAATACTCCGTTATTGCGAGCCAATGAAATAATATTTTCAGAAGGTGTTGCGGTAACTTCTCTAGCCCAAACACGCATAGGCCAACCTCTCTTATCATCAGTAGTCTTTAAATGATGATGGAAAAAGTAACGCAATGCCTCCTCTGCCGTTTCATACTGCACCATTTCAATTTCAAGCTCCTGGCTGAAAATCGTATCTGGGATTTTCATTAGCACTGCTTTATAGAGTTCATCGCGACCGCCGAACCAATAATTAACGCTCGCGCAGTTAACGCCAGCCATGTCACAGACATCCTTTGCCGTGACATTGGCCCAGCCGCGTTCTGCCGCCAGTGTTCCAGCCGCCTCAATGAGCGCTTCGCGCGTTTTCTCACCGTCACCTCTTACTCTTGCAGATTCTTTTCTCATAGTCGCTTCTTAAAAAAATAATACGCCGCAGGCAGGGTCAGTAACGCCATCGCGATTACCGGCCAGAGCTGCGGCAACACTGTCCACAAAGATGCCCCTGTCAGATAAATGCGCCTGACAGCTGAAAGCGTAAACCTCAACGGATCCGCATAAGTGAGGATTTGAAGCCATTGAGGCATATTTTCCACAGGTGCAAATAGTCCTGACAAAAGTACCATCGGAACCAAAAACACAAAAACAATCAGTAGTCCTTGTTGCATGGTCTGACTGTATGCTGAAACAGTCAGCCCCAATCCCACAACCGACAGAATAAAAAGCAAAAGCACAAAATACAGGGCAAACACATTACCACCCATCGGAATCTCAAACCAATAAAGATCCACGAGGAAAATGAGCGTACTTTGGAAAAAACCAATTAAAATCGGAGCAATAGACTTTGCCACCAGAAGCTCTATTGTCGTATAAGGTGAAACCAAAAGCTGCTCAAAGGTACCCTGCTCTCTTTCCCGGGCAACCGAGAGTGCTGAAAGCACTACGACCTGAAGCATTGAAAGCATCACAATAAGCCCCGGCATGATAAACCACTGTGTAATCAAGTTGGGATTAAAGAGAAATCGGGTTTTAACCGGCTCTTCAATTCCGGTGATTGAAGCATTCATTGTCTGAGCAATTTGGGTTAAATAACCTGCTGCGAGCTGTGCAGTCGTGGAATTACGTCCGTCAATAACTACCTGAATTTGTGCACTTTTACCCTCTTTGAGATGCTCGGCAAAAAGCGGTTCGATGACTACGGCCAAAAGTGCCTCACCTTCATTCATAACCGATTTGATTTGCGAGACGCTTTGCACAGTTGCAATACGCTCAAAAATTTTATTGTTGTCAATTGCACGAACGAACTGCGCGGCATCGGCTGATCCAGACAAATCGCAAAGAGCATAAGGCACGTAATTTAGGTTAAAGCTAGCGATATAGCCGAATAAAAGGATATAAAGCAAAAGCGGACCGACCAAAATCATCCGGCTTGTTTTCTCTTTTAACGTGGCAAGGAGCTCTTTGCGCACGAGTGCTTTGAATCGAATCATGCGCTTAGTCATTTCCTCACCCTCTTTTCACAAAGGTGTCGTGCAAGAACCAAAAGAACAGCTGCGTATGCGACAAGAACAAGGAGGTTTTTTACAACAAGCGCCTGCATGCCACCGGTCAGAAAACCCACTTTTAAGAGGTCAAGAAAGTAAACCGGAGGCATTGCATAAGCAATCACGTTTGCCCATTGTGGCGCACTTCTTAAATCAAAAATAAAACCCGATAAAATCACGGCCGGCAAAAAACTCGCCAAAAGCGCAATTTGTGACGATAAAAATTGCGAGCGTGTCGAACCAGATATGACCAAGCCGATGCAAAGACTCACCAAAAGATAAATGGCTGAAGAAATCGTTATAAGCCACAAACTACCGCGTACGGGAATGTGATACACCCAAACGGCTGCAATCATGCAAAGCCCCCAACCGAAAGCCCCTAGGACAAAGTAGGGAATAATTTTTGATAAAAGTAATGCCCAGGGGGAAATCGGTGTCGCTAAAATCGCCTCCATTGTTCCCCGTTCCCATTCTCTAGCAATCACCATTGCCGTTAACATCGTACCGATCATCGTCAAAATGATCACAATGAGCCCCGGCACTAAATACCAGCGGCTCTCTGCAGACTCATTAAACCAAATGCGTGGGATAACCGTTATGCCTTTTGATTGAGTCTGAAGCGATCCCGCCCCTTCAATAGTAGCCAAGACCGCATTGGCAACCATAGAAGCCCGAGGAGCATCAATTCCGTTAACAAGCAACTGCACCTCGCCGGCAACAGGTCGCTTTTCAAAAATAATCACGGCTTCCGCATCAAAGCGATTAAGCGCATCAAAAGCCTCTTTTCTCGTTGGGAAAACATCCACAATAAATGAATCATTATTGGTAAGCGCCTGCGTATACAGCACAGATTGAGCACCAGACTGATCAGCCACGACCGCTAGGCGGATATCTTTCACGTCAAAGGAAATACCGTAGCCAAATAAAATCAGCAAAATGATCGGAAGGACGACACCCACTAAAATAGAGCTCTTATCACGAAGAATCTGACGACTCTCTTTTAAACTCAACGCAAAGACATGACGGCAAAAATCTTGAACCTGCATCATAAGCGCCTCCTTTTTTCGCGGAAGGCTTTCACGATTTGAATGAAGGCTTCATCCATCGTTGTGCATTGCCCACGCACCTCTTCGGTCGAACCCATAATTAGGGGCAATCCTGCATCCTGAATCAAGAGTCTGTCGCAGTAAAGTGCCTCTTCCATAAAATGCGTTGTCACAATAATGCTGGTCCCCATGTGACTGAGAGCCGTGATCCATCGCCAAAACTGCCTGCGTGTTAAAACATCGGCACCACTTGTGGGCTCATCCAAAAATAAAAGTTTCGGGTTGTGAATGAGGGCAACTGCCATGGCAAGGCGCTGTTTGATGCCGCCAGGCAAATTTTTTGCTTGAGTATTTTGGAAACTCTGAAGATCAAATTCTTTAATTAAAAAATCAATTCTTTCTTCTTTTTCATTTCCCGATAGTCCATAGGCACTGGCGAAAAAATCAAAATTTTCGGAAACACTTAAGTCTGCATAAAGGGCGAACTTCTGCGACATGTAGCCCAATTGTTCACGAGCCTGGTCACTTGAATGCCGCACATTGACGCCAGCTACTTCCAGTTCTCCCTCTGTCACTTTCAAAAGCCCGCAGAGCATCTTGAAAGTCGTCGTTTTTCCAGCTCCGTTGGGGCCAAGAAGACCGAAAATTTCTCCGCTTTTGACTTCAAAAGAAGTACGATCTACGGCTGTAAATGAACCGAAACGCCGAACTAAATCTTTGGCAACCACAATGGGTTTTTCTTCTGTTGATGAAATTGAAGAAGAAAAGTCATCACCAATCTTCTTATAAGAATGAATGGGGCTTGCTTTGGCCCGATTGACAAGATAACCCTCTTCTAATCCGCTAGCTGTCGGTTGCAAGCAAATATGATGTCTTTGTTCCAGCAAAGCCCGATCGGACTGATTTTTGATTAGTACCCGAACAGAACCCGCTCTGGGAACAGCATCTAAAACTAAATCCGTATCATCGAGCAGTTGTGCTTGTACATCCCGAACTCTTCTACCTTTTGCAATATTGACGTTAAAACTCAAACCTTCGGCTAATGAAGCGATTGCCTCTGGTGTATTGTGCAAAACTACCTCTCCGTTTTCCACAATCAGTACATCATCACAAAGAGAGGCTTCGTCCATGTAAGTCGTAGCAACCACTACTGTCATTGCCCCTGACTGAACATTTTTTTTCAAAATAGCCCAAAGTTCACGTCTCGATAGAGGATCAACTCCAACGCTAGGCTCATCCAAAAGCAAAATCTTCGGTCGATTTAAAAGCGCACAGGCCAATCCCAACTTTTGCTTCATCCCACCCGAGAGCTTTCCCGCTGGCCTTGCAGTGAAATCAGTCAATCCCGTCATGGACAAAAGTTCTGCAAAACGCTCTTTTCTGTCCAAGTCACTCAAACCGAACAAATCGGCATAAAGCGTCAGATTTTCCTCTACGCTTAGATCTGTATAGAGACCGAATTGCTGAGGCATATAGCCGCAAAAGCTCTGAAGTTGAGAAAGATGTTTCGAGTAAAGTTCTTCGCCAAAAATTCTGACAGTGCCCTTTTGTGGCTTAAGAAGACCTGCCATCACCCGCATCAAGGTCGTTTTCCCGGACCCGTCGGCTCCTACCAAAGCAATTAAACGGCCTTCTCTGAGATCGGCGCTGACAGACTTTAAGATAGCGTCTTGAGCACCTTTTTCAAAGCGTGAGACCGATTGCAAAGTGATGGCAAAAGATTCTGACATGATTTACTTTAACAATTTTGCTGTCACAGGCATCCCCAGTCGCAGCAACCCTTCTGGATCTTCAACTGTCAGCCGCACTTCATAGACGAGATTGGTGCGAATGGCCTCTGTTTGCACTGTTTTCGGAGTAAATTCAGCAACCGATGAAATGAAGCCTACTGAAGCATTGAAAGTCTTGTTCGGAAAACTATCCACACTGACAGCTACCTTTTGCCCCATCGTAATGAGACCTAAATTAGGTTCATCAATGTAAACACGAGCCCACAACGGGTTCATTAAAGCCATTTCATAAATGGGAGCACTTGCACCGACCATATCACCGGGCTCTTTTAAGCGTGAGCGAATCACACCGTCGGCAGGCGCATAAAGTGTGCAATTATCTAAAGCGCGCTGGGCATCGGCAAGTTGACTCTGGGTTTGTTTAAGAGTTGCACGAGCAACTTCAATTTCTTCGGCTCGAGTACCTGCCAGAAGCATATCGAGCGTCCGTTTTGCCTCATCGCGAAGGGCACGGTCAGCGCTTGCCCGATAACAAGCTTCATCACGCACTAATGCGCTCGAAGCTTTACCCATATCACGATAACGTTTGCAGGTACGCTCTGAGAGCACAAGATTAGCCTCTGCAGCTTTAAGTTTCGCCCGTGCTATATCAATTTCTTCAACTCGTGAACCAGCAAGCAAAAGATTGAGTTGAGCTTGAGCCACTCCCACGGATGAGGCAGCTTGATCTCTTGCGATTCGATATCGCCTTTCATCGAGCCGAGCAAGAATTTCGCCAGCCTTCACTTGCCCGCCTTCTTCATAAAAAACGCTTGCCAAGCGCCCAGATTCTTCAAAAGCCAAATCAACCGTACGCATATCAATGCTACCGTAGAGCTTTAGTTCAGAGTCTGAGACCGCATAATGTTTAAAAGCCCACCCCCCGACAGCAAGAGCAATGACGACTACGGTAGCGGCTGCTATTTTTTTCTTCACTGAAATTGTCATATAAGTCGATATGTTAATTTCAAATTTAAATTTTAATTTGAATTATAAACTCAAATTAATAAAAAAACTCCCGTCAATCCAATAAAAGATTAAACGGGAGTTTTGAGTGAAGAAAAACTAATTTAGCTTATTGAGCTACTTGAGTCGGTTCTTCGGCTGCCGGAACCTCGCAAGGCGTTTCTTCTTTCTTTTCGTCTTCAAGCAGTGCCTTCATTGATAAGCGTACACGGCCCTTTTCATCAGCTTCAATCACCTTCACGCGCACCACTTGACCTTCCTTAAGGTAGTCAGAGACAGCATTGACACGTTGGTTGGCGATTTGACTGATGTGAAGCAAACCGTCCTTGCCCGGAAGCAATTGAACGATGGCGCCAAAGTCCAGCAGACGCGTGACTGTGCCTTCGTAAATCTGACCCTTTTCAATTTCAGCCGTAATTTCGAGGATCTTCTTTTGAGCTGCGAGACCGGCTTCGGGATCTACCGAGGCAATGGTCACGCTACCATCATCATCAATATTGATTGTGGCACCGGTTTCTTCGGTGATGCCGCGGATCACAGCACCGCCCTTACCGATCACATCACGGATCTTTTCCGGATTGATCTTCATTGTGATCATGCGCGGAGCAAAGCGAGACAATTCCTTAGCACCGCCCGCTGCCTGCGTGCGCATTTCATTCAAAATGTGCTGACGGCCTTCATGAGCTTGAGCCAAGGCCACCTGCATGATTTCCTTGTTGATGCCTTCAATCTTGATGTCCATCTGTAAGGCAGTCACACCGTTTTCAGTACCAGCCACCTTGAAGTCCATATCACCCAAGTGGTCTTCGTCACCTAAGATGTCCGTGAGAACAGCAAACTTATTGCCTTCCTTGATCAATCCCATAGCGACACCAGCTACGTAATCCTTCAAAGGCACACCAGCATCCATCAAAGACAGACAGCCACCGCAGACGCTTGCCATAGAAGAAGAACCATTTGATTCACAAATTTCAGAAACCACCCGAATCGTGTATTGGAAATCTTCTTCGGAGGGAAGCACTGCTGTCAAAGCTCGCTTAGCCAAACGGCCGTGACCAATTTCGCGGCGCTTGGGGCTGCCCACTCGGCCTGTTTCTCCGGTGGCAAACGGAGGCATGTTGTAATGAAGCATGAAGCGTTCGTGCGTTTCACCCAACAAACCGTCCACGATTTGTTCATCTTGCTTTGTGCCGAGCGTGGTAATGACCAAGGCTTGAGTTTCACCGCGGGTAAACAAAGCTGAACCATGCGTGCGGGGTAAAACACCTTGACGAATTTCGATCGGACGGACAGTCTTTGTGTCACGGCCGTCAATACGCGGCTCACCGTTTAAAATCTTGGAGCGAACGAGCTTGGCTTCCATTTCAAATAAAATGCCCGCGACTTCGTTGGGATCAACAGCGTTGTCACCTGAGAAGCGTTCATCTTTAGCCAACTCTTCATCAACCATGGCGTAGACTTCACGCAATTTGTCGTTGCGAGCTTGCTTACTGCGAATGCTATAGGCTTGCTTCAAACCCTCGTCGGCCAATTCGGCAATGCGAGCAATCAAAGCTTCGTTCTTCGGAGCAGGTTGCCAATCCCAAGCGGGCTTGCCAGCTTCTTCAACCAATTCATTAATGGCGTTAATAGCCACTTGCTGCTGTTCATGACCAAACATCACAGCATTGAGCATGACGTCTTCGGGCAGGCAATCGGCTTCAGATTCCACCATAAGCACAGCACGTTCCGTACCGCTCACAACCAAATCCAAGCGGCTGTCTTTCATTTGAGACAGCTTCGGGTTGCAAACAAACTCACCGTTAATGTACCCCACACGGCAAGCACCAATCGGGCCGTTAAAAGGAATACCTGAAATTGACAAAGCAGCCGAAGCACCCAACATAGAGGGAATATCCGGATCCACTTCAGGATCAACGGATAAAACATGAATAATCACCTGAACTTCGTTAAAGAAGCCATCGGGGAAAAGCGGACGAATCGGACGGTCAATCAAGCGGCTCGTCAAGGTTTCTTTTTCGCTCGGACGGCCTTCACGCTTAAAAAAGCCCCCAGGAATCTTGCCGGCAGCATAGGTTTTTTCAATATAGTCAACGGTCAGAGGAAAGAAGTCCTGACCGGGCTTAGTTTCTTTCTTGGCGACAACCGTGGCCAGCACCACCGTATCGTCCATTTGGCAAATCACGGCGCCGGAAGCCTGACGGGCGATTTCACCGGTGGTAAACGTCACATCATGGTCGCCGAAGCGGAAAGACTTGCTCACTTTGTTAAACATCGTCATTTCGTTTCTTCCTTAAAAAACGGGAAAAAGACGTGTTTCCGATACGCTGCGGTGTGAAAGTTCTCATCAACAGCAAAAACACTCACATCGCAACGCACAAACCGAAAACTAAAACCCGTCTTTTCCCAAAATCAATCAAACTTACCAAAAGCGACCTGTCTGTGCAGGTCGCTTCGGAAAAGCCAGTGTGAATTACTTACGCAAATTCAATTCATTGATCAACTTACGGTAAGCATCCAAATCGGTGCGCTTCAAGTAGTCCAACAACTTACGGCGGCGGGACACCATCTTCAACAAACCGCGGCGGGAGTGGTGATCCTTGGCGTGTTCTTTGAAGTGGGGAGTCAATTCGTTAATACGAGCCGTCAACAAAGCAACTTGAACTTCAGGAGAACCCGTGTCGCCTTCTTTGCGTTGGAACTTAGCGACGATTTCAGACTTTTTGATATCTTGAACAGACATTTTCTAACCTTTAAAAAAATTAAACATGCGAACGTGGAAGTTAGGCCACGTCGTGGAAAGACCGAAATTGTACCCGAAAAATAAAAGTTTTTCGAGGGCTATCTCACGAAATTTTCAGGCTTTTTAGCACTTCATCAAATGCTTGCGGTAGTGCTTGAGCTCATCAATACTTTCGAGAATATCGGAAAGCGCCTCATGCTTAGTGCTTTTTTTAAAACTATTGGGAACTGCAGGAGCCCAACGCTTAGCTAATTCCTTAAACGTGGATACATCAATATTTCTGTAATGAAAGAAATTTTCGAGCCTTGGCATCCATCGCGCCATAAAGCGTCTGTCCTGTCCAATGGAATTGCCGCACATAGGACTTTTTCCCTGAGGCACAAATCGGGCAAATTCGGCCAATAAAATATCGCTCGCTTTTTCCTCATCAATATCTGAGGTTAAAACACGGTCTATCAAACCCGAGCGACCGTGCGTTTCAGTATTCCAAGCATCCATCGAACCCATAATGCGGGACGATTGATGAATGGCAAGGACTGGGCATTCATGGATAACATTCAGTTGCGCATCAGTGATGACTGCAGCCACTTCAATCACTCGATTAACCTCAGGCTGCAAGCCCGTCATTTCCATATCCACCCAAATCAAATTGTCCGCACTAAAGCGAGGATCTTTTTGCAGTTCAGTCGCCATTTTATGACCTAATTCCTTTAAAATGAACCGTTTGGAAACGATATTGTCGCATACTTTGCCCATGACTTTTACTTTTGCTCAAGTCTTCTTGGCCGCGTTGTGCTTTTATTTTTTAGTTCACAGCTTTGCCTGTCTGGCCGAGATCATACACCTCAAGCGTACGATCGATGAGGTGCCTGAGCCTTTGCACAATAAGATCACCCTAGCCCAGCATGTCAAAGCGGCCCATTACGATATTGCCCGCACAAAACTCAACTGGCTGGAAGTTACCGTCACCACTGCATTAATTGTGTACCTGACAGCCGGCGACGGTATCAACACGATCTCCGACTGGCTGATGAATACGGTAGGTGACCAGTTTGCCTTTCACTGGATGCTGCCCGCTAGCGTAGGCTTCATTTTTGTGTTAATTGACCTGCCTTTTTGCTGGTACAAAGAGTTCCGTCTTCGTGAAGCGTTTGGTTACACACAAGAAGTCCCCTCAAGTTGGTTTAAAAACTATTTCCTGACCACTTTGTTGGGCTGGATCACCGTATTGCCGATTCTCTGGATTGGTCTTTTTCTTTGGCAAAGCAGTGGCAAACTCTGGTGGATTTTTGGCTGGATAATTTTTGCGATTTATCTCGTTTTTGCGCTCAATCTCGCTCGGCGCCTGCTTTATTTCTTTAAGCCCACACGAGCAACGCTCGCTGACAATCCTCAATTAAAAACTCTAGTTGACTCATTGGGCAAAAAAGCGAGTTTAAGTGTAGGAGAAATCCGCGTCACTCGCCCCGAAGACAAAGAGGAGCTTCCGCCAGCATTCGCATTTGGACACCGTCAGAACGTCAAACTTTTCTTCAGACATGACATCTACACCCGGATGACACTAGACGATTTGCAGGCGATAGCAGCTCACGCTTTGGCAAGAAATCTCAGTCATATGTATTTTCAGGCCTGGTTTATGTGTGCAGTGGCGGGCTTTTTTGTTTTTGTTTTTTTAGCCTGGTTTACCCCTCAGTCCTGGTTTTTAGATGAGATCGGTTTCAGAGTCTATGGCCCTGGTCCCTATTACGGCTCTGTGCTAACTTTTGCCATTGTTGCGCTACCAGTGCTGCTTTTCCCGTTCAGGCTACCGATGGACGCTTTCCTGCGTCACTTAATTTTCTCGTCCGACACCTTTGCCATGCGATTTACGGGTTTAAAGACAACGGTCAATTCCCTGATCGCTCTATTTCCAACTCCTATGCGTCATTCGAGCGTCACACTCGGTTTTTTTGATTTACTCTTTTCTCATGAGCCAAGCCTCATGGCCCGCATTACCCATGTTGAGAAGAAATCCCAAAAACTCTACGAGGCCAAAGAAGAGGAGACACTGCGCAATGACTCACTCACCGTCTTGCATCAACTTGAAAATGTTTCTGCCGCTCTGATTGATAAACGGGAACAAAAAGTCCAGCAGGCTGAGCTTCGTGAGACAAAACGCCACAAATTAAACATTGAATTTGAAAAAGCACTGATCAGACGTGCTCAAAATGATCGCAGTGCTACCCCCGGTCTACCACTTAAACCCTACCAGGATCCTCATTTTGAAGAGGCCTTGGAGTGCTTGAGCTCAGACAATTCCACTCATCCTATGTACGGAAAGACTCTTTGGGTAGGCTTTCAGACTCTTTGCAAAACGCTACGCCAAAAAATAAAAGGCCACGCTAAAGATGTCGCTGACTCTAATAGTTCTGTCAATAGTGCTTTAGTTTCAGAACCGCGCAAAGCTATTTCTCCGTCGGTTCAAACTAATGATCGTTCAGGCAACATAAAAGAGGAGCCTTCGGTCTTCGTGGATAAAACTTCTCGTAAAGAAGAAATTTTGCAAAAACCAAGCGTTTCAGAAAGTGTCCCTGAAACAGACAATGCACTACCAGATCACAAAGAGCAGGCTCAAGAGACGTTTTTTGATGTCATTGACATTAAAGACAATAAGACCGAAACAGATAGAGAGTCCGAACAAAAATCTGCCTCTCAACGCCTAAGTAAAATTTCTCGACGTACGAGAGCTCTTAAGATTATGGCTGATCGCCAACGTAAACTTTATGAGAAAACCCATCACAACGCCGAATAAAACTAAAGAAAACGGAGCCTTTCACGCCCAGGTTGTTTCTGGCCACGGGCGGCATCATTTTGTGCGTGATGATATGGGCAAACTATACGAGGCTCACAGAAGAGGTAAAAAAGGCGATGTGGTCGTAGGCGATGAGGTTCTTTGCTCCCCAGCGGTGGACAATACCGTTGCGATTGAATCTATTAAAGAACGTACCAGTCTTTTATTTCGACAAGATGAGTGGCGAACCAAAACCCTTGCAGCCAATATTGATACTTTAGTAATTGTTTTTGCTTCTCGTCCCCGCTTTAACCCATGGTTCGTTTGGAAAGCCCTTTTGGCTGCTCATACTGCAGGCGTACATCCTTGTGTAATTCAAAATAAAACGGATTTGTCAGAGGGCTTTAAGGAAGCCGAAGAGTTTTTATTATCTCTAAAAGCTTTGGGCTATGAAACCCATGCAATCAGCGCTGAAAAAGCTACAGATTCAACCATTGAAGAATTAGACAGCATCTTTAATTCACGTCATTCGCTTTTAGTCGGTCAGTCTGGCATGGGCAAGTCAACCATTCTGAATCTTCTCGTCAAAGACGCAAACGCTAAAACGCAAGAGTACTCTCAGGCACTCAACTTAGGTCGTCAAACAACCACTGTAACTACACTTTATGATTTGGATCGTGCCGAAGGGTTTGTTATTGATTCACCGGGCTTTCAAGAGTTTGGGCTTGCTCATTTGACGCTCAACGACATTATTGCCGCCATGCCAGATATCGCAGCTCACGTCGGACAGTGTCGTTTTGCCAACTGTAAGCACCTCAAGGAACCAGCCTGCTCTGTTAAGGAGGCTGTGCAAAGTGGTCATATTTCACAGAGCCGTTATGATTTTTATTGTGCAATGGCCGAGCAGCTTGAAAAAACTTCTGCCTGGTAGACCACCTAAAGAAAGAGGCACGAAATCGTGCCTCCCGATATTCTGACGAAATCGTCAGAACTAAAATTGTATTTTTTGAAAAATACCTCGAATTACTTCGAAAGCTTTTCCTTAATACGAGCAGCCTTACCAGCGCGATCACGCAAGTAGTAGAGCTTAGCGCGACGAACATCACCGCGACGCTTCACTTCAATGCTGGCGATCGTCGGAGCGTAGAGTTGGAACGTACGTTCAACACCTTCACCGCTGGAGATCTTGCGAACGATAAAGGAGGAGTTCAAACCGCGGTTACGGCGGGCGATCACAACACCTTCGTATGCTTGAACGCGCTTGCGGGAACCTTCAACAACGTTCACGTTCACGACAACCGTGTCACCAGCAGCAAATTCAGGATAGGTTTTGCCAGCGCTCACGCGGGCAATTTCTTCTTGTTCCAACGTTTGGATAAGATTCATTTTTTTCTCCAAAACCATCATCATGTGGTCTGCGATCGGAAAACTGTGTCCGCGCATTGTCACCACCGATAGGATGGGTTTTAATTAAACAAAATACTTTCCGATCCCATTGAACGGAAAGATCGCTATTGTATAGCAAAGCCAATGATTTTGCTTAAAAAATTCCAAGATTTTTTGAACCATCCTTTGCCTTAAAGTATTAGGACTGATTGAAAAGACATTCACTGCGAAAATTAAACCTTAAATAAATTAAATTTGATTTCAATCAAATTTCCAATTTGTCGACCGCCTTCCGCTTTAAGTCGAAAAGCTTTGTGCTTCTGCATCTATCCTATACCTCAAAGTCTCTATACCAATAAGCACTATTGAGTATTCAGGTCGCTGCCAATTAAGATTTTTATTTAAAAAAGCATCTCTATTGAAAATTTTGCAGTCTATTTGTCGGCCAATCTTACTATTTATTCGCACATATATTCTAAAAATTCGTCTATTTTCAATAACTTAATACATTCATTTCCTATAAAAACATTTTGTAAACTGCTTCGCACTGCTTTTGAACATTTTCTGATGAAAGGATTAAAAAATGAAAAAAACACTCTCAAGCCTTATTTTTGCCGCCATTGTCGCTGGCAGTGCTGCAGCACAAGCTGGCACTATCCTCGTTGGCACCGATGCCGGCTTAGCTCCCTTTGAATTTAAAGATCAAAAAAGCGAAGAAATCGTTGGCTTTGACATGGACATTATTAAAGCGGTCGCTCGTGCGGTCGGTGATGAAGCAAAAATTCAAAATATGCAGTTTGCTGGCATCATCCCCGCTCTTCAAACCAATATGATTGATGTCGCCGTTGCCGCTATCACGATTACCGATGAACGTAAAAAACAAGTACTTTTCTCCGATCCCTATTACGACGTTGGCTTAGCGATGGTCATTAAAGCGGCAAACAAAGATAAATACGCGGAACTTAAAGACATTGAGGGCAAAGCTATCTGTGCTCAGATTGGCTCTACTGGATCTCTTTTGGCTCAATCCGTCAAGGGGGCTAAAGTAATGAACTTCGATCAAGTGGCTGAGGCATTGATGGAATTGAAAATGGGCGGTTGTGAAGCTGCACTTTTGGGTGATACAACGGCACGACACTATCAAAGTCAGCACAACGACAAAGATTTGTTGATCGTACCTCACCTCTACAATCCCAAACAAGTCGGCTTTGCAGTCTCAAAAAACAATAAGGCACTGGTTGAAAAACTCAATAAAGGTCTAGCCGCCATCAAAGCAAGTGGTGAATACGACAAAATCTACGAAAAGTGGTTAGGCAAAAAGACGCACTAGCCTGTCAACTAAACCCAAGGTATTGCTCACCCAGAAAAATATACCTTGGGTATTTTTTTCCTAGACTTTAACAGAGCTTAAGCGCGATTAGTTTCAAGCGGAAAAATTCGCAATATCCTGCTTTATAATTGAGAAAAGAAGACCTATCTAACCGATTTCGGACAGTCTATTTCTCAAAAGAGGAGCCGTATGATGCATCATATTTTTAATCCTCATTTTCTCGGCGCTACTCTGTTGCCTGGTATTCCGAACCTCATTTTGCTTATCTTTCTAGCTGTGGCAATTTGGTACTTATTGGGCAAACACAAGCAGCCAGCCAAAAGTCCCAAAGGAATCGGCCAAGCTGTCGACTCTGATAATTCATTAGAAAGAAAAAACGAAGAACTGCAAACCGAACTTCTCAGACTTCGCAGGGAAAACGAATTGCTACAAAAACTCTTGGAAAAAGAACTCAAAAAGTAGTGGACTTTTACTTCCAGCCGTGTTTTTTGAGCCAAAGCAAATCAGAGGGCATCAATTTAGATTCTTTTTCGGCTTTGGCAATCAGATCCGGGCGAGTGCTCAAAGTGATTTCTAAAGCTTTTTCACGCGTCCAGCGTGCAATGTTGGCGTGATGCCCTGTTAGAAGTACTTCGGGAACGCTTTCGCCTTTCCAAATTTCAGGCCTAGTGTAATGCGGTGCATCCAATAGCCCAGTTGAAAAAGACTCATCGAGCGTTGAAAGTTCTTTAATAGCCCCAGGCAACTGCCGCACAACCGCATCAATTAACACCATTGCAGCAAGCTCCCCTCCCGAGAGCACAAAGTCACCGACACTGACAGTTTCATCAACATAACGATCTAAAAAACGCTGATCAATTCCTTCGTAACGACCGCAGATCAAAATCATATCCTGATTGTCTGCCACCCACCGTCTAACCGTTTCATCCGTTAATCGGGGACCGTTCGGAGCAAAGCTAATAATGCGCCCCTGGTTGCCCGAGCGACGAATACGGTTAACAGTCTTTGCCAAGGGCTCAGCCATCATTACCATGCCGGGGCCGCCGCCAAAAGGACGATCGTCAATTGTTCTGTGGTTGTCATCAGTCTCTTCTCGAGGATTCCATGTATGCAATGACCAAAGTCCCCGTTTTCTTGCTCTAGCTGTAATGCCTTGTTCAGAAACGGCCGCAAACATCGGTTCAAAGAGCGTGACGACGTCAAAACGCATAACCCATACCTTTAAAGTTCATCAAGCCAAGCCTGCAAAATAGCTTCTAAAATAGCCTCATTGCTTTTTTCAGGATCATCATCAAATCCGTCTAACTCCAGCACCATCGCATGAAGTTCAGTAAAGCGCAGCTTTAGCGGATTGACATCCGGATACTCATCGCAGAGTGCTTCGGCAATTTGTACAGTATCGGTCCAGCGCATGGTTAATGTTCCTTGGCGTGATTACGGCTGTACTTGGGAATTTCAATAATCAGGTCTTGCTCTCCAACCACCGTTTGGCAAGATAATCGAGACGTTGAGGTTACTCCCCAAGCTTGATCGAGCATATCGAGCTCTTCATCTTCTGGTTCATTTAAAGAATTAAAACCTTGGCGGACAATCACATGACAGGTGGAACAGGCTCCTGAAAATTCACATGCGTGCTCAATACCCACTCCGTTTGCTAAAAGGGCGCGAGCGAGCTTTACCCCGGGCTTAACCTCAAAGGTTTTTCCTTGCGGGCAAACAGTCGGATGAGGCAAAACAGTAATCTTAGGCATGATTATTTCCCTTCAATCTCTTCAACACTCTTACCGGAAAGGGCTTGTGCAATAGCTCGATCCATACGGCGCTCAGCAAAACCTTCTGTAGCTTCGGTTAATGCTTTCTCCAGTGACTTGATTTGGTCAAGATTGTGCTCATTAATTGCAGACAAAAGCTCATTGATCAAATCGCGTATATGAGTTTGCTCACTTCCACTGAGTAGATCTGCATCAGTGGCAAGCGCACCGACCGTAGACTCAATGAGCCTGCGCGATTCCACTTCTTCTTCACGCAGGGCACGCTCGTGCATATCTTGTTCAGCGTAACCGGTTCCCTCTTTTAACATACGCATGATTTCTTCATCGGTTAAACCGTAAGAGGGCTTAACCGTTACATGAGCTTCAACCCCGGTCTGAGTCTCACGAGCTGAGACCGACAAAAGGCCATCAGCGTCTACGCTGAAAGTAACACGAATTCTTGCCGCTCCTGCTACCAATGCCGGCAGACCTCGCAATTCAAATCTTGCCAGACTGCGACAGGCATCAACGACTTCACGCTCTCCTTGCACAACATGAATAGCCATAGCTGTCTGGCCATCTTTAAATGTTGTGAAATCCTGCGCCATAGCAACAGGTATCGGCGTATTTCTCGGAATGATCTTCTCAACCAAACCGCCCATAGTCTCCAATCCTAGAGAAAGCGGTGTCACATCCAGCAAGAGCCAATCGTCTCCTGCGCTATTGCCCGCAAGCAAATTGGCTTGTTTAGCGGCTCCAACGGCTACCACTTCATCGGGATTGATGTTATCGAGCGGATCAAATCCCAAATACTCTTTCACAGCCTGGCGAATTACAGGCATCCGAGTCGATCCGCCTACCAAAACCAGACCTTGAATATCCTTGCGCTCGAGTTTGGCATCACACATTACTCGATCAAGCGTATCGATCGTCTTTTTAACCAAACGACAGGTAAGTTCTTTAAATACCTGGCGGGTCAATGTGAGAGTGACTTGCTTTCCGCTTGAGAGCACAACACTTAAAGCCGCCTCTTCAGACGTACTCAGGGCCTCTTTAGCCGCACGAGCTGCGACCATAATGCTACTTTTATCCTCAGGCGAAAGAATCTCGGTTAAATGAGCCTGCTCGAGAACCCAGCAAAAAATCCGATGATCAAAGTCATCTCCGCCTAAAGCAGAGTCGCCCCCCGTTGCCAGCACTTCAAAGACGCCCTTGGTAAGTCTTAAAACAGAGACATCAAACGTACCTCCACCAAGGTCGTAGATCACGTAAAGACCCTCGGCTCCCTCATCGAGTCCATAGGCAAGAGCAGCAGCGGTTGGTTCGTTTAAAAGCCTCAATACATTTAACCCTGCCAATCGTGCAGCATCCTTTGTAGCCTGACGCTGTGCATCATCAAAGTAGGCCGGCACCGTAATGACTGCTCCAACGAGTTCTCCTGCAAGAGACTCTTCGGCACGCTGACGCAAAGTTTTTAAAATTTCCGAAGAAATCTCCACCGGGCTTTTTTCTCCCGCAACAGTCTTTACTTTAAGCATCCCTTCAGAGTCGGCAAACTCGTATGGCAGGCTAGACAAAGACTTTAATTCCGAGCGGCTTCGCCCCATAAAGCGCTTGACGCTCACAATCGTATTTTGGGGATCTTCACTCACCGAACGACGGGCATCAAAACCAACAAGCGTAGAGCCGTCAGCAAGATACTGAACAACCGAAGGCAGCAATTTTCTGCCCTCATGGTCAGCAAGCACCACAGTCTCAGCGTTTTTTACCGTAGCAACCAAAGAGTTGGTTGTGCCCAAATCAATACCGACGGCAAGTCTGTGCTGGTGCGGATCAGCTGACATGCCGGGCTCGGCAATTTGCAATAAAGCCATGAAATTTATCCTAGGGTTGAATTTGAGCTAAGAGTTTTTGAACAAACATCAGCTCTCGCGTGGCTTCATAGGCTGCCCGATCATCATGATCGTCATCAAAAGCCTTACGAATGGTCTCGATGAGGCGTTTTTGACTTAATTGCACTTCACGCAAAAGAGCAAAGCGCATCGTCTCATCGTGACTTTGCTCGCAAGCTTCAAGCGCCTCATGAGCCTGCATTTGACGCATCAGAAAATCGGCCGGCATCGGACGATGCTCATTAACATCAAATCCCCTTAAGCGACAAAGATATTGAGCACGCAATAGGTCATCGGTTAGGGTCCGATAAGCTTCATTGATTTGCACACTCATTTGTTCGGCCAATCGTTTTTCCAATGCACTGCAGTTAACAAAACGATCCGGGTGCAGTCGGGTTAGAAGTGTATTTTTTACGGCTTCTAAAGATAACGAATCAACCGCATAAGTCTGCGGTTGATCCAAAAGAGCAAAATAATCTTTCTGACTCATGCTTGAGAACCATCTCAAACGGAAAAGGACTCACCGCAACCGCAGTGACTTTTCTCATTAGGATTGTGGAACTTGAAACCTTCATTGAGACCTTCTCTCGTATAGTCAAGTTCCGTTCCGTCAATATAGGGCAAGCTCTTGGCATCAACGACCACCTTGACACCGAAAGATTCCCAAACCTGATCATCGGGTTCGATCACATCAGCAAACTCCAGCTTATAAGCCATGCCGGAACAACCCGAAGTCTTCACACCAAGCCGCAGACCGATTCCTTTGCCCCTTTTTGTTAAATAAGCTTCAACGTGTCGGGCAGCTTTTTCTGTCAGTGTAACAGCCATCTTACTTTCCTTGTTTTTGGCGGTAATCGGCAATCGCGGCCTTAATGGCATCCTCGGCCAAAATCGAGCAATGGATCTTCACAGGCGGCAAAGCCAACTCTTCGGCAATTTGCTCATTGGAAAGCTTCATTGCTTCATCCAACGATTTCCCTTTCACCCATTCGGTTACCAAGGAGCTCGAGGCAATAGCAGAACCGCAGCCATATGTTTTAAATTTTGCGTCCTCAATAATCCCTTCGGGATTCACCTTGATCTGAAGGCGCATAACATCACCGCAGGCAGGGGCGCCCACCATGCCGGTGCCGACATCTTTTTCATTTTTGTCGAGCGTTCCCACATTGCGGGGATGCTCGTAGTGATCCATCAACTTATCACTGTATTGCATCTTATTCCCTTATTTAATATTAGTGTTCAGACCACTTTACTTGATTTAAATCGACGCCTTCCTGGTGCATTTCCCACAAAGGAGACATTTCACGCAATTTTGCAACCTTTTCCTTTAACTGAGCGACCACATAATCAATCTCTTCTTCAGTGGTAAAGCGACCCAGCGTAAAACGAATAGAACTGTGAGCTAATTCATCGTCTCGGCCCAAGGCACGAAGCACAAAAGAAGGTTCAAGACTTGCAGACGTACAAGCTGAACCAGAGGAAACAGCAACATCTTTGAGAGCCAGCATGAGGCTTTCCCCCTCAATATATGCAAAACTCACATTTAGGTTCGTTGCAACGCGATGCTCCCAGTCACCGTTCAAATACACGTCAGGAATTTCTTGAATGCCAGCCCAGAGCTTATCACGAAGCTTTTTAAAACGAGCATTTTCCGCATCCATTTCCAGGCGCGCCAATCGATAGGCTTCACCCATGCCGACGATTTGGTGCGTTGCAAGCGTCCCCGAACGCATACCGCGTTCATGGCCACCGCCATGAATCTGTGCTTCAAGGCGCACACGCGGCTTACGGCGAACGTACAAAGCACCGATACCTTTCGGACCATAGACCTTGTGACCAGACATACTCATCAGATCGATCGGATCCTTTGTCATATCAAAATGCAGTTTGCCGATTGCCTGCGTGGCATCAACGTGGAAGAAAATACCGCGTTCACGGCACATTTGACCGATCGCATTAATATCCTGAATCACACCGATTTCGTTGTTGACAGCCATCACCGAAACTAAAATCGTATCGTCACGCATAGCTGCTTTCAGTGCATCCAGATCCAACAAACCATTAGGTAACACATCCATATAGGTCACTTCATAACCTTCGGTTTCCAAGTGACGCATACTGTCCAAAACAGCCTTATGTTCTGTTTTGACTGTAATTAAATGCTTACCGCGGTCTTTATAGAAATGAGCAATTCCTTTAATAGCCAGATTGTCAGATTCTGTTGCTCCCGAGGTCCAAACAATTTCGCGAGGGTCTGCGTTGATCATTTGAGCAACTTGTGAACGGGCCTCTTCTACCGCCTCTTTCGCTTCTAGTCCATATGCGTGCGAACTGCTCGCAGGGTTGCCAAAATGTTCATAGAGCCATGGAATCATTTTATCGACCACTCGGGGATCAACCGGAGTGGTGGCACCGTAGTCCAAATACACAGGTTTTTTCAATTTATGCTCCTCAAAGAATCAACGCTTTTACCTGTTGATAACTGAAGGCCGAAATGTTTTTATTCGGTCAATTTCCGACTAGGGATTAACCCTGCCATTTTTAATGAGAGTAGATATTACTGACTTCGTTTTTTAAACGCAAGAAAGAGAGAAGAAATTTTCAATTTAAAAACGAAATAAAACTATTTAACCATTTGTTTATACAATATTTTTTCTATTTAAACTGAATTGATTCACTGAACAAAACCCTATATTAAATACAACCTTAAAACTGTATCTATTACAGGGTTTTGTTAGGTATGGCGCGATTATTTAAAAAGGAGAGCAATCCGTGACAGGCATCCTCACAATAAAGGAGAACTTTTTTAAAGCCGTCACTGTTGTCATAGTAAGGATCGGGCACCACGCTGACGTCATAACTTGTACTAAACCTCATTAATAGAGTAGGTTTATTCTCAAACTTTTTCGGAGCCATTCGCTTTAATTCCCGAATATTGTCCCAATCCATAGCAATGATCCAGTCATAGTGCTCGAAATCTTCAGCTCTGATCTGCCTAGCCCGATGAGCACTGAGGTCATAACCACGTTTTGCTGCGCACTCCCGAGCCCGACGATCCGCCCCCTCTCCGACGTGGTAGCTTTCCGTTCCAGCAGAATCAATCTCAAATTGTTCGGTTAAGCCAGCGCGGGCAACTAACGTTTTAAACACAGCTTCTGCCGTAGGCGATCGGCAGATATTGCCAGCACAAACAAAAAGCACTTTAAGCATTTCAGCCTACCTTTACAAAAATCTTTTCCGACTCACTGTATTAATAAATGTACACTCATTAAATAACCGCTTCATGAACTTTTTTTTAATTTACCCTACAATAGCGGCCGTTAAAACTATTAACTAAAGGTATGGACACGATTATTCAAGAACCGCTCGATGACAGTCAGGCGCCGATCACTTTGATCTGGCTTCATGGCCTTGGAGTGGACGGCTCTGATTTCGAATCTTTTCAAAAAGAACTCTCTCAATTCGGCGGACTCGATAACGTCCGGATGGTCTTGCCAACTGCGCCCTCCCGGGACATCTCAGCTTATAAGCTGACAATGAACGCTTGGTATGATCTCTACACTGAAAATTTTGAAGAACAAGAGGCCGAAGATATTGAGGGGATGAACCAATCGGCTTCTGTGGTCACTGCTCTGATTGAAGAGTTGCGTCAAAAATACCCGACTAGCCCTATTTGGCTTGGAGGATTTTCACAAGGTGCTGCTCTAGCGCTTATCGCTGGCTTGTCACAAATTCCTCCTGTTGCAGGCATCATTGCACTTTCGGGTTATGTTCCTCGGCATCCAAGATTTGAAGAATTAAGTGATGTGGCCAAGCAAACCCCTATTTTCATGGCTCATGGTACGCTTGACTCAGTCATCACCATTGCTCAAGCCCGCGCTAGTCTCGAAACACTTAACCAAGCCGGTGCCACAGTCGAATTCTTTGACTACCCAATGATGCACGAGATTTGCCCTGATGAAGTCACTGACATTGCTGAATTTATCAAAGCGCACAGTAAATCAGAGGATGATGCTCAGTCTTAAGCAAAAAAGATTCTCTCTTTACTAAGGCCTCGAGTTCTCTCGAGGCCTTAGCATTTCCACCTAAAGTTAGGGAAAACGCTCTCTGCAAAGCGCAACAAAGTTGATTCAATGACACTCTTATTGAGTCATTTCGGCATAAGATGGAAGCTGAGCTTTTTTCTTCGTTTTTATAGATCGGACTATCAAATGCCTTACTGGAAAGCCCTGGTCTGGTTTTTGACCATTACATCAGTGTTCATGTCGGCCAGTTACACCATGTTGGTTCCGTTCCTGCCGATGTATCTTATTGACGAATTAGGTGTTGCTCAAAGCGATGTCAACATCTGGTCCGGTCTGATTTTTTCCATTTCATTCTTAATCAGTGCCATTATGGCTCCGATTTGGGGCGCACTCTCTGATAAAAAAAGTCACAAAGCAATGGCTGTCCGCGCAGCTGTCTGCCTAGCCATTTCCTACGTTTGGGGCGGTTTCGTTCAAAGCCCGTGGGAACTTTTTGCGATGCGAAGCTTTCAGGGATTCTCTGCAGGGTTGTGGCCAGCATGCCTTGCCATTATGACTTCTACTGCTCCTCGCGAAAAAATGGGATGGTGTCTGGGATTGATGCAAGGCGGCTCTACCGCTGGCGGCGTTTTCGGACCATTGATCGGCGGGGTACTGGCAGAAGTCTTCGGAATGCGTGCATCGTTTTACTTTGCTGGCGCTGCACTGGGGCTCATTGCTCTTGGTCTGATTTTCTTCATTAAGGGCGGTGAACAAAAGAAGGTGGCGAGCGTACCAGAAAAGAAAAAGGAAAAGGGCGGCTCGCTCAAATTACTTAAAGTACCGGTCATTCAGCGTATGCTTTTTGCGGCAGCCATCGTGCAACTGGCTGTCATGCTCGTGCAACCAGTTTTGCCGCTTTATATAGCAGAGTTGCAAGGCTCGATGGATAACATTGTTATGGTATCGGGTATCGTGTTCTCCGTAGTCGGCATTTCTGGCGTTTTTGCGGCCCCCATGTGGGGACGTTTAGGTACCAACATCGGTTATCGCTGGGCTTTGTATGTTGCGCTTTTCGGTGGCGGCGTATTCGGAGTGGTACAGGCTTTGCCTGGTGAGATTACACAATTTGTTATCTGGCGTTTTGTAGGCGGCATCTTCTTTGCGGGCATTTTCCCAGCTATTAATGCGCTATTTGCCGAAAATACACTGCCCAATGAACGCGGACGTATTTACGGTTTAAGCTACGCTGCCCAGCAGATCGGTTCAGTGATGGGGCCAATTTTAGGCGGCCTCATGGCAACCTACTGGAGCAATGCCATTGTGGTGATGGCTCATGGCTTTGTAATGATTCTGCTTGTTATCCTGCTTTATCTTAAACGACCGAAGAATCAGGATCCCGGAAGCGGAGAGACGATTATCGAGGTGGGTGGAGAATCCAAAGAAGCTCACTAATCTGTCCTAAATTGACCGAAAAGCCTTAAAGGTAACACACTTTAAGGCTTTTTCTTCTCTATGACTTTAAGCAAAATTTCTCGAATTTATTGGGGAATTCATTCAGAAAATCTTTGTGCACAAAGACAATACTGATAGACTAAAAATGGACTCATTTTTTCGGAGGCTCCTATGGATACCCAAACCGGCGTCAACGCTGTTACCATCGTTTTCGCCGCACTCTGTGTTTTCGCAATCGCCTACCGTTTCTACGGTCTGTTTATTGCGCAAAAAGTTCTCAATGTCAATGAAGCCCGTCAAACGCCCGCCGTACGTTACTCTGACGGACAAGACTATGTCCCAACCAATAAATATGTGCTCTTTGGGCACCATTTCGCAGCTATTGCTGCTGCCGGTCCTTTGCTTGGGCCGGTGCTGGCTGCGCAGTTTGGCTATATGCCGGGGTTGCTTTGGATTTTAATCGGCTGCGTATTAGCCGGTGGCGTCCATGACATGGTGGTGCTCTTTTGCTCAGTTCGCCACCGTGGACGGTCTTTAGCTCACATTGCTTCAACCGAGATTGATAAGACAACCGGTCTAGTTGCCGCCTGGGCAGTTTTAGCCATTTTGATTTTGACATTAGCCGGCCTTTCCATTGCTGTGGTCAACGCCATGCACAATTCTTTGTGGTCAACTTACACGGTTGCTGCAACGATCCCCATTGCCATTATCATGGGCCTGTACATGCAGGTTTGGCGTAAGGGCGATGTAAAAGGCGCTACCCTAATCGGCGTAGTGCTACTATTTTTATGCATCTTGTCTGGTCCCTGGGTGGCTGCCCATCCGGAATACTTCGGTTGGCTTGACATTGACAAACCAACTATGAGCCTATTGATCCCGATCTACGGGTTCCTTGCCTCAGTTTTACCGGTTTGGTTATTGCTGTTGCCACGCGACTATTTGTCTACATTCTTGAAAATCGGAACGATTGCAGCCTTGGCGATCGGTATTTTCTTTGTGATGCCGAATTTCCAAATGCCTGCTTTCACAGAATTTGTTAAAGGCGGCGGTCCCATCGTCGGCGGTCCTGTCATTCCGTTTATTTTCATCACAATTGCTTGCGGCGCATTGTCTGGTTTCCACGCCACAATTGGCACCGGCACGACACCCAAGATGCTTTCTAATGAACGCGATGTGCTCTTTGTCGGTTACGGCGCCATGCTGATGGAAGGTTTCGTTGCCGTCATGGCCTTAGTAGCAGCTTGTGTACTAGTTCCTGCCGACTATTTTGCAATCAATGCGCCTGCCGATAAATTTGCAGCTCTCGGTATGGCTGTTCAGGAGTTGCCGCATCTGGAAGCTCAAGTTCAGGAAAGCTTAATGGCTCGCCCGGGCGGCTCCGTTTCCTTAGCAGTGGGTATGGCCCATATCTTCTCTCAGATTCCTTTTATGGAAAATCTGATGGCTTACTGGTATCACTTCGCCATTATGTTTGAAGCCGTATTCATCTTGACGGCAGTTGATGCTGGTACTCGTGTAGGACGCTTCTTCCTGCAGGAAATGATGGGCAAGGTTTGGCCCAAGTTCTCCGATAAACAATGGTGGCCTGGCATCATTATTACCTCGATAATTTTCACAGGTGCTTGGGGTTACCTCGTTTACTCTGGCGATATCAGCTCAATTTGGCCGCTATTCGGTATCTGCAACCAATTGCTTGCCTCTGTCACGTTGTTAATCGGTACAACCGTCATATTGCGTTTAAACAAAACAAAATATGCGCCGATTACTGGTGTGCCAGGTATTTTGATGACCATCATCACCATCTGGGCAGGTTGCTGGCTGGTAATTAATCAGTACTTACCGGCCGGTCAATACTTACTGGCTTCGCTTTCTGTCATCGTGATGCTTCTGATGCTCTTTGTGATTATCGGAACGCTTCGTCGTTGGTCCGTGCTACTAAACATCAAGACAACAACCCATGATGACTATGGAGTAGAAGTTAAAGCAATCGTTAATGAATAACGATTGACATTACTAGCAGGCTCAAGCCCGCTATCAAACGCCGCTAAGAGTTTTCTCTTGCGGCGTTTTTTATGAGAACTTGTGAGAACAATTGATTTTTAGGATTTTTTAAAAATTCCTTCACTTTATGCTCCTAATAAAAAACAAAATTTAACATTTAATTCTTCTAATCTTGAGATACTAAAAAATGTATAACGCCTAGAAGGAGACTCATCATGACTTCCAGACGTGATCTTTTATTAGCCTTGTTCTTTCTCTCTAGCTCACTCGCTTATCAACCTGTCCTGGCTCGTGAGGACCGCTGGGATGATGATGACGACGACGATGATGATGACGATGACGATGACGATCCTCGTCGAAGAAATAGACCCTCCAGAAGAAGGGACAGAGATGACTAAAGTCTAATTCTTTTTAACTCGAGCGCTTACGAAAGCGGCACGATTCTCATCGTGTCGCTTTGCTTTTTCGGCTGGCCGTCATTTGATGCTACGGCAAACACAAAAGCTTGCCGTAGCATTGAGTGTTTACTTAGCAGTCAGATTCACTTTGACAGTTTCATCGTCAACGGTGATCTTAGCGCCAGAGTAACGGTTCGTATCATAAACTACGTTTAATTGTTCAATACCTTGAATATCGTCATCAACCGTAAATGTCACTTCAGGCAAATTAGCGGCACGAACATCAAGGGTTGCTGGTCCTTGAACTGACAAACTCTTTAAACTGAGTTGATTGGCGGCCAGAGATAGAACGGCTCCCTTTTTGAGTACAACTTGTGCATCGTCAGAGACTTTATCCGTACCATTGGAATTAACAGCAACTTCGCCTTCCTGTCCAGCTTTAACAATCGTAAAACTCTTATGCAATTCAAGGATGGCTCCATCTTCGACTGCAACAGGTGCTGAGCCGAAAGATTCTGTCATACCAGCGAGCTTACCTTCTACAACATCTGTACCGCCAGTGTAAGAATTCACTGCCGTAAGTGTTAAATCGCCTTTGCCGTGCTTGACGAGTCTACCCATCCAGCCTTGAGCCTCACGATCTTTTATACTGGCAAGACGCTTTGTCTTATATTCCAGTTCCCAGCCCTGTTGTTCGGTTAACTTTTCCAACGCCTTCAATTCAGCGATACGCTTAGCATACTTTTGCATCTGAGCGCGGTCTTCCTCACCCCGAGCCTGAATAGCCTCGTCAGAAATGCTGTTATGCCAAACATCGTCGCCTTTGACTGCTACATCAAAAGTACCGAAGAATTGACCAGGACCGTAAATAGCCTTTCCTAAGTCAATCACACCCCAGCCGTAATCTTCATCGGGTACCTTAGGATCAAGTTTGTCGCCATCACTGCCGTATAAGGCTTCGCCGATTCCGTTATCAGTTCGATTTGCAGTTGTAAAAAGAACGTTTCGTACCTGAGTGGGCGTCATATAGTCATAGCGCTGCATCAGAATTGCCATTGAGCCGGCAATATGCGGAGCTGCATTAGAGGTACCGCCTGCTACTTTATTAAAGGGTTTACCGGTCTTGTTATCGACTGCTGCGTTCCAAGCATCTGTTGGAGAAGTAACAGTCCACCACTTCGCAAAACCGGCATGGTTGTGACCACCCGAACCCCATGAATCATCATCAGCAGTGTTCACATCACCGTAAATGGTATATGAACCGTCTTCAGGATTACGCTGTACGGAACCAGCGGCAATCCAGAATTGTTCAGCCTCTGGGTTGTAGAAAGGATACGCGGCTCGATAGAACGGATTTTGGAAGCGGCGGTTACCGTTCGTGAAAATTTGGATAATGTTGTATTTCTGTGCGACCTCATAGGCGGCATCCATGAAGTTCTTGCCGCCATTATCTTTCGCATCTTTCTTAAAGAGATAGTACTCTGTGACGGAGTTTGTAGTGTAGAAATCTTTGCGTTGTACGTTATCGGCGACTTCTTCACCTTCGGTACCGATCTGTCCGACATCAAAGTGGTGAGAAGTGTCACCGATTCTTACATTTGTACCCCAGGAGTTATTGATGAGTTTAGCGCCGGTCTTCGCAGTGGCTTCCCAAACAGCTTTGAAGTAACCGTAGTCCTGATAAGGACCATAGTTCATGTTGTCGCTGCCCCCAGTATTACCGATTGCCACTTTCGCGCCCCAGGCAACACCGTGAGCTTCTTCACCGTTGCGGTTGCCAGCGGCAACGCCTGTAACATGCGTACCATGAGAGTCGTTATGACCTAAAATGAACGCTCCGCCTACTTTAAATTTTTCACCTTTGTGATAAACACCGAAGCGATTTTTAGCTTCACCCGTTTGTCCCATATAGGCAAAGGGATAACGCGTGCCGTCTTTCGAATATGTTCCAGTTGCTGTAACAGGGAAAATACGATTAGATTTCAGTTCTGGATGAGACAAAAGCGCACCAGAATCAACAATACCAATTAAGACACCTTTGCCATTTAAACCTTCTGCGTAGGCTGTCGAGGCATTGATCATAGCCATACCATGATCTTTATTGTATTCTGCAGTTTCCCATGAAGATATATTGCCTTGCACACCAGGTTCGACATAAGCAGCAGAAGCGGAGCCAGCTAAAAACACTGAAGAAATTAAAGCAATAGCTATAGCTGTTTTAGCGGGCTTAGCGTGAGATTTTTGAGCTTCGTTTGTAACGATATAGGCTTGACGAACGTCATTCCAGAGGGTTTTAAAGGCCTTATTCATTGTGATTTCCTTGTAATAGTCAACGGACTAAGTAATTGTGCCTAGATAGAAAATAAAAAGGCTATTAGGAAAAACACGAATAACTAACAGGCAAACAAAAAGCCTCGAGATCGACTGATCCGAGGCTTTTTAAATGGGGAGCCGGGCAATG